>JBEKOU010000062.1:0-2581 GCA_049521435.1 Candidatus Dormibacteria bacterium | reverse complement strand
CGGGCGCTGCTCAGGTATGTGCCGCTGCATGATGGGCGGCCAGTATTGCCGAGGCGCTCTGGCTGCCGCGTGCGGTCAGGGGCGCGCCCCCGGTGTGGCCGCATTTCGGATCCGCCTCCCCTGTGGGTGGGCTGCTCTGCTGGGCAGCGTGCTCCTGCCTCGCTGGGCAGCTCCGGGCACCACTGCGTTGGAGCCTGCGGCTCCTCCCTCCGCTGGCTCGGCCTCCGCCGTGTCGCTGCGCATCGCAGTCACACCCAGAGGAGGACGGTCCCATGGAGCGCACCACCGCAGCCGAGCTGCTCGCCACCCTCGCCGACGGCGTCGCGGACCTCACCAGCTCCACCGCCTGGCGCGCCTGGCTGGACGTGCAGCGGCGCTTCCACCGCTACAGCTGGGGCAACACCCTTCTCATCGCCGCCCAGTGTCCCGACGCCACCCGCGTGGCCGGGTTCCACGCCTGGCTCCGGCTCGGTCGGCACGTGCGCAAGGGCGAGCACGGCATCGCCATCCTGGCTCCCGTCGTCCCGCGCCTCCGGGTCGTCGACGCGGATTCTGGGGACGAGCGATGGGTGGCCGGGAGGCCCCACGCGTTCCGGGTGGCCCATGTGTTCGACGTCAGCCAGACCGACGGCGAGGAGCTCGCTCCACCCCCGGTCACCCGTCTCGAGGGCGGCGACCCGAAGGACTGGTATACGCAGCTGCGCGACGTCGCCCACAGCCTGGAGTTCACCGTCGAGGAGGACTACCTGCCCGACGACGTGAACGGCGACTGCAACCACGCGCTGCGCCAGATCCGCATCGAGGTGCGGAACGGGCAGCGCCAGCAGGTCAAGACGCTGGCCCACGAGCTGGGCCACGCCATCCTCCACGCGGATCGCGCCGGACTCTGCCGGGAGCAGGCCGAGCTGGAAGCAGAGTCGGTCGCGTACGTCGTGTGCGCCGGGCTCGGCATCGACACGTCCGAGTACTCCTTCGGCTACCTGGCGGTGTGGGCTGGGGGTGGCGAACAGGCCCGGCGCGCCATCGCTGAGTCGGCACAGCGCATCCAGACGGCTGCACACCGAGTGCTTGATGCAGTTACTCCCGGCGCCGAGGCGGTGGCCGCGTAAGCCCGGGGCCGAGGGGCTAGGCGGTAATATGATTCTTGACTAATATGAGGAGAGGCGCATAATGGCCTCATGGGAGGTCGAGTTCACCGACCAGTTCGAGGCCTGGTGGGAGACGCTCGGAGTCGAGGAGCAGCGGGCGCTCACCGCCGCGGTCCAGCTCCTGGAACGCGACGGCCCGGCGCTGGGACGGCCGCTGGCGGACACCATCAAGACGTCTCGGCACCCGAACATGAAGGAGTTGCGGCCGCCGGCTACGGCCCTTCGGGTGCTCTTCGCCTTCGACCCGCGGCGAACCGCCATCCTCTTAATTGGGGGCAGCAAGGCGCGGCGGTGGCAGGAGTGGTACGTGGAGTACGTCCCGCTCGCAGACAGACTGTATGACGAGCATCTCGCCGAGCTGCGGCGGGAAGGAGAGTTGAGATGAGTGGGCACCGGCCGTTTCGCACCCTGGCCGAGCAGGTCGTCGCCACTCCCGAGGGACGGGAGCGGGTCGAGACCTACCGACGCCTGATGGACGCTGTCATCACCCTCCACCGGCTGCGGGAGGAGCGAGGGCTGACCCAGGTGCAGGTCGCCGAGGTGCTCGACGTCACCCAGGGGAACGTCTCGCGCCTCGAGCGCTCGGAGGACCTCTACGTCTCGACACTCTCTCGCTACGTGGCGGCTCTCGGTGGGCACCTGGAGCTGACGGCGGTGTTTCCCGATCAGGTCGTCCCGCTCGACCTGCCGAGCGGCGGACGCGCCGCGTAGCGGAGGCCGAGGCCGGACTCTGAGGCGACCCCTGCCTGCCCGGGGATCAGGTGTGTGTCAGAAAGAGGTCCAGAAGTGCCACCGCGGCACCAAGGGCGAACACTCCGACCACGACCCGGACCGCGATCCCCAGGGCCCGGCCGAGGATCTCGGCCACCATCCCGACGACCAGGACGAGCGGCGCCGTGACGATCCAGCACAGGGCAAGCAGTACCGCCGCCCAGGGCGAGAGGGGCCGACGCAACGCCTGGGCTGGGGCCATGGGTCCCCGTGCCCACGCAGCCCACAGCCCGCTCATGTCGGCCTCTGGGACTGGAACGCCGGGATGGTCCGGGCCCCTGCCCGAGGAGCCCGCCGACTTACTTGTCGTTCTGCTGTGACCATACGCACAAGTGTACCTCACGCCGACGCGACCACGCCACTGACCGCGCAGCGAGCACCCCGGACCGGTTACCGCCGGTGCTGCCGGATGAACCCGAACGGTCCGCGTCACCTCTCGGCCCGAGGCGCTGCACGGGGTCCAGGACCGGGCGATGGGAGTCCTCCCTCCTGAGGAAGGTGATCGCTCCAGGTGGCATCCAAGCAGCGCGCGGCCTCGCTGCAACCCCCAAGCCAAGTCGCCTGGCGGCGAGGGGTTTCCGCTCGGCCTTGTGCGCGCCGCTTCACGGAAGCCACGCAATCACCCCTCAAGGAGGACACATCATGGCCCGGAAGCAGAACCC
>JBEKOU010000061.1:0-2608 GCA_049521435.1 Candidatus Dormibacteria bacterium | reverse complement strand
CATGTCATGACCGCCACCCTGCCGGGGTGGGACGGATATCAGGCGCAGCACATGATCGCGGTCTTCGGCTACAACTTCGCCGCGGGCACGGCCGCCTCCGACACCGTGACCTATGCGGAGAGCGCGGGCTCCGTCGCAGGCTACAACGGGCCCCAGGCGGAGACCATCTCGCTGGCCGCGCTCTGGGCCGCGATGCAGAACTACAACACCGACATCACGACCGATCCGGTGACCGTCATCTCCTGATGCCACGGGGCCTCGGCCGGCCATCCCCCGCAGCTCGCGGTGCGACCAGCCAGCGGCGTGGGACGAGGGGGCCGGTGAACCGTCACCCGGCCGGCTTTCCTCCGCGACACCGGGGTCACCGGGATCGGTGGGCGCCCCCCTACCCTGGATCTTGAATGGTGTCGATGGCCGGTTGGGGGCACCGACCGCTGCTGCGCCCCGCCGCGGCTCTCCTCCTCGCGCTGCTCGCGTCGCTGTGGTTCGGAATGGACTGGGGAGGCGTCCACCTCACCCTGGTCGCCGACGACCTTCTCCAGTTCGCCGTGCCGGGGGTGGCGGCGGTGAGCTGCGCGGTGGCGGCGACCCGGTCCCGCGACCATCGGCGGCTCACCTGGGGACTGGTGGCCGCCTCCTGTGGTTGCGCGGCTGCCGGCGACCTCATCTGGTTCGTCATCGAGGTGGTCATGGGCCACCCGGTGCCCTTCCCGTCCCTGGCCGACGTCGGGTACCTGACCGCCATCCCCTTCGCCTTCGCGGCGGTGCTGAGCTGGCGCGGACCGTGGGCGAAGCTGCGCAGCCTCAGCGTCCTCCAGGGGCTGGTGCTGGCCGGCTCCCTCCTGATGGTCAGCTGGGCGTTCGTCCTCCGACCCCTGATCGCCTCCAGCGGCCTCGACTCACTGGGCGACGTCCTCGACATCGTCTACCCGGTCACCGACGTGCTCCTGCTCAGCCTCATCGCCTTCGCCCTCGTCTACCGGATGCGGCCGGTGCCATACGGCCTGGTGCTGCTCGGCCTCGGGTTCGTGGCCATCACGGTGGCGGACAGCACCTTCACCTACATGACCCTGCGGGGCACCTTCGGTGTGACCAACTGGATCGATGCCGGCTGGTTGCTGGGCTACGCGTGGATCGGCTGTGCCCCGCTGTCGGCGGCCGACGAGGCCGGGGCGGCGCCGGAGCCGGCCCGGAGCGGGATTCTGCTGCTGGTGCTTCCCTACATCGGGCTGGCCGGCGCGATCACCGCCGCCGTCTACGAGCTCGTCTCCGGATTCCCGGTGGACCCCGTGCTCACCGCGCTGGCCTTCGTGGTCGTGCTCCTGCTGCTGACCCTGCAGCTGGTGGCGCTGCTCGAGAACCGGACCTGGGCGCGCGCGGTCAAGAAGCTGAACCAGGAGAAGGCGGCGGTCCTCGACTCGGCCGGCGAGGGAATCTGCGTCGTGGACATGGAGGGGAGGTGCCGCCTCGTCAACCGCGCCGCCAGCGAGATGCTGGGCCGGACGGAGGCCGAGCTGCTGGGAGCGGATTGGCTTGCCACCGTCCATCACACCCTCCCGTCGGAGGCACCGTACCCCGAGGAGTCGTGCCCCATCCACAGCTCACTCACGGAGGGGACGCGGCAACAGGGGCGCGACGAGTTCTGGAGGGCGGACGGGACGCCGCTCGAGGTCGAGTACTCCGTGGTCCCCCTGATCGAGGAGCAGCGCGCCACCGGCGCGCTGGTGATCTTCCAGGATGTCTCCGAGCGCACCAACCGAGAGGCTCGACTGACAGCGTACGCGGCCCAGGAGAGCGGGCTGGCCGGCATCGCTCGCCGGGGTCTGACCACCGACCCGCCCGACGTCATCCTGACCAGCGCCACCTCGGTCGCGGCACGCACCCTGAACGCAGATCTGGCCGCCGTCTACCGCTACGAGGGCGACCGGATGGTCCGAATGACCTCCTTCGGCTCGCCGTCTCTGCCACGCGAATGGAGGGTCAGCGACTCGCCCCTCACCGAGAGACTGCTCACCGCCACGGTCCCCCTCGCCGTACCTGACTATGCGAGGAGCGACGTCACGCTGAGCGAGCCGCTGCGTGAACGCGGCATCCGGAGCTCGGTGATGGTGGCCATCCGGGGCAGCGAGTCCCCCTACGGCGCCCTCTTCCTGCACTCGTTCGTCCCTCGCTCGCACTCGGAGAGCGACCTCAAGTGGCTCCAGTCGATCGCCGACGTGGTCTCGGTGGTCATCGAGAGGGCAAGGGCCAACGAGGAGCTGCAGGCGACCGTGATCGAGCTGACCAGGGTGGACGACCAGCGTCGCTCCCTCCTGGAGCATCTGGTCAAGGCCCAGGAGGAGGAGCGGCACCGGATCGCCGCCGACCTCCACGACGACGTCGTCCAGCTGATGACAGCCATCAACCTCCGGCTGGAGGTGGTCAGGAAGCGGGACGGCTCGGCCGGCGACGGGAACGTCGACGCCCTCCAGCAGCTGGTCGCCCAATCGGTCAGGCGCCTGCGCGAGCTGCTCTTCGAGCTTCACCCCCCCACCCTCGACGAGTACGGGCTGGCCGCCGCACTCCGGGTTCAGCTCGATCAGTTCACCGCCAGCACGGGGATCACCGC
>JBEKOU010000060.1:0-2631 GCA_049521435.1 Candidatus Dormibacteria bacterium | reverse complement strand
GCGAGCATGGCGTCGGCGAAGGGGTCGAGCAGCGCCACCAGCTCCTCCTTGGGGAGCGGCCGGGGCGGGCCCACGTCGAGGAGGACGAGCCGGCTTCCGGGGGCGATCAGTCGCTCGGCGGGAAGGTCGGGGTCCTCCCGGCGGACAAAGACGTCGGTCGGCACCCCCCGCTCCGCGAGGCCCTCACAGAGGCGCCGGACCCCGAGGTTCATCCCGCCGTTCTCGCCCCGCCCCAGCTCACTGAGAGGAGAGGCGTGAACCGAAACGACGGCGATGGCGCGGCCACTCGGCGCGGTCATGTCGCAAGTCTAGCCAGGATGGCTCGTTGCCCCGTCAACCACCTCGCCGGCGCGGGCTGTCCCACCGCCCATTGACTGCCATCCGCGCGCCGCGACCGGGTCCCACCACGCCCTCCCCGCCTCGACCATCAGCACCGCCGGATGGAGGTTCACCGTCGTGCAGCAGTGGGCCGGGATGACCAGGAGGCGGTCACCGATGCGGAGCCCGGTTCGACCGCCCGGGGCGACCAGCATCCCGTGCTCCTCGCTCAACCGCTCCAGCACGAGATCCGGGTGCTCGACCACGATCCCGTAGCCACGCAGCAGGGAGAGCCGCGCATCGGCGGCGAGCGCCTTCGACCCGGCGTCGATCACGGCCCGATCCGCGGCCGGGGTGGAGACCACGGTGGCCACCACGCCCAGGGCGCACGCCTCCACGGTCATGGCTCCGAGGACCACCTGCTGGGCGTCGCCGTACACGTACGAACCCGGCCGCATCTCGGTGGGCCCGGCCTCGGTCCACGAGGCGGTGGGCGTCGAGCCGACGCTCAGCTCGCGCACGGCGATGCCGGCGGCACGGAGCTGGGCGGCCGTCTCCAGCATCACCCGGTGCTCGGCCTCGGCGACCCAGGCCAGCTCGGCCCGGTCGGCGACCGCGTACGCGTGGCCGGGGAAGGTGAGCAGACCCCGGAACCGCTCCGCCCCGATGACCGCCACCAGCGCCGTCACCCCGGTCACCGTCTCCTCCCCCGGCGCGGTGCCCACCCGGTGATGGCCGCTGTCCACCTCCCAGAGCACCTCGACCTTCTCGGGAAGGGCGGCGGCCACCTCCAGGCTGTCCGTACTCACCGCGAGCCGCCCGCCCCGCTCCGCCAGCGCCGCCAACCGCCGCAGCCTCATCTCGCCCACCGGGGGAAAGGCGATGAGGAGATCGTCGGCGCCGGCGGCGGCGAACACCTCGGCCTCGGTGAACGTCGCCACGGTCAGCCCGACAGCGCCGTGCTCGAGCTGGCGCCGGGCGACGAACGCGCTCTTGTGGGTCTTGGCGTGAGGCCGGAGGCGCAGCCCCAGGCCGGCGGCGCGGGCCTGCATGGCAGCGAGGTTGGACTCCATCGCGGCGACGTCCACCACCGCAACCGGTGTCTCGACGGGCTGGGCGGCGGCGACAGCCCGCTCGGCGTCCATCAGGTGGCTCGCCGCAACGGCGGCCGCATCCGCCCCCTCATTCGGGCCAGTACTGCTCCTCGTGGACCGCGGCGGCCTCGAAGCCGCCCCTGCGGAGCGCGCCCTTGACGTTGTCGATCATCTGCGGGTTGCCGCAGATGAACGCGGAGGCCGAGCCAGGCCGCAGCTCGAGCCGGTCGGTGTGCTTGCGCACCACGTCCTCGACCCGGCCCCGCTCCCCGGGCCACTCCGGGTCCAGCCAGGGCCGGCTGATGGTGGGGACGTATTCGAACCAATCGAACTTCTCGGTGAGCGCCCGCATCTCGTCCAGGTAACCGAACTCCGAGGAGACGCTCGCACCGTGGAGGAGCACCATCCTCCCCGCCGGAACCCACTCTCCGCGGTCCAGCCGCCGGAGCAGGGTGCGGATGCAGGAGAGGAAGGGGGCGATCCCGGTGACCGTGGCCACGAAGAGGTGGGCATGGCCTTCGACCGGCGCCTCCTTGAGGAAGAGACCCTTGCAGCGGCGGCGGACCGGCATCTCGGCCCCGACGCCCAGCCTGTGAAGGGGTACGGTCAGCTCGCCCTCCGGGACCCGCTCGATGAACAGCTCGATCTCGCCCTCCTCCGGGGACGAGCAGATCGAATACGGCCGTTCGACGAGGTGGTCGCCGATCGGAAGCGCGAGGGTGCAGTACTGGCCGGGCCGGTAGCCGAGCTCGAAGTCAGTGGCGATCCGCATCACCCAGAGGCCCTCGGCGAAGTCGCGGCGGCTGACGATGCGGGCGGTCCCGAACTTGGTGGCGTCGATGGTGGGGGCGGATTCGATCATCGGCCGACAGTGTATGCCCTGCGCCGGCGAAGGTCCTGATCAGACCTTCTCGGGGTCCACCAGCAGCAGCCGGACCGTGCTGGTGGCCAGCTCACGGCCGTCCTGCGCGTCACGCATGGTCACCGCCCACTGGTGGACCCGGCGGCCCGCGTGCCGCACCGTCGCCTCGGCCTCGACCCTCTGCCCGGCGCGGGCGGTGCGGAGGAAGCTGGTGTGGTTCTCCAGCCCCACCGCCCCCCTGCCGGAGCCGTCGCTCCCCGCCGCGACCATCGCTCCGATCGACGCCAGGGTCTCGGCGACGGCGGCGTAGACGCCGCCATGCACCAGGCCGTACGGCTGAAGGTGCTGCTCGCCGAT
>JBEKOU010000059.1:0-3043 GCA_049521435.1 Candidatus Dormibacteria bacterium | reverse complement strand
TCAGCGACGCACCGAGCGCCGAGGAGATCGTCGACTGGGACCAGGACGCCGCCTTCACCGGCAAGACCGGTGAGGGGGAGTGCGCCGTCTAGCCCAGCAGCCTGGTCGGATCGGACCACGCATAGCGCAGCTTGGGCACGTCCCCGCAGAGCCGGCTCGGATCGCCGCCCGGGGGGTGGACCAGGTCACGACCCACACAGCTTCCACCGCGCGCCTCGTAGAAGCGCTGGGCGCGGACGTTCTGCTCCAGGACCCAGAGATAGAGGCCTGAGGAGGGCCGCCGCTGGATGACGGCCCGGGCGGTGAGCGCCATCAACCGGGTGCCGAGCCCCTGGCCCTGGTGGGTGTGGGCGACGTGAAGGTTGTCGAGGTAGGCACCCCAGGTCGGGTCCTCGTCGAGGACCGAGTGGGCGAACCCGACCAGCGACCCGGACTCCTCGGCGAGGATGGTGAAGCGATTGGCCGGTTCGCCCCCCAGGCGCGCGGTCCAGAAGGCGAGGCGCTCGGTGAGGACGTCACCGTCGAGGAAGGTGTCCGCATAGGCGCCCCGGTAGTTGCGCCGCCAGCTGTCCGCGTGCAGGGCCGCGACCGGGGCGGCATCGTGGGCGCCCGCTTCGCGAAACTGGACCCGGTCATGGTCGGGCACGACGGGTCGCACAATACCGGCGTGGCCACCCCTCTCGCCTCCGGTCGCGCCTACGCCGGCGTCGGCTCGCGCGCCACCCCGGCGGGGATCTGCCATCTGATGGAGCGGTTCGCCATCGAGCTGGCGCAGCGTGGCTGGACGCTCCGATCTGGGGGTGCCGTCGGGGCGGACAGCGCCTTCGAGAAGGGGGCGCGGGAGGCCGGCGGGGGCTGTGAGATCTACCTGCCGTGGCCCGGCTACAACGAGCACTCCGAGGCTCGGCTGGTCGAGGCCACTCCGGAGGCGTATGACCTCATGGCGCAGATCCACCCCGTCTTTGCCCGCCTGCCCAAGACCAGCCGGCGGTTGCACGCGCGCAACGCCCACCAGGTCCTCGGCGCCGATCTCCGGTCGCCGGTCGAGATGGTGGTCTGCTGGACGCCCGGGGCCAGGGGGCGCGGTGGCACGGGGAGCGCCATCCGCCTGGCCCGGTCGCGGGGCATCCCGGTGCACGACCTCGCCGACCTCGCGGCCCGGCGGCAGGTGGGGGAGCTGCTCGGTGTGGAGGTCGGGCCTCCGCAGGGTGTGGACGCCGACCGGGGGCAGCTGCCACTCCCGCTCTGAGCCGTGCCCCGGGCTCGACCATCTGCCCCGGCCGGGGATGGGGCAGATGCATCTACCCCAGACGCACCAGAACGCTCAGAGTGATCATATGGTGAGTGCAGGGGCAGTAGCCCAGTCCAGACCTTCCCACACCGTCCTGGTCGTGGACGATGACCCCGGCTTCCGCGGGGCCCTCGTCGAGCTGATCGGCATCGACCCCAAGCTGGAGGTGGTCGGTTCGGCCTGTGACGCGAGTGAGGGAGCCGAGATGGTGCGCTCGCTGCGGCCGACCATCTGCCTCTGCGACGTCCGGCTCCCCGGCGGGGGTGGCGAGATCGTCGCGGCGGAGGCGCGGCGCTCCGCGCCCGAGACCCGGGTTGTGGCCCTCTCTGCCTGCGATGACACCGGCACGATGATGGCGATGATCCGGGCCGGGGCGATGAGCTACATCGTCAAGGGCGCCGGCGGCGACGAGGTGCTGGACGGCATCCACCGTGCGATTCGCGGCCAATCCTCCATGCCTGTCTGCGCCGCCACCGCGGTCGGCGCGGAGCTCCGCGGCCAGGCGGAGGAGGCGCAGGGCAAGGTGGTCCTGCTCCGCAACGTCCTCGACCACGACCTCATGAACGTCGTCTTCCAGCCGGTGGTCGACATGGAGACCCGCGAACCGATCGCCTTCGAGGCACTCTGCCGGGTCAACTCTCCGCCGCAGCGCCCTCCTGATATGTGGTTCGCGGACGCTGCCGACCACGCCCTCGGCCTCGAGTTTGAGCTTCAGGCGATCCGCCTGGCGCTGCGCCACCTCGACCACCTTCCGGGAAACTGTCCTCTCCACGTCAACGCGTCCCCGGACGTGGCCGTGACTCCGGAGCTGGCGGCCCTGCTCTTGGAGTCCGACCCCGAGAGGATCATCCTGGAGATCACCGAGCACACCCAGATCGCCAACTACCCGGCGCTCATCGCTGCGCTCGTCCCGCTTCGTGCCGCCGGGGTGCTGATCGGTGTCGATGACGCGGGCTCGGGTTTCTCGTCCATGAGCCACATCGTCAACATGGAAGCCGACGTCATCAAGGTGGACATCTCCTTGGTGCGAGACATTCACCTCAACAAGATGCGCCGCGCCATGGTGGGCGCGCTCGCCGAGTTTGCCCGCCAGGCCGAAGCGCTGGTGGTCGCTGAGGGGGTGGAGGTGGAGGAGGAGCGGGCCACCCTCATCACTCTCGGGGTGACCGCCGCCCAGGGGTACCTCTTCGGACGGCCCGCCCCCTGCTCCTGTGCCATCCCGCGCGTGGAGAAGCAGGTAGTGGTGGCGGCCACCGCCTGAGAGGGCGCCGCGAGCCCACGCTTTCTCCGCAGCGTCCCGGGTGACGCCCTTCGGCAGCCCGGTGCGTGGGTCGGAACCGGGCGCCCTTCGCCCCTTGCTAGAGGAGCATTCTGAGCCGTTTGCGGCGTTCATGTGTGAGGCGGAGCGGAACTTTGGGTGTATACCTGAACCACTCCCCTGAGGGGCGCAGACCAGGCAGGGCGGAACTCGGAAGCGAAACCGGATTGATAGGGGTGCCTTCCTCAGCGGCCAAGCGGCGGACCACAGGATGTCGAGTGAATGATCAGCGAGACACCTAGCGCCGCCGGCCGGATGCCGGTGGGTGCGGCATGGCCGGATCGCCTGGTGGAGTGGCGCGACCGGGTGGCAACGGCCGAAACCGCCGTTCAGCTGATCCGCTCCGGAGACCGCGTCTGGGTGCAGCAGGGATGCGGGACGCCCTCGACGCTGCTGGATGCGCTGGCGGCACGGGCTGCGGACCTGCATGACGT
>JBEKOU010000058.1:0-3293 GCA_049521435.1 Candidatus Dormibacteria bacterium | reverse complement strand
TGGCGCTCTTCGCCGCCATCATGGTCTTCATCCTGCCCGGCGCCGAGTCGATGCTCCACAACCGGCTGCGCAACCTCGGAGATGTCGCGCCGCTCGTGCCCAAGGAGGTGGCGACCGCTCGGAATCCCCTCGGGCAGGTCCGCCGCGCGGTCCAGTCCGCTGTCGGCAGCCGGTTCGAGCGGACCGATCGCGGCTCGCACATGGCCGACCGCCTGGCGCGCGCCGATCTCAAGGTCCGGCCGACCGAATGGGTGCTGATCTCGATCGGGGCGGCGGGCGCGGTCGGAGCCCTCGCCTACCTGCGCTTCGGGGCGCTTCTCTTTGGCCTGATCGGCGGCGTCATCGGCTATGTGGCAGCCCAGTTCTTCGTCCGGTACCGGCAGTCGAAGCGGACCAAGGCGTTCAACGCCCAGCTGTCCCCGACGATCCTCCAGCTGAGCGGTTCCATGAAGGCCGGCTACACCTTTGCCCAGGCCATCGACCTGACCGCCAAGAACATGCCGGCGCCCATGGGCCCTGAGCTGGGACGGATCACTCGGGAGGTCCAGCTCGGCCTTCCCCTGACCGAGGCGCTCAGCCGGATGGTCCGGCGCAACGACTCCGAGGACCTCCGCCTGATGCTCATCGCCGTCCAGATCCAGTCGCAGGTGGGCGGCAACCTCGCCCACATCCTCGACACCATCGAGTTCACGGTGCGCGAGCGGGTGCGGATCAAGGGCGAGATCAAGTCACTGACCGGTCAGGCTCGGGCCCAGGGCTGGGTGCTGATCTGCATGCCCTTCGGCATGGGAGGGATCCTGATGTTGATCGCCCCCAGCTACTTCGACCCGATGATTCAGAAGACCGCCGGGCAGATCATGCTCGGGGTCTGTGGCTTCCTGCTGCTCTGCGGCTATGGCCTGATCCGCCGCGTCGTGAACATCAAGATATGAGCAACCACCTCGTCGTCCTGGTGGGTGCCGGCGCCGTGATCGCTTTGGTCGTCTTCCTGGCGGTCTGGATCATGGTGCCGTCGACCCCGCTCGCCAACCTCCTCGAGCAGCGGCTCTCCAGCGTCCCCAACGCCACCACCTATGACATCGACCTGGACACCGGCGAATTCACCCAGCCCGCGTTCGAACGCCTCGTCCTGCCGATCCTCGGCTCGATCGGCGGCATCATCGCCAAGCGGACCAAGGAGGGCCAGCTCCAGCAGCTCCGCAAGCTGGTGACGAAGTCCGGGTCACGGCAGCGACCCGAGACCCTGCTGGCGCTTCGGCTGATCCTCCCACTGGCCGGCGCCGTCATCTGCTTTGGGCTCTCCCTGCTGCTCGACCTCGCGCCTCCCGACAACTACTTCCTGATCGTGGCCGGATGTGTGGGGGGCTACATGTATCCGACCCTCTCTCTGGAGAGGAAGGCCAAGCGCCGGCAGAAGGAGATCCAGCTGGCGCTCTCCGGCGTCCTGGACCTGCTCACCGTCTGCATGGAGGCGGGGCTCTCTCTCGACATGGCGATCATGCGCATCGGCGACGCCGACCAGAGCCTGCTCGCCGTCGAGTTCCAGAAGCTGCTCAACGAGGTCCGCCTCGGCCGTCCGCGAGGTGAGGCGCTGATGGCGATGGCCGAGCGCAACGACGTCGACGAGCTGACCGAGTTCTGCCGAGCCGTCGTGCAGGCGGAGCCGCTCGGCGTCAGCGTCGTCAACGTCCTCCGGATTCAGTCGGAGGAGATGCGCCGCAAGCGCAAGCAGCGCGCCGAGGAGGCCGGCCATCGGGCTCCCGTGCTGATGCTGCTGCCGATGATGGGCTGCATCTTCCCGTGCATCTTCGTGGTCCTGCTGGGCCCGGCGCTGATCCAGCTCTTCTTCAAGTAGCCGGCCCGCGAGAAGCAGCCGGCCCTCGAGCGGCGGCTCTGGAACCGCCCTGGGGGCAGGGCCGCGGCGGGTCGAGGGCTCTCAGGCGACCTGGACGACCTGCCCGGTGACGAAGTGAGAGGGGTCGCAGAAGCTGGCGATGGCCTCCGCGACCTTCTCCTGGGGGACCGCTCTGGCGAGGTCGCCGGCGCTCATCCAGGCGCGGTTGGCGGGGGTGTCGATGGTCACCGGCGCCACCGCGTTGACCGCAACCCCGGCGCTCCTCAGCTCGTCCGACAGCACCCGGGTCAGAGCGTGGAGCGCTGCCTTGGAGACCGCATAGGCTGCGGCGCCCCCGTGCAGCTCGACGCCGCTGGCCGATCCGACGTTGACGATCATCCCCCCTCCCAGAGCCGTCATCCGCCGGGCGGCCTCGCGGCTGGACCACCACGCGGTCGCGAGGTTGACCTCGAACATGTCCCGGACCACGCGCGGGGAGGTCTCGATCACGGTGCCCCCGGCGAACCCCCCGGTGACGTTCACCAGGCGCCGGACCTCGCCGAGGCCGTCGATGATCCGCCAGAGAGCCTCCACGGAGTCCGGGTCGGAGAGGTCGGCGCGCAGCCACTGAACGTCCGGGCGCAGCGCCGCGAGCTTCGCCGGCTCGGAGCGCGGCGACGCGACGCCGACCACCGGATCGCCCAGCGCCGCCATAGCGTCGAGGACTGCGGGGCCGAGCCCACCGCTCGCGCCGCACACCACGGAGAGACCGAGAGCCATGATCCGAGACGATACCTGCTCCGCGCCCGTGCGGCGACCGAGCCCCCAGCGGAGGTCGCGGCGGCGCGGTGGCCGTCCTCTGCCCCGTCCTCGTCGAGCCCTATCCTGCTGCGATGGCAAGCCCTGATCCCGCGCCGGAGAAGACGGTTGCCGCGCTCGTCGGGTTCACCCGGCTCTGGGCGTGGCTCTCCCGACGGCGGAGAAGCTGGTGGTCGATCGTCCGGCTCGTCCCCCGCGCCGGCCGGCTCCTGGTGGCGGCGTCGGTGGCGCTCAACCTCGTGATCGGCCTGCTGCCGCTGGCCTTCGTGGTCGCCACCAGCGTCGCCGTCCAGCGGGCCGTGGGTCTCTCCTCTGCCCGGCACGGCGGGGGGGCCTGGGGCGCCGCCCTCGCCGCTCTCGGGCTGGCGGTCGGCGCGCTCCTGATCCAGAGCGCCCTGACCCCGTACCAGACCGCCCTGGCCGAGCTGGTGGCCCGTCGCGTCAACGGCCACTGCTCGCGGCGGCTCATGCGCGCCACGCTGGAGAGCGCCCCGATCGCCGTGCTCGAGCAGGAGGAGGTCCTCGACCGGCTGGCCGAGGCTCAGCGCGGGCTCACCGATTACTTCATGACCCCCGGTGAGGCCACGGCGGGACTGCTCGCCCTGATCGCCCGCTACGCCCAGCTGGCCGGTGCTGTGGT
>JBEKOU010000057.1:0-3337 GCA_049521435.1 Candidatus Dormibacteria bacterium | reverse complement strand
GCACCGGGGCGTGCCTGCGCCCTCAATCCCGGCGGGGCGGTGGCCTGGACGGCGCGAGGCGTCTTCACCAAGCGGGGCAAGCTGGCCTTCGGACCCCTGGAGATCCGCCTCGGCGACCCCTTTGGCCTGTTCCACAAGACGGTGCGGCTCGCGGAGACCGGCGCCGTGACCGTCTACCCCGCGATCCACCAGGTCGATGCCGTGCTCCGCCCCATCTGGACGGGGGGTTCCTTCGGGGAGATCCCCCACGGCCGCGGGCTCGACGTCCCCCCGGACATCTCCTCCGTCCGCGACCACTCGCCGGATGACGGGATGAGCCGCATTCACTGGCCGTCCACGGCGCGCGCCGGGCGGCTGATCAGCCGCCTCTACGAATCGCAGCAGAGCTCGGACGTGATGGTCATCCTCGACCTGAGCCGAGGCATCCATTTCGGGGAGGCGCCCGAGTCCACGCTCGAATATGCCGTGTCGCTGGCGGCCTCGATCTGCCACTCGGCTCTCGCCCGGGGTCAGGCGGTCGGATTGGTGACCAACGACCGGCTGGGCACCGCCATCGGCCCGGGCCGGGGCGACACCCAGCGGTTGCGCATCCTCGAGTTCCTCGCCACCGCTCAGGACCAGGGGCGCCGCCCCATCGCGGAGACGATCGCCGCCCACGGTCGCGGCTGGGAGGGCCGGGGTGGGCTCATCGTGGTGACCAGCGACAGGGAGCCCGACTGGGTGGAGGCCCTGGTCGAGGTGGGAGCGCGCGGTCAACGGCACCTCGCCGTCATGGTCGATCCGGTCAGCTTCGGAGCGTCGGGGCCGCCGCTGCGCGTCGGTCCCGCCTGGCGGCTCGCCCTCGACTGGTGGATCGTCCGGCGAGGTGACGCCCTCTCGGCGGTCGGGCGCTCCCGCGCCGCGGGGATGTGAGCGAGCGGTGGCGGAGCTGAGCTGACGGCTCCATGAAGAGCTTCGGGTCCGGTGCTGCTCCCGGTGGCCACCTGGTCGGGGCCGTGGCCGTTCCCGGCGCGCCACCCGCCGGATCGCGGCCCCAGCCTGTCCGGGATCGGACGGCGGCGCGGGGCCGGTCCCCGAGCCGGTCAGAGGTGTTCGTCGCGGCGCGGACGGAGCCGGTGGCACCGGCCGGGATCGGTGCCTACCTCATCGCCCTCGGTCTCATCCTCGCGACCACCGCGGCGGTGCTCGCCGGCGGCTGGATCGGGGGTGCCCAGGCAACCCTCCTGGTCGCCGTCGTGGCCGTCATCGAAGCCATCCTGCTGGGCCGCTCGGGCATCCGACGGCTCGCCGCGCTGGGACTCGCCATCCCCCTCTGCGCTGCCGTCGTCGTCCCCACCACCATCGGCCTGCTGCCGCATTCGGTGAGCCACCTCGGGGTCCAGCACACCGTCGGTGAATACATCCTCCAGGCCTTCGGCGGGCTCCTGGCCACCGGCCCTGACTACTTCATCCAGTGGGCTTTCATGGTCGGTCTCTCGACCATCGTCTGGGCCTGCGGGTACTGGCTGGGCTGGGTGGCATTCCGGGAGCACCGCGGGGTCCTCGCCGTGCTGCCCGCCCTGGTGGTCCTCGCCGTGAACGTGCTCAACGCACCCTCGATCACCCTCACCGCCGGGCCGGGGTCATCGATCGGGCTGGCCGAGATCTCCGCGCTGCTCGCCACCCTCCTCGTCATCGGCCTGGCTGAGCTCAGCTCGCTGGCCGTCCACTGGCGGGGCCGCCGGGTGCCGACCCTGGAGGGCCTGCGGGGTCGCTACCTCGCCTCGCTCTCCATCGCGTCGATCGGCGTGGTGGCCGCCGCGGTCGTGATCCCGCCGCTCACCTCCACCGACCTCTCGGACTTCCTCTTCCACGGCCCGGGCAGGGGACTTGGAGGCAGCGTCGCGGGCTCGCTCGCCACCGTCGGATTCAGCTCGATCGTGGCGCCCGGCGGCGACCTGGTCAACCGACCGACCCCCGTCCTCACCTACTACACCGATGCGGGCTCCGAGGCCTACCTCCAGGTGGTCGACGACACGGTCTTCAGCGCCGGCAACTGGATCCCGGACTACGACACCGCCATCGGGCAGACCGTCCCGGCCGGGCAGATCGCCCGCGACCCGACGGCGCTCGGGACGTCCCGATCCACGGCCACCGTCCATCTCGACTTCGCGAACTCGGCTGGCGCCGCCACCGCGCAGTCCGGTGGGAGCCTCGGGCTCTTCCCCGGCGACCCGACCTCGATCAGCCTTCCCGGCACCGTGATCGGCGACGTCGTACTCGCGGAGACCCCGGTTCCCACCCAGGCCCCGCCGTCCGGCTACGAGTGCGTTGGGGACAACTGCCCCTCCGGCCCCCTCGTCACCCCCACGTTCCTGGATGTCGACGAGGTCAGCGTCAGGTCGGGGACGATCCACACCCTGCAGACATCGGGCTCGGTCAGCACCGCGACCGTCGCCGAGCTGGAGAACGCCGGAACCGACTACCCGGCCTGGGTCAAGGGTGACGCCGCCCCCATCGTCGACAAGGGGGCCTCCGCCAAGAACGTCGCGCAGGCGAACGCCATCTCGAGCCTGGCTCAGCAGTGGACCCAGGGGACGACCAACCCCTACGACGCGGCGACCGCGATCGAGGACCACCTCCGTGGCCCGGGCTTCGTCTACACCCTGGATCCCCCCAAGACCCCGAGTGGTGAGTGGACGATCGTCTACTTCCTCGACAGCAGTCACCAGGGCTACTGCCAGTACTTCGCCAGCGCGATGGGTGCGATGCTCCGCAGCCTCGGCATCCCGAGCATGCTGGTGAGCGGATACGGACCGGGCACCCCGACCGGTCGGTACACGGCCGCACATCAGCCCATCTACCAGGAGACCAGCACTGACGCCCACGCCTGGGTGGAGGTGTACTTCCCCGGCTACGGCTGGATCGCCTTCGAGCCCACACCCACGTCGACCTTCGGCGCCTACATCCCGTTTGCCCGCGGTGGCCCCACCCCGACCCCGAGCGCGGCGGCCGTCCCGAGCGCCACCCCGCACGCATTGCGGCCCACGCCGCCGCCGGTCACCGGTTCCTCCGCGACCCGGACCGTGGGCGGCCCTCCGCCGAGGTGGCTCCTGGGCTTCCCGGCAGCGCTGGTGCTGATCGTCGTCCTGGCTCTGGTGGCGCTCCGATGGTGGCGACGACCCCGCTCCCTGGCCGGCGTCTGGCGCCGCCTCGCCCTGGCCGCCCGCTTGACCGGGATCCGGCACGACGAGGCCGAGACCCGGAGTGCCTTTGCCGGCCGGCTGTCGCGCGCCCTCGGCGGGAGCGGACCTCCCCTGCTCGGAACCGAGCTGGGAACCGTCGCCTCGGTCAGCGG
>JBEKOU010000056.1:0-3373 GCA_049521435.1 Candidatus Dormibacteria bacterium | reverse complement strand
GTGAGCCAGCCCGGCGTGGCGTCGCCGCTGGTCGCCCACGCACGCAACACCTGGATGAACAGCAAGTCGAGGATCCGAGAGATCATCTCTCGCGACCCCTGGGTGGGCTCGACAATCTCCTTCATCAACATCTGCGTGGCCACATGCAGTCCGACGAGCGATGGATCTCCCGCTCCTCTGAGCTCCACGAGCGGAGGCAGGCGGTGGAGCAGGTCCTCGGCGCGCGAGTGGTCGGCTGAGAACCTGCCGACGAGCCAGCGCGTCCCCTCTCCCTGGGTGAACGCCTCGACCCGGGTGTCGTGAGCGGCCAGTGGACGGGGGCTGACCCGCCGGCCATGCCGGATCACATGCGGCCGGCCGACCGGCAGCATGAACACGTCGCCCTGCCCGTAATGATGCATCGCGGGCTCCCCGTCGAGTTGCAACTCCAACTCGCCCTGGCTCACGATGTGAATCGTGCCCCCCGGGTGATCGAAGGAGATCGCGAACGGAGATGCGGGCGCGCAGCAGAAGACCTCTTCACCTCGAAGTCGCACCGTTCTGAGGAGCACTGAGAGCACGTCGCGCGATGGGACGCTGTCGCCATCGAGGGTCTGAGGCATGCTGCTCCCCCGTGTCGGACGATCCGCAAAGGTTCTCGGTGGTCCAGGCGTAGGCTCTGCTCAATCGTAGCTCTCACCATCACATCCGCGGCCGCCATCGGTCCTCCGCCCCCGGGGCAGGGACGACCTCCTTCGGGATCCTCGCGGGCGCCCAACAGGATGCTCCGCGACCCGTCGCAGAGGGCGATGAGCGGTCGCCCGTCGACTAACTGGACGGAGCCAGCGTTTCGGCTGCCTGCGCAATGAACGAGGCGACCGCGCCAGGCTGTGACACGAAGATGGCGTGAGGCCCGGCCACCTCGACCACCGTGGCACCGGCGCGCTGCGCCATCTCGCGTTGGGAAGCCGGGGGGATCATGTGGTCCTCGGTGGTGACGAGGTACCAGCTTGGCTTCACCCGCCACGCGGGTTCGGTCACGGAGCCGCTGACCGCGTTGACGTGGCAGCCGACCTGGGAGTCCGCCATGAATGCGGCCTGCTCAGGGTTTGCGTCGGCCGCGAAAGCCGCAGGGAACTTGTCCCGGTCGAGGAACAGAAAGCCGTCCTGCGGAGGCAGGATCGGTGGCGCCGGAGCGTCGGCGGGCGCGGTCGCGAGCAGTGCCCCCACGGACTCTCCCTTGTCTGGCGCGTAGGCGGCGACGTAGACGAGGGCCTCGACCTTTGGGTGGGTACCGGCCTCCGTGATCACCGCTCCGCCGTAGGAGTGGCCCACCAGGACGACCCGCTTGTCCCGGGCGTCGATGACCTGGCGGGTCGCGGCGACATCGCCTTCGAGCGACAGCGTCGGGTTCTGGACGACGGCCACATCGTAGCCCTCGCCCTTGAGCTGGTCGTAGACCCCCCGCCAGCCGGAGCCGTCGACGAACGCGCCGTGGACGAGAACGATGGCGATGTCTGAGCGTGCATTCATGATGATTTCCTCTTGCTCCTTCGTCGCAGGCTTAGGTCGTGGCTGCGGTTGAAACGATCCTTGTCACACGTCGCGTGAACGCTTGCGGCGATCACTGATGATCAGGGGTACCTAGCCGTCGAGGTCGCGCATCCGCAATCTAGAGCCCGGTGTTCGGTGATTCGTCCCTCGAAGGCACGCAGGTGCGGTGGCGATTCTCGTGGCACAGAGACATGGTAACGCTACGATTGGCCATTCTCCATGACCAGAACGCCGGCAAACTTTGCAGATCGTCCAGGAAGGCGCACGCGCTCGTCCTGGATGAGTGGCGTGCGGCGACACGGTGTGGAACCGGACTCGAGTTGGAGTCTCGTGGTTATCATCTTGCCGGTGGCCTGCGAAATGCGGATCGATCGGGGCAGCGCCGAGGCCCCTTTCCCGCGCCGTGCCCGCTGATCTCGGCGCGCACACGGAAGGCATGCATGCGATGAGTGGAACCGAGCGGCCGCTGGGCAGGTCGGGTGTGAGTGTGCCGGCGCTCGGGGTTGGCACCAACAGGTGGAGCACCGGCGAGCCAGGCCAGACCCGCTTGAACGCGACGCTGGCGGCGGCGGTCGATGTGGGGATAGGCTTCTTCGACACCGCGGAGGTCTACGGCTTCGGCCGGTCGGAGCGGGCCGTGGGGGCGGCGGCCCGGCAGGACGGCCGGCCGATCGTGCTGGCCAGCAAGTTCGCACCGTTGCCCGCCCGGCTAGCGCCGCCCAGTTCGACTCGGCACTGGATAGGACGCTGGAGCGGCTCGGTCGGGGGTCACTCGACCTCTACTATCTGCACTTCCCCTACTCACTCCGCGGCATCAACACCTGGATGACGGCGATGGCCAAGGCGGTCGAGGCCGGGAAGATCCGGGCCGCGGGGATCAGCAACTGCAACGTCGCGCGAATGCGGAAGGCGGCCGGCGTGCTGGCCCGCTACGGGATACCGCTCGCGGCCAACCAGGTCCAGTACAGCGTGCTGCACCGCGCGCCCGAAACCAACGGTGTCCTCGACGCCTGCCGCCAGATGGACGTGGCTCTCATCGCCTACCGGCCCCTCGCCGGCGGTGCCGTCCGCGGTGGCTCCCGCACGAGGCGCGGCTCGGCTGGCCTTTCGGACGCCCTGCAAGAGGTGGCGGCCGCCCGGGACGCGACCACTCCTCAGGTGGCACTCGCCTGGTTGCTCCAGCGAGACGACCACGTAATCGCGATCCCCGGGGCCACGACCCCCGAGCACGTCCGGCAGAACTCACGCGCCCTCACCCTGGAACTCAGCGACGAGGAGTTCGCCTCCATCGACCGGGCATCGGCCCCGCCGCCGGCCAGCTAGCACCCGCTTCACTCCCGGCAGGGAAGCCCAGCTCCAGGCCCCTTCTCCGAGCTGAACCCGAGCTGGCCGCAAGGGCATCTGGCCGCCGGAAAGGCGGGTTAGAAAGACCTCTGGTTTCAAGTTACGAAAGACCCTGGTCTCCCCCGAGGCTGCCGCGGAGGATCGCGCGTATGCGACCCTCCTTGTCCCGTCGGTTAGCAGGGTGCGGAAGTAGCGTCTCTGGGGCCGCCAACTGGCGTGCGGGGGGTCCGAGATGGGTGGCCGTGTGGCGGTAGCGGTATCCGGCCCCGTGTCAACAGGCTGGCGGGCCCCCCGGGATCACTTCCCGGGCCATCGCTTCGGTGGGCCTCAGCCTGCCGCCGCGTCGAGCGCCGCTATTCGGATGAGGTTGTAGGCAGCTCCGGTCATCAGGAACCACGCCCGGTTGCGCTGCAGCCCGATGTAGCGCAGCTTCCGCCCTCCGGCCACGGTCTTCATCCACCCGAAGGGTTCCTCGATTCGCTTGCGGATGCGCAGG
>JBEKOU010000055.1:0-3536 GCA_049521435.1 Candidatus Dormibacteria bacterium | reverse complement strand
CTGACCGCGACCGCTATCTGCGGGACATGCGCGCCCTGGCGGGTTGCAATGGGGGAGGCTGGAGAGCCGGCTCAGGCCGCGCGCCCCGGTCAGCTCAGATCATGGAGGCCTCCTCGTGGCGAACGCCGCGACCCGGCACCTGCGCGGCATGCCGCGGGGATTGGTTGCGCCTGCCTCGCCCGCGGTGACGGGTCACGGGTCGGAGAACAGCGCTCCGGAGGCCACCCACCCCTGTCTCGCCGGCGTGGGCTGGAACCTGGCGCAATCGCTCCGCCGCTACGCCGCCTGGGCGTGCGAGCTGGGGGTCGCCGGGGCGGTGGCGACCGCCACGCTGGCCACCCTCGGCCAGACGCTCGGACTCGCCGGCGCCGGGGGGGAAGGGAGCGCCGAGGCCCTCCTCTGGCTGGCCATCGGCGGCGCCTTGGTGGTCCTGGTCCGACGGCACGACCCACTGCGCCGGGGACGAAGCTGGGGCGACGCGATGGCCGGCTTCGGGCGCGCGGTGCGGCGCCACCGGGTTGCCTGTGCGGTGGCCGTCCCGGCCCTCACGTTCGGGGTATTCGACGAGGCATCGATCGCCGCACCCCAGGTCGCTCAGCAGCTTCTCCAGCTCCTGCCCGGGCTCGTCGCCCTGAACATCGCGGGTTTCGCGGCGGCCGTGCTGCTGCTGCCCGGGGTGAACGGGCTGGTGGGGGTGGCGCGGACCTTGGCCGTGCGCCGCGATGTGGACCCCGGCAAAGGTGCGGCGGAGCCGCGCGTCGGGTGGTCGGATCGGCGCCGCCGCGCCTCCGTGACCCGGACCCTGATCGCCGCGCTGACCCCTCCGCTCAGCCTCGCCCTCTGCGTTCCGGCCGTCAGCGCCGCAGGCTCGCACAGCCTCGCGCCGGCTGCCCTGGTGGTCGCGGCCGTGGCGGCGCTGGCCCTCAGCGTGCTGGCGGTGGCGATCGCCCACGGAAGCCCTGCTCTGGCGCGACCCCGTCCGTGGTGGCTGGCGGTGGGCGCAGGCGCGGCCACGGGGGTCGCCGCCGGCGCCGGGCCCGAGCTGATCGCGGCCGGCGGGCTCTTCGGGGCCGCCGTCGGCGCCGGCATGGAGGTGGGACTCCACCTGGCCCGCTCGGTGGACGTCTTCTGGCGCCATCGCCACCAGCTCCCCCTTCCCCCCGGCGACGTCGTCTACCGGGTCGACGGGAGGGAGATGGAGATCACCCTGGAGACCACCGCCACGGTGGTTGGCGATGAGTCCCTCTCCCGCCCCGAGGATGACGCGGTGACCGACGACGGGTGGCGGGTGAGCCAGCTGAGCGGCTGGTGCTGGGAGGGGACCAAGGGCCGCGCCCAGCTGCTCGGCCGGCGGCGCGCCGACCTCCTCGGGGTCATCCACGTCCTCCATCCCGAGGCTCCCGGCAGCCCACCCCGCTGACCGGGCCCTCCCCCGGCCCCCCAGCGACCTGCAGGGGCCGTCCCCGCTACGGTAGGCTGCCTGCTCGTCTGCGTCCGGCACCGCCGGTGCGCCAAGCCACACACCGGGGGACACGCTCAATGCTCGCATTCACAGCATTCGGATGGAAGGAAATCATCCTCTACATCGTCGTGCTGATCGTCATCATCGCGGCGATCTTCTGGTTCGTCTCGCGAGGCAAGGCCAAGTCCTAGTTCCCGAGGGGCATGCGACCAGTCCGACACACCCGCGGTGAGCGGGCGGGGCAGTTGGATTCCCCGTCCGCTGCGCCGCCGTTCGATAGGGGACAGACCCGCAGGGTGCCCCCGTGTCACCCTGTGGAAGTGGGTGGCAGTTCTCCGCCGAAGATCGGGACTGCCCTCGTGCTCAGCGGAGGTGGCGGACGGGGAGCCGCCCAGCTCGGCATCCTCCGCGCCCTGGCGGAACGGGGGCTGCAGCCTGACGCGTGTGTGGGCACCAGCGTCGGAGCCCTCAACGCGGCGGTGGTGGCGAGCCATCCCCTCCCGGTGGCCCTGGACCTCCTCGAGCGGATCTGGGCGAGCCCTCAGACCCGGGCGGTCTTCCGCTCTCACCCGCTGCGTATGGTGCTGAACCGGGCCCGGCGCCAACCTTGGCTCCGGAGCGACGACGCGATCGGGGACCTGGTGGACTTCTCCATGGAGCTGACCGGCATGACCACCTTCGAGGAGCTCGGCCGTCCCCTGCAGATCGTCGTCACCGACCTGCTGACCGGCGACCCCGTGTTGATCTCCCAGGGCCGGTTGCGGGACCCGCTGCGAGCCTCGTGCGCCATCCCCTTCGTCTTTCGCCCGGTGCAGCTCGGGGATCGCTCCTACGTGGATGGCGGGGTCACCGACAACTGCAGCATCTCCACGGCCGCCCGGATGAAGCCCGATCAGATCATCGCCGTGGACCTCACCGCGGAGCCGGCGATGCCCGCCCTGCGCCGGCTCTCGGAGGTCTTCGAGCGGATGACCTCGGTGGCGCTCCATTCGCGCCTGCTGGCGGACTTCGACACCTTCAGCAAACGCCTGCCGGTGACCCTGATCTGTCCCCGCATCGCCAACCCGCTCAGGGTGGCCGACTTCGCCAAGGTCCGCGAAGCGGCCCGGACCGCGATGGAGACGCTCCTGCAGACCGTCGGTCTCGCCGACGGGCGGGTCCCACCCGGCCTCTTTTACCTTCCGATCTCGATGGAGGGCAGCCCGGCCGGGGCCTGACCGTCCGGACCGGAGCGAGCTGCGGGCGCGGGGGCGTCGCGGGCGACTGGTACCAAACGCATGTTTGGCCATGGTTGGTATACTCGCCAGCATGCCGAGAGCCGAGGGCACCTTCGACATCGACCGGTTCGACACCGAGAAGCCGCACGACGTTGAGGCCGGCGTGACGCTGACCCGCGCCCACATCACCAAGACCTTTCGCGGTGACCTGACCGGGAGCAGCGAGACCGACATCACCATGGTGCACACCCAGATCCCGGCGGCCTACGCGGGCATCGAGCGCTTCGCGGGGACGGTGAACGGGCGGAGCGGCGGATTCGTCCTCCTGCACGGAGCCGGCAGCACGGGCGGGGACCCCTGGATGACCTGGAAGATCGTCGAGACCAGCGGTACCGGCGATCTGACCGGGATCCGCGGCGAGGGTCAGATCGTCATCGGCCTGGACGGCACGCACTCGTACACGATCGACTACGAGCTCTAGGCGGAGGCCGACTGCGGTCGGAGGAAGTGCCCCCGGCCAGTACCCCGGGCAGGCCCGGCGAAGCGGGCATCATGAGCGACGCGGCCCGGTAAGCTAGAGGCGCTCGGGGCCCCCGTAGCTCAGTGGATAGAGCAGAGGTTTCCTAAACCTTGTGCGCTGGTTCGATTCCGGCCGGGGGTAGGGCTTCTTCTCGCGTCAAGCCCGCGCGAGCGATCGCCCTGGCGTGTGGCACCATCGCTCCGTGCGGATCGACATCATCGTCTACGACGGCGTTGACGAACTGGACGTCATCGGCCCGCGCGAGGTCCAGCGCGACGATGCTCGCGCTCTGGCTCAGGGTCCCTCGACATGACCGTCGAGGTCCGGCCCGCCGTGG
>JBEKOU010000054.1:0-3770 GCA_049521435.1 Candidatus Dormibacteria bacterium | reverse complement strand
CGCTATGCGTGGTCCGATCCGACCAGGCTGCTGGGCTAGACGGCGCACTCCCCCTCACCGGTCTTGCCGGTGAAGGCGGCGTCCTGGTCCCAGTCGACGATCTCCTCGGCGCTCGGTGCGTCGCTGAGCGTCAGGTCGGCGAGCCGCGCCTTGACGGCGTCGCGGTCGGCCCGCTCCACCCACTCGGCAAAGAGCTCGCCGCCGCCCCGCTCGTCGCGGTACTGCTCGACCAGGCGCTCCAGGGCCGCGGGCACGCGCCGCGCCGGGATCTTCATCACCGCCTGGGCCATCCGGGCGCCGCGGGCGTCGATCCCTCCACCCAGCATCAGCATGTAGTGCGGCACCGGGTCGTCCCCGATGTGCTTGCTGTTGCCGTAGAAGCCGATGGTCGCGATGTGGTGCTGGCTGCACGAGTTGGGGCAGCCGCTCGCCTTGATGCTGGTGCCGGCGAACTCAGGCAGGTCCTGCAGCCGCTCTTCCTCCAGCCAGCGGCTCACGGCACGGCCGAGACCGCGCGAGGAGGTGATGCCGAGGTTGCAGGTGTCGGCTCCCGGGCACGTGACGACGTCGCGGATGCCGAGCGCCTCGGCCTCGGCGAGCCCGTGGGGCAGCAGGAAGTCGTAGAGGGTGGAGAGCTCGTCGAGGCGCACGTCGCGGAGCACGAGGTTCTGCCCGGCGCTCGCCCGCGCCTCGCCGCCACTCCAGCGCCGTGCCGCCTCGGCCGCCACGCGCAGCTGGGTGGCCGAGATGTCGCCGAGCGCAAGGCGCAGTGAGACCAGGCCGTACCCGTCGAGCCGGTGCGGCATCACGTTGGTGGCCCGCCAGCGCGCGTACTGCACGCCGCGCGCCACGCCCGCGAGGCTGAAGGTGGGCAGCAGGCTGAGCGTCTCACGCCGTCCCGCCTCGCGATCCACGCGCTCGGGCAGCCCGTCGAGGATCCGGTACGACCACGCGTCGGACGGCAGTCCGGCAACCTCCTCCTCGACCCGGGTGCGGAACGTCTCCGCGGTGTACGTCTTGTCGAAGAGGAATTTGATCCGGGCGCGGTTGCGATTCTTGCGCGGGCCCTCGGCGTCGAAGACGCGGATGATGGCCTCGATCACAGGATAGAAGCGGCGCACCGGCACGAACTCGTAGAGCAGGGTGGCCGGGCGCGGAGAGTTGCCCAGTCCGCCGCCGACCCAGACCCGGAAGCCGCGCTCACCGTCCCGCACCCGCGCGACCGCACCGATGTCGTGCATCGCCCCCAGGCCGCAGTCGGTCTCGCAGCCGGAGAAGGCGATCTTGAACTTGCGGGGCAGGTTCTGGCAGATCGGGTTGCGCAGGAAGAGCTCCGTGGCCGCCTGCGCATACGGGGTGATGTCGAACGCCTCGGTGCCGCAGGCGCCCGCGAGAGGGCAGCCGGTGATGTTGCGCACCGTATTGAAGCAGGCCTCACGAGTGGTCAGGCCCGCGCGGGCCAGGTGGCGCATCGCCTCCGGCACCCGTGCCAGCGGCACGAAGTGAAACTGCATGTCCTGCCGCGTCGTGACGTGACCCATACCGCGACCACCGCCACCCGGGTATTCCCCCTCGTCGCAGAACCGCTCACTGAAGTCGGCGAGGGCCTCGAGTTGAGCGGAGGTCAGGCGGCCGTGCGGGATCTTGACGCGCACCATCTGATAGCCGTCCTGGCGCTGGCCGTAGATGCCGTAGGAGAGGCGGTAGGGCTTGAAGGTGTCCTCGCTCTCCTCGCCCTTGGCGAACGCGTGGGCGCGCCGCTCGAAGTCCTCGATCTCCGCAGCGATCACGGGCGGGATCGCCAGCTCCTGCTCGCCGATCATCTGCCGACCTCCTCGATGCCGGGGCGCGGCCCGGCGACTGCCACCACGTCATGGGTGCCGGGAACGGCCCCGGCGCTCGCCACCAGCTCACCCACCTGCTGGAGCGGGATGGCATCGACCACATCGCCGACCACCAGCGTCGCCGGGGAGGTGATCCCCGCTTCGGCCGCGGCGCGGGCCAGCCGCGCGATGGGGGCACGGACCACCCTCTCTGTCCGGAGCGTCGCCGAGGCGACCAGAGCGGCGGGGCGGTCGGGACCGATCGCCGTCACCAGCCGGGCGCAGATCCTCTCGAGGTTGCCCAGAGGCATGAGCACCACCAGGGTGTCGACGGCGCGGGCGATCGCCTCGAGACGCTCCGGGCTCGACCCGTCCCGCTCCGACCCGGTGAGGACCGCCAGCGAGGATGCCAGCCCCCGGAGGGTGACCGGGATGCCGGCGGCGGCCGGCGCGGCGAGCGCCGAGCTGACCCCGGGGACGACCATGACCTCGAGGCCGGCCCGGCGGAGGGCGGTGAGCTCCTCTCCTCCCCTGCCGAAGACGAAGGGGTCGCCGCCTTTGAGCCGGACCACGTCCTCGCCGGCGCCGGCGGCCTCGATGAGCTGGGCGGTGATCCATCCCTGGTCGGCGGACGCGCGCCCGCCCCGCTTGCCGGCGTCGACGAGCCGTGTGTGGGGGCTGCAGAGGGCGAGGGTGCGCGGGTCGATGAGCGAGTCGTGATAGACGGTGTCCGCCTCGGCGAGCAGCTCCCGCGCGGCCAGGGTGAGCAGGGACGGATCGCCGGGGCCGGCACCGACCAGGGCGACGGTTCCGGTTCGGGGCCTACCGGCAGCGCTCTCCATCGCCGCGGCGGCGTAGCGGGCCTCCGCGGTGTGACCGTCCCGGAGGAGATCGCGGATTTCCGAGCGGAGCAGCCGGCGGTACACGGGGGTCTGCTCCGCGATCGGTACGCCGCGCTCGCGGAGCCTCCGACGTACCCCGCCGACCAGCGACGTGAAGGGCCCCCACTCGTCGCCGATCGTCCGCTCCAGCCGCGCCCGGAGGGCCCCGGCGAGGAAGGGGCTCTCGCCGTCGGTCGAGACGGCCACGCTGAGCGGTCCCCTCCGGACCAGTGCGGGCGCGTAGAAGTCGCAGCGCTCGGGCTGGTCGACGACGTTGATGAGCACGCCTCGCTCCTCCGCCTCGGCAAAGCTGAGCCGGTTGACCTCCTGGTCCCCCGAGGCGTCGATGGCGAGGAAGCTGCCGGCCAGGTCGCCGGGGACGTAGCCGCGGCGGAGGAGGGTCAGCTCCGGCTCGGCCCGGAGGGCCTCCAGCTCGGCGCAGGGAGTGGCGGCGATCACGGTCAGGTGGGCGCCGGCATGCAGCAGCCCCTGGGCCTTCTCGGCCGCGAGCTTCCCCTCACCGAGCACGGTGCAGCGGCGGCCGCGGAGCTGGAGCGTGACCGGATACCCCATCGACGCGATCTCAGCCCGGCTGCGCCCCGGCGGGCGTGGACGGGGAGGCGGGCCCGGCCGCGGCGCGGGTGGCCTGCCCCTGGGAGGCTTCAGCCGCCCGCTCGCCTGCCTGTGCCTCCCTCAACAGCTCGGCGATCTCCGGGCGGGTGAACTCGGCCGGCAGCGGCTCGCCCTGGACGAGCAGCTCCCGCACCCGGGTCCCGCTCAGCACCGAGCGTTGCTCGGCGGGATGCGGGCACGTCCGGGTGGACGCCATCCCTCCGCAGGCACGGCACCAGAAGGAGTGCTCGAAGCGGAGGATCTCGATGCCCAGCTCGCCGGGCTCGTACTGGTCGAAGATCCGCTGCGCCGCGTAGGTGTCGTAGTAATTGCCAACTCCGGCATGATCGCGACCCACGATGAAATGGGTGCACCCGTAGTTGCGGCGGATCAGGGCGTGGAAGACCGCCTCCTTGGGCCCGGCGTAGCGCATCCACGCCGGGTTGGTCGCCAG
>JBEKOU010000053.1:0-3803 GCA_049521435.1 Candidatus Dormibacteria bacterium | reverse complement strand
CCTCGACGTTCAGGTGGCGGGTGCGGGCGGCGTTCCCGTCACCGGAGCGGGGGCGGCGCTCCTCAACGTCACCGTCACCGGCACCACCGCCTCCAGCTACCTCACCGTGTACCCGCAGGGCTCGCCCTTTCCCGGCTCGTCGAATCTGAACTGGGTGGCAGGCGACACCGTCCCCAACCGCGTGGTCGTGCCGGTCGGCCCGTCCGGACAGATCGCCGTCTTCAACTACCAGGGCAGCGCCGACGTCGTGATCGACGTGGACGGCTACTTCACCGACGGGAGCACGACGCCGGCCGCCGCCAGCCTGTACAGCCCCATCACCCCGGTCCGGGTGCTCGACACCCGCAACACGGACCAGACGCTCGGACCGGAGGTCTCCCTCACCCAGGTGATGGCCGGGGTGGATGGGATCGCCCTCAACGCCGACGCGGTCGTGACCAACGTGACCGTGACCGACACGACGGCGAGCAGCTACCTCACCGTCTACCCGGGAGGGGCGGCACCGCTCGCCTCGGACCTCAACTGGGTCGCCGGGCAGACCGTTCCCAACCTCACCGTGGCCACCCTTGACGCCGCCGGGGACGTGAGCGCCTTCAATCAGAATGGCGGTGCCGACGTGATCGTCGACGCCTTCGGGTACTTCGTCCCCGAGACGCCCACCCTCCTGGTGATCACGGTCGCGTCCCTTCCCTCGGCGACGGTGGGGGGCCCCTACTCGGCCGCCCTCAGCGCGCAGGGGGGGACCCCCCCCTACTCCTGGGCGGTCATCTCCGGTTCACTGCCCACTGGCTTGAGCCTCACCTCCGCCGGGACGATCTCGGGCACGCCCGAGGCGGCGGGCCTCGCCAGCTTCACGGTGCAGGTGACCGACTCCGGGACGCCTCGACCGCAGACGGCCGCCGCAGCGCTGTCGATCTCGGTGGCACCGCCGTCTGTGATGGGGGCGACCAACTGGTCGGGTTACCTGGTGCAGAGCGGGCCGTTCACCAGCGCGACCGGGACGTTCACCGTCCCGAGCCTGGTCGATCCCGTCATGACGGGCACCTGGGTGTCGCAATGGGTCGGCATCGACGGAACCGGCGGCGGCCCCAACGGGCCGCTCATCCAGGCAGGCGTGTCCGAGTTCGCATCCAGCGCGTGCGGTTCGCAGTTCTGCGTGGCTCCGTGGTGGGAGATCCTCCCGACCGACCCGACCGCGACCAACATCCCCGTGGCCGTCGCGCCCAATGCTCAGGTCACGGTCACGATCGTCCAGGTCAGCGGGACGGGATGGAAGATCACCCTGACCGACGACACCACCGGGCAGACGTTCAGCCAGGCGGTGACCTACGCCGGCACGGGGACATCGGCGGAGTGGATCGTCGAGGACCCCACCGATGCGCAGACCCAGGCTCTGCTCCCATTCGCCGACTCCACCACCACCACCTTCAGTGGGCTGGGCGTCAGCGGACCGCAGTCCACGCTCACCGAGATCGTCATGATCCAGAACGGAGCGCAGCTCTCCACGCCGTCGCAGTGGACCGCGAGCGGCTTCACCGTTGCCTATGGGGACGTGGCCCCGCCACCACCATGAACTCGGCCCAGGGCCGGATCGAGCGCCCGGCCCTGACCTCGCATGGCTGAGCTGGTCCGGCGGGGAAAGCGGGTCGCCCGGGCTCCCGCCGCCTCGATCCTCATCCCGGTGCTGGACCGGATGGATCTGCTCATCCCCTGCCTGCGGTCCCTGGCCGCACTGCCGGCCACGCCCTCGCATGAGGTCGTCGTCATCGCCAACGGCACGCCGGAGAGCGCCCTGGCCACGCTGCCCGGCCAGGAGTCCCTGGTCCTGGTCATCTCCTCCCTCAACCTCGGGTTCGGCGGGGGCTGCAACTGGGGGGCGCGATTCGCCCGCGGGCGGTACCTGGTCTTCCTCAACGACGACACCGTGGTGGAGCCCGACTGGCTTCGAGCCCTGATCGAGGTGGTCGAGGACGACCCGCGGATCGGGGCCGTGGGCAGCCGGCTGCTCGACCCCGATGGGACCCTCCAGGAGGCGGGGTCGATCCTCTGGAGCGACGCCTCGACCCACCAGGTGGGGCGCGGGCTGCCACCCGGCACCCGGGCTTACGACTCGGTCCGGGACGTCGACTACTGCTCCGCCTGCGGTCTGCTCGTCAGGCGGGAGGCCTGGGAGGCGGTGGGCGGCTTCGACGAGGCGTACTTCCCCGCCTACCACGAGGACGTCGATCTCTGCCTCTCCCTGCGGGCGCGGGGATACCGGACCGTCTACGCGCCCGGGGCCCGGGTCGTTCACCACCGGGGCGGCAGCCTGAGGGGGGAGCGTCGCGTCGCCATCGGGGTGCACAGCGGCCTTCACTTCATCGCCAAGTGGGGGGAGGCCCTGAACGACTTCGATCCCCCGCCGCCCGGTCGAGCGCCGGCCGCCGCGGTAGCCGCGGCCATCGCCAGGACGAGCCGGCGCCCTCTCCCCCCGCTCCGGCCGCCGGAGGCGGGAGGGGAGCCGGCGCGACCTCCGACCGAGGTGGACCTGCTCCAGGCGCAGGTGCGGGCGCTCCAGGCCGCCGAGGCAATCGCCGCCGACGAGCTGGGGAGCCTGCGCCGGGAGCACGCCCGGGTGGAGAGGCTGCGCCACCTGGTCTGGCGGCTTCCCCTGGGCCGCCGGGCGACGGCATGGGCGTCGCGACGCCTGGGCGGCACCCGCTGAATCGCGCCGGCTCGGCGGGTGCCGAGCGCGCTTCTGCGCGTCTGCTAGTATCCCGTCCGTCCCGGGGCCAGAGGAGCGCCTTCCGTGAGGCGGCCGGCCCCTTCCGCGTCCACGGCCGGGAGCTCCGGCGGTGGAGAGGGAGCAGATGAGCAAGGTACTGGTAACCGGCGCAGCCGGCTTCATCGGTGGCTACGTCGTGGAGCGGCTCCTGGCGAGCGGTCACCAGGTGGTCGGTATCGACAACCTGTCGAAGTACGGCCGGGTGACCAAGTCCTACGACACCCACCCCGGCTACCGCCTGGTCGAGGGCGATGCCCGCGATGTGGGCCTGCTCGAGAGCCTGCTGGCCGACTGCGATCACCTCATCGCCGGCGCGGCGATGATCGGCGGCATCTCCTACTTCCACACTTACGCCTATGACCTCCTGGCCACCAACGAGCGGATCATGGCGGCGACCTGCGACGCCGCCATCGAGGCGCACCGCAGCCATCGCCTCCAGAAGGTGACCTACCTCAGCTCCTCGATGGTCTTCGAGTCGACCCCGTCCTGGCCCTCGTACGAGGGTCAGGAGCGCGAGATACCTCCACCCCTGTCCTCATACGGCTTCCAGAAGCTGGCGGTCGAGTACTTCGCCCGCGCCGCCTGGCAGCAGCATCACCTCCCCTACACCATCGTCCGCCCCTTCAACTGCGTGGGCGTCGGTGAGGGCCGGGCTCTCGGTGACATCGAGGTGATGAGCGGCAACGTCCGGCTGGCGATGAGCCATGTCGTCCCGGACCTGGTGCAGAAGGTCCTGGGCGGCCAGGACCCGCTCCACATCCTCGGTGATGGCAGCCAGCTCCGCCACTACACGTACGGCGGTGACCTGGCTCAGGGCATCGTCGCCGCCATGGAGCACCCGGCGGCGCTCAACGAGGACTTCAACCTCTCCACGGCGACGGCGACCACCGTCATCGAGCTGGCGGAGAAGATCTGGAAGCGCATCCGCGGCGACGGCGTGCCCTTCCGCTTCGTCTCCGATCCGCCCTTCGAGCATGACGTGCAGCGCCGGGTCCCCTCGGTGGAGAAGGCGCAGCGCCTCCTGGGCTTCACCGCGACC
>JBEKOU010000052.1:0-4032 GCA_049521435.1 Candidatus Dormibacteria bacterium | reverse complement strand
AGAGGGTCTGCGCCGCGCGCAACGGGATGGTCAGCCTTCCCCTGTTCCGCTCTCGTCGCCAGCACCGGGACGCAGACCGCGAGGTCGGTGGCTTCGGGGCGACGCGCTTCGCGCTCCACCGCGACGCGGCCGGCGTGGTGGACGGCCTGCTCGGCTACCGGACCCGGCTGGACTGGGTGGGGAGCTCTCCGCCCCGGGGGGATCTCCAGGTGCAGGAGATGTGGGCCGCCACGGAGGAGAGCGCGACCTCACTGTGGCGCTTCTGCCTGGAGCACGACCTCATGACCAGCGTCACCGCGAACTGGCGTCCAGCCGACGAGGCATTCGCCCTCCGGCTCGCCAATCCGCGCGCCTGGCGGCAGACCCTGAGTGACGGGCTCTGGCTTCGTCCCCTCGACCCGGTGGCGCTGCTCGCCGGTCGCCGTTACGGCCGCGAGGACGGTCTGGTTCTCGAGGTCCACGAGCCCGAGGGCTCGGCGCCGCGGCGTTTCCTCCTCCACGGCGGCCTCGAGGGCGCCACCTGCGCGCCCTCCGCGGCCTCCCCCGACCTGAGCCTCGGCGTCGCCGCTCTCGGCTCGATCTGCCTGGGTGACGCTCCCGTGGAGCGCCTCCAGCGTGCCGGTGAGGTGGAGGAGATCACCCCGGGCGCCGTCCAGCGGGCGACGGCCATGTTCCGCTGGTCGCCCGCCCCCTGGTCGGGTGCCTTCTTCTGAAAGCCTCCGGTTTCATGGTCCATGGCCATATCTATTCGTATATATTGGTCTTGGATGGATCGTGCTTCTCTCCTCCGGGAGGCGCGCAAAGCCGCGGCTCTGACCCAGACCGAGGTGGCTCGCCGTGCCGCGACGGCGCAGTCGGCGGTGGCGGCCTACGAGTCCGGCGAGCGCCTGCCCGGGTTTGCCACCCTCGACCGGCTGCTCAGCGCCTGCGACCACGACCTGGTACTGGTCGCGAGGCCCCGCACGCGCCCGGGTGTGGCCTCACTCGCCGAGCTCGCGGAGGTCATCCATGCCGACCTGGCCGCATCTCGAGAGGGGCACGCCCTGAGGCAGCTCGTCGGGTTCACGGACGGCTTTCGAGCCTCCTCGCGACCCGGGAGACTGGCGCTCACCGGGGCGGAGCCTCCTTCCACCGGCGATCGTCGATTCGACGCCGCTCTCGCCGGACTGGCGGAGTTCTGCGCCGCGGACGCCGGGCTGCCCGTGCCCTCATGGGTCAACGCCCCCGGCCGTTTTGTCGAGCCGTTCTGGTTCGTGGCCCGGGGGCCGGCGTTTCACGCGTACGTCCTCGCCCGCACGCCCGCGGCTCTTCTCCGCCACGGGGTGCTGATGGCGAGGGAGGTGTTTGACCGTGCCTGAGACCAGGTCCGCGAGGCACCTCGACCGAGCAACCGCCGTCCGAGCCCTCCAGGCCCTGGGCGCGGAGCTGACCGGCCAGGGAGTGCGCGGTCAGCTCTTCCTTGTCGGCCGTGAGGCCGTCGCCTTCGCGTACTCGCAGCGCCGTGTCACCGACGATGTGGCCGGGGTCTTCGAGCCCGCCGCCCTCGTCTACCAGGCGGCCGCGAGGGTCGCTGAGCAGCAGGGCCTGCCCGGCGACTGGCTCCATCACGGCGTGACGGGCCTCCTCTCCAGCCAAGATCCGAGCGCCGCGCTGCCGGTGATCGAGGGGATCGAGGTCAGCACCGCGTCGCCGAGGTATCTCCTGGCCCTCAAGCTGAGGGCGGCGCGTTTTGGGGAGGACGACGGCGAGATCGTGATGCTCCTCCGGGAGGCCGGCATCGCCAGTCTGGGCGAGGCGGTGGATCTCCTCCAGCACCTCTTCGCGGGCTGGAAACCACCGCTCGGGACCCGCCTCTTCCTCGCCGGGTTGCTCGGCCTCGCCCCGCAGCCGCGATCGGCGGCGTGATCCGGCTGCCGCCAACGGGTCGCCGCGGCATCGCCACCGCCGAGGCCGGCCCTCACTCCCCCCGCAGCAGCTCCGGACGCTCTTGGAGGAAGGCCCGGGCCGCATCCGGGTCGTCGCCGGGGATCTCGCCGTCCAGGATGGCATCGAGCAGCGCCCGCTGGGCCCGGCCCACCCACGGCCCGGGGGGACGACCGGCCACGCGCATCAGCTCGTGGCCGTCGAGCGGCGGCTTGAGCCGGGACACCTGACTGCCCGCGTCGAGGCGGGCGGCTCGCTGCTCCAGCTCGTCGATCGCCTCCAGGTCGGGGTAGGCGGAGGCACGCGTGTCGGCGCGAGCCAGGTCGAGGAGCCGCGGCCGCAGCTCTCCCGCGGTGCGGATGAAGCGGCGCACCGCGCCGTCCCCCACCTCGGCCGGGCGGTACTGGATCGGCCACATGTGGTGGAGCACCAGGGTGCCCACCTGGTCGATCTCCTGACCGCTGAAGCGCAGCCGCCCCATAACCGCCGCCGCGATCTCGGCCCCCGCACGCGGATGGTCGTAGAAGGTGTGCCGCCCGTCCGCGGCGATGGCGTGGGTCTGGGGCTTGCCGGAGTCGTGGAAGAGGCAGCCGAGGCGGGTGACCAGATCCTGCGGCGCCAGCTCCACGGCCCGGGCGCTGTGCTCCCAAACGTCGTAGAGGTGCCAGCCCCCCTGCTCGACCCCCACCATGGGGAGCAGCTCGGCGAGGGACGCCCCGAGGAGGCCGCTGCTCCGCAGCACCTCCAGGCCCTGGCGGGGAGACGGGGAGACCAGCAGCCGGCTGAGCTCGTCGCGCACCCGCTCCCCGGAGAGGATCGAGGCCCGGTGGGCCATCGCCCGCATCGCCTCCTCCAGCCCGTCGGCGAGCCGGAAGCCGAGTTGCGCGACGAACCGCGCCGCCCGGAACATCCGGAGCGGGTCCTCGGAGAAGGTGTCGGCGGGGTCGAGCGGGGTGCGGAGGATGCCGTCCCGGAGGTCGTCCAGCCCGCGGCCGGTGAGGTCGAGGACCCGGCCGTCGAGGGTCTCCACGAGCGCGTTGATGGTGAAGTCGCGGCGCGCGATGTCGTCCTCCAGGCTCCCCGGGCGGACGTCCGGCTTGCGGGACTCGGGGTCGTAGCGCTCGGCCCGCGCCTGCACGACCTCGACGATGAACTCCCCTCCGCGGACCTGCGCTGTGGCGAAGCGCTCAAAGACGGCCGGTCGTGCCCAGCCGAGCCGGGCTGCGACCCGCTCCAGGAGCGGCACCCCGTCGGTCCCGACGACCACCACGTCGATGTCCTTGCTCTCACGGCCGAGCAGCCGGTCACGGACGAATCCCCCGACCAGGAAGGCCTCGATCCCCAGCTCGGCGGCGGAGAGCCGGATCACCTCCAGCAGCTGGAGGAGATCGAGCCGCGGAGTCACAGGGCGTAAACGGGCCGGCATGAGGCTGGAGTGTAGAGGCGCCGGCCCGTGCCGTCCCGACCTCAGCGCACGGTGAGCGATGCGCTACCCGTGACGGTCGCCCCACCAGCAGGAGCGGCTCCGGCCTCAGTGCCCCACGCCTGCTCCCGGGGCTCCCGCCGGACGGACCCGCGGCAGCGCCAGTGACAGCAGTGCTGTCAGCCCCCAGAAACCGATGTTGAAGAAGAGGATCACCTCCACGGCGCCCGTGAAGTCCTTGGCGAGCGCCGAGGAGGCCGCGCCGGAGAAGGCGGCGGTGGCGGGGTTCGACGAGGTGCCGGCCGTCGATGGACACCCCGTGGCGGTCTGCTGCGGGTCGCTGGAGGATGCCTGCGCTTCGAAGCAGCGGGTGAACGTCGCGATCGCCCCGTTCATCGCCCCGGGAGAAAGGTGCGCCTCGGCGAGCTGCACCCGCAGCGCCGGGGTCACAGCGGACGCCGCGGGAGCAGCGCCCCCGGTGAGGAGCGAGAAGAACACGACGCCCACCACGGCGACGCCCATGGCTCCCCCGAGCTGCTGGAAGGTGGTGAGCACCCCGGAGGCCGAGCCGGCGTGGCGCGGGGGCACGCCTGCCAGGACGATGTTGAGCAGCGGCGCCACCACCGTGCCCATACCCAGACCGGTGACCAGGAAGCTGGGGATGAGGTCCCAGCCGGTCAGACCAG
>JBEKOU010000051.1:0-4233 GCA_049521435.1 Candidatus Dormibacteria bacterium | reverse complement strand
GGCGCGAACGTGACCGAGTTCGAGGCCGGCGACCGGGTCTTCGGCATCAATCCATGGAGGTTCGGTGCCCACGCCGAGCTCATCTGCATGCGAGCCGGCGCCGCGCTGTCGCGGATGCCGTCCGGCATGCCCTTCGAGGAGGCGGCGGCGATCTGCGACGGGGCGATCCTGGCACTGAATGCCCTGAGACCGGCGAAGCTCGGGAAGGGACGGCGGATCCTCGTCCACGGAGCTTCGGGATCCATCGGAACGGCGGCGGTGCAACTGGCACGGCACTCCGAAGCCGCCGTCACCGGGGTGTGCCACACCAAGAACGTCGAGCTGGTGAGATCGCTCGGGGCCGACGATGTCATCGACTACACGCAGCAGGACTTCACGGGCAACGGCAAGACCTACGACGTCATCCTCGACGCGGTGGGCACGCTGCGATTCCGCGACTGTCGTGGCTCGCTGGGGCGGGGCGGGGTCTACCTCGCGACCGACGGGTTCCGGAACCTGTTCCTGAGCCCCTGGACGGCGCTGATCGGAGCCAAGCGGGTGCGATTCTCGATACCTCCCCGATTCACGAAGCAGGACGTCGTATTCCTCAGAGAGCTCGTCGAAGCGGGGGAATACCGGGCCGTCATCGACCGGCGCTACCCGCTGGAGGAGGTGGTCGAGGCCACCAGGTACGTCGAGACCAAGCACAAGACGGGGAACGTGGTCCTCAGCATCAGCCCCTGACCACCGGAAATGACCCCGGCCGGTGTGCGATGCTCGTTCCGGCCCCGGACGGGGTGGTCGGCGCCCGTGATGGCGGGTGGCCCTGGCGGGTTCGGAGAGGATGAGCGACATGGGCCGGATCGTGCACTTCGAGATCACCGCGGATGACGTCCCCCGGGCGAGGCGGTTCTACGAGATCTTCGACTGGCAGATCACCGATGCGGGCATGCCCGGGACGGACTACTGGCTGGCCAAGACCGGGGACGACGGCATGGGCATTGACGGGGCGATCATGCCCCGGGCGTACAACGCGCAGCCGGCCATCATCTGGATCGGAGTCGGTGACCTCGATGCCACCATCGCGCGCGTGGTCGCGGCCGGTGGCCGCATCGTCGGGGAGAGGCAGACGGTCCCCGGTATCGGCGACACCATCTACGCCAAGGACACCGAGGGCAACACCTTTGGCATCATCCAGCCGCTGCCCCGTACCTGACTGCGCAGCTGGCAGCGGAGGGTGAGGTCAGCCCGGTCATCGGCCGCGGGGTGTCCAGGAGAAACGGAGCAGCGCAACCACCAGGCTGGCAACCGCCCAGGCGCCGAGGACCAGGAGGTCGCCGCCGCTGATCCCGGCGCCCTTGGTGGTGGGGTCGAAGCCGGCGCGGAGGGCGTCGGCCAGGGGCCGGGCCGGGAAGAAGCTTGCCAGGTTGGCGAGCCAGGTGGGGACGTTGGTCAGCGGCACGAAGATGCCGGAGATGAACGAGAGGGGAAGCAGCGTGAGCTGCACCACGGGCTGGGCGGCATCCGCGTTGCGGACAAAGCTGGCCACCGCGAAGGCGATGCAGCAGAAAGTGGCCGCCCCCACCGCGGTGGCGATCGCCACCCCGGGGATGGTGTGGGTTGGGAGCGGGCTGTTGTAGAAGACGGCACCGATGGCGAGGAGGAGGGCGCACATGAAGAAGGCTGCGACCACGGCCACCAGCGCGCGGCCGGCGATGGGGACGAACGCGGGGATGGGGGTGGCCCGCCTGCGCTTGAGGATGCCGTTCTCGCGCTGCCGGACCACGGCCACGAGCAGGCTGCTGTAGGCGGCCGAGATGATGCCGAACGCGGTCAGCCCGGGAATGTAGTAGGTGGCCACCTTGACCATGGCGCCGCTCGGGAGCTGCTCCATCCCATTGCCGAAGAGGGCGATGAAGATGACCAGGAAGAGGACCGGCATGAAGACGGTGGCGAAGCGTGCCTGGCGGTTGCGCGTGAAGCCGATGAGGTCAAAGCGGAACTGGTGACCGACGAGGCCGAGCCACCGGAGTGGCGAGCGCTGGAGGGAGCCGTCGGCGGTTGGGGTAATGGCGGTCATGCGCGGTCTCCTTCGGTGAGCTCGAGGTAGATCTCCTCGAGGCTGGGCCGGCGGACCTCCAGGTCACGGAGCGGCACGTCGTTCTGCCCCGCCCAGGCGGCCAGGATGGCGGTGTCGGCAAGCGGATCGCTGGTCGAGAGGTGAAGCCTCCCGTCGCCGTTCGCCGAGGCTCGGCTCGCCAGCGCTTCCGGCAGCGCTGCCCGGGCCCCCGATCCGGCGAGCCGGAAGGAGAGGGTGGAGGGTCGGGTGTCGCGGCCTGCCAGCGTCTGCGGCGTGCCCTCGGCGACGATCTCTCCGCCGGCGATGACCACGATGCGGTCGGCGAGTGCCTCCGCCTCGTCCATGTAGTGGGTGGTCAGGAAGATGGTGGTGCCCAGCCGCCGCAGCTCGGCGATAGCCTCCCAGCTCTGACGGCGGGCGGACGGGTCGAAGCCGGTGGTGGGTTCGTCGAGGAAGAGCAGCTCCGGGTCGCCGATCAGGCCGATGGCCACCTCGAGCCGGCGGACCTGGCCACCGCTCAGCTGCGAGCCGCGGGCGCCGGCTCGGTCCGCCAGCCCCACCAGCTCGAGGGTCTCCATGACCGGGCGCGGGTGAGCGTGGTAGCCGGCGTAGAGCTCGAGAACCTCGAGCGCGGTGAGGTCGGGCTCGACCGTCGACTCCTGGAGCACCACGCCGATGCGGTCGCGCCAGGGGAGCGGGGCGTGCCCGGGGTCCTCACCGAGCACGAGAGCCTCGCCTCCGGTCCGGTGACGGTACCCTTCCAGGATCTCGACCGTGGTGGTCTTGCCGGCGCCGTTGGGGCCCAGAAAAGCGACGATCTCGCCGCGGTGGACGTCGAGGTCGATGCCTCCCACCGCCTCCATCGCCCCGTACGACATGCGCAGCCCGCGCACGCTGATGGCCGCGTCCGGGTCGAGGGGCCGCCCCTGGCCGGCGAGGCCGGTTGGCGCCACCGTGGCCGCGTGCATGCGCATCGCGGCCCGACGCTGCATGTAGCCCCGAATGCCCCTGTAGATCACGATCATGGCCAAGTTCCCCGTTGCACGCTGAACGATCTCGCCGATCACGCTAGCGGTGAGCGCGCAGCGTCACAACGAACCCGAGGTGGAAAGTCGCCGCTCGTGCCCTCCATCCGCGGGTGGAGGGGATGCTCCCGCCGGCGCTCGGGTCTCCACCCGGGCGCCGATGACGCGACGGCGCGCGCCTATGATCCTGGGGAGATGACACGCGAACGCGCCCTGGTCCTGTGATCTACCCGTTCGCAGGGAGGAGCCAGCGTCGCCGGGTCGCCATCCTCGGTGGGGTGGCGCTGCTCATCGCCATCGACGAGGTCGAGCAGCCGCATGTCGCGGTGGCTGTCCTGGCCCTGACCGGCGTGATGCTGGTCGGCTGGATGGCGGAGGCGATTCGCCCCCACCCTCTGTGGCTCGCGCTGCTCGGCGGCTCCGCGATCGCCCTGGTGATCGTCAACTACGACCAGGCGGGAGTTGCCGCCGTGTTGGGGGTCATCTTCACTCTGATCTTTCTCGCCAGCTACCCGCGTGCGTGGGGGCTGCCGCTGGCGGTCGCCCTGATCGCGGCCTTCGTCATCCTGGACCGGATCGAGTCCCCGGGGGAGGCGCTGGCAGGGACGATCCTCAACACGGTTGGCCTGTCTGCTGCCTACGGTGTCTCGTACGGCTTCCGCCGGCTCCAGCGCGAGCAGGCCAGGACCAGCGCCGCCCTGGAGGAGCTGCGTGCTGCCCGTGAGGGCCAGCTCGAGGCGGCTCGCGCCGAGGAGCGGGCGCGCCTGGCGCGCGAGATCCACGACGTGCTGGCCCACACCCTCTCGGCGCTGGCGGTTCAGGTCGAGGGGGCCAAGCTGATGCTGGAGACGCACACCGATGACACGCGCGCCGTCCAGTCGCTGGATCGAGCTCACCGTCTCGCCCAGGAGGGGCTGCAGGAGGTCCGCCGTGCCGTCGGAGCTCTGCGCGGGGACAGCCTGCCCGGTCCCGACGCGCTTCCCGATCTGGTCCGCGCCTTCCAGGGAGACAGCGGCATCGCCTGCCGCCTGGAGGTGGCGGGAGAGCCGGTCCACCTCGGACCCGAGGCCGGCCTGGCCATCTACCGGACCGCTCAGGAGGCGCTCACCAACGTGAGCCGCCACGCCGACGCCTCCGAGATCGCGCTCC
>JBEKOU010000050.1:0-4960 GCA_049521435.1 Candidatus Dormibacteria bacterium | reverse complement strand
TGACCGGGATCCGGCACGACGAGGCCGAGACCCGGAGTGCCTTTGCCGGCCGGCTGTCGCGCGCCCTCGGCGGGAGCGGACCTCCCCTGCTCGGAACCGAGCTGGGAACCGTCGCCTCGGTCAGCGGCAAGGCGGAGTTCTCCCCGGACGGCCTGGCCGACCCCGATCGCCGCCTCTGGCGGGATACCTGGGCGTCGCTCGCCCCGGCCCTCACCCGGCTGCTGCGCCGCCGGCTCCTGCGCCGCCGGCTGCGCCGCCGGGCAGCGATCTAGGTAGACGCACCTCTCGCCGCCCTCACCGGCACCTGCCGGCCCTCCTACGCGGTCAGCTCAAGGGTCAGCAGGTCGTGGGCGACCAGCGCCCCGGGGACCGACACGCGACCCGAGAGGTGATTGAGGACAAATCGCACCTCCGGGTGCTCCTTGATCAGCTCCGCCACCTCGTCGCGCCAGAGGTGACCGCCGTCCACCGGGCCGTCCACCCCAGAGCACTCGCAGACCAGCACGTCGACCTCGCCGGCGAGACGGCGCAGCCCGGCGCAGAGGGTGGTGTCGCCGCTGAAACCGACCCGGAGCCCGCCCCGGGTCACCGAGTACGCGAGCGACGGACAGGTGCTGTGGACCACCGCGTGACTGCGCACCCGGCTGCCCCCGATCTCGACGTCGCTGCCGTCCTGGAGGATCACGTAGCACGGTGCCACCACCTCCTCGACCCGGCGCTGGGTGGATCCCCCGAAACCGGCGACGGTGAGCCGCCGGACCAGCTCGCGGGTCCCCACCGGCCCGGCGATGGCGAGCCGCCCTGGCTCGGGGGGGTCGTCCGCGTGGGCGAGGGCGCCGAGGAGGAGGGGCAGCATCCCGATGTGGTCGAGGTGGAAGTGGGTGAGCAGCACCAGCTCGATGTCCTGAATGCGCAGCCCGAGGCGGGGGAGCAGGGCGTGGGGCGGCGACCCGACGTCCACCATCACGCGCTCGTCCAGGACCGCCGAGGCGTTCAATCCGCAGCTGCTGAAGGCGCTGCCGCTGCCGAGGATGGAGAGACGAACCGCCACTCCCGAAGCCTAGCTGTCAGCAACCCACGGAGCGCACACGGACCCGCAGGGGCGCCGCGGTCCGTCCGCGCGCTCCGCTGCCGGTGCGGTTGGCCGCCCGGTCGCCGTGGTATGCACAGGACATGCGTCTTGATCGATTCACCGAACGTTCCCAGGAGGCCCTGCAGGCCGCCCAGACCGCGGCCACCAGCCTCCAGCATCCGACCGTCGAGCCCGAACACCTCCTGCTCGCCCTGCTCCACCAGGACGACGGGCTGGTCCCCGCCTTCCTGAGGCGGATGGAGGTCCAGCCCGAGCCGCTCGCCGCGCGCCTCCAGTCGGTGCTCGAATCCCGTCCCAAGCAGATCGGTGGTGGCGAGCCGCCGGTCGGCAGCGCCCTTCGCGACGTCCTCATGGCCGCCTTCGACGAGATGGCGCGGCTCAAGGACGAGTACGTCTCGACCGAGCACCTCCTGCTCGCGATCGCCCGCCAGGAGAAGGGCGAGGCCGCCCGGATGCTCCAGCAGGCCGGGGTCACCCCGGAGAAGGTCTACTCGACCCTCGAGGCGGTCCGCGGCAGCCAGCGCGTGACCGACGCCAACCCCGAGGAGAAGTACGACGCCCTGGCCAAGTACGGCCGCGACCTGACCGATGCCGCCCGCCGCGGCAAGCTGGACCCGGTCATCGGCCGGGACGACGAGATCCGCCGGGTGATCCAGGTGCTCTCCCGCCGCACCAAGAACAATCCCGTCCTCATCGGCGAGCCCGGGGTCGGCAAGACGGCCATCGCCGAGGGACTGGCCCAGCGGATGGCGAGCGGTGACGTGCCCGAGGGGCTGAAGGACCGCCGGCTCGTGGCCCTCGACCTCGGCGCCATGGTCGCGGGGTCCAAGTACCGCGGCGAGTTCGAGGATCGGCTCAAGGCGGTGCTCAAGGAGGTGACCTCCTCCGACGGCCGGGTGGTCCTCTTCATCGACGAGCTGCACACCATCGTGGGTGCCGGCGCCGCCGAGGGCGCCATGGACGCCGGCAACATGCTCAAGCCGGCGCTCGCTCGCGGCGAGCTGCGCTGCATCGGCGCGACCACCCTGGACGAGTACCGCAAGCACATCGAGAAGGACGCGGCGCTGGAGCGGCGCTTCCAGCCGGTGATGGTCGACCAGCCGTCGGTCGCCGACACCATCTCCATCCTCCGCGGGCTCAAGGAGCGGTACGAGGTGCACCACGGCGTGCGCATCACCGACCAGGCGATCGTCGCCGCCGCGACCCTCTCGCAGCGCTACATCACCGACCGCTTCCTCCCCGACAAGGCGATCGACCTCATCGACGAGGCGGCGTCCCGGCTGCGCATCGAGATCGACTCCCTGCCCACCGAGCTGGACGTGGTGGAGCGCGAGATCCGCCAGCTGGAGATCGAGCGCGAGGCGCTCCGCAAGGAGTCCGACGCGCCCTCGCGGGAGCGACTGGCCGCGCTGGAGAAGGAGCTGGCCGACCTCCAGGAGACCGGCCGCGGCCTGCGCCAACGCTGGGAGCAGGAGAAGGGGGCCATGAACGGGATCCGCGACATCAAGCAGCGGATCGAGCAGGTCAAGCAGGAGGCGGAGCGTGCCGAGCGCTCCGCGGATTTCGCGCACGCAGCCGAGCTCCGCTACGGTCAGCTTGGCGAGCTGCAGCGCGGTCTTGCCGCCGAGGAGGCCCGGCTCGGTGAGGTGCGCGGTGACCATCCCCTGCTCAAGGAGGAGGTCGACGCGGAGGACATCGCCGAGGTCGTCGCCAACTGGACGCACGTCCCGGTCACCAAGATGCTGGAGGGCGAGGTCCAGAAGCTGCTCCACATCGAGGAGCGCCTCCACGACCGCGTGATCGGGCAGGACGATGCCATCAGCGCCGTCGCCAACGCCGTGCGGCGGGGGCGGGCCGGCCTCGCCGATCCCAACCGTCCCATCGGCTCCTTCATCTTCCTGGGCCCCACCGGGGTGGGCAAGACCGAGCTGGCGCGGGCGCTCGCCCAGTTCCTCTTCGACGACGAGCAGGCCATGGTCCGTCTCGACATGTCGGAATACATGGAGAAGCACACCGTCTCCCGCCTGGTCGGCGCGCCTCCGGGCTACGTCGGCTACGACGAGGGGGGCCAGCTCACCGAGGCGGTGCGCCGCCGCCCCTACTGCGTGCTCCTCCTCGACGAGATCGAGAAGGCACACCCCGACGTCTTCAACGTCCTGCTCCAGCTGCTCGAGGACGGCCGGCTCACCGACGGCCAGGGCCGCACCGTGGACTTCAAGAACGCGGTCGTGATCATGACCAGCAACCTCGGCTCCGACCTCATCGCCGAGCTGCCCCATGACGCCTCCAGCGCCGCCGTCGCCCGGGTGCGCGAGCAGGTCATGGACACGCTCCGGCTCCATTTCCGCCCCGAGTTCCTCAACCGGGTCGACGAGGTGATCGTCTTTTCCCGCCTCGACCGGGCGCAGCTCCGCCAGATCGTCCTGATCCAGCTCCGCGGTTTGAGCGATCGCCTGGCGGCGCGCAAGCTCGACCTGCAGGTCTCGCCGGCGGCGGTGGACCTGCTCGCGGAGGAGGGCTACGACCCCACCTACGGGGCGCGGCCGCTCAAGCGGGTGATCCAGCACCGGCTCCAGGACCCCATCGCGATGGCCATCCTGGAAGGCAGGTACGGTGATGGCGACGCGGTGACGGTGGACGTGGCCGGCGGTGGGCTGACCATCGATCGTGTTGCGGCGCCGGCCGAGGCTATGCCCGCCGGCACGTGACGCGTCGGGACCAGCGTCACTTGACGCGCTTGCGTCCCCCGCCTACCCTTCGGGCGACATGCCGACACCCCGGGTCAGGTTCGGCCGCAGGCCCATCCGCGACGCCACGCGCCGGCGGCTGAGCCCACTTCTCTCAGCCCTCCTGCTCCTCACCCTGTCGGGATGCGCCGTCGGGGTATCGATCATCGACATCGACGACGGCGCCTACACCACGATGTGGGCAAGGGACTGGGCGGTCGTCGACAGTGACGCCGCAGCCTTCGCGCCGAGCGGTGGCAACCCGGGTGCCTGCAACACAGGCGGCACGAAGACCGGCTGCTACCAGGCCAGCGTTCAGGTGGCCACCGATCTCCAGTCGCTGCTCAGTGATCTCAAGTCCACCAGCACGCCCTCGCAGTTCGCCACCGCCAATGGCGCCCTCGAGCACGCGGTCGAGCTCGACATCACGGGCCTCAACCTCCGCGCCCAATCACTCACCGCGGCCGAGAGCACGTCGCCCGATGACGCCACGATGTTCAGCCAGGGGATGGCGGACATCCGTCAGGCGGCCTCGGAGTTCTCCACGGCCTACGCGGAGTTTCCCTCCTATGCCCGACCGTCCCCGGTGCCTTTTGCGGGCGGGTACGCGGGCTAGGGATCAAGCATTCACGTGCGCCGTGAGCCAGCCTCGCGATTGACGGCCGACCCATCCACCGGTTTCAGGAGGTCATGCCTTGCGGCACCGGGCGCGCCTTCGAAGCGATCACCTATTTTGGGTGTTTCAATCCTATTGGCGGATTTGGTAGCCTGCGCCCATAAGGTAGACGGGCCCGCGGCGAGTGCCGGCGGTGGTACCTACCGCTAACTTCCGGCCGGTCAGCTGACCACCTGCTGCGCTGCGCCCTCACCGGCGCCCTTCTCACCCGGCGGCTCCTCGACGGGCGTGAGCAGCTCCCGGAGCCGATCGCGGAACGAGAGATTGTTCCTGCCCTCGGCGTGGCGCCGGCGCGCGGCAAACCACTCGCGCAGGCCGATCGAGACGCCGCCGAACAGCACCAGAAGAACCAGCGACGTGACCAGCGGAGCGTGACCGCGGCTTGCCGTGTGGGGGATGAGCAGCACCTCCACCACGCCGAAGGTCGCCAGTCCGAAGCAGCCCAGCCAGGCACCCAGGTGCCAG
>JBEKOU010000049.1:0-5039 GCA_049521435.1 Candidatus Dormibacteria bacterium | reverse complement strand
GGAGCCGGCGTCCCGCTGCTCGCCGTCGCCCTGGCCGGTGACGCGGTCATCGATCGCGTCCGGGCGCTGCGCGACCGGGCGAGGGGGATGCGCATCGGCGGCGGAGCCGTGCTCATCGCCATGACCCTGGCCATCGGGCTCAATCTCACCGACGGGTTGCAGCAGGACGTTCCCGGGTACACCAGCGCCTTGCAGAACGGCGTGGAGGGCGGCAAGTCCGTCCAGAGCCAGCTCCACAGCCTCACCGGGGGTGGGAGTGCCTCATTGATGAGCTGCACCACCTCCGCCACCCTGCCCAACTGCTTTCCGGCCCCCAACTTCCAGGGTATCGCCGCCTGGATCAACACACCCGGTGGTGCGCCGCTCACCATCAAGTCGCTGCGCGGCAAGGTCGTGCTCGTCGACTTCTGGACCTACTCCTGCATCAACTGCCAGAGGAGCCTCCCCCACGTCGAGGCGTGGTACCAGCTGTACGGCACTGACGGGCTGGTCGTCGTCGGCGTGCACACGCCGGAGTTCGCCTTCGAGCACGTCGTCTCCAACGTCCAGAGCGCGGTGCAGCAATTCGGCGTCACCTACCCCGTCGCCGTGGACAACAACTACTCGACCTGGAATGCCTACGACAACGAGTACTGGCCGGCGGACTACCTCATCGACGCGTCGGGTGAGGTGCGCTACGAGGCCTTCGGCGAGGGTCAGTACGGTGAGACAGAGACGGCCATCCGCCAGCTCCTCGCCGATGCCAACCCGGCAGTGAAACTGCCACCGGCGACGAACGTGCCAGATCTCACACCCAGCGGGATCATGAGCTCCGAGACCTACCTCGGCTACAGCCGGCTCCAGTACCTGGTCGGGGCCACCCCGGTCGAGGACGCCGCGGCGACCTACACGTTCCCCAGCTCCATCGGCCCCGGCGAATACGGCCTCTCGGGGACGTGGACGATCGGCTCCGAGGAGTGCACGGCGGGTGCGGATGCGCGCCTGGAGCTGGAGTTCCAGGCCGACGACGTCTATCTCGTGCTCGGCGGCAGCGGCACCCTCTCGCTCACGCTCAACGGCACTGCTGCGGGGACGATCGACGTCTCCGGCGTCCCCCGCCTGTACACCCTGGTGTCGGGATCATCCCAGCAGTCGGGCCTGCTCGTCCTCACCGTGTCACCCGGGGTCGAGGCCTACGACTTCACCTTCGGCTGAGGCGCTAGGGACCCTCCCCGACCAGGCACGGTTGACATTTACCATGTGGTTATATAACCTTACGGTTATGACTACCGACGACCCCCTGAGCCGCGCCTTCGCCGCCCTTGCCGACCCCACCCGCCGGGCGATCCTCCAGCGCCTCGGGGCCGGCGAGGCCGGCGTCGTCGAGCTAGCAGGAGCCTCCCCGCTCACGCAGCCTGCCATCACCAAACACCTCAAGGTACTGGAGCGGGCCGGCCTCATCGATCGGGCCCGCGACGGCCAGCGCCGCCCGGCGAGGCTTCATCGCGAGGGTCTGATTCCCGTTGACGATTGGCTCCGCCGCGCCCATGCCGAATGGTCCGACCGCCTCGACCGTCTCGAGGCCCATCTCGTCGCCGAATCAGAGGCGACCACTGCAAAGGAGAGCCCCGATGCCTGAGACCCGCATCGCCGTGGATCTGCGATCCGCAACCCCCACCAAGCAGCTCGTCCTGGAGCGAACCATCAAGGCCTCACCGGAGCGGGTCTTTGACGCCTTCACCGACCCGGACCAGCTCAAGAAATGGTGGTGGCCCGACGGCTTCACCTGCCCCGCAGCAGACGTCGACCTTCGCGTCGGCGGGATGTACCGACTCGCGATGGAGTGGCCAGACTCCATCCCTGCCGAGGCCCAGTTCTCCCACTACATGGGAGGTGAGTACTACGAGATCGAGCGTCCGCTTCGCCTGGTCATGAGCGGTCGAGCCGTCAACGACGAACAGGGCGAGCTCTTCGCCACGCTCATTGAGGTGACCTTGGAGGCTCGCGACGGGGGGACCGCGCTCACCATGCGACAGTCCTACTTCGAGCCGATGCCTCCCGCTGAGGCGATGGGCGGTGCCGAGCAGGGCTGGTCCGAGCAGCTCGACAAGCTCGAGCGGCTTCTTGTCGCGGACTGAACGAGAGGGCGTAGCTCCTGAGCGGCGATGAGAACCGAGGGATCGCCATGGGCAGAGTGGTCGCCGACATGTCGGTGTCGCTGGACGGCTTCGTGGCCGGCCCGCATGACGAGATGGAGCACGTGTTCTCCTGCTATGGCAAACCTCAGTCAGCAACAGCAGGCTCTCCACGCTCTGCGCGACCGGGCTCGCAGCAGATGAGAAGCTGCCGCAGCGGTCACATGGCAGCCAGGTCAATGAGCTCGTGCCAGCCGCGCGCCACGCCCCCTGCGGGGACGTCGATGTCGGGGAAGCCGGCGGCATCCGCCGTCACCACCAGGTGCAAGCTGCCAGCGTAGGTGATGGCGCACAGCGAGATGCCGACGTTTCCGGCGACCTGAACGATCGGCAGGATGGCGAGGACCCGAGCCCCGAGGAGATAGACGTGGGATGGCGGCCCGGCAACGTTCGTCGAGAAGACATTGACCATGCGTTGGCGGGCAATGAGGTGCTGAGCGAGCGGCGTTGCCGCGAGGCTGCCGCAAGCAGCCTGGATCGGGACTGGCCGCTCGCGCCCTGCCTTCGCGCCGGCGTCAGCGATCAACTCGAGCCGCCGACGTATGCCAGCCTCTCTCAGAGGGAGGGGTAGCACGAGCAGGCTCACTCGGTTCCCGAGGCCCTCCGCCCGGTGCCCGGGTCGCAGCGAGACCGGCATGCTCGTCCTCAGCACCAGGCCATCGACCGGCTCGCCCCGGGAGATGAGCAGCTCGCGCAAGCCCTCGGAGTACACGGCTAGCACGACGTCGTTGATCCTTCCTCCCGCGCTTCTTGCCACCCCCCTCACCGCAGGCAGGTCGAGCCGGAGGAAGCGGACCCGACGCCCAGGTCTGACTGGGAAGTTCAGGGAGGTGCGCGGGGCCCGCTCCTGCAGCAGGGCACGGCCGACCCCCCACGTGATCGCTCCCGCACTCCGTAGGAGGGGCACAGGGTCGGAGAGCCGCAGAGCCGACCGAGACAGGCCCCGCCCGGCGGCGGCGAGAGCATCACGGCGGAGCCACCCGTCATGGGGAGGTGGCTGGGGCGTCCAGGGCACTGCCAGCGCCTCCCTATCGTCGACCCGAGAATCCAGCAGGGAGCGCAGTATCGCCACAGCCGCGACCCCGTCGGCGATGGCGTGGTGAACCTTCAGAAACACCCCTATCCGGCCGCCGTTGAGCCCGGTCAGGAACGAGAGCTCCCAACGTGCTGCGCGGCGGTCGAGCAGTCCCGCGAAGGCCTGGGCCGCGAGGTCGAGAAGCTGCCGGTCGTCACCCGGCGCCGGGATCGCCAGCTCGTGAATGTGAGCCGAGATCTCGAACTGGTCGTCGTCTACCCAGATCGGCCTCCCGGTGAAAGCCCCTCCGCGATGGACTCGGCGGCGCAGCTGAGGGACGCGGACAAGCCTGCGATTCAATCTATCAGCGACCTCCTCGAGCCGCAGATGCCCGGAGGCATCCAGCAGGGGTGCCGCTTCTGCGATGGCCAGGCCCCCGATGTGGAATGGGGCGCTGGCCGACTCGAGACGGAGATTGCTGAGGTCGGCACGACTGAGGCGAGCGTACCGGCTGCTCGGGTGGTCCATTCGTACAGGAGGACGCTACCTCAGGTGGCGTCCATAGCAACGTCCTACAGCAGAACACTAGGATGTGAGGCATGAGGCGGCCGCTCGGGACCATCGTCCTCGTATTGAGCGCTTCCGGGTACCCGCTCACGCAGGCCGCGATTCGACGGTGGGGCGTCCAGGGGCAGGTTCTGGTGGAGACCGTCTGCGCCGGGTTGGTGATCCGCGACGCTGCAATGATCGCGGCGGGTGCCCCGCGGCGGCTGCGACGCGTTCCCGCGCTCCTGCTTTGGCTCGAATTGGGAGCCGGTGCTGTGGCCACGGTGTCTGGACTACAGACCCTCAGCGGGGCGAGCTCGGCTGATCGCTCCTCGGTGAGACAGCGCACTTGTGAGAGCGTCCGGCGTGCCGCTGTGGCGATCCTCTTCAGCCTACATACGATTAGGTTCGAGATCTATCTTCGGCCCGACCGGGGCCGTCGGGCGCCCGCCGCCTGAAACGGATCTCAACGCCTCGAAAGCGGCGACAACAGGCTGACCGGTAGGCGGCGGTGGCCGCACCGCCTGCCTTGCATCGGGTCGGCTGATCCCGAAACTGTGGGTGAACCCGTGAGCTCTTCGATCACGCCGTTCAGCCACCGCCCCTCCTCCGGTCAGATCGGGCCCGGAGAAGGCCCCACCTATCACCACGGTACGGGACATATCTGCGAATCGACCCAGCCCTTCGGAGTGGAGAACCGGTGACTTTGGCCTCTGGCCCGGTCGAGCGCGCCGCGCCACGCTGAAGGTGGCGTTGGAGCACGCCCATTCCGGTGGGGCGTGGGGAGCAAGGCGGAGGACTCGACGTGACCGTACTCGTTGCATACGCCAGCTGCTACGGCGCCACCCGCGGAATCGCCGAACGCATCGCCGAGACGCTCACCTCGCAGGAGCAGCCGGCTGAGGTGCATTCGGTGGACGACACCGCCGACCTCGGTCGCTACGACGCCTTCGTCATCGGCAGCGCGCTCTACATGTTCCACTGGCGGAAGGAGGCCGTGCGCTTCGTACGACGGAACGGCGACGCCCTCGGCCGCCGGCCGGTGTGGTTGTTCAGCAGCGGCCCGCTGGGCACGGACCAGACCGATGCCCAAGGCCGGGACGTGCACACGACCGCCGGACCGAAGGAGCTTGACGAGCTTGTGGCCGCGACCCACGCCAGTGAACACCGCGTGTTCTTCGGGGCCTTCGCGTTCGATAAGCTGCGTGGGATGCACAGGGTCGTGGTCAAGAGCATGCCCGCGCTGCGCAAGGTCTTCGCCGAGGGGGACTTCCGCGACTGGCCGGAGATCGAGACTTGGGCCG
>JBEKOU010000048.1:0-5045 GCA_049521435.1 Candidatus Dormibacteria bacterium | reverse complement strand
GTTGAGGTGATCAGCGGCGACAGCGCCGGCACCGACGTCTCCAGGACCGACATCGTCCACCGGCCTTTTCAGGTGGGCAGCGAGGGGGAGCTGGAGAGGCTCCATCGCCTGGGGGATCGTCTCATCCTCACCCAGCAGGACATGATCGCCTATCGCAATCCCGGTTACTTTCCGAAGTTCCAGGACTGGTGGCGGTACCGGCAGGCGAGCCGATTCGCCCTGGGCATGGCGGACGCGGTCGTCTTTTACTCCGCGCACGCCCAAGCGGACGCGCTGGCAGAGGACCTGGTGGCGCCGGAGCGCACCCATGTGGTCGGTGTCGGGACCGATCATCGCCTGGCCATGCTGGAGCGCGCGCCGCAGCGGCCCCAGGGCGCCGGCGATCTGGAGGACGGCGGTTTCCTCCTCTGCCTCGGTGCCGACTATCGCCACAAGAATCGCCTGTTTGCGCTCCAGCTCGTGGATGAGCTGCAGCGCCGCCACGACTGGCGCGGGCGACTGGCGCTGGTCGGGCCCCGTGTCCCCTGGGGGTCCTCGGCCCCGGAGGAGGCCGACTTCCTGGGGCGGCACCCCGCCGTGGCCTCGGCCACGGTCCACCTCGCCGGCGTGAGCGAGGCGGAGAAGCTGTGGCTGTTGCAGCGCGCGGTGGGTGTCGTCTTCCCCACGGTGTACGAGGGCTTTGGACTGGTCCCGTTCGAGGCTGCGGCGGCGGGGATACCGTGCTTCTTCGCGGCCCAGTCATCGCTCGCCGAGGTCCTTCCCATCGAGGCGGCCACGCTGACCGCGTGGGATCCCGCCCTGAGCGCGGACGAGGTCATGGCTGTGCTGCGAGACCCGAGGCGCATCGAGGCCCTGGTGGCCACGGTCCGGGGGTGGGGTGAGAGGCACCGATGGGACGCGGTTGCGGAGCGGCTGATGACGGTGTATCAGCTGGCCGCCGATGATCCCCGCCAGGTGGGCCTGGGGCGGGAGCTCGTCGACGCAGGCATCAGCCTGGTCGGGGGTGGGCCGATGGGAGAGCTGGCCACGCTGAGCGGCAGCGAGCAGGCGGCACTGGCGGCACTGGCTCGCCGGCGCTACCTGCGGGTCCCCTTCTTCGGCCTGCTCGGGCTCTGGTATCGGATGGGACGCGTGCTGTCGGCGCCATTCCGGCGCGGGCGTGACCGTGAGCCGGGGCTAACTCAGGTCGTGCCGCAGAGGAGCGACACCCCGGGCGGCAGCGAGAAGCCGGGGGTCATGCCGCCGACGGCCAGCTCCACGTAGGCGGCGCGGCCGGCGACCACGGTCCAGTCTCGGGGGGCTGTGACCACCCCGGGGTCGCCGGTCCTGGCCAGGGAGATGCCGAGGGTGCCGTTCTCGTCGGGGGTGAGAGCGAGCCAGCCCGGAGTCGGGAAGTCGATGCGCAACACGGCGCTGTCCGAGTACGACGTGACCGAGATGCAGCTTCCAGCCGGCGCCAGTGAGAGGCCCTCGCTGCCGGCGATGGTGGCGTTGCCGCCCGGGCCCGTCGGTGCCGTCTCGCCGACCGCCACCTGAAGCTGCAGGGCCGCGCCCAGGACGGCGTCAGGAGGCACGGGCGTGTCCAGAGGGACCGCACCATCACGGATCATCGAGCGCAGCTCGCCCAGGGTGAGCTGAGGGGCGATGGCAGGGTCGGGCTCCGCCTGATCGCCGGCGAGCAGGGGTGCCCCACCGACGATCAGATGCGCGGCGGCGAGCAGCTGGTATCTGTCGGTGTCGCGCAGCGTCGCCGATCCCTCTGCGTAGGCGGTCAGCACGCCGATCCCGTTGATGGCGACGATGGCGCAGAGGGCCACCGCGATGACACGGCCGCCGTGAACGCGTCCGGCAAGGGCGCTGAGCGCCCATACCGCGGCGGGCAGCAGGAGGGCGATCGCGACGTAAGCGTACCTGGAGTCCGTGGACTCGTCGATGCCGAGCGCGATCCGACCGACCCCGGTGATGGCAAAGAAGAGGACGGCGCCCATGGCCATGGCAACCCCGACGGCGCAGCGCCGCCACGCGACGGGCCCCTGCAGGGCGACGAAGACACTGAGGGCGAGCACGACGATCGCCCCCGACCCCGACCAACCGAGGGTGTTGGCGACCGCCGTGGTCAGCCCGGTCCAGACGTACTGGGGAAGCTGGAGAAGCTCCGCCCGGGTGGGGTGCGTGACCGAGTAGCCCGCGTGCCCGGCCAGGGCGAACCAGACGACGTACACGACCGCCGGGACCGACACGACGCGAAGGGCGGCGACCCATCCCCGCTCGAGCAGCGCGATGAGGCCGGCCACGGCCACCAGGGGCACGGCGATCCCGGAGCACATCAGAGCCAGCACCGCCACCGGCCAGTAGACGAGGTCACGTCCGATGCCGGGCCCGTCGTGGTCGATGAGGAGCAGGCCCGCGACGCCGAGGAGCAGGGTGAGGATCCACGCCATCTGGAAGGCCCAGGTGAGGTCCTCGGCGCCGGCGCCGAGGAAGAGGAAGACGACGGCCGCGGCGGTCGCGATCCAGGCATCGACTCCCAGCCGGCGCATGACCCGGAAGAGGACGTGGGCGAGGGCCACGTGCGCCAGCAGGAGGACGACGAGATACGGGATGTAGGTGTGCAGGCCGACCGCCGCGTAGAGGGCCCGGTAGATGAGGATGGGGATGGTGGACCAGTGCTCGTTGTGGGGCACGAAGAGGTTGAGAGGCCGGCCACCCTCGCCACTGCCGGCCAGGAAGTCCCATTCGTCATAGAAGAACCAGAGGCCCCGGTCGATGTAGAGGAGCACGCCGAAGGCAACCGCCAGCGAGGCGAAGTGCACCGGCAGAGCGGCGGCCGACACGCGCTCGCGCCACGACGGCGGACCCTGCGGGGGTGCGGTGTCCGGGGCCGCGGTCCCTCGGTCATCGGCTGGGACGGCGGCAGCTCCCATCAGTGATGCCTCGAAGGTGAGATCGAGGTGCCAACCCCTGCCTGGCCTGATGATGGAGCCCGGCGGTCGCCACCCACAAGGTCAGGACTCTACCAAACAGCGCGGACGCCGACCGGAGCGGGCTGGCCGGGCGCTCCAGGTGCGATAGTGGGAGGAGGCCTGCCGGACGACCGGTGGGGGCTGCCATCCAGCGAAGCATCGGGAACATCTGACATGCGGCTGCTCGTCACCGGAGGTGCCGGCTTCATCGGCAGCGACTACGTGCGCATGACTCTGGGCGAGCACCCCGAGGACACCGTGGTCGTGCTCGACAAGCTGACCTACGCCGGCAACGAGCGCAATCTCGATGTGGTGCGCAGCGATCCGCGCTTCCGTTTCGTGAAGGGCGACATCGCCGACGCGGAGACGGTCGGTGCCCTGGCGCGCGACGCCGACGTGATCGTGAACTTCGCCGCGGAGTCGCACGTCGACCGCTCCCTGGAGGCGCCGGGGCAGTTCATCCTCACCGACGTCTACGGCACCTACGTCCTCCTGGAGGCGGCGCGGGTGTGCCGGCACGAGCGCTTCCTCCAGGTGAGCACCGACGAGGTGTACGGGGACGTGCCGACCGGCCGCAGCCGCGAGGGCGATCCGCTCCGTCCGCGCAGCCCCTACAGCGCGAGCAAGGCGGGGGCGGAGATGCTGGTCCAGGCGTATCGCGTCTCCCATGACCTCCCAGCCATCATCACCCGCGGTTCCAACACCTACGGATGCAACCAGTATCCGGAGAAGATCGTCCCGCTCTTCATCACCAACGCGATCGACGATCGGCCGCTGCCCATCTACGGCGACGGCACCGCGGTGCGGGACTACGTCTACGTCCGCGACCATTGCCGCGGCATCGACACCGCGCTGCGCCTCGGCACCCCGGGTGAGGAGTACAACATCGGCGTCGGCGGGGAGGTCGACGGCATTCGTGTGGCGGACACCGTCCTGCGCCTGCTCGACAAGCCGAGCTACCTCAAGCAGCCGGTACAGGATCGTCCCGGCCACGACCGCCGCTACGCGCTGGACTCCTCCAAGCTCCGCGGCCTCGGTTGGGCGCCGGAGATGGGCTTCGAGGACGGGATGGCGCGGACCGTGGCCTGGTACCTGGAGAACGAGGCCTGGTGGCGCCCCCTCAAGAGCGGTGAGTTCTGGGACTTCTACCGGCGCAATTACAGGCCTCTGCAGTCCGGCGCCCGCTGAGACCGACGATGCGGATCGAGGTGATCGGGTCCAAGGGGCAGCTCGGGCGTGAGCTGCTGCGGACACTCAGGGGCGGGGCGCACGAGGGCTCCGGACACGACATCGAGGACGTCGACATCCGCGCCTCCCATTCGGTCAACGCCCTGTTGGATGCGGTGCGCCCCGATGTGGTGATCAACTGCGCCGCCTGGACACGCGTGGATGCCGCCGAGGCGGAGGCGGAGGCGGCCTGGCGCGTCAACGCGGACGGTCCGCGCGTGCTGGCGGATGCGTGCCGGTCCCGCGACATCCTGCTCTGCCAGCTCAGCACCGACTACGTCTTTGACGGGACGGCGTCGACGCCCGTGGATGAGGGGGCGACGCCGAATCCACGGAGCGCGTACGGCAGGGGCAAGCTGGCGGGGGAGGCGGCGGTCCGGGCCCTGCAGCCACGCCACCAGATCGTGCGCACGGCGTGGCTCTTCGGTCAGGACGGGCCGAACTTCGTCCTCACCATGCTCAAGCTGGCCCGGGAGCGGGGCCGGCTCCGGGTCGTCGCCGACCAGTGGGGCTCTCCGACCTGGACGGGGCACCTGGCACCGGCGCTGGTGCGGCTCGTCGAGCGGGGCGTCCCCGGCACGTACCACCTCACCAACTCGGGCACGACGAGCTGGCAGGGATTCGCCCAGGCCATCGTCGAGGAGGCCGGCCTGGACGTCCCGGTCGAAGCCATCTCCAGCTCGGAGTACCCGACGCCCGCCCCGCGCCCGGCCTACTCGGTCCTCGCCAACCGGGCCTGGCTCGAGCTGGGAGAGCCACCCCTGCCGGATTGGCGGGTCGGGCTCCGCGCCTATCTCCACGAGCGCGCGGAGGTCGACGCGCGCCCGCCAGCCGGCTGAGGATCCCGGCCACCTC
>JBEKOU010000047.1:0-5122 GCA_049521435.1 Candidatus Dormibacteria bacterium | reverse complement strand
AACCTCGTCCTGATCTGCCGGGCCCCGACTGGAATGCACGAGGGCGGCTGGCGGCTGATCCGCACCGACGCGAGCGTCGCGCTGAGCTGGAGTCGGTCAAGCACCGCGGCGGAGCCTTCTCTACGCCAGGCGTCCACTCCCCGTCAGGGGCGGCTGCGGTGGCCTGATGGCGCGGCGTCTCGCGCCGGCGACGGCTCGGCAGGTGCGGCGGTCATCTCGCGCATCGCCGCCCGCCCGGCCTGCAAGGCGGCACGGTCCAGCTCGTACCAGCTCTCCCGCGTGACCAGGCGGTGCAGCGCCCGGTCCAGCGCGCCGTCGGGAAGCATCCCCGTGGCCTCGAGCAGGGCACCCAGCATCACCACATTGCCCACCTTCGCCGACCCCAATCGATCGGCGATGGCGGTGCTGGCGATCGGGATGATCCGGACGCCCTTCCCCGCGCAGTCCACGGGCACGCGGTCGGCGTTGTAGAGGACGAGCCCGCCCGGCTCCACCGCCGGCAGGAACTTGCGCAGGGACGGCTCGTTGAGCGCGATCAGCACGTTCGGGCGGGAGACCACCGGGGAGTCGATGGGCACTGCGGAGATGCGCACATGACAGTTCGAGGTGCCCGAGCGCATCTGCGGCCCATAGGAGGGCAGCCAGGACACGTGGTACCCGGCACCGAGCCCGGCTTCGGCGAGGAACTCCCCGAGCAGGAGCACCCCCTGCCCACCGAACCCGGCCACGACGATCCGGTGGTCGGCTGTCGAGACCGGAGAGGCGGGCGTGACCGTTTCGGAGGCGCCGTCCGCTCCATTCTCCGGTCCCAGGCCGAGGATTCGCGGCAGCTCCGCGAGGTCCGGGACGGTCACCGCGAGACGCTGCGGGACAGCACTCGCGGAGCGGTCGCGGAAGTTCCCGAGCGGGAATGTGCGCGTCATCGTCTCGCGGACGAAGGTCTGCGCCTCGACCGGATCCAGGCCCCAGATGGTGGGGCACGGCGACAGCACCTCGACCAGCGAGAAGCCGAGCCCGTGAACTTGGTTCTCGAGGGCGTGGCGGAGCACCCTTCCGGCGGCCATGATCTGCTTGTTGCTGCCCAGCGCGACACGCTCGAGGAAGACGGGCGCGTCCAGCGTGGCGAGGAGCTCGCAGATCCGGAGCGGGTATCCGTGCTCCGCCGGGTCGCGGCCCAGCGGCGTGGTGGTGGTCTTCTCCCCGAGCAGGGTGGTCGGTGCCATCTGGCCTCCGGTCATCCCGTAGACGGCGTTGTTCACGAAGATCACGGAGATGGCCTCGCCGCGGTTCGCTGCATGGACGATCTCGGCTGTACCGATCGCGGCGAGGTCGCCGTCGCCCTGGTAGCTCACCACGATGCTGTCGGGGCGGCTGCGCTTGACCGCGGTCGCCACCGCCGGGCCGCGGCCGTGGGCCACCTGGATGTTGCCCACGTCGAGATACTCGTAACCGAACACCGAGCAGCCCACCGGGCTCACCAGGATGGTGCGATCCTGGATGTCCAGCGCGTCGATGGCTTCCGCCAGCAGCTTGGTGACGATCCCATGACCGCAACCCGGGCAGTAATGGGTCTGATGCTGGTCGTCGTCCTTGCGATCAAAGCGGTCATAGAAGATCGACGAGCGTCCGTGGACCACCTTCATCGCCGGGGTGTCACCAGCCATCGACGCCCGCCTCCGACGGCACCCGCGCGCCGACCAGGGTTCTCTCCACGAACTGGAGCACCTCCTCAACGGTGGGGATGTTGCCGCCCACGCGGCCGTAGGTCTCCACCGGCCGGCTTCCCTCCAGCGCCAGCCGCACGTCCTCGACGAGCTGGCCGGTGCTCATCTCGACCACGACGAATGACTGCGCCGTATCGGCCAGGGCGCGGATCGCGCGGGTCGGGAACGGGTAGAGCGTGATCGGGCGCAGCAGCCCCGCCCTGATGCCGCGGCGACGGGCGGTCTCCACCACGGCGCGCAGCACCCGCCCGACGATGCCGTACCCCACCAGGACGATGTCGGCATCGTCGACCCTCCAGGCCTCCCACCGGGGCTCCGATCGCTGCGCCTCGCGGTACTTGGCCTCGAGATGGCGGATGTGCCCCTCCAGCACATCGGGCTCGAGATGGAGGGAGTTGACGAGATTGTGCCGGGTGGCTTCGGTCCCCGTGACCGCCCACGCCGGGGCCGCCGGAACCGGCCGGGGCGCCGGGAAGGACACCGGCTCCATCATCTGCCCGATGCTGCCGTCGGCCAGCACCACGACGGGATTGCGATAGCGATCCGCCAGCTCGAAGGCCAGCGTGGTCAGGTCGACGAGCTCCTGCACGGACGCCGGCGCCAGCACCAGGTTGCGGTAGCAGCCGTGGCCACCGCCCTTGACGATCTGGAAGTAGTCACCCTGCTCCGGACCGATGCCTCCCAGGCCAGGTCCGCCCCGCATCATGTCGACGATGACGCAGGGGAGCTCGGCCCCGGCAAGGTAGCTGAAGCCCTCCTGCATCAGGCTGATGCCCGGCCCGCTGGAGGCGGTCATGACCCTCACCCCCGCGGACGCGCCCCCGTAGAGCATGTTGATCGCGGCCACCTCGCTCTCGGCCTGAACGAAGACGCCGCCCACCTGGGGGAGGTACAGCGCCGCCATCTCGACGATTTCGCTGGCTGGGGTGATGGGGTAGCCGTAGTAGGCACGGCAGCCGGCCAGCAACGCGGCCTTGACGACCCCCTCGTTGCCCTTGATCAGCCGCTGCTCCATGGCTCAGGCCGCCTGCCGCCGCAGCACCGTGATGCTTCCGGGCTCGGGGCACACGTAGTAGCAGATGCCACATGCGGTGCAGCCCGATCCCAGGTACTCCGCGGGGTGGTAGCCGTGGCGGTTGAGCTCCGCCGAGAGCCGGAGCAGCCGCGGCGGGCAGGCCGCAACGCAGAGAGCGCAGCCCTTGCACTCATCCCTGTCGATGGCGACCGCCCCTCGGTCCTGGGTTTCATCCATGAGATCTCCTAAGTCGGCGCCGAGCGCGCCTCCAATCGGTGAGCGCCCATCGCGTACTCGAAGAGCTCGGCGCGGAAGCTCGGGTGGGCGACGCTGATCAACGCCTCGGCGCGCTGCCGGAGGTTCCGACCGCGCAGGTGTGCCACCCCGTACTCGGTGACGACGTCTTGCACGTCTGCGCGGGTGGTCACCACCCCGGCACCGGGGGCGAGGGTGGACACGATCCTCGACACGCTGCCCCCCCGGGCGGTCGACGGCAGCGCGATGATCGCGCGTCCCCCCCTCGCTCGGGATGCGCCCCGGACGAAGTCGAGCTGTCCGCCCACCCCGCTGTACGGACGCGCCCCGATGGAGTCCGCGCAGACCTGTCCGCTCAGATCGACCTGGATCGCCGAGTTGATGGCGATCATGCCGTCATTCTGGGCGATGATGTACGGGTCGTTGACGTAGCTCGTCCGATGGAACTCGAACATCGGATTGTCGTCGATGTAGTCGAAGATGAGCCGGGAGCCGAGCACGAACCCGCTCACGACCTTCCCGGGGTGAAGCGTCTTGCGCGCGCCGTTGATCACCCCGGCTTCGATGAGCGGCACGACGCCATCCGGGCACAGCTCGCTGTGGATCCCCAGGTCGTGGCGATCGCCCAAACGGGCGAGCACGGCGTTGGGGATGCCCCCGATCCCGACCTGGAGTGTGGCGCCGTCGGGGATCAATTCGGCGACGTGCTCCGCCACCCGAGTCTGGACCGTGTCCGGTGGCTCAGGGACGAGCTCTCGCAGCGGTCGTGATACCGGCACGATTGCAGTAACGTGACTGACGTGGAGGAAGGTGTCCCCCAGCGCACGCGGCATCTGCTCGTTCATCTCGACAATGACGCGCGACGCCTGGGAGGCCGCGGTGAGGGTGCAGTCGGGGCCGAGGCCGAGGCTCAGGAACCCGTGCTCATCAGGGGGCGAGGTCTGGACCAGCGCGACGTCGACGCGCAGCTCGTCGGCGAAGAGGCGCTCGATCTCTCCCAGCGATACCGGGGTGTAGTCGGCTCGCCCCTCGGCCACCGCGGCGCGCACGTTCTCCCCGAGGAAGAGGCCGTTGTGACGAAGGTGCCCCGCGAGCTCCGGGCGAGCATAGGCGAGGGGGCCCAGGGTCATCATGTGGCAGATCTCGACGTCATGCAGGTCCGCAGCCCGTGCCGCCAGCGCATCCAGCAGCGTCGAGGGCGTCCCGCATCCCTGCTGCACCCAGACGCGGTCTCCGGAGCGGATCAGCTGAACGGCGGCTTCGGCCGTTGCCACCCGGTCGCGCCACTCCACGAGGCGATCCGGCCATGCCGCACCCACCGGCATCCGGCCGGCGGCGCTCGGTGTCTCGCTAATCATTCACTCGACATCCTGTGGTCCGCCGCTTGGCCGCTGAGGAAGGCGCCCCTATCAATCCGGTATCGCTTCCGAGTTCCGCCCTGCCTGGTCTGCGCCCCTCAGGGGAGTGGCTCAGGTATACACCCAAAGCTTGGCTCCGCCTCACACGCGAACGCGGCAAACGGCTCAGACGGCTCCTCTTGCAAGGTGCGAAGAGCGCCCGGTTCCGAACCACCCATCGGGCTGCCGGAGGGCGTCACTCGGGACGCTGCGGAGAAGCGTGGGCTCGCGGCGCCCTCTCAGGCGCTGGCCGCCACCACTGCTTGCTTCTCCACGCGCGGGATGGCACAGAAGCAGGGGGCGGGCCGTCCGAAGAGGTACCCCTGGGCGGCGGTCACCCCGAGAGTGATGAGGGTGGCCCGCTCCTCCTCCACCTCCACCCCCTCGGCGACCACCAGCGCTTCGGCCTGGCGGGCAAACTCGGCGAGCGCGCCCACCATGGCGCGGCGCATCTTGTTGAGGTGGATGTCTCGCACCAGGGAGATGTCCACCTTGATGACGTCGGCTTCCATGTTGACGATGTGGCTCATGGACGAGAACCCCGAGCCCGCGTCATCGACACCGATCAGCACCCCGGCGGCACGAAGCGGGACGAGCGCAGCGATGAGCGCCGGGTAGTTGGCGATCTGGGTGTGCTCGGTGATCTCCAGGATGATCCGTTCGGGGTCGGACTCCAAGAGCAGGGCCGCCAGCTCCGGAGTCAGGGCCACGTCCGGGGACGCGTTCACGTG
>JBEKOU010000046.1:0-5683 GCA_049521435.1 Candidatus Dormibacteria bacterium | reverse complement strand
GGGTGCTTCCCGCAAGAAGTGTGTTGCAGAGCACTTTGGTTTCCGCGTCGCTGCTGCCCTTGGCGGTGTAGATGCGAGCGGTGATGGCGCCCCCCTCGTAGGTCACATAGCATTCCGGGGCGGCCTCATATCCGCCCGCGGGAATGGTGGATGTCGCGGACCAGCCCGAGGCGCCCTCAAGGCTGCTGCAGAGCGAATTCGCGGTGGCCGCATCGGTGCCGGCGACGGTGAGGTAGGCGAGGAGGTCGCCACTGCCGTCAGTACCGGTTGCCCCGCAGATGAACGCCGAGTCCGGGTTGGCGGAGGTGTCACCGGCCCCGCCGGTGACACCGGCCACCGTGGTCGACGTCGCCGTGGCCGATGGCGACGTGGCAGCGGGTGCCGTGGTGGCAACGGGTGCCGTGGTGGCGGTCGGAGCCACGGTGGCCGGCGGGGTGGCCGCGGTCGTGGTAGCGGCGCACCCGGCCGCGACCAGGGCCACCAATCCGAGCACCCACGATGCGAGGCGGTGACGCGTCCATCCCACCGGGAGCCATCCCATTTTGTGAATCATCTCACCCGCTCCGGTCCCGCCCGTCCGTGTTCAGAGCACGAACTCGGCGCCGGCCTGCAACGGCCGTCGCTCGCCGGGTGAGAGCAGCCACGCCCGCTGCCGGCCTCTGACCACCCAGCGGGCCAGGTCGGCGTCCTCGCTGACGATGGCGGTCTCCTCCTCAATGCCCACGAGGGTGACCCCGGGGGGAAGGTGCGAGGCAGCCCAGCGGGACATGCCGGGCACCCAGCGTCGCATGCGGTCGAAGTGGGGGATGACGCGCAGCCGGGGCACGACCTCCAGGCCGGAGCGCGGCGAGCGAGTGAGGTGTCGGAGATCCGGTACCCACGAGGTCAGCGCCATCGCCCCCGCGCTGCATCCCGCCAGGGCGGCCCCGGCGCGCCACGCGTCGACGATGGCGGCCCACACACGGGTACCCCGGAGCGAGTCCGCCAGGTGGGCGGGGCTCCCCCCGGAGAGGTAGATGAGCCCGGCACCGGCGACCAGCTCGGCGTTGGCCGCGTCCTCGGCCGAATCACGGTCGAGGACCCTGACCGGGACCGCTTCGACCCCCAGCCGTGTGGCCTGCTGGGCTCCCAGCGCGATCCAATGAGCGACGGAGGCGGGACCTTCCGGCCCGGCTGCCGTTGGCAGCTGCACGTACCGCGGTGGCCTACCGGCGATCAGCGCGGCCTCGAACTCGAGCATCGCCGGCAGATACTCCCCGCTGCCGACCAGGGCGACCGGTCCAGGCCCCGTCATCGCTGCGTGCGCTCCGCCTCCGCCTGAGGGTAGCGGTCACCGGCCACGGCGATCTGTGCGACGGCGTCGTCGATGCTGCGCAGGTCGTCGGGCGTCAGCTCGATCGAGGCCGCGGCGATGTTCTCCTCCAGGCGGTTGAGCTTGGTGGTGCCGGGGATGGGGACGATCCATGGCTTCTGCGCCAGCAACCAGGCCAGTGCGATCTGCGCCGGAGTCGCGCGCTTCTGCTCGCCAAGCTTCACCAGAAGGTCGACCAGGGGGCGATTCGCCCTGCGGGCCTCCGGCGTGAACCGTGGCAAGGTGGTGCGATTGTCGTTGCTGCCGAACGTCGTGGTCTCGTCGATCTTCCCGGTGAGGAAGCCCCGGCCCAGCGGACTGAAGGGGACGAAGCCAATCCCGCGCTCCTCGCAGGCCGGCAACACGTCTGCTTCAGGGAGCCGCCACCAGAGGGAGTACTCGCTCTGGACGGCCGCAACCGGCTGGACCGCGTGCGCTCGGCGGATGGTCTCGGGCCCGGGCTCTGATAGACCGAAATGCTTGACCTTGCCTTCGGCGATGAGGGCCTTGACCGTGCCGGCGACATCCTCGATCGGAACGTCGGGATCGACGCGGTGCTGGTAGAAGAGGTCGATGGCGTCGACGCGCAGACGCGCGAGCGACTCCTCGGCGACCCGTCGGATGCGTTCCGGGCGGCTGTTGAGGCCGCCGGACCCCCCCGGCCCGAGGTCGTAGCCGAACTTGGTGGCGATCACCACGCTCGTGCCGAACGGCTGCAGCGCCTCGCCGACGAGTCCCTCATTCGTGAAAGGGCCATAGACCTCGGCGGTGTCGAAGAAGGTGACGCCGCGCTCGACAGCGGCGCGGATCAGCGCGATCATCTCGGTTCGGTCCGGGGCCGGGCCGCGGTGGTAGTTCAATCCCATGCAGCCCAGGCCGATGGCCGAGACCTCGAGGCCGCTCCCTCCGAGCTTGCGCATCTCCATCCGAGTACCTCCTTGGTTCGCGCTCACTGGGAGCATAGCGTCCGGCCGGGATCGATCGGCACTGTCCCGGCGGTTCAGTCCCGCCGATCGGGACTGACGGCGTAGCAGGCCAGGAGGTTGCCAGAGCCCTGCCATGTCCGCGTGTTCATGAGCTTGAGTGACACGGGTGGGCGCCCCTCGAAGAGCGGCGTGCCGACGCCTCCGATGATCGGGAAGAAGGTCAGCTGCAGCTCGTCCACGAGGTCGTGGGCCAGAAGGTCATTCCAGAGCAGCCGGCTCATCTGCACCAGGATGTCCTTGCCGGGCTCCTGTTTGAGGGCGGCGATCTCGCGATACGCATCCGCCCGCTTGATGATCCGCGTGTTCTCCCACGGGGCCAGCTCCGCCGCGGTCAGGTTGTCGGAGATGACGAGCTTCGGGATGGAGCTCACGAGCGCGGAGAGCTCGCGTCGGATCGGGGTGGCGGTGGGATCGCTGGCGACCCCGGGCCAGTAGTCCTTGTTCTCGAGGAACGAGTTGCGACTGAACAGGACGTAGTCGGCGGCGCGGAGCCGTTCCGCGTTGTAGTGGTCGAAAGCGTGGTCGCTCGCGTAGTCCTCGTGGAGGTGGTCGAAGAGCGAGTCCATCCTCTTGTCCTTGCCGGTGTAGAGGCCATCGAGGGTGACGAAGTTGGCCACGATGAGCTTGCGCATATTCCGACTCCTTGTCTGAGCGTCTCTCGGTTGATCTGCGCTGGCGGGTCCTCAGCCTGCTGCCTCAACCATGGGCCGCGCCTTCCCGCCTCCGGCGGTCTGGGAACTCCAGCTGAAACGTCGAATGGTCGATGTCGAAGTGTCCCGATAGGCAATCGCACAGGAATTCGAGCACGGCGGCACCATCGGCCTCCGACTCGAGGACGACGTGGGCTGAGACGACGTTCACGCCCGACGTGATGGTCCAGGCGTGGAGGTCGTGGACGTCCGCCACCCCCGGGGCCTCGCGAATGTGGGCTCGGACCTCGTCCATGCTCACGCCCTTGGGGGTCGCCTCGAGCAGGACGTCGGTGGCGTCACGGAGGAGACCCCAGGTGCGCGGGAGGATGAAGAGGGCGATCGCGACCGAGGCCACCGCATCGGCGCGCTGCCATCCCATGGCCAGGATCACCAGGGAGGCGACGATCACCGCGCCTGAGCCGCCAAGATCACCCAGGACCTCGAGGTACGCGGCGCGAGCATTGAGGCTCCTCGCCTGGATGGGGCGCAGCAGCAACAGGGCGACGCCGTTGAGGAGGAGCCCGGCAAGAGCCACGCCGAGCATGAGTGTCGAGGTGACCTGCGGCGGGCTGGAGAGCCGCCGCCAGGCCTCGTACAGAATGAACAACGCCACCCCGAAGAGCACGACCGCATTGGTCGCAGCCGCCAGGATCTCGAGGCGGAGGTAACCGAAGGTGCGCTGCGCGCTGGCTGGACGGGTGCCAACCCAGATGGCCAGGAGCGCGAGGCTGATCCCGGCGGCATCGGTGAACACGTGAGCGGCATCGGCCAGCAGGGCGAGACTGTGCGAGGCCAGTCCGCCCACGATCTCGATGGCGAGGACAGATAGCGACAGGCCCAGGACCGCTAGCAGGCGGGCGACGTTGGCGCGAGCTGCGGACTGCGCCTGAGCCATCAGCTGCCCGCGGTGACGGCCTTGAGCTCTGCGAGCGACTCTCGGATGAGTCGCGGGAAGCTTCCCTGCGCGGTGTCGTTGACCCAGCGTTCGAAGGCGATCTTGAAGACCGCGATTCCTGCCTCGGCAGTCAGGCTCGCGGCCGGTTCCGTGACACCTCGCCGGCGCAGCGTGTCGGCGAGTGCCGCTGCCAGTGACGCGAGCTTGATGAGCTCGCGTTCCTGCAAGTCAGCGTTCGCCGCAATCACGGTCTGGCGCTGCCGGGAGCTCTCGTAGCGCCCCTGGAGGAGGGTGGCGGCGGCCTCGAGGGCGCCGGCGACGGCGTCGATCGGGGCGGCAGAATCAGGCGCGCTGGCCACGGCGCTCACGAGAAGCTCTCGCAGTGATGCCGCGCCCTGGAACAGGACCTCGCGCTTGTCGGCGAAGTGCCGGAAGAACGTTCGCTCCGTGAGCCCCGCCCGCTGGGCGATCTCCGCGACGGTGGTCTGTTCAAACCCGCGCTCGATGTAGAGCTCCAGTGCCGCCTGCTCGAGCCGGCCGCGCGCGTTGGGCTCCCATCGACCCATGCCGCGATAGTACCTGATGACAGTGGCAGACATCGGTGCTATAGTGATGGCAGTAACTGACATCGCGGGTGGAACGGAAGCCCTGAGGCGCCAGCCCGCCCCCCGGAGGTTCTCTCATGCGCGTTTTCGTCACCGGCGCTTCCGGCTGGATCGGCTCCGCCGTCGTCCCCGAGCTCATCGGCGCGGGCCATCATGTGGTCGGGCTCGCTCGCTCGGATGCCTCTGCCGCCGCGCTCGCCGCCGCCGGGGCCGAGGTGCATCGCGGCACCCTGGATGATCTCGACAGCCTGCGGAGCGCGGTTGCCGCGTGTGATGGCGTGATCCACCTGGCGTTCAAGCACGACATCGCCTTCGTGGGGGGCTTTCAGGCGGCTGCCGATGCGGACCGCCGCGCCGTCGAGACCTTGGGTGACGCGCTGGCGGGCTCTGATCGACCGTTGGTCATCGCCTCCGGGACCCTCGGGCTCGCAACGGGGGGCGTGGGGACCGAGCGGGACGGCCATGGTTCCCACCAAGCCGAGGCTCTGAGGGGCGGTCCTCACACTCGGTGGGCCACTTCTGAGTACGTGCTCTCCCTGGCAGAGCGCGGCGTCCGCTCGTCAGTCCTGCGCCTCCCTCCGACGAATCACGGCAAGGGCGATCACGGCTTCGTCGCCACCCTGGTCGCCATCGCCCGCGAGAAGGGCATCTCCGGATACGTCGGCGACGGGTCCAACCGCTGGCCCGCCGTGCACCGGCTCGATTCCGCGCACCTCTTCTGCCTGGCCGTGGAGAGGGCACCGGCGGGATCGACGCTGCACGCGGTGGCGGAGGAGGGCGTGCGGATCCGCGACGTCGCCGAGGTGATCGGTCGCCATCTCGACCTTCCGGTGGTGTCTGTCGCTCCCGCGAACGCAGCCGAGCACTTCGGCTGGATGGGGGCCTTCATCGGCGTTGACAGCCCCGCCTCCAACACTCTGACCCGCGAGCTGCTGGGGTGGCAGCCGACCCAGCCCGGGCTCATCGACGACCTCAACCAGGGTCACTACTTCCGCAGCCCTCCCGCGTGACCGTGGAGCGGCGCGCTTCGCTGTAGCCGGAAGCCCCGCCCGTCCGGCGAGTCCTGGCTAGACGGCGACACCCGCGAGCGCCAGGAGCACGCCGACCGCGGCGGCGACGAGAAGCCCGCTCACGACGCTACGCCGGACGGCAAA
>JBEKOU010000045.1:0-5737 GCA_049521435.1 Candidatus Dormibacteria bacterium | reverse complement strand
CGGTGATCGTGCTGGTGAGCAGGTAGGCGGTGACCACCCAGGTGTAGAGGTCGCTGCCCTTGAGGTCGCTGACGATCCGGGGCAGCGCGACGCCGACGATGGTCTGGTCCAGGGCGCCCAGGAAGAGGCCGAGGAGGACCGCCACCATGACGATCAGCTTCTCCCGCGTGGGCAGCTCGAGAGTGGCGTGCTCGGTCGGGACGGGGAGAGTGGCGCGCGCGTGTTCAGACACGTCGAATCTCCTGGGGTGTGGGCTCCACCCCCAATTCTGCACCGTCGGGGCTGCGGCGCCGCCTGCCCGGATCCCCCCGGGCCTGCCCCAGCCGGCCGGGTAAACTGCGCCGATGAGGTCGCCCACCTCGAAGGCGCCGCGCAACGGCGACGCGGCGACCCGGGAGACGATCCGCGCCGCCGGGCTCCGGGCCACGCCCCAGCGCCTTGCCATCCTCTCCGTCGTCGCACGCGCCGGGGGCGCCCATCTGAGCGCTGACGACGTCTGGCTGAGGCTCCGGGAGGGGAGCGGCGAGATGGACCGCTCCACCGTGTACCGGGTGCTGGCCGATCTCACCGAGGTGGGGCTGCTCGAGCAGGTTCGGCTCGGGGACGGTGTCTCCCGCTTCGAGATCCAGGAGGTCGCCCATCACCACGCCGTCTGCACGCGCTGCGGCGCCACCGAGGATGTGAGCGTCCCGGCGGTCCATGCGCTGGCCTCCCGGCTGCGCCGCGACACCGGGTTCGTGCTCGGCCATCACCCCCTGCTCCTTCCCGGCCTCTGCGCCACCTGCACCGCCTCACGCGATTGAACGGACCCGTTCATCGCTGAGGCGGTTCTGTCACCCCGTAATCGCAGGCGCGAAACGGGGTGCGGCCTATGGTCATTTGGTAGCTGTGCCGTCCAGCCCCGGGGTGGGGCTGGTCATCCGGAGTCACTGACGTGCAGATCGGTCAGGTCGGTCAGGGAATCTCCCGCCCGTCGCCCTTCGACAGGTGGCGCCGGGGTCATGGCGATGCCGTGCCGTCCGGTGGAGCGGGTGGATCGGTGCCGGGCGTTCCGGCGGCAGACATCCCACCGGCTCCGAGACGTGCCGTGAACCTCACCGTCATGACGAACGACGAGATCGAGCGCCATCTGACGGGGCTCTTCGGCCGCCGCGGATACACGGTGTGGCCGGTGCCCAGCCGCGGTGAGGTGGCCGCTGCTCTGCTCATCTGCAGGGGCGAGCAGGGAGTCGTCGTCCAGGTCAAACGCTGGAACGCCGCGCTCGGGCCGGAGGTCATCCGCGCCGTCGTCGCCGCGGTCCAGTACCACGCCGGTACCCTCGGCCGGCTCGGCTGCTCGCAGATCGGTGGCATGGTGGTCAGCACTGCGACGTTCAACGACGAGGCTCGCGAGATGGCCGCCGCATCCGGGGTCCTGCTGTGGGATCGCCCCGAGCTGGAGGCTCAGATCCAGGCCGACCTGGCTCGGCCGGGTGGTGCCGATCCGCGGGGCGGTCGGACCTGACGCCTGGCGCGCGGGTGGTGTCCTGACTGAAGGGAGCCGCGCCGCTGCGGCCGTTACCCTCCGGCTCCGATCCGGCCTGTGGACGGCTCCGTCATCGCCTCGGGATCGAGCAGATCGTCGAGCTCCGCTTCGGTGAGGGTGGTCTGCTCACGGGCGACCTCGCGCACCGTGCGGCCGCTGGCGAACGCCTCCTTGGCGATGCGCGCGGCGCTGTCGTAGCCGATCCGGGGAGCGAGCCCGGTGCAGGTCATGAGGCCCCGCTCCACCAGCCGGGGTCCGTTCCCGGTGGAGGTGATGCCGTCCACCGCCTGGGTGGCGAAGTTGGCGGCCGCGGCGGCCAGGATGGCGATCGACTCCAGGAGATCGTAGGCGGCCACCGGCATCATCACGTTGAGCTCGAGCAGGGAGCCGGCCGCGCCCGCGAAGGCGATGGTCGCGTCGTTGCCCACCACCTGTGCGGCCACCATGGTGAGCGACTCGGCGATGACCGGGTTGACCTTGCCCGGCATGATCGACGACCCGGGCTGCACCTCTGGCAGGGCGATCTCGGCGATGCCGGCTCGTGGACCGCAGGCGAGCAGGCGGATGTCGGCCGCGATCGTGTAGAGAGAGACGGCGACGCTGCGCAGGGCGCCATGGGCGGCGACCACCCCGTCCAGGGTCCCCTGGGCCTGGAAGTGGTTGTCGGACTCCCGGAAGGGGAGCCCGCAGCTCGCGGCGAGCCCGGCGACGACCCGTCCGGCGAACTCGGGATGGGAGTTGACCCCGGTGCCGACGGCGGTGCCCCCCAGAGCGAGCTCGCAGAGCTCGTCGAGAGCCTGTCGACTTCGGCGCCCGGCCCGTTCCACCTGTCCCGCCCAGCCGAGGAACTCCTGGCCCAGCCGGATCGGGGTGGCGTCCTGTAGGTGGGTGCGGCCGGTCTTGACGATCGGCCAGAACTCCCGGCTCTTGGTCCGGAGCGAGGCCTCCAGGATCTCGAGCGCGGGGAGGAGGTCGCGGGACAGCGAGACCGCTCCGGCAACGTGGATCGCGGTGGGCATGACGTCGTTGGACGACTGGCAGAGGTTGACGTGGTCGTTGGGGTGGACCGGGGTGCGGGTTCCGAGGGTGCCTCCCAGCAGCTCGATCGCCCGGTTGCCGATCACCTCGTTGGCATTCATGTTGGTGGAGGTGCCGCTGCCGGTCTGGAAGACGTCGACCACGAACTCGGCGTCGAACCTGCCGTCCGCCACCTCCTGAGCGGCCTGCGCGATCGCCTCGCTCAGGCGGCCGTCGAGCAGTCCCAGCTCGGTGTTGACGAGGGCGGCCTGCCGCTTGATCAGACCGAGGGCCCGGATGAAGTCGCGAGGGAGGCGCAGCGGGCTGATCGGGAAGTTGAGCTTGGCCCGCATCGTGCTGGCGCCGTAGTAGGCGCCGGCCGGAACCTCCAGCTCACCCATCGAGTCGCGCTCGCGACGGGAGCTGGAGCGACCGCTCTCGGCCATCAGCGCCGCTCGCTCGTCGGGACGATCATCTCGAACTCCGCTCCCTTGCCCGGCTCCGACCGGGCGGACACGCTGCCGCCGTGGCGCTCGGCCACGGTCTTGACAATGTAGAGCCCGAGGCCGCTGCCCGGCACCTTGCGATGGCGCTCGGCCACCGAGCGGTAGTACTTCTCGAATAGCCTGTCGGCCTCCTCGGGGGCGAAGCCCGTGCCCTGGTCGCGTACCGAGACGTGGATGCTCTCGTCCTGCTGCCAGCCCCGAATCGTGATGGTGGAGCCGTCGGGGGCGTGCTTGACGGCGTTGCCCAGGATGTTGGTCAGAGCGAGCGTCAACCTCCGGCGATCTCCTCGGAAGGTGATGTCCGGCGCGACGTCCTGGGCCACGGTGCAGTCGCGGAGCTTGGCCTCCATCGTCACCGTCTCGATGGCGCCGGCGACCAGGTCGGTGAGTCCCATCGGCTCGATGGTCAGCTTGTCCTCGGGGTCCTCCAGCCGGGAGAGCTCGGCGAGCGCGTTGACCATCCGGACCATCATCTCGGTGCTCGCCGTGATCCCGTCGATGGCCACGGTCGCGCTGTCCGGCATCTGCCCGAGCATCCCGGTCGAGAGCAGCTGGCCGTAGCTGTTGAGGATGGTGAGTGGCCGGCGCAGCTCGTGCATCGTGATGGAGAGCGAGGTGCCCCGGGCACTGCTGGCGGTGGTCATCGCCGAGATCTGCTGGGAGAGCCGCCGGGCCGCCGTCACGCTCAGCCGGGTGGCGATCACGGCCAGGTCCTCGGCGGCGTCCAGGGCGAGGGAGAGCTGGGACCCCGGGTCGAGCCCTGCCTCGACCGCCACCTTGGCCGTGGCAGGCCGGAGCGCGGCGAGGTGGAGCAGGGCCTTCTCCAGGTGCTGGTCCAGCTCAAACGTCTTGTCGAAGTCGACCTCGTAAAAGGCCATCAGCGGCCCCAGGTCGTCCGCGGAGAGAGCCACCAGCGTGGCGCTCAGGAATTGGCGTGGGCTCCGGGCGCCGCCTCCCGTCCGCTGCTCGGGCGCGCTCCCCTGGAGCTGAGCCCAGACCTCGGCGACGCGCTCGGCGTGGGCGGCGAGGAAGTCGGCGAGCTGGCCAGTCATTGCCCCGCCGAGTGTACACGCGCCTGGCGCGAACGGCTGTCACGGCGCGGGTGAGAGGCTTTGGGCCTCCACTGGGCCGGACACTGCAGTCCGGACACCATGGCCGGCGCTGGGCGCTCCCGCCCCAGAGGCTGCGTGGCCCGACCCGATGGGCTGCGCCTGCGGGCAAGCCGCCGAGCGTCAACTGCGCCGTTGCCCCTCTGGCTACTCCCGAGCCGGCTCGTAGAAGACCATCTGATTGGCCTGGAAATGGAGGTCGATCTTGGTGGTCGGTCCGTTCCGGTTCTTCTCCACCAGCAGCTCGGTCACCGACTTGTCGATGTCGTCCTTGTGCATTCCCGGACGGTAGAGGAACAGCACGACGTCCGCGTCCTGCTCAATGCTTCCCGAATCACGAAGGTCGCTCAGCTGTGGTTTCCGGTTCTCACGGCGCTCCGACTCGCGGGAGAGTTGGGAGAGCGCGAGGACGGGGACGTGGAGCTCCTTGGCGATCGTCTTGAGTCCGCTGGAGATCTCCGACACCTCCTGGACGCGCGAGTCCTGGCGGCCGCCGCGCATCAGCTGCAGGTAGTCGACCACCACCAGGTCGACCTTCTGCTGCGCCCTCATCCGCCGGGCTCGGGCGCGCAGCTCGCTGATCGGGAGCGCCGGCGTGTCGTCGATCCAGATGTTGGCCTGGGAGAGACGGTCCATGGCGCCCGCGATGCGCTCAAAGGCGTGCGCGTCCGCCTGGCCGGTGCTGATCAGGTAGGCGTCGACCTTGGCCTCGCTGCAGATCAGCCGCTGCACCAGCGCCTGCTTGCTCATCTCCAGGGAGAAGATCACCACCCGCCGCTCGGCGAGCACCGCCGCGTTGCGGGCGATGTTGAGGGCGAACGAGGTCTTGCCGACGGACGGCCTGGCCGCCAGGATGATCAGCTCGCCGGGCTGGAGGCCCTGGGTCACCGCGTCCAGCCGGCTGTAGTTGGTGGGCACGCCGTGGACGATCTGCCTGCTCTGGGCCCGGCTCTCCATCAGCTCCCAGGTCTCGGTGAGCATCTGGGCGATGTGGCTGATCTCCATGCTCCGCCGGGAGTCGGCGATGGAGAAGATCCGTCGTTCCGCGGTGTCGAGGATGTCGTCCGTTCTCTGACCGGCGTCGAAGCCGAGCTGGGCCATCTCCCCGCCCGCCCCGATGAGGCGCCGTCGCATCGAGTGATCCACGACGATCTGGGCGTAGTGCGGGACAGATGCGGCGGTGGGCATCTTCTGGCTCAGCTCGGCCAGGTACTCGATCCCTCCGCTACGCGCCAGGCTGCCGTCGCGCTCCAGCTGCACCTTGAGGGTGAGGATGTCGACCGGCTCACCGCGATCGGAGAGGGCCAGCGCGGCGCGGAAGATGTGGCCGTGGCGCTCCGCGTAGAAGTCGCTCGGATCCAGGAAGTCGCGGACCGCCAGGATGGCTTCGGCGTCGATCAACAGGCAGCCGAGCACCGCCTGTTCGGCATCGAGATCATGGGGCAGGACGCGCCCCGACGGCACGGCCGGCCCGAGCGCCGCCGACCCCCGCAATTCCTGCGGAGGCGTGCTCACTTCGCGGCGACGACGATCCGGAGGGTTTCGGTGACCTCAGGGTGGAGCTCGATCTCCACCTCGTG
>JBEKOU010000044.1:0-5959 GCA_049521435.1 Candidatus Dormibacteria bacterium | reverse complement strand
TCGGCGCGTTCGGCCCGGGAGCCAGCGAGACGCCGACCGCCATTCCCACCCCGACCCCCACGCCGGCGGCCTCGGCCAGCCCCAGCTCGGGCTCCAGCAGCGGCTTCGGGATCTCCACCTTCAGCGTTGACGGCATCGACCCCACCGAGCCGGGACTCGGGCTGCTGAGCGGGCCCAACATCTCCTCCGGGGCGTCGGTGGTCAGCCAGTGGTTCACCCAAGTCCAGTCGAGCAACTCCTCGGACCAGACCCTCGCCCTGGTCAGCAGCGCCTACGCCAAGCAGAACTCGCTCTCCGCCGGCTCCACCGTCACCATCTCCGGCACCAGCTTCACGGTGCTCGGGGTGGTCTCGGTCACCGAGACCGACGGAGCGGACATCTACATCTCCCTGAGCCAGGCCCAGTCGCTGACCGGCGACACCAGTGACGTCAACACCATCTACGTCACCGCCGACACATCCAATGACATCTCCACGGTGCAGACCGAGATCCAGAAGGCTCTCCCGTCGGTCACCGTGACGAGCGCCTCGGACGAGGCCAGCAACATCTCCGGCTCGCTGAGCACCGCCTCCAACCTGGCCAACTCGCTGGGGCTCGGGCTCTCCATCGCCGTCCTGGTGGCCGCCTTCGTCCTGGCGGTGCTGCTCACCATCGCCTCGGTCACCCGCCGGGTGCGGGAGTTCGGGACCCTCAAGGCGATCGGCTGGCACAGCCGCCGGATCGTCGGCCAGGTGATGGGGGAGACGCTGGTCCAGGGCATCATCGGCGGCGCGGTCGGGATCGGGCTCGGCGTGATCGGGGCCTTCGTGGTCACCAAGGTCTCGGGGTCCCTCACCGCCACGGTCGGGGCGACCGGGCTGGGCAGCACGGCCCCCACCGGCGGCTTCGGTGGAGGTGGTGGAGGCTTCGGCGGGGGCGGAGGCTTCTTCGGAGGAGCCTCCCCGGGCGCGTTCTCCAGCGCTCGCGCCGGGTTCGCGCGCACCTTCGCGGCGAGCAACCACACCGTGACCCTGCATCCGACCGCTCCGCTCAGCCTGGAGGTGATCGGCGTGGCGGTCGGCCTGGCCGTCCTGGGGGCGATCATCGCCGGCGCCATCGGGGGCTGGCGAGCCGCCCGCCTGCAGCCGGCCGTCGCCCTCCGGCGGACTGAATAGCATGTATGAACTCAAGAAGCTCTCTCGGGTCTACCCCAAGGGACGAGGCAAGGTCGCAGCCCTGAGCGGCATCGATCTCGACATCCCGGACGGCGAGTTCATCACGGTCCAAGGGCTCACCGGGCATGGCAAGACCACCCTCCTGCTGATGCTCGGAGCCCTCGACAAGCCGACCTCCGGGAAGATCACGTTCGACGGTAAGGACCTGGGGGCCATGCCCGAGTCCCAGCTCGTCGACGTGCGCGCCCAGAATTTCGGCTTCATCTTCCAGAACTACAACCTGCTGCCCACCCTCACCGCGGAGGAGAACGTGGAGGCGGCGCTGGTGCCGCTCGGCATCCCGACCGCGGAGAGGCGCGCCCGCTCCGTGGCCGCCCTCACCGAGGTGGGGCTGGGCGACCGTGCCGGCCACTTCCCGTCGGAGATGTCCGGTGGCGAGCAGCAGCGGGTCGCGATCGCTCGCGCGCTGGTCAAGGAGCCGAAGGTGATCCTGGCCGACGAACCGACCGGAAACCTCGACGAGGTGACCAGCCTGGAGATCGTCGGGCTGATGGAGAAGCTCTGGAAGGAGCGCGGCATGACCCTGGTGCTGGTCACCCACGACACCAAGGTGGCGCGCCGGGCGCCCCGCACCGCGGTCATCACCAAGGGCAAGCTCACCCTGCGCGACAACCGGGCGCCCAAGGTCACCACCCAGGGCCCGCCCAAGGCGGGCAAGCCGCCGGCCTGACCGCCGCCACCGCGCCGCCCCCCGGCGGTGAGGGCGTGCCCACCGCGCCGAACGCCATGCCGGCGGTGGGGCTTCCCGCACAATCCGCTCACGGTTCCGCCCAGCTGACCACGGAGATCGCCTCGTGGATCTCGACGTCGACATCGCCCAGGCTCTGGGCCACCTGCGGGCAGCGGACGGCGAGCTGGGGGGGCTGATCGACCGTGCGGGCCCCTTCGGCCTGACCCTGCCAGAGGAGTCCAGCACCTTTGCCGCGCTGGCCGAGGCGATCGTCTACCAGCAGCTCTCCCCCAGGGCAGCGGCCACCATCTTCGGGCGGTTCTGCGCGCTCTTCCCGGGCGCGCCGGGCTGTCCGACCCCGGAGCAGGTGCTGGCCGCATCCGAGGAGGCGCTCCGCGGAGCCGGGCTCTCCGGCGCGAAGCGGCGGGCGCTGCACGACCTGGCCCGACGGTCGGTCGACGGCGACCTTCCAACCCTCGACGAGGCGCGGGGGATGGACGACGAGGCGATCATCGAGAGGCTGGTCGAGGTGCGCGGGATCGGGCGCTGGACGGCCGAGATGTTCCTGATCTTCACGCTGGGACGGCCCGACGTCCTTCCCACCGACGATTACGGTCTCCGCCGCGGCTTCCAGGTGGCCTTCGGAACCGAGGCTGTGCCGACCCGCCAGGAGCTGGTCCGGCGCGGAGAGCGATGGGCGCCGTACCGCACCGTGGCCAGCTGGTACCTCTGGCGCGCCCTCGAGCCCACCCCGTGACCCCGCAGGCCGTTCCCGTCCGGGCGGTGCTCCTCGACATCGACGGCACCCTGGTGTCCGCGGGTGCGGCCATCGCCGGTGCGGCCGCGACGCTCAGCGGACTGCGGGAGCGCGGTCTCCAGATCCGCCTCCTCACCAACATCGACTCCCGGACCCCCGAGACCGTCTGCCGGGAGCTGGCCGCCGCCGGCATCGAGGTTCCGGTCAACGCCGTCTTCACCCCGGTGGTCGCCGCCCTGCGCTTCCTCGAGCAGCACCCCTCGCAGCGCTGCCACCTCCTGCTCAGCGCCGAGCTGGCGGAGCGCTTCGCCGCCCACGACGCCGGGCCCGATCGGGCCGACTACGTGCTGGTGGGGGACTGTCGCGAGGTCGGCGGCTACGCGCAGCTCGACGCCGCGTTCCGCCGGCTCATGGACGGAGCCCGGCTGCTCGCCCTCCAGCGCGGCCGCTGGTGGCAGGCGGCCGATGGTCCCTCGCTCGACACCGGTGCCTTCGTGGCCCTCCTCGAGCACGCGTCGGGTCAGACCGCCCGCAGCTTCGGCAAGCCGTCGGCCGACTTCTTCGAGATGGCGCTGGCCGACCTGGGCTGCTCCGCCGCGGAGGCGCTGGTGGTGGGGGACGACCCCGAGACGGACGCCTCCGGCGCCCGGACGGTCGGCGCACCCTGCGTGCTGGTGCGCACCGGCAAGTTCGGCAAGTTCGAGTTCCGCGGGGGGCCGGCGGGGGAGGCGCCCCCAGGGGTGGCGGCGGTGCTCGATTCGATCGCCGATCTCCCCACCCTGCTCGAGGGCGGGCTCGGGCTCCCACCATCTCCCGTATTCCCCTCGGGCAGGCAAACCATTTGACGTAGAGAACGCTTCGCTGGTATGCTCCCATCCCATGCGGAACGGACAGTCCACGCCCGTCTTTTTCTCCCGTTGGGGTCAGATGGACTTCTTCCGCCAGGTTTCCTGCGCCTGTATGTAGGCCGCCCGCCGCGGCCGGCCAGAGCATCAGCCCAGATCGCTCGACCCGATACAGGCGCATCCTCGAGTGGTCCCGCTGGCTCTCCGGCCGAAGCCTCCACGCTGTTTTCAGACGTCGCCGGCCCTCCCGGACCGGCACCCGGAGACGACCCGACATGAGCCCCACACCTGGAACCCCCATCCGGCCGCCGATCGCGGCCCAGCCGGCGGCTCGACCGCTGGCGGGCCGGTCATGACCGCAGCTCTCCGCATCCCGGCCGGCGACCTGGCTGCGGCCGCCCGCGAGCTCGAGGGCGCCGATGCCGAGGCGGTCCTCGCCTGGACCTTCGAGCAATTCCCCCGGGTGGCGGTGGTGGCGAGCTTCCAGGCGGAGTCGGTGGTCCTCATCGACATGGCGAGCCGGCTCCATCCGGGCGTCGACGTCATCACTCTGGACACGGGCCGGTTGCCCCAGGAGACCCACGACCTCATCGACACGGTGAGAGGCCGCTTCCCGGTGACCCTGCACGTGGTGGGCCCCGATCCCGCCGAGCTCGAGGAGATGACCCGGGCGCACGGCGTCAACCTCTTCTACGTCTCCCCGGAGCTGCGGCACACGTGCTGCGACGTCCGCAAGACCAGGCCACTCGCCCGTGCGCTCGCGGGCTATGGCGCCTGGGTGACCGGGCTGCGCCGGGAGCAGTCGACGACCCGCCGGGCGACCCCGGTCGTCTCGCGCGACGACGGGCACGGCGGCATCGCCAAGGTCGCGCCGCTCGTGGGCTGGAGCCATGAGGACGTCTGGGCCAGGGTGCGCTCGCGCGACCTGCCCCGTCACGCCCTCTACGCGAGCGGCTACACCTCGATCGGCTGCGCCCCCTGCACCCGGGCCACCCGCCCCGGCGAGGACGAGCGCGCCGGGCGGTGGTGGTGGGAGGGGGACTCGATCAAGGAGTGTGGCCTGCACCCGGTCCCCCCGGGAGCGAAGGGATGAGCCGAGGGCTGGTGATCTGGCTGACCGGGCTCTCCGGCGCCGGGAAGTCGACGATCGCGACACGGCTGGAGCAGGAGCTGAGAGTTCTGGGACGCAACGTGACCGTCCTGGACGGTGACGAGGTGCGCACCCATCTCTCCAAGGGCCTCGGCTTCTCCAAGGAGGACCGGGACACCAACATCCGGCGCATCGGGTACGTGGCCGGCCTGGTGGCGGGCCACGGCGGGGTGGCGATCGCGGCGGCGATCTCGCCGTATCGCGAGGTCCGGGACGAGGTGAGGACGGCGACGCCGGGATTCGTGGAGGTGTACGTGCGCTGCTCCCTCGAGGAGCTGGTGCGGCGCGACACCAAGGGGCTGTACGAGAAGGCTCTGCGGGGTGAGATCGCCAACTTCACCGGGGTGAGCGACCCCTACGAGGCGCCGCTCAACCCGGAGATCACGGTGGACAGCGCGCAGGAGACGGTGGAGGAGTCGGTGGAGCGGATCCTCGACCGGCTGGAGCGGTTGGGTCACATCTGGAGGGGCGTGCGGTCGAGGCTCCTCGAGGGCGAGGAAGGGGCGGCGCTCCGCGCGGAGGCCGCGGGCCTGCCGGTCCTGGAGGTGGGGCCGCACGAGGCGGCCGATGCGCTGATGCTGGGGACCGGCGCCCTCTCCCCGCTGCCCGGCTTCATGACCTCGCTCGACTACCGGGACGTGGTCGGATCGGGCCGCCTCTCCGGGGGCCAGCCCTTCCCCATCCCGGTGGCGCTGCGATTGGCCGACGAGGGAGTGCAGCGGGTCGGCCGGAAGGCGCGGGTCGCGCTCCGCCACCAGGGCGAGCTGATCGCGGTGGTGGATGTCGAGGAGGTCTACCGCACCGACCCCGAGACCGAGGCCCTCTCCGTGTACGGAACCGGCGATGACGCGCACCCTGGGGTGCACCTCCTGCGTGCGTCCGGGCACTGGGCCCTGGGCGGCAGCGTGACCGCGCTCCGCCGCCCCGCGACCGGCTTCCCCGGTTACGACCTCACGCCCCTGGAGGTGCGCAAGGCCAAGGCGGAGCGCGAGTGGGCGACGATGGTCGGCTTCCAGACGCGCAACCCCGTGCACCGTGCCCACGAGTACCTGCAGAAGGTGGCGCTGGAGAACATCGACGGGCTGCTCCTGCACCCGCTGGTGGGGGAGACCAAGAGCGACGACATCCCCGCGGCGACCCGGATGGCCTGCTACGAGGAGCTGCTGGCCGGCTACTTCCCGGCGGAGCGAGTGCTGCTGGCGACCAACCCGGCGTGGATGCGCTACGCCGGGCCCAAGGAGGCGGTCTTCCACGCCCTGATCCGCCGCAACTACGGGTGCACCCATTTCATCGTGGGTCGCGATCATGCCGGAGTTGGCAATT
>JBEKOU010000043.1:0-6333 GCA_049521435.1 Candidatus Dormibacteria bacterium | reverse complement strand
TGGCGATCACGCGCCCGTGGTCGAAGACGGCGATCGAGTCGGCCAGATGATCGGCCTCGTCGAGGTACTGGGTGGTGAGCAGCACGGTGCAGCCATCGCCGACCATCCCGCGAATCACCTCCCATACCCCGAGCCGGCTGGCCGGGTCGAGCCCGGTGGTGGGCTCGTCGAGGAAGAGGACGGGCGGCCTCATGATCATGCTGGCCGCGAGATCGAGGCGCCGGCGCATGCCCCCGGAGTAGCCCTTGGTCAGGCGACCGGCGGCGTCACTGAGCTCCAGCCTCTCCAGCAGGTCGGCGGCCCGGGCCCGCGCCTCGGTGCGCCGCAGGCCGCTCAGCTGGCCCACCATCTCGAGGTTCTGCCTGCCGGTGAGCAGCTCGTCGAGGGTAGTCGCCTGGGCGGCCACGCCGATCCGCCGCCGGACCTCGCCCGGATGGGCTGCCACGTCGAAGCCGGCCACCCAGGCCCGCCCCTGGTCGGGGTGGCTCAGGGTGGTGAGGATCCGGATGGCGGTGGTCTTGCCGGCGCCGTTGGGCCCCAGCACGCCGAGGATCGCGCCTTTCGGGACGGAGAGGTCGACGCCGGCCAGGGCGACCGTCGCGCCGTACCGCTTGACCAATCCCTCCGCCTCGATCATGGCTCGGTCGGGCACGTCAGACCTCCGGAGTCCGTGGGGGCCCTGTGGGGGCGGCCGCGATTGTGGTTTCGTACACGTGGGCACCTTCACTGAGGTTGGTTGGCGATATGGCAACGATATATCGTGATAGTTCTACATGCAAGCATCCCGCCGGGGCTGGCCGGCTGGGGGGTCAGCCGCCCAGCTGTGGGACGGCTATACTTACTAACCGCATGGTAAGTGATGAGCTTACCGGCCGTCAAGTAAACAAATCATGACGGCCGGCGGGCAGATGGGGTTCGGCGTCCCTCCGGGCCCCTCCGTGCCGGGAGTTGAACCGGGCGCGCGAGAGCGGCGCGGTCATCCCGGGCTCGGACTCCACGGCCCCCACCAGACTGACCACGGCGCTCCGCAGAGCGGGCGGGTCGATGGGTCCGGGACCCGCGAGCGCATCCTCGCGATCGCCCTCGACCTCTTCGTCGAGCAGGGGTACGAAGAGACCTCGCTGCGTCAGATCGCCGAGCGGGTGGGGGTGACCAAGGCCGCCCTCTACTACCACTTCCGCTCCAAGGACGAGATCCTCCTGACGCTCCACGAGCCGGTGCACGAGCTGATGAGAAACGCCATGGCCCGGCTCGAGAATCCCGCGTCGGGCGGTGGGATGTGGATGACGTTCCTGGACTGGCTCATCGACCAGGTGGCGGCTCACAGCCGGCTGCTCCTGATGTACCAGCGCAACGCCACCGCGCTTGGCGAGGTGCACCGGAAGGACCACCGCGGCCCGGAGATGGAACCCGAGCAGATCTTTCTCAGCAAGCTCCGCGACCCGGCCCTCAGCCTCGACGACCGCGTGCGGATGGCCGGCTCGCTGGCCGTGGTCGTCGCGGGTGCGGCGCTGGCGATGCAGCCGGGCGCCAGGGCCGTGGACCCCGCGGAGCTCGCCGGCGTCCTCCGGGTCGCGGTGCGCGACCTGCTGCGCGTGGGCCCGCCGCCCCCGCCCGCCTCCCCGCCCCCACCTCCACCGGCGTAGTGCGGACTGGGCGCTGATGCCGACCGCCGACGTCAACGGCATCCGCATCCACTACGAGGTTCACGGCGAGGGCAGACCCCTGCTCCTCATCCTCGGCCTGAGCTCGGATCTCTCCGAGATGGGCAAGCCCCTGATCCAGATGCTCGGCGCCCGCTCGCAGGTCATCGGGTTCGACAATCGCGGCGCGGGGCGCTCCGACAAGCCCGATGCGCCGTATTCGATCGAGCTGATGGCGAGCGACGCCCTGGGCGTCATGGACGCCGCGGGTGTCACCCGCGCCGGCGTGCTGGGGATCTCCCTGGGGGGCCGCATCGCCCTGGAGCTCGCCCTCGGTCACCCCGAGCGTGTCGAGAGGTTGATCCTCGTCTCCACCTCGGCCCGGGTGGTCCCGGGCTGGCGGCGGCGGTGGCGGCGGCACTACTACCCCTTCCTCTCCGGGTTGCCAGTGCTCCGGGGCAAATACCCGCAGCCACGCTACGCGTTTGTCCGCCAGATGGAGGCCTCGACCGGGTACGACGCCCGACCGCGCCTGCACCAGCTCGGTATGCCCACGCTCCTGCTGCACGGCCGCAATGACCGGACTGCGCCGCTCGCGCTGGCAGAGGAGCTGCAGCGCGGCATCCCCGGGTCGCGGCTCCAGACCTTCAAGGGCGGCCACCTCTTCTTCCTGATCCGGGAGCGGCGGCGGTTCGCGGACGTCGTGGCGGAGTTCATCGGCCAGGCGTGATGCCGGCGCCCGCTCAGAGGACGGAGATGATCAGCCCGGTCGGGACCTTGGGGTAGAAGTAGGTCGACTTCTGGGGCATGTTCTCGCGCGCGTCGGCCACCGCCATCACCTCCTCGCCGGTGCACGGTGAGACGAGGAATGCCAGCCCCGCCCGCCCGTCACGCACCGCCTGGACCGCCTCCGCAGGATTGCGCGTGTAGTCGAGCGCGCTCTCTCGCAGCTCGACCTCACCGATCCCGCAGCCGCTGATGACCTCCGACTGGAGGACGGAGACGTCGAGGGCGTCGCGCCGGGACGCGGTGTCGCGCCGGGCCCGGTGGAGCACCGCGGCGCCGTCGGGAGCCACGAGAACGTAGGCGTGCTCCGCAGTCCTCCTCTCCCCCAACCGGTCGAGTGCTGCGACAGGGTCGGCCACCGGATCCAGCTCCCAGGCGCCGCCCAGCCGGACGAGCAGATCCTCGTGGCTGGCCGCCAGCCCGGGGCGCGGGCGCACCAGGCGGTGGATGGGGAGGACGACCAGGGCGGGGTCGTCGGCGGCGCTCGCATAGACGAGGGCGTACTGGCTGTCGGCGTCCGCCCCGTCTCCGGCCTGACGCCGCTCGGCCGCATAGGCCGCCATGGTCTCGAACCGGTGGTGGCCATCGGCGATGTAGAGGGTGGCCGGGTCGAGCAGCGCATCGATCTCAGCGAGGTCCGCCGGGTCGCTCACCTGCCAGACCAGCACCTTCTCCGGGCCCATCTCACCGTCGAACCGTCCTCCCAGGAGCGCTCGCCCCTGAGCGATCTCGCCCAGCCTGGTGCCGAGCCCCGGAGCGCGGTCCCAGAGCAGCCAGGCCGGGGAGGTCTGGGCGCCTGTGGCGCGCATCAGGGCGAACCGATCCTCCTTGGGCCCGCGCAGGGTCAGCTCATGGGGCCGGACCTCGGAGCGGTCCCAGGGAAGCGCCGGGACCCTCCCCACCATACCGAGGCGGCGCTGCGCGCTGCCGTCGGGGGCCACGAACTCATGCGCGACCACGTAGAGGCCGGGCTGCTCGTCGCGGACCAGGATGCCCAGCTCGAGCCAGCTCCGGAGATGCGCCGCCGCCCGGGTGTGGACGTCGCTGCGGCCGGCGACGTCATCCGGGTAGATCTGCCCGAAGTCGATGCGCACCACGTTGCGCAGGTCGCGGCCGTACAGCTTCTCCCGTTGCGCTGGGCTGATCACGTCGTAGGGCGGCGCCAGGGTGCCCCCCAGGCGGACGTGCTCAGGGTTGTACCGGACCCCCCGGAGGGGATGCAGACAGGCCAATTAGCGGCCTGCGGGCTAGAGAGTGACGACCCGGAGCGACTCCAGGTCGGCCACGGCTTGAAGGGCTACCTGCAGCTCCGGGCCCACCGGGTCGTCGACCTGGATCAGCATCACCGCGCGACCTCGCGGGCGATCGCGGCCCAGCTCGATGCCCGCGATGTTGATGTCATTACTGGCCAGAAGTCCGGAAACCTTGGCGACGACTCCGGGTCGGTCGTTGTGCTGGACCACCAGGAAGAGGCCGTTGGGATCCATGTCGATACGGAAGTCATTGATCCGGGTGATCCGCGGCTGGCCTTCGAACTGGGTGCCCACCAACGTCAGCCGGGTCCCGCCGATGACCTCAACGAGCAGGGCGTCGGCGTGGTCGAGGTCACGGGTGGTGGTGCGCTCCTCCACCGCCACGCCATGGTCTTTGGCGACCAGCTTGGCGTTGATCGCGTTGACCCGGGTATCGGTGAAATGGCCAAAGAGACCGCGCAGCACCTCGGCGGTGAGTGGGCTGAATTCGATCTTGCTCAGCTCACCGGCGTAGCTGCAGACCACCCGGCTCACCTTCTCCCCGGCGAGCTGCGCCGCCAGCGACCCCATCTTCTCGGCGAGGACGAGGTAGGGCTGGAGGCGCGCCATCTCCTCGGGCTGGATGGATGGCAGATTCACCGCGTATCGGGGCCCGACCCCGGCCAGGTACTGAACGATCTGGTCGGCGACGTCGGTCGCGACGTTGACCTGGGCCTCGGTGGTGCTGGCGCCGAGGTGAGGCGTGAGGACCAGCTCGGGCACCGACAGGAGCGGATTCTCGGGAAGCGCCGGCTCCTTGGTGAAGACGTCGATGGCGGCGCCACCGATGTGTCCGTCGCGGACGGCGTCGGCGACGGCTTGCTCGTCGATGATGCCGCCCCGGGCGACATTGATCAGTCGGGCACCCTTCTTCATCCGGGCCAGCTCGGCCGCCCCGATGACGCCGCGGGTCTTGTCGTTGAGAGGCACGTGGACGCTCAGGAAATCGGACTGTGCCAGGAGGGTCTCGAAGTCGACCAGCTCGGCGCCCGCCTGCTCGGCCCGCTCGGCGGTCACCAGCGGGTCGTCGGCGATGACCCGCATCTTGAGGCCCTGGGAGGAGATCCGCGCCACCTCGAATCCGATCTTGCCAAGCCCGAGCAGCCCCAGGGTCTTTTCCCGAAGCTCCGTCCCCATGAAGGCCTTGCGGTCCCACCGCCCAGCGTGCATCGAAGCGTCAGCCCGGGAGATGTTGCGCGCCATCGCCAGCATCATCCCGACGGTGTGTTCCGCGGCCGCGATGGTGTTGCCGGTCGGGGCGTTCAGGACCAGCACGCCGTGGCGCGTTGCGGCATCGAGATCGATGTTGTCCACCCCGACCCCGGCCCGTCCGACCACGCGGAGCCGCGGCGCCGCCTCGAACACCTCGGCGGTCACCTTGGTCTCGCTGCGGACCACCAGTGCGTCGACGTCGGCGATCCGGACCTTCAGTTCCTCCAGGGACAGCCCGGTCGCGACCACGACCTCACCGGCGGCCCGCAGCCGCTCCACCCCATCGGCGGCGATCGGGTCGGCGACCAGGATGCGGACCGTGGCGGCCCCCGTCGTGGCCGCGACGGTCATCAGTGGACCCCCGCCGGCTCGGCGGTGGCGACTCCCTCGCGGGCGATCGCCTGGGCGGCGGGCACCATCAGGCCCACCCGGCTGAGCAGCCCCAGCTCGCTGAGGGCCAGCTCCAGGTAGGCGAGGATCACGAAGACATCGCCGACGTCGATGGCTCCGAGGTGGCCGATCCGGAAGATCTTGCCCTTGAGGTCGCCCTGCCCGCCGGCGAGCACCAGACCGTGCTTGGTGCGCAAGAGGGTGAGGAGCTTCGAGAGCTCCTCGGGGGTCCCCGCCGGGTTGTGGATCGGGGTCACCGTGTTGCTCCGATACGGCTTGGCGGCAAAGAGGCGCAGCCCCGCGGCCTCCACGCCGCCGCGCACCATCGAGCCGACCAGCGTGTGCCGGGCCCAGACGTTCTCGACCCCCTCCTCGAGGATCATCCGCAGCCCCTCCTGGACCGCGAACATGACGCTGATCGGCGGGGTCGTGTAGGTCTGGTTGCGCTCCTGGAACTTCTTTTCGCGAGCGAAGTCGAAGTACCACCGGGGCAGCTTGGCCCGCTCCGCGGCGGCGTAGGCGTCCTTCGAGACCGCGATCATCGCGAGGCCGGGAGGTGCCATCCACCCCTTCTGGGAACCGGTGACGACCACGTCCAGCCCGAGACCGTCGGTGTCGAGAGGCAGGCAGCTCGCGCCGCTGACCGAGTCCACCGCGATCAGCTTGCCCCGGCCCTTTACCACCGCCGCGATCGGCGGCATGTCGTTGGTGACGCCGGTGGACGTCTCGTTGTGGGTGACGAAGACCTTCTCGATGGTCGGGTTCTCGGCGAGGAGACGCTCCACGTCCTCAGGGTCGATCGCCTCTCCCTCAGGCATCTTGAGCCGGACCACGTCGACCCCATAGGCCGTGGCGATGTCCGCCCAGCGGTCGCCGAACGAGCCGATGGAGCAGAAGAGCGCCTTCTCGCCGGGGCTCAGCAGGTTGGCGACGGCGGCCTCCAGGCCGCCCGTCCCACTCGAGGGGAAGAGGAGCACGTCGTTGCGGGTGCGCAGGACCTCCTGGATGCC
>JBEKOU010000042.1:0-6338 GCA_049521435.1 Candidatus Dormibacteria bacterium | reverse complement strand
GGATGAGACGATCCCCCAGGCGATGGAGCCTCTCCAGCTCCCCCTCGCTGCCCACCTGAAAAGGCCGGTGGACGATGTCGGTCCTGGAGACGTCGGTGCCGGCGCTGTCGCCGCTGATCACCTCAACAGTACCCAGCTGCGCGAGGAACCGCTGGGCATCCTCGCCGTAGCTATCGGGCACGACAACGCGGAGACGTTTCACACCGCTGCGGCTGAGGGCGTGAATCAACTCGAGAATCGCAACCTGGGTTCCCGTCATGTCCGGTCCCAGGCAGCTGCCGTCGACCGTGACCGACATGCCGAGCAGAGCACGACGGGCAGCCGCGAGCGAGCGTGCCAGAGCCCCATTCTCCTGGATGGCTGTGGCCGCCACCAGGCCGGGGTAGTACGGGTAGCGGGACGCGAGGAGGCGCTCATGGCGCTGGCGGAGGTCGGCGGCGGCGGGCCGCAGCGCGAAGGACGCTCCGCCCCGGTGCCATACGAAGACCTCGTCAGCCGCGACGTGTGACAGTCCGCGGAGCAGGCAGCGCTGCGAGAAGTCGACCTCCTCGCCATAGCCCGGGGAGAACTCGGGATCAAAGTCTCCGACCAGGTCGAGCGCGGTCCGCTTGACGTACATGCAGTGGCCGATGGCGGTGGGTAGCCGGGGCCGCAGGCGCGGCGACGCGTCTCTGATCGCTGCCGCCGCCGCATCGACCGTCCAGTCCCGGGACAGCTCTCCGGGCTGATTGCGATGCGGCACCGAGAGGATGGTTCCGTGGTTGGTCAGCGCGCTGCTGGTGGCTATGCCGCTGTCGGACCAGGCGGCGGTGCGCAATCCCTCGAACCATCCCTCGGCCACGACGCAGTCGCTGTTGAGGACCAGGACATCGGCAGGGTCACAGGCGGCGAAGGCGCGGTTGACGTTGACGACAAAGCCGACGTTCTGGCTCTGCCGGGCGAAGTAGACGGTGCGATCCAGGGCTCCTCGGCTCTCGAGATCTCTGAGGAGCGGAAGGACCTGGTCCTCAGGGCTGCAGTCGTCGGCGATGAGCACGCTCACCCCGGCCGGGGTGTGCCGGAGCACGCTCTCCAGGCACTGTGTGAAGAGCTGATAGCCGCCGTACACGGGGATGCACACCACGCAGTCGCCGCGGGCAAGCCGCAGCGGATCGCCGGGGTCGATCACGCGTATGGATGGGGGGTGCTGGGCCACGGGGAGCTTATAGCACGGCGGGCGGCGCTCCGGCCCGGGCTTCAGGCGGCCCTCGCTGGCCGCCGGCACGCCCCTCAGCGGATGCGTTGACTATCATCGCCGAACGGTGCGCGAACCCCCGACCTCACGACATCTCTGAGTTTGTGCGTTCACCCATCCCTCCTCCTGACCACGAGCCGCAGAGCCCTGCGGATGCTGAGCGGGCTCCCTCTTCCGCCCGCCTTCGCCATCGCCCTCCTCTCTGGCTCTGGCCGGTGTCCATCGCGCTTCAGATTGGAGCCGCCCTCTGGCTCAATGCCTCCACCTCCTTCTTCCAGGATGACTTCCTCTTCCTGGAGCAGGCCAGGACGCAACCCTTTGGCCTGACCTACCTGCGCGAGGGCCTCTTCGAGCACTTCTCCCCGGTGAGCCGTCTGCTGGACAGCCTCCTCGCCCTGACCACGCCACCGAGCTTCGCACTGGCTCGCACGCTCCAGATGGTGTTGTTCGCGGCCACGCTGGCGGCCTTTGGCTGGGTCATGGTCACCATCCTCGGCCACCGCTGGTCCGCCCTGGTCGTGACGGTCCTGTTTGGTCAATCGCTGTTTCTGATGCGACTTCTGATGTGGTGGACCGCCACCGCGAACATCCTGCCGGCAACGTGCTTCGGCCTCCTCGCGATGGGGTTCTACCTGCGCTGGCGCCGGGGTGGCTCCGCCTGGCAGCTCGCCGGCTCTCTGCTCGCCTTCGCCGTGGCCCTGCTGGACTACGAGGATGCGATGCTGCTGCCCGTCTTCCTGCTCCTCATCCGCCTGCTGGTCCTCGAGGACAGGCTGACACCGGTGGCCTGGCTCCGCGCAGTGTGGGAGGAGAAGTGGGCGTGGTTGGCCTACGGGGTCATGGATATCGCGGCGCTGGCCAACTACCTGCTGGGTTACTACGTCCGTATCGCCCGACCCAGCCTCGGCCAGCTCGGCCGCTTCCTCGAGCTCGGCTTGTTCGAGTCGTTCATTCCGGCGGTGTTCGGCGTGAAGGACCCCCAGCTCCCGGCCACGAGCCGTCTCGGCCTGGTGGTCGCCCTGGACCTCATCGCCGTCCTCGGGGTGGGGATCGTCGTGTGGCGGCGTCCGCGGGCGTGGCGGTGCGTCGCCGTGTTTGTGCTCGTCTTCCTGATAGCGATGGTGCCCCTCGGGCTGAACCGGATCACCCTGTTCGGCGTCGGCATCGGTCAGGAGCTGTACTACCAGCAATCGGTGCAGTTCATGTTCTGGATTCTGGTCGCCTTCATCCTGGCATTCGCGGGGCAGCGGGCACGCTCCGTCGTTCCCCGGAGATGGCGTGGCTTCCGCTTGCCGATCCAGGCCTGGGCTGCCGCCACCCTTGTGGTCGTCGCCGCCTACAGCGTGGCCTATGTCAGCTCGGTTGGCGCGCTGGCGGCATCGAACTCCGACCCTCAGCAGTCGAGTCAGTATGTGAATGGGTTCCTCCGCGCCGCGAACCAGCTGCGTGCGACGAGCGGGCAGGAGGTTGACCTGGTCGACCTGTCAGTGCCCGGGAGCGTGCTGGCCACCGCATTCTTCCCCTACACGCGATATGACCTGTTCCTCGCCCTCGTGGACCCCGGTGTGCGCATCGATCAGCCCGCCTCCGAGATCTTCACGGTGAGCCCGTCGGGGGGTCTCGTGCCGGAGAGCTTCCACACGGTCACGGAGGGGGCCTTGAACCACGCCACCGTGTGGTCGATCGACGGGTCGGAGGTCGGGCCCGCTCAGCAGGTCGGGTCCGGAGAGGCCTGCGTGCCCCCCGGGGCGGGGATGTTTCGTTTGGTGGTACCCCTCTCACGATCGGTGAACCTGGTTGCGAACGCGCCGCCGCTGTATGGCGTGTCGGTGAGATATGTCGAGCCCGTCGCCTCATCCGTGACGGTGCTGGTGACCGAGCCCGAGGGGATGATCGTCGACCAAGCCGTGCCCCACCAGTGGGAGGCCGGCGCCGGCGGCGATCTCTTTCCGCTGCTCGCCCCTGCGGTACGGCAGCTGGACGGGCTGGCGTTTGACCTTGTGGGTGGATCCTGTGTCACCGGCCTCTCGCTCGGTGAGTTCGTGGCCGCGGGACAACCCGGCTGAGAGCCGCGCCTTGCCACCGGTTCCCGCGCCGAGGACGCGTCTCAGATGTTCTCGATCTTCCAGTCGAAGCCGATCCGGGGGTCGTCCCAGGCGATGCGGCCCTCGTCGGGGTCGGCGGGGTCGTAGGGCTCGGTCACGTAGTAGGTGAGGATGACGTCGGTGAGGTCGAGCGCCTGGTAGCCGTGGGCGACGAAGGGGGGGATGGCGACCATCCGCGGCGCGTTCTCTCCGAGCATCACGGTCTGGATCCGCGCCTGGGTCGGCGACCCCTCGCGCAGGTCGACCAGGACCACCCGGGCGTTGCCCCGGACCACGTCCCAGTAGTCCCACTGGCGCCGGTGCCAGTGGAAGGCCTTGATCAGCTCAGGGGGGTTGCCGCCGCGGGCGTAGGCGAGGCTGCGCGACATCTGGGCGAAGGGCAGAGCTGGGATGAAGGGACGGCCCTCGTCGTCGAGGTCGCCGCGCTTCAGCTGTTCGATGAAGTAGCCGCGCTGGTCGGCGTGCTTGCGGAAGGTCTTGACCATCACCCCGTCGATGCTTCCGCTGCGCTCCGCGGCGGGGACCCCGGCCATCGCCTGGAGCACCCGCTCCACGGAGTCGGTCAGCGGCATCCAGGGCATCAGCCCAGCTCCACCTGGGATTGGTCGCCGAGCATGAGCCGGTGGGCGCGCGGCCGGCTGACGGAGCGGCGGACCACGCACTCCTTGCCGATCAGCGAGGAGTCGATAGTGCCCTCAACACCGTCGATGACGCTCCTCTCCAGGACGATCGAATTCTCCACCTCGGCACCGCGGATCACGCACCCCGCCCCGACCGAGGTGAAGGGGCCGATGTAGGCGTCCTCGACGAGCGCCCCCGCCCCGATGATGGCGGGACCGCGCACCCGGCAGCTGCGCAGCCGGCCCCCCGTCTGCACCACCACCCTGCCCTCCAGGCAGACGTCGTCGGCGACCTCGCCGTCCATGGCCGGGACCAGGGTGTCGAGGATGATCCGGTTGGCCTCCAGCATGTCCTCGAGGCGGCCGGTGTCCTTCCACCAGCCGGTGATCACGTGGGGAAGCACCTCGGCCCCGTCGTCGATCATCCGCTGGATGGCGTCGGTGATCTCCAGCTCGCCACGGGCGCTGTAGGGGATGCGCTCGATGGCGTCGAAGACCCGGGGAGAGAAGAGGTAGACGCCGACCAGGGCGAGGTCGGAGAGCGGCACCGGCGGCTTTTCGACGAGCCGGGTGACCCGGCCGTCGCGCAGCTCGGCGACCCCGAATCGCTCCGGCTCGGGGACCCGGGCCAGCAGGATCTCGGCGTCCGGCCCGGTGCGGCGGAACTCCTCGACGAACTCGGTGATCCCGTCCCGGATCAGGTTGTCGCCGAGGTACATGACGAAGCGGTCGTCCCCCAGCCAGGCGCGGGCGGTCAGCACGGCGTGGGCCAGGCCGAGCGGCGCCTCCTGCGGGATGAAGGTCACCGTGGCCCCGAAGTGAGAGCCGTCGCCGACCGCGGCGCGGACCTCTGGACCGGTCTCCCCGGTGATGATCCCGATGTCGGTGATCCCGGCGGCGACCACGGCCTCGATCCCGTAGAAGAGGATCGGCTTGTTGGCGATGGGCACGAGCTGCTTCGCGCTGGTGTGGGTGATCGGCCGCAGCCGCGTGCCCTGCCCGCCGCTCAGGATCAGGGCCTTCACGGCGCCGATGATAACAGCGCCAGTGCCGACGTCCACCGACGTCGCCGGTATACTGCCGCCAGCGTGCGTATGGACCTGGGACCATACCCGGAACGAGGAGATCGCGTCGCAGTGTTCGAGCGCAACATTGCTATTCTCGGTGGGTGCGGGCACGTCGGGCTGCCCCTGGGGATGGCGTTCGCCGACCGCGGCCAGAGCGTCGTTCTCTGCGACACGAACGCTCGGGCGGTCGAGATGGTCAACCAGGGCCGCATGCCCTTCAGGGAGGACGGAGCCCAGGAGCTGCTTCCCCGCCTGGTGGCCGGCGGCCGGCTGACGGCCACCCTCGAGGGCAGCGCCCTCGGTACCGCGGAGGCCGTCGTCGTCGTCATCGGCACCCCGGTCGACGAGTACCACAATCCGGACGTCGGCGCCGTGCTGCGCGCCCTCGACGGCGCGTCCGAGCATCTGGTGGACGGACAGCTCCTGGTGCTGCGGAGCACCGTCTACCCCGGTGTGACCGCCCTTGCCGAGAAACGCATGACGCAGCTCGGCAAGGCGCTCGACGTCGCCTTCTGCCCGGAGCGCATCGCCGAGGGCCGAGCGCTCGACGAGCTCAGCTCGCTGCCTCAGATCGTGTCCGGGCGCAACCCTCGTGCCGTGGAGCGCGCCGCGAGCCTCTTCCGCACCCTGACCCCGGAGATCGTGGAGCTCCTCCCCGAGGAGGCCGAGCTGGCCAAGCTGTTCACCAACACCTGGCGCTACATCAAGTTCGCGACCGCCAACCAGCTGTTCATGATCGCCAACGACTTTGGCCTTGACTTCGAGCGCATCCGCCATGCGGTGACGTACCGATACCCGCGCGCGGCCGACATGCCCGGCCCGGGCTTCGCCGCCGGCCCCTGCCTCTTCAAGGACACCATGCAGATCGCGGCCTTCAACGAGAACCGCTTCACCCTGGGGCATGCCAGCGTGATGGTCAACGAGGGCCTTCCCCTCTACGTGGTGCGCAGGCTGGAGCAGCGCTACGACCTCTCCACGTTGACCGTCGGCATCCTGGGCATGGCCTTCAAGGGGGGCTCGGATGACACCCGGTCCAGCCTCAGCTACAAGCTCAAGCGACTGCTCAGCATCAAGGCGAACTCGGTGCTCTGCACCGACCCGTACGTGACCGGTGACCCCGAGCTGATCCCCCTGGATGAGGTGCTGGCCCGGTCGGGCCTGCTGGTCGTGGCAACCCCTCACCCGGAGTACCTGGGACTGACCGTCGACGTCCCCGCGGTGGATCTGTTCAACGTCCTCGGACGCGGCGTCATGGTCTGATGGCCCGCGTCTCCATCATCGTTCCGGTCTTCAACGAGGGCTCTGGCATCGT
>JBEKOU010000041.1:0-6376 GCA_049521435.1 Candidatus Dormibacteria bacterium | reverse complement strand
TGCTCAGCCTCGAGCACGACGTCCGCCAGTCCATCAACCGCCTTCGCCGCCTCATGTTCGTGCTGCGGCCACCCGCTCTCGAAGCCCACGGCATCGCCGCCGCGCTTCAGGCCTTTCTGGCCCAGGTCGCGGAGGACGCCGCGCTCGAGTACTCACTCGACGACCGGCTGCAGATCGAGCCGGAACCCGAAGCCCGGACGGTGGTCTACCGGATCGCCCAGGAGGCCGTCTCCAACGTCTGCAAGCACGCCCGCGCGAGCCGCGTCGACGTCACGCTCAGCGAGTACGACGGAGGTGTCCTGGTGGAGATCAAGGACGACGGTGCCGGCTTCGACGCGACCACGCCGCGCCACGCTCCTCCCGGGCATCTCGGCCTGCTGGTGATGCGAGAGAGGGCGGAGCAGAGCGGTGGTTGGTGCACGGTGGAGAGCGAGCCCGGCCTCGGGACCACCGTCCGCTACTGCGTGGGCAGCCGTCGCCTGGGCGCGGAGGAGCTGCCCGCCGACCCGCCAGATGCGGGTTGCGGAGCGGCGGTGGCTCCGTCGGTGACGTCATGACCGTCAGAGTCCTGATCGCCGACGACGACCCCTCCATGCGCGGCGCCCTCGGGGACATGCTGAGCAGCGAGCCCGGCTACCTGGTCGTCGGGCTCGCCGCCGATCCGGAGAGCGCCATCGACCTGGCCGGCGCCCACCGTCCGGACGTCGCCATCCTCGATGTCAAGATGCCCGGTGGTGGTGGCATACGCGCCGCCGAGGGCATCCGAACCGCGTCCCCCGACACCCGCATCGTGGCCCTCTCCGCCTGGGACGACCGGGAGACGATGGCGCGGATGCACCGGGCAGGGGCGTGTGGGTACCTGGTGAAGGGCGCCGCCCCCGACGACCTCATCGAGCTGATCGAGCGCATCCGCGCCTGAGCCCCGGCTGACCCATCCGGGTCAGCCTGCGGTGTCCGCTCGAGAACCCGGATTCAGCCGGCGGCGTCGACGATCGCGGGGTCCAGCCCCTCCCACTTCTGCAGGTAGGCGCGGCGGTCCAGGCGCAGCTGCTCGACGACCCGCTGGTACTCGTCGAGCCGCCCCTCGCGCACGTAGAGACGGCGGGGCTGCAGGATCTCCAGGTCGTCGACGCCGGGCAGAGACGAGGCCACCTCGTAGCCGAAGTCGGGGTCCGGCTCCCACTCGACCGTCCCCTCCGCGATCGCCCTCACGATGGCGCTGGAATGGAGGATGGTCACCTTCTTGCTCCGGGTGTCGGTGTCCGCACCGCCCACCCGGCCGGTGTTGAGCAGGAAGACCTCGAACGTGCAGCTGCCGAGGAGCTCCAGGAAGCGGTTGCCCTGCTGCTCATGGCGGAGCGGGAAGAAGGGGTTGGTTCCCGGGACCCGGAGGAACTTGCCCTCCTCGTCCTTTCCACCGGCGCTCGTGCCCTTGGTCTCGCCGAGCATGAAGTAGGCGGCGGCCTGGGCGGCGCTCAGCCGGGCGACCCCGGGGATGATGCTCTCGTTGCGGTTGAGGATCAGGAGCTGGTTGACCCCGGGGAGATCCCGGGCGTCGCGGTGCCAGCGCAGCGCCTCCATCCGGAAGACAGCGCGACCGTTCTGCGTGTAGGCGGTGTCGAAGAAGTCGACCGCGCCGGCCGCATTCTGGGAGACGTTCTCCAGGTACGCCTCGGGCTTGCAGACGGCGCCGTAGATGCTCGGTTCGAAGGCCGGGTCGAGGCTGAAGGTCTTGGCGAAGCAACCGTTCTCGGTGGCCACCACCCGGCCGCCGGGGTAGAGGGCGACAAAGTCGTCCTGAACTGGCAGGGAGTCGTTCTGGCGGGTGAAGGTGGTGGTCGTCTTCCCGGTCCCCGAGAGGCCGACGATCAGCATCCCCTGCTCGCCCCGCGGTGTCGGGATCACCTTGCAACCCGCGTGCAGCCCGAGTCCGCCGCGCTCGAAGACGAGCGCGTTCCACATCCGAAGCCCTCCCTTCTTGGACTCCCCGAAGTAGTCGGAGTTGAGCACCCGGGTGACCCCGGCGTCGAGGTCGACGGCGATCACCCGGTCGTCGGGGTAGCCGGGGGCGGCGAGGTTGGGTGTGTAGATGACGGTGAGGCGGGGCTCGAAGTCGGGGCCCGCCTCCGCGGCGTCGAAGTACAGCCAGCGCTGCATCCCGGCGATGTTGGCGTGGGCCGCCTCGATGTACAGGCGGGCTCGGACCCGGTCGGCGGGGTCGTTGCCGATGTACCCGTCGACGACCAGCATCTCCTGGCCGCGGATGTACGCATCCTGGGCCGCGGCCAGCCGTGCCCCCTCGGCCCGCGTGATGGTCTTGCCGCTGTGCCGCTCCGGGGTGTCGGTGATCACGAAGGTGCTGGCCGCGCTGCGCGCCGTGACCTTGGTCTGCACGTTGTAGTTGCCGAACGCGGTGAGGCGGGCATTGGGCATCCGGGAGGTCAGCTCGCGCAGCTCCTCCGGGGTGGCGTTCCAGCGCACGGCGAGGGCCTCGGGTAGCCCGCCACGGGGGGAGTCGAGGGTCATGACCGGCCTCCTCGTCGATCCGAACCGATCAGGACCACCACGACCAGCCGGGCTGGTTCCGGTCGGCGCGGCCCGAGACGGTGGCCGGCTACTGTATCAGGCGATCCGGGACCGCCGTGGCGGATGCCGGATCAGGCGCTCTGGGATCGCCGTGACCGCTGCCCGATCAGGCGGCCGGGGATCGCCGCGGGAGCCTGCGCGAGCAGCCCCTCGAACTGCTCGGCGGGCACCGGCCGGCTGAAGAGATAGCCCTGGAGGAGGTCGCATCCCCGCCGGCGCAGAAAGGCCAGCTGGGCCGGCGTCTCGACGCCTTCGGCGGTGACCTGCATGCCGAGCTGGTGGGCCATCGCGATGGTCGCCGAGACCAGGGGGGCATCGTCCCGCGCGTTCTTGATGCCGGAGAGGAAGGAGCGGTCGATCTTCAGCCGGTCGGCCGGGAAGTTCGCCAGCTTGCTGAGGCTGGAGTAGCCGGTGCCGAAGTCGTCGATGGCGATGCTGATCCCGGCCCGGCGGAGCTGGTGCAGCTCCTCGAGGGCTTCGGCGGGTTGGGCCGCCGCGGTGGACTCGGTGATCTCGACCTCGAGCCGGTCCGGGGGCAGGCCGCTCTCGAACAGCACGCCCTCGATCCGATCGACCAGGTCGGACCGTCCCAGCTCGCGCCCCGAGACGTTGACGGCCACGAAGAAGTCGGGATGGCCGGCCTCGCACCAGGCCGCCGCCTGTGTGCACGCGGTCCTCAGCACCCAGGTGTCGATGGCGCTGATCATCCCGATCTCCTCGGCGAGTGGGATGAAGCTGTCGGGCGGCACCAGGCCCCGGGTCGGATGCTGCCATCTCACCAGCGCCTCGGAGCCCACGATGGCACCGCTCTCCATCGAGACGAGCGGCTGGTAGAAGACGCGCAGCTCGCCGCGCTCCACCGCGTGGCGAAGGTCCTGATCCAGGCTCAGCCGATCCGTCACCGTCTTGAGCATGCGTGGGGAGAAGAGCTCGACACGCCCCCGGCCCGCTTCCTTGGCGGCCTCCATGGCGAGCCTGGCGTCGCGGAGCATCTCGACGGCCCCGGGGCCCGAGCTGGCCGACGCGGCCACGCCGATGCTGAGCCCAACCGTCAGCGATCCGCCCCGGAACTCGAGGGGAGCGGCGAAGGCATCGTGGAGCCGCTCTGCCACGTCCGTGGCTCGGTTCAGATCACCCACGTCCTCGAGGAGGACCGCGAAGTCGTCAGCGCTCAGCCGGGCGACGGTGTCGCCGGGGCGGAGGGTGACCGCGAGCCGCGCCGCGACCGCCTGGAGCACCGCGTCGCCGACGGTGTAGCCGAGGCTGTCGTTGATCGTCTTGAAGCCGTCCACGTCGACGAACAGTACGGCGGTGACGGCGCTCCGCCGCTGTGCCTGGGCGAGCGCATGTCCGAGGCGCTCGGTGAAGAGGGCTCGGTTGGCCCTCCCCGTCAGCGGGTCACGGAGCGCTCCCTCACGCAACTCCCTCTGAAGCCGGTTGCGCTCGGTCACGTCGTTGATGATCGACAGGATCGCGGGACGGCCCTCGAAATCCTGGGGCCCGGTGTTGATCTCCACGTCGATGACCCGGCCGTCGCGGAGGCGGTGGCGGGCGTTCATGGTCGAGATCGCGGAGCGCGCCTTCTCGAGGTCGAGCGCCCACTGGGCGGCGTCGCGCCGGACCGCCGCAGCGGTCAGGTCAGCGAACTCCTCCTGGGAGTATCCGTACTTGGCGCAGGCGGCGTCGTTGACGAGCAGGAAGCGCTGCGTCTCCACGTCGAGGACCCACATCGGTTGGGGGTTCTCGAAGAACAGCCGGCGAAAGACGGTTTCGCTGGTTGCGAGGATGCTCTCGCGCTGCAGGTCGATCCGGCGCAGCTCCCTGAGCATGTGCAGCCTCATGGCGGCCGACTTGACCTGGGCGGCGAGGTGCTGGAGCGCCGCCGACTGGGCCGGGCTGAAGGCATCGTGCCGGAGCGAGGTGACCGTGACCGATCCGACGCTCACACCGGCATAGAGCAGGGGAACGGTGATCACCGAGCCGGGATCGGAACGGCTCCCCGCCTGGCCGGCCGAGCCGTCACCCGCCTCCGCGCCCCCGGAGAGGTGGCGGGCGCTGACGGCGGCCACCGGCCACGGGTGGTCGGGCACGGTGGCGACCTCCCGTGGTCGATCGTGGTGCCCACGTCGTGCGGTCGCGCGATGAAGCTTGCCGCTGACGGTGGTGATCTCGACCACCGCTTCATCGGCCCCGCACAACATCCGAGCCACCACCGCCCCCCGCTCGACGACAGCCTCCATCTCGGTGCTCAGCGCCAGAGACTCCTGCTCGAAGTCGGACGGGCCACGGGCGTCGCGGTCTGCGCCACTCAGCCGCAGAGCCCGCTCGGAGGCCGCCACGATGATGGAGTTCAGCTCGGCGAAGAGGTCGAGGACCGCCTGGTCGGGTGTGGGCACGTCGGCGGCCGGATGGCCGGGCGGAACCGGCTCCGTGGGCGCGGTCCGGAGCCGGACAGAGGGCACGCCGACGGGTGCGCGTCGAGAGGCGCCGGACTGCATGGCTGCCATCCACCCTAGTCGGCCTCAATTCCGTCCCGCTGGACGATAGGTCACGACCTCGTCACCGACGCGACACCGGTCTGGGACGACGTCCCTGATCAACGAGCGCGGTTACCCTCCATCTGGGTGACGGCGGTGCACCGCCCGTCATTCATATCTGTCTCAGACAGAATTGATACAATCAGGCCGTGCCCGACCCGTCGCCCGGTACCGCCCCTTCGACCGACCTCGACGCGCTCGCGGGCCGGCTGGCCCGGGCTGCCGGCCGGCTCCGCCGCCGCCTGAACCGGCAGGTGCGCGCCGGCCTGGACCAGGAACCACTCCCCGAGGCGCAGCTGGAGATTCTTCGCCTCGTCAACCGGCGCCCGGGGGCTCGGGTTCGCGACGTGGCGGTCGAGCTGGGGCTGGCCGCCAACACGGTGAGCACCCTCGTGCACCGTCTCACTGACGCCGGTCTGGTGGACCGGCTCGCGGATGCCGGAGACGGGCGGGTTGCCCGGCTCCGCCTCCGCCCGGTGGCGGAGCTCCGCCTCCAGCGCTGGCGCGACCGGCGCGGCGAGATCCTCGGCGCGCGGCTCGCGGAGCTGAGCCCCGCAGACCGCCAGGCGCTCTCCCGAGCCCTGCCGGTGCTCGAGCGGATCGTCGATGCCCTCGACGAGGAGGCGCAGACGGTGGCGGTGCCGGCGCCGCAGGCATCGCGGGAGGAGACCCTTGGCCGCTGAGAGCGCGCTCGCGGCGGCAGCTTCACCGGGCGGTGACCCGCTCCCGGTCGCATGCACCGAGCTGCGCGTCAGCTTCGGCACCGTGCAGGCGGTGGACGGGATCTCCTTCAGCATCGCTCCCGGCGAGGTGTTCGGGCTGCTCGGACCCAATGGCGCGGGTAAGACGAGCACGATCCGGGTTCTGACCACCCTGATCCGCGCCGACTCCGGCAGGGTCAGCGTCTTCGGACACGACACCCGCGACGATGCGATGCTGGTCCGCCACCTGATCGGCTACCTGCCCCAGCAGCTCTCCGCCGACTTCCAGCTCAGCGGGTACGAGAACGTCTGGCTCTTTGCCCGCCTCTTTGACCTCCCCCGCCGGGAGCGTCAGCAGCGGGCCCGCGAGGTGCTCGCGGCCATGGGGCTCGACGATGTCCGCGACCGCCTGGTCAGCACCTACTCCGGGGGCATGGTCCGCCGCCTCGAGCTGGCCCAGGCGCTGGTCAACCGGCCGGCGCTGCTCGTCCTCGACGAGCCCACCATCGGGCTCGACCCGCTGGCGCGAGGGGACGTCTGGGAGCGGGTCCA
>JBEKOU010000040.1:0-6504 GCA_049521435.1 Candidatus Dormibacteria bacterium | reverse complement strand
CCCGGTGTGCGCGCGGATCTCGACCTTCCCCTCGCCGGGTTCCGGCGTCTGAGCTGCGACCAGCTCGTTGTGGACCCTGCCGTGGTGCGCGTGGAGGTCGAGCCAGGCGACGACCCCGGCGCGAACCCCCACCTCCAGCTTCCCGGCTGCGCTGTCCGCCACCACCGACCCGTGGGCGACCTCGAAGAGCCGGACGGAGCCGCAAGCCGTCTTCGCGGTCACGCTCGCAGCCGCACGGTCGACGGAGATCCCGCCGTTGGAGGCGCGCGTCAGCAGGTCGCCGGTGACCTCGCCGATCCAGGTGTCCCCATTCGAGTTCCTGATCTCGGCCGGGCCGGCGATGCTGTCGATCCGGATGGTGCCCGTGCCGGTGCGGATGGTGGCCTCGCCGGCCGCTCCGCCCACGGTGATGTCACCCATGCCCGTTCCCAGCCGCACCGGCCCGGTCTGGTCCAGCTGGATCTCGCCAATGCCGGTCTTGACGTGACACTCGCCGAGGCGGCCGCTGCCGCGCACCGTGCCCATCCCGACCTCGGCCTCCAGGCTCGAGCCCGAGGGCAGCTCGATCCGGATGTCGATGCCCTCGGGGCCCCCTCCCAGCGGGAGGTACATCCACGAAGCACGGGGGCCCCTGACCGTCAGCCGGCCGGACTGATACTCCACCCGGGTCTGAGCAGCGCCGTGGACATCCGACTTCTTGGTGCTGTCATGCGGACGCACCTCCACCTCTGTGTCGGCGCGATCAGCGGCGACGATCCGGATGTCCCCGAACCCCCGGATCTCCACGCTGACGGAGATGGGCGCGGGCGTGTCGAAGGTGGGCATGGCTGGTCCTCTTGATGGCGTGACGGGCGATCCCCGCCAACCCGAGCGCGTCGCACGACGTCTCTTGGATCGGCTAGCGCGCCCATCCCTGGTAGCGGTCAGTGCTCCGCGCACCGCGCGGCTCAGTTCGAAGGACGGTCTGGCCGCGGTCCACCGCGGCGGCGGTCACGCGGACGACCCAGGCGTTGACCGAGAGCCCGTCCCGGCCGGCTGCGTGTTCGATCCGCGCCTTGAGCTGATCGGGCATCCGCAGGTTGATCCGCGCCATCCCCCCCTCGTCGGCCTCCGAGGTGACCGGCGAGGCGACCGAGACGGGTGACGTCGGATCTCCCCCGTCCTCGGCCAGGTCGGCCGTGGCACGAGCCGCTGGCGACGGCGTGACTACGAACTCGGGGTCCCGGCCTCGCAGACGCAGCTCGACCGCGCCGGGGGCGAGCTCGCAGGTGATCTCCTCCGCGGCGGCGGCCAGCGCGTCCTGCAGCGCGAGCCGGATGGCCGACTCCAGGGGGGCGACCAGCCGCTCAGCCAGCGCGCGCGATTCGTCTCCGCCGGCCTCGGCGGCGATCAGAAGCTGCCGGTGAATGTCCTCGACGTACAACCTGAGGTCCATGGCGCCATGATGGCATTACTTTGGCACCGTGTCAAGCAGATGTTGTGCCGGTATGACGCCATGGGTATTCAGGGGGATGTCGCTCCGCACCCCATATGGCGCCCGGCTCCGGAAGCCGCCTCTCCCCCACCCATCCCCGGAGCCATGGCCGAGCTGGGCGGGTCACGCGTCGGCGAGCTTGATGACCCCCGTCCCCACGATGATGGCGCGGCCGCCGACGCTGACCTCCATGAGCTGGCCGCCCTCCTTCCGCGCCGTCGCGTGCAGGAGGCTCGGACGCCCCATGGAGACGCCCTGGTCGATGTGCAGGTCCCACTCGCCGTCCTGGGCCGCGGAACGTTGAGCAAAGCCGGCGACCAGGCCGGCACAGGCAGATCCGGTGGCCGCGTCCTCCTCGACGCCGACAGACGGTGCGAATCCCCGGGCGTGGAGGTGAGCACCCACGCCGGGCTCACCGGCGAACAGATAGATGTTGGCGGCCCAGCCCTTCGCGACCCCGGAGGTCCACGCCGTCCTGTCCAGCAGCGCGCGGTCGACCGTCGCGGCATCGCCAACACGAACGAAGCAGAATCGCGGCCCGATGCCCCCGTACCAGCACTCGGCAACCTCCGCCTGGGTGAGTGAAAGGGCTGCGGCGACGGCTCCGACCGGAGGCGGCTCCGCGGTCACCTCGTAGCGGGGCTGCGAGAGACGAAGGTGGATGCGCTCCGCGTCGATGTCGACCGTGACGGGGCCGATGCCCTCCTCGAAGACGAATCTCCCGAAAGCCGCCCCCCCGTCGGGCTCAAGGCCAGCGAGAACGGCGCCCGTGCCGACGGTGGGGTGCCCGGCGAAGGGCAGCTCCCCACCCGGTGTGAAGATCCGCACCCGGCACGTGTGAGCCGGATCGTCGGGGGGCAGGACGAAGGTGGTCTCGGAGAAGTTGAACTCCCGAGCCAGCTGCTGCATCAGTTCGTCGCTCAGCCCTTCAGCCCGCGGGATCACTGCGAGCTGGTTGCCGCCGAAGGGCCGATCCGAGAACACGTCGACCAGAACGAAGTCAATCTCCATCATTCACCCTCCAGCGTGCCCGCAGCAGGACCCACCGCTGCGAGGCGACCGGCGCGGGATTCACCTCCGCGTCGGCCTCCCACGTCCATACCAGCTCCAGGCAAACCTTGTCGACACCCGAGGCCGTGCACACTACGCCGGTGGTGGATGTGCCCGGGCCGACCCAGGCCGCGACGCCGGACCCCCAGCGCACCGGCGTGGTGCGATCGCGCCTCGGGGGAATGCCCCGTCAGTTCTGGGTGCTCTGGACCGGCACCCTGGTCAACCGGACCGCCACCTTCGTTCGCCCCTTCCTCGTGCTCTTCCTGACCGGGAGCGAGCACGTCAGCCTGGCGACCGCCGGCGGGGTGCTGAGCGTCGCCGGGCTGGGCTCGATCGTCTCGCAGCCCCTCGGAGGCTTCCTCGCCGACCGTCACGGTCGGCGCTGGACCCTGGCGGGTGGGATGCTCGGCACCGCCGTGAGCGAGCTGCTCCTCGGCTACTCCCGGAACCTCGCCTTCACCTTCGTCGCTGCCGCGGTGTTCGGCCTCCTGGTCGACCTGTATCGCCCCGCCGCGCAGGCGATGGTCGCCGACCTGGTGCCGCCGAGCGAACGCCCCCGCGCCTACGGCCTCATCTTCTGGGCGATCAACCTCGGCTTCTCGATCGCCATGGTCCTGGGCGGAGTGCTGGCGCAGCGTGGCTTCATCTGGCTCTTCTGGGCCGATGCGCTCACCTGCGTGGCCTTCGCGCTGATGGTGCTCCGGGCAATGCCGGAGACCCGGCCCGGCCGGAGAGCCGACCAGGCCAGCCCCTCCTTCCGCCTGGTGTTCGGCGACCGGCTGATGCTCGCCCTCACCGGCCTGGCCCTGGTCTACGCCACCGTCTACAACCAGGCCACCAGCGGGCTCCCCCTGGCCATGCGACAGGCCGGGCTCAGCGCCACAGCCTATGGCCTCACGGTCGCGGTTAACGGGGTGGTCATCGTGCTGGTCCAGCCGGTGACGGTCTCCTGGCTGACCCGCCGCGACCACTCCCGGGTGATCGCCGCCGGTCAGCTCCTGGTGGGTCTCGGCTTCGGCCTCACCCAGTTCGCATCGGGGGTGCCGGAGTACATGGTCACCGTGGTGGTGTGGACCCTGGGTGAGATCGCCACCTTCACCATGACCAGCGCCCTGGTGGCTGACCTGGCCCACCCCCTGATGCGGGGGCGCTACCAGGGGCTGCTCGGTCTCGCGTGGGGCGGGGGAGCTTTGATCGGCCCGTTCGCCGGCGCCTGGGCGCTCGAGTACGCCGGCGGCACCTGGCTCTGGTCCGGGTGCGCTGTCTGCGGCGTGCTCGTGGCCGCGGGTCAGCTGGCGATAGGTCCCTCCATCCGGCGCCGACGCGCCCTGCTCGCTTCGGCCTGAAGGCAGAACCACCTACACCTAGTCGGGCCGCGGATTCACGAGTCGGTCCAGCAAGTCGCCCAAGATGTCGAGTTGCAGAGGTGTCAGCGACCCCAGGGACGCGGCCAGGACCTCGTCGACCAGCGGGCCGGCCTCGGCGAGCAGGCGTCGCCCTTTATCGGTGATCCGATGGTGAATCGCCCGGCCGGCACCAGGAACGCGCTCGATCAGCCCGTTGTCGACCATGCGACCGGCCAGCGAACCCAAGGCTTGGTCGGATTGGAAGGTCAGCTGCGCAAGATCGTGCAGCGAGGCGCCGGGGTTGCGGTCCAGGTGGCGCAGCGCGTCCCACTGGACGAGGCTGATGCCCAGGGTGGCCAGCCGGGTATCGAGCGCCCGGTGGTGCCGGATCTGAAGCCGCTTGACGGCCAGGCCGACGTCCTGCAGGGGTCGAGACACTCTCTCACTATAGCCCGAAATTATCAGCTTGCTTATATCAATGTGCTGATATAAGCTGGCTGACATGCCCCTCCACACCGGGGCGATCGTCAAGGAGCCCAACCATGAGCACCACCCGCACGACAACCGTCACCACACGCGCAGCCGGACGCGTCGAGGTCACCACCACGGACCAGGGAGAGGGACATCCCTTCCTGCTCCTCCACGGCGGCGCCGGGCCTCAGTCCGTGGGGCGATTCGCCGAGGTGCTGACCACGACAGAGCCCGCTCGTGCGCTGACGCCGACGCACCCCGGCTTCGGTGGCACCCCCCGACCTGAGCGACTCGGCAGCGTCAAGGCGCTCGCCGAGGTCTACGCCATCCTTCTCGACGAGCTCGACCTCGTCGATGTGACCGTCGTCGGCAACTCCATCGGCGGCTGGATCGCCGCGGAGCTCGCGCTCCTCCACACCAGCCGCGTGAACAGCCTGGTGCTGGTCGACGCCGGCGGTCTCGCGCTCGTGGACCATCCGGCGGCCGACTTCTTCTCTCTGACCCTCGATCAGGTGACCAACCTCAGCTACTTCAACCCGGACGCCTTCCGCATCGACCTCTCTAAGGTGCCCGACGCGCAGAAGGCCGTCATCGCGGGCAACCGGGCCGCCCTGCAGGCGTACGGCGGCAGCACGATGGACGATCCCACCCTGCTCCAGCGGCTGCCGGCCATTGCCACCCCGACGCTCGTCGTCTGGGGAGAAGCCGACCGCATCATCCCGCCGGAACACGGTGATGCTTACGCCCGTGCGATCCCCGGTGCGCAGCTCCAGCTGATCCCCGATGCCGGACACCTACCCCAGTTGGAGACCCCGCAGCGACTCGTCCAGCTGGTGTGGGCATTCGCGGGACTTCGCCGGCCCGAGGCAGCCTGAGTCCGCCGTCCCGTATGGAGCTTGTCGATCGGGTACCATCGGCGACGAGGCCCCATGAGCGACGACGCCCCTCCCGTCGAGCCCGAGGCCGCCATCCGAGTTCCACTGCGCACCATCGCCCGGGAGTGGACGCGCCTCGGTTGCATCGGTTTCGGGGGACCGCCCACCCACATCGCATTGCTGCGGCGCATGTGTGTCGAGGAGCGGCGGTGGATCGACGCCAAGGACTTCGAGGACGGGATAGCCGCCACCAACCTCCTGCCCGGTCCCGCCTCCACGCAGCTGGCCATCTTCTGCGCCTGGCGGCTGCGCGGCGTGGCCGGCGGGGTGCTGGGCGGCGTGTGCTTCATCGTCCCCGGGCTGGTGCTGATCCTCGCGCTGTCGGCGGTCTTTCTCGCCAGTCATCCACCGATCTGGGTGCTTGGTGCGGCCGCCGGCGCGGGGGCTGCCGTGCCCGCTGTGGCTCTCCATGCGGCTTCGGGACTGGTCCCGGCCAGTTGGAGGCGCGCCGGCACCCGGCGGGCGCAGCGTGTCCGGTGGGTCGTCTACGCGCTGGTGGGATCTGCCGCGGCAGCCACGATCGGCCCGTACCTGGTGGTGGTGCTGCTCGCCTGCGGCCTGATCGAGATTGCCTTCCGGCACGCGACACCGCAGGGCGCCTCGGGCTCGGCGGGAGCGTTCCTCCCCGCCGTCATCGTCCACGTGGCTGCCATCAGCGGGCTCGGCGCCCTGGCCTGGGTCGCGTTCAAGGTCGGCGCGCTCTCGTACGGGGGCGGGTTCGTCATCGTCCCGCTGATGCAGCACGACGCCGTGAGCACGTACCACTGGATGACCGGGGCCCAGTTCCTCAACGCCGTCGCCCTCGGCCAGATCACTCCGGGGCCAGTGGTACAGACGGTGGCCGTCGTCGGCTATGCGGCGGCCGGTCTGGGAGGCGGGCTGCTCGCCGCTCTGATCGCCTTCGCCCCATCCTTCGCCCTCGTGCTCGTCGGGGGGCCCCGATTCGATCAAATCCGGACGAACCAGTCCATCCAGTCGTTCCTCGCCGGAGCCGGACCGGCCGTCATCGGGGCCATCGCCGGCTCTGCCATTCCCCTCGGCCTCTCGCTCCAGCATCTCTGGCAGGTCGCCGTGCTGGGCGGTGCAGTGCTCTGGCTGTTTGCCGTCCGGCGTAGCGTCGTGAGCGGGCTTCTCGTCGCCGCCGCGGTCGGCGTGCTCCTGGCGCTCGCGGGTGTCGCCGTCTAGCCAGGACTCGCCGGACGGGCGGGGCTTCCGGCTACAGCGA
>JBEKOU010000039.1:0-6654 GCA_049521435.1 Candidatus Dormibacteria bacterium | reverse complement strand
GAGGCCGCCCCGGAATGCTATGTGACCTACGAGGGGGGCGCCATCACCGCTCGCATCTACACCGCCAAGGGCAGCAGCGACGCGGAAACCAAAGTGCTCTGCAACACACTTCTTGCGGGAAGCACCCTACCGACGCTCGCCCCCTGACGCCAGAGTGCGGGGGGCTCGGCGGTGTGCGATCAGCGAGTCTCGGTCGCGAGACGGAGGCCGAGACCAATCAGCACGAGACCGGTGAGCCGCTCCAGGGTGCGCTGGACCCGAGACCGGCTCAGCCACCTCACGCCGCGGTCCACCATCCACACCAGGGCCCCCAGCCAGACTCCCGTCTCCACCGCAAACCAGACACCGAGAAGGATGGAGAACTCCCGGGCGGAGACGCCGGCGGGGATGAAGCCGGGGAGGAAGGCGACGAAGAACGCCCCGATCTTGGGGTTGCACAGGTTGGAGATCAGGCCGTTGACGTAGGCGCGGCGCGGTTTCAGAGCCGGGGCCCGATCGCGCTCCTCCCCGCGCACCGCGGCCGGAGTGGTGTGGTGGCGGGGCCACAGGCTCGTCGCCCCCAACCAGATCAGGTAGGCGGCTCCGGCAAAGCGGAGGATGTCGTAGCCGATCCAGCTGGCGGCGAGCAGAGACGACAGTCCGATGCTTGCCGCCGCCGCCCAGCTCACGAGTCCGGTCAGGGTACCCGCCGCCGTGGACCACCCGGTGCGCCGTCCGCCCCGCAGGCAGTTCCGCATCACGAGGAGGCTGTCCGGCCCCGGCGCCAGAATCAACAAGGTCGCCGCTATCGCGAAGCCGAGCAGTGCAGCCGTCATCCCGGCCACGATAGCGGAGACGACTGGCGACGGCGCGGGGGAAGGCCGGGCGTGCCCAGCCCAGCGACACCCGGGTCCGGCTCTCCTGGGCGTCCTAGCCGCTTCCCCGCGCGAGCCGCCCGGCATCCCCACGCCGGCAGGAGGTGCCAAGACCTGTCATGGGTGTCAGCGGGGCCCCCTGTCAGCGCGATTCCCGCCGGATGGACGGCTGGAGAATCGGCGGGAGAGCGGAGCCCGGCTCCGGGCACACGCCACCGGGTGCCAGCCACCACTGGAATCTCCTGGCGAGCCACTGGCGGGGCCCCCGCCGTGGTCGGAGGCTGCGAAGGTCTCGGGCCGCCCGGGAGAGGGCGGCCGCTCGCACCATCTCCTGCTCGCGGATGCGGGCCAGCTCAAGGAGGAGCTCTGGATGCATCATGGTCCACCTCAATCACTACCTATCTCTGTTTGCTGGTGACGAGCTTACACCCGCCTGACGTCACCTGTCAACAGCGATTGTTGGTGACTTCTGGTATCCTGGGGGCATGGACACACCCACCCCGGCCAAGCAGCCGGCGCCGGGCCCCCTCGGTGAGGTTCAGGCCTTCGTCAATTCCCGCGATGAAGAGGCGGGGAGGGACGATCTCGCCGGCACCGACTCCGCCACCACCTGGCTGCGAGGGCGTGACGTGCCCCTCGGAGGCCCCATCTCAGAGACGGAGCGGCAGCACCTCGTCGACGTCCGCGAGGCTCTTCGGGAGGTGCTCGCGACCCACGACGGCCATGCCGCCGATCCCGGGGCCGGCCGGCACCTGGACCGGCTCCTGGTTGACGTGCCGCTCCACCCCCGAGTCTCCGCCGAGGGGGTGACCCTCGTCCCCGGAGGCCGCGGCGTGGACGCCTACCTGGCCACGCTGGCGATCGCCATCATCGAGGCCACGATCGTGGGGACGTGGCAGCGATTGAAGGTCTGCCGTCTCACCACGTGTCGCTGGGCCTTCTACGACCATACCAAGAACGCTGGCGGCGCCTGGTGCAGCATGCGCGCGTGCGGCAGCCGTGCCAAGGCACGCGCCTATCGGGCTCGACGGGTCGCCGCCCCGACAGGTTCCTGACGGTGGCTTGCGTTGCTCGGGCTCAGCTGTCGCACAGCTGACGCCGCCAGGCGCTCCGGCTAACTCAGCGGGCGGTCCATCCACCGTCGACGAGGATCGTCTCGCCACTGATGAGTGACGCGGCCGGTGAGGCGAGGAAGACGACCACACCCGCCACGTCCATGGGTTCCCCAATGCGATGCAGGGCGGCGATGCGCTCGGTCACATCACGCTCGAAGGCCGGGTCGCTCAGCGCGGCCTGCGTGCCAGGAGTGCGAATGAATGTAGGCGCCACCCCGTTGACGGTGATGCCGTGGGTGCCCCACTCGACAGCCAGGCACTTGGTCAGATGGGCGATGGCCGCCTTGGTCATGCAGTACACCGACTCCGTGGGCAGCGCCACGAATCCGGCCTGGCTGCTGAGGTTGATGATTCGCCCGGATCCTTGCCGAATCATGATTCGAGCGGCGGCCTGGCTGGCGAAGAACGTGCCCTTGAGGTTGACATCGACGGTGCGGTCGAAGTCCTCCACCGTCACGTCCACCGCGAGGTTCGATGGACCGAGGCCCGCGTTGTTGACCAGGATGTCGAGGCGTCCCATCTCGGAGGCTGCCTCCCGCACCGCGGACTGCACCTGGTCGAGATCGAGCACGTCCATGGCCAGTGGAAGGCATCGGCGTCCCTGTGCTTCGACTCCGAATACAACCTCCGCTGCCGTATCCAGCGATCGCAGACCCACGGCGACGTCGGCGCCAGCATGAGCGAGGGCCACGGCGATGGCTCGGCCCAAGCCCCGGGCAGCTCCGGTGACCAGCGCGACCTGCCCCTCCAGATCAAACGATGGAAGGACCTCCACGGCCTGCGAGCTTACCAGCCCAGCTGACCCCCATCACCCGCCCTCGGTCGTGGCTCACGGCGGCACCGGGGGAAAACGCTCATCGGCGGTCCGCTGCAGATCCGACTCAGTCCGACACCTCGACGATGATGCGACCCCGACCATGACCGGTCTCGGACACGCGATGCGCTGCCCCCACATTGGCGAGCGCAAAGCGCTCACCGACGAGCGGCTTCAGGCTTCCGTCGACGACGAGCGCGGCCAGCTGATCGAGGATCGGCCCGATGGCTGGCGGGGCCTGAACCCCCGAGGTGCGGACACCGTGCTGCTCCGCCCGTTCCGGCTGTGGCATCCCCGCCGCCGAGACGAGAATGCCCCCCTTCTTGAGGACGCTCCACGATCGGTCGATGACATCGCCTCCGACGACGTCGAAGACCACATCGACGTCCCGGACGGTCTCCTCAAAGCGGACGGCCGAGTAGTCGATGACCTCGTCTGCACCCAGGGAACGGACGAAGTCGAGGTTGGCCGTTGACGTGGTGGCGATGACGTGGGCGCCCTTCCAGCGGCCCAACTGGACCGCCAGGCCGCCCACCCCACCGGCGCCGCCGTGGACCAGCAGGCGCTGACCGCTCTGCAGGCCCGCGGTCTCGAAGAGCCCCCACCAGGCGGTGACACCGCCGACGGGCAGGGTCGCAGCCCGCCCGAAGCTGAGCGCCTCCGGTTTCCGCGCAATCGACTGGGCCGGGGCGGTGGCATATTCGGCGTAGGCGCCCTGGCCGCGGCCGAACACGTCGTCGCCGACCGTGAAGCCAGCCACATCCGGGCCCACCTCGACCACTCCGCCGGCGAGGTCGATCCCGAGGGTGAAGGGCAGGGCCAGGGGCATGAAGGCCTGGAGCTGGCCCGAGCGGAGCTTCCAATCGATGGGGTTCACCCCCGCGACGCGCACCTTCACCAGCACCTCGCCGGCCCCGGGCCGGGGGCGGGGCACCTCGTCGACCCGCAGCACCGATGGGTCACCGTACTCGTGGAACCGGACCGCCCGCATCAGATCGTCGCTGGCCGCCATGGTCTACCCCCGCACTACCACGAATCTAGGTACTACGATTAGGATAGTAACAAGAGATTTCCTCCCGCAGCGTTAGGATGGCGCTCGTGAGCGAGGCAAGACACGGTGACCCGGTGCACTGCGATGAGGGCCTGACCAGCGTCTTCGCCCTCCTGGGCAAGCGCTGGACCGGGGTGATCGTCGGGTCGCTCCTGGACGGACCGGCTCGCTTCGGTGAGATCGCGACGGGGATACCGGGCATCACCGAGGCGATGCTCTCGACTCGCCTCGCGGAGCTCCAGAAGGCCGGCCTGGTGGAGCGCGAGGTGCTGCCGGGACCTCCGATTGCGTCGATCTACCGGCTCACCGATCGGGGAACAGCGCTGCGTCCGGCTCTGATGGCCCTCGCCCGCTGGGCCGACCAGCACCTGCCGGCAGCGCGCTGAGCGGGACCCCGAAGCGGCGGCGCGCCTGCTGGGTTCAGAGATCCCGCTCGTAGACGTACATGAGGGGACCGTCGCTGCCGCCGACTCGGTTGGTGAAGCCGAGGCTCTCGTAGAGGCGGCGGGCGGCGCGATCAGGCTCGTCCACTGCGATGTCCATCGTGTCGGCGCCGCGCTCCTTCGCTTCTCGCAACGCAGCCTCCATGAGCGCCCGCCCCCGTCCCTGACCGCGCCGCGACGGGATGACGTACAGCTCGGCCAGGTAGCACTCCAGCCCGCTGGTCCACAGGGCGGGTCGGAAGCGGAGGACCGCCAGGCCCTCGGGGCTATCGCCGACGACCAGGACGGCGGTGTCACCGTGGGCGAGGAGCTGACCGAGCCGGGCGGCCAGGACGGCCGGCGCGGGGGAGGGCTCGCCGAACTCTCGGTTGAAGTCGAAAAGCAACCGGCCGAGGGCATCGAGCTCTCCCGGACCGGCTGGTCGGACGAGGAGACCACCACGAGTATCCACCGTCCAAGGGTACCGGGACCACGCGTCCAGGGCCCGCGGGCGTTACGCCTAAGTGGGAGGGCCCTGGGCGCGGGCGTCGAAGCGCTGCAGCCCGTCGTAGGCCGCGTACTTGTAGGCGTCGGCTCGGGTCGGGAAGTTGAACGTGGTATCGATGAACTCGTCAACCGTGCCGCCCTGGTGCAGCACGGCCTGGCCGACGTGGATCAGCTCGGTCGCCTCCTCGCCCAGAATGTGGACGCCGAGCAGCCGCTTGTCCCCGGCTCGGAACACCAGCTTCACCAACCCCTCGGTGGCCCCCGAGATCCGCGCCCGGGCATTCGCCTCGAACAGGGCACGCCCGGTCTCCACGTCCTCACCGGCAGTCCGGGCGGCCTCCTCGGTGAGCCCGACCATTGACGCCTCGGGGAGGGTGTAGATCCCGGTCGGGACCACCGTGTCGACAGACTCCTTGAAGCGGATGTCGAAAGCGCGACACATGGCCACGCGCGCCTGTTCCATCGCCACCGAGGCGAGACCGGGAGGCCCGGTGACGTCGCCGGCGGCGTAGATCCCCGGGACAGTGGTCTGGAAATCGGGACCGACGCGCACGCGCCCGCGAGCGTCCGTCTCCACACCGGCTTCGGCAAGCCCCAGACCCTCGAGGTTGCCGGTTCGCCCCGCGGCGTGCAGCACCATCTGCGGCCGCAGAACCTCCCCGTCGACGCGAACGATCAATCCATCGGCGTCGCGCTCGAGGGCCTCCAACTGGGCGCCGAACATGAGGCGCGCTCCCGACCGTCGCATGCTCTGAGCCAGGGCCTCGGAGAGCTCCCCGTCCAGCATCGGCAACAGCCGCTTCCCACGGTCCACCAGGGTGATCTCGGAGCCGAGGGCGGCGAAGATCGACGCGAACTCGGAGCCCACCGGCCCGCCCCCCACCACGACCATCCGCTCCGGCAAGCGTTCGAGCTCCAACACTGTCTCCGAGTCGTGGACATCGGGATCGCCGAACGGGATACCCGGAGGGTGGTAAGGCCGGGAACCGGTCGCCAGCAGGATCACCCGGGCCCGCAGCGTCCGTTCCCCGCCCTCGTTGTCGCGGACGATCACCGACCGGTCGGGGCCCACCCTCCCCTCACCACGCACCTGCTCGACATTGTGCCGCCTCAGATTCGCCTGGACGGCGGCGGTCATGGTTGCCACCACATCGGTGGCACGGGTTCTCAGCCGATTCATGAGCAGGTCGGGTGCGAGGCTGATCCCGATCCCATAGACATCCCGCCGCGCCCAGCCGGTGAGGTACACCGCCGTGTCCCTCATGGCCTTCACCGGCACCCCTGTGCCCGAGATCGCGGCTCCCCCCTCCCGCCGACGCTCGACCACCGCCACCCTGTAGCCGTGGTAGGCGGCTTGGGCGGCTCCCTTCTCCCCCGCCGGGCCAGAGCCGATCACCACCAGGTCGAACTCGTCCGGTCCCGCGGCGCGGACTTGGCTCATCCTCCAAAGAGTACCAGCCAGCGTGCGGCCGACATCCAGCTGACGGTGACCCTTACGAGGCGGCTGAGATGCGGTCGCTGGTGTAGTCAGGCGCTCCAGATCCGTTAGGGACGAGCTGGACGTAGAAGGTGGTCGCGCCGGGCACGCGCGCCACGGTTGTGGACGCCTGTCCATGCCCGCTCGAGTCAGTGATCAGCGTGCCGCCATTGGCCGCCGGTTGTGGGCACGATCCGGGGACCTGCTGCATGAACACCCCGTAGGTCGTGTTCCGGGGGCCCGCCTGCACCTGAATCTCCGCCTGGAACGAACTGGGCGTTACGTCTAGCAGCACAAACCCGACCGAGGTAGCCGCCTCGCTGGTGTTCGTGGTGCAGTCACCTTGGCTGGGGTTGTTCGTCCCCAACGCCACCTTGGTGGACGTGGACGTGGACGGAGACGGTGTCGTCGCCG
>JBEKOU010000038.1:0-7084 GCA_049521435.1 Candidatus Dormibacteria bacterium | reverse complement strand
CGTCCGCTTCGCCTGCCGCCTGGCGCTCCGCCCCCGCGCCACCGTTCTGGCGCTCGCGGTGGTCGAGGTCCCCCGAGGTCTCGCCCTGAGCACGGTGGAGGACGCCGAGGTCGCCACCGCGGAGAAGGTCCTCGATCGAGCTGCGGAGATCGGCAGGGACTACGAGGTGGAGGTCAAGGGGGAGCTCCTGCAAGCCCGCGAGGCGGCTCCCGCCATCGTGGACGAGATCGCCGCCCGCGAGATCGATCTGGCTGTGGTCGGCCTGACCTACCGGGAGCGCTTTGGGGAGTTCTACATGGGCAAGACCGTGCCCCACATCCTCCAGCACGCACCCTGCCGGGTCTTTCTCCTCCGCCTGGCCGCACCGCGCTGACCCCGTCCCCCGCCCCGTGCGCTCACAGATAGACAGACGTCGCGAGAGGCTGCCGGTCGCCCCGGCCGCCGCATCCGGACCCTCGCCCGCCGAGAGCGCGCCTCCGCCGCAGACGGGGGCTGTGCGCGCATGGCACCGCCTACACTGCCCAGGCGATGGCTGAAGCCCCGCCCCCCGAGCCGCCGAAACCACCGCCGACGCTCCCGGACGCCGAGATCGCCGCCCTGCACGAGGCCGGCCGCGCCTGGTCACGAGCACCCGGCCGTCCCGGGGGCGGTGCCGAGGTCGCGCCCGACCTCGATGTGACCGAGACGCGGGGACGGCCTGGCGGGCACTACGTGCGCGTGGTCCGCTCCCAGACCCAGGGTTTCGAGAACGTGGCCCCCGGCTGGCTGGAGGCCACCCCGCGGGCGACCCAGCCGACCACCGACCTCGGACGCTTTCGGCGGCGGCTGCGCACCCTGATCCTGGGACAGCCGCTCGCCAGCAGCCGGGTGCTCCACGAGCGGCTCAACAAGGTGCGCGCTCTCCCCGTCCTCTCCTCGGACGCCCTCTCGTCCGTGGCCTACGCCACCGAGCAGATCGTGCTGGTGCTGGCGATCGCCGGTGCCACGGCGGTGAGCACCGACCTGCTCCCGATCATGGCGGTGATCGCCGCCCTCATCGTCATCGTCTGTCTCAGCTACCGGCAGACGATCAAGGCGTACCCCCAGGGCGGTGGCTCCTACATCGTCGCCAAGGACAACCTCGGGCCGGTCGCCGGGCTGGTGGCCGGCTCGGCGCTGATGACCGACTACATCCTCACCGTGGCCGTCTCGGTGGCGAGCGGATACGACCAGATCCAGAGCGTCTTCCCGGCCGCCGCTCACTACCGCGTCTTCGCCTGCATCGCGGTGGTCGTGCTCATCGCGGTGGCCAACCTGCGCGGCCTGCGCCAGGCCGGCAACATCTTCGCCGCCCCCACCTACCTCTTCATCTTCGCGATCATTCTCACCGTCGTGGTCAACCTCTTCCGCTTGATCACCGGCAGCATCCACCCCACCGGCACCTCGATCCACATCCCGATCACGGAGAGCTTCACCGACCTGGGCGGCATGCTGCTCGTGCTCCTCTTTCTCAAGGGGTTCTCATCGGGATGCTCGGCACTCACCGGCATCGAGGCGATCTCCGACGGCATACTCGCCTTCAAGGTCCCCGAGTGGCGCAATGCGCGGACGACCCTCACGATCATGGGGACGCTCTGCGTCATCATGTTCTGCGGCATCACCATCGGCACCGAGGTCCTCGGGATCAGCATCCGCAACTCGGCGGACCCCTGCTACCAGTCGGTGATCCTGCAGCAGGCGGCGCACGCCTTCACGTCGCCGCTGCAGTGTGTCCACGGGCATGCGGTGTTCCCCAATGCCACGGGACTGGGGGAGGTCCTCTTCGTCTTCGTCGGCGTGGCGACCACGGCCGTGCTGCTGCTGGCCGCCAACACGTCGTTCTCCGACTTCCCGCGCCTCTTCTTCTTCCTGGCCCGCGACGAGTACGCGCCCCACCAGTTCCGCCGCCTCGGCGACCGGCTGGCGTACAGCAACGGGATCATCATGCTGGCCGTCTTCTCCTGCCTGCTCCTCTTCATCTTCCAGGGCGACGTGACCCGGCTCATCCCGCTGTATGCGATCGGGGTCTTCCTGGCGTTCACCCTCTCCCAGTCCGGGATGGTGGTGCGCTGGTTGAAGCGCCGGGAGAAGGGCTGGCACCACGGCCTGCCGCTCAACGCCGTCGGCGCGTGCATGACCTTCATCGTCTTCCTGGTCACCGCCGCATCGAAGCTTCCCGAGAGCCTGATCATCGTGATCATCGTCCCCAGCGCGGTGAGCCTCTTCCTTGCCATCCACCGCCATTACGTCGAAGCCAGCGGCCAGCAGACGACGGAGGTCCCGACCGAACCCGGGAAGATCCACCCGGTTTGCATCGTGCCCGTCGACCAGCTCAACAACGTGGCCTTCCAGTCCATGGCGATGGCGCGCTCGCTCTCCGACCAGGTCATCGCCGTGCACGTCTGTTTCAACCCGGACCACATGGCCCTGCTGAGGGCGCGGTGGGATGCGTGGGGCAACCACGTGCCGCTCGTCATCGTCGAGTCCCCGTACCGCTCGGTGCTCCGGCCGCTCCTCCACTACATCGACGCCATCGACAAGCAGATCACCGACGGGACCCTGGTGGTGGTGCTCCCCGAGCTGGTGGCGACCCGCTGGTGGCATCAGCTGCTCCACAACCAGTTCCCTCTCCGGGTCAAGGCGGCGCTGCTCTTCCGGCCCGGCACGGTGGTGGTCAGCGTCCCCTACCACCTGCAGCGTCGCCGCCACCACAAGGAGACCGACCTGGAGGCGCTCTGACCTGGATCGGTCTGAGCCTCAGCCGGGCGCGGCCCGGTATCGCTCGGCAAGCTCCGGCCGGTTGCCCTGGCGAAGCATCTCCCGCTGAGCCTCGTGATAGCGGTCGATGACGGTCGGGTCCTCCAACCCGGGGACGCACACGACCTCGCCGGCATCGAGTGCCCGGAGCGAGGCGGTCACCACCTCCTCAGGGCTCATCGCGGCCGGCGGGTTCGGCACCCCAGCGACGTCGTGGAACTCCGTCACCACGGCTCCCGGGCAGCAGACCTGGACCCGGATGCCGCGGTCGTGGACCTCCTGCGCGACGAGCTGCGTGAAGGTCACGATGAACGCCTTGCAGCCGGCATACGCGGCCCGGTTAAACCGGCCCAGCACCGCCGACTCGCTGAACGCGAGAAGGGAAGCGACGTTGATGATCGCCCCGCGACGGTTGGGCACCATCGACCGGACCGCGGCGCCGGTGAGATGGGTCACGGCCCGGACGTGGACGTCGATCAGCGCATCGGCGACCTCGCCCGAGAGCTCGGCGAAGGGCATGTAGCCGGCGAACCCGGCGCAGTTGACGACCAGGTCCACACCGCTGTCGATCCGCTCCGCCACCAGGGCGAGCCCCGCCTCGTCGGTCAGGTCGGCGACCAGGGGCCGGACGGTGACGCCACCCGGGGTCTGGAGCCGGGCCGCCAGAGCCTCGAGGCGCGAGGCGCGGCGCGCCACCGGGATCAGGTCCCAGCCACCTTCGGCCAGTTGGCGCGCATAGGCGTGGCCAAGGCCGGAGGAGGCTCCGGTTACCAGGGCCACGGGCCGCGGCGTCGCTTTGGTCATGGTCATGCCTCCTCGGGGCGAGCCCCGTATTCCAGCCTTCCCAGCTCGATGAGCCGATCCAGGTCCTCCAGCTCCACCGGGCCCAGCACCCGGCGCGCCACCATCCGGACCGCCTCCAGGGTGAGCGCGTCCTGGTGCCCGAGCATCCGCGCGACGTCACCGCCGTCCACGGTCCGCCCCGCGATCATCTTGAGCAGGACCAGGTGGGGCAGGGTCGCAAACGGCGGGCCGCCCTCCCGGTTGGCCATCGCCGTGCCCACCAGCTCCCGTCCCCAGATCCCGGGGACGGTGAGCACGTCCACCGGGGCACCACCCGCGGCTTGCCACGCGAACCCGCTCATCGGCGGCCGGAGCAGGAGCGGCCGCACCCGGTGCCACCCTGCCGCCTCCAGGGCCGCGCCGGCCGCCGCCTCGTCGCGGTCGCAGATGGCAAAGTCGACGTCACCAGTCTCCCGGGGCGGCATGAACCGGTTTGCACCCACGGCCCCGACCACCGCCCGCGGGACCGACCCGAAGCTCGTGTCCAGATCGTCGAGATCACCCAAAAGGATCGTCCTCCGCGAGCAGCGCCCAGAGGTCACTCCCCGACCCGGCGGCGCGCCGCCGCCAGGCGATCGCGGTGATCACGTGCAGCGGGGTGGGTTCCAGGGGACGCGGCCGGGAGAGCCACCGCCTGGGCCGGCCCGGGTGGAGGGCGACGCCCCGCCGCGACAGGCACCGGCTGACCGTCGACGGGTGCCAGCGACTGCCCCCGGCCGGCGAATCCACTCCAGCGCGCTCCAGTGCCTCGGCGATCTCGCGGGCACCGAGGCCGTAGGCGCGGTGCAGCTCCACCAACCGCTCGGTGAGGTCAGGGGTGACGGAGGGAGGACGGCCACGGGGCATTTGCGCAACATTATACGCATTTGCGCAACAATACCGCCAGTCCCTGACCTGGAAGGGGCGCCCCTTTCCCCCGAGAACCGGTTACGGACTTTCCTGTCCCAAACCACCGGGAGAGCGGCAGGCGGGTGGAGAGCCGGGCCTCTCGGACCCGACCATCCGGTTCGGGATCGAACGAACGGTGGACCCGCGCCCACCATCCGCCGGGAGGTGGGCCGTCTGCATGCGGGCAGACCCCGCGGGGCTGCGGGCGGCCACCGCCGCGCCAGTCAGCTGAGGTACGGGGCCAGGCCCTCGGCCTGCTCGGCGGCCTCCATCACCAGCTCGCTCACCGTCGGGTGGGCGTGGATGATGTCGCCCAGCTCGTCGACGGTGAGACCGTCGCTGATGGCGACCCCCACCTCGTGGATGACCTCGACGGCGTGGACGCCCATCACGGTCGCGCCCAGGATCTCCCCGGTGGCGGCGTCGGAGACGAGCTGGACGAGACCGTCGGGCTCGTTCTCGCCGACCGCCTTGCCGTTGCCGAGGAAGCGGGCCTGGCCCACCTTCACCTGGTGCCCCGCGGCTGCCGCCGCCTCCTGCCCGAGGCCGACCATGGCGATCTCGGGATGGGTGTAGATGCAGGAGGGGACCACGGTGCGGTCCATCGGGCGCACCGCGACGCCGAGAGCGTTCTCCACCGCGCGGGCGCCCTCGGCGCTGCCCAGGTGGGCGAGCTGGAGGCCTCCGATGCAGTCGCCCGCAGCCCAGATCCTGGGGTTGACGGTGCGCAGCATCTCGTCCACCACGATGTGCCCGCGCGGGGTCAGCTCCACCCCCGCCCCCTGCAGGCCGATGCCCGCGGTCTGCGCGGCGCGCCCGACCGATACCAGCACCAGGTCGGCCTCGACGGCCGTGCCGTCGTCGAGAGCAGCGGTCACGGAGTCGTCCCGGTAGTCGACCTTCTCGACGCTCCGGCCGGTGTGGAAGGTGATCCCCTCCTTCTCGACCAGGCGGCGAAACTCGCGGACCACCCGCGGCTCCACCCCGGCGAGGATCTGCGGGAGCACCTCGACCACGGTGACGGCGACCCCCAGCGGGGCAAACAGCGAGGCGAACTCGCAGCCGATCACCCCGCCCCCGATCACCAGCAGGCGGCGGGGGAGGGTGGTGAGGCGAAGCACGCCGTTGGAGGTCACCACCCGGGGGTGGCTCATGTCGATGCCGGGGAGCCCGCTCGGCTCGGTGCCCACGCAGACGATGAGCTGGTCGTACTCGAGGCGCTCCTCCCCGACCCGGACGATGCCGTCCTCGAGGACCCCCTCGCCACGCACCACCCGCACCTTGCGGCGCTTGCAGGCGGCCTCGACGCCGCCGCGCATGGCGATGACGACCTCCTCCTTGCGCTCCATCATCCGGGGGAAGTCGACCTCGACCTCACCGACCCGGAGGCCCAGCTCACCGGCGCGGCGGATGCGCCGGAGCAGGTCGGCGGTGGCGAGCAGGGATTTGGTCGGAATGCATCCCCAGTTGAGGCAGGTGCCGCCCAGCTCGGCCCGTTCGACGAGCACCACGTCCGCTCCCCGCTGAGCTCCGCGCAGGGCGGCCACGTCCCCCGCGGGCCCGCCGCCGAGGACGACGACCCGAGGGCTCACCGAGTGGCCCTGGAGTTCGTGCGCCGGGCGCGCGACGGCGCGGCGGCCGAGGGTCCTGGAGCCGGCTCGGAGAGGGGCAGCTCACCGTCCCCGGCGAGAGCGGCGGGAGGAGCTGAGGCTCCGTTCCCGGCGACGCTGGCCGCGACCGGCTCCGGCTGGCTGAGCTGGGACCGCGGGCCGGCCACCGACGCCTGGGCCGCGGGCGAGGTCAGCAGCGCCTCGCGGAGCACCCGGTCCTGCTCGATGATGTGGGAGCCGTGGTATCCCTCGGACGGGCTGGCGCGGCGGGGACGGCCGATGTACTCCCAGCTCACCTCGTACGGGCGGTGCCGGCCGATGCGGCGCTGGACGTGGGCCCAGGCGCCCATGTTCTCCGGCTCCTCCTGGACCCAGTAGGCCTTCTCCAGGTTGGGGTAGCTGCGGATCATCTCCAGGATCTGGTCGAGGGGCAGCGGATCGAGCAGGTCCACCCGGCCGATCGCGAGGTCGCCGGCCTGCTGGCGCAGCTCATGCGCGTCCAGCTCCCAGAAGATCTTGCCGGTGCAGAGCAGGAGGACCCGGACGCCCTCCCGGTGATCGGCCATCCGCGGGTCCTCGATGACCGGCAGGAAGCCGCCCTCGGTGAGGTCCGCGGCGGCGCAGCTCGTCTCCGGGGCCCGGAGCAGTGACTTGGGACTGATCACGACGAGCGGCCGCGGGAGCGGGGCCAGGGCCTGGTCGCGGAGAAGGTGGAAATACTGGGCAGAATTGGAGCAGTTGGCCACCCGGATGTTTCCGTTCGACGCCAGCTGGAGATACCGCTCCATCCGCGCGCTGGAGTGCTCGGGCCCCTGCCCCTCGTAGCCGTGGGGGAGGAGCAGGACCAGCCGGGAGCGCTGGCCCCATTTGGCCTGGGCGGCGACGATGTACTGGTCGACGACCATCTGCGCGTTGTTGGCGAAGTCGCCGAACTGCGCCTCCCAGATCACCAGGCAACCCGGCTCTGC
>JBEKOU010000037.1:0-7100 GCA_049521435.1 Candidatus Dormibacteria bacterium | reverse complement strand
CCACCTCGCCCCGCGCGTGCCCCAGCGCGGTGCGGATCGCGGCGCCCTTGCCCTGGTTGCGCTCGTGACGGAAGGCGTGGACCCGGGGGTCGGAGGCCTCGCACACCCTCATCAGTTCCCAGGTGCCATCGGTCGAGCCGTCGTCCACCAGGATCAGCTCGAGGTCGACGGGGGAGGCGAGGACGGCGTCGAGGACCTGCGAGATCGTCCGCGCCTCGTTGAGAGCGGGCATCAGGACCGAGAGCAGGGGCGCTCCCATGGGCGTGGGCGCCCTACTCCGACGTCACGACGTGCTCGGGCATCTCCGGCGACGAACCCGGGCCCGCGTCACCCGCGCGCCACCAGGCGATGGTCCTGGTGAGGCCCTCCTCCAGCGGGACCCGGGGCTCCCATCCGAGGAGGCTCCGCGCCAATCCGATGTCCGGTCGCCGCCGCTTGGGGTCGTCGACCGGCAGCGGCTCAAAGACGATCTCACTACGGCTCCCGCAGAGATCCCGGACCGTCCGGGCCAGCTCGAGCATGGTTATCTCGTCCGGATTCCCGATGTTGACGGGGAGCGGGTGATCGCTCGCGAGCAGCCGGTCGATGCCGTCGACGAGGTCGTCCACATAGCAGAGGCTCCGGGTCTGGGAGCCGTCACCGAAGACCGTGAGCGGCTCGCCCGCAAGGGCCTGGCCGAGGAAGGCGGGCACCGCGCGCCCGTCGCGCCGCCGCATCCGGGGCCCGTAGGTGTTGAAGATGCGGACGATCCGGGTCTCCAGTCCGTGGTGGTTGTGGTAGGACATGGTGAAGGCCTCGGCGGCCCGTTTGGCCTCGTCGTAGATGCTCCGCGGACCCACGGGGTTCACGTGTCCCCAGTAGGTCTCGGGCTGGGGGTGGACCTCCGGATCGCCGTAGACCTCGCTGGTGCTGGCGAGCAGGAAGCGCGCTCCCTTGGCCATGGCCAGTCCCAGCGCCCGGTGGGTGCCCAGGGTGCCCACCTTCATGGTCTGGATCGGCAGCAGCGCGTAGTCGATGGGACTGGCCGGCGACGCGAAATGGAGCACGGCGTCAACCGGGCCCTCCACCTCGAGATACTCGGTGACGTCCTGTCTCTGAAAGCTGAATGCCGGGTTTCCGGTCAGGTGAGCGAGGTTGTCCAGGCTGCCGGTCACGAGGTTGTCGAGGACCACCACCTCGACTCCCTGCGCGACGAGGTGATCGCAGAGGTGCGAGCCGAGAAAACCGGCCCCCCCCGTGATCACCACGCGCTCCATGCGCCACGTGTTACCGGACATCGCCGTCGATCCTAGCGTGGTCTCAGGGACGGACGTCGAACCAGACCACGACGCCCCCGGTGCTGTCCCCGGGCTGCCCGGTCAGCTCGGTGAAGAACCGCGCCAACTGGTCCTCGCCCGCCGACGGGCCGACCACGATGGCGTCGACACCGTGGGCTCGCATGTCGCCCAGGTAGATCTCGCGCAGGGAGGGGGAGAGTGCCGCGGGTGCCGCGGTCCCGCCCCCCAGCGCGGTCAGCTCCTGCCCCAGGGCGTCCTTCTCGGGGCCCCACTCGAATCCGCCCGGTCCGGGGGTGAAGACCATGCCGATCTGGGTCGTGAAGTCCATGCCCGAGACCGCCTGCCACACCTCGGGGGGATAGTCGGGGGCGACGCCGCCGTACGGGGTCATCAGCACCGAGCCGGTGGTGGGGAGCTGGCGGGCAGCGCCTTGGGTGAAGAACGGGGGGATCACGTACTGAGCCGAGGAGATCGGCAGGGTGGGGATGAGGGGCACCAGCGCCACCGCGGCGGCGGCCAGCCCTGCGATCCGCCATCGCAAGGTCGCGTCCAGCGCCCGGTCGAGGAAGACGGCGATGATCACAGCCAGAGCCAGGTAGGCGGCGACCATCAGGCGGACCGGGAGGACGTTGTCGAGCACCGGAAGGTGTTGGGGGATGATCCAGGGCAGCGGGATCCGGGTGGCGGCGCCGTGCAGGGTGAGGTGGCCGCCCAAGGCCAGCACCATGGCGCAGGCCACTGTGACCGCCGCGGCCACCACGATCGGGTGCCGCCGCATCCGGACGGTGACCACCACCGCCAGGATGAGGAGGGGGACGCCGACGTAGACGCTGGAGTCGAAGACGGTGGAGGGACCGCCGATGAGCTCAAAGCTGGAGGGGACGACGAAGGACGTCGGACGCGCGACGAAGCCGAAGCCCTGGAGGGCGCCGGAGACCCGCCCGGGTCCGAGGAAGAGGATGTAGAGGGGATACCCCGCCAGCACCACAAAGGCCGCCGCGGCGGAACCGGCGGCTCGCAGCACGTACGGCAGACGCTCCCGGAGCCGGGCGCGAAAGACCACCCCGAGGGTGACGAGCGCCGGAACCGCCATCAGCGCCGATATCGCCAGCAGCTCGGTTCCGGTGAGCAGCTGGGCCGCCGCCGCTCCTCCCAGGAGGCCGCCGATCAACCAGGCGCGCTGGCGCTGCCGCACCAGGATCTCGTCCGCGAAGAGCACGAGCAGGGGAGGGAAGACAGCCACGAAGAGGTGGGCGTGGCCGGTGATCTGGACCACCAGGAACGGGCTGAACTCGTAGAGCAGTCCCCCGACCGCCGCGGAGACCCAGTGTCGCGAGTACCGGCGCACCGCCAGGTAGGCGCACCAGCCGGAGAGCGACATCCCCAGGACCGCCAGCACGTTGTAGGAGACGATCGGACCGAAGAGGTCGGTGACCGGGGTGAGCACCAGGGCCGGGAAGAGGATCGACGTGTTCCACATGAGATTGGCGCCCGTCGGGAAATGGAGGTAGTCGGTCAGGAGTGGGTTGAGATGGTGGCTGAGGGCAAAGGGCAGCCACTGCAGAGACCAGATGAAGATCGAGGGGTCGCCGGTGTTCCCGACGATGGTGTCGTGCCCGGTGAAGAGCCCGGGCCACATCGCCGCGACGGCCAGCGCCAGGAAGCCGGCCGGGGTCCCGAAGCGCCGGAGCACCCGCGCCTGGCGCATCCCACCCCACCCCGGCGACCCCCGCGATGCCGGTGGTGCGTCGGTCGACCTATGCATCGACATCGAACCAGACCACCACGCCACCCGTCCGAACCCCGGGAGTCCCGAGTAACTCAGTGAAGAACCGCGCCGCCTGCACCTGCCCGCTCGACGGTCCGACGACGATGGCCCTCACGTCGTGTGCTCGGAGGTCGCTCAGGTAGGTCTGGCGCTGTGAGGTGGGGATCACGGCCGGTGCGGGCTCTCCCAGGCTGTCGAGTCGATTCAGCTCGATGCCGAGCTGATCGAGCTCGGGCCCCTCCATGTGGCCTCCGGGGCCGGGGGCGTAGACCACCCCGACCTGGGTGCGGAAAGCCATTCCCGACAACGCCTGCCAGGCCTCCGGCAGCTGGCTCTCGTAGGGGCTCACGAGCACTGAACCGCTGTGGGGGAGAAGCTGGGCGGAGCCGTCGGTGAAGAATGCCGGGGCCACATATTCGCCCGCTTGAAGAGGCAGGCTGGGGATCAGGGGGGCCAGGGCGGCTGCGGCGGCCAGCAACCCTGCCATCCGCCAACGGGGGGCTCGGCGCCAGACCGCGTCCAGGAACACCGCGAGCAGAACCGCGAGGCCGAGGTACCCGAAGACCATCAGCCTCACCGGGAGGATGTTGTCGAGGACGGGGATCTGGTTGACGGCGTCCCAGGGGAGCGGGAGCCCGCTGGAAACACCGTGAACGACGAGGTGCCCGCCGAGCGCGCAGACCATCGCCGCGGCGACGGCCACCGCGGCGGGGACCACCGCGGTGCGTCGCCACAACCAGACGACGACGAGCGCTGCGAGCAGCAGCAGGGGCACTCCGACATAGACGCTCGAATCGAAGACGAGCGCATGCCCTCCGATCAGCTCGTACCTGGAGGGGACCACGAACGCGGTGGGTGTCGCGACGTAGGTGTCGATCCCCTGGAGGGCGCCGTGCACCGTCTGCGGGCCGAGGAACTGCACGTAGAGCGGGTACCCACCGACAACGAGGAAGGAGCCGAGCGCCCAGACGGCGGCGCGAGCCGCATGGCCGAGGCGCCCCCGAATGTCGGCACGGCGGATGATCAGCAGGGCGATCAGGGGCGGCAGCGACATGATCGCGGTCATCGCCAGCAGCTCCTCGCCGGTCAGGAGCTGGGCCACGGCGGCGAGCCCGAGCAGGGTGCCCATCAGAGCTGCCGGTCGCTGCTGTCGCACCAGTATCTCGTCCGCGAGGAGGAGGACCAGCGGCGGGAAGAGAGCGATGAAGAGTTGGGCGTGCCCGATGATCTGGAGGGCCATGTACGGGCTGAATTCGTAGAGCAGGGCGCCGGCGGCGGCCGGCAGCCACCACGCGGCATACCGGCGGAGCGCGAGGAAAGCGCACCACCCCGATAGGCTCACGCCCAGCACCGCGACGACGTTGTAGCTGACGATCGGACCGGCCAGGTCGGTGATCGGCGTCAGGACGAGCGCCGGGAAGATGATCGTGCCGTTCCACATGAGGTTGGCGCCGCCGGGGTAGTGCAGGTAGCTGGTCACCAGCGGGTTGAGGTGATGAGCGAGTGCGAAGGGCACCCACTCCAGGTCCCAGATCCAGAGGGAGGGGTCACCGGTGTCTCCGACGATGGTGTCGTGGCCGGTGAAGAGCCCCGGCCACATCGCCGCCATCGCCAGTGCCACGAAGGCGAGGAGCCCCAGGGCGGCCACGACGGCTGCCGGCAACCCGCGGCGCGCTGCGTGAGGCACGGTGTCGGGCGTCGGGGGGGATCCTGGCGGTGGATGCGCCGACCCCCCCACGGCCGGCTCCAGCTGTGCCCTCATCGCGGCCGGATCATATCCGTGCGCCAGGGAGGAGCTGTCCTGACGCGCCGGCGGCTGGCGCCGGGTCCGGGACGGGAGAGCCCGGATGGAGGGGATCCGGCGGGTCACGAGCCCCGGCCCGCGCGACCGGCCGCGCCGCCGCTAGAGTCCAGTGCGATGACACCGCAAGCCGACGATCAGGTCATCTGCATCATCGGAGCCGGGTACGTCGGGCTCGTCACAGCGGCGGGCCTCGCCGAGGCGGGCCGCCAGGTCAAGGTCGTCGAGGTTGACGCCGATCGTCGCGCCGCGGTGGCGGCGGGGATCTCACCCATCTTCGAGCCGGGTCTCGACGAGCTTCTGAGCGCCGTGGTCGCGTCCGGTCATCTCCGGGCGGTCGAGACCATGAGCGCGGGGGTCGCGGGGGCCGGGATCGTCATCGTGGCGGTCGGTACGCCGCCCACCCATGACGGGGAGGCAGACCTCTCTCAGGTGCGCCAGGCCGTCGACCAGGCCCTTGGCGAGGTAGCCCCCGGGGCCGTCATCGCGATCAAGAGCACCGTGCCCCCCGGTACCACACGAGCCCTCGCTCGCGGCAGCAGTCGCAAGGACGTCGCCTTCGTCATGTTTCCCGAGTTTCTCCGCGAGGGCTCTGCTCTCGAGGACCTCCGGCACCCGAGCCGAGTGGTGGTCGGCGGTGAGGACATGGCGGCGGTGCGGCGGGTCGCGGCACTGCTGGGCGGGCCCGACACGACGCGGCTCCTCTGCGACAGCGTCAGCGCGGAGCTGGTCAAGTACGGTTCCAACGCCTTCCTCGCCACCAAGATCAGCTTCATCAACGAGATGGCCCAGCTCTGTGAGCTGACCGGGGCCGACATCGAGCACGTGGCCGACGGGATGGGCCTCGATCCGCGCATCGGCCGCAGCTTCCTGAGCGCCGGCCTTGGCTGGGGCGGCTCGTGCTTCCCCAAGGACGTCCGTGCCCTGGAGACCTCGGCCGGGTACCACGGTCAGAGCTTCTGGCTGCTGAAGGCCGCCATCGAGGTCAACAGCCAGCAGCGACGGCGGTTCACCGCCAAGCTCCTCCAGGGTCTGGGGGGAAGCCTGGAGGGGCGGAGGGTGGCCATCCTCGGTCTCGCCTTCAAGCCGTTCACCGACGACATGCGCCAGGCGCCCGCTCTCGAGGTGGTGCGCCAGCTCGAGGACCTGGGGGCCGTCGTGGTCGCCACCGACCCGGCGGCCCTGGATCGGGCCCGGCCCCTGCTGCCGGGCACCAGCCTGGTGGATGACCCCTACGACGCCGTGACCGGTGCGGACGCCGTCGGCCTGGTCACCGAGTGGCCGGCGTACCGCGAGCTGGACTGGGGGCGGGTCTTCGCCCTGATGCGAGGGCGGCTGGTGGTCGACGGCCGCAACTGCCTGGACAGTCGGGCCATCACCGGCCGCGGAGGGATCTACGTGAGCATGGGGCGTCGCACGCGCGGTCTCCCGGAGACGACCCCGGGATCCGCCTCCGAAGCGGCCACCGCCTCGGTGCCACCCGTCCCCCTCGGTTAGCGAGCAGCCCCCGCCGCCGGAGCGGCCCGCACGGAGAGGCAGCCGACTCTCCCGGACGCTGAGGGCGTCGATCCTGGCCACGAGCCGTCCGAGGGGATTCGAGCGCTGCCGCGCCGCTCTTGAGGCGGGGGTGGGAGAATCCGCCCCGAAGGATGATGGCGCGGCTCCGACCCGGGAAGAACCTGACCCGGCTGCTCACCCCCGGCCTCCACGTGAAGCGCTGGCTGCTTCTGCTCATGGTCGGGATCGTGATGATCAGCCTGGCGTTCGGCTACGTCCTGCGCGACGTGTACAAGACCGGAAGCTACCCGTCGTGGGTCCAGACCGCCACCCTCCAGTTCCTTCCCGAGACCATCCGCGGGATCCTCTTTCTGGCCCTCGGGGTGGCCATCATCGGGGTCAGCTTCTATTTCCTGGGCAAGTCGGTGCTCGGGCCGTTCCTGCCCGGGGGGACTGGAGAGGGCGGGTTCGTCCAGCAGCTCTACGCCTATCGCCTCCTCTCCAAGGGTCCGCGGGTGGTCGCCATGGGTGGTGGCACCGGGCTGTCGTCCCTCCTCCGGGGCATCAAGAAGTACACCGGGAACATCGTGGCGATCGTCACCGTCGCCGACGACGGGGGCTCCAGCGGCCGGCTGCGCGACGAGTTCCGGGTGTTACCTCCCGGGGACTTCCGGCAGTGCCTGACCGCGCTCGCCGAGACCGAGCCGCTGATGACCGAGCTCTTCCAGCACCGCTTCTCCGGCGACGGCGAGCTGGG
>JBEKOU010000036.1:0-7100 GCA_049521435.1 Candidatus Dormibacteria bacterium | reverse complement strand
GCGTTCGCATGGTCAACACGAACACACACCAAGGCCTGGTTGGGGCAGGCCCAGGCTTGACTCGCGCGGAGCGGGCGTGGTCCCCTGCGCGGCGTGGAAGCCGCGGAGCTCCGGGCCAGGGTCGCCGCCATCCCCTGGTACCACAGCATCGACCTCGGCCAGGGTGTGGTCACTCCCGGCGTGACCCGCAGTAGCATCCCCTCAGCCGCGCTCCCCGACTTCCGAGGGCGCAGCGTGCTCGACATCGGCGCCTGGGACGGCTACTACTCGTTCCTGGCCGAACGGGGCGGGGCGGCGCGGGTGGTGGCGCTCGACCACTACGTGTGGAAGCTGGACTTCGCAGCGCGGCAGGAATACTGGGACCGTTGCGCCCGCGAGGGGGTGCTCCCCGACCCGGAGCGGGAGGCGGAGTTCCTCGACCGTGCCGGGCTGCCAGGACGTCGCGGCTTCGACCTCGCCCGGGACGCTCTGGAGAGCCGGGTCGAGCCGGTGGTCGGTGACTTCATGAGCATGGACCTCGAAGCGCTGGGGAGGTTCGATGTCGTCCTCTTCCTCGGGGTCCTCTACCACCTCACCGAGCCCTTCACAGCGTTGCGCCGGCTGCGAACGGTGACCCGAGGGCTGGCGGTCATCGAGACCCACGCCATCCAGGTCTCGGGGCACCGGGGGGAACCCCTGCTCCGATTCCTCGCCGGCGACGAGCTGAATCGGGATCACACCAACTGGTCTGAGCTCAGCGAGCCTGCGCTGCGCGCCATGTGCCGCGCCGCCGGGTTCCGCAGGGTCGAGACGCTCGTCGGCCCGCCGCGGCCACCCCTGCCTGTGCGGGCGCTGCGCCGGGTTCGCGACGTCGCCGGGGCCGGCACGGGGCGGGCCCGGACCCGGCGATGGCGGATCGTGGTCCACGCTCACGCCGAGGACTGAGGGTGGAGATCGCGCCGGACATACCGGCCGCGTAATCCGCTGCGCCGGACCAGATAGCCGGTCTCATCGGCCGCACCGGCGAGCGACTAGCTCAAACTGCCCCACTACCGGCACCGAGCGTCCTCCTACCATTCACGGCCTTGGGCGCTGAAATCGACTTCCGGATACCTCAGCCCTTTCGGACCTTCTCCGTCGGATGGTCTTCCGTCCTCGCACTCGGGGCCGTCCTCTCCGCGATCGAGGCCGCCATGCACGGCGCTCTCGCGGTGCTGCTGATCTCTGTGGTCGCGGCGGGGTTCTTCACGGCGGTCGCCTGGCGCTGGAGCAGGGTCGGGGTTCGGAGCACCAGAGGTGCGCTCATCGTGCGCAATTTCACCTCAACACGAACGATCCCTCGCGAGTCGGTGGCAGGCTTCCGGCTCGGTCGCTCTCGATTCGAGTATCAGGGGCGAGCCATCCGCGTTCTGCTGACGGATGGATCCTCCGTGGTGATCGCGGCGACCGAACGGTACTCAGGCTCGCCGGTTCACCCACGCAGCCCCCTGATCAAGGCGCGCCACGACGAGCAACTGGCCGGGCTGCGAATCTGGCTTGCAGGAGCGAGGGGGCTCGACGGGAGCGACCCTCGCATCGACCCGCGGCCGCCCTCCTTGGAACCTCCTGCACCTACCCCGTCGGCCGAGTGACGTTTCCCGACACTGGGTCACCCACGATGGTGGGTAAGTCAGCCCACGAGGCGGCTCCCGGGGTCAAAGGTCGCGGCCCCGGGCGTTGCGGATCAGGCGATGCAGAATAGACGCCATGCAAGAAGGCCTTCTCCGCTATCCAGCGCTGGCCCAGTCCGCCGCCCAGCGATACGTCTCTCACCTCAAGGAGGTCGAGGCCGGCGCGCAGCCAGTGGCGCCAACACAGAGACCACTGCGCGATCTGATCGACACGCTCGAAGCGGCGGAGAGGCTCGGGCCGGAGCTCGAACCAGCTGATGTCACGTTCAGAGTCTCCTCGCTCGGGGAGAAGACCTTGACCGCTGACGAGCTGGAACCGTTCGTCAATGAGTTTCAGCTGGGGTTGGGCTACGACGGCGCTCCGATCATTGCCATGGGCACCGAGACCGCCGACGATCCGGGGAAACCAGAGGACCTGGCATGGGGTTGCCTCCAGACGGTCCTGATCCTGTCGGGTTCGCCCCAGCGCGTGGTCGAGGCTCTGCTGAGGGAGTCGTCGTGGTGGGACGACATGGAGGTTCACGGCTTGCCAAAGGACCCATGGCGACCCTTTCACGTTCACCCCAACGACCTCTATCAGGTCCAGGGACACTCGCACACGCACACCTGGATCAACCTCGCCCGGATCCTCCTTCCAGCCGAGACGAGCTGGGAGGAGCTCCTCAGCCAGCACGCGGTGCCGGGGCTCGGCGACCGCGTGTACCAGATCGAGCGCTCAGCCCTTCCGGCCAAGCGGTCTTCCGGCGGCAAAGTCCCAAGCCAGACGAGAACCGACTGGCTCGTGCAGGAGGTCATCCCGACCCTGAGACAGACCGCTCACACGCTGCTGCTTCACGGTTTCGGCAATGGCAGGGTCTGGGACGAGAACGCCGTCGAGTTGATCAACGCCTTCCTCGGTTACGACTCCCGCGCCCCAATGAAGGTGGATTGGCGATCGGTGACAGCAAAGCGGGGCGACTGGCTGTGGTCCCGGGTCGAGGGGGATCACCGCGTGGTCTGGTCACGAGCCCTCGGGTGGTCGTGGCGAGAGGAGTACAGGTCAGAGGTTCGCGCAGCGTTGCTCGGTACGGCATGACCGCCGTCGGCCAGTCAGCTGCCAGTGTGCTCATTCGCCAGGGTCCTGCTCCCCGGGGTGCTGACCCCGCCGGCAGCAACTCCTTGACTGCGTTGAGCAGCCGGTCGACGTTGCGGCGGTTGCGCCCCCAATCGAAGACCGCCGTCGCCGCCCGGCTCCGACTCTGGACTGTCAGGACGGTTCCGGGCGACCCCGGTGTCACCCAAACCTGAACGTCCTCTCCCCATGACCAAAGAGGCCGGCGGGTGGCAGCCAGCTACACTGCCGCGTCATGTTCCGTCTCAAGGACGCAACGACGGACGATCTCCCACGTCTGCAAGAGGTATTCCGACTGTCTTCGCTCTCCAACGAAGGTGACCGCGCTGCCCTGGTCGATCACCCGGAGGCTCTGGTCTTCTCCGCGGTCTCTTTGACGAGCGGGCGAGTACGCGTCGCGACCATCGGGTCGGGCCTTATCGTGGGGTTCGCGACCACCGTGACCAAGGACGGCTTCCTCGAGCTCGTCGATCTTTTCACCGACCCTGATTGGATGCGGCGGGGCGTGGCCACGGCGCTCATCGACGATGTCGTCGTGTTCGCCACGGCCATCGGTGTCTCCCGCGTCTCAGTGGTCGGGAATCCGCACGCCGCGCAGTTCTACCAGCAAGCGGGGTTCGTCACAGAGAGCCAGGTCGAGACCGACTTCGGCCCGGGCCTGCGAATGCACCTCACGGTCCCGACCTAGTTGCGCTCGGAGCGGACCGACATGGGCCGGATCCACGCAATCCATCCAGACCGACGGCTACCTGCGGCAAGGTGGCGGAAATACCGCAGCACGAGCACAGATGAAGGGGCCCCCGATGAATCCCCGCCTCGTCCAGCGCATATGACCGCTCCATATCGGATTCGGCTCGAACACGGCCCGTAGTCTCACGATTCGGGAACTCCCTGGCGCAGGTCGGAGCTCCCTGCCCAACGGTCGCCGAGCCTCATCGTACGACCGCAGCGCTGCGACCGCCCGCGGGGAACCTAGGTTGTCCGCCGCGAGGCGGGTCGTCCCATCAGTCGGCAGGCCGAGGTTCAGGACGGGCTGGCCGGTGGCGGGTCGGGGCCGGCCGGTAGACTCGAGCGGAGATGCCACGGGTCGTGCTCGTCACCGGGGCCAGCAGCGGGATCGGTGCCGCGACCGCCCGCCGTTTCGCGGAGCTGTCGCGCACCGAACTGGTGCTCGTCGCACGCCGCGAGGAGCGCCTCCGGGTCCTGGCGCGCGAGATCGGAGGCGCCACCGTGATTGCCGCCGACCTCACCGCTCTCGAGACTCCGCACCACATCGCAGCGATCGTCGAGGAGCGACACGGCCGGCTCGATGTCCTGGTGAACGATGCGGGCGCAGGCTGGAGCGGGCGCTTCGCCGAGGCCGGCTGGGCCAACGTGGCCAGGACCATGGACCTCAACTTCAACGCCCAGGTGCGGCTCACCGAGGCGCTGCTCCCCCTGCTGCGGCGGTCCGCGCCGAGCTCGATCGTGAACGTCGCGAGCACCGCTGGACGGGTGGCCCGGGCCGGCGTGGGCGCGTACTCGGCCAGCAAGTTCGCACTCTGCGGGTGGACCGACGCGCTGCACCAGGAGGAGCGCAGCCACGGCGTCCATGTCGGGCTCGTGCTGCCCGGATTCGTTCCCACCGAGGGGTTTCCCGCCGCGGAGATGCGCAACCACCCCATCTGGCGCTGGTTCATGGGCAGCGAGAGGGGCGTGGCGGAGGCGATCGTCGACTGCGCCGTGCATCGGAGGGCGGAGCGCTACTCGCCCCGCTACTACGGGCTGGCGGCCGTGGTGCGGGCCGCGGCCCCCGGGCTGGTGCGGGCGGTTCTCGATCGCACGTCGGGGTGACTGCGCCCGGGCGCCGGCCTGACGAGGCTCCGGCACGACCCGTCTGGCTCACGTCGGGCCGGGGGGCCCGGGCACACGGCGAGAGAGGCGAAACAGGATGTAGACCCATCGGATCGCCAGCAGGGTGAAGGCTGCTCCGACGACCTCGGCTGCGATCCCGAAAGCGGTAAGGCCACTCGCGATGGCGACGTGGCCAAAGAAGAGGACCATCACGGCTCCGGCGATCACTTGGACCGTGGCGACCTCTAACCGCGAGACCATCTCTCGCATGACGTGTGCGTCGGATCGGAGCAACAGACCACCCCAGACCAGCTGCCAGAAGCGGGGCTTCTCGAACCGGCCCGGTCGCGGCGCCAGCGTCTCGGGCGAGACCCCCGGTATGGAGAGGCGGGCCACGCCGTCGGCCCGCCTCATCAGCCAGAGGTATAGAACTCCGAGGGCAACGCAGATCGTGGCGGCCACCCACGCGGCCGCCACCCACGCCAGTAGGGCAAAGACCAGAGCGCTCGCCAGGCCCGCCAGGGCGAGCAACAGCGCCCAGCACGACTCCACGCGAAGCCTGCGCGCCTTGGGGGAGTCCCGCGGGTGCAGGACGATGGCCCTCGAGCGCACGAAATGCCGTGCCCGTCCCCCCACGGAGCGCACTCCTGTCCCGGGCAGCCGTCTGGGGTCCACCGGCTCAGCCTGTGCGGAAGCGGGTCGTGCCTGCGTGGGTCACGATGGGGCGCATGGTCGCACCTGCCCCCCCGTGGAGCAACGGGGAAACCCCTCGCCCGCGGCCAACCCCAACCTCGATCCCAACCTCGACCGCAACCTCGACCTCAGCCTTCGGGCCCGTTCCCGCTAGACTTCGGAACCACCATGTGGAGATCGGACACGCCCTCGATGCGGTCGCTGCCGCCACAGGGCGCCATCGGGTTCGCGGGGATGCGAATGCGCCGGGGCGGCCTGACCGCCCCGCACGCGTGATCTGACATCCTCCCCAACCTGAGGTCCATCACATGAGCGAGCGAATACTCTCCCTGCGCTGCCGCGCCTGCGGCCACACGGCCCCGATCGCGGCCACCCATGCCTGCGACAACTGCTTCGGCCCCCTCGAGGTGGCCTACGACTACGCCGAGATCGGCCGCCGGGTCTCCCGCAAGAGCATCGAGGCGGGCCCGGCGAGCATCTGGCGCTACCGCGACCTGCTGCCCGTCGAGGACGACCTGGAGCCGATCACCCTCGGGGAGGGCTGGTCACCTCTCATCCGAGCCCGCAACCTGGGCGACCTGCTCGGCCTGCGCAACCTCTACCTCAAGAACGACACCCAGAACCCGACCAACTCCTTCAAGGACCGGGTGGTGAGCGTCGCCGCCAGCTGGGCACGGGGGCATGGCTTCGACACCCTGGCGTGCGCCAGCACCGGCAACCTGGCCAACGCCGTCGCCGCCTATGCCGCCCACGCGGCGATGCGCGCCGTGATCATCATCCCGGCCGACCTCGAGTCCGCCAAGAGCTCGACCACCGCGGTGTTCCGCCCCACCCTGGTGCGGGTCAACGGTACCTACGACGACGCCAACCGCCTCGGCAGCGAGCTGGCCGACGAGGTCCCCTGGGCCTTCTGCAACATCAACGTCCGGCCCTTCTACAGCGAGGGCAGCAAGACCCTGACCTACGAGACCGTGGAGCAGCTGGGGTGGCGGCTTCCCGACGAGCTCGTGATCCCGATCGCCTCCGGCTCCCAATTCGTCAAGGCGGAGAAGGCTCTACGCGAGCTGGTCGACCTCGGCCTGGTCGACGGGCCCCCGCACACCCGGCTCACCGGTGCCCAGGCCTCGGGCTGCGCCCCGGTCGCCGACGCCTTTGCGGGCAATCGCCCGGTCACCCCGGTCCGCCGCCCCGACACCGTCGCCCGCTCCCTCGCCATCGGCAACCCGTCGGACGGGGAGGACGTCATCCGCGCCGCCCGCAAGAGCGGCGGGGTGGTGGAGAGCGTCACCGACGACGAGATCCTCGACGCGGTGGAGCTCCTCGCCCGCACCGAGGGAGTGTTCGCCGAGACCGCCGGCGGGGTGACGGTTGCGGTACTCCGCCGGCTCGCCGAGGCGGGTCGGTGGAAGGGCGACGAGGTGGTGGTCGCGTACATCACCGGTCACGGGCTCAAGACCGCCGAGGCCCTCGAGGGTCGGAGTCAACTCGACGAGCCAATCACCCCGTCGCTGCGGGCCTTCGCCGAGCGCTACCGGGTCGAGATGGACCGGGCTCCCCAGCCGGTGCGCCAGCGATGAGCACCCCCGGCGAGCCCCTCCGCGGTCTGGATCCCACCGCGGGCTTCATCGGGCTCCTCGGCCTCCAATTCGACGAGGTCACCCCGACCCGGGTGACCGCCCACCTCGAAATCGGCGAGCAGCACCTTCAGCCGTACGGCCTGGTGCATGGCGGCGTCTACGCCGCCGTCGCCGAGACCCTGGCGTCGATCGGAGCGATGGTCGCGGCGGGGAGCGACGGCTCCGGCAGGGGGGCGG
>JBEKOU010000035.1:0-7518 GCA_049521435.1 Candidatus Dormibacteria bacterium | reverse complement strand
TTCTGGCGCATCAGCTGGTGGCAGACCGGGCAGCGGATCGCAGTCAGGATCTCCTTCTGAGAGAGGACACCCTTGGACTCTTTGAGGTTGTTGGCCATGAGCAGGCTCCTGCGAGGGGTCGGGGACCTCTGGATTCTAACCGCCAGGTGCGGGCGTGCCACCTCGCCCCGGTCACGAGCCTACAGTGCAGCTCTGATGGACATCGCCGCAAAGGGCTCGATCGAGGCTCCGCCGACGGCATGAACGTTCTCGTCCCCGCATGAGCGTTCTGGTCACCGGCCTTCTGCTGGCCGCCGCCGTCGCCATCCTTGCCCTCATCGTCGCGGGGCCGATCCGGGCCGTCCGTGAGGACCGCGGCTACGCCCTCGAGGAGCAGGCGTGGCTGGCCAGCGGCCGCTTCCCCGCCCAGGTGGAGCGCGAGTACCGTCACTCCCGATTGATCCTCACTGACGGCACCCGGCTGCGCGAGCTCGGCTACGAGTTGGAGGAGCGACGGACGGTCCGGGGCGCGTGGGGTCGTCTCCAGGCGGTCACCTGGCGGGCCGCGAGTGCACCCGCGATGCCCGAGGAGACGCGAGACGGCATCCAGGCGTCCGGCCCTTAGACCCTCGGCACGGGGGATGGTGCCGCTCCTCAGGCCGCTCGCTCGGTGCGCGGCGCGCTCCCGGCGGCCCCCCGGCTCCCGTGGTACCCCGTGGCGGATTCGAACCGCCGATCTCCGCCTTGAGAGGGCGGTGTCCTGGGCCTCTAGACGAACGGGGCGTGCCAGACCTGCCGAATTATAGGAGGCGGACTCCCGTCAGCCCATGACGGTGTCAAGTCCGTTCCAGACCTCGCCTCCCAGCTCCCCCGCCTAGGCCGGCGCCGCCTGCATCCGGGTGGCGAGCAGCTGCGCGTCCGGCTGGAAGTCGGAGACCGGCGGCTGGCCGCAGCAGGTCGAGAGGTCGAGGATGGCCCGGTACCGCCCGTACTGCAGCCAGACGACGCTGTCGTAGTTGGTCTTGGCCTCGCCGCCGAAGGTGTACGGGGTGGTGTAGAGACGCATGTAGCTCGCCACCCCAGCGTCCACGCTCTCGACCGCGATGGACGTGGGCCCGGTCACCACCACCGCGCTCCCGCCGCTCGTCAGATCGGTGGTGACCTGCGTCTCCCAGCAGAGGCCGTACGCCGCCGTGGCGACCTCAGCCTGCTCCGCCGTAGCGTCGGCCGGTGTGTCGATCACGTAGACCCAGAGGGAGCCCTGCCCCTCATCCACGTCGTCAGGCTCCAGGTCGTAGCTGTATCCCCGATACCACCCCGCGATCTCGGGGGAGAGGGGGGTGAGGCATCCGCTGGTCAGATGCGCGACGTCGATCGAGGAGCCGTAGATGACGTTCCATCCCGAGGCCGCCGCTCCGGGAACCGCCGCCACCGGCGAATGGACGCTGAAGGGACTGAGATCGGCGGCCGTCAGCGAGATCGTCTCGGCCGCCTCCTGGTATTCGAGGGCGATCGTGCCCGACGCCGCGCTCGGGGCACCGCTCCCACCGCTCGTCGCCGCGCTGGGCGCGGTCGGTCTGGGCGTGGGCCCCCAGGAGAAGGAGACGGTCGCGCAGGCGCTGGTCATGGTCGCCACCAGGGCGACGGAGACACCGAGGACGGAGCGCCGCGTCGTCATGGTCGCAGACCTTACCCAGCCCCGAAGCGGACTGGGCGACGACCCCGTCACGGTGACCGGAAACCGCTCCAACGGTCCCTCCGCCGCGCGTCCGCCCCCTACACCCGCTCCGGCGCCGGCATGCCCAGGCACGAGAGGCAGTCCGCAAGGGTGGCCCGGGTGGCCGCCACCAGCCGGCGCCGGAACGCCCGGCGGATCGGGTCCTGCTCGCGCACGATCGCCTCGGTGTGCTCGTAGAAGTCGGTGAGGGTCGTGGCCAGCTCGAAGGCGTAGGTGCAGAGCGTTGATGGTGAGAGCGCCGCGCCGGCCTCGGCGAGGGCGTGACGGTAGCCGTCCAGCGCATGCAGCAGTGCCCGTTCCGCGCCCTCGAGGGCCGGCACCTCGAGCGGCCCCGACGAGTCCTCGACCTTGCGCATGATCCCGGCGGCGCGGGCGTGGCTGTACATCAGGTAGATCCCGGTGTCGCCGGTCACCCGGAGGGCATCGTCGAAGTCGAAGGCGATGATCTGGCTGAGGGTGAACTTCTCCAGGTAGTAGCGCACCGCTCCGGCGGCCAGCATGGTCGCGGTCTCCGCGTCGGCCGCCTTCTCCCCGACCCGCTCCAGCGCCTTGTCGAGCAGCTCGTCGGCGCGCACCTCGATCCCCTTCCGACCCGACAGCGGGTACTCCTTTCGGCCCTCCTCCAGAGGGATGCCGAGGGCCTCGGCGGCGGCCGGGGAGAGGGCGACGACCTCATAGGCGAGGTGGATCGACTGCTCGGCCTGCTCGGCGTGGCCGGTCCGGACCAGACCGCGCTTGACCACCTGCTGGGGGTAGGCCTGGCGGGCGTCGATGACGTTGATCACCCGCGCGGCCCGGCCGAAGCCCTCGGCGGGCAGCTCCGCCTCCCCAGTCGTGGTGGTGGCCGGTGACGCGGGGTCGTTCGGGTGCCAGCGCCGGTAGCGGAAGTCGCGGCCGAGCAGCCCGAACTTCCAGAGCTGGTAGGCGATGTCCTTGGCCGTGTAGGTCGCGACACCGTCCGACTTCACCAGCACCTTGGCGTCGTCGTCGTCGGCGTCGTCACCGTCGGATGGCATCACCCAGCAGCCCGCGTGGCGACCCTCGGTGACGTGGACGATCGACCCGGTCTCCCGTAGCAGGTCAAAAGCCCGGCTCCAGAATCCGAGGGCGATGATGTCGGACTCCCAGGTGAGCAGGTCGTAGCCGATGTCGAAGCGGTGCATGGTCGCCAGGTGGCAGTCGACCACCCGAGAGGCCAGCTCCTTGACGAACCGCGCCGTCTCGCCGTCGCCCGCCTCGATCTCCCGGAGCGTCCGGCGCCGCTCCTCGACCAGCGAGGCGTCCGCCTCATAGCGATGGCCCACCTCCACGTAGACCCGGGAGCAGTACTGGTCGAAGGGCTCGTCCGCCGCCTGCTCGATCCCCAGGTGGCGCAGCCCCACGGCGACGTCCGCGACCTGGACCCCGGTGTCGTCGATGTAGTTCTGGACCTCCACCTCCTGGCCGAGGCGCCGGAGGATGCGGGCCACGCTGTCGCCGATACAGGCGTTGCGCAGGTGGCCGACATGGGCCGCCTTGTTGGGATTGGTCGCGGTGTGCTCCACCAGCGTCCGTCCCGGTGACGGAGCCTCCCCGGGGACGCGCAGCGGAGTGTCCCGGTCCAGCGCCAACGCCTGGTCGATGACCGCGGTCGCCCACGTGCGATCGTCCAGCCGGCAGTTGACGTACCCGGGCGGGCTGACCGTCCAGGCGGTCACGAAGGGGAGGTGGAGCCCCTCCAGCAGTCCGCGCAGCTCCTCCGCGATCTCGATCGGGCGCCGTCGCAGCACCCGGGCGGCGCGGAGCGGGGCGGGGGTCGAGAAGTCGCCGAACTCGGGCCGGGCGGAACGGTCGACAATCGCCTCGACCTGGTCATCGACACCTGCCGCGGTGAGGACGGCGCGGACCGCTCGGATCAGCTCGGTGCGAACGTCGAGCATGGGTTCGGATCGTACTCGGAGAGGTGCGCGAGGCTGTTCGGCCCCGCCTTTCGAGCGGCCCGGTGAACGGGCCGCTGCGCGCGGTGGCCCCAAATGGAGACAATGCCCGGCCGATGGGCACGATTCGCCACTGCGTGGTCCCCGCCGCCGGATTGGGCACCCGCTTCCTCCCCGCCACCAAGGTTCTCCCCAAGGAGATGCTCCCTGTGGTCGATCGCCCGGTCATCGAGTGGGCGATCGAGGAGGCGATGGCGGCCGGTGCCGATGAGATGGTCCTGGTCATCGCCAACGGCAAGGAGTTGATCCAGGCCCATTTCGAGCGCCAGCCGGAGCTGGAGAAGGTCCTCGAGGCGCGCGGCAAGAAGGCCGAGCTGGCTGCGGTGCGCCACTCGCAGGACATGGCCAACATCCGTTACGTGCTCCAGGAGAAGCCGCTCGGGCTGGGGCACGCGGTACTCTGCGCCGCCGATGTTGTCGGCGACAATCCCTTCCTCTGCATGCTCCCCGACGATCTCTCGCACGCCGAGCCCCCGATCCTCGCCCAGCTCCGCAAGGCCTGGGACGGGGTCCAGTCGACCGTGCTCGCGCTGATGCGGGTCTCTGGAGACGAGATCTCCCGCTACGGCTGTGCCACCGTGGGCGCGAGCCGGGGCCGCCTCCACCAGGTCACCGCGGTCGTGGAGAAGCCGAAGCCTGAAGAGGCTCAATCAGACCTTGCCATCATGGGTCGCTACGTGCTCTCTCCCGGGATCTTCGGCGCCCTGCGCCGCACCCCGGCCGGGGATGGCGGGGAGATCCAGCTCACCGACGGCATCGGCACCCTGCTCGCGGCGGGCGAGGAGGTCTGGGGCCTCGAGTTCGAAGGCGAGCTGCTCGATGTGGGCACTCTCGACGGCTGGCTGACCACCAATGTGCGCCTGGCTCGCGAACTGGGCCGGGCGCCCGCGCTTCGGGGAGCATTCGGATGATTGGGCTATTCCGCCGTGAATGGGGCGCCATCCTGTTCGTCGCCACCGTCCTGGTCGGGGCGGTCGTGATCGCCATCTCGTTCGCGATCGGCGCCGGTGGCCACTCCAGCAACGTACCAACCCCACCTCCCTGCCCCTCCTACACGCCCTGGGAGACGCCCGTCGTGGGGGCGACTCCCACCGCGACCCCCTTTGCCTTCGCCAACTGCCCGCCACCGCCCACCGAGCCGATTCCGAGCGCCAGCCCGACGCCCACCCCGAGCCCGACCGCGACGCCGAGCCCCTCGGCCTCCGCGTCGGCATCGGCTTCCGCATCCGCGTCGGCTTCAGCTTCCGCCTCCGCCTCCGCCTCCGCCTCCGCGAAGGCTTCTGCGTCCGCGAGCCCGACGCCGACCCCGAGCTAGCTAGCTCCGATCAGGAGGAGCCGAGCTCGCTCTCCAGGGAGGCGATCGGAGCGGCGCTGCACACCGAACCCGGCTGGTCGCCGGTCAGCTTGCAGATCCCGGCGGTCAGCCAGTTGGCGTTCCCGATGATCGGCTGGGCGACCTTGCTGGTGGGGTCGGTCAGGGTGGCGGCGATCTGCGCCCAGCTCATCCCCTGGAGCACCTGCGGGGGGACGCCGGTGCCGCTCACGACGTAGCGGTTTCCGAAGTCCTGGAACGGTATGCCGCCGTAGGTGGCCGAGTAGGGGCTGGTGTCGTAGGTGGTGACTAGCGTCTCCTCCGCGGCCGACGGCGTCTGCAGCGGGTTCCCGCTGTGGTCCGCGGTCTCGACCGGTACGAAGTCCAGGTAGGAGCTCGAGTAGCTGGAGCCGTAGAAGGAGAAGGTGTCGGTGTTGGGGTAGACGTCCGTGCTCGACGAGGTGGTGGTGTGGAGATCGCTGAAGCTCCCGAATCGGCTCAGCGCGACCACCAGGCTCCAGCGCTCGGCGGCGCAGTACGGGCAGTACTCGGCGCCGGCGTAGAAGACCTCGGGCTTGCCGTCGGAGCCGGTCAGCGCCGACGGGGAACCGGAGATGGCCTCGAGGGGGTCGGTCACCCCGCCTGCTCCGATCGAGGTGGAGACGGTGGGGCTGACGCCGATGACGGCGCTGAGCACCGATGCCGGCACCAGGTCCGCGCTCGACGGGGAGGTGCCCTTGGCGGCGGGACGCGTCCCCAAGATAATGAAGACGACCACCACCACGACCACCACGAAGGTGACCCCGCTTCCCCAGGCCCGGGGGTCCTGCCACCAGGGCCGCGGCGCCTCGACGCGCTGAGTGCGGTAGCGGGACGGCGTCGACGGCGTCGGGCGAGTGCCCTCCGGGGTTCGCGGTCGGGGCGTCGACGGCGTCGGGCGAGTGCCGTCCGCCGTTCGCGGTCGGGTGACGGTGCCGGCGGATAGCTCCTCCCGGCGGCGCTTGGAGGGTCGGGGCATCACAAACCTCTTTCTGAAGCTCTCGCCGGCTGGACACGCGCTATCGCCACCAGCAGGCTGAGGAAGACCAGGATATGCACGCCGGTGCACCATTCGCAGAGCTCGTGGAGCTTGACCAGCTCGGCGAAGACGAAGTAGAGGACGGAGACGAGCCCCAGCACGCACCAGATCAGATAGGCGGGGCGCAGCCACTCCGGCTCCTCGAGCCCGCGTCGGGCCCACCGGATCGAAACCACGGCGACCGCTCCGCTCACGACGAACCAGATCATCCCCGGGACGGTCACCGGGATGGAGGTCCCCGGCACCACCGAGTAGCTGCTCTTCAGGACCGACCCGCAGTTGATGAAGCCGCCGGTGGTGCAGATCGGCTGGACCCCCGCGTAATGGAGGGTGGTCAGGTAGGTCGCGATGCCCAGTCCGACCACCGCCGCGCCGAGGAGAAACCAGGCGCCGGCCCCGGCGCCACGCGTCGCCCCGGCGGTCGGCTGGTCGTGCGGCTCCACCGGGACAGGCGGAAGCTTCCCGGAGCGCGGAAGCGAGCTCAAACAGGGCCCTCCAGGGTGACGTTGCCCCGCCACCAGCGATCGACGGCGGCTTCTGTGTCCGCTCGACTGCCCCCATTGTCGATCACCCAGGTGGCGAGCCCGCGTTTCTGTTCGATGGGAAGCTGGGCGGCGAGCCGCTGCCGGATGGCCTCGTCACCGAGCCCGTCCCGCTCGCGCAGTCGCCGGAGCTGGATCGCGGGAGCGGCGTAGACGAGCAGGACCCCGCCTGGGAAGTCGGCCTGGCGGCCGCCTTCGAAGAGGAGGGGCACGTCGACGGCGACGAGCGGTGGTCCCGAGAGCGCGAGACCGGTGACCCGGTCGGCGATTCGAGCCAGGATCAGGGGATGGGTGAGAGCCTCGAGACGGCGGCGGCTCTCCGGGTCGGCGAAGACGATGCCCGCCAGCCGCACGCGATCGAGCTCCCCGGAGGCGGTGATCACCTCGGGGCCAAAGGCGCCGGCCACGGCCTCCAGGCCGGCCGTCCCCGGCTCCACCACCTCGCGGGCGATCCTGTCCGCATCGACCACCGCGGCGCCGCGATCGGCAAGCATGGCCGCCACCGTCGACTTGCCGGTCGCGATCCCGCCGGTCAGCCCGATGATCCGCACGCGCGGATCATCCCTCGCAGCGCAGGTGCCCGGGCAAACCTCCCCGCCGGCGCACCTGTCGCTGCCGCTCCCCGCCCCCCGGAGCTCCGACCCGCAGGTCAGCGGGCGATCGGCTCCTGGACGGCCCCGGCATACGCCTGGCCCACCAGGTCGACCCGACCCAGGGACCTGGCGAAGTCCAGGCATGCCGACCGGGTGAAGCGGAGATGCTTTCCCGGGGTGTGCCAGGCCTGCAGGTGGCCCTGAGCCACCGCGCGCCGGAGTGTCGACCGCGAGACGCCACAGAGGGCGGCCGCTTCCCCGGTCGTCAGGATCTGGTCCTCGTTCTGAGCCATCGTCGTT
>JBEKOU010000034.1:0-7695 GCA_049521435.1 Candidatus Dormibacteria bacterium | reverse complement strand
ACCTTCCCGCCGAGCGACTGATCGCCCCCGGAAGCCGGCTCGTCCTCCTCGACGTGGGCCCGCCCCGGCCGCTCCCCAAGGAGGAGCTGGTGGCGCTGCTCGACCCCTTCGCCGACGCCATGCTCGCTCACGCCGCCTCGGAGGGTCGCAGCTATCGCCTCATCCACGCCCACTACTGGCTGAGTGGTCCCCCGGCGCGCCGGGCCCGTGATCGACTCGGCATCCCGTGGGTCCAGTCGTTTCACTCGCTGGCCCGGATGAAGGCGGCCGCGGGGCTCCCCCCCGACTTCCAGCGTGGGGCTGTCGAGGAGGAGCTGGCGGCCGCCTGCGACCGCATCGTGGCCATGAGCCGGGCCGAGGGTCGGGAGCTGGTGCGGCTCTACGGGGCGAGCAAGGAGCGGATCTGCGTCGCCGAGCCCGGGGTCGACCTGCACCCGGCCGACCTGGCCGCCGTCACCGCTCTGCGTGGTGAGCTGGACGTCGAGGGGCGCCGGGTCGTCCTCTTCGCCGGCCGGCTGGAACCGCTCAAGGGGGCGGACACCCTGATCGAAGCGATCGCCGAGATGGACCGCGACCCCCACCTTCAGGACGTGGTCTGCCTCTTCATCGGTGGGGACAGCGGTGACGGCGCCAGGGCCAACCACGGCGGGGAGCGCCGGCGGCTGGAGCGGCTGGCCGAGGATGCCGGCATCGGGGACCGGGTCCGCTTCCTCGGGGCCGTGCCCCACGACCGGCTGGCCCGTTACTACGCGCTTGCCGACGTGTGCGTGGTGCCGTCGCGGGTCGAGACCTTCGGCCTGGTCGCCCTGGAGGCGCAGGCCCAGGGCACCCCCGTGGTGGCGGCTCGCGTGGGCGGCCTCCCCGAGGTGGTGGCCGACGAGGAGACCGGCCTCCTGGTGGAGGGCCGCGAACCGCGCGACTACTGCGCGGCCATCTCCAAGATCCTCCACGACGAGGCGGGGAGGGAGAGGATGGGTGAGGCCGCGCGCCGCCGCGCCGCGACCTTCTCCTGGGAGCGGATGGTCGACCGGCTGCTCTCCATCTACGGCCGGGTCAGCTCACCGGAGATCCCCGCCGAGCTGCCCTGCGGCTACGAGACGTCGATCGCGGCGGAGGTATCCCTGGGCTCCGGGTGAGCGCGGCTGAGGCCGGGAATCAGCCGTGCGACGCGGCGATGTCGCAGGCGCGGGCCCTCATCGCCCGCTCGGTCCCGTCCCTGCCCTCGACGACCGGCCGCGAGGCGGCACGCCGCGTCGACTCGGGAAGATCGGTGGCCTGGATCGCCGCCAGCAGCCGATCGGCGGCGGCCAGCGTCTCCCGCTCGACCAGCTGGCGAGGGTAGAGGAACTCCGTGTAGTTCTCCGCCTCCTCGGTGCTGCGCCGCTCCCAGAAGCCGGGAACGGCCTCCGCCCACCGCTTCACGTAGGGTCGCAGGAGGGCGGCCTGGCGGTCGCCCCACTGGATCAATCCGCCGATTGCGAAGGGCCCCACGCCGAAGCCCCCCATCAGCGCGTTGAGGGTCTGGAGCGGGAGGTCCGCGCCACCGACGACCTGGTCGAAGGCCGCGCGCTTGGCCTCGGCGTCGGGCTGCGCGGCCCGGCAGGCGGCTGCGCGCCGGCGGCCGAAGTCGGTGTCGTCGGCGGCGAGCTGGGCGTCGATGCGCGGGCCGGCGCCGCGGCCGAGGCTGGCGAGACGGCCGACGATCATCCAGCGGAGGTCGTTGTCGATCGTCAGGCCGGGGACGCTCTGGGTGCCGTCGAGCAGGCGCTCCAACCGGTCGAGATCATCGGTGGAATCGGCGGCAGCGAGGTGGGCTCGTGCCCAGGTCAGCTGGATATCGCCGCCCGGCTCGGCCGCCGCCAGCTGGTCCCACGCGATGCCGGCCACGCTGGCGCGCGCCGCGTCCCGGTTGGCCGGGTCGCCGAACTGGTCGATGGCCGCCAGCGCCTGGCTGAGCAGTCGCTCCAGAACGGTGACCTCATCCTCCGCCCTGGCGTGGCGGAGAACCGCCGCGACGAAGTCACGGGTGGGCAGCTCGGCGTCGCGGGTCATGTCCCAGAGCGCCGCCCAGCAGAGGGAGCGGGGCAGCGGGTCGGCCAGGCCGCCGAGGTGGTCGAGCACGGTGCGCAGCGAGACGGGGTCGAAGCGCAGCTTGGCGAAGGTCAGGTCGTCGTCGTTGACCACCGCGAGGTCGGGGGACGGCTCGCCGGCGAGCTCCGCAACGTCGGTGCGCTCTCCGCGGACCTCGCTGTCGACGAGCCGGTATCGGATCAGGCGTTCCCCGTCCCGCCGGTAGAGGCCGACGCGGACGTGGTGAGAGCGCAGGGTGGGGTGGGTGGGGGCCGCCGACTGCGCGATCTCGAAGCGCGCGATGCGGTCACCTGAGATCTCGATCTCGGGGCGCAGCGTGTTCATCCCGGCGGTCCGAAGCCACTCCGCCGACCAGCGGCCGAGGTCGCGCCCCGAGGCGGCCTCGATGCAGGCCAGGAATTCGCCGAGGGTCGCGTTGCCCCAGCGGTAGCGGCGGAAGTACTCGCGCACCCCGTCCGTGAAGGGGCCGTCACCGACCCAGGCGACCAGCTGCTTGAGGACCGCCGCCCCCTTCTGGTAGGTGATGCCGTCGAAATTCTGCCGCACCTCGTTGGTGTCGGCGCACGGGGTGGAGATGGGGTGGGTGGAGGGGAGCTGGTCCTGCCGGGCGGCCGCCGACTTCATGGTGTTGGCGAAGTCGACCCACGCGTTGGTGAACTCGGTGGCCTGGACCATCGCCTTGTTGGACATGTAGGTCGCGAAGGTCTCGTTGAGCCAGAGGTCTCCCCACCAGCGCATGGTGGCCACGTCGCCGAACCCGCAGACGTGGGCCATCTCGTGGACGATGACCTCGGCCCGCCGCGCCCGCTGCAGCTCGGTGGCCCGGCTGCGAAAGACGTAGACCTCGTTGAAGGTGACGCAGCACGGATTCTCCATCGCGCCCATGTTGAATTCGGGCACGAAGAGCTGGTTGTACTCGTCGAAGGCGTGGGCGATGCCGAACTCCTCGGCGAAGAAGTCGAGGCCCTGGCGGGTGATCGTGAACAGCTCCTCGGCCTGCTCCTCGAGCTGGGCCGCCAGTGACCGGCGCGCGTAGAGGGCGAGCCGGAGCCCCCGGTGATGGGTCTCGATGACGCGATAGTCGCCGGCCGCCACCGCCATAAGGTAGGTGGGGAGGGGAGGGGTGGTGTTGAACCGCCAGGTGCGGCTGCCGTCGCCGTGGTCGTCCCGCCCGAGCACGCGCGCGTTGCCGCAGACCTCCCAGGCGACCGGGGCGCGCACCGTCACCGTGAGCGGGCCCTTCAGGTCGGGCTGGTCAAAGCACGCGAAGACCTTGTGGGCGTCGAACGGCTCGAAATGGGTGTAGAGGTAGACCTGCTGGTCGGCGGGGTCGACGACCCGGTGGAGGCCGACCCCCACCCGTTCGTAGACGCAGTCGGCGACCACCTCCACGGTGGTGGGCCCCGCCGGGAGACCGGCGAGGGGGATGCGCGCGCCGTCGTAGCCGGCCACCGCCGAGGGGGAGGGCCGCCCGTTGACCCGCACCTCGCGGAGGCGCCCCTGCTCACCCACGGTGAGGTTGAGGAAGGAGGTGGCAGCCGGCCGGCGGCTCGAGAAGTCGATCCGGGTCGAGCTGCGGAAGGTGGGCGCCGCCGGGTCGTCACTCAGCTCGAGGTCGATCCCGTAGCGGAGGTCGTTGAGCAGGGAGGCGCGCTCCTGCGCCTCGGATTCGGTGAGGTTGTCACTGACAATCTGTCCGGCCACGGGGGCCAATTGTGGGCGCCTCGTACCCCCGGCCGCCCCGCGAGCTGCTACGGCTCCCCGGGACCCTCGCGATCGGCGCCGGCGCGGTCCTCGACGTCCCCTCCCGGGCACCCGATGAAGACCGCCTCGCTGCCCAGGGCGTCCGCGACGGCGCTGAGGGCGTCGCGGAGCCGGATCGCCTGCTCGGTGTCCAGCACCTTGGCCAGGTGGCGGTCGATGCCGCCGGAGTGGATCGGGGTCGCCCGCCGCAGCTTCTCCCGGCCCAGGTCGGTGATGACGGCAAAGGCGCCGCGGCGGTCGGACGGACAGCCGGAGCGGGTCACCAGCCCGGCGGTCTCCATCCGGTCGATCAGCCGGCTCACCCCGCTCTTGGTCATGAGCACGGTGTCCATGAGGCGCTGGAGCCGCAGCGCTCCCTGGGGAGCCTGCTCCAGGACGAGGAGCACCTCGAACCAGGCCAGCGGCAATCCCTCGGCGGCCATCAGCTCGCGCTCGAGGTTGCTGGCGACGCCCGCCTGGGCACGGAGGAGCGCGTGCCACGCCTGAAGGTGGACCGACCGGGCGGTCTCCGTCATGACCATGCCCGAAGCCTACCCCATAAAGGTTGACAGCGCAACGATCTTATGGGTATAGTTGCTCCATCAACCGTTGACGGAGCAACCGTCGAGGCGTCAACTACCGGAGAGAGACATGACTCAGCCCCGCACCGCCACCCGCACCCCGCTCGCCGCCGGCGAGTACGTTCTCGAGCCTTCCCACACCCAGATCGGGTTCGTCGCCCGCCACCTGGTCTTCACCAAGGTGCGGGGGACCTTCGAGAAGTTCGAGAGCAAGATCACGGTGGGAGAGGACCTCGAGACCTCGGGCGTCGAGGTCAGCATCGATATCGCCAGCATCAACACTCGCGACGCCAAGCGCGATGCCCACCTGGGCTCCGCCGACTTCTTCGACGCCGAGAAGTATCAGACCATGACCTTTCGCTCGACCGGCGTGGAGGCCGCCGGCGAGGCGCGTTTCGCGGTGACCGGCGACCTGACCATCCGCGACCAGACCCATCCGGTCACCCTGGACGTCCAGTACCTCGGGACCGAGAAGACCCCGTGGGGCTCGTCGGTTTCCGTCGTCTCCGCCTCCGCCGAGATCGACCGCGAGGCGTGGGGCCTGACCTACAACGCAGTCCTCGAATCCGGCGGCGTCATGGTCAGCAAGACGATCCAGCTCGAGATCGAGGCCGAGATCGTGCCGGCCGCCCTGGCCGCCGCCGCCTGATCTCTCTTCGGGTGGCGTCGCCGCCGGCTCGCGCCGGCGGGGCGCCATCTCGCGGGGCCGCTTCCCCGTCGTGGTACCGCCGCCGGCAGGGCCCGCCGGCGGCGCCACGTCGACGCCACCGGGCGGGTGCCATATTCTTGTGCATGTGGGACTGCGGGAGCTGATCGGCAAGCTGGAGGGCCTCGAGGGCCTCGACGGCGTCTCCGACCGCCTCGCAGGAGCGGTGAACTCGGCCGTCGGGCCGGTCAAGAGCCTGCTGAGCGGCACCTGGCTGGAGCACCCGCTGCACCCGCTGCTCACCGATCTGCCCATCGGCTGCTGGAGCGGGGCGGTGATCCTCGACCTCTTCGGTGGCGCGGCCGCCGCTGACGCGGTCGATCCGCTGGTCGGGCTGGGCGCCCTGGCGGCGGTCCCCGCGGTCCTCAGCGGGCTGAGCGACTGGGCCGACTCCTACGGGCCGGAGCGGCGCGTCGGGCTGGTCCACGCCGCCGCCGGCGTCACCGGTCTCGGGCTCTTCGCGGCCTCGCTCGTGGCCGGTGGCCGGGGCGCTCGCCGCCTGCGCCTGCTCGGGCTAGCGACGGTGAGCGCGGGCGGGTACCTGGGAGGCCATCTCACCTTCGGCCGCGGCCTCGGGGTCGACCATCAGGCCTTCCTGGAGAGGCCGAGCGAGTGGACGGACGCGCTCGAGGCGGACAGCCTGGAGGAGGACACCCCGACCCTCGCCGAGGCGGGCGGCGCCCGGGTGATGCTCTACCGGCGGGGGACGCAGATCTACGCCATCTCGGACGTCTGCCCCCATGCCGCCGGGCCGCTCCACGAGGGCACCGTCGACGACGAGCTCTGCGTCACCTGTCCGTGGCACGCCAGCCGCTTCCGCCTCAGTGACGGGCACGCGGTGCACGGCCCGGCGTCGGCTCCGGCCACCGTGTACCAAACCCGTGTCGAGCACGGCAAGGTGCAGGTGCGCGCGGTCTGAGCGCTCTCGGTTTGGGCGCCGCGCCCAAGGGCCTTCCGGCAAGCGCGGCCAGGACCCTTGGCCTTGCTAGGATTCGCAGGGATGCTCTCGGACTACGCGCCGATCCTCGTCTTCCTGGGTATCTGCATCCTCTTCGGCGCCGGTGTGCCGCTGCTCAGCGCCCTTCTGGGCCCGCGCCGCCCCAGCCCTGAGAAGGAGCTCCCTTACGAGTCCGGCATCGTCCCGTCGGTCTCGGCCCGGAGGCGGTTCTCGGTCAGCTTCTACGTGACCGCGATGCTCTTCATCGTCTTTGACGTCGAATCGATCTTCCTCTTCCCCTGGGCGACCATCGTCCGCCAGCTCAAGGTCTTCGGGGTCGTGGAGATGGGGGTCTTCATCCTCATCCTGCTGCTCGGGCTCGTCTACATCTGGGCCAAGGGGGCGCTCCGGTGGGACTGAACGGCGACCTCGCTCTCACCCCTTCGGCAGTGCTGGGCCAGCGTGAGTACCTGGCGACCTCGCTCGGCGACGCCGGCGCGCTGCCGCTGCCCCGGGTGGGAGAGAGGGAGCGTGCCGCCCTCCAGAGCGGGATCCTCACCACCAGCGTCGAGAAGCTGGTCAACTGGGGCCGGTACAGTTCGCTCTGGCCCGCGCTCTACGGCCTCGCCTGCTGCGCCATCGAGATGATGGGGACGGGGGCCGCCCGTTTCGACATGGCGCGCTTCGGCTGCGAGGTCTTCCGCGCCTCGCCGCGCCAGGCCGACGTGATGATCGTCTCCGGCCGGGTCTCCCAGAAGATGGCCCCGGTCCTGCGCCAGATCTACGACCAGATGCCCGAGCCCAAGTGGGTGATCAGCATGGGCGCCTGCGCCTCGAGCGGTGGGATGTTCAACAACTACGCGATCATCCAGGGGGTCGACAAGGTGGTCCCGGTGGACGTCTTCCTTCCCGGCTGCCCGCCCCGTCCCGAGGCGCTGCTCGACGCCGTCGTCAAGCTGCAGCAGAAGATCGCCGGCAGCCACCTCACCTCCTGGCGGGGGTGACCGGGGAGATGACCGATCTGGAGGAATCCTCCGGTCCACACCCGGCCGCCGGAACGAGGGCTCTGAACCTCCTCCGGCGGGAGCTGCCGGATGCCGTGCTCGCCGACGAGGAGAGCTTCGGTGAGGTGACCATCCGGGTGGGGCGCGACCACCTTGTCCGCGTCGCCCGACTGCTTCGCGACCACGACGAGGCGCGCTACGACCTGCCGCTGTTCGTGACCGCCGTCGATTGGCCCGACCGTGAGCCCGACGTCCCGCGCTTCGACGTCGTCTATCAGCTCCGCTCCATGCAGCACAACGACGTGATCCGCCTGGTGGTGCAGGTGCCCGGGGACGATCCCCGGGTGCCAACCCTGGAGGGTGTGTTCGCCGGCATGGACTGGCATGAGCGGGAGGCCTACGACCTCATCGGGATCCAGTTCGAGGGGCACCACGACCTGCGCCGCATCCTGCTCCCCGACGACTGGGAAGGTCACCCGCTGCGCAAGGACTACGCGTCGTTCGGTGAGCCGATCGCCTTCACCCACAACATCGAATGGGCGTTGCCGGCGCAGGAGAGGCCCCCCGAGATGCCGGGAAGTTCGCGATGAGCGTGCTGCCCCCGATCGGGCCGCCCGGGCGCGACGCCGCCTC
>JBEKOU010000033.1:0-8103 GCA_049521435.1 Candidatus Dormibacteria bacterium | reverse complement strand
TCCTCTCATCGTCGACCACCCACCGATGGCGATCCCAAAGAGCACCACCACGCCGAGCGGCAGGTACAGATCCTGCGATAGAAGATCGTTGAGCCGCACCGGCAGGGAACCAAGCAGGGGGTAGAACATGGCCCCGCGTTGATAGGTTTGCGCAGTGTGGCCGTATGCGTACTGAGTCAGGTAGTCCAGCACGTACCTCCACTGGGCTGAGTACCAGACAGCGGCCAGGAGCGAGCCGACGATCGGCGCCACCAGGAACCGGGCGAGTCTCCGCCCGCGATCCGCCGACTCCGCCGCGACTGCAAGTGCCCCGATGAGCCAGAGCACGCCGATGAAGGGAACCATCATGGTCCGGGCAAGCATCGTGAGTCCACTCAGCACGCCTGCCAGCACCACGAGGCGGGTGTCACGGCCGTTCCTGGCCGCCACCTGTGCTGCCACCGCGCCAGCGAACATGGCGGTCGCAGCCTCGGCGAACATGAAGCTGCGCGACTCATCCAGCACTCCGGCACTGCATGCAACGGCCAGAGCGGCGAGCAGCGACCACCAGCGTGGCAGCACCTGCCGGGCGAGCCAGTAGGTTGTCACGGCGGTCGCCACATAGAAGACCTGCAGGCTGATGAGCAGCTCGAGGAGATTCGTGTGCACGAAGGGATAGGCCAGGGCGGCGACGACCGGTACCAGCGGAGCCTGTATGTCAGGAGTGCGGATCGCGGTCAGCAAGCCGCCAGGGCCGCTCTGGAGGAGGGCCTGCCCATCGCGGATGGCGCGCTGCAGATACCCTGCTTCGTCGATGGAATAGGGGAGCCCGCGGCGCGCCGTCCACACCCACCATCCATTGGCTGCGGCGAGCGACACGGCTGCAAACCCCAGTGCCAGCTCTGGCCACGGCCAGTGAAACCTCCGCGGGCCCTTCACCGGCTGCGCTGACGTTGGCGGAGCCGGCGAACCCGAGATACCGCGAAGAGTGCCGCTCACCGCCCTACTGGATCATCCCAGCCATTGATGAGCACGCACACGGTCATGGCTCATGATTCCTTGCGCCGCCCAGCCCTCCCGCTCGGAGGCTCGCGCGCCGGCGGCGTTTCCGTACCAGTTCCCCGATCATCTGCCAATACGCCTCGCCGTACCCCCCCGACCGGTGGTCTCTCTCGGCTGTCTCCCGGGCGGCCTCGCCGACGGCCCGCCGCTGCTCGGGGGAAAGGCCGAGCACGCGATGGAGCGCCGCCACCAGCGCCGCCATGTCCCGCGCCGGGAAGAGCCAGCCATTGTGTCCGTCGTCGATGACCTCCGGAACCCCGAAGACGTCGGTGGAGAGGCAGGGCACGCCGAAGGCCATCGCTTCCAGCATCGAACGGGGCAGGGACTCGATGTCAGAGGCCGACACCAGGATGTCGCTCGAGGCGTACCAATCCCAGATGTCGGGAGTGATGGGGAGGAGGCGAAGCCGTTTGCCGAGGTCGGCCTCCTCGATGATCTGGTGCAGGATCTGCGAGTAGGTCCCCTCATGGTCGCCGACAATGACAAGCGTGGCTGTGGGGTGGGCACGGGCGACCTCGATGAACCCCTCGACGAGGCACGCTGTCGACTTCCTCTCCTGAACGACCCCGACGGAGAGGAGGACCGGCGCATTCATGGGGATCTCGTGCTTGGTGCGGACGGCGCTCGGGTCCAGCTCCCGTTGGTATCGGACGATGGCTTCGACGTCGACCCCGTATGGCACGACGATCCGCCGCTCGTCGCCGGCGTGGGGCGCGAATATCCTGCTGGTCGCCTCAGCTTCGAAGACGAGCCGATCCGCGGCAGCCATCGTGGCGACCAGCCGTTCCTTGAGGTACGGATGCCAATCGGGACGGCCCAGCGCCACCGCCAGCCAATGCTCGACGTCGAAGCTCTCGTGAATGCTCCAGATGGTGGGAAGACCGAGGCGCTCCGCCGCGTCCCCGGCTGGCCATACCCCAAGAGTGTTGAGGAGCACCACGTCCGGGTTCGAACCCAGGATGAAGAGTGCCAGCTCGCGGACATGACCCTCGTAGGTCGCGGGATCATTGGTCCACGTGCGGCCGGTGACGACCACCTCGATCCCCTCCTCCTCCAGCACCTGGCGAAGCGGGCCGTCGACGGGCGAGACCACCGTGCAGCGAGGCAGGCGTGGAGCGAGGTTGTGCAACAGCTCACTCAGATAGAGTTCGCCACCACCGAGGTTCAGAGAGTGGGTGAAGACGAGTAGACCAAGATCCGCCTCGTGCGGGCGGTGCTCGATGCGCGCGATCAGCCGTTCGGTGCGCTGCCGGAGGGTGGCAGCCCGCGTCGCCTCTTCAGCGGAGCAGCTGCGCACGGTTCGGCGCACCCTGCGTAGCGGCAGGTGCCCCTCCCCTCCCTTGAATCCGAGCACCTCGACGCTGATCTCGGCAACCGGTGACGCGCCCTGCGGGACGGAGCCGCGGAACTCGAACCCGCTCAGCAGCCCAGACCCACGTCGGCGGATGTCGGCCAGGTCGGGACGCGGTTGCCGGAGACTGGCACGGCCGACCGGCGAACCGTTGATGCTGACCTCGACACGTGCGGGGTTCCTGCCGTCGATGTAGGCCCAGCCACGCACGTCCAGGCTGTCCCCGTAGACCTCCTGGCCATCCCCGGGGATGTCGATGCTCCCCGTCAGGTCGTTGGTGAGCCGGAAGCTCCGGCTGCTCAGTCTGACGGGACGTCCTCTACTGGGGAATGCGGTGGCTGCTACCTCCAGCCCACCCTGCGGCAATGTGCCGACGTCCACCCAAGCTGACCACCCGCATGCCGAGGTCGCGCGGGGCTGCCTCAGGTTCCTGGGAACGTCCGTACGCTGGTGGCCCAGCTTCGCCGTGACCGTGGTCGCACCGTTGAAGGTGAGCTCGACGCTGGCCGGGCGCGTGTCCCCTTCCAGAGCCCATCCGGAGAAGTGAACCTGACCCCAGTCCAGGGTGGGACCCTGCGGCTCGTCGAACGATCCCCAGACCGGATGCAGCCACGAGCCACGCTGCCGCATCACTCTGAGGACCAGGCGGCGGAACCGCAGTGGCAGAACTCTCCGGGCCAGGCGGCGAAACCACCGCGGCTGACTACGAGTGGACCGCGTCACGCGCCGGGGCCGCGCTATCGGCAGTGAGACGCAGAGCGCCAGACAAGGCCGAGGCGGGAGCGGCGGTGAGCGCACCCCGCCAGGTCCGGTGCAGGCCCTCGCTCAACTCCATCGGCGCGTAGTCGATGAACGAGCTCAGCTTGGAGATGTCGAGGACGATGGAATTGACGTCGTAGCAGCGCGGGGGCAGGAACTCGAGGAGCGCGGGGCATCCCACGACGTTGCTCACCAACTCCACGAGCTCCAGGACGCGATGACCGCGACCCGAGCCCAGGTTGACGATGCCGACGTCGTGGTGTCCGAGGATGATCTGCGAGACCGCGGACGCGACATCGTCGATATGCACGTAATCGCGGACAGCCGAGCCGTCGCCGATGATCCTGAGAGGCAGGCCGGCGGAAACCCGGTCGAGGAAGATGCCGACGGCGCCCTGGTTGCCGCCAGGCAACTGACCGGGGCCGTAGGCGTTGGCACACCGGATGACCTGCACCGGGAGCCCATAGGTGCGGGCGTACATCTCGGCGTAGCCCTCGGCCGCCAGGCACGACGCTCCGTATGCCGATACCGGTCGCACCGGGTCGGTCTCTCGAGCTGGAATCCGCTCCGGGTTGCCATACACGGTGCCCCCGGACGAGATGTACGTGATGCCGGCCCCGGGGTGTCGGCAGAGGTCGTCCAGGAGGGAGAGCAGCGGCACCAGCCTGCCGATGAGATCGTCATGCGCGCGCACCGCCGCCGCAGGGGGCGCCAGACCACCGGCAGCGAAGAGCACCTGATCGATCCCCTCCATCATCTCGTCGACCAAGGCGTGATCGCCGGCGTCGCCAATGGTGATATTGATCCCTCGCGACTGAGCCGCATGGGTCCGTGCGCTCTCAGATCGCGTCAAACCGACCACATCGGCACCGTCATCGAACAGCCGGTTGCCGATGGCAGCCCCGAGGAATCCCCATCCGACCACCAGCACACGGCACGGGTCGACGACCCTGCTCATTGCGATCGGGGCAGTATATCCAGTAGTCGCCGAGGCGGGCCTGGGCGCAGGCCGACCTCGGCGTCCCGTTCCTGGACGCCAGCCCACATGCCCGGTCACCCGTCCCACGCCCAGCAGCCGACCAGAGCAGGATCCCACCGCTCGACCCCCTCCACTCCGACCGCAACCGCGAACGCGGCCGCATAGCCGGCACCCACGGCCGCGTCTTCGACGAGCAGGCCATCTTCACCGCCCTGCTTCCCCTTCCCCAGCGCAACCCCGCGGCACTTGATGGCCGCTTCGTGGCGAACCCAGAAGCGGAAGAACTCGACCGTGCGCCGTTCCGGTTCGGATGCCTCGAGACGCGTGACCGCCTCGACTCCAAGGGCCAGCCGGGCCAGCGCCATCTCATCCAGGTCGGCTCGAATCCGCTCGACATCGACCCCGACCTCGCGGTCCGACGACACTCCCACCAGGGCCACACCGCCCGAGTGGGAGAGATTGAAATGCACCCTCCCCGCGGCGTCACCCCCCAAGGCCGGCTTGCCGTGGGGCCCAACCACAAAGGAGAGCTCGGAGGCCCCGCTTCCGAGATAGTGGCTCAGGATTCCGCGCAGCGCGGCTCGGGACAGCATCCATCGACGCGCGTCCACCTCTGAGCGGAACCGGACCGCTCGTCGCCGCTCGTCGGGCGAGAGGGCGCTGGGGGTGTCGGCAAGGGGACCATCGAGGGGCACCCGCCACAGATGGAGCTCGCCGGGACCGAGGGATGGTGGAGCACCCGGCTGAACCCTATTCCAGCCGGCTGTCACCTGACCTCGCTCGCTCGAGGGCGGTGGCGATGCAGCGGTCGAGGCAGTCGGCAAGCGACGCCACCGCAGGCTCGCGCAGCATGGCGTGATGGGAGCCGGCGACGACATGCTCTTCGATACCGCCCACCTCGAGTCCGTACCAGCGAGCCAGCTGCGCCTTCTGCTGACCGTCGGCGTCCTCCTCGGGTCGGAGCAGGACCACCGTGGCGGCGAGCCGACCGGCCCGGTAACGAACGACGTTCTCGCTGGCGATCCGCAGCACGTCGTCGCGCCGGCGGGTTGCCAGCGCCCCGATGGATCCCCGAGTGGCGAAGTTGAGCCAGTCGAGCGCCCGGTCGGCTGCGTGCCGGCGGCGTGATTGCACCCGGGGGTCGGCACTCGGGCGGACGCGCCGGGTCTCGCGGGTGGGTGGGGGCAGGAGCCCAGCCTGCATCCCCATCTCCGATGGGCCGTTGACAACGGCCCAGTACATGAGCCCAGCGTGCTCGGCCCGACCGTCGCCGCGTTCGCCGAGCGGGTACGCCGCCTGGAGATCCGGGCGCGCCAGGTAGGCGGCGTGGACGTAGCGGCTGACCGCCACTCCGTCGTGTTCGGTGACGGTCTCTCCGAGCCAGGTGATGAACGCGTCGGCTGCCGTCCGGTCTCCGAACACATCGCCGAGCTCGATCCCGGCGTCCCTGGCGCGCACCCGCGCCACATTCATGATCGGATCGTGGATCACTCCGTTGGCCAGATGTCGGGTCCGCGAGAGGGGCCCGACGGAGTCGATGGAGGCGAGCAGCGCCACCGTCTCACCCAACGACTCCAGACGGACCGCCACCTCATAGGCCACCAGGGAGCCGAAGCACCGCCCCCCGAGGAGGTACGGCCCACGCGGCTGCACCCTGCGGATCTGGCGGACGTAGTGGCGGGCCATCGCTTCGATGGTCCGGTGCAGCGGGGCCGCGCTGTCCAGCCCGAATGGCTGGAGGGCATAGAACGGCTGATCGGGGGCGAGCCGTCGCGCCAGCGGTCCGAAACCGACGACATTGCCATCGCCCGCGGTGATGGCGAAGAACGGAGGTCGGGACCCCGAGGTGGAGAGCGGCACCAGGGATCCGGTGCGGGCGTCCCACCCGTCGGAGCGCATCAGCTCGGCGAGGCGAGCCACCGTGGGGGCCTCGAAGATCGTGGCCAGGGGCAGCCGTGCTCCCGTGGACCGCTCGATCGCGGCGAACAACTCCACAGCCAGGAGGGAGTGGCCGCCGAGATCAAAGAAGTCGTCGTTGACACCGATGTCGCGCACGCCGGTGACCTCCTGCCAGATGGCGAGGAGGGTGTTCTCCAGACGGCTGGCTCCGCGAACCGTGCGGGCCAACGTTGACGCGGGGGTGACCTCCGGCGCATCCGGACCCTCCGGGAACCACGTGGACGGGGGTGCGGGCAGCTGCTCCGAGTCGACCTTGCCATTGGCCCGCAAGGGCAGGTGCTCGAGCCAGAGGAAGCGGGCGGGGATCAGGTAGCGGGGCAGCACGCCACCGAGGAACTCCCGGAGAGCGGCGTCGCTCACCGGCCCGTCTGCCCGCCTCGCCGGTGTGGCCCGGCCGGGGCTGGATGGGCGGCTGTCCGGCGCAGAGGCGCCGACCAGGTAGGCCACCAGCCGCCTGTCGTCGCGGCCGAAGTCCATGGGGATGACGTGGGCCTGAGCGATCGCGGGATGTCCGAGCAGGGCGGCCTCGGTCTCGGCAGGTTCCACCCGGTGGCCCCGGACCTTGACCTGCCGGTCGACTCGGCCGAGGAACTCGAGGTTCCCGTCAGTCCGGCGTCGCACCCGATCGCCTGAGCGGTAGAGGCGGTCGCCGGGCAACCCGGGGAACGGGTTGGGGATGAACTGCTCCTCGGTCAGGTCGGGACGCCCGGCATAGCCACGAGCCAAGCCGTCGCCACCGATCCAGAGCTCGCCCGGGATGCCCTCGGGCACCAGCCGACCACCAGGGTCGACGATGGCGATCCAGGTGTTGGTGATGGGCCGGCCGATCGGCACCGCCCCGTCAACCCGACTTCCGCCGTTCATCCGGTGACAGCAGGTGAAGGTCGTGCCCTCAGTCGGCCCGTATCCGTTGATCACCGAGGACTCCGGACCGAGGACCGACAGAAGGCGGTTGACGTGCACCGGCGACAGCACGTCACCCCCGGCCAGGACCTGGCGCAGCGAGGAGAGGGCGCCCAGCTGATGGTCCACCATCTCATGGAAGATCCCCGCCGTGAACCACGCGGTGGTCACCTGGTGTTTGGTGATCGCGTCGGCGAGCTCTGCGGTCGAGAGCGCCCCCGGGGGGGCCAGCACGAGGCGGCCACCGTTGAGGAGCGGTCCCCAGATCTCGAAAGTGGAAGCATCGAAGGCGAGCGGCGCGACACCCAGCACCACCTCGCCGGGACCGAACTTCACATAGCCGGCGCCCCTCACCAGCCGGAGCACTCCCCGATGCGGGATCTCCACCCCCTTGGGCTCGCCCGTCGAGCCGGAGGTGAACGAGACATAGGCGACATCGGTTGCGCCGTGCTCGTTTTCGGACGGCACCTCGGGGCCACCGGCGATCTCATCGGCCTCGCCCTCGACGTCGATCAGGGTGACCCCGGTGGCGTCGAACCGGTGAGCGTCCTCCGAAGGCGCACAGACGAGGGTCACCCCGGCATCCTTCAGCAGCCGGCCCAAGCGTGTCGTGGGCAGGTCACTGTCGATGCCGACGTAGGCCGCGCCGGCTTTGAGGATCCCGAGCAAGGCCACGACCATCGCCGTCGATCGCCGGTCGGGCACCCCGACGCAGCTGCCACGACCGACGCCGCGGGACGCGAGCTGCCTGGCCAGCCGCCCCGAGGCGCGGTCGAGCTCCCCATACGACAGCTGCCGCTCGCCGCCCACCACCGCGATGGCATCGGGTGTTTCCCGGGCTCGATCGGCGAACACCGAGTCAACGGTCGCCTCGCGCTCGTACGCCGCGGCGATCCCACCACTGGCGAGGAGTCGAGCGCGTTCAGCTTCGGTGGTCAGCTCCAATTCGGAGACGCGGCGGCCGGGATGCTCGACGACCTGAGTCAGCAGACGCAGGTAGATCGCCAGCAGCCGCTCCGCGGTCGACTCGTCGAAGACGTCGGTGGCGAATTCCCAGACCACGGACATCTCCTCCCCGTCCGGCAGGTCGGGGCGAGCACTGCGGCTCCGG
>JBEKOU010000032.1:0-10289 GCA_049521435.1 Candidatus Dormibacteria bacterium | reverse complement strand
GGATTCCGAGCGGTCGCCACCTCCTTGGGCACGAGCGGCGCGACATCTCCGAGGTTGCGCAGCCGGTTGTGGAGCATCGACTCGGCGCCGGGCAGGATGAAGACCATGATGGCGGCGAAGAGCGCCAATGCCCCACCACCGGCCAGGAGGAGGGTGGTCGACGTCATCTCAGTTCCGCACCGGCGCTCAGGGCGCTCAGCCTTCCAGGTCGGTCAGGGCGGTGCTGGCGTTGATGGGTCCGATGACCTGCGTTCCGGGCGTCGGCACGGGCTCAGCGGACGAGTTGTAGTCGCCGGGGGCGACGATCAGGTACTGGATGGTCACGTTGGCCCCGTCCTGCAAGTAGGCGAGGTTCGCGGCATCCTGGCGCGGCAGCTGAACCATGATCAGGCTCGCGGACACCTGGGCCGCAGGGGCGGACGAGGTGGAGGCGGCGGGCGAGGCGCTGGACGTGGCCACGGGGGCACCGGTCGAGATGCCGACCGCGAGAACCGGGACGTTCTCGTATGCCCAGAACATGGTTCCCAGCTCGTTGTTGGGATTGGGGAGGGGATCGATCTCGACGAGGATGTCCACGTGGTCACCGGCCACGATGTAGCCGCCGGTGCCATCGCCCTCGATCTCGCCCTTGCCCGAAGATGGGCTGTAGGGAAGTGCGAGCGCGACGTCGCCGGCCGGGAGGTTGAAGTTGGTGCCGGCGACCGGCGCCGTGACCGCCGTCTGGTTGGACGTGACCATCGAGCTGAGGATCACGGTCCCCACCGGGATCTGGATGGCGGCGTACTCCGTGGATGCGGTGAGAGTCGCTGCGCTCGTGTAGTAGGGGGGGGTGGCGCCCGTCGTGGCGGGGAGGTCACTGGCGGCGACGGGGACCATCTTCAGGTTGGTGGCGGTGATCGCATTGCCAACGGGGATGGCGCTGGCCGCCTCCACCACGGTGACCGTCGCGACCGGGGGCGCCGTGGCCGTCGCGGTCCCCGCCGACGTCGCGGGTGTCTTGTTGGTGTACTCGATGGCGAGGTAGAAGGCGCCGGCCGCGATGGCGGCGGCGACAACGGCGACGAGGACGCGGCGGCGTCGCTGGGCACTTACAGCCACTGTTTCCTACCTGTGACTCGGCGATGGCTCCCGCTCGGGCTCCGAGCCACGAGGGAGACCCGATGGGTTGTGGCGGTCCTTGTGGATCCGCTGCGCAGATCGTGGCGGGCCGTCAAGGCCGAGGAACGAGCGCGTCATCGAACTGTGAACGCCCTGCGGCATCTCGGGGACCGGGTGACGGACGTGTGGTTACGCGCGCGGGCCCGGAGGGCTCCCCGGCCGCTGGTAGCATCGGGCGGTGCAGCAGAGGATCCGGCTCTATCTCGTCCGTCACTGCGACGTGGCCAACCCGCAGAGGGTCCTCTACGGCTACCTGCCCGGCTTCGGGCTGAGCGACAAGGGCCTCGCTCAGGCGGAGTCGCTGGGAGAGCGTCTGGGGGCAGAACCGATCCGGGTGATCCGCACCAGTCCCCTGGAGCGTGCCCGCGAGACGGCCTCGATCATCGCCCGGCATCTCGACGGCCCGGAGGTCATCGTGGACGACGACCTGGTCGAGGCGCGCTTCAGCCTGTACCTCCAGGGCGTCCCCTACCCCCAGGTGCCATGGCGCCGGCCGCTCTGGTGGGTGCACATGGCCTACCCCGGCCTGCTCCGGCGCGATGAGAGGGTCGCCGCGATGGCGGACCGGGTGGAGCGCTCGCTCCAGCGGGCGCTGGAAGGCGCGGGCGGCGGGAGCGGAGTCTGCGTCAGCCACGGCGACCCCATCCAGGCCTTCTGGATCCGGCACCTGGGCCGTCGCCCCTGGGCCCTCCACCATCTCCAGTGTGCCAAGGGGGGGCTCCTCGCCCTCGACTACGAGGGCCGGAAGCTCGCCAAGGTCACCTACGTGCCCCCCCAGGTCACCGCCGCCCCGGCACCGTTCTGATCGACCTCAGGTCGCGACCAGGATTCCCTCGGGATCGAAGACTCCGACCACATCGCCGACGTCGCGCCCCCCCCGGGGCTCGGCGACCTCGACCGCGACCCCCGCGGGTACCAGCCGGAGGTGGACGGCGAGGATGGCCGCAAGCCTGCCCCGGCTCCCGAGCAGCAGCGATGCGATGTCGTATCCGACGACGTCCTTGAGGACCGCTCCGCCGAACTGGACCAGGTCGCCGCCGGGGAGGACGGCCTCGATCCCGGTGAGGCTGCGGCGGGAGACGCCACCGCGGGCGATCAGGCCACCGACACGCTCCGAGCCGCGAGCGGCGCTCAGCCCGGGTACGGCCAGGCCGGCGTCCGCCAGGGCGGCAGCCAGGGCCGTGAGAGTGGCTCCGGCCTCCGCCCGGACGACGCCATTGGAGGCGTCGACGCTCAGGGCCACGAGCCGGGCGAGGCTGAGGACGGCCCCGCCGTCCGGGGCCGTGCCGGCCTCGCCCGCGCCGCTGGTCAGCCGCAGGGGCAGGCGCCGCCCCTGGGCGATCCTCAGGACAGCGGCCACGTCCTCCGCAGAGGCGGGGGCGAGGACCGAGCCACCCTGCAGGACCGAGTCGGTCCCCACAGCCTCGGTGAGCACACGGCGGAGGCTCGCGTCCACTGCCAGGGGAGTGTAGATGTCGCAGCCCCCGCCTCTGTACCCTGTGGCCCGGATGCCGGCGGCCCGCACGAGGTACAGACGGTGTTCAGGTTTGGATCCGCGGTGAGGTCGGGGGGCGCCAGGCGGCTCGTCCACCGAGGCGGCTCGAGCCGGAGCCCGACCCGGCGAGCACGCCCGGTGAGGATGACGACCTCCACGATCGCGACGGTGCTACTCACGACACTCGCCTCGGGCTGCTCCTCGTCGAGCCCACATGGCACCCCCGCCGTGCCTACCACGGCCACAGCGTCGCGGGGCTCAGGCGCGACACTGGCCGCACCGCTCTCATGGCGCGTCGTCCCCGGCGCCGCGAGTTCCGGGGATGACGGGCTCTCACTCGACAGCATCGCCTGCCCCAGCGTCCATGACTGCTGGGCTGTCGGATGGGGTGGCTCGGCCACCACGGGCTTGATCGAGCACTACACGGGAGAGTCGTGGAACATCGTCCCCGCTGACATCACCCCCACCCCCGGTCCCGGCGGCGCCTTCCTCTACGGCGTGGCCTGCGCCGGCAGCAGCGACTGCTGGGCTGTCGGTTCCCAGTTCCCCAGCTTCGCGGGCCAGGCCCTGATCGAGCAGTACGCCGGATCCGGTTGGAGCGCAGTCCCCACTCCCACCCCCTCGGGCCCCGTCGATAGCCAGCTCGACAGCGTGACCTGCGTCAGCCCGAGCGACTGCTGGGCCGTCGGGGTGACGCGCAAGTACGGCAATGGCGTCAACGAGGGATTGGTCCAGGGACTGATCGAGCACTACACGGGCGGCGGCTGGAGCATCGTCGCCAGCCCCGTTCCATCCCCCGGCACGGGGAACCGTCTCTCCGGCGTGACCTGCGTGAGCAGCGCCGACTGCTGGGCTGTCGGCTCCACCTCGAGCGATGCCAACGGCGACAGCCAGGGCTTGGTCGAGCAGTACTCGGGCGGCGGTTGGGCCGTCGTCACCAGCCCCCCTCCGTCCGGCGGCACGGGCAGCGGCCTCTCCGCCGTCGCCTGCGTCAGCACCATCGACTGCTGGGCCGTCGGCTCCACTGACGGTGGCACCCAGGGACTGGTGGAGCAGTACGCGGGCGGTGCGTGGAACATCGTCACCAGCCCAACGCTCTCCCCCAGCGTGCGGGTGGCGCTGAGTGGGGTGGCCTGCACCGGGGTCGGAAGCTGCTGGACCGCGGGGGAGTACTCCCCCGTGAGCACCGAAACGTTGGAGTACGAGTTCCAGGCGCTGATCGAGGGGTACGCGGGGGGAACCTGGAACGTCTCCGCCGCTCCCGCGCTCTCGGGGTACAGCTCACTCGCCGGCGCGACGTGCGTCGGCGCAAGCGACTGCTGGGCTGTGGGCGGGGTGATGGTGAGCGGCATCTCCCAGGTGCTGATCGAGCACTTCTCATAGCCTCCTCCTCATCTTCAGCCCACCCTCCCCCGCCTCTGCTGCATCCCCGGTGCCGAGATCAGGTTGACGCCGCAACCAGCGAACCCGTATAGTTGCCCGACTATGCAGACCGCGCACGCCTCGAAACAGCTCGCCGGACGCAAAGCCCTCGCAGGGGCCAGATCCGCCGGTACGAAGTAGAGGCGCGCGCCGCGAGGCGCTCCCGCCGCCGCGGAAGAGGGCTCCCCCAGAGCGAGGGAGCCCTCTTCGTTTGTCCAGAGCAATTCAGAAGAAATCCGCGGGAGTCCCATGAGCATCCAGCCGCAATCACACCCGATCCGTGTCGTCGTCCTTCCCGGCGACGGCATCGGCCCGGAGGTCATCGCCAGCGCGGTGAGCGTCCTCGAGCGCGCCGCCGCCACCCACCACCTCTCCCTGGAGCTGACCGAGCGGCCGATCGCCGGAGCCGCCATCGAGGCGGAGGGACGCCCCCTGCCCGAGGCGACACTCCAGCTCTGCCGGGCGGCCGACGCCGTCCTCTTCGGCGCCGCCGGGGCCCCGCGCTGGGACCATCTGCGCGGCGACGCGAGGCCGGGAGCAGCCATCCACGGGCTGCGCCAGCGGCTGGGCCTCAGCATCAATCTCCGCCCCGTCCGCGCCTTCCCCGCCCTCTCCGGCTGCGGCCCGCTGCGGCCCGAGGTCACCCGCGGCACCGACTTCGTCGTGGTCCGCGAGCTGTCGGCCGGCGCCTACTACGGCGCTCACGGCCGGAGCGGCGAGGGCGACGCGGAGCGCGCCCATGACACCATCACCTACAGCCGCCAGCAGATCGCCCGCGTCGTCGGCTTCGCTTTTGAGCTGGCCCGCGGCCGCAGCCGCCACCTCACCTCGGTGGACAAGGCGAATGCCCTCGTCAGCGGGCGGCTCTGGCGCGACGTCACCTCCGAGCTGGCCGCGGACAACCCGGACGTCGCCCTCGATCACCAGCTCATCGACAGCTTCGCGCTGCGCATGCTCCAGCGGCCGTCAGCGCTGGACGTGGTGGTCGCCGAGAACCTCTTCGGCGACATCCTGAGCGACGAGGCGGCGGCGATCAGCGGGTCGCTCGGGCTGATGGCGTCGGCCAGCCTCAATCCCGAGGGCGGCCCCGCCCTCTACGAGCCGATCCACGGCACCGCGCCGGACATCGCCGGGCGCGGCATCGCCAACCCGGTGGGCTCCATCCTGAGCGTCGCCCTCCTCTTCGAGCACTCGCTCCGCCTCCCCGAGGTCGCGGCCGAGATCCGCACCGCGGTGGACGCGGCCCTCGACGCCGGGACACGCACCCCCGACCTGGGCGGCACCAGCTCGACCGGCGAGATGACCGAGGCCGTGCTCCACGCCATGAACGCCCACGAGTCGCTGGAGGCGCGCGCGTGACCGTCGAGCGCATGGCCATCGTCGACTCGACCCTCCGCGAGGGCGAGCAGTTCGCCGGGGCCGACTTCACCACCGGCCAGAAGCTGGAGATCGTCGCCGCCCTCGACGAGTTCGGCGTCGACTACATCGAGATGACCTCCCCGGCGGCCTCGCCCCAGTCGGAGGCCGATCTGAGGGCCGTGGTCGCCGCCCGGCCCCGGGCCCGGGTGCTCACCCACACCCGCTGCTCCATCGAGGATGTGGACCGGGGGCTCGCCGCCGGCGCGGACGGCGTCAACGTGCTCTTCGCCACCTCCGACGTGCTCCGCCGGGCAAGCCACCGCCGCTCCCTCGACGAGGTGATCGACATCGCCTGCGGGGTCATCAGCCATGTCCGCAGCGCTGGACGTGAGATCCGCTTCAGCTGCGAGGACGCCTTCCGGAGCGACCTCGAGGAGATCCTGGCGGTGTACCGGGCCGTCGACGCCTGCGGACCCCACCGGGTCGGCATCGCCGACACGGTCGGCATCGCCACCCCGCGCGAGGTCGAGGAGATGGTGGTGGCGGTGCGAGCCGCCGTCGGCTGCGACATCGAGTTCCACGGCCACAACGACACCGGCTGCGCGGTGGCCAACGCCCTGGCCGCCCTGGAGGCCGGGGCCACCCACATCGACACCACCGTGCTCGGCATCGGCGAACGCAACGGGATCGCCTCCCTCTCCGGGCTCATCGCCCGGATCGGCACCGTCTCCCCGGAGCGGGTCGAGCCCTACCGCCTCGACCTCCTCCCCCGGCTCGACGCCCTGGTCGCCCGCATCCTCGGCATCGGGGTGCCCTTCAACGCCCCCATCACCGGCGCCTTCGCCTTCACCCACAAGGCGGGGATGCACAGCAACGCGGTGCTCCGCGACCCGCGCAGCTACGAGGTGCTCCAGCCCGAACGTTATGGCCTGGATCGGCAGATACTCATCGGCCACCGGCTGGTCGGCCGCAACGCCATCCGCGACCGCGCCGCGAGCCTCGGGCTCGACCTCGGCGAGGAGCAGATCGCGGCGGCCACCGCCGAGATCAAGCGGCTCGCCGACTCCGCGACCCTCGCCGACGAGCAGGTGGACGAGCTCCTGCTCAGCTGGCCCAACCCCGCCGCCTAGCCCCCACATCAGGAGAATCCAAATCGAGATGGGAACACTGGTCGAAGAGATCCTCAGCCGGCGGGTGGGCCGGCCCGTCCACGCCGGCGACACGGTGGTCGCCGAGGTCGACGCGGTGATGGCCCACGACGTCACCGGACCGCTCGCCATCGACGCCTTCCGCAGCCTGGAGATGCCGATCTGGAACGCCTCGCGAACCGTGTTCAGCTTCGACCACGTGTTCCCCTCGAACAGCGTGGCCGCCAGCGAGCTGCACCGCCGCATCCGCGAGTTCGCCGCTGAGTACGGGATCCGCAACCTCTTCGCCGAGGGGATCTGCCACCTGGTGATGGTGGAGCGCGGATTCATCCGTCCCGGTGGCGTGGTGGTCGGCGCCGACTCCCACAGCACCACCTATGGAGCCCTGGGGTGCTTCGCCACCGGGATGGGCTCCACCGACATCGGGGTGACCATGGCCACCGGGCGCTCCTGGTTCCGGGTGCCGGAGACCCTCCGGATCGAGGTGACCGGCCAGCTGGCGAGGGGGGTCCAGGCCAAGGACCTCGCTCTCCACGTCATCCGCCAGCTCGGCGCCGAGGGTGCCAACTACCTTTCCGTCGAGTGGGGTGGGCCCACCGTCAGCGCGATGGGCCTCTCCGAGCGGCTCACCCTCTCCAACCTCTCGGTCGACTTCGGCGCCAAGTGCGGGCTCTGCGAGGTGGACGCCAAGACCTGGGAGTACCTCCACCTCGCCGACGGGGGCGACCTGCTTCCGAGCGAACCGTCCTACGCCGAGGTCCTGCGCGTGGACGTCACCGAGCTGGAACCGCAGGTCTCGGCGCCACCCGCCATCGAGAACGTGCGTCCCCTCTCCGAGCTTGCCGGCACCCGCCTCGACGAGGTGTTCATCGGCAGCTGCGCCAACGGGCGGATCGAGGACATGGCGATCGTCGCCGGCATGCTCGCGGGCCGGCAGGTGAACCCAAGCACCCGGACCATCATCATCCCGGGGACCCGGACCGCCTACGTGCAGGCGCTGGAGCGCGGCTACATCGACACCTTCGTGCGCGCCGGGGCGGTGGTGATGGCCGCCGGCTGCGGCCCCTGCCTGGGCCGCCAGCACGGTACCCTCGGCCCCGGCGAGCGTGCCCTCTCGACCAGCATGCGCAACTATCCGGGCCGCATGGGGAGCCCGGACGCCGAGATCTACCTGGCCAACCCGGCGGTGGCGGCCGCGTCCGCCCTGGCCGGGGTCATCGCAGACCCACGGGAGGAGAACTGATGGGGCGGGTCTTCCGCTTCGGGGACGGCATCTCCACCGATGCCATCATGCCCGGCCGCTACAACCTGACCACCGACCCGGCCGCGCTCGCCAAGGCCTGCTTCATCGAGAACCGCCCCGACTTCCACGAGACGGTGCGCGCCGGCGACGTCATCGTGGCCGGCAACAACTTCGGCTGCGGCAGCTCCCGAGAGCACGCGCCGCTCTCGATCAAGGCGAGCGGGGTGAGCGCCGTGGTGGCGCGGTCCTTCGCCCGCATCTTCTACCGCAACGCGGTCAACCTCGGGCTGCCGGTGATCCGCTGCGCCGACCTCCACGGCGCCGTCCAGGACGGTGACGAGGTGGTGGTCGACATCGAGCACGGCACCATCGTGGCCGGCGGCCGCACCTTCCAGGGCGAGGCGCCCTCGGCGGTCGCCCGCCGCATCAGCGAGGCCGGCTCGCTGGTCGATTTGATCAAGAATCACGGCTGGGCCGCCATCGAAGAGGTGGTCTGACCATGACAAGCGCTGAGGAGGTCTGACCGTGGCTGGATTGACCGCTGTCTGTCCCGAATGTGACGCCCAGGTGGCGATCGGCGATGACGCCGAGGTCGGTGAGATCGTCTCCTGCACGGAGTGCGGCGCCGACCTGGAGATCCGGGGCCTGGCCCCGGCCCGCCTCGAGGTCGCCCCACCCGAAGAGGAGGACTGGGGCGAGTGACCTCTCCCCGCATCGGCATCCTCTGCTCGCGGATCCGGGTCGAGGAGAAGCTGCTCCTCCAGGCCTTCCGCGCCCGCGGCACCGAGCCGGAGCGGATCGACGACGACGAGGTCGTCCTCGACATCCGCGGTCCGGCGGGCGTCCCGCCCCGGTGGGACGTCGTCGTCGATCGCAGCCTCAGCCAGACCCGGGCGCTGGCCGCGCTCCGCGTGCTCGAGGCGCAGGGGGTGCCCACCGTCAACACGGCCGCCGTCGTCGCCACCTGCGGGGACAAGCTCGCCACCAGCGCGGCCCTCGCCGCCCGGGGCCTGCCGTCCCCGCGCACCCTGATCGCCTTCACCCCGGAGGCGGCGCTGCGCGCCATCGAGGAGCTGGGCTACCCCGTCGTGATCAAGCCCGCGGTCGGCTCGTGGGGACGGATGGTCTCGCGTCTCAATGACCGCGACGCCGCGGAGGCGGTGCTCGAACACAAGCGCGCCCTCGGCTCCGCCGCCGACTCCGTCTACTACATCCAGGAGCACGTCGACAAGCCGGGACGCGACATCCGCAGCTTCGTGGTGGGCGGCGAGACCATCTGCGCCATCTACCGAATGTCCGAGCACTGGATCACCAACACGGCGCGCGGTGGCCACGCCTCCAACTGCCCCGTGACGGCCGAGATCGACCGGCTCTCCCGCGGCGCCGCCGGCGCGGTGGGCGGGGGGATGGTGGCCGTCGACCTCCTGGAGCGCGGCGACGGCGAGCTGCTCATTTCCGAGGTCAACCACACCATGGAGTTCCGCCACAGCATCGACACGACGGGCGTCGACATCCCAGGCCGGATGGCCGACCACGTGCTCGCCCTGGCCCGCAGCCAGGCCGCCGTGGGTGCCGCGTCGTGAGTTCGGCAGTGGGTGCAGCGCCGACCGGGGACGTCGTCGCAGGGGGGCTTGCGCAGGCGCGAGATGCAATCGGTGCAGCGCCGGCGGGGCACGTCGGCGAAGGGGGGTTTGCGCAGGCGCGAGATGCAATCGGCGGAGCGCTGATGGGGCGCGTCGTCGAAGGGGGGCTTTCGCAGGCGGCGATTGCAGCGCCGCCGAGAACGAGGCGCGGACAGCAAAGCTGTCCGACGCCGGTCCCCCCAAGCACGACGCGCCCCGTCGGCGCCCGTGCGGAAGACGCCCCATGACCGCGACCGCCCCGAGCACGATCGCCGTCGGCGACCTCCTGCTCGAGATGCTCGCCATCCCGAGCCCAACCGGGAGCGAGTGGCGCCTGGCGGGCGCGCTCCGCGACCGGCTGGCCGGTGCCGGCTTCGACGCCGAGATCGACCCGGCCGGCAACGTGGTCGCCGGCTGGGGCGAGGGACCCCGCGAGGTCATGCTCCTCGGCCACCTGGACACCGTCCCCGGGACCATCCCGCCGCGACGCGAGGCCGGCCGCATCTTCGGCCGGGGCTCGGTCGACGCCAAGGGCCCGCTGGCGGCGGCCATCGCCGCGGTCGCCCTCCAGCCGAGGAGCGGGCTGGCGCGCTACACGGTGATCGGCTGCATCGACGAGGAGGGCGACTCGCGCGGTGCCCGCCAGGTCGCGACCCGCCCCTCCCCCGCCGCCCTCATCGTCCTGGAGCCGAGCGGCTGGGAGGCGGTGACCGTCGGGTACCGGGGCATCGTCCGCACCGAGCTGCGCATCGAGGACGCGCTCCGCCACCGGGCCGCCCCGGAATCGACGGTGGCCGACCGTCTGGTGGCCCTGCTGGCCCGCCTGCAGGCGCGGCTCGAGG
>JBEKOU010000031.1:0-10661 GCA_049521435.1 Candidatus Dormibacteria bacterium | reverse complement strand
CGACATCATCGTCTACGACGGCGTTGACGAACTGGACGTCATCGGCCCGCGCGAGGTCCAGCGCGACGATGCTCGCGCTCTGGCTCAGGGTCCCTCGACATGACCGTCGAGGTCCGGCCCGCCGTGGTGGCCGACGTCCCCGCCCTGCTCGACCTGTACCACCAGCTCTCCGGCGGGCTCTCCCCCGAGCCGCCACTGACGCTCGCCGAGGCAGAGGTGGAGTTTGCCGGCATCGCCGCCGACCCGGACCGCACCGTGCTGGTGGCAACCGTCGACGGAACGGTCGCCGGAACCGTCGACCTGCTCATCGTCCGGCCGAGCCTCACCCATGGAGGGCGCCCCTGGGGCGCCGTGGAGAACGTGGTTGTCGACGACCGGTACCACCGCCGGGGGGTGGGCCGCGCCCTGATGGACGAGGCGGCCCGCAGGGCCCGCACGGCGAATTGCCACCGGATCCAGCTCCTCTCCAGCGCGCGACGCACCGAGGCCCACGCTTTCTACCGGGGGATCGGGATGGATGCGAGCCCCCAGGGCTTCCGTCTCTTCTTCGATTAACCTGACAAAAAGCGCCCCTCACCGCCTGGTTCCTGCGAGAATCTTGAACCTCCCCCTCGCTCGGAGAGCGGATCGAGCCGCTCCACTGGAGGTTCCCGGGTCATGGCCACTGACGACAAGCAGCGCATCCTGGATTGGTGCAGCGGCGATAGCGACGTGCGGTGCGTGGAGGAGGAGGGCGACCCGGGTGCCGAATTCACGCTGGGGCTGGAGTTCGCGGGTGCCGAGGTGACCGCGACCCTCCCGGGCGGCGGAGACCGGCTGGTCCTGCGCAGCGTCGTCGACCTCGCCCAGGCGACCCATCCCGCCGGGAGCGGCGATCTCGCCGCCGACCTGGTCGAGCTCGAGGAGAGGCGACCGGGACCGGTGACGGCCAGCCTCGACCCCGCCGGAGAGCAGGTCGTGATCAGTACCTGGATCGTGCTCGACGGGTTGAGCAAGCACAGCCTCCTGACCGCGGTCAGCGATGTCCAGCGGACCTGGAGCGCGGTGCTCCGGCTCACGGGCGTGGCCGCCGAGGCATCCGCGACCGGAGTGCGGGCGACCGAAGTGGTCGGTGTCGCCGGCGGCGAGGCGGAGACGCCGGTGCCGGCCGGGGCAGGCGCCGCTGCCGATTCCGTTTCGATGGCAGGCGGCGTCGCCGAGGCCGCCGCTCCGACACCGTGGGCGTGGTCGCCGGCGGGAGCCAGCGCATCCTTTGCCGCCGTGGGGGGAGGCGAAGCGCTCGACCAGTCCGCGGTGCCCCAGGACGCTCCAGCAGCCGAGGAGATGGCCGTCCCCGTGGATGCCGCGGCTCCCGAGGATACGGGGAGCCCCGTATACGAGGCGGTCCCCGCCTACGCGCCAGCCCCCGAAGCCGACGCTGATCTCGTGACGGAGGCCGCGCCCGAGGCGGCGGCCGCGACCGTGGGCGCGGGAGTGGAGGGCTACCCCGAGCCGGGATACGCCGCCGGAGGGGGTTACCCCGAGGGACAGGCTTTCGCCGGAGCCGAGACATCCCCGGAGACCGAGGCGTCAGCCGACGTCAGTGCCACACCTGAGGCGGAGGCCGCCCCCGAGGCGGATGCCACCCCCGACGTGGAGGCCGCCCCCGAGGTAGAGGCGACTCCTGAGTCGAGTCCGTGGGCCTGGTCGCCGGCCGCGTCCGCCAGCTCCGACTTCGCCGCCCCGAGTGCATCGACCGAGGTCCCTGCTGTGGCGGAGCAGGAGGAGCAAGGCGTCGCGGAGGCGGCGGCCACCGGCGGCGCGGAGCCGGAACCGGCTAGCAGCCCCTGGGGAGAGGCTGCGGAGACGACCTTCGAGCCGCTGGCCTCGCCGTATCACCCGCTCGACTCCCCGGGCCAGAGCTATCCGGAGTCGGCCGCACCCATCGAGTTCGAGTCCACCCCGGGCCCGCTCGCACAGCCGGCATCGGGTTCGGCTGGTGCCTCCGGAGAGGGCTACGACACGCCGTTCACGCCGGAGGCTGCGGCGGCCCCGCTGCCGGCTCCGGCCCCTGTCCAGCCGGCCTGGACTCCCGGCCACAAGGTCCCGCCCCAGGGAATGCAGGCCTGGGCCGCCCCCGACCCCGCCGGAGCTGTGATCGCCACGCTGGGCGGCCACCTTCCGGTTCAGGTGACCGAGGTGCGCGGAGCATGGGCCCACGTCCTCTGCTCCAATGGCTGGACGGGATGGGTGGACAACCGCCTGCTCGTCGCCGGACCGTGATCGGAGCCTCGTGATGAGGGGGGCGGTGGGGAAGGGCGTTCGCACCCTCCCCGACCGGAGCACCCCCCGATCCAAGGCGCGGTGACGGCCCGATGGAGGTCAAGGCCGAGGTGCTGGGAAGCCTCTGGCGGATCGTCGCCGAGGTGGGCCAGCGGGTCGAGGAGGACGAGACTATCATGGTCCTCGAGTCCATGAAGATGGAGATCCCGGTGACCAGCCCCATCTCTGGAACCGTGACCGCCATCCTGGCCATCAAGGGCGAGGTGGTCCAGGAAGGCCAGACGGTCGCCATCGTCGAATGACGCGGGTACGCCCAGGGTCTCCCCCATCTTCTGAAGCGTTCTGCGGGCAGGGCGCGACTACGGTTTCTCGAACTGCGCCTTCGAGAAGACCTGGATGTCCGACCGGCTGAGCAGGTCGGCCCAGGTGACCACGGCTGCGATAGTGCACGGCTCGACCATCAGCTCCTCCTTGCGGACGCCGTAGCCGAACATCGACGGCCCGCACGCATAGAAATGGGCGCCGAGATCTTCCAGGATCAGGATCGAAGCTTGGGGCAGCGGCCAGCCAATCTCCCTCTTCATCACTCTCTCCACCATGGGTGTGAAGATGCGGCCGACGACCCCTGACAGCTTCGCGCGGTACCCACGTTGGAGCAGGCGGACGCCCGCGCCCTCGAATACCACGTTCACCTCCATTCCCAGGACGGAACCGGCGAGGGCCTTATCCAAGGGGTAGACAACATGTTCCAGGCTGGCAGTGGAGATGACCACCGTCATCCGGTGGTCATTGCTCTGCGGCTCCCCCTTCCGGATGAGCGAGCGCGCCGTGTCATTGGCTTGACGCTGGGACGCGATGAGGGTGTGGCCGGTGACCTCGGACCAGATTTGCAGATCGTTGAGGAGGCCCTCATCGCCTCTGGTGGTCACTTCGAGGATCGAGCCTGACTCCAGCTCCCTCAGCGCCTTGATGACCTCGTACATCACCTGGTACGGCTTCCAGGTCCGCTCGGCATCCACCTGTCGCGTCACCTCGGCTCGGCCAGTGTGTTCGCTGCTACCGCCAGTCTCGCGCTGTGCTTTGGCGGCTTCTGTAACCACGGCGCACCTCCTCTCGGGTGTGGTCAACTCCTGTCCTCTCTGATCCCTTGGGAAGGGAGCTCGTGCGTGCGCCACTCTCTAGGCGGGTTGCCGGTGGGCCTGACGCCGGGCGCGCCGGCTCGTCGCCCCCGGCTGCCGTGGCGGCAGCACGCCCGTGCCCACCTCCCCCATCACCAGCTCGGCGGCGGACGGCAGGCACTCGATGCAGTGCTCGTTGATGCGGAACAGGCTCGCGGTGCCGCGGTGCTCGACGTAGACGAAGCAGGTCTCCGCCAACCGGCGCAGGTGCTCGGACACCGTCGACTGGCCAACGTCCACGGCGGAGACGATCTCGCCCACCGTCATGGGTCGGCGCTCGCTCGCCAGCAGGTTCAGGATCTGGATCCGAGTCGGGTCGGCCAGGCACCTGAACCAGCCCGCGAAGAGCTCTGCCGCCTCGCGTTGAACTATCATCGTCTATCGACGATAACAGATAAGATGGCCAGGACGCAAGCCTGGAACCCGGCCACCCGCCGTCCCCACCGCCCGGCCAGAATGGCGTGATGGAAACGGCCCCGCCCCAGGAGGACGCACCGGCCACCGTCACCCGCCCGTGGCAGCCGTCTCTCCGCCGGTTCCGGGCCAGCACCCTGGGCCGCGTCGTCGGCGCCTACGGGTCGACCCACACCGGGAGTCACGCAGCCGGCCTGGCGTTCAACGCGGTGATGTCGATGTTCCCGATGATCCTCGGCGCCCTGGCCATCGTCGGGTGGGTGGTCAACGGCCCGGGCATCCAGAAGCAGGCGCAGACCGCGATCCTCCGGGCCTTTCCGGGCCAGAGCGGGATCGAGCTCAACGCCGTGGTCACCCACGACCTGCATCACTACGCCGGTTTGCTCGGCATCGCCGGCATCGTCGGCCTCCTCTGGGGGGTCACCAACTTCTTCGGATCGCTCGAGTTCTGCCTCAGCCGCATCTTCGACTTCCCCCAGCGCAGCTTCCTGCGCCGGCGCGCGATGGGTGCGGTGATGATGTTTGTCCTGGTGGCCGGCCTGCTCATCGCAGTCGCGTCCAACACCCTGATGAACCTGGTCCCGGTGATGGCCGGGATCGGGCCGGTGGCGGGGTTCGTGGCGATGGCGGCGCTCACGCTGATCATCTACCGGCTGGTGCCCAACCGCACCTTCCGCCTCCGCCAGCTGTGGCCCGGGGCACTGGTCTCGGGTGCGCTCATCGAGCTGATCACGCTCCTCTTCCCCCTCTACGCCAAGCTTGCCCACGGTTTCGACACCTACGGTCAGAGCCTCGCCCTCTTCTTCCTGCTGGCCACCTGGCTCTTCTTCCTCTCCGAATTCATCCTCATCGGGGCACTCTGGAACCGGGTGCGGCTCGGTGAGGAGTTCACGGCGTCGGGCCTCCTCTCCACGAGGGAAGCCGAGGCGAGGTCGTGGGCCGCGCGAGGCAAGCAGGCGATCACTCGGGTGGCGAAGGGCGGGCGCAGGCTCTCCCGGGCCACCAACGGCAGGAGGGCGAGCGCAGCCGCCACCAGGGACGCGAACCTGGGCCCACCCGCTCCGGACGGCGACGATGCGGTCGCGGCGCACCCTCCGTCGACGGGGGATGACAGCATGACCGGTGACGTGGCCACCATCACCCGCCCCGTACCCCGGCACTCGCGCCGGGCGAGGACGACCACCCGCACGTGAACACGGGCTACGACACCCAGCGGGTCACGACCGCCGACAACGTCGGCATCTCTTTCCGGGTCGCCGGGGTGGCCACCCGGCTCACCGCGGCGCTGCTCGACGGCCTCGTCCTCGGCTGCCTGCTGCTCATCGTCACGCTGCTGGTCATCGCGATCGCGGCCGCGGCCGCCGGCAACAGCAGCGAGTCCAACACCATCGTCGTCTTCAGCCTCGCCAGCCTCCTGCTGGTGGCCGCCTGGGTGATCATCGCGATCCTCTACTTCACGCTCTCAGAGGCGGTGAGCGGGGGCAAGACGCTGGGCAAGTCCGCGATGGGCCTCCGGGTCATCCGGGTCGACGGCGGCACCGCGAGCAGCGGCGAGTACTTCCTCCGCAGCCTTGTCTACATCCTCGACCTCGTTGGAGTCGGTGTCATCCTGATGTTCTTCCACCCCCAGTCCCGGCGCCTTGGCGACCTCGTCGCCGGCACCGTGGTGGTGCGGGAGCGGACCCCGGTCACCCTCCTGACCGCGACCATGCCGGCGCCCGTCTACCTGCGGACCCATGACCCCGGTCCCGGCATCGACGGCCTCACCCATCTCGGCGAGCACGAGCTGTCGGCGGTGCGCACCTTTCTCAGCCGCCCCGGGCTCGCGCCCAACCAGCGCGCCGACCTGGCGGGACGGCTGGCGCTCCGGCTGCTCGAGCGGATGGAGCTCCCGCCCGGTGCGCCCGAGCGGATGTGGCCGCCGGAGCTGTTCCTCGAGCGGCTCTTCCTGCAGCTCGCGCCGCGCCTCGGCGCCGGGGGATCGCCGCCGCCGCCGCCCGGCCCCTACGGCGGGCTGGGTGCTCCCCCTCCCTGGACGCCGCCGTGAACCTGGAGACGTTCTCGGCCGGCCGCCGCGCTCGCTGGGCTGAGCTGGAATCGCGGACGGCGGCGCTCGCCGGCAACCACCTGCGCGGTCTGGGGTCGGCCGACATCGAGCGCTTCGCGATCCTCTACCGGCGCACCGCGAGCGACCTCGCCATCGCCCGGCGCGACTTCCCGGACCAGGCCGTCACCGAGTACCTCAACTCGCTCTGCGGGCGTGCCCACGTGCTGCTCAACCGCGGGCCGGCCCCACGACTTCGCAATGCGGTCGGCTTCCTCGCTACGGGGGCACCCCGAGCCTTCCGGGCCAATGCCGGGTACTTCCTGGCCTCCCTCGGCTGCCTCCTCTCGGGGGTCGTCGCGGGCTGGCTCGCCTACGACCTCCGGCCGGACCTGCGCGGGCTCCTGGTGCCGGACTCCCTCTTCGCACAGATGGCGCAGGGCGGCCCCGGGATCAGCCTCCCCCAGGCCTTCCTGGCCGACCCCAGCATCTTCCTGCACAACATCGAGGTGGCCCTGCTCGTCCTCGCCCTCGGCCTCTGTGCCGGCGTGCCCACCGCCCTGCTGATCTTCTTCCAGGGCTGGGGCCTCGGCACGCTGGGAGCCGCCATCCACGCCGGCGGCTACGACTACGCGTTCTGGTCGCTGATCGCCGCCCACGGGTTGCTGGAGCTGAGCATCTTCGTCACCGCCGGCGCGGTGGGCCTGCGCCTGGGCGACGCGGTGCTGCGGCCCGGGATGCTGAAGCGCGCCGATGCACTCGCCCGTGCCGGGCGGGAGACCCTCGGGCTCGCCCTCGCCGTCATCCTGCTGCTGGTGGTCTCCGGCACCCTGGAGGCGTTCGTCTCTCCGAGCGGCATCCCCAGCGGGATCAAGATCGCCATCGGCCTGACCGTCGGGGCCTGCTTCTACGCCTGGATGCTGCTGGCCGGCCGTGAGCGGCGAGCGCTCCCCCACCTCGCCCTCGACGCCGCGGCGGTGGATCCCCTCCCCGAGGGGCGCGCGGCACTGAGCGGCTGAACGCGCGGGCCGGGCGGGAGCGGGAGCCTCGCGTAGACTGATCCGGATGGAGGTCGTGCGCATCCGCCCCCGTGGCTACTGCCACGGCGTGGTCGAGGCGATCCGGCTGGCCAAGAAGGTGGGCGCCGAGAGCGGCGGCAAGCCGGTGACGATGCTCGGCTACCTGGTCCACAACGAGCACGCCACCCGGGAGCTGGAGGAGGCCGGGGTTCGCCTGGTGGCGGAATCCGACCGGATGAAGGGCCTCGCCCAGATCACCGAGGGCACGGTCATCTTCACCGCCCACGGCATCTCCCCCCAGGTGGTCGACGCCGCCCGCGAACGCGGCCTGACCATCGTCGACGCGACCTGCAGCGACGTGACCCGCACCCACGACCTGGTCCGCGAGCTGACCGCGCGCAGGGTCCACGTCATCTACATCGGCAAGCGCGGCCACCCCGAGCCGGCGGGAGTGATGGGCGTTGCACCGGAGAACACCACGCTGATTGAATCAATCGAAGAGGCAGATGCCCTGGAGTTCGCGCCCGGGACCCGTCTGGCGGTGACCTGCCAGACCACTCTGTCGATGTGGGACACCCAGTCCATCATCGACCGCCTCGCCGAGCGCTTCCCCGAGATCGAGGTCCACAACGAGATCTGCCGGGCCACCCAGGAGCGTCAGGAGGCGGCGGTGCTGGCCGCCGACGACGTCGACTGCGTGGTGGTGGTGGGAAGCCGGCGGAGCAGCAACAGCCGGCGCCTGGCGCAGGTCGTCGAGGAGCTGGGGCACAAACCGGCGTTCCTGGTCGACACCGCCGCTGAGCTGCGGCCGGAGTGGTTCCGGGGCATCCGCAGAGTGGGGGTCACCTCGGGAGCGTCGACGCCGACGCAGCTCACCCGTGAGGTGGTCACCGCCCTGGAGGCGATGCCGGACGCGGACGAGGTGACCTCCCCGAGCTGACCACGGGGTCCACCGGAGGCGGCGACCGCGGCAGCCCGGCGCTTCGAGAGGCTGCCGTCCGGCTACGAAGTGTTCACAAACAACCCAGCGCCCCCGGTGGCGGCCTAATCTGCGCCCATGCGTTTCGGTGGCAGCCAGATCCCGATGCGCCTCAGGGTGGCGCGGACGATCGTCTACTGCCAGGCGGCCATCATGGTGCTGATCGCCGTCCTAGCCCTCGAGGTTCTCATCATCGGCGGCTCGAACGGCGCGAACACGGGAGTCACGCTCACCGGGGTGGTGGACAAGCAGGCGCTCAGCGGGAGCGGGGTGACCGCGCTCGCCCTCGCCCTGGTCGTCATCGGCATCGTCCTCGTCGTCGTGGAGCATCAGGTGGCGGCGCGTGGCACCGGTGCCCGGCCCGTGCTCGCCGTTGCTGAAGTCGCGCTCGCCGTCTACCTGATCGGCTTCATGACGAACTCCGTGGAAACGTGGGTGTTCGGGCCGGCAGCCGGAGCGGCCATCCTCCTCCTCCACTACTGGCCGGAGTTGCATGGGTACTTCTACGCCTCCGACCCGCCCGCGCCAGCGACCGCCATCCCCGTGGCGCCGCCGCCCGCTGCGCTGCCGGACCTTCCCATGCCGCCGGCCTCTGCCGACCGGCCGGCGGGCGCCGAGGAGCCGATTTCGGACGCAACTGCCCGACCCAATCTATAGTCGCGGGATGCGGCCGTCCGACCCGGGTGGCCGCCCCGACCACCCGACAGGAGCAATTCAGATGCAACGACCACAGGTCCCCGGATCGGTCACCCTGGGGCGAGTCCTGCTGATCGTCGAGAGCGTGCTGTGGCTGCTCGGCGCCGTCGCCGTCGCGGGTGTCGGTGTCTGGTTCCTCTCAGCCGGGAGCGCGCTCGTCAACCGTCTCCAGCAGGTCGGGTACTCGGGCGCCAACGTCTCCGCTGCGGCCGGGGTCGTCGGCGGGACGGTGCTCGCCTTCGCCGCGGTCATCCTCATCGTCGCCATCATCGGCATCTGGTCGGGTGCGGCGATCGGCCGGCTCACGACCGGGCCGCGGGTGACGGGCATCGTGCTCGCCTGCCTGGGGCTCCTGATCGGGATCGTGAGCGCCCTGGGCAGCTCGCGGACCACCCTCCACGCGGCGGGGACCTTCCGCGCCACGCCGATTCCGGGCATCGTCATCATCGTCGTCAACCTGCTGATCATCTGGGCCCTCGGCTTCAGCGGGAAAACCCGCGCGGCCTTCCGGAGCCTGCCGCCTCCTCCCGGCTACGCCGCGGCTCCCGCAGGGTACGGCCCACCACCGGCATACGGCCAGCCGCCGGCATACGGCCAGCCCGGTGCTTCTGACGCCTACCCGCCGCCTCCGCCCCCGCCCCCGCCGCCGTCCTACGACCAGGGAGCGGGGGATGCATTCCCGCCACCCCCACCCGCTCCGTAACCGGAGATCGCGATGTATCGACCGCCCGTTCCCGGCTCGGTGACCGGGGGCCGAGTGCTCCTCATCGCCGAAGGCGTGCTCTGGCTCCTACTCGGGGTCCTGGTGGTGATCGTCGGCATCGTGGTCATGGCCGTGGGGAACAGCATCACCTTCAACGGACAGACGACCTCGCTCGGCGGCGCGGCCTCCGGCGTCGGGATCGGCGTCGCGGCGTTCGGCGTGGTCATGGTGGGGCTCGCGATCGCCGGCATCTGGTCGGGTGCGGCGATGGGCCGGCTCACCGGAGGGCCACGGGTCACGGGGCTTGTCCTGGCGTCCCTGGGACTCATCATCGGGATCCTCTCGGCGGTCGGCGGGTCGCAGACCTACGTCGACGCGAGCAACGGAACTACGTTCCAGTCGACTCCGATTCCCGGCCTCATCCTCATCGTCATGAACGCGGTGATCATCTGGGCGATCGGCTTCAGCGGCGGTGCTCGGGGCGCGTTTGGCGGGGCGCGCGCCGCCGCCGGCTACCCGGTGGCGCCACCGCCCGGGTATGGCCCGCCGCCCGGCTATCCACCGCCGGGCTACGGCCCCGCACCCGGCTACCCTCCTCCGCCCTACGCGCCGCCACCCTGGCCGCCCGGCCAGTACCCGCCGCCTCCTCCGCCGCCGGGCTCGGCGCAGGGCTATCCGGCTGCGCCGCCGCCCACCGCCCCACCCGCCTACCCGCCGTCGCCGCCCCCGCTCTCACCACCCGCTGAGCCGCCCGGCGGTTTCCCTCCCGCGTCACCACCGGCGTCGTAGCCGTCCGCAGCAGCCGCAGGGGCTCGCCGGCGGCGATCGCGCCGGTGCGACAGCGTCGTCGCGATCCGAGGGCGCCCCGCCGCCCGTGCGGGGGTGGGTCTACAAGGCACTCATGATTCCGGCGCCACCGGCTGCTCCTCCGCTGCCACGCGGGCCCCACACTGCGGCGCCTGCTCTCCGACCCGCAGTCCCCTGGCCGGTCAATCTCGCCCGCATCGTGCTCCTGCTCGAGAGCACCACGTGGGTGGGCATCGGCCTCGCCGTCGTCGCCAGCGGCATCACCACGCAAGTGCTCGGATACCTCCTCCTCGGCGGCACGGTCGTGGCCGTCGCCGGCCTCGGCCTCTGGTCGACGGCCACCCTGGGCGGTCTGACCAAGCAACCACGGGAGGTTGGGCTGGCGCTGGCCTTCGTCGGCCTCTTGCTCGGGCTCTTCCTCCTCTTCCGACTCGGCCAGTCCGCGTTGCTCCCCGGCCTCGGGGTGGTCTTGGTGGTCGTCAACGGCATGGTGGTCTTCGGCCTCGACTCCACGAAGACGCAGGTCGCCTTCCGGGCGAGCGCCGCCAGCGAGCGGTGG
>JBEKOU010000030.1:0-10910 GCA_049521435.1 Candidatus Dormibacteria bacterium | reverse complement strand
GCAGCACCGACGGCGGTTCGCTGCCGCGCATCTGAGCGACCTTGGCGGCGAGGATCTGGGCGATCTCGCGGTCCTCAGGAGGAATGCTCGGCCACTCGCGGACCACGACCGCGTCGCCGGAGAACTCATGCCCCTCGACTCGGGGGAGGGTCTCCGCACTCACAGCTGCAGCTCCTGGTCGATGCCCGGGAGGGTCATGGGGACGCCGCTATCACCCATCCGGGTCGCCGCTCCCTCGTCCCAGCGCCAGACGTCCCGTACCGGCAGCTCGGGAAGCTCGCGTTCGAGGGTCTCGACGATGCTGCGACGGTGGGCCCGCGAGCGCTGGTAGCAGATGACCATCTCACCGTGGGAAGGTCGGGCGGTGCGGAGCACGTTGATGCTCCGGGCGACCAGAGCCGGCTCGTCGCGGACGACGATGAAGACCCGATGAAAGACCGAGGCGATGGCCTCGGCACTCGTGCGCGGGGAGCGCAGCCCGGGGTGCGCAAGGGGGTGGCCGAGGTCGGCGATGACCACGTCGCTGTTCAGGGCGGCGATGGCCGGACCGACCCTGCGCAGGCAATCCGAGATCTCGTAGCCATAGCTGCTGCGGAGCCCCGGGACCACGCGGAGCTTGGGGCGCTGCGGCACGTCGACGGCCTGCTCCTCGACGTCAGCGGCACGGGCGGGCCGGTCGCCAAAACAGTTGCCGATGCTGCGGTCCGCGATGCGGAGGTAGAGGAGGTCGGCGATCGTGCCACCCTCCATGTCGCAGTCCACCAGGGTCACGCTGCGCTGCTCGGCCAGGCTCCACGCCAGCGAGGTCGCCCAGTACGTCGACGTCTGTCCTGCCCTCGTGGTGCAGACTCCGATGAGGAGGGTCACGGAGACGGGGTGGGAGTCGGGCTGGGCGATGCTGACGGCTTCGCCGACCCGGACGGCGCGGGTGTGGTGAGCGGCGGCGAGCTTGCCAGACCCCCGCAGTCACTCGGGGCGAGCTCGCAGATCGCATCCTGAAGGTTGGCAGGCGGAAGACCGGTCGGTCCGGAGGTGACCGCCACCACCGCGTGGAGCTGGGCGGTGGAGGCGGCGATCTCGACCCACGCCAACTCGTCGTTGCTGCTGACCAGCACGGTCAGCTGACCTCCGCTCACCCCGACGACAGGCACGGCGTGAGCGATGAGCACCTGACTCTCCTGCACAGTCGCGAAGATGTCGATCGACTGCCCGGACTGGATGGGCGGCGGATTGATGATGGACAGCGTGATCTCGATCTCCGCCCCGGGAGGCTCGAGCTCATCCGGGCTCAGCAGATCGCCCGCCTGGAGGGGCAGGGCAAAGCGGGCCCCCACGGCCACCGACCCCACCGTCTCGTAGTTGAGATCACCGGGGGCGATCCGGAGTGGGACCACGTCGACGTCTGCCGCCGAGTAGACGTCGCCGAGCTGCACCGCGGTCCGCAGTCGCAGCACGCTGATGGTCTGGCCACCGCTCACGATCTCGGCGCCGACGATGACGCCGAGGACAGCGATGATCACCACGCTGAAGAAGACTGCCGCGAACACCCGGCGCCGGTTCAAGCCATCCCTCCCCCGTAACTGAGGAAGCCGGATGGTACCGAACGCCGCAGGGGAACTGCATCCCCTATCATCTCGGCCCGCATCGGCGCGGCCGCGATGACCCCGGGAGAGGGCAGAGGAAGTGGCCGGACAGAGGAGGGGGCGGGGCAGAGGGAGTGGAGCGGTGGAAGCCGGGATCTTGACCCTGGGAGCCCTGGCACCAGAGCGCGACCGCACTCTGGTGGTCCTCTCCCACGACGGCGAGCTGGCGGTCGGGCTTCGCGAGCGCCTTGAGCGGCTCCGGGTGGTGGTCAAGGATGCCCGCCCGGACGAAGCGGGTATCGCCATGGCCTCGTGCCGGCCCTGGCCCTGGATGCTCGTGGGAGATCTCGCCGAGCTGCCAACCTGCGTCAGGCCGGCCCTCGCCCGACACCCCGTTCTCGTCCTCTGGCTCCGGCCGGTGCCACGCGGGCTGCCGGCACACAGCCGGGACTTCTCGCGTTACGCGGAGCTGGCGGATGCGGCCAGCCGGGCCCTCGAAGCGGAGGTGGGGGGAGTGCGATTGGCGGCGGGCGCCGGGGTCGAGATGCCCGGTGGACGGCTCGCCCGAAGCGCCAGCCTGCAGGCCCTGGTCTCCGCGCACCCGGCGGGATTCAACCTTCCCCTGAGTCGCTTCGGCTCTGCGACCCGGGCTCTCTCGGGGAGTGCGGTGCGCCTGCGTCCGCGGCGCGATCCCGTTACCGGCTGGGTGGCCCTGCGGTGAAGGCCAACGCAGAGGTGCTGCTGCTCGAGGACGACGCGGAGAAGCTGGACGAGCTGCGCCGCCATTTCGCGGCCAAGGGCTTCCATCCACTGGCATTCCGCAGCGCCAACCGCGCGATCGGCGTTCTGCGGGACAGAGGGCCGGCCACCCAGCCCCTCATGGCGATCGTGGACTGGGATCTCCGGCTGGCACCGGACCAGTCCTCCAGCAGCAGCGACGCCCTCTGCGTCCTGGCTCGTGACGCCTCCGACTGCCTGGTCATCGTCTACTCGGCCAACGCCGACTCCTTCCGCGTCCGCAGCGAGATCAACCGGGCTCACCCGCGCGCCTGGCTCCACGACAAGCGGGAGGGCGACGCCTCGCTGATGGAGCGTGTCGATCGGATGCTGGACCACCCCGTCGCGGACCTCCGGGTGGACGAGGGCAGCTTCGTGGTCCATGTCCCGAGCCAGGACCAGTGCCACCACCGCGAGGCGGTCCGGCTGGTGATCCGCCACCCCGAGATCGTCACCTTTCACTCCGACAGCGCCACCCGGGCGGTGCGCCGTTTCGGCGACTGGCTGGCCCGCCACGACTCCCCGGCCACGGTGGTCAGCCACGGCAACCGCCGTTACCGGCTGGCGGTCGCCGGCACGGGGCCGGCGGCAGGCCCGGACGTTCCGCAGCCATGAACCTGACCGTCGCCGAGATCCGCGAGCTGCCCCTCCCCGCCGCGCTCCTGGACCGCGACGGCGAGGTCATAGCCGCCACCCCCGAGTGGGGCGGCGCCGGGCCGGGCACGGTCATCTTCGCCCTCCGCCACACGCGCCTCGCCGTGGCGGTCGTGCCCGCCGACCCTGCGGCGGCCGTCCTCCTCGATGGCCTTCTCGCCGCCATGGACGCGACCGCCGGCCTCCTCGAGGGCGCCCAGCGGTTGAGGATCACCATGCTGGCGGCTTCCCTTCGGCTGGTGGCCGGCCGCCAGGTGACCACGGTGGGGACGTCGCACGACGTCATCGACCTCGCGGTGGCCGGGATCGGCGCTCGCACCGCTCTGGCGGTCCATGTCGACGGGCGGCCCGCGTTCCCCGTTCGGGCTCCCCAGGTCGCGGCCCTCGTCCTGGTGCAGCTCGCGGTGAACGCAGAGCGCCATACCCGGACCACCACCGTGACCCTCGTTCAGGACGGCGAGGCGTTCCACGTCATCTGGCCGGGCGCCGCAGGGCCCGGAGCTTTCGCGACCGCGCGCAACCGGCGGGACCGGCAGCGGTGGGGTCTCGGCTTTTGCCGCATTGCGGCTGACACCCTGGGAGGAGCCATCTACCCTCCCGCCGACCGCGGCGACGGGACGGTCTGCGCCACCCTCGAACTGGGCTTGCAGGACCTGACCCTCCCGGTGGCGTTGATCCGCGGCCACCGCGTGGCAAAGGCGACCCGGACCTGGGACGAGGAGACGGGCTGCCTACCCGGGGCGGGGGTCGAGCCCGGCTCCAGGCTGGCGGCCTGCCTCGACGCGGCGAGTGTCACCCGGGGAAGGGCCGTGACCTGCGATGGCTGGACCGCGCGGCAGGTCAGGGAACGATCCTGGGTCGCGATCCCACCTGACGACGTCCTCGAGCGTGCCCGTGACGTCCTGGACGGAATCGGCCACGAGCGCGCCCTCTGGGAGGGGATCGCCCCAGCCCCGCAGATGCGCGTGTTTGCGCTCACGGCGCTGCTCGCGGCCCGGCTCGGCACGCCCTTGCCCCGCGTCCCGGCTGGGATCTGGAACCAGCGGATGGGCACTCTGGCGGCGGCACTCCGGCTGCCCATGGACGTCCCCCGGCTGACCGCGCTCGGTGGGATCGAGCCCCGAATCGCCGGCTACCTGGCGGCGGAGCTGGGCACGGAGATGATGATGGACGGGGACGATCTCCTGCTGCGCATCCGGCCTGGGATGGAGCGCGACGCCCGCCTCCTGGACCTGGTCCGGGTCGGCGACGCGGTCCGGCTCAGCTGAGGCTCACGGCCGAGCATCACCGGGTCGCGTCGGGTGGTACCGGCAACCGTGCCTTCAGGTCGGCGATGGCGTCGAGGACATCCTTGAGGCCGCCTTGGGTGTGGACATCGAGCGCGTCGGCGATCTTCTCCGTGTCCTCGAAGCTCTTGGCGGAGCGGGCGTCGCTGGCCGCGTTCTGCAGATTCTGCCCCACCATGATCGCCGGCATCAGCACCAGCTCGATGCAGGTGCTGAGGAACCACGTCGCCAGGAGATTGAACCCGAAGCCGAGGAAGAACGCGGGCAGTATCCACTGGGCAGGGACCACCCCCATCTCGTGCAGGCAGGAGGGCAGGATCGTGAAGCACGCGAGCCAGAAGATCCAGAAGCAGGTCATGGTCCCGACGTTCTTGGTGAGCCACACGGCCACCGTCTTGTTGAACCGCGCGTAGCGCGTGTCCGTCGCCATGTGGTCGATGACCCTGCCGTGGACGGGGTGTCCCAGCTTTGTCCAGCCGTGAGTTGGGGTCGGCGATGTCTGATTCTTCATGCCCGGCATCCTACGCGAGGCGTTCCGGGTTCAGTGTCGATCCTATCGCGGGCTTAACCTGCGATTCCCGGCGTGCCGGAGGCAGCCAAACCGGCGCTTCAGGGACCAGATGCTGGCTCAGGCGCAACCTCCCATCCCGGGGTTGACGGGAGGCCACCGGCAGCCCTTGGGGGGCCGCGGGCTCGGCTCGACACCAGGCTTGCCTGGACACACATCCGTTCGTTATAATACTGACATGTGTCACGGCGGCGGCGAGACCACTGCGCAGACTGGTGACATCGCCGCTCTCGAGAGCGCCGTCACCCTCTTCCGAGTCCGGCGGCGCGGGGTGCGTCCCGCAGCGCAGCTCCGCGACCGGATGCTCCGGCTTCGCCACGTCATGGATGTCCTCGAGCTCGAGTTCGCCCAGGACGCGGCCGGCCTGGCCGGGTGCGATGAGCTGGAGTGGCAAGGCCACAGCAGCCCCATTCAATGGGTCAAGCACGAGTGCCGGACCACCGCCAGCGCCGCCATCGACGCCTGCGACGTGGGTGCGCAGGCGACCCGTCTCCCCGAGAGCCTCCACGCACTGGAAGGCGGTGCGATCGGCTTTGGCCACCTCGCTCTCCTGGCGCGGACCGCGGAGGCCATCACCAGCTCGGAGACGGCTTCCGCCTTTGAGGAGGCGCCGCTGCTCGCCAAGGCACGGGAGCACTCGGTGAGCAGGTTCCGCCACGACTGCGAGCACGCGCGTCACGCCGCTGACCAGCGGCGTTTCCTCACCGATCAGGTCGATCAGATGGAGGCCCGGACGCTCGAACTGAAGCCGGCTGCGGGCGGGGCACTCTTCCTCCGCGGCTTCCTCGACGGCGAGGGGGGTGCCACCCTGCGCACCGCGCTCGAGCCACTGGCGCGCAAGGCCGGCGACGACGACCTCCGCCACCGTGACAGGCGGCTCGCCGACGCCCTGGTTGAGCTGGCGGGACACGCGCTGGACAGTGGAGCCCTGCCGCAGAGCACCGGCGAGCGTCCCCACCTCCAGGTCACCGCCACCCTGGACACGCTGCGGGGCCTGGACGGCTCTCCAGCGGGCGAGCTGGATTGGTGCGGGCCGATCGCCGCCGAGACCGTCCGCCGGCTCGGCTGCGATGCCGCGGTCGCCCGGGTGCTCTTCGATACCGAGTCGGCCGTCCTCGACGTGGGGAGGGCCCGGCGCGTGCCGGCGGCCGCGACCCGACGGGCCCTCCGGGCTCGCGACCGGGGTTGCGTCTGGCCCGGCTGCGACCGTCCCTCGTCCTCGAGCCAGGCACACCACCTGCGCCACTGGGCTCAGGGCGGCTCGACTGATCTAGACAATCTTGTCACGATCTGTCGCGCTCACCATTGGAAGGTGCACGAGGGCGGCTGGAGGCTGGTTCGCACCGATCAGGGGATGGTGGTCCTCCCGCCCGTCCCTCTCGACGTCGGCCCGTCGGCGATGCCAGCGGCCGGCGCACCGCCAGCGGTGACACCGGTGATCGAGGTGCCACCATCTGTGCTGCTCGACACGCCGTGGAGGTGGGCTCCGGAAACGCCGTCGTTCCCAGAGCGTGAATCTCCGCGGCCGGGCGCCACGTCGACGCCGCAGGCCCGCGGCCCCGACGAGCCGTCGACGGCCTGACCGCCGCGCCCGCCAGGAGCAGATTCCACCTCGGATGGGCGCTCCGAGCGCACCGGACGGAGGAGGTGTCCTGTCAAGCCTCGTGGTAGCCTCTTCGCACTGTGCAACGGGGGTTGCCGAGCCGGCTGGCCCTGGCGGGCGCCTGCCTGGGACTGGCACTGGGGGCTCTGGCACTGGGGGTGGTTGGTCTCAGCCCCGCCTGGGTGCCCGGTGTGGGCAGTCCGTACGTGCCTCTCTCCCCCTACCAACTCATCGACGCCAGCCTGACCGGGGGTCCACTGGACGCGGAGGGCACCCTGGATGTGACCGTGGCGGGCGTGGACAGGGTGGCCGCGGACGCCGTCGCCGTGGTGCTGAATGTCACGGTCACCGCGCCGACCGCCACCAGCCAGATCACCGTGTATCCAGCCGGTGGGAGCATTCCCACCATCGCCAACCTGAGCTTCTCGAGTGGCGAGACCGTGACCAGCCTGACCATCGCCCCGATCGGGACCGACGGCCAGATCGCCATCTCCAACGCCACGGGCACGGTGCAGGTGGCCGTTGACCTGGAGGGCTACTTCGCGGCCGACTCCCGGAGCAGCACCGCAGGCAGCTACGTTCCTCTGACTCCGGCCACCATCGTCGACACCAGACCCGGGAGTGGTGAGCCCGACGCTGGAAACCCGCTGACACCGGGAGCGAGCTTGGATGTCCAGACGGAGGGCCAAGGTGGTGTTCCACGCATCGGCGTCCTGGCGGTGGCGCTCAGAGTCGCCGTGACCGACACCACGCAATCCAGCTCCCTCACCGCGTTCCCGGCCGGTGAGGTGATGCCGAGCTCCTCCAATCTCGACTGGGTGACGGGCGAGACCGTGGCCAATCAGGTGATCACCCCGGTCGGCTCTGATGGAGAGGTGAGCTTCTACAACGCAGAGGGGGATGCCGATCTGGTGGTGGACGTCGTGGGTTTCTTCACCGACGGGCTCGGCACGCCCAGCAACGCCAGTCTCTACATTCCGATAGCCCCGGTCAGAGTGCTCGACACGCGGTCGGATGCCGGGACGCTCGAGCCGGGCGGTTACCTTGCGGAGCAGTTCGCAGGGGTCGATGAGATCGGCCCCACCGCCGATGCCGTGGTCGCCAACGTGACCTCCGCCGACGCCACCCAGCCGAGCCTCCTCGGTGTTCTTCCCGAGCAGGTGGCCGGCGCGACCGCCGCTGTCAGTGTCGGCGCGAGCCAGACCGGCCCCGACCTGATGTTCGCCGCCCTGAACGCGGACGGCGGTGCCAGCATCTACAACGGCGCCGGCACGGCTGATGCGGTGGTCGACGTCTTCGGATACTTCGAGCCCGAGGGAACACCCGGAGCGAGCGCCGTCCTGCCCTGCAGCTCGGCCAGCCTGGTCGCCAACGCCAGCACCGACCCGTGGGGAACTCCGGTGCTGGCTGACGCCACCGCCACGTGCCCCTCTGGTGCGCGGGTCAGTTACGAGTACTGGTACCGGCCGTGGTACAGCTCGGTGTGGCTGCTGGCCAGAGGCTGGGGGACCGCGGACAGCTATTCGTACGACACGTCGACGTGGGCCGTCGGCCCTTACCACCTGGCCGTGTGGGCGAGCAGCGGCACCTCATACCAGAGCACCGTCGCCACCACCGCACTGGTCTCTGAGCCCGCCTACCAGTACATCGATCATGTCATCCCCACAGAGGTTGCCTTGACCAGCTACATGGTCGATCCGGCCAACCTGGAAACCATCGCCGGGTGCTATGCCGAGTGGTCGGCGGGAGCGAACTGCGGCGAGGACGGCATCCCAGGCCAATGCACCTTCTGGGCGGAGATGAATTGGGACAGCCCTTACTCGGTGATCCTCCACGGCAATGCAGCCCAACTGCCCCGCAGCTACACCAGGCTGACCAGGAAGCCGGTGGCCACCACCCCGGCGGTGGGAGATCTGGCGGTGTGGGACGGTCCCGGGCCGTATGCCGACGGTTCAGCCGGCCACATCGCCGTGGTCACCGCAGTCGCCGCCGATGACAGCTTCTACACCGTCAGTCAGATGAATTGGGACGATCTGAATTGGGACATCTCAACCATGAACGTGCCCTTCAGTGCCAGCCTCGCAGCCAGCCAGCACCTGCTGGGCTTCCTGCCGCCCGGCTGACGTCGCTGGACAGGGCCTGGGACACGGAATCTCCATCCCGTAGACTCGGAGGGGCTGACGGGGTCCACGAGCCAGGTGGGGGTCATGGTGGGGAGAGCCAGACACCGGACCGGCCGGTTCATCACCGCAGCGCTGGCTGCGGTACTGGGTGGGGCGCTGACCGCGGCGCTGCTCGGAGCCGCCACCGCAATGGCGGTATCGGCGTCCGGTTTCGCGACGCCCGGGCCGGCACCCGCCGCTGGCGTCGCCTCGTACAGCGAGCTGTCGCTGGGGCCGTCCTGGCTGGAGGCGAGCTGCCTCGCGATGGCCCCCGACGGCAGCGACTGGATCCTGGCGAACGGCCCCAGCAACCCCTGGAGGCTCATCCACGTCGTCGGGGGCGTGCCGCTGCAGACCCTCGTCCTGGCCGAGACGGTGCAGGTCGCCAACGTCTCCAACGAATGCCTGGCGGTGGCGCCCGACGGTGACCTCTGGTTCCCGCTCAGCACCGGTGACATCGCCGAGCTCGACCCGGGGTCCGGGCGTCTGACCACCTTCAGCGTCCCCCACGCCGACGGGGGGAGCCCGTCGATCGCGGCAGGCCCCGACGGCACCATCTGGTTCACCATTGCGGGCCGCGACGCGCTGGGGCGGATCGCTCCCGGCGGCACCGTCACCGAGGTCGCGCTGCCCAGCGCCTCGGCGGACCCCACGGCCATCCTGGCGCTACCCGACGGCGACGTCTGGACCAATCCCTGCAGCTGCGTCTCCAGCCCGTGGATGGCCTTCGCGGAACTGAGCCCGGCGGGCAGCCTGCTCAAGACCAACACGCTGTCTCGAGGGTCGGTCACGACGCTGGCGCTCGGGCCCGGTGGCGAGCCGTGGTTCTCCTGGGGTCAGGTGCCCTGGGGGATCGGCGAGCTCACGCCGCAGGGCGCGAAGACACTCCCCTGGGACCTCTTTGAGCAGCCCACGGAGATGGTCCTCGGCCCCGACGGCCGGATGTGGTGGGTGAGCAGCAACTTCGCCGACCAGTACGGCTACTACCAGCCGACCGCCGACACCCTCTCCGCCTTCAACGCACCCGGCCCGACCTCCACGCCCTGGGGGTCGATCTTCGCCATCGCGCCCGGCCCGGGCGGCAGCGTCGTCATGACCGCCCACAACCGCTACCTGTACGAGGTGGACACCGGGGTCAGCGTGGCGACGGCCTCGTCACCGGTGTCCACCCTCTCCAGCTCGCTGCCCACGCCGGCCCAGGCCTTCGGCTCGGGGACGGCCGTGGCCGCGGGGGCGGTGGCGTCGATGGGGGCGATCCTCTTCATCACCTTCCCCTCCAACCTCTTCAACCTCACCTTCCGGGAGAACTACGCCGACATCCGGGAGTGGTGGCTGCGCCTGGTGCGGCCGGTGACCCGGCTGAGGCGAGCGCGCCATGCACGGAAGGAGGGTCCAGCCGCAGCAGCGAGCCGGGAGGGCTCCCGGCGGGAGAACCTCCGGGGGGAGGAAGACCAGGAGGCGGAGCAGCACGAGGAGAGCCGCCAGGGGAAGGAGCGGGGAAAAGAGCAGGAGCAGGAGCAGGAGCAGGAGCAGGAGCAGGAGCAGGAGCAGGAGCAGGAGCAGGAGCAGGAGCAGGAGCAGGGGCAAGGACGGCGGCGGGAGCTCGCGAGCTTCGCCGCCGTGGTGCTGGTGGGAGCGGCGCTGGGCAGCCTGCTCGATCCCCACTTCGGCTCCGGGATCGGCTCCCTGTACACCTACGTCGCGGTCGCGCTCGCCATCTTTGCGGGCGCCGCCATCCCCGCCTGGGTCACCTGGGCGTACCACCGCGGGCGGCACGCCGACAGCGGCTGGCACCTCCACGCCTTACCCGCGGGCCTCGCCGTCGCGGCGGTCTGTGTGCTGATCTCACGCCTCACCAGCTTCGAACCCGGCTACCTCTACGGGGTGATCTGCGGGGTCGCCTTCAGCGCCAAGCCAACCACGCAGCAGAAGGGGCACATCGTCGCTCTCTCCTCGCTCACCACCCTGGTCGCGTCGGTGCTGGCGTGGCTGGCCTGGGTGCCGGTCCACGCCGCCGCCGGCACCGCGGGGGCGGCTTTCGCGCCCGTGATCCTCGCCGACTTTCTGGCCGCCGTCTTCGTGAGCGGCCTGGTCGGCACGGTGATCAGCCTGCTCCCGCTCCGCTTCCTCCCCGGCTGGGACCTGCATCGCTGGCACCTGGGTGCCTGGCTGGGCTGCTTCGGACTGGCGACCTTCGGCGTGGTGGAGGTGCTGCTCATCCCCCACACGGCAAGCCGCGGTCACGCTCCGCTGGTCACGTCGCTGGTTCTTCTGGTG
>JBEKOU010000029.1:0-10994 GCA_049521435.1 Candidatus Dormibacteria bacterium | reverse complement strand
AGGAGAACATCAAGGTGTTCGACTTCGAGCTCACCGCTGAGGAAATGGCATCGATCGACGCCCTCGACAGAGGAGAGAGCGGACGTGTCGGTCCCAATCCTGATACCTACGAGGGCGTCTGAGCTGGGCTCCTTGACGCCTCGCGTCAATTCAACTCGAACTCGAGGAGTGGAGCGGGAGACGGGGCTCGAACCCGCGACATCCAGCTTTGAAGGAATGTGCTCAAACTCGTATTCGGAATTGCCGCAAAGCCCTGGATGACCGCGTTTCTCGAGCTTCTGCGCGCAGGTTGAAAATGGATGGATGATCTTGACCGACCACACATCTGCGCCCTCTGGGCTCCGCAGGCGACCTGGGTTCAGCTCGCCGCCACAGGGACGACCCGCAGCCGAAGAGCGAGTTGACTTTTACTAGTAAGTTATATAACCTTATGGTTATGGCTACCGACGATCCTCTGGGCCGCGTCTTCGCCGCCCTTGCCGATCCCACCCGCCGAGCGATCCTCGAGCGCCTCGCTGGCGGAGAGGCCGGTGTCGTGGAGCTGGCACAAGCCTCGACGCTCACGCAGCCAGGCATCACCAAACACCTCAAGGTGCTGGAGCGGGCCGGCCTCATCGGTCGTGCACGCGTCGGCCAGCGTCGCCCGGCGAGGCTCCAGCCCGACGGCCTCATCCCCGTGGACGAATGGCTGCGCCGTGCCCACGCCGAATGGTCCGACCGCCTCGACCGTCTCGAGGCGCATCTCGCCACCCCAGCACCAGCAACCGCTGCAAAGGAGAGCCCCAATGTCTGAGACGCACACGGCCGTGGATCTGCGATCCGCAACCCCGGTCAAGCAGCTCGTCCTCGAACGAACCATCAAGGCCTCGCCGGAGCGTGTCTTCGACGCCTTCACCGACCCGGACCAGCTCACGAAGTGGTGGTGGCCCAGCGGCTTCAGCTGTCCCGCCGCAGAGGTGGACCTTCGCGTCGGCGGGAAGTACCGGCTCGCCATGGAGTGGCCGGGCTCCATCCCTTCGGAGGCCCAGTTCTCCCACCACATGGCCGGCGAGTACTACGAGATCGAGCGTCCACACCGGCTGGTCATGAGCGGCCGGGCAGTCAACGACGAGCAGGGAGAGCTCTTCGCCACGCTGATCGCGGTGACGTTCCGGGCGCGCGATGAAGGCACCGCGCTCACCGTCCGCCAATCCTACGTCGAGCCGCTGCCTCCCGCCGAAGCGCTAGGCGGTGCCGAGCAGGGCTGGTCGGAGCAGCTCGACAAGCTCCAGCGCCTCCTCGCGGACTGAACAAGACCGGGGGTTCACACGGGAGAAGTCCGCTACATGTCTAGATCCGTGCTTTACATGTCTATGTCGCTGGACGGGTACATCGCTGGCCCCAATGACGAACCGGGCAACCCCGGGGGCGACGACTTCACGCGGCTCCACGATTGGTATAGGTTTGCTTCGGACGCTGGGCCAGCAGCGGAGACCACTGATGCGTCGGGAATCGCCAGTCAATTTCTCAGCGAAATCAAAGAGACCGGCGCTGTCCTCGCCGGTCGCAATACTGTAGAACAGACCGATCACTGGGGCGGTGACCACCACGACGCCGTCCCTATCTTTGTGCCCAGTCACCGGCCGCCAGGAACGTCGGTCGCCAAGTATCCATTGGTGACGTATGTGACGGATGGGATCGCCAGCGCGATGGCACAGGCGAAAGCCGCTGCAGGTGACCGCAACGTGCTGGTCCATGGTGCATATACGGCACAGACGGCGCTTGAGGCCGATGTGCTCGACGAGTTGCAGATAGACCTAGTCCCGGTGCTCTTCGGTAGCGGCCGCCGACTCTTCGATGTGTTGCCGGCGAGGGTCGAGTTGGAGATCGTTCGAGTGGTCGACACCCCCGAGGCCACCCACATCCGCTACCGCATAGCGAGGTAACTCCGCGGAGCCCTGCCCACGATGGCAGCCACCGAGTGGAGCGGGAGACGGGGCTCGAACCCGCGACATCCAGCTTGGAAGGAATGTGCTCAGAGTTGAATTCAGATTCGGGCTGGGGCGCGGTTTGAGCGCGTAATTTCGTCTTCTGCATCGAAGTCAGCGATGGTTGAAGATAGACCGTGCGAACCCTGCGCCTGGCGCTCTGCGACGCGGGGTCAGATGCCTGACAATGCGACCGTGCAGACCGACCCTGATCGTGGGGCTCTCCAGTCGCTCTCCATCCCGGACCTCATGGCTCTCGCCATCGAGCAGGAGCGAACCCTCGGCTCCCGCTCCGATTGTCCACGACCAGCCTGGTACGCCTACGAGGAGCTGTGGTACCGGGGCACTTCAGAGGCCTTCGACGCCGCCAAGAGTGCTCTTGAAGCCAGTGATCCGATCACTCGGATCGTGGGTTCTGACGTTCTTGGGCAGCTAGGTTCCCGCCAGGGGGGGACCTTCGTCGACGAGTCCGTCGATGCGCTCGTCAGCGCCGCACGGGCTGAGAGCGATCCGACCGTCCTGGAAAGCATCGCCTTTGCGCTCGGGCATCGGGGGTCGCCAGGGGGCCGGCAGACGCTGTTCATCCTGGCTCGCCATGCTTCGGCGGAGGTCCGATACGCCGTGGCGACGGGCTTGTATGCGGCGGCCAACAGGAATGAGGAGGGGTACGACGCCGACCCCGAGGTCGTCGCCGCCTATCTGGAGCTGATGAGGGACCCTGACGATGAGGTTCGCAACTGGGCCACCTTCGGGCTCGGCACGCAACTGAGCGCCGACAGCCCCGCCATCCGCGCGGCGCTCCGAGGGCGCCTCGACGATCCACACGACGAGACCCGCGAGGAGGCCGTCTGCGGACTGGCAAAGCGACGCGATGAGATCGCCTTCCAGCCCCTCATGGAGTACCTCCAATCGGGGTTGACCGGAACCGGCTGCATCCAGGCCGCCGAGGCCTGGGGCGACGCCCGTTTCATCGAAGTGCTCCAGACGATCATGGAGACCCAGCCCGACGTGTCCGCCACGGCGGAGGCAGCGATCCGGGCCATCCGGGAGGGCGGTCGCGCCCCCACGTGATCGCTCACCTTGGGGTGGTCTGTGCCTCCTTCGTCCGGACAACGTCCGGACAAGGTATACTCACCTCCATGAGCGATCCAGCCTTGGCCCCTCCCCGGCGCCACCGCCTTGAGGTACGCATCACGCCCGAGCAGGAGGCGCTGATTCGCCAGGCCGCCGACCTAGAGGCCAGCACGGTAACCACATTCGTCCTGCAAACCGTCACGGCGAAGGCCGAGCGCGTCATCAAGCAACACCACGACGTGGTCCTCTCCAATGAGGCCTTCGATCGCTTCCTGGCTGAGCTGGACGAGCCCGCGATGCCCGTGGCCGAGCTGGTTGAACTGTTCAAGGCGAATCCCCAGCTGCCCGGGGCGTGAGCGACCCTGGGCCGCGGCTCGAGCGCCTCGGCGTCCACCACGACCTCACCCAGTTCGAGTCCGGCCAACCGGAATTGGACTCGTGGCTTGTCCGTCACGCCCTCGCCGCGCAGCACATGGACTCCGCCCGGACATTCCTGCTGGTTCGCGGTGGTCACCTGGATGGGTACTTCAGCTTGACCATGGGCTCGGTTCTTCGAGCGGACGCACCACCCAAGCTTGTTCGTGGCCTCCCTGCCTATCCGATCGGCATGGTCCTGCTCGCCCGGCTGGCTGTCGACAGGCGCTCCCAGGGACGGGGACTGGGGTCACTGCTTCTCGCTGAAGCCCTTCGCAAGGCTGTCGCAGCAGGCGAAGCCGCGGCGGCGCGGCTGGTCGTTGTCGACGCGATCGACGACCACGCAGCGGGCTTCTACTCGCATCATGGTTTCATGGCGATACCTGGCCATCCCCTGCGCCTTTACAGGCGAATGACGGATATCAGGGCGAGCCTGCTAGCCCGAGCGTCCGCGGGCGCGTGAAAGCCACCGAAGGACCCCGAGTTGTACGCCATGTCGCAGAGCCGACGATCCGAGGTGGAGCGGGAGACGAGACTCGAACTCGCGACATCCAGCTTGGAAGGAAAGACGCCACCGCGCGGGCGGTGCGTGAATTCAGAAAGGCCCTCAACGCGAGCTTGGCGCACTTTCTGTAGCCTTTACTCCTCTCGGTCAACCCTCCTCCTGCCTGGCTGAACGCCGCAAGGATACTCCCGCGCCCAAGGCCCCTAGGCTGGTGCCAGCTTGCCCGCAGGAATGTTGCCGGGGCGGGTGAAGGATCGCTTTAGCGGGGTCAGGCGGTCAGAGGTGTGCCGTCGACGACCACCGGTCCGGCGGACCTCCAGGCTGAAACTACCGGGTCGAACCACAGCGCCTCGAAGAACTGGCCTTGCAGTTCGAAGGCGGGTTGCAGGCGGACGATGGCCTCGAGGTTGGGGGCTCCGGCCATGCCGTCGATTCCCTGCCAGGCGGAGACCGCCACCGGCATCGGGTTCTCGATGGCCTGCGGCCCGTGGATGCCGCCTCCGGTGACGGTGCCGCCCGCGTAGACGACGCCGCTGCCCCGTCGCCGCCACGTCCGGGCACCGTCGTTGTCCCGGAAGAGGTGGACGATCAAGTCGCCGGAAGGCACTATCAGCTCGAAGTCTCCCTGGCTCCCGATCTTGCTCTGGAACAGGACAGGGTTTCCCGTGATGCCGGAGATCGGCCCGTCCGTCGGGACGATGGCACCGATGCGAACCCATCCCTCGTTCCACGAGTCGTAGTACCAGGACTCCAGGGTGCTGATGCCGGTCTGGGTGATCGGGCCCAGACCCACCACGGCTTCGAGGTTTGCCGGCGCTCCGTAGTTGCCCTGGATGCAGGCGATCGAGCGCGGGGCCTGAGCCAGGGCGGCTGAGGCCGACCCGAGCTTGGACGGCGGTGGAGGAGACGGGGGAGTGGTCGCAGGGGCAAACGATATCCCGGCCGAGCGCGGCGCCCAGCCGCCGCCGCTCAGGTCCCTCGACAGGTGCTGCACCGTATCACCCACGGGGACGAGCAGCTCCAGGGTCTCCTGCTGAGCGAACGCGCACTGGATGAGCGCCGGGTCCCCGGTCACGCCGGTGATCGTCTGCCCCGACACGGTGACGGGCCCGACCACAGACCATGCCTGCGCCTGCCCATCGAAGGCCAGCTCGAGAAGGGAGTCGCTCGTCCCGTCGGTCGACGCCACCCGCACCACCGCGGCCAGGGAACCCACCGCGGAGTCGGCCATCAGGCAGCACGACACGCTGGCTGCTTCGACTCCCAGGTTCACCGGGCTCCAGGCGTTCGACTGCCACCCGGTCTGCCAGCTGGCGCCCGCCGACGTGGACCATGGCGATCCCCAAGGCTTCACGGCGAACTGGCCGGTGACGTGGACCAGCTGTTGGCCCTGCGGAACGAGCAGCTGGATCGGGCTGAAGTAACCGCCACGAGCTCCTTGGGGCCCGGCCTGAATCGCCCATCCCGAGGTGCCCTTGGCCTCAACCTGCACGGAGGCCGCCGAGTACAGCGTCTGGTCGTCGAGTGACTGGTCACAGGTTGGCCCATTCGGCCACACGTCGCCGTAGAAGGCCTGCGAGTCGGGGCGCTCCCAGCGGAGCCAGGGCTGGTCGGGGGTCGTCGGGTCGTCAGGGGACGGCTCTGCCGACCTGGGCCCGGCCACGATACTGCGCGCCTGATAGTGAGGCTGAAGCCCGCACTTCATCTCCTGTAGGAAGCCGACCGCGGCGCCGACGTCGACCGATGGGGGCTGGTTGTCGGACAGCACCAGGTCGAGGTAGTGGATGGTCACGAGGTTGGTGTTGTCCCAGTACGGGGAGAAAGCTGCCCCGAAGTCGAGATCCGCGGTGAGGTTGGTCACCCGCCCGTTGAGGTCCTGATCCGACCCATCCGCAAAACGGTGGTAGTCGAGTATCGTCACCACGTCGTTCTTGCTTGTGCCCGAGTTGATCTTCCCTTTGCCGATCTGGGCCCACAGGTTGACCACCCACTGCAGGCAGCGCTCGCGATCGGAGATGTCGCGGCGCGCGACGGCGATCTGGGAGCCCGTGGTGCGGAGGAACGTCTGCCGGGTCGCCGTGCGCGCGGTCCCGTCGATGCAATCGAAGGCGCACATGTAGCCGTAGTCGATGTTCACCCGGATCGCGCCGGTGTCGATCTCGAGATCACCTTCCACCTCGAACAGCGGCTGGACGTGCCACAGGTACGAGACGTCCGGGGAGGGTGGTGCGACGTTCGCCCGATCGATCTCGTCCAGTAGGATGGCAAGGACGTCGACTGCGATCCCGTACATCCCATCCGGCGCAGTGAACTGATGGGGTGCCTGGCTGCTGGCTGCGGGGTAGGGCGCGTTGCAGTCGAGCGCAAAGACCCGCTTGCACCCCCGGTCGATCGCCGCCTGGACCGGGACCAGCGCCCGCACGCCTCCGTCCGTGAAGGACTCCAGGTTGTCTGGTAATCAGGCAGCAAGTGCTGGGGCTCGAACATGATCGGGTCGGCGGCGGACGCCAGCATGCCCGCCTTCATGTCGATTGGATACCCGATCGCGCCGGGAGCGGGGAGGGCATCGCCCACCGAGTCACGGTCCACCAGGTCGCCCACCAGGTTCCCGTGGCCGTCTTCGCCGACGAGCCTGACGTAGCAGAGCTCGCCGCCGCTCAGCCCCACTGTGGCGAGCAGCAGCTCGATGCCCGACCCCGCGATGAGGGCCCTGTCGATGCTCACGTCGTAGATGCTGGCGATGGGGTCGAGCGTGTAGAAGTTCGTGCTCTCCAGGAGGGCCATCACCTGGTCAATCTCGCTCTCGGGGGGGCCCAGGTTCACAAACGGGATCCCGAGCGCGCCCAGCAGGATCAGGTACGGAGCAGCGGCCCCGACCTGCGAGAGCACATTGCCCAGGAGCTGGTTGGCAAGCTGGGAGATCTCGAGGGGGAGAGCCGTGTAGTAGTCGATGGGCAGCGCTTTCAAGGCGGCGCTCGGCGAGTACACGTCACTCGGTGATGCCATTGCCAACCAGATCTGCTCCAGCCCGTCCAGCCCACGGTGGAACGTCTGTCCCTGGAACTGGAACGGCTGGCCTTCGCCCTCGGCCAGCTTCATTCCGTTCACCGCCCCCACCGAGGTGCACGTGATCACGTCGGGGCGGATTCCCGAGGTCTGCATGAGGTACTTGCAGGCGCCCACCTCGAAGGAGCCTTTGGCTCCGCCACCGCTCAGGGTGAACCCGGTTGCCCGCAACAGGCCCGGATACGCGCTGATGCGGGTGGTGCTTGCGGCGGCACTCTGGAGCCTGCTGGTGACGTTTTCCGAGGTCCCGCCACTGGCGCTACCCGTGAGGGCGGTGCCGGTAGCGCCGGGCGAGGTGCCCGATGGCGTCGTTGGCGGCGTGCTCAACTGCCCCGCCGCGGCCGTTCCGGGCGTTCGCGTCGTGCTGGTTGCCGTAGTGGAGGCTGCCGAAGTTGCCGGAGTTGCCGCCGCTTGGCCGCTTGCCTGCTCGGCCCCGCTCGCCTGAACTGGACCCGTTTGAGCTGGGCCGCCGGCGTCGCCGGGAACCTGAGTACCTCTCGAGGTGGCCATCGCCCCTCCCTCCGACAAGCTTGCCCATCCCGCCTGGGTGACCATGAATCACCCCGCCGCCACGGTCGAAGACCCCCCGTTCCGCCGGTATCGCTCTCGCTGTCGGGGCGGACAGCAGCGCCACCGCGGAGCCTTGTGTACGGCTCGACCTCGTCACTATCTTCCCCGACGCAGCCCTGCGCGGCAAGGGGCGGCACTCGGCGGTCAGCGAGGACGCACGAGCAGGCGCGTTGGGTGGGGATGGACTGTTTGGCCGTTTTACAAGCCGCCCGCACCACCGCCACGGGCCTCCTCGGTGGATATCGGTCAGGGCCTCGTCGCTGGCTGTCGGGCGAGCAGCGCCTCCTGGACGATGGCGCCGAGGCCAAGCAGCGCGAGCACGCCTCCGACTAGGGGCGCGAGATTCGAACTCAAAACCTACGGTTTACAAACCCCCCCGAACGGGTCATTCCTGGTGGCTTCTGGTGCTCTTTCGTATTCGGCTGTCTCCGACCCACCGCACCTCCCCCGCCGGAGCGAAGCGGACGACCTCCCGGCCCGCCATCTCGGCTACCAGGAGCCCATAGGCGCCACGCTGGAGCCGGTAGGGCTCCATCCGGCGGTCCACCTCGGGCGCCAGTGACGCTGTCGGTCTTGTAGTCGACGATCACCGGCCGCCCGTCCGGGAGCTCGTAGGAAGGGGTCGACGAAGCCCTTCCAGCAGCACCCCGTCGATGGGCGCCGGCAAGGTCGTCGAGGCTAGCCTGGGTGGCCAGGTCGATGACCTGGAGCACCGCGCGGACGGCACGCCCGCGGCGACTGGCGGCGATGTCCTTCCCCACCGCGGGCGCGAGCCCGGCCTTGGCGTCGGCATGGGCGAGGCCGGTGGCGCTTGGCGTCCTCTGGACCCCCAGCTGGGCGAAGCAGGGTGGCCCGATTGAGCTGCGCAGCTCCCTAGTCGGGGACAGCTTGTCGGGCGCTGATCTATCCGACGAACTCGTAGCCGCTTGCCACAGCGTGCGCTCGCTCAGCACCGATGAGGAGGTCCTCCAGTTCTTCGAGAGTGAACTCGCGGTCCTGCCACCCGCGGAGTGGAGGTCGGGTTCCGTGCCCATACGGCTTCCCCGGAACGAGCCGGAACTCATGCCCGCGCTTCGATACTCTTAGGTCCCAGTGCGCGGCCGCCCCGTCCAGTCGCGCGGCGGTCATCGCATCTACCGCCTTTCGGAGGGCATCACCTGCGCCTCTCTCGGCTGCGAGCGTCTCGGGGTCTGCGCGCGGCGGTTCACACTTGACGGAGAGCTCCACGCCCCGCCGGGAGGGTCCGTAGAAGGTTGCGCGCGCGCAGAGGACTACGCGGCGGCGCTCGCATTCGAGAAGGCACGCCTGCTACCGCTTCGCGTCCTCCGCCTTCAGGTAGCCGATGTGGTAGCCATCCACGAAGACTCTCACAGCGCTTGGATCATGTGTGTTCGTCGGCTCGCGGACAAGGCATGCGGGAGCCTCCGCCCTTTCCGGATAGCGGCGCGCGATCTCCATAATCAGGGCGCTCCGGGGTCACGTGCCGGCCACGTTGACCGAGTTCGCCGTTCCACGCCCTAGGGTCACTCCAGAAACAGGCTCGCGCGACGAGATGCACAGTTCCACGGCGGCGGACAAGTCATCGGCGAGGTCCTTGGTCAGCGAGCTCCGTAACAGCGGCATTCCACCATCCTCTGAAGGTTGGACCCGTTGCTACCCTCGAACTCAGTCCCAATCACCCCACATGAGGGAACCGCTTGACGGGGCGTCCGAGATAGCGGTGCGGTTGGCGAGTCGGATGAGTATTGACGGGGCATCGGTCCGGGCTTAACGTGCGAATTCGCGCACTCATGAAGGTGCGCCGGCCTACGTCCGGTTGACTTGAGGAGAGCTCCATGTTCCTTTCTAGAAAGCGAGGCATAGTTGGCGGTGCGGCGGCCCTGAGCTTGGCGCTCCTGACCGCCGGTGTGACGATCGCGGCGGTGGCGTCGATCCCCGACAGCAGCGGGCTTGTCCACGGCTGCTACAAGACCACGGCCGCCAAGAACGGGACTCACGCGCTGTACGTGATCAATGCCGCGACGACCTCGGCGTGCCCGTCCGGCTACACGAGCCTGAACTGGAATGTGAATGGCCCGAACGGATACAGCGCCCAGGCGTCCGACGTCCACCTAAATGACACCTACACCCTGCTGGCAAGCCTCACCCTCCCAGCTGGCAGCTACGTGCTCAACGCCGACGCATGGCTGCAGAACACAAGTCCCAGCAACAGCTCGTCGCTGGGAGACTGTGAGCTGGTGTTCGGAACGGCCACGGACGAGGTCGAGGCGGGTTTGCTTGGGCCTTCGAGCACCCCACAGAACAACCAGACGGTGAGCATGACCCTCGCCGCAACGGTGACCAGCTCCTCCAGCGCGACGCTGTCGTGTGAAGCGATCGGGAACTCCGGTGAGACCTATGCCAACACGGCGAGCCTGACGAGTGTCCAAGCGGGAAGCCTGAACCCGTAGACGCTGGCAACGGCAGGGGCCGGGGGAGGCGGTTTTCCGCCGCCTCCTCCCGGCTCTGGAGCCACCTCAAGAGTGGGGTGCTGGCCACTTCCGGGAGGGAGTGAGCGTCCGGGAGCTCTCGCGGCGGTTCGACCCGGGGCCATGGCGGTATCGGGAGCGCCAAGCGCGAGCCAGGCCGGTGATGGACGGGGTGGCGCCGATGATCCGGCGATGGCTGGAGGAGGACGGTTGCCGGCCGCGGAAGCAGCGCCACACGGTCCGCCAATCAGGTGTGCTGGACCGACGTGAACACCTCGATCTCGGGGAACGGCTGCTCGTCACCCCCCGCCGGTCCACGGTTTACGCGCGTATGACGCGAGTAGCACTCTTCTGAGCGAGGATCTGCCCAACGGGGTGGACGTCGATCCCTCGAGGAGGCGACGCCCGACCTGCTCACCTTCACCGCCTTTCCCAAGGAGCACTGGCGCCAGATCTGGTCCAACAACCCCCAGGAGCGCCTCAACAAGGAGCTCCGCCGGCGCACCGACGTCGTGGGCATCTTCCCCCACCGCGACGCGGTCGTGCGCCTGGTCGGGGCCGTGCTCGCCGAGCAGAACGACGAGTGGGCGGTGGCCCGCCGCTACATGAGCGCCGACTCCCTCACCAAGACCTACACCACCGTCGACACGGAGGGCGTGCCGGCGATCACCGAAGCCGCGTGAACGAGTCGAACAACGCCCGGATGGCGTCGGTCTCTCTTACACCACTGTCGGAGTTCAGTGACTCTGTCCGGCTAACGGTTCCGTGAATTTGGCCGGTTCACCGGCGCCAGGGGTGGTTGGCAGGGGGCTTCCAGGGTAGGCCGGAAGCGGGAGCGGGCAGGGGCTGAGCAGAGACGGGCGGCCATTCCCGAACGGAGGGGCCAGGGCCCGACCGACGGCTGCGCGTGGTGTGCAGGGGAAACGGGGG
>JBEKOU010000028.1:0-11249 GCA_049521435.1 Candidatus Dormibacteria bacterium | reverse complement strand
GTGCCGGGCTCTGCCCACCCCGTCTACCTGGTGATGGACGCGGAGGGACTGGAGGGATGGCTTCAGGGGGTCGACGGCACCTTCTACGTCGGTGTCCGGGACGCGCGCCGGATGGCCGCCTATGCAGCCGACCCTCGAGCTCGCGCCTTCCCGTGGACGGGCCACCTGGACTTCGCAACGGCAGTCATGCACGACCACAGCGCGGCCAGGGGCGGTGACCAGGCTGTCTTCGATCCGGCGGATGCGTTGCGGATGGCGGCTCTCGGCGGGAGCCTTCCGCTGTGGCCCGAGGGAGAGCGGCGTGCCACACGGATCCGGGCTGCCGCAGTCGCCCTTCCTCCCATCGCTCCCCCGGCTTCGCAGCCGGCGATCCCGCATCCGAGCCCTGCCCCGGGCGTGGCGCCGGTGATCCCCGAGAGGCACCAGCCACCGACCGCCTCGTCCGCGAGGCACGAGGCAAGACTCGGAACCGCCCCCTTCTCGACGGCCGACCTGTTCGCCGCCGACACCCCGCGGCCGGCGCTGACCGCGGCCGGATCCCCCCGCAGCCCGGCCGGCGCTCCACGCCGTCCGGGTGGCGGGGCGCTCTCCGCCGTCCTCCGATCCCGGAGGACGTTTCGCCCGCGTCCGGATGCCGATCTGGCCCAGCAGCTGGCAGGACGCGGGACCACCATCGTGGTCACCGGATCGCGCAAGGGCGGGGTGGGCAAGACCAGTTTCGCCGCCGGAATCGCGATCGCCGCCGGCACGGTGCTGGATCAGATCGGCCACATGGCGTGCATAGTCGATGCAAACATCGCCAACCCCGACGCCTGGGGGCAGATGAACCTTCCCACCGAGGCGGCCACGGTTCGTGACACCGTCGCCGCACTGCTCAGCAATCGCGACACACCACCCCCGGTCCATGCCACCACTCCGGCCCTGGCATGCTATCCGGAGGTCCGCGACGCGACCGAATACTCACGGACCGCCATCCGGCGCCTGGCGGAGCACCTTCGGCGCCGCTACACGCTCATCGTCATCGACATGTCCAACCGGCTTCCCGACCCGACGGCGGGGCCGGAGGCGGCGGTGGCCGCGTACTGGCTGGAGGTTGCGGACGCACTCGTGCTGCCCACCACGTCGGCTCGTGCCGATTTCAACGGTGCCCTCGATTACCTGGACGTGGGCGGTCTGCCCCCGACCGTGGTCGCGTACATCGTTCCCACCTCGCGGCGGCTGCGCGACAATCCGGCGACCCTCGAGTACGTGCGCGCCCTCCGTCAGCGGGCGCTGAGCCTGGTCGAGGTGCCTGACGACGCCAACGCGGTCCGGCTGGCAGGGATGGAGGGGGTGCCCGTCGAGCAGCTCTCCTCACGCCTCCGGCTCGCCTATCGCGAGCTGACCGAAGTCATCGCAGCCATGCCGCGCCGACCGCAGGTGTGACCCGCCGCCCGGGGAAAGCCAGAGTGATCGACCGTGACCCCCAACACCTTCCGGTGCCTATCGGCGACCTGCGTCCGCGGCGGAAGCCGCGCACCACGCCCGCCCTGATCAGGCTCTGGCGGCGGCGGGGCTTCGAACTGTTGGCGGTGGTCGGGCTACTCCTCGCGGTCGCCGCCGCGGTGGTCACGGTCACCCGACCCCCCCTCAGCGTCTACCTTGAGGGGGAGACCGTCCACGTCGCCGGGCTGACCCTCTCCCATCCGGCGAACAACGGCGGGCTCACCCAGGGGCGCCTGTACACCGGACCGGCGACGCTCCTGATGATCGGCCGTCCTCACGGCGCGATGGTCGCCTCAGCCGTGACCTACCTGAAAGGGGAGAGGGTGACCGGAGTGTGCGATTTCGGCCCGCCGACCGCGACCGCGGTGGCGGAGCGCTGCGTTCTCCAGATCGGGAGTGCGTCGGTGACCTGCGCGGACGCGCTCCGCTTCGCGGAGCAGGGAAGCTGGCAGCGCAGGTGCAGCGACGGTCAGGTGCTCACCGTCGCCGTTCCCAGCGGGGCCGAGGCCATACCGATGCCGTTTCCCCTGGGACGCTGACCGCGCGATCAGGATGGCGTCGGCGACACCGGGACCCCGTCGACGCTCGTGAGGTCCGCCCGCCAGACCAGGCGGTCGTAATCCTGCCACCACGGGGTGCAGGTGATCAGGGTCAGCTCGTGGCCGTCGGTGGGGACCAGCTGGTTGACGTCGCTGGGCGCGAGATCCCAGCGCTGCGTGATCGTGTACACGTACGTCTGGCAGGCGCGGTCCTGGATGGTCACCGTCCCGCCCACCGCGAGCTGGTCGATGTTCTGGTAATCGGGCTCGCGGTGGAAGGCGATGATCACGTTGCCCTCTCCACCCGGCGCTGGGCTGCCATACCAGTGCACCATGGAGCGGTCGTCGAGCTGGGTCCAGTTGCCGTTCACGGCCACGCCGACGTATCCATCCTGGGGCAGGCCGGTGAAGTCGACGAGCGCAAAGGCGTCCGACTCACCCCCACCTCCGCCGCAGGTTCCGGAGGTCGTGGTTGGGGCGGCCGTGGGGGCGGTCGACGCGTCAGTCGGTGAGGGGAGACTCGACGCCGCCCCGACCAGCCAGTTGTTCACTGCATTGACGTCGTCCTGACCGCGCGAGGCCACCGCCTGCTGCACGCTCGCCTGCTGGATCAAGCCGTGCACGGTGATGCCAACTCCGGCCAGCACCAGCAGACAGCCCGCCGCCAGCATGAGACGCCGCCCCCGGAAACCCCGCATCAGCGCGCCACTGTGATCAGTGAGGCGGGGCGGGGACCATCGCAGCCATCTCGTCCGCAAGCTGGTCGAGAGTGGCCTGCATCACGCCGCGGATCACGAGGCCGCGGACGTCGTCGATCAGGGTGTTCAGTGGCAGGTGTTGGGCGACCGCCTCGTCGACCATGGCCTCCACCCGGGTAGACGAGCGCTGGAGGCGAAGCCGTGCCACCTCCTTCAGCGCGTCGGCCATCGCAGCGACCGATGGGGCGGCGTGCGCGTCATCGTCGCCGTCCTCGAACACCGCGAAGGGGTTGAACGGCTCCGCCTGCGCAGTCGCTGCGCGCGAGTTGGCGGGTGCGGGCGGCGCGGCAGCAGGCGCGGCGGGGGGCTCGCCCCCGGCCTCGGCGCGCCAGAGCGGCGTCGTCGACCAGTCGATACCGACGCTGATCGGGGCTGGCTTGAGGGCCGGCGCCGGCGGCTTCTCCTTCGCCTCAACTGGCGGGGCCGGCTCGGGAGGCTTCAGAGCGGGGCTGGGCGCCGGAGCCGGGATGGGCTTCACGACAGCCGGGGCGGTCGCCGGCTCGCGACGAACCCAGATTGTCCCCCGCTTGGTCGCGGCCAGCGGATCCAGCAAGCCCTCGGGACCGAGCTCCGGATGGGCCTCGGTGTAGGTCGCCACCTGGCGTCCATCGAGGATCAGGGTGACCCCCCGGCCCAGCGGCGTATCCAGTTCGACGACGAACAGCCCGTCACGGCTGCAGAGGTCGGCCAGCAGGCCCTTCCAGTCGGTCCACTCGAGACGGAGGTCCTCGTAGCAGGGGAGGCCCCGGTAGAGGGACGGCGCCACTGCCACGACGATGCGGTCCAGCTGATACGCGCTCATGGTGGCGTCGGTCCAGCTCGCGATGAGCTGAAGGGCCTTCTGGCCCTCGAGCCGCTTGCCACCCTCGAAGGCGTACACCTCGAAGAGGCCCGCCTCCTTGATCAGGATGACCCCCACCGACCCGGACCGCCGGCTCACGAGAGCGCCATCGCCGATCACCGGCGCGAGTGCCTCGATGACGATCGCTGGCGCCGGGATCCCCTCAAAGAGGGCGGTGCCGCGGGGAAGGATCGGGATCACGTCATGGACCCCCGGGGCCCAACCGGCGAACTTTTCCGCCGTGGAGCCCGGCTCCACCTTGACTCCTTCTCGAGCCGAGGTCTCTGGCTTGGGTCCGCCGGCGGCGGGTTGAGCTTCGTCCATCGCAGGTATCGTAGTCTGACTTTGGCGCTGGAGCCGCGCGTTACGCTCCTGTCGCCAGAGCGCACGAGACGAGCACGATTTTGCGGAGCTCGCCCCCGGCCGGGAAGCGCGCGGGGGTGTCCGGGGCGCTCTCGAGGGCAGAGACCTCTCCCACGATCCCGCCTCCGCGGTAGCGGTCGGAACGGGGTGTCGGTCGGTGGGATCCGGCCATGGTTCGTCGATGGCTCAGGGCAGCACGCGGAGCCGACCGCGAGTCCACCCTCGGCGCGGAGGCCGCCCGGCGCCGGTGGGCAGCCGGCGCCGGACGTCTCCGTTGGGTTGATCCCCGCGGATGCGGCGGGTCAGCTCGCCGCAGGCAGCGCCACCCGAGAGCTCTCCTCGGGTTCCTCGGTCGCCAGGTCCTCACTTGGCCGGCGGGCCGTGAGGAGCTTGACCGATTCGGCCACCACCTCCGTGGTGTAGCGGCGGAGCCCATCGCCGCCGGTGTAGTCGCGGGTGCGCAGCTTGCCCTCGACATAGACGCGTCGCCCTCGGTTGCAGTACAGCGCGCAGACTTCGGCGAGCCGGCCAAAACAGATGACCGCGTGGTACTCGGTCTCCTCCTGCCGGTTCCCCTCGGAGTCGCGCCAGATGCTGTTGGTGGCGAGGCGCATGCGCGTCATCGGCTTGCCGCTCGATGGCAGGCTCTCCGCGTCCTTGGTCAGATTGCCGATGAGGATCACCCTGTTGACCATGTCCGTCTCCTTGACTGGTGGCTGATACTGGCCGCCCCGCACCGCCGTCCAGGGCAGATGGGGGTTCAGCTGTGAGGCCCACCCGGCGACGTCGCCAGAGAGGTCGCGCTCACTGATACCGGGAGCGAGAGGCCGGTCGGGGGAACGACGTAGCCCTCGATGTCAGAGGTGGCAAACACCAGCGATGTGGGCGTGGGGTCACCCTCCGGCCAGTTCGCGGAGGAGAGGGTGACGGTGCTCGCGGCCGGATCGATGGCGGTCACGATGCCCACATGACCGTCGTCCGAGGCTCTGCCGTTGTCGGTGTGGGCGCCGCCCGCGATGACGGCCACATCTCCGGGCTGCACCGCACCGACGTCGGCACCGGTGAGCGTGGTCAGGCCGGCGCCGCGGGCGTCGATCAACCACGTATCTGCATCTCCCCAGTTCGACGGGATCCATGACAGCTCCGAGGCCACGTACGCCGTGCACTGACCGGCCGGGTATCCCGTGCCCGTGCTGGGGGCGGCCGTGGCGGCGCCCCCGAGCGCGCTCAGCCCGAGGACGAGCGCGGCGGTGAGGGTGGCGATCGCGCGCAGCATGCTCGTCCCAGTCAGGCTCCGCGAGCCGGCAGTGGGAGTGGGATGCGGCGAGCCTGATCGACCAGGCCGCTTCCGATCGCGGCGACGCTCGCCGGCACCTGTGCCGCCGAGGCGAGGAAACCGGGCACCTTGAGACAAACCCACAATGCCGCCAGGGCATAGAGAGTGGCGGCCAATCCGCTGCCCGCGGCCAATCCGGTGACCGTCGCCACCCGGAGCACCATGACCTGGGCCGCCTGCATGAAGAGGGCGACGACGAGAAGCCGTCCCCAGGTCCGGGCATACCCCCTCGTCTCGGGCAGGATGGTGGCCAGGGCCGCCAGCGGAGCGGTCGCGATCAGCACCTGGAGCACTGCCATCCGGACCACGTACGAGATGGCGAGCAACGCCACGGTCACCACCAGAGCCAGCACCACCACGATCTCGAACAGGTCCTGGGCCAGGCTCGAGCTGGTCAGAGCCGATGTCGAGAGCGGATCGGTCCACGGCATCGGGTCGCCACCAGCACCGGCGGCGAAGGTGGTCAGGGCGTTGTTGAGGTCGATCGCCATCTGGATCAGGCTGAGCGAGGTGTGCATCAGGATCACGGCGACCAGCACCTTCGGCAGCAGGGCCCGGATGTCGCGTTCGGAATGGAGGCTGCGCTCGACCACTGCGCGCAGCCCGATGACGACGATGACGAGGGCGAGCAGTGCGTCTCCAGCCAGGCTCACGTCGTGGTTCAGGCCGGCGAGCGCGGCGTTGGCGGTCAGCGGCTCGGATCCCGGACGTGACACGTCCACCGTGGTGAAGAGGTAGCGGTTGAGGAGTGAGAGGACGTCGTTGCGCCCGCTCGCGGAGAAATCGCTCAGCAGCTGGCCGACGATGCCCCCGAGGTTCGTCGACTGCGCCCCGATCAGCACGGTGGCCACGGCATCGCCTCAGTGCATGCCGCTGGGGATGGTGGCGAGCAGCGCGTGCGTCAGCGTTCCGGCGAGCTCCGCCCCGACCGTCCCCACGACGATCCGGCCGATCCACCGCTTGGCTTCGGATGCGTTCCGCTGGTCGACGGCGACGATGCGGTAGACGAATGCCGTGAGGAGGGCCAGCGTGCCGATGCTGGCCACGATGCCCTGGGCGAGCGAGACCCAGCTGTTGACGAGCGCGGTCAGCGAATCCATCGGAGCGGCCTCCCGAGTGCAACGTGCGGCAATCGGCCGCCCCTCCGGCCGCCGGCCGCCGAGGGCAGCCGACGTCGGGGATGTTACACAAACTGGTGGTAGTGCGTCAACCTAGAGTGGGAACCACCGGGCCGGTCCCTCAGGTCTGAGGGAAGCTCTCCGCCGCCTTGCGCTGCTCCTCGGTCAGGTGCGCGGGCAGGCGGACGTCCACCTCCGCGATCAGATCGCCGCTCGTCTCGCCGCGGAGCCGCGGCATCCCCAGGCCGCGGAGGCGGAGCTGGGCACCGTTCTGGGTCCCGGCGGGGACGGTGAGGGCCACCCGCTTGCCTCCCAGCGTGGGTACCTCGACGCTGCCGCCCAGGAGGGCCACCCCGAGGGGCACGGGGACGCGAACCCGCAGGTTGTCCCCATCCCGGGTGAAGGTGTGGTGGGCGCGCAGCCGCACTCGGACCAGCAGGTCGCCGGCGGCTCCGCCGTCCGCGCCCGGGCTGCCCTGGCCGGAGGCGCGCACCTTGGCGCCGTCTCTGATCCCGGCCGGGATGCGGACCTCCACCCGGCGATTGCCCGAGGGGCCGGTCAGCTCCAGGGTCCGGGTCGTGCCCCGGAACGCCTCCTCGAGGCTGATCTCGGCCTCGCCCTCCACGTCCCCGCCGCGGCGCGGCGCCGGGGTGGCGGGGTGGCGCACTCGACCGGTGCCGGCCCCGGTCGCTCCCCGGGCGGCCGCCGCGCCGCGACCAAAGACGTCGTGGAAGAAGTCAGAGAAGGGATTGGCGGCGGTGCCGAAGAGCGACTCGAGGTCGTCCGGCGAGACAGTGCGGTACTCGACCTGGGGGCCGCCGGCGGCCCCCGGGGCTCCCGGACGGCCTCTCCCCGAGAAGGCCTCGTACCCCTGAGGTTGGGAGCCCAGATCGTCGTAGGTCTTGCGCTTCTCGGGGTCACCCAGCACCTCGTAGGCCTCGGTGAGCTCCTTGAACCGGGCCTCCGACTCCTTGCTCCCCTGGTTGACGTCGGGATGGTGCTTGCGGGCCAGTTTCCGGAAGGCAGCCTTGATCTCCTTCTCCGTCGCCGTGCGCGGGACGCCGAGGGTCGCGTAGTAATCCCGGAAGGTGGTTGCCATGTCGTGAAGTCTGGGCCGTCTCCGCTCTTGGGGTCCGACTCGTGGGTACCTCGCCGCCTTTGGCGCGAAACCCCGCCACCATCCGATCACGAGATGTGACGGCGCGGGTCGCGGTCCGCCGTGGGGATGAGAGGATAGGACCTCAGCGGACACTCGGTGCGCCGCGACCTCTCCGAATTCCCGTTCACCTCACAGGCTGATCTCACCAGTGCCCGAAACAGTCCGGCTGACCCTGCCCGCGATGGGGGAGTCGGTGACCGAGGGGACCGTCGTCAACTGGCTCAAGCACGCCGGCGATCCGGTGAGTGAGGGCGAGACCCTCGTCGAGGTCACCACCGACAAGGTCGACATCGAGGTTCCGGCCCCGGCGTCGGGGACCCTCGTCGAGACCACCGCCGCGGAGGGCGACACCGTCCCGGTGGGGGGCACGCTCGGCCTCATCGCCCCCGGTCCGGCCACCGCCGCCGGGCGGTCCGCGGCGCACGCGGCATCGCCAACCCTGCCGCCCCCCGCTGCCGTCGACCATCCTGCGGCTGCGCCCCCCGCGGCCACCCCATCCGCCGCCTCCGCCCCGGCACCCCCGCAGCCACTCACTCCCCCCTGGGGCATGCGTCCGGCCTCGATCGCGGCGCCGTCGGTCGCGACCGGCGCGGCGCCGCCCGTCATCCTCAAACGCCGTAACCCGGCCGCCCCCGTCGACGAGATTCCGGGTGCGCCGCTTCCGGCCACTCCCGTGGTGGCCCCCGCCGCCGCGCCGCCGCTCTCCCCGATCGCTCGCCGCCGGGCGGCGCTCGCCGGCATTGCCGCCGCCACCATCCCTGGCAGCGGGCCGGGCGGGATGATCCGCGGCGGTGATCTGAGCGGCGTCACATCCGCCCCGGGCCCGGCCGCCGGCACCGCCGCCTCGCCGCCCGCTGCGCCCGCCCGGTCCACCGCACCCGTCTCAGCCCCTGCCGACGGCGAGGCGGTGACCCCCATCCGCGGCCCCCACGCGGCCCTGGTCGAGGCGATGGAGCGGAGCCGCGAGATCCCCACCGCCACCTCGATCCGGACCATCCCGGTCGCCCTCCTGGACACCCGCCGCAAGCAGCTCCAGGCGGCTCTCGGCCGCGAGGGGAACGGGGTCAAGGTCTCCTTCACCCACCTCATCGGCTACGCCATCGCCCGGGCGGCCGCCGCCATGCCCGACATGCTGGTCCACTTCGCCCGCGACCCCGAGGGCCGTCCGCTCCGGGTCGAGACCGGGGTCCACCTCGGGCTCGCCGTCGACACCCGTCGCAAGGACGGCAGCCGCTTCCTGGTCGTCCCGGTGCTTCGCGACGCCGCGCTCCGCGACTTCGCCGGATTCCGCGCCGAGTACGAGCGGCTGGTCGAGGGCGCCCGCACCGGCGCCCTCCCTCCCGACCAGCTCCAGGGCGCGAGCCTGACCCTGACCAACCCGGGTGGTCTCGGGACGGTCGCATCCGTCCCCCGGCTCATGCCCGGCCAGGGCTGCATCCTCGCGACCGGCGCCATCGGCCACCCCGCCGAGTATCGCGGCGAGAGCGAGGCGCGCCTGCGCGAGCTGGGAGTGGGCAAGGTGATGACGATCACCTCCACCTACGACCACCGGGTCATCCAGGGCGCCGAGTCCGGCGAGTTCCTCGGCCGCATCGAGGCCCTCCTGGGTGGCGCCGACCGCTTCTACGCGGACGTCTTCGAGAGCCTCGGCGTGGCGGCCCCGGTCGCCGACGAGGTCCCTGCAACGCTCCCGGCCCGCACCCTCCCCGCCGGCGTCCTGCCCGAGCACGAGCGGGTGCTGCTGGTCGCCGTCCAGGGGGCCACCACCCTGGTCCAGTCCCACCGCACCCACGGCCACCTGGGGGCCCACCTCGACCCCCTGGGCACCCCGCCGCCCGGCGACCCGGCGATGAGACCGGAGACCTACGACCTGACCCCCGAGCTGATGGCCCGGATCCCCGCCGACGTGCTCGACGTCCACGTACCCGGGGCGACCCTGGTCGAGGTCCTGCCCAACCTGCGGCGTACCTACTGCGGCACCGTCGCCTTCGAGATCGAGCACATCTCCAGCCACGAGCAGCGCCACTGGCTCCGCGAGCGGATCGAATCCGGCGCCTACCGCCAGCCGCTCTCCACCCAGGAGGAGCTGCGCCTGCTCTGGCGGCTGACCAAGGTCGACGCCATGGAGCGCTACTTCCGGCGCGCCTTCATCGGCCAGAAGACCTTCAGCGGCGAGGGCGTCGACATGCTGGTGCCGATGCTCGAGAAGCTGCTCGGCCTGGTCGCCGACGACGGCATCTCCCAGGTGGTGATGGGGATGCCCCACCGCGGCCGCCTCGCGGTGATCGCCCACGTGGTCAACCGCCCCTACGAGCAGCTCCTCCAGGCCTTCGAGAAGGGCGAGCTGCGGGTGGACGACCCGACCGGCGACGTCAAGTACCACCTCGGAGCCACCGGGACCTACATCACCGACCGGGACCGCCGGATCGACGTCCGGCTGGTCTCCAACCCCTCCCACCTGGAGGCGGTCGACGGGGTGGTCGAGGGCTGGGCGCGTGCCCTCCAGTCGCACCGCGACGGGGCGGCTCTGGAGCTGGACCCCGAGGCGGCGATGCCGATCCTCATCCACGGCGACGCCGCCTTCAGCGGGCAGGGCGCGGTCCAGGAGGTGCTCAACCTCCAGTCCCTGGCCGGCTACACGACGGGCGGCACCGTCCACGTGATCGTCGACAACCAGCTCGGCTTCACCACCGATCCCTCCGACCTCCGCTCCACCCGCTACGCCAGCGACCTGGCCAAGGGTTTCGACATTCCCATCGTCCACGTCAACGCCGACGACCCGGAGGGGTGCGTCACCGCGGCCCGCTTTGCCCACGACTACCGGCGAACCCACCATCGCGACGTCCTCATCCACCTGGTCGGGTACCGCCGCTTCGGGCACAACGAGACCGATGAGCCCGCCTACACCCAGCCCCTCATGTACCAGCGCATCCGGGAGCATCCGACGGTCCGCGAGCTGTTTGTCCAGCGCTTGATCAAGGAGGGGCTGATCACCGAGGAGGAGGCCCAGCAGCAGTCCGAGCAGGTGATGGCCCGGATCGCCGACGCCCACCGGCGGATCAAGGCGAACCTGACCACCCTGATCGACGAGGACACCTCCAACGGTCGCGACGAGCCCGACTTCGTGGAGGTGCCCGGCCCGCCCACCCGGGTGGAGGCGGCCCAGCTCGAGGCTATCAACGAGGGGCTCTTCCGGGTCCCCGACGGCTTCACGGTCAACCCCAAGCTCGCCCGCCAGCTGGAGCGCCGCCGCGCCTCGCTGGAGCAGGGCGGGATCGACTGGGGCCACGCCGAAGCCCTCGCCCTGGGCTCGCTGCTCCAGCAGGGGGTGCCCATCCGGCTCACCGGCCAGGACACCGAGCGGGGCACCTTCAGCCACCGCCAGATGGTCCTCCACGACGAGCAGACGGGCAGCGCCTGGGCCCCGATCCAGCACCTGGAGGGGGCACGCGCCACCTTCGAGGTGCACAACAGCCCGCTCAGCGAGGTGGGCGCCCTCGCCTTCGAGTACGGGTACAGCGCTGCAGAGCCGGGTTGCCTGGTGATCTGGGAGGCGCAGTTCGGCGACTTCGCCAACAACGCGCAGATGGTCGTCGACCAGTACATCGTCGCCGCCCAGGCCAAATGGGGCCAGCGCTCCCGGCTGGTCC
>JBEKOU010000027.1:0-11270 GCA_049521435.1 Candidatus Dormibacteria bacterium | reverse complement strand
GGGCCGGCCCCGTCAGCCGAACCCTTCAACCCCTTCGCGGTCTTCGACCCGGAGGAAGGGCCCGATGGGTCGTGGGGCGGCTCCGTCCCGGTCGCGGAGATGGCTCCGGCGCTGAGGGAGGTGGCGCAGCTCCATCTCCAGCGCTCCTCTCCGCGCGTCGAGTCCATGGTCGACGACGCGGCGGCTCGGGGCCAGACCCTGGACCGGCTGCTCAGCGACATCCGCGCCGTGGTGATCCGCGGAGTCATGCAGTCCACCATCGACAAGATGGCGGATGAGATGGCGGCAATGGCCGCCGCGCCCCCAAGCCGATAATCCACACCAAGATGTGGTGGCGCTTGCCGAGGCGACGGATCGCCTTCATCGTCGGTTGCCTGCTGGTCCTCGCCGGGATCGGCATCACCGTGCACGGCCTGGTCCAGCAGGCGTCGGTTCAGCAGGCGGTGGCCGCCCGGGGGGCGAACGACGTCAAGGCGGTCAACAGCTGGCTGGCGGGGGCGGCGTCGAGCAGTTCCACCGCCTCGGCTGAGGCGACGGCCTCACCGACCACCGGCGCCGGCACCTGCGGCGGGGGCGGCAGCGACTCCGATGCCTACGCCCTGGTCGAGTTCACCGGCCTGCCCCAGTACGGCTACGTCGGAGTGGCCGTCAACGGGAACTGGACCCAGCTCGACGACCGGTCGATGGTGCACTGGTATGGCAGCCCGGATCCGGGGGGCGACGGGAACGTGATCATCGCCTTTCACCGCGAGCCCGACTACCAGAACATCGACCAGCTGGCGGTCGGAGACACCGTCACCATCGAGAACCGGAGCTGCCAGACCTACGTCTACACCATCACCCAGCGCTGGGACCTCGCGCCCAGCGCCGTGACCCAGCTCGTCCCCACCAGCGGCCAGGTGCTGACCCTGATCACCTGCACCCCCTGGTGGCAGGACTACGACCGGCTGGTGTGGCGGGCCGATCTCACCAGCGTCGACGGGGTGCCGGTTTCGTCGTAGCCTCCCTGGCCGCCGCCGGTCGTCAGCGGCCGAGTGGGAACGGCATGGGAATGGCAGCCGTCCCGGCCGGGACCGAGACGGCCACGCGCAGCCCGTCGCTGCAGACCCGTTCCCAGCTCCCCGGCGTCTCGAAGTGCAGCGCATCGTCGCAGGTGACCGACCGGCTGCCGATGTGGAGCGCGCAGCTCTCGGTGATCTCGGTGGCCGCCGGCGGACCGAACGAGCAGACGCCGGTCGCCCGCTGGCCCCCCATGAACGTCACCGCGGAGGCGACGACGGCGCCGCCCGGCCGGGGGACCAGGAGCAGCGTGGCCGGGCCCGTGTAGAGGCGACCGTCGGCGAGACCGCCGTTGTCCCTGGGATGGGAGAGGGTGAGGCCGTCGATGTGCACCGTGTCCCCCTCGAGATAGACGGCGAGCGCCGGCCGCATCAGGGTCACCGCCGCGGCCGCGATCGCGAGGAGGAGCCCGCCGGTCGCGAGGATCTCGAAACTGTGTCTCCGCCAGAGCCGGAGGCGACTCTGCGCAGAGCGGACCCGCCGGGGTCGGAGGTCCCCGAGGGGGACGGGCAGCAGCTGCGGATGGCGATCGATCAGCCCGGCTCCTCCGCGGTGCGGCGACACCCGGTCAGCCCTGTGGTCGCCGGGGCATGACGGCGATCGTCTCGGTGAGCTCGCGATAGGCGAGGCGCAGCGGCAGAGAGATCTGCTCGACCGGGACCCCCTCCATCCCCGCGAGCCGGACCGCGTTGGCGTCGTCGGGGATCTCGACCACGCTGATGGCACGGTGCCGGAGGGCGCGAACGTACTCGAGGGTCGTCGGATTCTCGCGCAACCGGCGAGGGCCGGGGACGATGTACGCGACCACGGTCGGGGGCAGACCGCCCACTTCCAGGTAGTCGAGGGCGCCGTTGAAGTCGGCGCGTGCCGATGTCGTCGGCAGCACGAGGATGTCGGCCACCTCCAGCCAGAAGGCGGCGACCGCCGCCTCCGGGCCGGCGGTGGGGTCCGGCAGACGGTTGGACATGTCGATCACGACCACGGTGTAGCGACGCCGCAGGTGGCCGGCGAGACGTCGGATGGCCGTCCGCGAGTATTCGATCGTCTCTCGGGCCTCGGGGTAGCAGGCCAGCGCCGGGGTCGCGGCGTGGACGGGTGAGGGGGTGTCCCGATTGCCGAGCAGCGCCGCCACGGTGTCGCGGACAGTCGCCGCCCCGGGCGGGAGGTTCATCTGTCCCCAGGCGTCGGGATTGGCGATGTTGGCGTCGACCAGGCACGCCATGTGACCGATCTGGTCGAGCACGGTGCCCGCGACGATGGCGATGCCCGCCGCGAAGCTGGTCTTGCCGACTCCGCCCTTTCGCGAGCCGATGACCACGATCGTGGGCCCACGCCCGGCGAGCTGATGGGCAAGGCCGGCATCCGCCCGGGGTCCGAATCGCCCCCGGGCACGAAGCACGCCGGCGAGGCGCCCGCTGCCGCGGCGCCGCGGCGGGCCGAGAGGAGTTGGGGCGTGATCGGGCTCGGCCCGTGCGGCCGGTACCGGCGCCGCACGGCCGGCCGCATTCACGCCGGGCGTCGCCCCCACGGGGCGGGTCGCCACCTCCCCCACCGGGCTGGGGGCCTCGCGGAGCGTCGCCGGGTAGCGGAGTGGCACCGCGTCGGGCGCTGCGCCGGCCGGGTCGCCTCCGCCTGCAAGGGGGAGGCGCCCGCTGAGCGCGGCCACGCGCAGCACGTCCGCCTGGTCGAACACCGCGGCGCCGGCTCCATGGGGCTGGCTGTGGTCCTGCATCACCGCCACCGCGAGATCCAGCGGCCCGCTCGCCAGAAAGACCCGGGCCGGCCCTTCGGGCGGATACGCGGCGATTCGCCGGGCATCCTGAACGCCGATGTAGAACGTGCCGTCCACGCCCTCGAGCCACCCCTCGAGGCCGGCCGTGTCCATCATCACGTAGACGGGATGGGCCGAGCCGGGCACCTCCGCCGACCACCAGCCGTCGAGCTCTCGCTGCCGCGCCTGGTCGGCCAGGAAGTCGAGACCGCGCACGGGCGGCACCCGCACGACGGCGGGTGAAAGGCTCTCGGAGCAGCAGAGCCGGGTCAGCAGCCGGGCGAGGGCCACCGCATCGGCGGCGTCGACCAGGAGGACCAGGAAAGCGAAGCCGCCCTGACTCGGGTCAGCGCACAAGGGACGAGACCTCCTGCGCTTGCGGGGAACCTCCGCCGCAGCAGATGGCGCTCCCGCCCTCGATCCGGTTGACGACGCTCAGGCAGAGGAGGACGGCGCCGGCGAGGATGAATGCGACTCCTCGGATGGTTCGGCGGGAGCCCCTCCCCCGGCCCGCGGTGCGGGCCCCGCCGATCACCGCCACCGCTGCGGCGCTGACGACGGCGGCATAGCAGAGCAGTGAGAGGCATGCAACCGCAGTTGGCATCGATGGATACGACCCGCTCAGGAACTGCCCGGCCAGCCCGACATCCGGCGGTCCGAGGGCGAGCAGGGAGGCGACCAGCAGCGCCCCGCCCAGGATCAACGCGATCAGCGAGTCCGCAACCAATCCCCGGCGCTCAGCCAAGGCCCAGCCCGCCGCTGATCGTGGCGAAGATGGGTGCCCCGATGAGCAGGAGCAGGGGGATCAGCATCATCGCCACCGGGACGGTGACCAGCGTCTTGGCCCTCGCCGCCTGGAATCGGGAATCCGCCAGCCGGTTCTGGTACACAGCCCGGGCAACCCGCGTGTACGTCTCGCGCTCGCTCATGCCGACGTTGGCATTCGCCGCCGCGTCCGCGACCACTCCGAACAGGGGAATCCCGTACTCCGCGCCGATGCGGCGGTACAGCTCGATGGTGGTGTGGTGGGGCTGGTGCACCAGCCGCTGCCACCCTCTGGCGTCGACGATCGCCTGCAACGCCGGGTGGTCGACACACCTGGAGAGGATTCGGACCGCGTCCTCCACCTGCAGACCGCGACCGTCGGTCATGATCGCCACCAGCATCATCATGTCGCCGAGGGCGCGCTCCGACAGCTGCTGGCGTGCTCTGGCTCGGCTTCTCAGCCACGACACCTGAAGAGCGAAGGTCAGTGCGGCCACCAGAAGGGCGACGGCAGGAGGAAGCGGCCAGTCGCGGTTCACGATCAACCCGACCGCCAGCAGCGACAGGAAGACCGCCATCGACAGCAGCGACAGGAAGAAGGCGCGCAGCAGGAATCCCGATGGTGTTTCCGACCAGCCCGCGATGGCGAGCTGGCGATGGAGGTCGAGCTCCTCCTGGAGGCGGCGCAGCAGGGGTACCCGAGCCGCCACCCGCTCCATGCGGCCGGCGCGCGTCGCGTAACCACGCAGCGCCACCAGGCGGCGCCAGGCCCGCACGTCGTCGGGCGTGAAGACATCGAGGCGGGAGAGGCCCAGGGCCCAGATTGCCACGGCCAGCAGAGCGACCAGCGCGAAGGGAACGACCTGGAGGAGGTCAGCCACCGAGCCGCTCCTGCTCCTCGGCGAGGCGGCGGAGGTTCCAGCGGGTCCAGCTCTGGGGGCGGACGATCATCCCGAGGAGGACGACCAGCGCGGCGAACAGGAGGACGACCACGGTCAACACGACCTGACCGGCCAGCGATTGGTAGTACGCACGCAGGGAGTCGATGCTCAGCGCGGTGGCGAGCATCGCCCCAATCAGTGTCGCCATCGCGAAGGTCACGGCCCGCTGCTGCGCGAGCGTGACCATGCTCTCCTCCTGGATGGCGAGTTGCGCTTCTCCCACCGGGAGGAGGACCGTGTCGATCGTCTGGATCAGGAAGTCGGAACTGCGGCTGCGGGCCCAGATCAGCACTGCGGCCGCCTGTTCGACGATCGGAGAGCGCGCCCTGACCCCCATCTCGACGACATTGGCGAGAGTGGACCCACCCCTGGCCAGCGGGGCCAGCACGTAGCCGAGGTCGGGACCGGCATTGCGGCCGAGCTCCTGGAGGGCCGTGTCCAGGGACTGGTTGGAGAGCGCCATCCGGTCTCGGAGGTTGCGAAGCTGTCCGAGGAAGGAGCGCTCCATACGCAGCCTCCGGCCCGCGGCGCGGCCCGCCAGGGCGAAGCGGAACCCCACCGCCCCCGCGATCGGCCCGATGACCCAGAGCAGAGCGACCCCCGTGAGCCAGGCCACGACCAGGCCGAGCCCGATGAAGGAAAGGCGCAGTGCGACCCAGCGTGGCCAGGGCCAGCCCAATCCGGCGGCGATGTCCTTCTCCCTCTCGAGCAGGGCGACCCGCCGGTCCCGGCGAGGGAGCCGCCACCTGAGATCGAGGTCCAGGATTGCCGCGCAGGCGGCGCAGGCGGAGGCCAGCACCACGATCACTCCCACCACGAGGACGATCGGCAGCGGAGCGGCGAGCACCAGGGCGGTCACAGCGGCGGCACCTCGTCGCCCCACAATTGAGGGCGAAGGCGCGCAGCCATTCGCGGAAGGTTCCCCACCAGCTCGGTCATTCGCTCCCACCCGCCGAACCCCGCCTGCCGGTACACCCACTTGTGATTGCCACCCCGCTCCACGGCGAGGACCCCGGTGACACGGCGGCGGCCGTCCTGGTTGGCGAGGTGGATGACGACGTGGATCGCCTGCTCGACGATGCGGCGCGCCATCCTCTCGTTTCCGGCGAAGCGGGCGTTCTCCATCACATATTGGACGGCCTGGTCGAGGGCCAGCTCGGCGTCCTCCGCGTGAATGGTCGTCATCGATCCGTCGTGCCCGGTCATCAGCGCCTTGCACACGGCGGCCATCTCGTCACCGCGCGACTCGCCGAGGATCAGACGGTCCGGCTGGAATCTGAGGGCGTGGCGAACCAGGCCGAACATGGTCATCTGGCGGGCGTCGGCGTCAGCGCGTATCGAGGGGATGGTGGAGACCGCGGTGGTCAATCCATGCCAGGGTTCGCCGTCACCCCGGTCCTGGTCGAGATGCAACTCGGCGCCGTCCTCGACGACGACGATGTGATCGGCGGGCGAGACCAGCCCGCAGAGGACGCGCATCAGGGTCGTCTTCCCGGTCCCGGTTCCGCCTGCGATCAGGATGTTCGCCCGGGCGCGCACGAGCGCTTCGATGAACACCGCCATCGGCTGCGGCATGACCTGGTGCTGCACATAGTCGGAGAGGTCGCGGACTCGGGTGCGCGCGGGGATCCGCACCGACGCCTTCACGCTGGCCAGGCCCGAGACCGCCGGCCGCTTGGCGACCACCACGCGGACCACCGACCCGATGTTCGCCTCCGCGATCGGCATGGCGTCCGTGATGGTCTGATCCCCGGTCACCCCTCGAAGCCTGAGAACGCGACGGAAGTACTCAATGACGTCGTCATCGGAGAGAAAGGGCGAGTTGCCCCTGAGCACCGCCTTGCGGCCGACCGTCGACACCATCCAGTGATCGTGGCCGAGACAGGCGATGTTCTCAAGGTCCGCGCCGTAGACGAGGAGAGAGAGAGGCCAGAGATGCGACGCGAGCATCATCGCGTTGCAGACGGTCGTCTCCCGGTACTGAGGATCGCCGGCCAGGCCGGCGACGACGGGGAGGGGAAGGCCGCTCGCCTGGGGTGCCTCGACCGCGCGCCTGACCACGATTTCGACGTCCTCCTGGAGCCGCTCCTCGTGGAGAACGGAGGCGGGCTCGGCCCCCCGCATCTGGGCGACCTTGGCGGCGATGATCTGCGCGATCTCGCGATCCTCCGCCGGGATGCCCGGCCACTCGCGGGTCACGACGCTGTCGGCTGGAGGGGCCTCTGGCGGGAACCGCAGGTCGGGGTACGCGCTCACAGCCCCAGCTCCTGTGCGACTCCGGCCAGAGAGATGGGGACGCCGCTGTCCCCCATCCGCATGGCCGCCCCCTCGTCCCATCGCCAGACGTCACGGACGGGGAGCTCCGGAAGCTCTCGCTCGAGAGTGTCGACGACGGCGCGAAAGTGGGCACGCGAGCGCTGGCGGCAGATCACGATCTCTCCGTGAGAGGGCCGCGCGGCGCGGAGCACGTTGATGCTCCGAGAAACCAGCCCCGGCTCGTCACGGATCACCAGGAAGACGCGCTCGAAGATCGCGGACACCGCCTCCGCGCTGGTCCGCGGCGAGCGGAGGCCGGGATGGGCGAGCGGGTGCCCCAGGTCGGCGATGACCACGTCCGCGTCCAGCCCCGAGAGGGCGGGGCCCACCCGGCGCAGGCAGTCGGAGATCTCGTATCCGTAGCTGCTCGGAAGACCGGGGACCACCCGCAGATTCGGGCGCTGGGGGACGGCAACCGCCTGTTCCTCGATCTCCGCGGGCCGGGCTGGCCGGTCACCGAAGCAGTTGCCGAGGCTCCGGTCGGCAATGCCGAGGTAGAGGAGGTCGGAGGTCGTCCCCCCCTCCATGTCGCAGTCCACGAGGACGACGCGGCGCTGCTCCGCCAGTGTCCAGGCGAGTGAGGTGGCCCAGTAGGTCGACGTCTGCCCGGCTCGCGTCGTGCCGACGCCGATCACCAGGCTCATGGTGTCGGCGTGGGGCTCGGAGTCGACGCCGGGGTGACCGCGGCCGCTGCCGGGGATCCCGAGGATGGCAGACCACCCGGTGAGAGGCACTCCTCGGGCGCGAGCTGGCAGATCGCTTGCTCCACGCCGTCCGGAGCGAGCCCGGCCGGACTGGTCGTCACCGCCACCACAGCGTGGAGGGACGTGTTGGAGGCGGCGATCTCCACCCAGGCCATCTCATCCTGGCTGCCAACCAGCACGGTGAGCTCGCTTCCACTCACCCCGACGACCGGGACCGCATGGCCGATCAGGAGCTGGCTCTGACCCACCGATGCAAAAACGTCGATCGCCTCTCCCGGCTGGATCGGCGGCGGATTGGTGATCGTGAGCGTGATCTCGATCTGGGCTCCCACCTGCTCGATGTCGTCAGGGCTGAGCAGATCGCCCGCCCGCAGCGACAGCGCGTACCGGGACCCCGCGGGAACCGAGCCCGGCGCCTCGTAATTGATGTCACCAGGGGAGATCCGAAGCGGCACGACGTCGACGTCCGACGCCGAGAAGACCGCCCCACGCTCGACGTCAGCGCGGAGCCGAAGCACGCTGACGGTCTGCCCGCCACTCGCGATCTCGGCGCCGACGATGACCCCGAGCACCGCCAGGATGACCAGGCTGAAGAAGGCTGCGGCCAGGATCCGGCGCCGGTTCAACCCTGTTCTTCCCATGACAAATCCACAAACGAGAATGAGACACGAAGCGTAGGGATGGTACCGAACACCACAGGGGTGTCGCATCGCCTATCATCCCGGCCCGCCTCGCCTCGCCTCATCTCGCCGCCATCGCCGAGGGGGCCGGAGGACGGCGAGCCGGAGGAGTGCGTCATGGAGGCCGGGCCCGTCGACCTCGGGGTTCTGGCGGTGGAGAGGGATCGCGCGCTGGTGGTCATCTCCCCGGACGGAGAGCCCGCGGTCGGACTTCGCGAGTGCCTGGATCGCGGCAGGGTGGTGATCAAGGACGCCCGGCCCGGGGACGCCCGGACGGCCCTGACGTCGTGCCGGCCCTGGCCGTGGATGGTGATCGGGGCGGTGCCGCAACTGCCCGATGGGGTCGCCGACCTGATCCACGGGCACCCGGTACTGGTCCTCTGGTTGGGACCGACCCCCCCGTGTCTTCCCGCCCACACCGGCAGCTTTGCGCGCTTCTCGGCGCTGGCCGCCGCCACCGGCCAGGCCCTGGAGCAGGAGGTCGGCGGAATGAGGCTCGCTCCCGGCGCCGGGGTCCTCCTGCCTGGAATGCCAGGGTGGTCGCGCAACCCGCAGCTCGAGGCACTGATCTCGGCCCATCCGGGTGGATTCGACCTGCCTTTGGAGAGCTTCCGGTCCGCAGGTCGGGCGCTGCGCGCGCACGGCGTTGCCCTCCGCCCTCGCCGGGACTCGGCGACGGGGATGGTCTCGCTCCGATGAAGGCCAACGCCGAGGTGCTCCTCCTTGAAGATGACGCCGAGACGCTGGAGCAGCTCCGCGGCCACTTCGCCGCCAAGGGTTTCCACCCGATGGCGTTTCGAAGTGCCGGCCGCGCGATCGGCGCCCTGAGGGGCGGCGCGCCGGCCCCGGTCGTGGCGATCGTGGACTGGGATCTGAGCATGGCGCCGGACCAGGCGTCGAGCAGCAGTGACGCCCTCTGCGTCCTCGCCCGTGACCTCCCCGAGTGCCTGGTGATCGTCTACACGGCGAACGTGGACTCCTTCCGGGTGCGCAGCGAGATCCAGCGAGCTCACCCGCGGGCCTGGCTCCACGACAAGCGGGAGGGCGACGGCTCGCTGATGGACCGGCTGGACCGGATGCTGGACCATCCCGTCGCCGATCTCAGGATTCAGGACGGAACCATGGTCGTCCACATCCCCAGCCGGGACCAGTACCACCACCGCGAGGCGGTTCGCCTGGTGCTCCGCCACCCCGAGATCGTCACGTTCCACTCGGAGACCGCCACCAGGGCCATCCGCCGCTTCGGTGATTGGCTGGCCCGGCACGGCTCACCCGCCAAGGTGGTGAGCCACGGCAATCGACGCTACCGGCTGGCGGTCGGGGACGCCCAGCCGGGGGCCGGGCCCCACGCCGCGCCGCGATGAATCTCACCATCGCAGAGATCAGGGAACTGCCCCTCGCCGCCGCCCTCCTCGATCGAGACGGCGAGCTGATCGCCGGCACTCCGGAGTGGCCGGGAGCGGGTCCGGGGACAGTCCTCTTCGCCCTTCGCGGGACCAGGTTGGCGGTTGCCTCGGAGGCATCCGATCCGGCCTCAGCCGCTCTCCTGGATCGCCTCCTCGACGCCATGGACGAGACGGCCGAGGTGTCGGAGGGCATCCGGCGCGGAAGGATCGCGATGCTCGCGACCTCGCTCCGGCTCGTCGCCGGACGCAGCGTGAGCACCTCTGGAACCTCGCACGACGTCATCGACCTCGCGGTGGCCGGGATCACCGCCAGGACAGGGCTGGAGGTCCGAATCGACGGTCGTCCCGCGTTTCCGGTCGATGCTCCGGAGGTGGCCGCGCTCGTGCTAGTCCAACTTGCCGTCAACGCCGAGCGCCACACGCGGACCACCTCGGTGACGCTCGTGCAGGACGAGGCCGCCTTCCACGTCGTCTGGCCGGGCGAGGCGAGCCTCACCGCCGTGACCACCGCCCGGAGTCATCGAGACCGTCAGCGCTGGGGCCTCGGATTCTGCCGCATCGCCGCCGACACCCTGGGGGGCGCGGTCTACCCTCCCGCCGGCCGTGGTGACGGCAGCGTGGCGGCCACCCTCGAGCTGGGGCTGCACGATCTGAGCCTGCCGATCGCCGCCATCCGCGGCCAACGAGTGCTGAAGGCGACTCGCACGTGGGACGAGGAGACCGGGTGTCTGCCCGGCGCGGCGATCGAGCCCGGCACGAGGTTGTCGGCATGCCTCGAGGCTGCCGCTGGCGCCCCGGGAGCGGTGGTCACTCGCGACGGCTGGACGGCACGGCTCGCCCGCGAGCGCACCTGGGTCGCCATCCCGCCCGACGATGTCCTCGACCGAGCCCGTGACGTCCTCGACGGCATCACCCACGAGCGCGCACTCTGGGAGGGGATCGCCCCGGCGCAGGAGGCACGCGCTCTCGCCCTCGCGCTGCTCCTCGGAGCGCGGTTGGGCGCACCTCTGCCCCGGGTGCCGGCGGGTGTCTGGAATCGGCGGATGGCCGACCTCGCACCAGCCTTCGGTCTGCAGATGGCCGTCCCCAAGCTGACCGCGCTGGGAGCAGTGGACCCGCGGGTGGCCTCCTACCTGGCAGCCGAGCTCGGCTCCGAGATGGTCAGCGACGGCGATGACCTGCTGCTTCGCATCCGTCCCGCCGCGCGGGAGGACGACCGCCTGGCCGGTCTGGTCCGGGTGGGAGACGCGGTCCGGCTGAGCTGATGCCTCAGATGCCGCCGGCACGAGCGACGTCGGGAACGAAGGGAGGTGGTCCGACGCGGGCGTTGTCTCACGCAGCCGCCAGCCGCGTGCTGGGTGAGCTTGGAGTCGGGCGGGGATCCGGACGGGGGGCGCGAGGGCTCGAAGTGCAGGCGCAGCAGGGTTGCGAAGGTCGCATCGGCGCAGCGACACGGCATCAGCAGGCGAGCCGTTCGGTAGGGATTGCCCAACTCACGCTTCGGCGAACGGGTCCCTGTCGTCCCGCCGACCTCTCGCCTCGAGCACGGCCTGACGGATCGAAGCGAGCTCGGGCGAGGCAGTGTAGAAGCGACCGCGGCGTTCCCCCTGGGGCGTCAGCAACCCCAC
>JBEKOU010000026.1:0-11272 GCA_049521435.1 Candidatus Dormibacteria bacterium | reverse complement strand
GCAAGTCGCTGGAGGTCGCCAACACGCTCCACGGGCAGGAGGGGATCCTCAAAGCCGACCCGATCAGCGGCGAGTACGACGTCATCGCCGAGGTCGAGGCGCGCGACATCGCCGGCATCGGCAAGCTCATCGTCGAGAAGGTCCAGGCCGCGGACGGCGTGTTCAAGACCATCACCTGCCTGGTGATCCAGTAGGGGATCCGGCAGCGGCCGCCTCGGGAGGCCTCGGCCTCGCCGGTCTCATCTCGCAGTCGGCAGCCCGGCTCCGCGCCAGCCCCCGGCTGCGCCGGTCGCTGTACGGCTGGCTCGCACTCGGGCTCGTCGCCGGTGAGGCGTTCACCCTCGTCATCGCCGGACTGCACGGCGGCGGATGGGTGGTCGCCGTTCTGCTGACCCTCGGCTGCTGGCTGGTCGTGGCCGTGGTCATGGCCGGGGGGGCCACCATGCTGGTCCGCCCCGACGGCAGCCGCGTCGACGTCTACGGGGTGCCCAACGGGCTGTCGGCGATCCGCGCCTGGCTCTGCCCGCCGCTCCTGCTCTGCACCGCCTGGTCCCTACCGGACCGGCTCGGGCTCATCCTCTGGATCTTCATCGGCGGATCGGTCGGGATGCTGGATGCCGTCGATGGCTGGGTGGCCCGCCGGTGGGGACCGGTGACCCAGCTCGGCAAGGCGATCGACCCCGGCACCGACGCCCTCTTCTTCAGCGTCGGCGCGCTGGGCAGTGTCTGGCTGGGCATCTTCGCCTGGTGGCTTGCCGTCCTCATCGTGGTCCGCTACATCGGCCCCCTGCTGCTCACCCCCGTCGTCTTTATCCTCCGGCGGCGGCCTGAGCTGGTGCGGACCAATTGGGGCCGCTACAGCACCATGGCGACCGGGCTCGTCCTCTTCGTCTGCATGCTGGTCAAGGTGTGGGGCGGGCCCGTCACCCTCGTCAACCTGGTGGTCGGCCTGCCCCTGCTGGTCCCCACCACCCTCCTCCATTTCCGCGCCCTGATCGAGAGGGTGGTCTCCGCGCCCCGGGCGCCAGGAACGAGGGCGGCCCCGGTTCCCTGACCGGTCGAGGGGCCGGAGGGGGCCCCGCGCCCATAATCGGGCCGCCGTGCGTGCTGTCCTCAAGGCCTCCCCGCGTCCGGGGGTGCTCATCACCGACGTCCCCGAGCCCACCGCCGGCCCGGGCGAGGTCCTCCTGCGGGTGGTCGCCGCGTCGATCTGCGGCACCGACATCCACCTCTACGACTGGAACCCCTGGGCGCGGGCTCGGGTTCACCTGCCCCGGGTCATGGGTCACGAGATCTGCGGCGAGGTGCTCGCACTCGGCGAGGGGGTGGAGGGCCGGGCGCGGGTCGGAGACCGCGTCGCGGTCGAATCCCATCTCGTCTGCCACCGCTGCGCGGCCTGCCTGCGCGGCGACTTCCACGTCTGCGCGGACACCAGGATCCTCGGCGTCGACGCCGACGGCGGGTTTGCCGGCCTGGTGGCGCTCCCCGCCGAGAACGTCTGGCCGGTGGGTCCGGAGATGGCCCCGGCCGTCGCCGCCGCCATGGAGCCCTTCGGCAACGCCGTCCACGCCTGCTCGTACGGAGAGCTGAAGGGCGCCACCGTCGCCGTCTTCGGCTGCGGCCCGATCGGGTGCGCCGCGGTGGCGGTGGCCAGGGCACGCGGGGCTGCGAGGGTGATCGCGGTGGAGCCCAACCGCTACCGGCTCGAGCTGGCCGGTCGCATGGGGGCGGACGCCCTCATCGAAGCCGGGGAGGGGAGTGCCGAGGCGGAGGTCCGCCGAGCCGCGGGCGGTGAGGTCGACTGCGCGCTGGAGATGAGCGGGGCCTCGGCGGCGGTCGTCGCGGCCACCCGGTCGGTCCGCTCCGGCGGGTGGGTCGCCCTGCTCGGCATCGGCGACCAGCCGACCAGCCTCGACCTCTCCCAGGACGTCGTCATGCGCGGCGTCACCCTCCACGGCGTCACCGGCCGCCGGCTCTACGCCACCTGGGAGGAGACCTCCCGACATCTGCGGAGCGGCGCCATCGACGCGCAGGCGCTGATCACCCACCGCTTCGCCATGGACGACATCGAGGAGGCGATCCGCCTCATCAAGTCCGGACGCTGTGGCAAGGTGTCGCTGCAGCCATGACCGAGATTCCGAGCCGCTCCGACGCCGTCCAGGCGCTCGACAGCTCGCTCGCCGCCGACCTCGACCGGCTCCGCGAGGAGGGCCTGTACCACGCGCTCCGCGTCCTGGAGTCCCCGCAGGGGCATGAGGTGACGATCGCCGGTCAGAGGCTGATCAACCTGAGCAGTAACAATTACCTCGGCCTCAACACCCACCCCCGCCTGGTCGAGGCGGCCGTCGAGGGGGCGCGGAAGTGGGGCGCCGGCACCGGCGCCGTCCGCACCATCGCCGGGACCCAATCGGTCCACGAGCAGCTCGAGGCGCGCCTCGCCGCCTTCAAGCGAACCGAGGCGGCGCTGGTCTTCCAGAGCGGCTACACCGTCAACGTCGGCGTTCTCGGCGCGCTGCTCGAGGAGGGGGACGTCGTCGTCAGCGACAAGCTCAACCATGCCTCGATCATCGACGGCATCCGGCTCACCAAGGCGGACCGCATCCTGTACGAGCACTGCGACCTCGACGACGCCGAGCGGGCGCTGGCGCAGGCGCAGGCCAAGGGATACCGCCGCATCCTGCTGGTCACGGACGGCGTCTTCTCCATGGACGGGGACATCGCCCCCCTTCCCGGCCTGGTGGAGCGTGCCGAGCATCACGGGGCTTCAGTGATGGTCGACGACGCCCACGCCACCGGCGTCCTCGGCGACCACGGACGGGGGACCACCGACCACTTCGGCCTCCATGGGCGGGTGGCGCTCAACATTGGCACCCTCTCCAAGGCGGTCGGGGTGGTGGGGGGCTACGTCGCCGCCAGCCAGACGGTGCGCGATTACCTCATCCAGAGGGCCCGCCCGTTCCTCTTCTCCTCCAGTCACCCGCCCGGGGTGGCCCTCTCCTGCGTCGCCGCCATCGACGTCTTGGAGTCGGAGCCCGAGCTGCTCGAGCGGCTGTGGGCGAACACGCGCCACTTCAAGCAGGGGCTCTCCGAGCTGGGCTTCGACACCGGAGCCAGCCAGACCCCGATCACGCCGGTCATCTGCGGCGAGGCTTCGATCGCCGCGCAGCTCTCCGACCAGCTCATGGAGCGGGGTGTCTTCGCCCAGGCGATCGGCTTCCCGACCGTGCCGCTGGGCAGGGCCCGGGTCCGGACCATCGTCACCGCCACCCACACCGCGGACGAGTTGGATCACGCCCTGGAAGCCTTCGCCAGCGCGGGCCGCCGCCTCGGCCTGGTGCGGAGGTGAGCCGGCGAGCAGTGATGGTGCCGCCTCTGCCGGGCTCCATCTCCATCTCCGGCGCAGCCGCATCCCCCTCCCGTAACGGCCCCCAGTCACTCGGCTTCTGCTGGGTGACACCTCGAGGGAGGCGCTGACATCGCACGTCGCACCGACGCCGAACTCGAGGAGGAGCGTCAGCTGATCCTGGCCGCGCAGCAGGACAGAGCGGCGTTCGCGCCGCTCTACGAACGCTACGTCGACCAGATCTTCGCCTACACCTTCACCCTCACCAGGGACCGGGAGCTTGCCGAGGACGTGACCGCCGCCACCTTCGCCAAGGGATTGGAGGAGTTGCCGCGCTTCGAGTGGCGCGGCGTGCCCTACTCGTCCTGGCTCTACCGGGTCGCCTCCAACCTGGTCGCCCGCCAGCGTCGCCGGCCGGCCTGGATCGAGCTGGCTCCCGGGATGGCGAGCGACGAACCGTCGCCGCTCGACGAGGTCGAGAAGAGCGATCGCGCCGCCGAGGTCCGCACCGCGGTCCGGTCGCTTCCCGACGATCAGCGCCAGGTGGTGGCGCTCCGCTTCGCCGGTGAGATGCACAACCGCGAGATCGCCGAGATCATGGGCCGCAGTGAGGGGGCGGTGAAACTGCTCACCTTCCGGGCCCTGACCACCTTGCGCAAGCGCTTCGGCGCACCGCTGCCCGAGGAGACGCGCCGCCTCCACGGGGAGGCACACCGGCGGCGTCTCCCCATCCTCCCGCCGGATCTGTCCGAGGGCCGGGGATGATCGACGACGTCGAGCGGCTCGATGCCGCACTCAACCGCCAGCGGATCGGGGCGAGCGTCGAGGACCTCCCGCCCTCGCTCCGAGGGCTGGTCCTGCTCGCTGCGGAGATCGGCGACGCCTACCGGGTTGGCAGCCTCACCCCCGCCGACCGTGAGCGCATCTACGCGGAGGCCCTGCTCCGCCTGGACGCCGCCCTGAGAGCCCACCGCCATCTCTGGCAGCGGATCGACGGGCGCGGCGCCGCGGTGATCGGGGGCGCGGCCGCGGTGACCGCGGTGGCTGCAGCCATCGGGGTGCGGGTCATCGTCGGGCACCGCGGCCACCGGCTCCATCCGGCCGCCATCTAGGGTCTCGCCCCGGGGCCTCCGGACGGGACAGGCCGGGCGTCCCGCGATACAGTCGCCGCATGGCAACCGACGACGAGCCCGACGGTATGGACGACCGCGAGCGAGCGCGAATCCGGCGGCGCGACCGCAAGCAGCGCCCCCGCATGGTCGTGGACAACGCTGGGGTGAAGCGCGTGCTCCAGGCCCTCGCCTTCCGGAGACGCCGGGGCAGCTCCGGTCCGCGCGAGGGGTCGCCGGCGCCCTGAGGCGCGGCCGCGAGCTCCCCCCGCCCGGCTGCAACAGGACGTGACGGGCGGACCCAGGCACCATCGGCGTAGCCGACAATGGGCCGATGTCCGAGACGGGCCCCCCGCCGCCTCCGCCGGGATACCCTCCGCCCGGCCCGGTCCCGCCGCCCGGCTATCCGCCGCCGCCCGGCTATGGCCAATCTCCCGGTTTTGGCCCACCTCCCGGCTACGGCCCGCCCCCCGGGTACGGCCCGCCCCCCGGGTACGGTCACCCTCCTGGGTACGGCCCCCCTCCGGGCTACGGGCCTCCACCGGGCTACGGGCCTCCACCGGGCTACGGGCCTCCACCGGGCTACGGGCCTCCACCGGGCTACGGCCCTCCCGGCTACCCTCCAGCCGGTTTCCCCGCCTGGGCCTGGGCGCCCCCGGTCACCGGCTCCGGGCGGTTCCGAGCCCAGTCGTTCGGTGAGCTGCTCGACTCGACATTCACGGTCTACCGCCGGAAGTTCCTGATCATCCTGGCGATCACCGCCCTCTTCCAGCTGCCCTACCTCGCCGTCCAATTCTTCTTCGAGCAATCCGCGCTCGGGACCATCCTCTCCTTCTCCTCGCGGGCCGACACGGGCCAGACAGTCCCTCTCACCCAGCTGGGGCCGGTGTTCAGCGCCGAGGCCACCGTCCTCGTGATCTCCCTCGCCTACTACCTCCTGCTGCTCCCCCTGGCCCAGGGTGCGGTCATCCGGGTGGTGAGCGACGAGTACCTCGACCGGCCATCCGGCGTGGGCCTCGCGCTCGGCTCGGCCTGGCGTCGCATCCGGGCACTGATCGGTTACGTCCTGCTCGAGCTGGGGATCTGGGTCGGCTCGTTCCTGGGAGTCGCGCTCCTCTCCTTGCTCCTCGCCCTCGCGGGGGCCGGCACCGCCGCCGTGGCGGTGCTGTTCCTCCTGTTCGTCGGCTGGTTCGTCTTCTTCCTCTTCACCTACGTCAGGTTCTGCCTCGGCATCCAGGCCGTCGTCCTGGAGCGGCTCTCGCCGGTCGCCGCACTCCGGCGGAGCATGCGGCTCACCCGTGGCTCGTTCTGGCGGATCGTCCTCTTCTACGTCGTGATCGGCCTGGTGAGCGGCATCATCAGCGAGATCCTCGGCCTCCTCCCCGGTGTCTTCGTCACCTCCCTGCCACTCGGCACCCGGGCGGTGATCGAGGTGCTCGCCACCGGCGTCGTCCAGATCTTCACCTCGCCATTCATCCTCATCCTCCTCACCCTCGTCTACTACGACATCCGGATCCGCCGCGAGGCCTTCGATATCGAGATGCTCGCCCAGTCGCTGTGACCTGGATGACGGGCCGCCGTTCCCTCCTCGTCCTGCCCCTCCTCGCCGCCGGGGCGATCGCCCTCCTGATGGGCGCCGTCCCGGCCGCGGCGTCAGGCTGCAGCACCGCGTACGTCGCTCAGCTGGGCCAGGTCCGGAACGACGTCGAGGCGGGGTCCTCCGTCCCAGCCGCGGTGCAGCAGCTGCAGGCCCTCGCCGCCGCGGACGGGGCGACGGCCGCACTCGAGCCGGTGATCTCCGATCTCCAGAGCGGCGATCTCGCAGGCGCAGAGCGGTTGCTCGGCACCGCGGTCACAACCCTCAAGGCCCCGGGCGGCTCGGCGTGCGGCACCGAGACGAGCACCGAGCGTCAGGCGCTAGCGGGCGTGTACCGCTCGCCGACCTTCGCCAACCTCGATCAGCCGCCTTCCCCGAACTGGGTCCAGCAGGTCCTCAACGCCATCGCCAGCTTCCTGGGCCGCCTGGTCGGCACCCTGGGACCGCTCGTGACCATCGTCCTGGCGGCCCTCATCCTCGGCGTGGTGGTGGCGATCGCCGGCTGGCGCATTCGCCAGGTGATCGCCTCGGGGCAGGAACCGGCGGTCGACCCGGGGTCCGTCCCGGCCGCGACCGATGCCGAGGAGGAGTGGGCCGGCGCGCTCGCGGCGTCAGATCGCGGCGATTTCCGCGAGGCGGTTCGCCGGGCCTTCCGGAGCGCCCTCGTGAGCCTGGTTCAGCGCGGAAGACTCCCGGTGCAGGCGGCGTGGACCACCCCGGAGCTGCTCGCCCACGCCGGCGGCGACCCCGAGCTGTCCGCCCGGCTGGCGCCGGCCGCGGCGGGATTCGACCGCGCGTGGTACTCGGAGGCCCCCGTTGACGCCGACCACTGGGAGGAGGTGCGGGGCGAGTGCCAGGCGATCCGCGCTCTCCCCGCCCGGAGCCGGCCCCCGGCATGAGACGGGCCAACGCCACCCCGATCGCGATCCTGGTCGCCGTGCTCGCCATCTTGGTGGTGGTCCTCCTTCTCGGCGCCCCCGGGTCCACCGGCAACGACGACTACACCAGCACCGGCAATGACAAGGTCGGGACCCTCGCTCTCTACGACTGGCTGCAGGCCACCGGCGACAACGTCAACCGCGTCGACTCCGAGTTCACCCTGGGGGGCACCGACGTCCTGGTCTCGGCCGCGCCCCTCGACGAGTACGCCTACACCGTGAGCGACGACGCGATCCTGACCTCCTTCCTGCGCGGTGGCGGAGATGTGATCCTCGCCGTCGTCGATCCCGACGCGGCGGAGGCGGTCCTCCAACCGCTCGGGATCGTCCCCGACCAATCGGATGCGCGCTCCGCCTCGCCGAGCCAGCCCTACCCGGGAAGCGACGGTGTCGGGAGTGTTCCGCTCGTCCCGCCGGGGGAGTCGCCCGACGGCAACGTCTGGGCCTTCTCGGGTGGCAGCGACGTCGTGCCCCTCCTCGGCAGCGCTGCAGCGCCGGTCGCGGTTGACGTCCAGGTCGGTGCGGGCCGTCTCTACCTCATCGGAAGCGAGTACCCGCTGAGCAATGACGGGCTCCGACGGGGTGCCTCGGCCGCCTTCGTCCTCGGTCTGATCCAGGACGCCCGCGGTGATCGGGTGGGCTTCGACGAGATCCACCATCTCGGGGCCGCTGGGTCCGAGAGCCAGGGTCTGGGTGCCGTCGTCCAGGGGCCCCTCCTTGCGGCTTCGCTACTGGCCCTCGTGGTGGCCCTCCTGTACCTGGTGACGAGCGGCCGCCGGCTGGGCCGGCCGCTGCCGCGCCGGGACCCCGCGCGGGTCCCCAGCGTCCTGGAGCACATCGACGCGGTCGGTGACCTCCTCTCGCGCACCCACGAAAGGGGGGCGGTGGCGGGTCGCTACGCGGAGGAGCTGAAGCTTCGGGTGGGGAGGGTCACCGGGGTCGAGCCGCGCCTCTCCGACACGGACTTCGTGGCGGCGCTCTCCGGGTTTGGGGAGGAGCGGGCGCACGCGGCGGGCGTCCTCCTCGGGCAGGCGAGGGTCCTGGCCGGCGGCCGTCCCTCGGAGAGCGAGCTGCTCGGGCTGGCGCGCCGCGTCGACGCGCTCGAAACCGAATGGGGCGTGGCCACGATCCGCTGACCGCTCCGCGCCCCGGTTCCGGCGGCCGAGCTCACCCGTGGCTCCGATTGGCTGCGACAATGCCTCCCGATGCCCGCCGCCAGCGACCTCCGCAACACCCTCCAGGAGACCATCGGCCGGGCCGTCGTCGGGCAGCAGCAGGTGATCGACGGGCTGCTGCTCGCCGTCCTCTGCCGCGGGCACGTCCTCCTCGAGGGAGTCCCCGGCACCGCCAAGACGCTGATGGCGCGCTGCCTCGCCGCCTCGATGGACGCCGGCTTCAAGAGAGTCCAGTTCACGCCTGACCTGCTCCCCTCGGACATCATCGGCACCAACGTGTACCGCCCCGACAGCGGCAGCTTCGAGTTCCGCCCGGGGCCGATCTTCACCGACACCCTGCTCGCCGACGAGATCAACCGCGCTCCCGCCAAGACCCAGGCCGCGCTGCTCGAGGCGATGGAGGAGCGCCAGGTCACGAGCGACGGCCAGCGGATGCCCCTGGGCGACCGATTCCTGGTGGTCGCGACCCAGAACCCCATCGAGTACGAGGGGACCTATCCGCTTCCGGAGGCCCAGCTCGACCGCTTCTTCCTCAAGCTCGAGGTGCAGGTCCCGGCCCCCGCCGCCGAGGCCGAGATGCTGCGCCGCTTTGACCGGGGGTTCGACCCCCACGACCTCGCCGCCGCCGGGATCGCTGCGGTGGTGAACCAGGTGACCCTCGATGCGGCGCGTGGCGAGGTCGCCAGGATCACGGTGAGCGACGCCATCGTCGGCTACATCGGCCAGATCGTGGCGGCGACGCGGATGAGCCCCGACCTCTCACTGGGGGCGAGCCCGCGCGGCGCCATCGCGCTCCTCCTTGGGGGCAAGGCGATGGCGGCGCTGCGAAGCAGGGACTTCGTGGCCCCTGAGGACGTCAAGGATATCTGCGTCCCGGCGCTCCGCCACCGGCTGATTCGCCGCCCGGAGGCGGAGATCCAGGGCATCAGCGAGGTGGCCGCGGTGGAGCGGGCGGTGAACCGCGTCCCGATCCCCCGGTGACCAGGTGGGGGGCGTGGCTCCTCATCCTCGCTCTGGTCCCCCTGGCAGCTGCCGTGGCGTACCCGGGCCTGCTCCTCCCGGGTGTCGCGATCTTTGCGGTCGCCGCCCTCGCCGTCCTCATCGACTGGCGCCGCGCTCCTGGGCGGGATCGCCTCAGCGTGAGCCGCGAGCACGACCAGATCCTCTCCGTCGGCCGGCCCAACCAGGTGACGGTGGCCATCGGGGTGCGCCCTCGCCTGCGCCGGCTCCTTCCCGCAGAGGTTCGCGACGAGTACCCACCCCGGCTTGCGGCCGAGGGGGCGGCGGCTCGATTGGGACTGCCCGGCACCCTCCGGTACACCGTGACCCCGGCAGGGCGCGGAGAGGAGACCTTCGGGGCCACCGTGGTGCGGTGCCCGGGGCCCTGGCGCCTGGGATTGCGCCAGTCCTCGGTCGGCGAGGGGGGCACGGTCCGGATCGACGCGGACCTGGCGGCAATCCGCGTATATGAGGCCCTGGCCCGGCGTGGCCAGCTCGCTGAGCTGGGGGTGCGCACCCAGCGCCGGCCGGGTGAGGGCACCGAGTTCGAGAGGATCCGGGAGGCGGTCCCCGACGACCCCCAGCGCCGCATCAACTGGAAGGCGACCGCTCGCACCGGGCGTCTGATGGCGACGGAGCTGATCCCTGAGCGCGCCCAGCCGGTCATCGTCTGCCTCGACCACGGCCGGCTGATGGGGGTGGGGGCGGGCGCCCTCACCAAGTTGGACCACGCCATCAACGCCGCCCTCCTGCTCATCCACGTGGCCCTCGCCACCGGGGATCGGGTCGGGCTCTTCGCCTTCGCTGACCAGGTCACCGTCACCCTCCCCGCCCGACCCGGGAGGTTGCAGATGCGGCGGTTCCTCGACGCGGTGCGCCCGCTCCGCGCCGGCGAGGTGGAGGCCGACTACGACGAGGCGCTGGCGCAGCTCAGCCGCTGGCAGCGGCGCCGGGCGTTGATCGTGATCTTCACCGACGTTCTCGACCCCGACCAGGGCCAGGCCCTGGTCCGCCAATGCGCGCGGCTGCGCCGCCAGCACCTGCCGCTCGTGATAACGGTCCGCGACCCGGCCCTCGAGGACACCGCCCGGGCCCGGCCCGTCGACGCCCCCTCCACGTATTCCCGGGCGGTGGCGAGCGGGCTGGTCGCCGATCGCGAGCAGACCCTCGAACTGCTCCGCCGGAGCGGGGTCGAGACCCTGGACGCCGACGCCCGGACCCTTTCCCCGCGCCTGGTCAACCGCTACCTGGAGCTCAAGCGCAGCTCACGTCTGTGATGTCGAGCCGGCCCGAGCCGAGCGCGGCGGGGTGGCTACGGCGCCGGCGGGGCGGCCGGGTAGCCGGCGGGCGGACCGTACCCCGGGGGCGGAGCCGGCGGAGGGGGGTATTCCGTGAACCGGTTCGGGCGGGTCCCCGCGGAGGTCCAGCCTCCGGCTCGGCGGGCCCTGATCACATACCAGATAAGGACAGCATTGACCGCAATTAGTGCGAGCCCCGCGGTGGCTGTCGACGGATGGGAGTCGCTCATCCCGATCGTGGTGGTGGCCAGACCGACGGCGACTCCGGCCCAGGCGAGGAGGTTTGTGATGACCCGGGCTGCACGGCTGGGCCTGCCCAGCGCGACGGCCGCCCACGTCGCGCCACCGGCGGTGAGGAGCGCGGCGACAACGAGAATCCAAGCGAGAATCCTGACCGCCGGTGTCATGGCCAGCCCAGGTTCGACGAAGAGGCCGAAACCGTCGGCGCAGCCGCACCCCGATCCGCCTCCGGGGAGGAGTGTGGGGAGCGAGATCGCCTGGACCAGCTGCCAGGCGGCGAACGCCAACCAGAGGGCGCCCTGGCCGACGAGCAGCACCCGCGTCACTGCGAGCCAGTGCCGTCGCGGCGATGCCACCGGAGGCCGGCTCTCCATCGCGGCGGCACTGCGCAAGCGCTGATTGCCGGCGCCCGTCATTGGGTGGGGGAGCTCGGGCGTCGCATCTTCCCACCGCTCGCTGGCGGCGCTCGCCCGGAAGGCGACCTGCGTCTTCGTGGAGTCGAGGCCGAAGACCACCATGCCGTTGACGACCACCAAGACCACCCCGAGGCCGGGGAGCAACGCGGACTGGCCG
>JBEKOU010000025.1:0-11330 GCA_049521435.1 Candidatus Dormibacteria bacterium | reverse complement strand
AGCCCGGCGAGAATCAGCTGCAGAACGCCCGCGGCCGCGAGGGTGATGCATCCGGTGCGCAGACGAGCGCCGTCGCTCCCGAGCAACATGCCCGGAATACTAGTCGCCGCCTCTCGCGACCAGGGCGCTGAGGTCCGGCCGTGAGCCACACAACGGTGGAATATCCGGCGTAAGCCCTAGGATGCGGATCAACGTGACGGTCATGCCCATTCCTCTGTGTCGATCCCACCCCTGACGGCACGTCTCCGCATCGTCGTGTATGCGGCGCTGCTCGCCCTCGTGGTCGAGGAATCGTGGTCGGCGGTCGTGGATCTCAGCCACTCGGATTTCATCGTCTTCTGGGAGCCGCACGCCGCCTCGCCGCGCACGCCGACCCCTACAACGCGGCTGCGGCTTCGGCGGCCGCGTGGCACCAGCTCGGCATCGCCCATCCGCCCTACCCTCTTCCGTACCCGTATCTTCCCGAGCTCGCCTGGCTGTTGACACCCCTGGGCCGGCTCTCCTTCAGAACCGCCGACGTCATCTGGCTCGGCGTCTGTCTCGCCGGCCTCGTCGCTGCTGTGGCGGTGCTCGTCGTGGTCGCGCGTCGCCAGCCGTCGCCGGCTCGCGACGAGACCCTGCTCGTCTGCGCTGCCACGGTCACATTGGCATCGGCCAGCGGGATTGCGGAGGGTCAGCTGGACGTCATCGTGCTGCTCCTGACCGCGTTCGGTCTGGTCCTCCTGCCGGGGCGCCGGTTCGCCGCCGGCGTGTTGCTCGGGCTCGCCGCAGTGAACAAGCCCCAGATCTTCTGGCTGGTCCCCCTGGCCCTGCTGATGGTGCGAGAGTGGCGGATCTTGCTGGGCATGGTGGCCGGTGCTGCCGCCGCGTTCGCGCTTGGCTTTCTGCTGGTCGCGCCCTCGGAGATGGTGGAGTGGCTGCGCCAGCTCTTCCAGGGTTATCCCGCGCCGTCCTCGACGGTCGCGTTCCCGGGCATCGCCACCGACGTGGGCGGCCCGACGGCGGCGTTGCTGAGTGCCATCCCGCTGGCGATCGTCGCCCTGGCCGGCGTCTGGTGGGTGCGCGACCGACTCGATGCGCGCACCGCCCTCGGTCTCGCCATCGTGCTATCCCTGCTGGTGGCGCCCCACGACTACTCCCATGACCTGCTCCTCGTCGGGGTCGTCGCGGCCGTCGCAGGACTGGTCGCCGGATGGCCGAGGGCTCTCGCTCTTGCGATCATCGCCATCGACGTGACCTCCTTCGTGGACACGTGGCTCTATCCACCCTGGGACCACCTTGAGGCACTGGCCCTGGCGGGCCTCGCGATCGCTCTCATCTGGCAGGTGCGTCCCGCCGCAGCGCCGCCACCGCCGGCGATCCTCGACGGCGCCGGCGTCCCCTGAGATCGGTGGCCAAACCGGCCCTCTGGCCTCAGGTCGCGGCGCCTCTCGCCCACAGCGTGGATGCCTCCGGCATCACGTTGACCGGCGCCTGCATCGGATCGTCGCTGGCATCGAGCTGTCGGGCCCCGGCCACCGTGGCCACCGCTATCACGCCCAGCAGGGCGATGTAATACCCGAGGCTGCGCATCCCGATCCAGAGGCCGAGGCTGGCGACGATCACTCCGGCGGCGGCCCAGGACCGCGGCATGCGCGCGCACCAGAGGATGCCGGACGCGACCGCGACGACCATCAGCCCCGAGAACACCGCCAGAGCGGCGGTGCTGTATGCGCCACCGGTGAGCGCCGCGGCAGGGCCCAGCCCGAGCGGGAACGCCGGCTGGGTCAGCGGCGTGAGGACCGCCTTGGTCCACACCGGTAGGCTCGCGATGGCCAAGGGCAGGTTGACAGCTGCGAACGCGACGGCGGTCGCGATCGCGAATCGTCCTCGCCAGCGACCGCCCTGGCGCCACGCAAGCAGGAGAAGGGGAACCGCGACGAACCACGCCGTCTGCTTGACCGCACACGCGAGACCGAGCGCGACTCCGCCGGCGACGCTCCTGGGCCGGGCGCAGGCGACCACCAGCAGTGCGGCGACGACGGCGTCCGGATGGGAGACGCCGACCACTGCCAGCACCCCGGTCTGGGCGCCGAGTGCCAGAGCGAGGGCGCGGCGCGTGCGTGGCTCCGCTCCGGCAACCGCCACTCCACCCGCCAGCAGGAGTGCCAGCAGCGCCAGGAGCACGAGCCCGTGGGCGCCGACGACACCGAGCAGGGCGGTCCCCGCGGGGTAATCGAAGATGGTGACCAACCCTCCGGTGGGATGACCGGAGAGCGTCTCCGCAGCCGCCGCCGACGCCGCTTGCGGCCCGGGTTCACGGGAGGCCGAGGCGAAGAGACCGGACCGCACGGGCGTCACCGTGAGCGGCGCGCAGCCCACCGACCGCTCGTAGGTGAGCACGTCGAAGGACGAATACGGGTTGACCCCGGCAACGATCTCGCGACCGGCGCCCACCGTCTCGGAGGCGATGTCGTCGGCGCAGATCAGCTGCCGATCGGTGAGACCCATCGCAGCAACCGTCTGATGAATCCCCAGAACCAGGGTGACCGCGCAGAACACCAGGCACGCTGCGGCAGCCGCCCGGGCGAGGGCCCCGGGGGGGCACCACGACCCACGCGCGCAGGCCACCGCGAGCGCCGCGCCGATCAGCGTCAGCAACCATCCCACCACCGGGCGCGGAGCGATCGCCTGCTGGAGGGACAGCGGTGCCGTGATGAGCAGCCCGGCGACGCCGGCCAGGACCAGCCGTCGAGCGTGAGCGTCCTCGATGGGCGCGAGAAGTCCCCTCACGCCTCGCCGCCGCTCCGCCATGGGCCCCGTTCTACAGGAAACGGAGTCCGGGTGACCGCCGGTGTCACCCGAACGCGACCGCAACGTCGGGAAGGGGAGATTCGAACTCCCGACCTCACGGTCCCGAACCGTGCACTCTAACCTGGCTGAGCTACTTCCCGATCGTCGGCATGATAGCAGCGGGGCTCGGGCGACCCGGACGCGACCCGCCCCCGGACGGGTGCCGCAACTTGACCCGCGGCCCGGGCCGCGACTAGGGTGGACCGGTCGATCGCCGAGCCCTGTCTCAGGGGTGGGCAGCCGCGCTGGGGGATTTCCAGATGGCCAAGGTCCTGATCCTGGCTGGGGACGCCGCCGAATCGCTCGAGGTGATGTACCCCTACCAGCGGCTTCTCGAGGAGGGTTACGAGGTCCACATCGCGGGGCCAACCCGCAAGACGCTCCGGTTCGTGATCCACGAGTTCGTCGAGGGCTACGACACCTACACCGAGAAGGCGGGCTACAGCTGGCCGGCCGACCTTGCATTCGCTGAGGTCGATCCCGTCGACTACGCCGCCCTGGTCATCCCCGGTGGCCGGGCTCCGGAGTACATCCGCAACGACCCAGACGTGCTGCGGATCATCCGGCACTTCTTCGAGGCGAAGAAGCCGGTGGCCCAGACCTGCCACGCGCCCCTCGCCCTGGCCGCCGCCGGCGTGCTCGGCGGGAGGCGCACCGCCGCCTATCCCGCGCTCGCTCCTGACGTCCGGGCCGCCGGGGCCGAGTTCGTCGACGCCGCCGCCGTGGTCGACGGTGTGATGGTCTCGGCGCGCGCCTGGCCGGACAACCCCGACTGGATGCGTGCCTTCCTTGAGCTGCTCCGCCGGCACTGCCCGCCGGACACGGGGCGCCGGCCGCAGGAGGGCTGACCCGGCGTTCCCCTCAGGCCTCCATCCCGAGCTTCCCCAGCTCGGCGAGCTGGTCGCCCGTGAGCCCGATGAGTGCCGCTTCCACGTTCTCCTCCAGGTGGGCGACGCTGGCGGTCCCGGGGATCGGCAGGATCACCGGCGAGCGGTGGAGCAGCCAGGCCACCGCGATCTGGGAGGGGGTGGCTCCGAGCCTCGCGCTGAAACCGGTGAGCGGACCGTCGCGCCGGCTCAGGTCCCCCGTCGCCAGGGGGAACCAGGGGATGAAACCGATGCGCTCCCGGTCGCAGAGGTCGAGGACATCCTCGGATCCGCGGTCCACCAGGTTGTACCGGTTCTGCACGGTCGCGATCGAGGCGACGGCCCGGGCCGCCTTGATCTGGTCGACGCTCACGTTGGAGAGGCCGATGAAGCGGATCTTGCCCTCGCTTTGGAGGGCGGCCAGCTCACCGACCTGTTCCTCGAGCGGGACCTGGGGGTCGACGCGGTGGAGCTGGAAGAGCGCGATCTGCTCCAGCCCCAGCCGGCGGAGGCTCATCTCGCACTCCTGGCGCAGGTACGCGGGCCGGCCCACCGGGTGCCAGACGTTGGGGCCGGTGCGAACCAGCCCGGCCTTGGTGGCGATAACGAGGTGGCTGGGATAGGGGCGGAGAGCGGTCCGGATCAGCTCCTCGGAGACGTACGGGCCGTACGAATCGGCGGTGTCGATCAGGTCGATGCCGAGGTCGACAGCTCGACGCAGCACCTCGATGGCCTGGTCGCGATCGGCGGGCTCTCCCCAGATTCCGGGCCCGGTGATCCGCATCGCGCCAAACCCGAGGCGATGCACCACCAGCTGCCCCCCGAGGGCAAAGGTGCCGCTCGAGCTCGCCGGTCGCTCGATGGTGGCATTCACGGTCTCGGTCTCCAAAGTGTTCGCAGCAACTCACCCCCTGGCCGGCTCAATGCTGACACAGCCACCTCGGAGCCTCGCAGCCACCCCACGAGCGCCTCGGCCCCGGTTGCCGGGAGAGCGCAGTCGCCTAGAATGGTGGGATTACTGACCATACGCACCAAGGCAGGCGACCAGATGAGCGCTGACGGCACCCACGACACGACCCCCGACGGCGAGCACCGGGGAGGGCTGCGCGTCAAGCGCGGTCTTGCCGAGATGCTCAAGGGCGGGGTGATCATGGACGTGGTCACCCCCGAGCAGGCGAAGATCGCCGAGGAGGCCGGGGCGGTGGCGGTCATGGCTCTGGAGCGGGTTCCGGCCGACATCCGCCGCGAGGGTGGCGTCGCCCGCATGAGCGATGTCTCGCTGATCAAGGGGATCATGGCCGCGGTCACCATCCCGGTGATGGCCAAGGCGCGGATCGGCCATCTCGTCGAGGCCCAGGTCCTGCAGTCGCTCGGCGTCGACTACGTCGACGAGTCCGAGGTGCTGACGCCCGCCGACGAGGAGAACCACATCGACAAGTGGGCGTTCACGGTGCCCTTCGTATGCGGAGCCCGCGACCTCGGTGAGGCACTCCGCCGCATCGGGGAGGGGGCGGCGATGGTCCGGACAAAGGGTGAGGCCGGCACCGGCAACGTGGTCGAGGCGGTTCGTCACATGCGTGCGGTCCTCGGTGGGGTCCGGCGCCTCCAGGCGCTGCGCCATGACGAGCTGATGGCCGAGGCCAAGCGGCTCGGGGCCCCCTACGAGCTGGTCGTCGAGGTCGCGGAGATGGGCAAGCTCCCGGTCGTCAACTTCTCGGCCGGCGGGATCGCGACGCCGGCGGATGCCGCGCTGATGATGCAGCTGGGTGCCGACGGCAACTTCGTCGGGAGCGGCATCTTCAAGAGCGATGACCCCCTCGGCTACGCCAAGGCGATCGTGGCCGCCACCACCTACTTCGACAAGCCGGACGTGATCGCCGACGTGAGCGCCGGTCTGGGCAAGGCCATGCGCGGCCTCGACGTCGCTTCGCTGCCCAAGGAGGAGCTGCTCGCCACCCGCGGCTGGTGAGCACGATCGCGGCTCTGGACGCCGATACCGGCCCCCGGCGCTGGCAGGCCGGCGTCTCCGCGCCCGACCCTTGGTCGTCACGCACGTCAAGTGCGCTCCTCCTCGTGCCACCCCGTCCTTGGTCTCGGCGCCCAGATCGGCCCCTCTGGGGGCCTGCCGCGATCTGATACCCGGGCCCGGCGGAGAGCCGTTACGTCTCCGGCGGCCGGCCCTTGGGTAAACTTCCCGTAGTGACCGAGATGCCCACGGTGCCGCCTCTCAAGGGTGGCTCGCGCGTCGGGGGGACCTGAAGCCATCGTTCGAGTAGGCGTGCTCGCACTGCAGGGGGATGTCCGCGAGCACCTCGCCGCCTTTGACCAGGCAGGAGCCGAGGCGCTGCCGGTGCGGACCGCGGACGAGATCCTGGGTGTCCATGCGCTGGCGCTGCCGGGGGGCGAATCGAGCACGCTCAGCCGGTTGATACGCGTCTTCGGGCTGGAGGCGCCGCTCCGGCACCGCCTTGCCGGCGGGATGCCGACCTTCTCGACCTGCGCCGGCACCATCCTGCTCAGCCGGGCCATCCTCGACGGAACGGTCGACCAGCTCGCCCTCGGAGCTCTCGACCTGCGCACCCGTCGCAACGGGTACGGCCGCCAGGTGGACTCCTTCGAGTGTGACCTCGACGTCCCCGTGCTGGGCTCCGGCAGCTTCCGCGCCGTCTTCATCCGGGCCCCGGTCATCGAGGGATGTGGCCCGGGGGTCGAGGTGCTCGCCGCCCACGAGGGGCGGCCGGTTGCGGTGCGCCAGGGTCGGCACCTGAGCTTCACCTTCCACCCCGAGATGACCGGCGATCTCCGGCTCCACCGCCTCTTCCTCGACGGCGTCGGCGAGCTCATGGAGAGCGGCACCCCGCTCCCCTCAGAGGGCAGCGCCGCGTGAACATCCGTGCCGCCTCCTTCCGGGACCTGGCCCGCATCGAGCAGCTCTACAGCGAGGCCGGCAGCGGCGACGAGCAGGCCCTCCAGCTCTCACCTGACCACCCGGTGCCGCAGGCGACCCTGCTCCGCCTCTGGTATGCGCTCAGCAAGACGGTCTCGTCGCTGGTCCCCTTCAACGTCGGAGCCGCCGGGGACACCCTCTTTGTCGCCGAGACCCGCGAGGGGATCGTCGGATTCATCCAAGCCCAGACCTCCGGGGATCGCGCCGGCACCCTCCAGATCCTCAACCTCTGCGTCGCCGCCACCGCCAGCGGCCATTTTGCCCGCGCCCAGCTGCTCACCCACCTCACCAACCACGGGCTGGAGCACGGCATCCACCGTTTCGTGGTCCGGCTGCCCGCGGACCACCCGCTGGTCGGCACCTTCCTGGAGCAGGGTTTCGTCCAGCTGGCGACCGAACAGATCCTCTACAGCGACGACGCCCCGATGACCCCCCAGACCGCCCGCAGCGTCAGCCTCCGCCCGGCCCGGCCGGAGGACGTCGGAGCCATCTACCTCCTCTACCTGCGCACCACGCCGTCCCACGTCGCGGGCCTGGAGGGATCGTCCCTCAAGGTCTGGCAGGCCGCCTTCGCGGAGGGGGCCCTGACCCGCATCAACCGCGACGAGGTCCGCCACTTCGTGGTCGAGGAGCCCGGGGTGGTGGCCTGGGCGGCCATCCGGCCGGCCTCGGCGACCCGTCCGACCCTGCTCTCCCTGATGTGCGACGGTCACCATGCGCGCCTGCGCGAGGCGGTGATCGACGGCGTTCTCCGCGAGCTGCCACCTGGCCCGGTCTCCTCGGTGCTGCGCCACTACGACTCCGAGCTGATCCGCGGCCTCCAGCACCGTGGATTCGCGATCTACGGCACCCAGGTACTGCTGGTCCGGGACCTCGCCAGCAAGGTCAGGTACCACGCCGCACCGGCGCCCAAGAAGCCGGTGCTGGTACGTGCGCACCTGGCCCAGACCGTGCCCGCTGCGGAGACCTCTCCGTCTCTCCGGGTTCTCAGCCGGAGGAGCGAGCGATCCCCGCTCCCCTAGTCCCCCGCGGACCGACGACGCCCGGTTCGAGGACAGCCGCCCCCCACCGCCCGCGACGGAGCGAAGAGTGAAGCCGCACGCTTCGGCTGCGAGCGGAGCCGGCGGCACGCGAGGTGAATACGGCCCCGCCTGGAACGAGGAGCTGGCGCTCCTTTTCGAAGCCCTCCCGCCCCGTGTCGCCCTCGCCGCCCAGGTGGCCGCGGCCGACCGCGGCGACCTGCTCGAGGTGGTGCTCGACCTCGGCCGCGAGCCCGAGGCGCGCTTCGTGGACGGTGAGGTCATCCTCGACCGGGTGCCGGTGGCGACCGCTGACATCGAGTACGTGGTCCAGCGCGTCGGCGACTTCGGCGACGACAACCGCGCCGGGATCGAGCGCACCCTGCATCGCATCAGCGCGATCCGCAACCGCGCCGGGGCCATCGTGGGCCTCACCTGCCGCGTCGGCCGGGCGGTGACCGGGACCATCGACATCATCAAGGACATCGTGATCCAGGGCCGCAGCATACTCCTGCTGGGCGCACCCGGGATCGGCAAGACGACCATGCTCCGCGAGTGCGCCCGGGTGCTGAGCGACGACGAGGGCAAGCGGGTCGTGATCGTGGACACCTCCAACGAGATCGGCGGGGACGGCGACATCCCCCATCCCGGGATCGGGCGCTCCCGGCGGATGCAGGTCCAGACCCCGACCAAGCAGCACGCCGTGATGATCGAGGCGGTGGAGAACCACATGCCCCAGGTCATCGTCATCGACGAGATCGGCACCGAGCTGGAGGCCGCCGCGGCCCGGACCATCGCTGAGCGGGGCGTGCAGCTGGTGGGCACGGCTCACGGCATGACCCTCGACAACCTGCTGGTCAACCCCACCCTCAACGACCTGCTGGGCGGCATCCAGACGGTCACCCTCTCCGACGAGGAGGCGCGCCGCCGGGGCACCCAGAAGTCGGTGCTCGAACGCAAGGCGCCGCCCACCTTCGACGTCCTCGTCGAGATCCAGCAGCGCGATCGGGTGGCGGTCCACATGCCGGTCGCCGAGACCGTCGACGAGGCGCTCCGCGGCAAGTACAAGCCCCCCCAGATCCGGATGCGCGGCGAGGCGGGGCAGATCATCAGCCGGATCGAGACCGGAGGGCCGCCCAGCCAGTTCGAGCCCCCGCCCTTCGGCGGTGGGGGACGCCGGCCACGAGAGCGTGAGCACCGCCGCGGCGGCTTCGACGTCGAGCAGTACATCGCCAATCAGCAGCGCGGCCGCCGTGAGCCCGGCGAGCGCGCCGGCAACGGCTCGCCCCGCCTCACACCTCCGCTGTCGGTATTTCCCTACGGGGTCTCGCGGAGCTACCTGGAGCAGTCGGTGCGCGAGCTCAAGCTGCCGGTGCGCATCCAGCACCATGTCGAGGACTCCGACATCGTTCTGACCCTCAAGAACTACTACCGGCGCAAGGACTCGCCGGTCCGGCTCGCCGAGTCGTCGGGCATCCCCATCGAGGTGCTGCGCAGCAACACCGTCTCCCAGATCAAGGGCGCGCTCGCCCGGGTCTATGGTGTCGCCCCGCCGGACCCCACCGAGTCGGCGCTTCAGGAGGCGCGGGAGGGGATCGACCGGGCCCGGCAGATCGGGGGCGAGGTGGATCTCTCGCCCCAGAACGCCTACGTCCGGAGGCTCCAGCACGAGCTGGTCGAGCAGCACGAGATGGCCGCCCGCAGCCAGGGGGAGGAGCCGAACCGGTACCTGGTCATCCTCGGATCGCCGGCCTCCTGACGACTGCGCCGCTTGGCGCGTGGGGCTCATACTCCGTGACCGTGTCGTCCTGGCCCGGTTTCTTCATCTCTCTGGAGGGGATCGACGGAGCGGGCAAGAGCACCCAGGGGGCTGCGCTTGCCGGCGAGTTGAGCCGCTCGGGCCGTGATGTCGTCACCCTGCGGCCCAGCGACACGCAGCTCGGTGACCTGGTCCGCGGGTACCTGCTCCAGCATCACCAGGTCCGGATCGACCCCTGGACCGAGGCCCTGCTCTTCATCGCGGGGCGGGTCCAGCTCCTCCGCGAGCGCATCCTCCCGGCGCTTCAGGCCGGGGCGGTGGTCATCGCCGATCGCTACGCGGACTCGACGCTCGCATATCAGGGCGCTGGGCGCGGTCTTCCCGTTCCCGCGCTGCAGTGGCTGCACGCTCAGGCCTGCATGGACGTCTGGCCGGACCTCACCTTCCTGCTCGAGCTTCCCCGCCCGACCGCGGAGGACCGCCAGCGTTCCCAGCAGCTCCCTCTCGATCGTTTCGAAACCGCCGCCGACACCTTCCACAACGCCGTCCAGCAGGGCTTCGTCGAGCTGGCCGCCGCCGATCCCGCGCGGATCGTCAGGATCGACGCCAGCCGTCCGCCCGCGGTCGTCCTCACCGCGATCCGCGACGTTGCCCTGCGGCGGCTCGCCGAGCATCATCCGGCGGCGCCGGACGCCGGTGGGGGACCCCGGTGAGGCTGGTCCTCGCCATCCTCCACAACAAGGACGCAGACAGCTGCGTCACGGCTCTGAACGACGCCGGCTTCGCCTGCACCCGTCTCGGCACGTCGGGCGGCTTCCTGAATCGTGAAAACGCCACCCTCCTGATCGGTGTCGAGGCCGACCAGGTGGACAGGGTCATCGACCTGATCCGGAGCCGTGCCAAGCGGCGCAACGAGCGGCTCCAGCCAGTCGTGGCGGCGGGGCCGGCGGCGGGCCCGACCGCAGCGCTCCCGGCCGACGTGGAGATCGGTGGCGCCACCGTCTTCGTGCTCTCGGTCGACCGCTTCGAGCGCCTCTGACCTCGCCTGGCGGGTGGTCCACCTCGCGCTGACCTCAACGATCCAGGTCTGACCCGGCAGGGGTGGCGGAGGCCGTCAGGCGCGGCGTGTTGGCGACGATCTCATGACTGCGCAGTCGGGTTCCTGCCTCTTGTTTCCTGTCTCTTGTCTCTTGTATGCTGCTCGCGCCGCCGTCTGCGCGGCCGTATGGGTCGCGCACCGCATCGGCGGGGGAGGGGTTCCCATGCGACTGAGCCGCGCGATCTCCACCGTCTCTGCGGCCGGCGCCGCCGTCCTTCTCGTCGCCATGGCGGTCCCGGTGGGCGCGGGCAGCCCCCCGCCCGGGCTCGCGACCTACCCCACGGCCGGGGTGTACACGTTCACCGTCCCGGCCGGCGTGGTCGGGGTCACCGCAGACCTCTCGGGCGCCGGTGGTGGCGCCGGATTGCATGTCGTAAGCGCCGAGCAAGTGCCGCTCGCGGGTGCGCTCGGCGGCCGGGTCGTGGCGGCGTTCTCCACCACCCCGGGAGCGAACCTCGACGTGGTGGTCGGTGGGGCGGGTGGCGACGGGAACGCAAGCGGGACCGGCGGGGCCCCCGGGTACAACGGCGGCGGCGCCGCCTCGACCGGGAGCGGCAACTGGAGTGGCGGGGGCGGGGGCGCCACCGACATCCGCACCGGGTCCGCCCTCACCGACCGTGTCCTCGTCGCTGGCGGCGGCGGGGGGACTGGCGGCGGGCGAATTGAGGCGGGCGCGGGCGGCTCGGGGGGTGGCCTTACCGGCAATGCCGGAACCTCCCTCACCGAGGACACGGGCGACTGGGCGGACGGCGGCGGTGGCGGTGATGGCACCTCGACCGGGGGGGGTGCGGCCGGCGCAGGCAGCGCG
>JBEKOU010000024.1:0-11451 GCA_049521435.1 Candidatus Dormibacteria bacterium | reverse complement strand
CCTGCACGATCGACCAGGAGGCGCCGTTCCAATGCTCCGTCAACGTCTCCCAGGGGCCGGGCATGTCGTCCGTCGCACCCATGTCGGTCACGTAGCCGCCGACGAGCCAGACGTCCTGCGCCGACTCCGCGGTGACCCCGAGGAGAGCGGAGCTGCCCACCTGGGGAGCGTTGGAGGGCGCGGTGGCGCCCTGCATGAGCGTCCAATCCGGCGGCCCGGCCACGGGGTGAGGGACGCTGACGGTGGCCCAGTAGGTGCCGTTCCAATGCTCGACCAGCGGCTGGGCGACGACGAAGTCGGGAGCGAGGTAGGTGAGGGGCCATTCGGTCACGCCCACCGCCCAGACGTCATCGGTGCTGACCGCGGCGATGGAGGTGAGGACGTCCCACGGCTGCACCCCGTCGCGAGCGGCCACGTCGGGAGCGCCGACCACCGACCAGGCCGTGCCGTTCCAGTGCTCGATGAGCGTTTGCACGACGCTTGGTGCAGGCTGCCCCGTCGAGGTGAGGGAGTCGGCGGGCGTCCCGATGTACCCCGCGGCCCAGATGTCCGTCGTCGAGTCGGCGGCGACCGCGGTCAGCCTGTCCCCGCCGAGCACGGCCGCGCCGCTGGCGTCCGCGCTCTTGACGATGGACCAGGCGTTGCCGTTCCAGTGTTCGATGAGCGTCGTGGTCGCCTTTCCCGCCGGTGCCGAGGAGCCCACCGCCCAGACGTCGGTCCGGGAGATGGCCGCCACCCCGGTGAGCTGGGTGCCGGCAGCGGAGGCGCCCCCGGGCACGAGGGCGGTGCTCAGGCTCCACGTCGGGGTGCAGGGGAGGGCAGATCCACCGCCGGACGGCGTCGGTCGTGCGGCCGACGGCGAGGGTGTGGGCACGCTCGCCGAGCTGCAGCCGGCCGCCAGCGCCACGATCGCCATCGCGGCCAGCGGGATGCCGAGGCGCTCGAGCTTGCTCACTGCGACGTCACCAACACTCTCTTCGACAGAAACAGGCGGCGGCAGCCCGAGGTTACGCCGGCGGTACGTGAGTCAGGCGAATCGCGGCGGCTCGCGGAGAACATGCGTGCGCCACCAAGGGGCTTGGCTGTCGCGCACCCGGGTACAATGTTGAGTGTGCAAGTCGGGATTACCCCGGTCGACGACGACCTCTATCGCGAGCTCATCCTCGACCACTATCGCAACCCCCGCCGGCGCGGGAGTGTCGATGACGCCGACGGAAGCCTCGAGGCTGACAACCCCCTCTGCGGAGACGAGATCACTCTGACCTGGCGCCTCGACGGCGATCGCGTCTCGGAGATCGCCTTCACGGGCAAGGGATGTTCGATCAGCCAGGCGGCGGCCAGCATGCTCTGCGACCAGGTGGCCGGTCTGCCCCGGAAGGACGCGGTCGAGCTGGCCCGGCGGTACCGCCAGATGCTGGTCGCCGACGGGCGCCCCGACGAGCTCGGGGACCTGGAGGCGCTCCAGGGCGTGCGGGCATATCCGGTCAGGGTGAAGTGCGCCACCCTCGCCTGCAGCGTGCTGCTCCGGGCGCTCGATGCGGTGCAGGAAGGAGATGCGGCATGAGCGATGAACCGTCCGTGGCCATCAGCACGCCCGAGGAGGCCGTGCCGGTCGATCGGGGGCAGGGCATCAGCCTTCGGGCCTCGGAGCAGATGATCCGTGATGCCCTCTCGGAGGTCTACGACCCGGAGATCGGCATCGACGTGGTCTCGCTCGGCCTCGTTTACGGGACGGCCGTCGACGAGTCCGGGCTGCTCACCGTCGACATGACGCTGACCTCGCCCTACTGCCCGCTGGCGAGCATCCTGCAGAGCCAGGTGCATGCCGTCTGCGCCCCGCTCCCCGGCGTCGAGGACGTGCGGGTCAACCTCGTCTGGGACCCGCCGTGGGACCCCCGCACCATGGCCTCTGACGAGGTCAAGCTGGAACTCGGCATCTACTGAGGGCGACGGAGGACCCCTCGGTACCGTCGTACTGAGGGCGACGGAGCGAGGAGCGGGGGAGGCGCTGTCGCTTAGGATGCGGGTGTGCCGCCCTCGCCGGAACACCTCTTCGACAAGGAAGAGGCCGACGCGCTGCTACCCCGCCTGGTGAGCTTGATCCTCGGCCTGCAGGCGGCGGCCGGGTCGGAGGCCGCGGCGGAGGGGCGCGAGCGTCTGGCCCACGCCGGCCGGTCCAACGGCTCGCCCGAGGCCGCCGCGTCCGTCTTCGAGGCCGCAGCCGAGATGCAGGCGGTGTTCGACGAGATCGAGGAGATGGGGGTCATCCTCCGGGATCTCGCCACCGGGCTCTGCGACTTTCCGGCGGCGAGGGAGGGCCGACCGGTGTACCTCTGCTGGCGGCTCGGGGAGGACGAGGTCGGCTGGTGGCACCCGCGGGACATGGGCGCCGCCGGTCGGCAACCACTCTGAGGAGTCGCTCGGCCTCGAAGGGGTGAGCGGATGCCGCTGGCCGGGGGGGCACCAGGTACACTACCGGCAAGCGTCTCCGGCCCACCGCCTCCCCGCGCCTGATCATTCACGACGCTCTGCGGTACGGGGCGATGCGGCACTCCGAGAAAAGGAGGGTCATGCCGATGATTGATTACCCACATACGGTGCCCCAGCCGACCAGCGCCCGAGGCGTCTGCTGATCGCCGGGAGCCTGACCTTGTGAGACGCGATCGCTGTCGGCGGTCGTGACGTCTCCGAGCGCTAGACGGGGTGTCCACCACGCGGGTGGGCACCCCGTTCTCGTCTCTTCTGGCGTCCATTCGGGACGTGCTCGGGTGCTGTCGCAGCGCGCCGCGTGCGCGGACTTGGGCGCGGGTTTCGGGCGCCGGTGGCCGAATCACACCGAGGCGGCGCTCGGATGCCGGACGCCGGGCTCAGACGAAGCGCGCAGCCTCCAGCTGGGCTTCCCGAGTGGACGCCTCGGGGGCGGCGACGATCTGATCGGTCTCGATGAAGCCCTCTGTCCCGTCCGAGAGGCGCACCTTGGTGAAGGGGCCGCTGCCACCCGGGATCGCCTCGACACCCCTGGCGGTCAGGACGCGGGGGCCACGCGGCGCGTCCCAGCGCGGCTCGGTGAAGAGCTCGTAGGGCATCCCGGCCCAGGAGGCAACCAGGCTGACGGGCCCGGCGGGTATCGCCCGGCGGCGGTACACCGTCCGAGCATCCTCGCTGCCGCGCGTGAGCAGCTGGACGAGCTGCAGAGCGCGGGGCACGGGTCCACGGCCCTTGCTCGCGGCGACGGTGACCACCGTCCCCGACGGTTCGGTCCGGGCCTCGCAGGTCACCCAGCGGGTGTGGATCTCGACGTGCCGGGACCACTGCCCGATGAGCCCCTTGCGCCGGAACTCCACGATTCGCGCTGAGCTCTCGCCGGTCAGCTCGAATCGGAAGGGGAAGGTGCCGAGCATCTGCTCCATCACCGCGAACACCTCGCGGGGGGGCGCCGAGGCGAGGAAGGTCCAGTGCTGGGCCTCCTTGGCCAGCAGCGGCAGCCTGTGGGCCTCGCGCGCCGCCAGCATGCGGCGCTGCAGGTCCTTCCCCCGCACGACCCAGCGTTCCATCTGGCTCACCACCGGCATCTTCCGAATTCTACGGGGGGAGACGACTGGCCGGCTGGGAGCCGGGCTCCTTCATCAGATCGCAAACGGCCGTTTGCTCCCTCTTCCCCGCCCGGCGGCAACCATGCTCGTGGATGCGCCTGGCGATCGTCTCCGAGAGCTTCCTACCACGGGTGAACGGCGTCACCCGGACGGTCATGGCGCTGACCGCCCACCTGCGCCGGCGTGGGCACCAGGCCATCCTCTTCGCTCCGGGCGAAGGTGTGGAGCAGCACGACGGGTTCGAGGTGGTGCGGGTGCGCGGGATCGGCACCGCGCTCTACCCGGACCTCACCATCTCCCCGGTCGCGCCGGGCATGCGCCGCCGGCTCCGGGAGTTTGAGCCCGACGTCGTCCACCTCGCCTCCCCGGCGGCTCTCGGCGTCTGCGGAGCCTGGGCGGCTCGCCGTCTCCGTCTGCCCGTGGCCGCCCACTACCAGACCGATCTCCTGGCGTACGCCCGGGCGTACGGGGGGGCGGCGCTGGCACTCCTCGCCGGTGCTGCCGAGCGCCACTTCCACAATCGTTGCGACGCCACCTATGCGCCGACCCCGGCGATGGCGGTGGAACTGGAGCGGCGGGGCTTCGAGCGGGTGCGCGTGAGCGGGAGGGGGGTGGACACGGCGCTGTTCCGGCCCGGCCGCCCCGGTGCCCTGGAGGCGAGGGGCAGGTGGCCGGCAGGCGCGGGCCCGCGAGTGCTCTGCGTCTGCCGGCTGGCGCGAGAGAAGGGCCTCGATCGGGTGGTGAGCATCGCCCGAGACCACCCGGAGCTCCGCTTCCTGGTGGTCGGCACCGGTCCGCTCGCGGACGAGCTGCGGCGGGCGGCCCCGAGCACGGTCCGGATGGCCGGCCTCCTCGAGGGCGACGCTCTCGCTGACACCTACGCCGCCGCCGATGTCTTTCTGCACCCGGCGTCGACGGAGACGTTCGGCCAGGTCATCCAGGAGGCCATGGCGTCGGGGCTGCCGGTGGTCGGTGTCCGCGCCGGTGGTGCCGGCTGGCTGATTGAGGACGGGCGTACCGGCTTCCTGGCCGACGCGCCCGGTGATGGGCTCGGCGACGTGCTCGCGGCGGCGGCCGCCCGCGCGGACCTTCCCGTCATGGGGGCCGCGGCGCGGTCGGCTGTCGCAGGGCGCAGCTGGGCGGCTGTCTTCGACGCGCTGCTGGAGGACTACGCGATGCTGGCGAGCGGCGAGGGCGCTCAGGCCGCGGCCTGACCAGCCCGGCGCGTGGGGGAGGGACAGAGGGCATGCTCGGGACCGGGCCGGCAGCGGCTCCCGGGCCCGGGGGCGGTCAGGGGGCCGGCGGGGGGCCGGGCTGGCCGCGGCTCCCGGGCCCGGGCTCGGAGATGTTGTAGCGCTCGCACATGGCATCGAATCGGCCGGCGACGTGATCGTCCAGCCACTCGCGGTGGACGGCGATGAGCGGGATCAGCACGTGGCGGAGGTAGTCGCCCCGGGCCATCCACTGGTAGTAGTGACGCCCACCGTGGTGATAGGGACCGTAGAGTCGCCCACCGGGGAAGGTGGCCGTCAGCCATCGGAAGAGCTTCTCGTGGCGGACGTGCATGCGGAGCGTGATCTGCGGCTGGCGTCCGTCCCCTCCGAAATGCCCCTCGCCGACGAGCAGGCCGAGCAGATAGCCCACGGCGAGCCCGTCGAGCTGGTCGGCGTTGCTGTCCATGGCATCGCAGGTTAGCGTGTTTCACGGGGATCATGACGGTGAAACAAGAGCGGAGCCTGGAAGGTTCCACGGGGATCATGACGGTGAAACACGCACCACCCGCCCCCCCACGGCACTCCCGCCCCCCGGCTTGGCCTCGCCCCGGCGCCGCATAATCGCAGGCATGCCGCCCCTGGTCCTCGCCGTCGCCAACCAGAAGGGTGGCGTGGGCAAGACCACCACGGTGATCAACGTCGCGGCCCATCTCGCCGAGATCGGGCGGCGCGTCCTCATCATCGATTGCGACCCCCAGGCCAACGCCACCTCCGGGCTGGGCGTCGCCCGCCGTGACATCCCCGCCAGCACCTACGACGTCGTGGTGCTGGGCAGGCCGATCGCCGAAGCCCGCATTCACACCTCCATCCCCGGCCTCGACCTGGTCCCCTCGGATATCGCCCTGGCGGGCGCCGAGATCGAGCTGGTCGGCGTCGCCCGGCGTGAGAAGCGCCTCTCCTATGCGCTCGAGGCGCTGGCCGACGACCCGCTCGACTACGTGCTCCTCGACTGCCCTCCGAGCCTCGGTCTGCTCACCGTCAACGCGGTGGTTGCGGCCCGGGCGCTGGTCGTCCCCATCCAGTGCGAGTTCTATGCCCTGGAGGGTCTCGGCCTGCTCACCCACACCATCAGCCTGCTCCGCCGCGAGCTCAACCCCCAGCTCCGGATAGCCGGGATCGTGCTCACCCTCCACGACGGTCGTCTCACCCTCGCCACCCAGGTGGTGGACGAGGTGCGCAAGCGCTTTGGAGACCTGGTCCTGGATCCCGTGATCCCTCGCAACGTCCGCCTCAGCGAAGCGCCGAGCTACGGCCTGCCGATCACCTCCTACGCCCCCGGGTCGCGGGGGGCGGACGCCTACCGCGAGCTCGCCGTCAACCTCGACGCCCGGCTGCAGGCCGACGCCGAGCTCATGTCCGCCCCCCTGCTCGCGTGAGCGCCGAGAGCAGCGGAGGCCGGCCTCCCACCGCCGCCTCGCCACGGCGCCACGGCCTCGGTCGCGGACTCGACGCCCTCCTGGCCAGCAGCGACCCGGCGCGCGACATGGGCAGCGGCGGCCCGGTCCTCATCGAGATCGACCCCTTCCGCGTCCGTCCAAATCCCGAACAGCCCCGGCGCGAGTTCGACGCCGCCGCCCTCTCCGCCCTGGCGGCCTCCATCCGGCTCCACGGCCTCCTCCATCCCATCGTGGTGGAGCCCGACGCTCACGACTACCGTCTGGTCGCCGGAGAGCGCCGGCTCCGCGCCGCGCGCCAGGCGGGCATCGGCCAGATCCCCGCGATCCTGCGCCCGGCGTCCGAGTCCGGCCGCCACGCCCTGGAGATGGCGCTCAGCGAGAACCTCCTTCGCGAGGACCTCAACGCCATCGAGGAGGCTGCCGCCTACGCGCGCCTCTCGGACGCATTTGGCCTTTCCCATGAGGCGATCGCCCTCCGCCTCGGTCGCAGCCGGCCCGCCGTCACCAACGCGATCCGCCTGCTTCAGCTTCCCGCTCCCCTCCAGGAGGCCGTCGCCTCGGGGGACCTCAGCGCCGGGCACGCCCGCGCCATCCTCGCGGTCCACGACGAGCCGGCGATGATCGAGCTGGGCCGGCGAGCGGTCGACGAGGGCCTCACCGTGCGCGACACGGAGCGTCTCGTCCAGAGGTACGCCGCCGGCACCCGGCAGCTGCCGGCCCCAGGGACCGCCGCCAGGGCCCAGCCGCCAGCCCGGCTATCCCCCGACGACGAGCAGCTCCGGCGCGGATTCGAGCAGGCTCTGGGCCTCCCCGTCGCCCTCCAGCGCCTGCGCCGGGGTGGACGGCTGCTCATCGACTTCGCGGGCGACGAGGACCTCGACGCCCTCTACCGGCGCCTGGGCGGGCCGCCCCTCTAGACGACCTGCGTCGCCTGCGGGGGCAACCACACCGGGCGGGCCGCCGCCCCGTCGGGGCCGGACGACGACAGGGCAGCTCCCGCCCGCCGTCCGCTCAGCCGACCGGCCGTTCCCGCCCGGTCAACCGAGCCTCGCAGGTGGAGGCGTTGAGGTTGGTCATGAAGGCCTCGATGTACTTCGGCCGTTCCGCGGGCTTGTAGTCGAGAAGGAAGGCGTGCTCCCAGACGTCCATCACGACCACCGGCTTGAACCCGGCGATGTTGCCGTCCTGGTGCAGGGTGATCCAGTGGTTCGAGAGCCGTCCCGTCGCCGGATCGAGGTAGGTCACGGCCCAGCCGACCCCACGCATCCCGCCGATCGCGGTGAAGTCGCGCTTCCAGGTCTCGATGTCGCCGAACGACTCCCCGAGGGCCCGGCCGAGCGGCGACGAGCTGGAGATCTCCCCGCCACCGTCGCGGGTCAGGTTGTCGAAATACCACTCGTGGAGGACCATGCCGTTGTATTCGAAGGGCAGCCGGCGGGTCAGCTCGTGGTACGTGGGGGTCGCCGCCTGCCCCTTGCCGGCCAGGTCGACCAGCTGCTCGGTCAGAAGATTTGTGTTTTTGACATACCCGGCATAAAGTCCGAAATGGATCTCCAAGGTGTGATCGGAGATCCCCTGCAGACCGCTGAGCGGGAACTCCTTGGCCTTGTACGGAGAGAGGGTCAGGAGAGCCATCTGCGTCCTCCGCCTGGTCATGGCCGGGCCGAGTGGCCGGCCGCCGATGGGGTCCATTGTCGCAGCGTGGGAGGGCTGCACGGAGCGGCCGTATAATCGGGCGCCAGGCGGCGCGGGGTCGCGCCTCCCCCGCCCTCGCGCGCCACGCGGCGAGGCGGTCTACGATCCGTCCCCCTCCCCGGCCGGCGCGGTGTCGCACCGCCGGAAGGCCGTTCGCCGCCAGCCGCAGCATGGAGCAGCACGCCGTCCTCACCCCGCCCGCAGACCCCCCGCCACCCGCCGCCGAGCCCGCCCCGCCCGCGGCCGAGCCCGCTCCCGCAGCCGCGCCCGGCGGTGCCTGGGTCCGCGACCTCCTCGAGGTCCTGCTCGTCGCCGTCGTCCTCTATGCGCTCATCTGGAGCTGCATCGAGACTGTCCGTGTGGACGGCGACAGCATGCAGAACACCCTCCAGAGCGGCGACTTCCTCATCGCCAGCAAGATCTCGTACTTCTTCGGCAACCCGGCGCGTGGCGACATCGTGATCCTGAACCCGCCGCACCAGTGCGATGCCACCACGGCCGACTACGTCAAGCGGGTCGTGGGTCTGCCGGGCGACAACATCGAGATCGACGCAGACACCACCCCGACCGAGCTGCTGGTGCAGCCGGGTGGCACCGGCCCCTGGGACCGGGTCGCCGAGCCGTACCTCCCCGATGCCTGGGAGCAGGGGCCGCAATACCCGACCGCCAGCACGGTCGACGCCGTCAACCAGGTGCTCCACATCCCCGCCGGCGATTACTTCGTGATGGGGGACAACCGCAACGAGTCGTGCGACTCCCGCTTCTTTGGGCTGGTCTCGCGCAGCCGCATCCTCGCCAAGGCGATCCTCCGGATCTGGCCGTTCGGCAGCTTCGGAGGCCTGGGCTCCGGGCCCACCCTGGTCACGACGTCGACGCCCACGACGCTCCCGACCGGGTACTCGGTCGGCGGGCTGGTCCTGGTGGCCGCACCGCTCCGGCGCCGCCGGCGCATGGCTCGCGAGCTGGCCCGGCTCAGCCCGACCGAACCGCCCCCGACCTGACCCCGCTCTGCGAAGACCCCGCCGCGAGCGGGCGATTCAGCCGCCCAGGGTCCATTCGGTGAGCGCGCTCTCCCAGGTGACCAGCTCGTCCGCGCCGAAGAAGAGGTCGATCTCGACGGCGGCCCGCTCCCGGGAATCGCTGCCGTGGACGACATTTGTCCCTATCGAGACGGCGAGATCGCCCCGGATGGTGCCCGGTGCCGACGTCGCCGGGTTGGTCGCGCCCATGCTGGAGCGGACGAGAGCCACCGCCCCCGGCCCCTCCCACACCATGGCCACCACCGGCGCCGAGGTGATGAACCGGACGAGCCCGGGGTAGAAGGGCTTGCCCACGTGCTCGGCGTAGTGGCGCTCAGCCAGAGCCTCGTCGATCCGCATCAGCTTGAGACCGACGAGGTGCAGGCCGCGACGTTCGAGCCGCGCGATGACGTCGCCGACGAGGCCGCGCTGGACCCCGTCGGGCTTCACCAGGACGAGCGTGCGTTCCACGGTCATGAGGTCTCGTTCCACTCCTTGATCAACGTCCGACGACCATCCCCTTCATGGCACCCCCCACGGTCACGAAGCCCGGCCGAGGGCGCTCTCGAAACGCTCGGGCTTCGAGAAGGGGCCGATGACGGCGGCGCGGAGCCCGCGGCGGCAGACCTCCGCCGCCGTCGCCCTCAGCTCCTCCGCCGTGACCGCCTCCACGGCCGCGACCACGTCGCTGGCGAGCAGGACCTCGCCTGCGAGCAGCTCCTGCTGCCCGAGGAACTGGCTCACCGCCCCGGTCCCCTCCAGGTGGAGGAGGAGGCGTCCCTTCGAGTACTCCTTCGCCCTGCCCAGCTCCTCGGCGCCCACCGGCTGGTCGACCAGACGGACCAGCTCCTCCACGGCGACCTTGACCGCCTCCACCGCCCGGCGGGGCTCACAGCCGATGTAGATGCCGAGGCACCCGCTGTCCCGCAGCTTCGCTGCGAAGGAGTGGACGTCATAGGCGAGGGCCCGCTCCTCCCGCAATTCCTGGAAGAGCCGGCTGGACATCCCCTCCCCCAACACCACGTTGAGAAGGTCGAGGGCGAAACGGCCGGGATCGAGGTAGGAACACGCGTAGCCACCCAGGATGACGTTGGCCTGCTCGGTGCGCTTGTTGATGAAACGGAGCGCGCTCCCGGCCGCCTCGACAGCGGGTGCGGGTCCATCCGCCGCCCCCTCCCCGAGCCGGCCCACGCACTGCTCCACGACCTGGCTGGCCTGCCCGCGGTCGATCGCCCCGGCGATGCTCACCACCAGGCGGCCGGGCCGGTAATGGCGGGCCAGATGCTCCGCGCAGGCCTCGACGTCGAAGCTCAGCACCGTCTCCTCGGTGCCGGCGATATCCCACCCCAGGGGCTGGTCCGGGTACATCACCTCGTCGAAGAGGGTGCTGATGTGATCCTGGGGGTTGTCCAGGCTCATCCGCAGCTCCTCGATCACCACCTGCCTCTCCTTGGCGACCTCCGCGGCATCGAGCACCGGATCGAAGGCCATGCCCCCGAGCACCTCGCAGGCCAGGGCCATGTGCTCGGCGGGCACCTTCGCGTAGAAGATGGTCGCCTCCTTGTCGGTCGAGGCGTTGATGGACCCGCCCACGCTCTCGATCGCCTCCGAGACGGCCCGGGCCGTGGGGAAGCGGCCGCCACCCTTGAAGACGACGTGCTCGATGAAGTGGCTGAGCCCGGCGCTTGCCCCGACCTCGTAGCGGGAACCGACTCCGAACATGAAGGCGACCGCGGCCGACCTCCGCTCCGGCATCGGGGTGGCGATCAGGCGCGCCCCGCTGGGCAGACGCCGCAGCGCAAATGGGACGTCGCGGGAGGTCATCGGTCCCGCGAGTGTATGCGGTCCGGGTTGCGGCGCTCCCGGGGGCACCACGGCCAACCCGGTCTGGGACCGCAGCGGAAGCGCGTCAGCCGCGCTGCCAGCGCGACGGGCGGCGGTCCCCGCCCCGTCCGCCCTCGCCGAACCCGCCACTCCGCTGCGGTGGCCGCCCGGCGCGATCCGGGAGCTCGGGGAGGTCGGGCTGCGCCGGGCCGGTCGCGTGGATGACCACCCGCCGGGCCGGCTCCTTGCCGGTGCTCTCGGTGTGCACGCCCTCGTCGTCAGCCAGGGTCAGGTGGATGGTCCGGCGTTCGTAGGCGTGCATCGGGTCCAGCGTGTAGCGCTGGCCGGTCCGTTTCACGCGGTTGGCGAGGCGGAGGGCCAGCTCCCGAACCTGCTCCTCGCGCCGGGCGCGATACCGCTCCACGTCGAGGATGACGCGGCGCCCCGACCCGATCTCGTTGTCACCCATCATCAGGTTGACGACCGTCTGGAGCGCCCGGAGGGTCTCGCCACGCCAGCCGATGAGCAGGCCCAGGTCGTCTCCCGAAACGTCCAGCAGAGGTGGCGCGATCGGCCCGCCGGGGGTGGGCGTGGCCCGGCGAGTCGCGATCCGGGCCTCGATCCCCATCCGCTCCAGCAGCTCGGCGAG
>JBEKOU010000023.1:0-11706 GCA_049521435.1 Candidatus Dormibacteria bacterium | reverse complement strand
GCGCTGCGCAACGTCGTGGACATCTCCCGGTGCGCCGCCGAGATGGCGCGGGTGGTCCGGCCGGGCGGGCGGCTCGCGGTGATCGACCTGGCCGAGCCGCGGGCGGCGACCCGCTGGCTGCAGTCGACCTGGGTCGAGCACGTCGTGCCCCGGCTCGGCGCCCTCCTCTCCGACGCCGAGGCGTACCGCTACCTGCCGGCGTCGACGGCGTACCTGCCCGACGGGCCCACCCTCGTCGGCATCTTCCGCGCGGCGGGCTTCGCCGACACCCGGCGCATCCTGCTCGGGTTCGGTGCGGTCCAGCTCCTGGTGGGGACGCGGACACCCGCCTCAGACCCGGAGCGAGGATCGCGGGCGGGCCTCGAAGCACCCGGGAGATGAGCGCCGCCTTTCGCTCCGGCACCCCGCCGGACACGGCCGGACACGCGGCAGCCCCCGTCGACCTGCTCGCGGCCTGGCGGCCCGGCGGGTTCCTGATGGAGCGGCGGGGCACCGGGATCGTCACCGCCGGAGAATCCCGCCGGATCGAGGTGCCGGAGGGGTCTGGGCAGGCCTCCCGCGCGGCGGCGGTCGCCGACGACGCGCTGGCGGGCCTCGGCATCGAGGATGCGGTCGTCATCGCCGCCCTCCCCTTCCGGGGGGATGTGGCGGCCCGCCTGGTGATTCCGGAGCGGATCACCGTCACCTCGATCTCACCGCGAGAGCTGGACCTCGGCGCCGCACGCGGTCGACGGGCAGAGGGGGAGGCCGTTCCGCCTCCCGCCAGGACCGCGCTGCCGGTCTCGCCGATGCGCTGGCAGGCCGAGCCTCCCGCGGCCGCCTACGCGGAGGCCGTGGCCGAGGCCCTGTCGCGGATCCGGGCCGGCGAGCTGGAGAAGGTCGTGCTCACCCGGGCCATGGCGGCAACAAACCCGGGCATCGACCTGGCCGCGCTGCTCGCCGAGCTGCGCCGGCGCGACCCGGAGTGCCACCTCTTCGCCGCCCCGGCGGGCGAGGACGGCGCCTTCGTGGGCGCCACCCCGGAGACCCTTCTCCGCCGTGAGGGGGATCGGGTGGTCTCGCTCCCCCATGCCGGGACCGCCGCCCGGTGGCCGGACGATCCGGGCCGGGACCGGGAGGCGGCCGAGGCACTGGTGCGCTCGGCCAAGAACCAGCACGAGCACGCCGCGGTGGTCAACGCGGTCGCCGAGACCCTCACCCCGCACTGCACCAAGCTGCGCGTCGACGCCGAGCCCCACCTCGTCGGCACCGCCACCGTCTGGCACCTCGCCACGGCGGTGCGCGGGCGCCTCCGCTCCTCGGCGCCCAGCGCCCTGGCCCTGGCGGCGGCGCTCCACCCCACCCCGGCGGTCTGCGGGACTCCCACCGATGTGGCCGGTGCCCTGATCGCCCGCCTCGAGCCCGCGTCGCGGGGGCTCTACTCGGGCCTGGTGGGCTGGGTGGACGGTCGCGGGGACGGCGAGTGGGCGGTGAGCCTGCGCTGTGCGGTGATCACGCCTGCGAGGGTGCGCATCCACGCCGGCGCGGGTATCGTCGCCGAGTCCCGCCCCGACCTCGAGGTGGCGGAGACCGAGGTCAAGTTCCGCACCATCGTCGACGCGCTCGAGGCGTGCGCGGAGATGGCCGGCCGGGATCAGGTGTAGGGGCAGGACACCGATGCTGCTCTCCGAGCTCCTCCGCCAGTCGGGTCTCGACTCCCCGGGCGGTGATGACCCCGAGGTGGCGTCCGTCGAGTACGACTCCCGCCGCTGCCATCCGGGAGCGCTCTTCGTCGCGGTCCCCGGTTTCCACGTCGATGGTCACGACTTCGCGGTCGCGGCCGTCCGGGCCGGTGCCGTCGCGGTCGTCGCCGAGCGCGTCCCGATCCCCGGGATCCCGGAGACCACGCCGCTGCTGCGGGTCGAGAGCGCCCGGCGGGCCCTGAGCGCGCTGGCGGCCACCCTGGCCGGTCATCCCTCCCGGCGGATGACGGTGGCCGGGATCACCGGCACGGACGGCAAGACCACCACCGCCACCATGCTCTGGGCAGCCTGGCAGGCGGCCGGGCAGAAGGCGGCCAGCGTCACCACCGTCGACCTGCGCATCGGCGACAACGTGCAGCCGAGCTCGGGCCGGATCACCACCCTCGAGGCCACCGAGCTGCACCGTTTCCTGGCCGCCGCCGCCGCCGCCGGGTGCACCCGCGCCGCGGTGGAGACGTCGTCCCACGGCCTCCACCTCCACCGGGTCGACGACGTCGACTACGACCTCGCCGTCTACACCCGGATCACCTCCGAGCACCTCGACATCCACGGCACCCGCGAGGAGTACCTGCGCACCAAGCAGCGCCTGCTCGAGCTGGTGGGGACGCGGCCCGGGGGCCTGGCCGTCCTCGATCGCGACGACGACTTCGCCTATCCCCGCCTCGCCGGCATGGCGGTGGCTCGCCGGCTCACCTACAGCGCCAGCGGCCGGCCCGACGCCGACCTCGTCGCCGAGGAGCTGCGCGTTGACGCCAGAGGTGTCCATTTCATGGCGGGCACGCCGTGGGGGCGGGCGGAGGTCCGGCTGCGGATGGCCGGCGGTTTCAACGCCGCCAATGCCCTGGCCGCGCTGGCCGCGGCGTGCGGGGGCGGCCCCGGCGCCGACGGGCGCGACGTCCCCCTCGCGGCGGCGGTCCGGGGCGTCGGCGCGCTGGAACGGGTGACCGGACGGATGGAGCGCGTCGACCTCGGCCAGGATTTCGGGGTGGTCGTCGACTACGCGCACACGACGGCCGCTCTGGAGAAGGTGCTCGGCGAGCTGCGGCCGGCGACCTCCGGCCGGCTGTGGGCGGTCTTCGGGTCGGCGGGCGAACGCGATCGGGAGAAGCGCGGAGCCATGGGCCGGGTCGCGGCCCGGCTGGCCGACGTGGTCGTGGTCACCGACGAGGACCCGCGTGGTGAGGATCGCCTGGCCATCGTCGAGGAGATTGCGGCGGCGGCCGAGGCCGCAGGAGCCGCTCGCGGCGCCACGCTCCACGTCATCCCCGATCGCGCGGAGGCGGTCGACTTCGCCATCAGCCACGCGTCCTCGGGCGACACGGTGCTGCTCGCGGGCAAGGGCCACGAGCGGACCATCGAGACCGCGGCCGGGCCGGTGCCCTGGGACGAGCGGGCCGAGGCGGAGGCGGCGCTGCGGCGGAGGCTCGGCCCGCTGTCGGGCGGGGGATCCGGGCCAGCCCGTCCTCCGTAGGTGCACCGGCACCGGCCGGGCCGCCGACACGGCCGCCGTCAGCCCCCGTGCAGCGGGCGCCGGGCGGGCATCCCCGCACGCCGGGGGTAGAGCTCGGGGGTTGGGGCGACCTTGGTGATCGAGAGGACGCCGGGGGCGAGCGCTACCGGCAGCCCGCCCCCGCAGGCGGACGCAGCGGCGGCCGCGGCGCGCGCGCCGACCTCGGCGCCGGCCACCAGCGCGACCAGTCGCCCGCCGGCGCGCAGGAGGGGCAGGCCCAGCTCACAGAGCACGGGCGGAGACGCGGTCGCCCGCGACACGACGAGATCGTACCCGCCGCGGTGGGCGGCGTCGTGTCCCACCTCCTCGGCTCGACGCGGCTCGACCGTGACCAGCGGGCAGTCGCAGGCGGCGGCGGCGTGGAGGAGGAATCCCGCCTTGCGCCGGTCCGACTCGATCAGGGTGACCCGGAGGTCGGACCGCAGGATGGCCATCACCAGTCCGGGCACGCCGCCTCCGGCGCCGATGTCGGCGACCCGGGCCCCGGTGGCCGGGTCGGCGTGGACGAGCAGATGGCGTGCCTCGGCGAGGTGACGGCGCTCCGCCTCCTCTCGTGGGATCGAGGTCAGATTGATGCGCTCATTCCACCGGTACAGCTCATCGACATACCGCAGCAGCCTCGGCTCCGCCTCGACGCCGGTCACGATCGCCGGGCCATCCGGGGCCTCACGTCACAACCGGTGCTCCTAAAGTGCCCCGTCGGAGCCGGGCGTGCCATCATGTCTGCACCAGACAGGACGACCTCCGAGGAGCCGATGGCCACGCCCAACCCGTGCCCCCGATGCAGCGCTCCGCGTCTCACCATCATCTATTACGACGGTGACGGTAACCTGATCGGCGGCCGGCTCGAGTGCACCGACTGCGGGCCCCGTCAGGCGGAGGAGTTGGTCCCCGCCAGCGACGATGTCCGCGCCCAGCTCCTCAAGCGCAAGGCATCCTGACAGCCTTCACGGAGGCGCGGCGCGGCTTTTCGAGGGATCGCGTTCCGCATCTCACCGGGCGGTGACAGGCGTCCCGAGGTAACTTCGGGTCGGACCGATCGCATACATGCGCGACCGCTCGATGACGGAGCCGTGACATCGTCCCTGGCCGTTTCGAGGGCCTCGGCATACTCGTGAGCGATGGGCCGACAGCGATGCGGGCATGCCAACCGCCCGACCCGGCTCGGCGCCGGCATGGTTGCCGCGCTGGCCGCCGTGCTCTGCCTCGCCATCACGCCAGTCCTCGCCGACACCTCACCGGGGAGCGCCGGGGGGGAGGATGTGGCGGCTGCCCAGCAGGCCCTCGCGCAGGCCCAGCTCCAGGCCCTGCAGGCGAGGAACCAGGTGGTCGAGGCGACCGCCGAGCTCGACAATGCGCGGGCGCAGCTGGCGGAGGCGCAGGCCCAGCTGACCGCGCTCCAGGGGAAGGTCACCTCCCTGGATGCCGAGGTGACCTCCGACCAGGCCGAGGTCGCACGGCTCGACGGGCAGATCCAGCAGGACAAGCAGCAGCTGGCCGCGTTCCTTCGGGCGAGCTACGAGACCGGGGGGAGCGAGACCACCGTCGAGTATCTCCTCGACGCTCAGAGCATCAGCAACCTGGTGGCGAGGGTCAATGAGGTGACTCACGTCGCCAACGCGGGCAACGTGCTGGTGAACCAGATCAATGCCGAGGAGGAGCAGGAGCAGCGCGTGCTCGCCGCTGCGGTCGAGGCGCGCACTCTGGCCCAGGCGGCCGAGCAGCAGGAGGCCACCCAGGAGGTGCTCATCGCCAACGACGAGGCCAACGACGCGGAGCTGCTGGCCGAGGATCGGGCCGCCGCGACGGAGGCGGACGATCACGCCACCAGCGCGCAGAACCAGTACGACCTGATCTCTGAGTTCGACAGCGAATACGCCGACGCGGCCGAGGCCCTGGCCCTGGCGCGAGCGGAGGACACCCTCTTCCAGCCCATCGCCGGCCCCCTCTTCAGCGAGGACACCGACCTCACCCTACCCTCCGGCGAGAACGCGCAGACCATCAACAGCTTTCTGGCCGGGACCGCGCTCGCCGGGCTCGGTGCCACCTATATGCAGGCGGAGACGACGTACGGGGTGAGCGCCCGCTACCTCGTCGCCCACTCGATCGAGGAATCCGGCTGGGGAACGAGCGCCATCGCCCAGAGCGACAACAATCTCTTCGGCTACGGGGCCGATGACAGCGATCCCGCCGGTGACGCCTCGAGCTTCCCGAGCTTCGCCGCCTGCATCCTGTACGTGGCGCAGCAGGTGAAGGAGAGGTACCTGACTCCGGGAGGTGAGCACTACCACGGACCGACGCTCCGCGGGATGAACGTCGACTACGCCTCCGACCCCCTCTGGGCGGCGAAGATCGCGGCCATCGCCCGCACCATCCCGCTGCCCGGCTCCTGATCTCGGAACGAGCCGCCCGGACGGGCGTCGCCCGGACGCGAGAGGGATGCGGTCATGCTGCGGTGGTGCCCCGGCGGCGGGCTGTCATCGACCTGACAGGAAGTGGCTGGTAACTCTTGCGGAGGCGGATTCCCCGCCTTCATCAAGAACGCAACCAGACACGGACCACAGGCGCATAGACAGATATGATCTCCCCGCTTCGCGTCACCAACGATCAGATCACCGAGCAGCTCCGCCACCGGATTCGCCGCGATTCGGAGAGACGGCGCATGGAGCGGCCGATCGAGGAGGTCGACCGGATCATCGCCGAGTGCGAGGAGCTGCTCCTGGTCGGACGCAAGCGCGTTCCGCTCTGCATGGAGGAACGGCTGCGCCGTCTCCAGTCCACCCTTCCGTTCTGCGCACCGGAGCTGCACGCCGGCGTGACCATCGTCCACCTGATGGACCAGCTCTTTGATCTCCAGGCCGGACTGCTCGGCCGCCGCATCGACCGCGCCGCGTACCCGGACCCCGACGACTTCGACTGAACCGCGGATCGCGCTACCCCGCGTTGATCGCTGCCGGGAGGGGGCTGGCGGCGCAGTAGCCCGGGTCGGCGTTGAGGAGCGGATCGTGGAAGCCGAGCTCCGCCCCGCGACCTGACACCACCACGAGACATTCGAGGCCGTACTGGCTCAACCCCTCCCCGCTGAGGAGGGAGGTGAGCGAGAGGGCGGCATCGCCGCGCGGGTCGATCGCCGAGCGCATGAAACCGGGGATCGCCTGGTCCCCGACGTCAAGCTCCTCCACATCGGGAGTGGTCTCCCCTCCCGGCCGCAGGCTGAGGGTGATCCGGTCGGTCACGACCACAGCCAGGGGACCCAGGTGGCTGTCGGCACTGACCCAGAGCTGGCCAGCCCGAGCGCGCACCTTCACAGACGTGAACAAGTCGGGGTCGGGATTGTCCGCCGCCGCCAGCACTGAGAGGTCCTGCTCGCTGACCAGGACGACCGCTCCCGGGGCACCCGGGCGGGCCAGCTCCGTCCCGACCTCGGCACCGAGAGCGGCGGCGATGGCTCCGGGACTCCCCCCGTCGTCGGGGCCGGCCGGCGGCGCTCCGAGACCCGGGTCACCGGTGACGCGAACCAGGAGGACCAGGGCGGCGACCACAACGATGAGGGCGATGAGCCCGGCGCAGCAGCCGCGGAGGAGGCCCCGCTCCCCGTCTCGACGCACCGGGGCGGGCGCGGTCAACGGACCTTGAAGAAGAGGAAGAAGCTGGTTCCGGCGATGAGAGCAAACACCACGATCGCGAAAAGAGCCCATTCTGAGAGGGGGGATCCGCTCCCGGTGGGATGCGGTACCACGGCCAGGTTGGCATTGGTGGGTGGGATGCTGGCCTGGGTCTGCTGCGGATCGATGGACTCGGAGTAGGCGGTCGGCACGCTGGTGGGTGCGGCCGTCGGCGTCGGGGACGGTGTCGGGGTCGGCGCCGGGGTGGGGGTGGCCGGCCCGGTCCCGAACGACGGGCCCACCGAGGTAGGGGTCGGAGGGCAGAAGAAGAACTGGCACGGGGTCGGGGTGGGGAGCGGAGTCGGGATCGAGGATGGGAACTGGGAGGGCGAGGATCGCGGTGCGACGTCTGCGTGTGCCGCGGGTGCGGCCGGGTTGAGGGGTCCGGCGAGGAGCATCCAGCCGGCCACCACGGCCGTCGCGACCCCAAGAGCCCGGCGCAGGGTGATCCAGCCGTCTCTGGCGAGGCCCCGCCTCTCCGATCTACGAGCGTTGCGTGGCACCGCCGTGCGCTCCTCCGGGGCAGCGGTCGGTGCTCCCGTTGCTCCCCGAGGGTGTCGGCGATCAGGACGGGATCCGATGGCCCCGGTTCGGGAGGATAGCGCGGTCCGGGCGTCTCGCGGAGATCTCAGCGGGGAGGGCGATGGTCCGGAGCGGACGGGGAGAGCGCGTACCATCGCTGCGGTCAATGGCTGCGAGGACCCCTCTCCACGCCCGCCACCTCTCCGCCCAGGCGGTGATGGTCGAGTTTGCCGGGTACGAGATGCCGCTCCGCTACGGCTCGATCCGGGACGAGCACGTGGCGGTCAGGACCCGGGCCGGTCTCTTCGACCTCTCCCACATGGGCGAGGTCCGGCTCCGCGGGGCGGGCGCCGAGGCGACCCTGCAGCGGCTGGTCGCCAACGACGTCTCGTCGTTGCCCCTCGGCCGCGCCCTCTACACGGTGATCTGCAACGCCGGGGGCGGTATCGTCGACGACTGGATCGTCTACCGGGTGGAGGACGGCTTCCTGCTCGTGGTCAACGCGGCCCGCCGGCAGGCCGACCTCGAGTGGGTGCGGTCGCACCTGCTCACTGCCACTCAGCTCGTGGACGAGAGCGACGAGACGGCACTGCTCGCCGTCCAGGGCCCCGAAGCGGTCGACATCGTCCAGACGCTCGCCGACTGCGAGCTCTCGAGCCTGCGGCCCTTCGCCTCCTGTGCCGGGAGGGTGGCCGGAGTGACGTGCCGGATCTCGAGAACCGGCTACACCGGGGAGGACGGAGTGGAGCTCTACTGCGGAGCCGATCCCGCTCCTCTTCTCTGGGACGCCCTGCTGGAGGCGGGCGACGGGCGTGGCCTGCTCCCGGCCGGCCTGGGCGCCCGGGATACGCTGCGGCTCGAGGCCGGCCTCCGGCTCTACGGGCAGGACATGGACGAGAGCGTCGACCCCTACAGCTGCGGTCTCGGCTGGACCGTGCGGCTCGGCAAGGGGGAGTTCATCGGAGCGGAGCGGCTGCGGGAGCTGGATCCGGAGAACCCCCCCCGGCGCTTTGTGGGCCTGGCCCTCGGGCCGCGCCAGATCCCCCGCCACGGGATGACCGTGAGGTCTGGGGGAGATGCGGTGGGCGAGGTGACCAGCGGCGGCTTCAGCTTCAGCCTGGGTCACGGCATCGCGACCGCCTACGTCGCACCCGATCTTGCCGAGGCACCACTCACCATCGACCTCCACGGCGAGATGGTGCCAGCCCGCCGCGTCCCCCTCCCGTTCTACCGCCGCGATCAGCCCCCACGCCGGCGCAGCGATTGAAGGAGCCAGCCATGCCCGACCTCTCCGGTTATCGCTTCACCCCCACCCACGAATGGGTACGCCGCGACGGCGACACCGCCACCGTCGGGATCTCCGACCACGCCCAGGCCCTGCTCGGCGACGTCATCTTCCTGGACCTTCCAGCGGTGGGGGCGAAGCTGACGGCAGGCGAGCGCTTCGGCGCCATCGAGTCGGTCAAAGCGGCCAGCGACCTCTACGCACCGGTTTCGGGCACCGTCAGCGAGTTCAACGCAACCCTCACCGACTCCCCCGAGCGGGTCAACACGTCCCCCTACGAGGAGGGTTGGCTGCTCCGGCTGGGCGGCGTCACCGAGGGGGACGTCGAGCTGGTCGACGAGACGACCTACCTCGCCCGGACGGAGGAGTAGATAGACTGCGGGGGTTCCGGGGTCAGCTAGCTCAGTTGGTTAGAGCGCGCGGTTCACATCCGCGAGGTCGAGGGTTCGAGTCCCCCGCTGACCACCAGCCCCTCTCGCGGCGCGGAAACGGCGCCCCGGGGGTCGGCGGGCGACCGGGGGCCCGGCTCCTCAGCGGGTGCCGGCGGGCGGACGAGGGACGCCGAGTGGCGGGCTTGGGCCGCGTCGCGCCTCAGCCGAGAGCGCTCGGCAGCGCGGACGAGTTCACGGTGACGTTCACGGGCGATCAGAAGGCTGACGTATGGGCTCATCATGCCCAGGAGCCTATCGCCCAATGTGGACAGGATCGGTCCTATATAATTTCAAGGTCCGTGGATCTCTCGAAGGAACGTCTCCTGACCCTGCTGGAACTGCTCCAGGTGCGCCGAGAGATGGGCGGCGCGGAGATCGCCCAGCGGCTCGAGGTCACCCCGCGCACCATCCGCCGCTACATCCGCGGCCTCCAGGAGATGGGCATCCCGATCGAGGCCGAGCGGGGTCGGGCGGGCGGCTACCGGATGCGGCCGGGCTTCAAGCTGCCACCCCTGATGTTCACCAACGAGGAGGCGCTGGCCCTGGTACTGGGGCTGCTGGCCGCCGAGCGTCTGGGGCTGGTCACCTCGGGGCTGGCGGTCGAGGGCGCCCTGGCCAAGCTCGACCGGGTGCTGCCGGAGACCCTGCGCGACCGCCTGCGAGCGGCACAGGAGACGCTTCAGCTGGGCCTCGGAGCGGCCGGCCAGCAGCAAGGGCACGCGGACGGCGGAACCGTGCTGACCCTGAGCACCGCCGCGCACAGCGGGGCGCGGCTGCGGATCCGGTACCGCTCGAGCCGCGACGAGGAGACCGAGCGTTTGCTCGACCCCTACGGAATCGCCTTCCACGCCGGGCACTGGTACGTCGCCGGCTGGGATCACCTGCGAGACGAGATGCGCACCTTCCGTCTCGACCGGATCCTCGACATCGAGGCGACCCGGGAGAGCTTCGCGCCCCCGGAGGGATTCGACCTTCTCGACGAGATCCAGCGCAGCATGGCAAGTGTCCCCTACCGGTGGAGGGCCGAGGTCCGGCTGGACGTCTCGCTGGAGGAGGCGCGCCGGCTCGTCAACCCGAACGTGGGCGCGATCGAGGCGATGGAGGATGGCGGCGTGCGCTTGCGGATCGGCGCCGACGACCTGGAGTGGATCGTGCGGCGGCTCTCCCTGCTGGGTGTCGCCTTCACCGTCATCGGCCCGCCCGAGCTCCGCGACGCGGTGCTGAGGGAGGCGGGGCGGCTCGCCGTCTGCGCCCGGGGCTGAGCGTCGAACGGGTCCGGGGGGAGCTGCGAAGGGGCGCCTCAGGCCCCACTCGCACCTCGAGCCAGCAGGCGGAGACCAACCAGGGAGGCGAGCGCGGCGAGGATGAGCCCGGCGGCCAGGTCGGCGAGGTAGTGCTGGTGGATCAGCACCGTCGAGGCCACGATCAGCAGGGTCCAGGCCCCGGCCACGATGCCGATGCGCCGGTCGACCCTCCACCAGTGGACGGCCACGACGGTGGAGAGCGACGTATGCAGGCTCGGGAAGTCGTTGTACGGCTGGTCGCCCGCGTACACGGTCCGGATCAGCGCTGTCAGCGGATCCGAGCCGGCGAGCTCCGGCCGGGCGACGTACGACTGGAGGAAGACGTAGAAGGCGTAGCTCACCAGCCAGGCGATGATCATCGCCGCCGCGGCGGAGCGGAAGAGCCTGACCCTGGCGAGCAGGAGGAGCGCCATGGTGACGGCGATGTACGGGGTCAGCGAGATGTAGGGGATGACAAAGACCGGCACCACCGGGATCGCCTGATCCAGGGGCGTGCGCAGGAAGATGCGGTTCGGCCCGTGGTTCAGGGGGGTGTAGACGAGGCTCATCCCGTACCAGGCCAGGAGCAGGACCAGCGTGGCGAGCGCGACCCCCCGGCTCTCGCCGAAGATGCCACGCCGCAGCTGCCCGCGAGCCCACGTGATCACGCTGGCGGCAATGATGCGACAGCCCGGCGGCGTCCGGCGGGCGCGGGTCAGCGAGGCCGGCGTGAACCGGGGTTGCGGCCGGCAGCTCCCTGGTCGGGGCCCCTCGAGAGCCGGTTGAGATACCAGATCTGGAGACCGATGTAAGCCACCGCGAGGAGGAGGAACACGATGGAGGCGGTGGTCAGCACGATGCGCCCGGTCCCGCCCACGATGCCTCCGAGCAACAGCATCGCCATCGCCACGACCCAGACGCCGACGGCGACGGCAATCCGCGAAGACGACGGCGACGGAGCCCGAAAACCATTCATCGCGGCCGAAGCATAACCCCGACCGCCACGCCCCGGCCAGGGCTCAGATGGTGTGGGAGGCGGACTGTGCCCAGCCGACCGGGAAGACCGGGACCGCGGCGGCGACGGGGGTGCGGAGCAGCTTGACCAGGGCGACGGAGTTGAGGACGAGGGTCACCGGGGTGGCGAACACGGAGACCAGTCCCCACCAGCCGAGCAGCGCGGTGTCGAGCGTCATGTGCTGCCACGCGACCAGGCCGCACTCGCGGCAGAGGGGCCCGCGGAGAACCTTGTGGCTGAGGGTCAGCCCTCG
>JBEKOU010000022.1:0-11912 GCA_049521435.1 Candidatus Dormibacteria bacterium | reverse complement strand
GGTCCCCGACCCCTCGCAGGAGCCTGCTCATGGCCAACAACCTCAAAGAGTCCAAGGGTGTCCTCTCTCAGAAGGAGATCCTGACTGCGATCCGCTGCCCGGTCTGCCACCAGCTGATGCGCCAGAACGAGATCGGCATCGAGATCGCCTTCCGTCACGCTCGCAAGCCCGGTGAGCCCAAGCGCGAGCGGATCGTCAAGCACACCAAGAACTGCAAGGCCGCCTAGAGAGGGTTGGGGCTGCCCGGCTCCTGGAGCGGGACACCCGGGTGCCCGTGGGACCTCGTGATCAGTTGAGATCGAAGTAGAGGTGCAGCGGAGCTGAGCTCTCGGCGTCGGTCCCGCCGAAGTAGTCCCAGCCCTTGACCGTGACGGCACGGGAGAGGCTGAGCCGGAAGATCACCTGAGATCCGCTCTGGCGGGTCACGGCGGTGACGATCCCGCCGCCGCTGTCGCCCTGGATGGAGCCGGGTGCGCTGACCCCCGCGAAGGTGATCACCATGGTCGTGGCAGTGGGGAAGCTCACGGTCGCGCTGGGATCCGCGCCAGACGTTCCGCCGAGGTCAAAGACGATCCGGGTGTACCCGGTCCCCGCCTGGACGTCGCAGCAGCGGACGTCCTGGAGCTGCCAGCCGGTGCCGGCACCGCCGTAGGTCTGGGACGCGACCACCGGTGTGGGTACGGGGGTCGGTACCGGCGTCGGTGCCGGCGTCGCCGAGACCGTGGGGGCGGCGCTCGGCGCGACCGATGCCGCGGGCTGCAGGCCGGTGACCGGCTGCAGTGCGGGGGTCGCGGTCGCCGCGGGATGCGCGGTCGCCCGGGCGCTCGCCAAGGGCGGCGCGCTGGCCGTGGTCCCGCCCCCGACATGCGAGACGAGCATGCTCACCATCACGATCAGCACAGCCAGGACGGCGACGATGGCGAGGACGAGATAGCGGCGGCGGGGTTGGCCGGCGAGCTGGCGCACGCGGTGGGGGAGGTCGCCGAAGCGCCCCGAACTCGTCTCCGCCTTGCCAGCGCTCGGCCCGATCCAGCGCCGGTCCCCGAGCTGTTGGACATGGCGGCCCGGCTTGCTGGGCCCCCGGTCGAGGTCGCGGACGCGAGGGGTGGTGGCCCCGGCGATCAGCGCCGAGTCGATGGCCGGCGCCACGGACCATGGGGTCCCAGCCGGACGCTCGACGCCCGGCACCCCATGCGGGGGGATGGCACCGCGCGCGGGCGGGGCGACGGGTTCATCCGTCTGGGCGTGCGGATCCATCCGGTAACGCAGCGCGGCCGTGAGCGGCCCGGCCGATTCCGGTGGCTGCGCGCCGTGGCTCGGGCCAGGCACGGCGGCCGGGGCCCGGTCGGCGTCGCCGTCGGCGTTGCGCATGAGTGCCAGACGAAGAGAGACCTGGTCACGGAGCCGCGAGATCAGGGTCGCCCTGACCGGCTGAGGCGGTCTCGCCACCCGGGCGATGAGCGGATCGATGAGCGGATCAGGGGTGGCATCCTCGTTCGCCGTGTCTCCGCGGCCCTCCACGCCGGCGTCCATCCTGGGCCCCGATGGAGCGCCGGCCCCGGCCCCTGTCGAGGAGATCGGGTCCGCTGAGAACGTGGGGGCCGGATAGATGCGCGATGGCGGGGGCGCCGGGCCATCCCGGGGCGCCCAGCTCCACGGATCACCATCAGCGCCGGATGCCCTGGTGTGCGGAATGGCAGGGGGCAAGATCGGCCACATCGCGTCCCCGGGCCGGACCGGGGGCGGCTCAGCACGCAGTGGACCGGAGGGCGGGAGTGGCCCCGGGGGTGGAGGAGGCGGCGGCGGCGGTTGGGCAGGCGGAGCCAGGGACACGGGCGACCAGCGCACCGGAGCCGGCGGCGGGGGGGGGATCTCGTCCGGAGCCCGCTCAGGTTCCGGCGCCGCCGACGGCGCGGCCACCTCGATCTCAGCGGCCCCCATTGCGGTGGCCGGCTCGACGCCGACCGCCTCGGGTGCGGTGGCCGGCTCGACACCGACCACCTCGGGCGCGAGCGGCTCGAACCCCGTGGGCTCGGGGACGGGGATGTCCATCCCGGCTTCCGTGGACGCGGTGGCCTCGACCCCGGACGGGGTCACGCCGACCGCGTGCCCCATGTGCCAGGCACCGACTCCTTCCAGCGCGACGCTCCCGTGGAGCCACCCATCAGGAGCGGACGGCTCCGCTGCGCCCGTCACGGGCTCGGGCACCCGAGGCTGGGGGGAGGCGGGGATCGATCGACCGTTGAGATGGAGCTCGTCGCTCTCGGCGGGCTCCGCGGTAGGTGCTGCCATCACGGTCACGCCCGACGGGGAAAAGGCGTCCAGGAAGGGCAGGGTGGGCTGGTCGTCCGGGGGAGCCGGCGGAGGTTCGGGAGAGTGGCGCGCACTCCACGGGAGTGTCTCCGCGGCGCCCCCACCGCCGAGCCACCGGGGCAGCTCGGGTCCGGGGGGGTCGGGGGGGCGGGGGGACCGCGGGGGAAGCGATTCGCCGGGGCCGAGCAGCCCGAGCTGCTGCAGGAAGCCGCTGACGGCATCGTCGGGGACGTGGACCCGCCCCAGTGCACCGAAGCGCTCCGTCTCCTCGCGGAGGCAATCGAGGCCCTTGCGGCAGCGCTCGCAGCCGACCAGGTGCGCTTCGATCTCCGCACGCCGCCCCGGGTCCAGCTCATCGTCCAGGTAGCTGCTCAGCGCGAGCAGGCTGCACTTCATATGGCGATCTCGCGGTAGACGGTGCTGAACTGGCGTCTGGCGGCCGCCAGCTGCCGGCTGGCAGCCTCCGGCGAGCACTCCAGGGCGCGGGCCATCTCCGGGTAGCGGAGGCGGCCGAGGTTGCGCAGCAGCAGCGCCGCGCGCCGCTCGAAGGGAAGGGTCATGAGCGCGCGCTTCACGGTGTTCATGCGGCTGGCGACATCTCCGCCGCGGAATTCCGTCTGCAGGGAGGGCCGGCTGCGACGCCACAGCCTCGCCGGACCGCGGGGCCGCGGCGGGAATCGCTCGCCGGTACGGCAGGCGCGCGTCACCGCGCGGTAGAGGGCAGCGGTACCGTCGACGCGGACCCGCGCCGGCGGGTACTTGGCGGCGTGAAAGATCCCTGCCGCGGCCAGCTCCACGGCGGAGTCGGCGTCGCCGACGAGGTGCGCGGCATAAGTGATGAGTTCGTCGAGATGCTCGGAGACGAGCTCCGCGAACTCGCCACTGGTGGCTGGGACGTTGGCTGCGACGTTAATCTTGAGTCCACCCGGGGGTGGCTGGTGGCGTCCCGACAGCATACACGCGTGTGGGGCACAGCGGTCAAGATCGCACGGCCGACTTGGTGCGCCAGATCGGGTCAGACCGGCGGTTCCGTCCCTGTCATGGCGGCATCGATGCCGGCCGCGCCAACCGTATCGGTCGGTATCGTCAGCAACTCGCCGCCTCTGACGAGGGTGGGCGGGGCGAGACCCGCCGCCGCCCAGGCGGCGGTGGGCATGCCGATGTCGGCAACCGTGATCTCACCGGCGTGCCGCCGCCCCTCGGCCGTCCACAGCCCCGCCTTCATAGCCGTGAGGGCGCATGTCCGGAGGGCGTGGACAGTAGGTGTGCCGGGGGTTCCGGTGGTGGCGTCGAGCCCGCTCGGGATGTCGACCGCGACCGTGCGGCCGGCGGGGAGGCGCGAGATCGCCCTGGCCAGGGGCGGCCGGGGGTCACCGCGGGCGCCGGTGCCGAGCAGGGCATCGACGACCGTGGCGGCCGCGTCGAGGAGCTCGGAGGGCAGATCGCCGTCGGGATGCGCGGTCACCGGGACACCCATGGTTCGGAGGGCGCCGAGGTGGAGGGCCGGCAGCTCACCGAGCCGGTCCGGCTCCGCCACCAGCGCGACCCGGACCGGGAAGCCCCAGGTGTGGAGGTGGCGCGCCGCCACCAGGCCGTCCCCTCCGTTGTTGCCAGATCCGGCCACAACCAGAACCAGATCGCGCTGGCCGTCCGTGGTGGCGGACAGCCAGCGGGCCACCTGCCACCCGGCGATCTCCATCAGTTGAAGGACGCTCACGCCCTGGGCGGTCGCCGCCCGGTCGAGGGTCGACTGCTGCTCGGAGCTGAGATTCCCGTACCGGTTTCGTGCCTCCGCCCCGGCGGCGCTCGCCGCCTCTCCGACCGTGCTGCTCATCGCAGGATGACCGTGACCGGTGTGCCCGTCCGGACCCCGGTCCACGCCGACGCGGAGGCCTCCCGGGCCGCCAGCTCGAGGTGCCCGGCGCTGTTCCAGAGCACGGCCGCCCGGGAGCCGATCTCCTCGTATGTGGTCACCACTCGATCCGTCTGACCGCCGGGCCAGCTCAACGAGGCGACCGCCCGCTCACCGAGATCGCTCTGACGCACGCCCGTGATGCAGTTGCCGAAGTGGTCGACCGCCACCACCAGGGAGCGGATGTGGTCGCCCTCGATCGCAGGCACCAGCTCCGCTCGGAGCCGCGGAGTGTCGATCGGCTCGCCGACACCGGAGACGGGTGTACCGGCCGCGATGAGCGCCGCCACCGGCGCGAAGAGGTCGCGCCCGTGGAAGGTCGGCGAAACGCCGGCAGGGGTGGGGAGCCGGACCGCCCGCCGCTCCCGCGCCTCGGTCCAGAGGTACGAGACGAGCCCCGTGTCGGGCGCGACGCAGCCCATGCCATCGCAGTCGACCGCCACCGCCGCCCGACCCCCACCGACCCCCGGGTCCACCACGGCGCAGATGACACTGCCGGGCCCAAAGGCGCGGGCCAGCGTCTTGCAGCGGTAGGCGGCGGTGAGGACGTCACCGGGGGGGATCAGATGGGTGCCGTCGATGCAGCGGACACCGGGGGACGCCGACCACGCCGCGGCCCAGAGCTGAGCAGCATAGCCGTCCTCCAACCCGTAGTCGGTGACGAAGATCAGCGTTCCGGACACCCGACGGCTACGTTAGCAGGGTGCGGAAAGAAGCTCGGCCGGAGACGGCGAAGGGGCGGCCCGGCACTCTGCCCGGCCGCCCCTCCTAGGACGATGTGATCCCGCCGGCTTACTTAATAGTCGGGCATCTGCGGCGGTGCCTGACCCTTGTTCTTCTCGGGGATGTCGGTGATGAGCACCTCGGTGGTCAGCAGAAGACCCGCGATCGACGCGGCGTTCTGCACGGCGGACCGGGTCACCTTGGTGGGGTCGATGATCCCGGCGGTGACCATGGTCACGTAGGCACCGGTGGCCGCGTCGAGGCCCTGACCCTTGGGCAGGCCCTTGACCTTCTCGACCACGACCGAGCCCTCCAGCCCGGCGTTGACGGCGATCTGACGGAGCGGCTCCTCCAGGGCACGCCGGAGGATGTTGACCCCGGCCAGCTCATCGCCCTCGGCCTTGACCTTGTCGAGAGCCGCGATGGAATTGAGGAGGACGACGCCACCCCCGGGGACGATCCCCTCCTCCACCGCAGCGCGGGTCGCCGAGACGGCGTCCTCCATGCGGTGCTTCTTCTCCTTGAGCTCGGTCTCGGTGGCGGCACCGACCTTGATCACGGCGACTCCGCCGGAGAGCTTGGCGAGCCGCTCCTGGAGCTTCTCCTTGTCCCAGTCGGAGGTCGACTTCTCGATCTCCGCCTTGATCTGCTCGATGCGGCCCTTGATGGCGTCCTGGCTGCCCGCACCCTCGACGACGGTGGTGTCGTCCTTGGTGATGGTGACCCGCCGGGCGCGGCCGAGCTGGTTGAGCGTGGTGGAGTCCAGCTTGAGACCGATCTCCTCGCTGACCACGGTTCCGTCGGTGAGGATGGCGATGTCCTGCAGCATGGCCTTGCGGCGGTCGCCGAAGCCCGGGGCCTTCACGGCCACGGCGCTGAAGGTTCCGCGGAGCTTGTTGACGATGATGGTCGCGAGCGCCTCACCCTCCACGTCCTCGGCGATGATGAGGAGTGGCTTGCTCATCTGGACGACCTTCTCGAGCAGGGGAAGGACGTCGGCGATGGCCGAGATCTTGCGGTCCGTGATCAGGATGTAGGGCTCCTCGAGGACCGCCTCCATCCGCTGGGCGTTGGTCACCATGTAGGCCGAGATGTAGCCCTTGTCGAACTGCATCCCCTCGACCAGCTCCAGCTCCGTCTCCAGCCCCTTGGACTCCTCGACGGTGATGACGCCGTCCTTGCCCACCTTCTCCATGGCGTTGGCGACGGTCTCGCCGACGGCCGGATCGGCTGCGGAGATCGACGCCACCTGGGCGATCTTCTCGCGCTCGGTGACCGGGATCGACTGCGCCTTGATGGCCTCGACCACGGCGGCGACGCCCTTGTCGATGCCTCGCTTGAGGAGGATGGGGTTGGCACCGGTGCCGACCTGGCGAAGACCGGCCTCGATCAGCGCCTGGGCAAGCACCGTCGCGGTGGTGGTGCCGTCGCCGGCGATGTCGTTGGTCTTGGAGGCGACCTCCTTGACCAGCTGGGCGCCCATGTTCTCGAAGGGCTGCTCGAGCTCGATCTCCTTGGCGATGGTCACGCCGTCGTTGGTGATCGTCGGCGAGCCGAACTTCTTGTCGAGGACGACGTTGCGGCCCTTGGGACCGAGGGTGATCCTGACCGCGTTGGCGACGGCATCGACGCCACGCTTGAGAGACGCGCGGGCGTCCACGTCATAGATGATCTGTTTAGCCATGAACCTCCTCCACCGCCTGCCCGGTGGGCAGGGCTCCTGGAACGTTCGGAATGAAGCGTCGGCGGTCATCTTAGCACTCGGGGTAGGCGAGTGCTAGCGGCCTGGGTCGTCGAGTGCCAGCGCCTGCGCGGGGCTCGCCGGCGGGCGGGCACCCTCGGACGATCTGATCCTCGAACCGAGCGAATATGATCGGCGGATGCCGGCCACGCGCCCGCTGATCCGTCGCGCCGCGACGCTGGCCGCCGTCGGCAGTGCCGTCGCGCTCTCCGTGAGGGTCCTCTCCCGTCCCCGACCGGGGGCCGAGCGCCGCCTCATGGACTGGGACGTGGTGCGCCGCACCGCCAGGGCGAGGTCTGGGCAGCGGGCCCCCCTGCGGCGGGCCCGGGCAGAACGGCTCGCCGCCCGTTATGACGTCATCGCGGCCGAGATGGTGCCGCTCATCGCGGAGGTGTGTGGCGTGCCGCCGGCGGCCGTCCCCAAGATCACCGTCCTGGACCGCCACGGCCTGATCGATGCCAACCTGGAGATCGTCCGCCGCCTGCTGGAGCCCGCCGAGGCGATGCACGGGCCGATCCCGGAGACCACCCTCACCGCGCTGGGGAGGAGGCTGACCAGCCGCTACGTCGGTGAGGTGCTCGGCTTCATGTCGCAACGAGTGCTGGGCCAGTACGACCCGGTGCTGATGCTCCCGGCTCCGGCGTTCGCTCCCCTCCCAGAGGGTGGCGCTGATGATGCGGAACGCCCGCCGGCCGCCCTCTACCTGGTCGAGCCCAACGTCGAGATGCTCCAGCGCGGGCAGGACGCCCCGGCGGAGCCGTTGCGACGGTGGCTGATCCTCCACGAGGCGACCCACGCCTGGCAGTTCGAGGCCCACCCCTGGCTCGGTCCGCACATCGGCAGCCTGATGAATGAGCTGGTGGCGTCGAGCCTCGGCGCAGGCACCGGCGATCCCGAGCCCCGCGGCCTCACCTCGGAGGCGCTCCGCCGGATGGGCGTCACCGTCGCCGGTCAGCTCCGCGGCATCGGCCGCCTCCAGGCGATCATGAGCGTGCTGGAGGGCTACAGCAATCTGGTGATGCACCGGGTCGGACGGGGCCACATCGAGGACTTCGAGGAGCTGGAGGCCGCCTTCCACCGGCGTCAGGCGCAACGCAGCCTGGTCGAGCGTCTGATCCTCGGATTGACCGGGATCTCGCTCAAGATGCGCCAGTACGACCTCGGCGAGCGCTTCTGCGAGGCACTCATCGCCGCGGGCGGCTACCGCCTGCTGAACCGGGTGTGGGACGGCCCGGAGATGATGCCGACCATGGCCGAGGTCCGCGCCCCCGAGCGCTGGATCGCGCGGGTCCGGCGCAACGGCTAGCACCGGCGCGACGCCCAGCTTGAAGCGCTCGCAGCGGGCTGAAGGTCTCCCCGAGACGGCCGCCCCCTCCCCCGACGACGCCCGGTACGACCTGGTCCACGTCAGGCCCCGCGCCTGGGAGCCGGGGCGCATCCGGACCGCGTCCCTTCTCCAGCTCGACTTCGAGTTTGCCGGCTCATCGCTCTCCCTCGAGGCCGCCCGGGCGCAGCGCCAGGCCCACGACCGTCATGGGATCTCGACGCTCATCGTGCCGGCCCGCTATGGAGCCGCCGCGATCGGCATCGCGGAGGCGGCGCTGCACGCGCTGGCGGCGGCCCCCGCGGGCAGAGGGTCGGGACGGCCGGAGATGCCGCGACTTCATGCCGACCACCCCATGTTCTTCACCTTCCAGATACGCGCGGCCGACGGGGAGGCCCCGGCGGCGGGGTCGGTCTCGGTTCGTCTGGTCAATGTGGACAAGTGCGACGGCCACGTCTGGAGCGCCGAGGAGATGAGCGAATACTTCGCGCGGATCGGCCCGCGCTGAGATGACCCCCCTCCCTCCGGGCGGGCGACGGAGCGGGCGTGGAGACGGGGTGGAGGGCAGACGGCTGCGCGTCCTCTGCTCCCCCAACGCCTTCCGGGGGACCCTCACGGCGGCCGCCGCGGCGGCCGCGCTGGCGGCCGGCGTCCAGGACGCGGGGGCGCTGGCCCGGGCCCTGCCGATGGCGGACGGCGGCGACGGCACCCTGGACACCCTCGTCTCGGCGTCGCCCTCCGCCCGCATCGAGCGCCACCGGGTGTGCGGCCCGCTGGGTGGCCGGCTGGTGGCGCGCCTGGGGTGGCTGGACGCGACCACCGCGGTCGTCGAGCTGGCCGAGGCATCAGGGCTGCGGCGCATCCGGGGCAGGCCCGACCCCCTGCGCGCCACCTCGCACGGTGCTGGTGACCTGATCGCCCGGGCCCTCGACGGTGGCGCCCGCCGCATCCTGGTGGGCATCGGTGGCTCGGCCTGCACGGATGGAGGCGCAGGGCTGCTCGCGGCTCTCGGAGCCAAGCTGCTCGACGGGCGGGGCGACCAGCTCGGCCTCGGCGGGGGAGCCCTGACCGCGCTGGATTCCGCCGACCTGGGCGACCTGGACCCGCGACTCCGTCTCTGCCGCGTCGAGGTCATCTGTGACGTGGACAGCCCGCTGCTCGGCAGGCTCGGCGCAGCTCACGTCTTCGGCCCCCAGAAGGGGGCGACGGATGCGGAGGTGGACCGCCTGGCGGACGGGCTGCTACGGCTCGCCGAGGTATTGGAGCGTGACGCGCACCTCCCCGCCGCACTCCGCGACCAGGCCGGCGCCGGGGCCGCGGGCGGGAGCGGCTATGGCCTGGCAGTGGCAGGTGCGGCTCTGTTGCCCGGAGCGTCGCTGGTGGCCGACGCGATCGGCCTCGACCAGGCCATCTCGGAGTCGGATGTCGTCGTCACCGGCGAGGGTCGCCTGGACCGCCAGACCGCCGCAGGCAAGGCGCCGTCGGAGGTGGCGCGCCGCTCAGCCCGGCTCGGCGTCGCCTGCATCGCGGTCGCGGGCGAGGTGCGCTCCGACCCCGTGGGGTTCCGCCGCTCCATCTCGCTGGCCGACGTGGCCGGACCGGGCGAGGATCCGCGCCGGGTGCCCCGGCGGCTGCTCCGGCGGGTGGGGGCGCAGATCGTGCGCGAGATGGCCTCCGGGGGCTGACCCGGGAGCGTTCACCAGATCGGACGCAGCCACTCCGCGTACTTGGGGTTTGCACCCGTCACGATGTCGTTGAAGAGGCCCTGAACGCGCAGGGTGAGCGGCCCGGGCTCGCCGTCGCCGACCCTCCGGCGGTCGACCTCGACCACCGGGGCCACCTGGGCGCCGGTCCCGCACATGAAGACCTCATCGGCGATGTACAGCTCGCTCCGGCCGATGGAACGCTCGACCACGTCCAGACCCATCTCCTCGCGGAAGAGATGAATGATCCCCTGGCGGGTGATCCCCTCCAGGATGTTGTCCGCCGGCGCGGGCGTCGAGATGACCCCGCCGCGGACCAGGAAGATGTTTTCCCCGCTGCCCTCGCAAACGTGCCCCGAGCCGGTGAGCATGATGGCCTCGTCGAAGCCGGCCTGGAGCGCCTCGGACTTGGCGAGCGCGCTGTTGATGTAGATGCCGGTGCACTTGGTCCGAGGCGGGGCCATGCTCTCGTCGATGCGCCGCCATGACGAGACCATGCAGCGCATCCCGTCGGTGCGCACGTAGTCGCCCATCGGTGCGGTGGCGATGGCGAAGCTGTCGGGCATGTCATGGAGACGGAAGCCGATGGTCTCCGCCGACTTGAAGATGAGCGGGCGGATGTAGGTCGTCTCCCGGCATTCGTTGCGGCGGAGGATCTCCCGGGTGATGGTGCACAGCTCCTCGACGCTGTGGGGGACGTCCATCTGCAGAGCGCGGGCGTTCTGGTGGAAACGCCGGTAGTGCTCCGGGAACCAGAGACCGTAGAGCTGACCCCTCTCCTCGCTCCAGTAGGCCCGGATGCCCTCGAAGACGCCTGTCCCGTAGTTGAGACCCTGGGTGAGGAGACCGATCCGCGCGTCCCGGTAGTGGCGGAACTCTCCGTCGAAGTAGATCCAGGAATCGTCGCGGCGGTCGGCGGCGTCGGTCGCGGGCGCGGAGGCGGTCTGCGTCATGGGCGCAGGTTACACCCGAGGCGGCGGCGGTCGACCCCAGCCGGGCTCAGCGGGCCAGGCGGGGCAGGAGCGCGGCGGCGGCGAGGACTCCAACCACCACCGCGACCGCCAGGACCCCGAAGTCGAGGAGGAGCGAGCTGGGGGTGCCGAGGAGCAGGCCGCGGAGCGCGTCCACCTCGTAGCTCATCGGGTTCGCCGCGCTCAGCCCCTGCAACCAGCCCGGCATCACCTTGACCGGGTAGAGGGCGTTGGAGGCGAAGAAGAGCGGCATGGTCATGGCCTGGCCAACTCCCATCAGGCGTTCCCGGTGAAGGACGATCCCGGCGATGGTCATCGAGAGACAGGAGAAGAAGGCGGCCCCCAGGACCACGACCGCCACCACGCCGAGGAGGTGGAGAGGGTTCCAGTCGAAATGGATCTGGAGCACGACCGACAGCGCCATGATGACCACCACCTGGGAGAACGAGCGCACCCCGGCGGCGAACGCCTTGCCGCTGATCAGGGCGAGCCTCGGCGTGGGCGTCGCCATCAGCTTGGTGAGGATCCCGGAATCGCGCTCCCAGATGATCTGGATGCCAAAGAAGATGGCGATGAAGAGGGCGGACTGGGCCATGATCCCGGGCGAGAGATAGGCGAGGTAGCTGATTCCCTTCGGGGTGGGGATGACATGGAGGCGGCTGAACGTCTCCCCGAAGATGACCAGCCACAGCAGCGGCTGGACGGCCCGGGTGTACAGCTCGGTCCGGTCGTGCCGGATCTTGCGCAGCTCGACCAGCCAGAAGGTGAGGATGCGGCTCGGGTAGAGACGCCACCAGGGCGGCATCAGCGCGGCCGGAGACCGCAGGTCAGCCGAGACGCCCGGCGGTGCGACGCGTGCGGCGGACATCGCGGCCTCCTCCTCTCATCTCCTCGTCCTCGATGGCGGTGCCGACGTCGTGGCGGAAGACGTCGTCCAGGGTCGCCTCCGGCCCAAGCCGCGCCTTCAGCTCGGCGGGAGTGCCGTGGGAGCGGATGCGTCCGTGGTGCATCAGGGCGATGCGCTCGCAGAGCGTGTCCGCCTCCTCCATGTAGTGGGTGGTGAGGAGAACCGTCATCCCGGTCTCCTCCCGGAGCTCTTGGACCCGCTCCCAGACGTCCCCTCGCGCCAGCGGGTCGAGCCCGATGGTGGGCTCGTCGAGGACGAGCAGCGCCGGCCGGTTGACCAGCGCCTGGGCCAGCTCGAGGCGGCGGACCATGCCCCCGG
>JBEKOU010000021.1:0-12750 GCA_049521435.1 Candidatus Dormibacteria bacterium | reverse complement strand
ACGGATCCCTGATCCGCCAGCTGACCCTCGACCCCTCCCGCGACTACCAGCCTCGCGGGGGCCCCGTCGCCCGCTTAGAGTCCACGATGTCCTGAGACAGGTGTCCAGGATGTCCCGAGACACGACACTGGCGGAGGGAGAGGGATTCGAACCCCCGAGGGCTTGGCGGCCCTTGCGGTTTTCAAGAGCGCCGATTGGCGTGTTGGGGCGTGCCGCCGGATGTCGCTGTGAATACGAATCACAACAGATCTGTGGTGTCTGAGTGCCGCCTCGTACCGTCCCGTGCGGCCGCCGTGGGGGTATGAGTGGGGGTAGTTGCGAGCGCACGACATGGGTGGACCTGGACACGACCTCTCTTCGTTGGTCGGCGCCGCGGACGGGCCGCCGGGCGGGTGCCCCTGGCCGTTCCATGATCCGAGCTGCCCCGGGACTCAGGCCCGCGGCATTTCAGCTGCCCGGTACCTGACCTGCTTGGTCGCGCACAGCCTCCGAAGGGTGCGCCCCGAGACGTTTCCGTCGAAGTGGGTCACAACACGTGCTGCTGGGGCCTGGATGAGTCACTATTGGCCTATGGCAGACGGAAGTGCAATTGAATGGACGGACGCGACCTGGAACCCGACTACGGGCTGCGACCGCACCTCTCCAGGGTGCGACCACTGCTATGCGCTGACCCTCGCAAAGCGACTCAAGGCGATGGGCTCTCCGAAGTATCAGCGGGATGGCCTCGGCGGGACGAGCGGCCCTGGCTTCGGACTTACGCTTCACTGGGACGCGCTTCAGCTTCCCTATGAATGGACCCAGCCCCGAAGGGTGTTCGTCAACTCGATGAGCGATCTGTTTCATGAGAACGTGTCTATGGACTTCATTCGCGCCGTCTTCGCTGTCATGGCCGATACGCCACACCACACATATCAGATACTCACCAAGAGGTCGCGTCGTCTGGCCAAGGTGGCAGCAGGGCTCAGCTGGCCGGACAACGTCTGGATCGGCGTGAGTATTGAGGACGACCGCTACACCTTCCGCGCCAATCACCTGCGTCAGGTCCCTGCCACCGTGCGCTTCCTATCGGTGGAGCCTCTTATCGGGCCAGTACCGTCTCTCGATGTGACTGGCATAGCCTGGGTGATCGTAGGCGGTGAAAGTGGCCAAGATGCCCGTCCCATCAGCGAGGAATGGGTCGAGGCGGTTCGGGACCTGTGCTTGCGGACAGGTACAGCGTTCTTCTTCAAGCAGTGGGGTGGGAGGACCCCAAAAGCGGGGGGCAGATTCCTTGATGGACGCACCTGGGATGAGATGCCGAGCCGCCTGCTCGTGCCAGCCTAGCATCCCGCGCTCTCGACTTCGATGCCCAGTCGCCACGAACGAACCTTCTTCGAAAGGCGTCGCTCGTGGTCGGAGATCAAACATCAACTGCTTGGGTACTACCTCGTCCCCTGGTCCGCCAAGGTCGGCTCGACGCACCCGTGCATCTACGTTGTAGACCCGTTCGCCGGAGCCGGCTACTACGGGCGGCCGCCAGACCAAGTTGAAGGCTCCCCCGTGATTGCCGTCAGGCGCGCGGAAGCTTATGAAACGGCCCATCCCGGCGAACGTATGGAAGTCATCTGCGTCGAGCATAACGACAGGCACTTTGCCTCACTGGTCGAGGCGGTCGGAGGGTCACCAGCGAAGCCGCTGCTCCTCCACGGGGATTTCGCTGACAACGTAGCCGCCATCAGTGCTCGGATGGGGCAGGCTCCGGCTCTCATTCTCCTCGATCCGATCGGCCTCACCGCGATCTCTCCGGACACCTGCCGCGAGCTGCTCACGCGTCGCGGGCCAACAGATTTGTTCATAATCGTTCACTTCGCTGTGGCCTTCCGCATCGGTGGTATGCTCACCGATAGGCTCGAACCTCGCGCTGACTTATCACGTGCCCTAGCGCTAACCGAGGCGATGGATCGGTTCTTTGGCAGTCATGAGTGGCGGGCCATTGCTCGGGCTAAGGAGCGACCTGTGGATGATCGCAGCCGCGAGCTTGTGCAGGTGTATGCGCGCCACGCTCTTCAGGGAAGGTATCCATACGTCTCGGCATATGCGGTGCGCGACCATGTCGAGGGCCGGACTAAGTACTGGATCGTTCACGCAAGCGGGCATCCCGCTGGGTTCAGGCTCGTAAATGATGCCTTAGTTCACGTCGACCGTGACCTCGCTCGCCGCTCGTATCCCGTTCCGCAGGGCGACTATCTACCCGGACTCGCGCCAGCTGATCCAGTGCAACTCCGCATCGCTGACGTCGAGCGATCCGTGTGCGCCCGGGTGCAACAACTCCTGACCGAGCGAGGTGGGAGCTTGCCGTTCGGCCGGATAGAGGCGCTACTGTCTAAGGAGTTCTTCGGGCAAGTCAAGATGGGCGACTACGCGAGGCTGGTCAAGGCATTGGCCTCCGACAGAAAGATCGCTCGCCAGAACCAACGCGCCAGCGCTGCACTGGGGAGGGACGAGCGCATCACTCTCGTGGCGCCGTCCCAATAGGGGAGTGTCCATATCCGGGAGAGCATGCCTGAGCGAAGCAGTTCGCGTGTCGCGGCACCATACTTGCAGCACTCGGGCACCATTCCACCCACATCCCATGCCCAATCTAGCCGCGCTGTGGAGGACGGACGACATTGGTTGGTGACGCGCGATCGATCGACGCCTCCGCCTGGGGCGCGTGGGCCCGCGCCGGGGCAGACCGCTGGGATGTTCTCGGCCGCTCTTGGACCACGTTCGCCCGCAACACTACCGAGCTCATCGATCTCCTCAACCGCGCAGCGGACCTCACCCTCGCCCTCACTCTTATGAACGACGACCGGCAGGCCGACGGATTCTGGCCCGAGCTTGACCAGCGGCTGCACAACCAGCTCGCAAGCATGGGCACCCTCATCGACCACTCGAGGCGTCTCATCAAGTACTACCGACCCGATGCGCCCACGCTAGCCGCCGAGTACGAAGCCCACAAGGCGAGCGTCATCGCCACCGACGAGGCGGCTTTCCTGGGCGACTTGCGCAACTACCTTCTCCATTACAGCCTGCCCGCTGTCGTCCAGACTCTCACCATGGGCGCCGGCACCGCCCGCCACGCGATCAAGCTTTCCAGCCCTCGCCTCCTCGAGTGGGACAACTGGAGCCCTCAGGCCCACGCGTACCTGTCCGGCTTCGGCCCTCGCGATGGGCCCGTCCTGGGCGCGGACATCGCGGCGTACTCCAACGCGATGCGCGGCTTCTACACGTGGCTTTTCGACCAGCGCCCCGTGGTCAGGTCAATGAACAATGCCCCTGCTCGCTTCAGGATCGATACTCCGGCCACCTGACCACCCTTCGCCTTCGATGGACGCCACACCCATGGCCAGGCACGTGCCCCCCGGCACCTCGACACCCCATAGCCCTGATGGCACGTCCCTCGCCTACTTCAAGACCCTCCTTCTTCGAGGTGCCCGGCCCGGCAGGCCCAGCTTGGCACCAGGTGGTGCAGCCAGGCGCCGACCAGTCGGCTGAAAGTTGGCGAGGCGCGAACGCGTGTTTGCTTTCTTCATCTATAATCTCGTGTCTCATGGCAGGCCGCCTTCTTCCCCAGTTGATCGCCGAGGGCCGGCTGCCCGTCGGAACTGTGCTCTTTCACGCTGCCCGGTTACGCCCTGAGCGGGCGATCACCGGCCGGGTCGTTGCTGGCGGGATTGAGGTGAATGGGCATGTTTACCGCAGCCCGTCAACGGCGGCGAGAGCAGTAACCCGCAGCGCAGGGGAGAACGGCTGGCTCTGGTGGCGGCTCAGAGAGACGGGACTGCCCCTGGCGGAGCTGCGAGGCCACGGAGGGTGACCATCCAGCTCCGTCTGCCCACCAAGCCCGCGGAGAAGGGTGTCGTGTACACGAGGCCCTGGGTGGTCGACCTCATCCTGGACTTTGTCGGCTATCGGCCCACTGCCGACCTCGCCTCGTTGCAGGCGGTCGAGCCGGCAGCGGGTGAAGGCGCCTTTCTCGGGCCGATGGTCCGCAGACTGGCCGCGTCCATGCGGCGCCACAGCCGGACGCTGGAGGATGCGCGAGCAGCCATCCGTGCCTACGAGATCGACAGCGACGCTGCCGACTATGCTCGCCAGCTCGTCGTGGAGCAGTTGATTGCCGAGGGCTTCTCTCGGCGTGACGCCGATCGGGCAGCTCATCGGTGGGTCTGCGAGGTCGACTATCTCCTCAGCCCAGAGGCAGCGCCGGCTGACGTGGTCGTCGGCAACCCCCCGTACATCCGGTACGACGACCTTGACCCCGGAATGTTCCTCAGATACCAGGCGGTGTGCCCGACGATGGTGGGCCGCTGCGACATCTACGTCGGGTTCATTGAGGCGGCCATCCGCCAACTCAAGCCAGGCGGCAGGTTAGGCTTCATCTGTGCCGATCGATGGATGCGAGCGGCCTATGGGGCAGCGCTACGCAAGTATGTGGCGATGCACGCGAGCATTGAAGCGGTCATAGAGATGCACGACGCCCTCACCTTTGAGGACGCCGTCGCGGCCTACCCGGCGGTCACCATCATGCGCCGCGGCGAGCAAGGTCCAGCCCTCGTCGCCTCCGCGGGACAGGCCGCAGGGCCGATCCCCGACGGGAGCTTGGCCGACGCCGTGATCGAGTTAGCAGGGAAGCGCCGGGAGGTGCTGCACGGATTCCGAGCCGCAAAGCTGTCGGGGTGGTATGGGGGCGACACGCCGTGGCCCTGGGCAGAGCCGGAGGCGCTCGACCTCTTGAAGGACCTCGAAGCCAGGTTTCGCCCTCTTGAGGACGCCGTCACTGGAACGAGGGTGGGCATCGGTGTTGCCACCGGCGCGGACGGGGTATTCGTCGTAACGGATCGTTCCGTGGCTGAAGACTCGCGCCTTCTCCCGCTGGCGATGGCTTTCGATACGCGCGACGGCACTGTCAAATGGTCCGGCCACAGCCTGGTCGATCCCTGGGGGCCGGAAGATGAGCTGGTGGACCTCGCTGCCTTCCCCAAGCTGGCGGAGTACCTGAACGCCCACGCGCATCAACTGAAGCGGCGCAACATCGCCGGACGCAATCAGGTGGGCTGGTACCGCACGATCGATCGAGTTACTCATTCACTGCTGACGCGGGACAAGCTGTACTTCCCCGATATGAAGCTTCAGGCGCATCCCGTCCTCGACCGAGGGATGACCTACCCGCATCACAACCTGTATCACGTCACCTCGGATACCTGGGACCTTGAGGTTCTCGGCGGCCTCCTGCTGTCCAAGATCGCCGAGATGTTCGTGGCCAGCTACTGCGTAAAGATGCGTGGGGGAACTCTCCGTTTTCAAGCGCAGTATCTGCGCAGGATCAGAGTGCCCGAACCCAAAACGATCCCGCCGTCGGTGACCGAGCGGCTGCGCGAGGCGTTCCGAGCCCGCGATCGCGAAGGGGCGACGACGGCCGCCATTGATGCCTATCGCATCAGCCACGTTCCATTCGCCGGATGATCCACGATCTGGAGGGCCGGCTACAGGTCGCGGTTCAGTCGTTCTGGGATGCCCGCGACCGGCAACAGCAGAAGCAGCTTGAGGGCGGAACCGTGGACACGGGATCGCGCGGAGCGGTGACTGGGGGGACCCAGATGGGGGCCCTAGAGCTGCTGATCACCGATATCCTCGTCGACGCCGGCCTAACCGAGTTCGACGTCAAAACCAGAACAGGGCTGGAACTGCCCGGCTACTACCGCCCAGAGAAGATGTGGGACCTGATTGTTGTGACTGGGTCCCCACGACGCCTGGTTATGGCGGTGGAGTTGAAGTCGCAGGTGGGGCCCTCGTTCGGCAACAACTACAACAACCGCACGGAGGAGGCGATCGGTAACGCCGAGGATATGTGGACAGCGTACCGGCAGGGGCGCTTCGGCAAGTGGCCGCCGCCCTTTCTCGGATATCTGATGCTCCTCGAGGATTGCGAGGCGGTTCACCGGCCAGTCCAAGCGGCCGAGCCCTACTTCGAGGTCGATCCCATCTTCAAACAGAGCGGCGAGTACGCGTCGTACGCCAAGCGCTACGAGATCCTCTGCGAACGACTTATGCTTGAGCGGAAGTACAATGCCACGTGTCTGCTGCTCGCGACCCGGGAAACCCCGACCCGTATCAATTCGCCGCCGGGGTCAGTGGACTTCGCGACGTTTGCCGCCGCCATCGATGCGCACGCGCTTCTCCTGGCCGCAACTCTGTGATCATGCGAGCGCAGTCTCGTGGTCTGGCGCCACGCTTTGATCGGTGCGCAACCGAAGCGGCGGCGCGGAGCTTCTCGTGGCGCGACGCGGGCGCCAATCGGACACATAGGACGGGCTGGAGTTCGATCCCCAAGCGATAGCCAAGCAGCCGAGGATCCCGCGCTCTGCACGATGTCCGATCTGCGGAGTGGAGAGAAGGCCGGTGTGTCAGGGGACGGTGGTGAGATTGGCTGAGTCAAGGGTGGGGAATCGGATGACCTCGATCGTGGCGGCGGGTCGTGAAGCCGAGGGCTGCATCTTCTGTGGTGCCGGTAGGCTGACCAGAGAGCACGTCTTCCCTCGGTGGCTCGTGACTATCCTGACCACCGACATCGTGGGTCCCGAGGTTACCTCCGAGCGAACCCGGCGCACCTCCGGCGGTGCTACGGAGACACAGCGGTGGGCAGCCGGAGATGTGGCCTCCTACACCGTTCGAGTTGTTTGTGCAACATGCAACAACGGGTGGATGAGTGAGATTGAAGCCCGAGCGCAAGCTGTTCTCTCCACGATGGTTGCGGGCGAGCGGACCAGCCTGTCGCCGGCTGCCCAAATGGACGTAGCAGCCTGGACGGTTTTGAAGGGCTACATTGTTGAGTACGCGCTCGGCGGCGCGATCGTCGCTACGCCTGAGGAGCGCCGCGCACTCATGGAGGCGAGGCACCCGGCAGGAGCGGTGGCGGTGCGTGTCGGGGCCGTGGAGCGCAGTGGCATCCCCAATTCGGTGACACGCATCGTCTACACCGTCGGGCGAGAGGGGACGCGGGAAGGAATGGCAGTTTGCACAACCTTCGCTCTCGGTTGCGCCCTTCTGCAGGTCTGCTATGGGCTCGGCATTACCATCGACTGGACCCGAGTAAGTGAGCCGCGCACAGATCACGTGCCGATCAACCCACCCTGCCCAGGAGAGGTTCAGTGGCCTCCGGCTGTGGTCCTCGACAGCAGATCGCTTGGCGCCTGGGAGCGACCGATACGAGCAAGCGATCCAGGTGGGATCGCCGGCGCCGGCAACTCTGTTGCGTGATCGGCTCGGCGGCTCGGATCGGGGAGCGATCGGGCGTTGCTTCCGAGGGCCCATCCCGATGGCCGCTTGGCAGGTCTGCGAAGCGCTGATAGGGCAGATCGGAAGCTTCGTAGCACTGAGCCAGCGCGGGACCCCGAAGCTGGGCAGGCGAGCGTCCAAGTCAGGCTCACCGGATCCTCAAGACGCGCCGACTGCCTGGCGATCCTTCGGGCGGTCGGGCTGCGGCGCGGTCGCGGTGGTGCAGAGCCAGGGGTGCCGATCTTCGCGGATGAAGGCATAGACCGGAAGGAAGCTGCCACTTACCTCTTGGAATCCACCAGGAGGAGAACCAGCGATGACCTCGGAACCTCGGACCGGACCCGGCCTGCAGGGCAGGACCTCGTCCCTGCATAGTCCAGAGCCCGTGACGAGCGCCGCCCCCTCACCGCCCGGCTCGGATGTCGTCGGGCTGGTCGAGGCGGCGCGTGACGGGGACGAGCGGGCTTTCGCCCAGCTGTACGACCGCCTGGCTCCTGGGATCTTTGACCATCTCTTGCTCCTGACCAGGAACCGGGCCACCGCCGAGGACCTGGTCCAGCAGACCTTCCTCGAGGCCTGGGCCGGCTTGGGGTCGCTCCGCGATTCCGCCTCGGTGAGGTCGTGGGTGTACAGCATCGCCCATCGTGCCGGATGCCGGCAGCTGCATGCGAGCGCCGCGCCGCTGCCCCTCGACGAGGTCCCGGATCTCGAGGCGCCCGTCCCCGGGCCCGAGGATGCGGTGATCTCGGACGACGCCGCCCGGTTGGTGTGGACGGCCGCCGCGTCCCTCGAGCCGCAGCACCAGGAGGCGCTCAGTCTCAGCCTGCGCCACGGCCTCACGTACCGGGAAGTCGGGGAGGTTCTTGGCCTGTCCGCGGCGAGGGCCAACGACCTGCTGGTCCGGAGTCGGGAGGCCCTTGGGCGGGCCGTGCAGTCCGTCCTCGTCACCCGAAGCTCAGCGGCCTGTCAGGAGCTCCGCGAGATGGCGCCGGCCGGTTCTGGATCGCTGAGCGCCCAGCAGCGCCGCACCGTCGACTACCACCTGCGCCACTGCCCGGCGTGCCGGGCCCTCGCCTGCCAGCTGACCCGGCCTGAGGAGCTGTTCGGGACCATCGTCCTGGCCGCCCTTCCCACTGGTGCTCGCCACGCTCCGGTTCTGCCACCCGCGGGATCGCCTTCGATGCACCTGGCGGCCGCGCACTCCGCCGGCTTTGGAACTGGAGCGACGTCGCCGCGACCGTACTGGCGCCGATGGGGCTCGGTCAACCGTCCGCCGCTGCTCGTCGGCGGAGCGGCGATCGCCCTCCTCGTGGCGGGGATCTCGGTGACCACCATCGGGCCGCTTGCTCCGTCTCCCGCGCCTTCGATCACAACGACGGCGCAGCTGGATAACGCGACCCTCTGGGAAGACGGCCTAGAGGACCTGGCCAGCCTCCGCTCTTACCTGATCACCGACTCGAGTCAGGCGCCTCAGCTCGACGTGATTGCGTACAACATCACTGTAGGACCTCCGGGGAGCTGGTTCGGGACGGTCACCAGCGAGTACGACCCGGGCGTTCCCATCACCCTGGCCGACCTCAACGGCGAGTACTACGTGCGCGGCAACGCCAACCTGGTGGCAGCGACGACGACAGCCGTGACCGCATTCACCACGGCCGAGGCGCAAGACCTGGGAGACCGCTGGGTCGATGTCACCGGTCAGAGCGCCCCCGGGACCTTCACGCTGTTCTCGGCCGGGGACAGCGCCGCAGAAGCCGGCGAACCGGGGGGCGGGTTCATCCCATCGGCGGCCGCGTACGCATACGACCCGTCGATGATCTCTCGCACGCGGACCACTTGGGATGGACAGCCGGTGTATCAGCTGAGCGTGGACGACCCCGGTGCGGGGAACCCCAAGGTGGACGTCACTACCGGCCCCACCCCGTATCTCGTCGAAGCCACCTCGAGCTCCGAGATCATCCAGATTGGACACCTGAACGAGAAGGTGACCTGGCCGGATGTGAGCGGCGCCATCACCTGGGCTCAACTGACCGGGTCGCCGTCGCCCTAGTCGCGGACTGAGACCCGACGCGCCACCCGCCGCGGTGTTGGCGCCCTGCCCCCCTGGGCCATCCGTGGGCTTGCACGCCCACTTACAGATCCACTCACCCATGGAAGGAGACACCCGTGAACACCGTCCACCTTATGTGGAATCCCAATCGCGTCAATTGAACAAGGTCGTTCTCATCGGCCTCGTCGGCTGCTGGCCCCGGCCCGTCGGCCCCGCCGGCGACCTCGGTTTCGTCCTGCTCACCGAGCGAGATCCGCTCGGCCAGCGGGTCGATCGTCACCGGGTCATCCTCGGCGGCATCCACCTTCCCGACATCGACGACTTTGCACCGGGCGCCACCGTCTATGTCGAGGGCCACATCGCACGCCAGGGCGAAAGCTGGCGTGTCAGTGTCATCGCCGGTTGCGCGTGGTCCATCCTTCCGGCGCCACCGCCGCCAGTCGCAGGTGAGCCGACCAGCAGCCACGCCTCACCCCGAGAGCACCAGCGCTCAGGGCATCCGCGCAGGGTCGCCATCGCCACCCCTCGCGAGCGCCTTGTCTGGGTGCGGCCGACCACTGTCCACCCGCGATCGAGGTTGGCAGATCGACCTGACGTCTCGTACTCGAGCCGACGTCGGCACTGAAGCGGCACATGCCAAACTGGTCGCGACGGCGCTGCTGCTCATCGTCCGGGCGCCGTAGCTTAGAGGGCGAGACTCAGAAGCTCGCTCAGCTGAGAGACCAGGGGATACTTCGAGTCAATCTGCGGAGGCCCGAAGCGTATCGGCTGCATACCGGCCCGGTTGGCGCCGTCAAGGTTCGCCTCACGGTCGTCGACGAACAGGCAGCGGGAGGCGGGAACCCGAATGCTGGCCAGGAACGCGTCGTAGATCTCGGGGCTTGGCTTGCGGTAGCCCACCTCGGCGCTGACGATCCAGGTGGGGATCGGAGCCTCCAGGCCATGGCGGCGGCGGAGGATCGCGGACCACCCGGCAAGATCGTTGGTCACGCAGCCGACGGCGATGCCCGCGCTCTGACACTGCTCGAGGAACTCGAGCACGCCCGGGCGCACGCGGTGACGTTGCAGATAGGCGTGCGAGAGGTGCTCCGGCTCTAGCCCCAGCCCCATGGCCGCCCAGAACCCAGCCTCGGTCAACCGTCCCAGGCTGGCCTCCCGATACACCGCCTCGATCCGTTGGGGTCCCAGCGGGCACCCGCGCTCCTGGAGAAAGGGGATCAACAGCTCGCCCACGTCATCGCCAGCGACGTAGATCACCCCCATTGCGTCGAGGCCGATGACATCGCAGCGCAGCCTGCGCCCCAAACGATTCTCAGGCATACCGGTCACGATCGAAGAACATCCCGTACCTCGTCGCGAGGCCAGCCAGCTCGTGGCGGATGGTTCGCCCTGCTCCTCATCGGTGGATTCGAGTTTAGGGCTCAGCCCTGTCGATGGTCTCGAGCGTTCTGAACCACAACCCGACCCACTGGCGGCGAAGGTAGAGGCCGAGCAGGCGCTCAGGGCGCATGGAAGTAACGGGCCATCGGATCAGGCTCGGTATCGGGCGTGGAACGTATGGCGGACCACCCACCAGGCTCTGCCGTCACTGAAGGAACGCCCAATCGATCGAGCAGCACCGTCAGCACGGCTGTGAGCTCTCGCTTGGAGAAGCGGTGCTCGATCCACTCGCGTCCGAAGGCCTCGCAAGAGGGCAGCAGGTCAGGAGGAAATGCGGTGCCGGGGGTGGCATGCGGCCAACCCTGCCCATCGAGCATCATGCCGAGGGGGCCGTACACATCGTCCGCCTTGTACTTCACGCACTCCGGAGCAGTGTTCAGGATGTCCAAGAGCAGCTTGGCGCCGCCCGGGCTCCATTGGACGGCAGCGGCCAGTCCACGTAATGCCGCCTCAGACATCGGTACCGGCAGCCCTGGCAAGTCGCCTGGGCCACTCATAGTTGACCTGGTTCCGGCCCGCTCACGCCGTCGACTTCCTCCGGGGTGCAGTCAGCGCTCACGCCTTGCCATCATACCCCGCTCGGCGTGATTGTCTTCACAGCGCTGGGCGGGCCAAACGCACGGGGATCAGTTGCCGCAACGGTGGCTGCCCCAGCTGCCGTGGCGTCGGCCCCGCGGGCGTGGGCGTGTCGAGCAACTGCTCATGCAGCCTCTCCAGAGCCATCAAACCATCGTCCACCGCAGCCTGCTCGTCGTCGCTGAGGGGAATCTCCTGCTTCAACCTCAAGAGGTTCGCGGTCGCCTCGGGCAGCTGCGAGAGCGTTGCTTCCTTGGGGCGATAGAAGGCGCACTTTACGCAGGCCATCCGGTGGGGACACTGATCGAAGAAGTCATAGGTGCAGAACCCGTGGCCGAGGTCGTAGTAGCGCCACGGCTGTCCCTTGGAAGCTGCCCCGCTGCGAATGGCCTCTTGGTCGACCAGAATGTCGACCATGCGGACGTTTCGCTCGAAGTATCCGGCGTCTGCATAGGCGCGTGCCAGCCTGGTGGGCGTGATCTTCGTGTAGTGCTGGGTCGCTTGCGGCGTTCGGTGGCCGAGCCAGGCCTGCAACTCAAGGAGGGTCATCGGGTCGCGGGCGCTGAAGAGCTGGGTCGCGATGGTGGATCTCGCTCGATGGCTGGTGATCGTCCCTCGAGCGTCGGCGGCGGGCAGGTTGCCCTTGCGACACAGGAGCGGGATGAGACGTCGGTTGACGAACCCCCTGGACATGCCCTGGCCTCGATAGGCGAAGAGCAGATGCACGGACTCGCCGGTCTTATCGTCGGCAAAGAGTGGTTGCGGTGGTCGGACTCTCTCCCACTCCTGGATGGCCTCGCCGACCAGGCGATCCACCGGCTTGGTGAATGGCCGGCCGGTCTTGTGGACGGGCACGTCGAGTAGACAGATTGCCCCATCGGAGGCCGTGCCCGGTGCGAGATCGCCCCCGCCGGTGTTCGCTTGCCAGCGTACGCAGCCGACCCGAAGTCGGGCGATCTCGTCGACGCGCAAGCCGGCGAACAGCCAGACCACCGCTATGGCCCTGATCAGGTCAATCGGATAGAAGGGCAAGCCGCCAGTGTGGGCGGGCAGATCCTCTCGGCTGATGTTGAGGCCTGCCCAGAGAAGCTTGGCCCAGACATCGTCGGCGATCACGCGCGGGTCGGGACCGATGGCGGCCATGACATGGGCGGGTGTCGGCATCGCCCGCTGCGGATCGAAGCGCCGCGGGATCCACTCCCACTCCTGGCAGTCTCTGAAGAAGGTGCGAAGAGCCGCGATGTGCTGCATCTTGGTCCGCGGACTCGAGTCTTGGCGGAGGGAGAGGTGTGGGATTTCACCACATAGTGGACGCATGTCTCGGGACATAGTGGACACCCTTCACGGAGGCATGCCCCATGGGTCTCGAGCGCTACGTCGTCGAT
>JBEKOU010000020.1:0-13124 GCA_049521435.1 Candidatus Dormibacteria bacterium | reverse complement strand
AGCTTGCCGATGCCGGCGATGTCGCGCGCCTCGACCTCGGCGATGACGTCGTACTCGCCGCTGATCGGGTCGGCTTTGAGGATCCCCTCCTGCCCGTGGAGCGTGTTGGCGACCTCCAGCGACTTGCCGGCGGTGGCACTGATGAGCACGTAGGCGCGGACCATCGTCTCCCTCCAAGTGAGCTGCCGGGCGAATGTACCACGCTGTCGCGGGTACCCCGGGTAGCCCACCCTACGAAAACTGCGTTTCCGCGGGGACCCCGGTAGCATGGTCTCGTGCCGTTGAAATGGACCTGGCTGGCTGCGATCCTGCTCGCACCGCTCCTCCAGAGGCTCGCCCGCTCCCGGCAGGCGGGACGGCCGGTGGTCGACATGCAGGGCGTCCGATCCCGGGCGGCGTCGGCCCGGGAGCCGGCGGCGATCGCCGGACTAGTGGTGGTCGTCGGGGTGCTCCTCTGCTGCTCTGGCGTGCTGCTCGCCGCCGGGGTCACGGCGCTGCTGCTCAGCCCTCAATGGCTCGGGGTGGTGCTCGTCGCCGTGGCCGCGGTCTGCGCCGTGGCGGCGGTGCCGGAGTTTCTCGGCATCCGCCGGGGTTTGCGCGCCCGGCGGCTCCGGCTCCATGGCGACGACGTGACCCGCGAGCTGGACGGCACGCCGCCCCGGTAACCGGCCCAGACCCCGGCCACACCGGACCACAATCCCCTCATGTCGACGAGCAGCGGTCGCGGTCATCTCACGGCCCTGGCCGGGCTGGCCGCGGCGATCGGCGGGCCCATCGCCATCACCGCGCTCCTCAGCCTGGTCGGGCCCGCCTCGGCGCGCGACTACGTCTTCCTCTACCTGGCCCTGGTGGCGGTGCTCGGGACCCTGACAGGGCTCCCCTCGGCGCTCACCGCCGCGGCGCTCAGCTTCCTGCTGGTCGACTACTTCTTCGTCCCCCCCGTGCACACCCTCACCATCGCCGACCCCAGCGACCTCATCGACCTGGTGGTCTTCGCCGCGGTCGCGGTCGCAGCGGGGGGCGTCGGCTCGGGACGCCGCCACGCTCAGATCGAGGCGGAGCGCCTCACCGCGCAGCTGCGCCACACCAATGAGCAGCTGGAGCAGCTGGAGCGCGAGCAGGCGGAGGCGGCGGCGATGGCGGTGCGGCTCGCCCAGACCCAGCAACAGGTGCGGGTGCTGGAGGCGTCGGACCGGCTGCGCAGCGACCTGCTCGCCAACGTCTCACACGAGCTGCGCACCCCGCTGGCGAGCATCCTCACCGGCGCCACCGACCTGCTGGCGCGCCCTCGCCTTCCCGCCCCGGTGCACGCCGATGTGGAGGCGATCATCGGCGAGGCCCGCCGCCTCGAGCGACTCGTCTCCGACCTGCTCGACATGGCCCGGATCGAGGCGCACGCCGTCACCCTGGACCCGGTGGAGATCGAGCTGGGCGACGCCGTCGAGGCGGCGGCCGCCCGGCTGCGGCTGGCGTCCCCGGCACGGCCGGTGGCGATCAGCCTGCCCCCCGACGGGCTGGAGGTGCTCGCCGACTGGGATCGACTGGGCCAGATCCTCGACAACCTGCTCCAGAACGCCGACCGGCACGCGCCGTCGGGGACGCCGATCACCGTCGAGGCGGCTCCGGGCAAGCGCTCGATGGTCGTCATCCGCGTCATCGACCAGGGGCCCGGTGTGGCGGTGGAGCAGCGGGAGCGGATCTTCGAGCGTTTCGTCCGCGGGGTGACCGACGGGGAGACGGGCGAGGACGGCCATGGTGCGGTGCCGAGCGGCACCGGGCTCGGGCTGGCGATCGTCCGCGGCCTGGTCGAGGCTCACGCCGGCCGGGTGTGGATCGAGGACCCGGAGGAGGGCGAGGGGGCGCACTTCGCGTTCACCCTCCCTGCGGCGTCCCCCACCGATCAGCGGAGCTGAGACGGGGTCGGACGTCGTGCGGTGGTGCGGAGGTCAGGGTCTCTCCCTACCACGCCGGCCACCAGGTCCGGATCATCCCGGTCGTCCGACCGGTCCGCCGGATCAGTGGAGCAAGGTGGGGACGGCACCTGCGTAGAACCCCTCAGCCGCCAGCGGCGGGCTGAGTTGGCCGGCGTTGACATCGAGAATCCGAAGGACGCCGAGGGTGTCAAGGCCGCCGGATGAGTTCGGGGGGGTGACGATCAGGTGATCGTCGTCCAGCCATCCCACGCTGTAGCCGGCGTATGGGATCGCGGTCTGGTGTCCGCCGGCGGGCACGACGACTGGAGTATGGGGAAGCCCGCATCCCGCGGAGTTATCTTCGAAGGCGACCTTCCCGCCCGGCGACACCGAAGCGACGTCCATGCATGGCGGGTTGTGGGAACCGAGGTCGCTCACCACTGTGCCGGACCAGGATTGGAGCTGCACGTCCGTCGACGAAGGCCCGCTCACGGAGCAGAGGAAGCCGGCTGCGGAGGGCGGCGGCGAGTGGAAGAACTTCGCCGTCTCGTTCTGAGCGGTGCAGAGAGTTGCGACCGTCGCGCCCGTGTTCGGGTCGACGAGCAGGTAGCCGGCCTGATCGAGCCAGCCCGTGATCTCCGCCGGCGCCGGCGCATCGGATTCCAGGATGTAGACGATGTAGCCGTCGTGCCAGCCGGTGGGCTGTTCAGCAAGGCCGGAGCAGGTGCCGGGGGGTGGGCTGGCGTCAATCCCCTGCCCGTTGGGCACGTAGCAGGTCACGCCCGGCAGCTGCACCTGGTCGGCGCCGGTTCCCACGTCTTCCACGTACGAGGTCTCCGTGAAGGTGCTGGTGGCATCGCTGAAGCTCTGGATCGAGATGGCGATGCGCGTGTCGTCAGGGCTCACGGCGAACTCGACGACCGATCCGGACGGAGCCGAGACCTGGGCCGCAACGCCCGTGCTGCCATCAGGGGCCAGGTAGCGCACCGTCGTGTTGCCGTCCAGGTAGTAGACGCGGGTGTTGGACTCGCTCGTGGGCGTTGGCACTTGAAGGATGCCGATGGTTGGGGAGGTGGCCGTGGCCGAGGCGAGGACCCTCCCCGCCCCTCCCACGAGACTGATCGCGTAGGTGGGAGAGGAGAACCAGGTAGAGAGCACCACCGCGGCGGCCAGGGACGGAGTGGCGGCGCTCGTGGATGCGCTGGGTGACGGGGTTCCCGCGATCGCGGATACGGTCGGTGTGGCGCGGCCGGTCGGCGAGGCGCTGGAGCGTGGCGAGCCCACCGCCCGGGAGGTACCCGTACAGCCGGCGAGGATCACCGGTGCGACCAGGAACAGCAGGGCTCGACGTCGTGGGCAGATCCAGGACGAGGTTTGATTGCTCATATCGAAGGGTGAAACGACGGCTCCGTGGTTTCGTTACACGCTCCGCCGCCGCGACCCCACCGGCAGCGACCGGGGTGCGGAAGTCTTGAGAGACCGGCGCCTGCTACGCGTCGTTGGCGGCGACGACGTGCACGTCCACGTCGGCCATCAGCCGGATGAGGCGTCGCAGCGTCTTTGAGCTGCTGTTGCGGCCGCTCCGCATGACCAGGATCTCGGTGATCCGGTGGCCGCGGGCATGGGCGGCGACGGTGGCGGCAACATCGTTGCCGTCGATGGTGACGAATTCGCCACCCAGCTGATGGGTGAGGGTGGCGTATCCCCCGAGCAGACGCTTCTCGTCGTCGCTGCGCGAGCCGCGGCGCACCGAGACCGCGGTCAGAGCGTCGTCCCTCCGGGCGGCGTGGGCGGCGGCACGGCGGATGACGGCATCCTGACCGGGCCGGGGCGGGACCAGGACGAGGACGCGGGGACGCGCCTCCCATGGCTCGTTGATCCGGGCCGTGCTCATGTAGGCGACCAGGCGCCGGTCGCAGTGCTCGGCGACCCGCCGCAGTGCCATCTCCCGGAGTGCCGTCAGCACCTCGGGGCGAAACTCGCCCTGGAGGGCCTTGATGGCCTCGCCGGGCGGCATGATCTCCCCCTGGCGCAGCCGCTCCTCCAGCTCGGCGGGCGGGACGTCGACCAGCTCGACCTCATCGGCGGCATCCATCGAGGAGTCGTCGAGAATAGGCCGGTCCGGCGGGCGGTTGAGCAGCGCGCCCGTCAGCGCCACGGTGCTGTGCAGGTCGCTCAGGTGGACGGTGCCGATGACGTTGATGCCGGCGGCGCGGATCCGCGGCAGGACGTGGCCCACGAGCCTCCCCGTGGTGGTCAATCCCGCGAGATCGTCCACAGCCACGACATCGGGGTTGCGGGTCAGCAGCGCCTCGACGTCGAGCACCCCCCGGTCCGCCGGCGATCCGGGGCCGCCCAGCAGCGGGAGGCTGCCCAGCCGGGCGGCCCCTCCCCCGCGGACCGCACCGACCACGACGTCCGTCCCCCGAGAGGCGCGGCGGCGGGCCTCGTCGAGCATCTTGGTGGTGGCGCCGGCTCCGCGCGCGTAGCTGACGTAGAGGCGGAGCCCGCCGCGAGGCCGGGCAACCTTCAGGTTGCGCAGCAGGGAGTCGGGGTCGGGCCGATCCTGGGGGGCGTGGGGGGCGGCGGCGTAGCGGGCGATGACGTGGACGTCGGTGTCGGGGAGACCCTCGATCACGCGGTCGACCACCGTCGGGCGCATCTGCGCCAGGAAGCCGCGGGGGTGCGGCTCCCCCATGACCACGTGGCGGACGCCCCGCTCGCGGGCGATGGCCACCAGGGTGCCGGCGATGTCATGGGACTCCGGCTCCAGGACCGACGTCTGCAGCTCGACGGCGAGCCGGTGCCAGCCCGCTTCCGGCCCGGACTCCCCCGCCGCGTCCTCCATGGAGCGCACGTGGACGACGGTGCAGAAGCCGCGCCGCCGGCGGGCCTGGCGCACGCCCCGGCGGATCAGGGCCTCCGCCGATGGCCCTCCGGAGACGGCGGTGAGGACGTCCTCCGGTGGCGCCTGGATGCCTCCGCGCTCCACCTCGATGCGCTCCGCCACCAGCCGAAGTCCCAGCTCGCGCAGCGCGGCCAGGTTGCCCGGGCGGAAGAAGTTGCGCAGTGCCATGTCGACGCGGTCAGCCGGGTAGACGTTGCCGTGGCGCATCCGCTTGCGGAGCGCCTCCGGGGTGATGTCGATGAACTGGACCTCATCGGCACGGTCGAGGACGGTGTCGGGCACGGTCTCGTGCACGGTGATCCCGGTGATCCGCTCGACCACGTCCTTCACCGACTCGAGGTGCTGGATGTTCATGGTGGTGATCACGTCAATGCCCGCGTCGCGGATGTCCTCGATATCCTCCCAGCGCTTGTGGTGGCGCACCCCGGGAGCGTTGGTGTGGGCCAGCTCGTCGATGAGGACGATCTGCGGCCGGCGGGCGAGCACGGCGTCCACGTCCATCTCGGAGAGCTGGGTCCCGCGGTAATCCACGGTGATCCGGGGCAGCACCTCCAGCGAGCCGATCGCCTCGGCGGTGCGCGCCCTTCCGTGGGTCTCGATGAACCCGATCACCACGTCCTCGCCACCGTCGCGGCGATCGCGACCCTCACGCAGCATGGCGAAGGTCTTTCCCGACCCGGGCATCGCGCCCAGGTACGCCTTGAGCTTGCCGCGCGGCGGAGAGGGGGGACCGGCCACCGCCGCGGGGCCGGGGGCTGTCACCTCGTCTCCGGAGACGACCCCGGAGGCGGCGGCTGTCTGGGAAGGGGGTTTGCTCATCGACCTCTCGCCCACCCGGCGGGCCAGGCCTGGGTCGGGCTCCTACTGCCTCCAGTGTACCCAGGCAGGGTCAATCGCCCTGTGATTCCCGCCACCGCCGCTCGGCGTCCCCGTCATCCGAGTGCCGGGGGAGCGCCGAACGCCCTGTTCATGGCCAGGTTGAGCTGCAGAACGTCCACGTCGGACTCACCGAAGATCCAGAGGATGCGGCCGCTGATGTTGGCCTCCACCACCGCGTGCACCTTGGACGGGTTGAGCCCGCGCGCCTCGGCCACCATGTTGACCTGGGCCAGCGCCGCGGCGACGCTGATGTCGGGGTCGTAGCTGGTGAAGTCGCCGGTCGCCAAGTCCACGGGGATGGGAGTGGTTGTGGCGCCGGCGCTCAGGCAGTGCACGCTCGGGTCGGTGACCGCCTGCTGCAGCTGGGCGGCGGTGAAAGAGCCGGCGGTGTCGACGCCCACGCAGTGGAGATACCCGGCGTAGGTGTCGACCTGCTCGATCAGCAGCGCGTTGCTGGGGGCGAGGTTGCTCCCCTGGGAGTTGTTGGACTCGCACGGCGGGCTGAGCGGCACCACCACCACCGTGCCGTTGACGGTGGTCTGGGTGTACGAGGGCCGTCCCTGGAAGTAACGGGGGTCGACGGTGTAGAAGGTGTGCCCCTCGTACTGGGTGGTCTGGAAGACGGGGGTGCCCGACACCTCCTTGGTCTCGTAGTAGCACTCGCCGACCAGGGAGGCTCCGACCACGGTGCCATTGCCATTGGGGTTCGAGATCAGGCCGCCGTTGGCCTGGTTGTTGAATGCGACCTGAGAGATGCCCAGCATCACCAGCGGGTAGATGAGGCCACCGAGTACGGCGATCACCAGGGTGATCCGCACCGCGACGAGCAGTTCCTTGGGGAAGTTGCGAAACATCTTCTTTCAGCTCAGATCATGTGAAGTGTGGTGATCACGATGTCGACGGCCTTGATGCCGATGAAGGGGAGGATGACTCCGCCCACTCCGTAGAGCAGGAGATTGCGGCGGAGCAGCGACGCGGCGCCCACGGCCCGATACTTGACCCCGCGCAGGGAGAGCGGGATGAGCGCGACGATGATCAGCGCGTTGAAGATCACCGCCGAGAGGACGGCGCTCTCCGGCGTCTTGAGCTGCAGGATGTTGAGCGCCTTCAGGGATGGCAGGGCCACGGCGAACATCGCCGGGATGATGGCGAAGTACTTGGCCACGTCGTTGGCGACGCTGAAGGTGGTCAGCGCGCCGCGAGTGATCAGCATCTGCTTGCCGGTCTCCACGATCTCGATCAGCTTGGTCGGGTCGCTGTCGAGGTCCACCAGGTTGCCCGCCTCCTTGGCGGCCTGGGTCCCGCTCTGCATGGCCACGCCGACATCGGCCTGGGCGAGGGCGGGCGCGTCGTTGGTCCCGTCACCGGTCATCGCCACCAGCTTGCCGCCCGCCTGCTCGGAGCGGATCAGCTCCAGCTTGTTCTCGGGGGTGGCCTCGGCGAGGAAGTCGTCGACGCCTGCCTCCTCGGCGATCGCCTTGGCGGTGAGCGGGTTGTCACCGGTGATCATCACCGTGCGCAGCCCCATCCGGCGCAGGTCCTCGAACCGCTCCTTGATGCCGGGCTTGACGATGTCCTTGAGATGGATGGTGCCGAGCACGGTCCGGTTCTCGGCGACGAGCAGCGGGGTGCCGCCGCTGCGGGCGATGGTCTCCACCTGATCGCGCACCGTCGCCGGAAGCTCGTGGCTCGTCTCACCCGAGCACCAGAAGGCGATCGCATCCCCGGCGCCCTTGCGGATGCTGAGGGTGCCCCGGTCCACGCCGCTCATCCGGGTCGTGGCCGTGAACGGGACAAACGCCCAGGAGTGGATGTCCGGCTCCTCGGCGATGCCGATGCGCCGGGCCAGGGCCACGATGGAGCGCCCCTCGGGGGTCTCGTCCGCGACGCTCGCCAGGTCCGCCGCCTTGACCAGACGCTGCATCTCGACCCCGGGCGCGGGGATGAACTCGGTGGCCTGACGGTTGCCCAGGGTGATGGTGCCGGTCTTGTCGAGGAGGAGCACGTCGACGTCCCCGGCCGCCTCCACGGCGCGACCCGACATCGCCAGCACGTTCTTCTGGAGCAGGCGATCGATGCCGGCGATGCCGATGGCGGACAGCAGCGCGCCGATGGTGGTGGGGATGAGGCAGACCAGCAGCGCGATCAGCACCGTCACCGAGACCGAGGCGCCGGCAAAGACGGCAAAGGGCTGCAGGGTGACGACGGCGATGATGAAGATGATGGTGAGGCTGGCGAGGAGGATGTTGAGCGCGATCTCGTTGGGAGTCTTCTGGCGCGACGCCGACTCGACCAGGCCGATGATCCGATCCATGAACGTCTCGCCGGGATTCTGGGTGATCTCGATGACGATGCGGTCGCTGAGCACCCGGGTCCCGCCGGTGACCGCGCTCCGGTCGCCGCCCGCCTCGCGGATCACCGGGGCGGACTCGCCGGTGATCGCGGACTCGTCGACGGAGGCGATCCCAGCCACGATGGTGCCGTCGCTCGGGATGATGTCCCCCGTCTCACAGACGACGACGTCACCCTTGCGCAGCTCGGGTGCCGGGACGCGCTCCTCGGTGCCGTCCACGCCGCCCATCAGGCGGCGGGCGATGGTGTCCGAACGCGTGCGGCGAAGGCTCGCCGCCTGGGCCTTGCCCCGGCCCTCGGCGACCGCCTCGGCGAAGTTGGCGAAGAGCACCGTGAACCAGAGCCAGAGGCAGACCTGTCCGACAAAGCTCTGGTCGCCGTGGTTGAAGAAGCCGCTGATGAAGACGTAGGTCGTGATCACGGCACCGACCTCGACCACGAACATCACGGGGTTGCGGGCCATCACGCGGGGGTTGAGCTTCCGGAAGCTCGCCCCGATGGCGGGAACCAGGATGGCGGGGTCGTACAGGCTGCTCTGCCGGCGCCGCTTGCGTGGCTGCGGAAGCCCACCTGTGCTGGCGATGACTGTCATGACCGCTATTTCCTCAAGGGTGAGAGAGGATGCCGGCGTGGAGCTGGAGCTGCTCGAGGATCGGACCGAGAGCCAGCGCCGGGAAGAACGTCAGGGCACCGACGATCAGGATGGTGCCGATGAGCAATGCCGTGAAGAGCGGGGTGTCGGTCGGGAAGGTGCCCGCGCCGGCGGGCACGATCTTCTTCTTGGCCAGGGAGCCGGCCAGAGCCAGCACCGGGATGACGAAGATGATCCGGCCCAGCCACATGGCGGCGGCCAGGGTGGTGTCGTAGAAGAGGGTGTTGGCGCCGAGGCCCGCGAAGGCACTGCCGTTGTTTCCCGTCGTCGAGCTGTAGGCGTAGAGGATCTCGCTGAAGCCGTGGGGACCGGGGTTCAACGGACCCGCCTGTCCAGCCGGGGTGAGCACCGCCAGCGCCGCGAAGCCGAGGATGGAGAGGGGCAGGATGAGGATGGCGAGCGCCGCGTACTTGATGTCGCGCGACTCGATCTTCTTGCCGAGGTACTCGGGGGTGCGGCCGACCATCAGTCCCGCCAGGAAGACGGCCACGATGGCGAAGGCCACTATGCCGTACAGGCCGGACCCGGTGCCGCCGGGAGTGATCTCACCCAGCTCGATGAGCACCATCGGGACCATGCCGCCCAGGGGGGTGTAGCTGTCGGTGGCGCCGTCCACCGAGCCGGTGCTGGTGCCGGTCGCCGCGGCGTTGTAGATGGCGGACTGGACGGCGCCGAAGCGAGCCTCCTTGCCCTCCATGTTGCCGCCCGCCTGGGTGCTGCCGGCGACCTGGCTCACCGCCGTCGAGCTGAGGGCCGGATTGCCGGCCTGCTCCTGCTGGGCCGCGAAGGCTGCGCCCCCGACGAGGATGATCGCCATCGCGCCGAAGAGCGCGAGACCCTGCTTGACGTTTCCGACCCACCTGCCAAAGGTCACCGCCAGCCCGAAGGGGAGGACCAGGCAGAGGAAGATCTCCAGGGAGTTGGTGAGCCCGGTCGGGTTCTCGAAGGGCGCGGCTGCGTTCGCGTTGAGGAAGCCGCCGCCGTTGGTCCCCAGATCCTTGATCGCCTCCATGGCCGCGATCGGGCCCTGGGCGATGGTCTGACCGACACCTTCGAGGGTGGTGACCGAGGTGTAGGGACTGAGGTCCTGGATGGAGCCGCTAGCGACCAGGATGAGGGTGGCGACCACGGCGATGGGGATGAGGACGTAGAGGGTGCAGCGGACGATGTCGACGTAGAAGTTGCCGATCGTTGTGGCGCTGTGCCGCGCCACACCCCGGATGACCGCGATGGCCAGGGCGATGCCCGTCGCCGCCGAGAGGAACTGGTGGAAGGTGAGGCCGAGCATCTGGGAGAGGTAGCTCATCGTCTGCTCGCCGGTGTAGGCCTGCCAGTTGGTGTTGGTGGTGAAGCTGACCGCCGTGTTGAAGGCGAGCGCGGGGGGCACCCCCGGGAAGTTCTCGGGGTTGAGGGGCAGGCTGCCCTGAATGCGGAGGATCACGTAGGTGAAGACGAGCCCGATCACCGACACGAGGAGCATGGCCACCAGGTAGCCCTTCCAGCTCTGCTCGTGCTCCTCGTCGATCCCGGTGATCTTGTAGATGCCGCGCTCCACCGGGCGCAGGGCAAAGTGCAGGAAGGTGCGCTCGCCCTGGAACACCTTGACCATGTAGCCGCCGACGAACCAGGCGCCCACGAAGACGGCACCGTAGGTGACGATGAAGGCGATGATGTCGAGCGCCACGGGTCAGAACCTCTCGGGGAAGAGCATGGCGGCGACCAGGTAGCCGGTCACCAGGACCGCAACCACGAAGGCGACGATGTAGCCGATGGTCTGGCTCATCAGATCTTCCCCAGCCCGTGGACGTAGAGGAAGCTCATCGCCACCAGGACGGCGAGGATGCCCAGCATCAGGAGGTCGAGCATCAGCGGGCCCACCGGTCGGATGCCACGCAGAGGTTCATGCGCAAAGTCTCTTCATCTGACGGTCAACGTTCGGTCAACGACCCGGCCGGAGCCGGCACGGCGAGCCGGTACAGACGCCAGCCGGGCCGCCGCCAGAGCCGTCCGAGCTCGTCGATCTCGACCTCGTCGAGAGCCACCCGAAAAACCCGCCCTCTCGGGGAGTCGGTGCCGATCAGGACATCCACGGCACCGTCCAGTCGCGGCAGCACCGCGCTGACGTTGCCCAGGCTGGCGCCGTCGGCGTCGAGGACGGCGGTCCCCTTGAGGTCGCGCACGTCCAGGAACCGCAGGCCCGCGAACTGCCACTCGGTGTCCACGGCACCGATCCTGAACGCCTTTTCGTCAACGTTCAGTCAACGACCGCGGTCGGGGCGGCTCAGTCTGCGGGCGGGGCGTCGGGCTCGGTCTGACTGCAGAAGCGATACCCGCGCCGGCCGGCGGTGACGATGACCTCGGGTTCAGCCGGGTCGAACTCCAGCTTGCGGCGCAGACGCTGGATGAAAGTGCGCAGGTAGTTGCGATCCCCGGCGTACATGGGTCCCCAGACCCTGATGAGGAGGGTCCGATGATCCATCACCACTCCCGGGTGCCGGGCCAGCTCGGCGAGGAGCACGTACTCGGTGGGGGAGAGGCGCACCTCGGCGCCGGAGCGGGTGACCACCCGCGCCCCGAGGTCGACCACCACCGAGCCGCAGCGGACGACGAGTGCCGCCTCAGCGGTGCCGCGCACCCGGCGGAGGACGGCGCGCACCCGGGCCAGCAGCTCGTCAGCTCCGAAGGGCTTGGTGAGGTAGTCGTCGGCGCCCAGGTCGAGGGCCCGCACCTTGTCCCTCTCGTCGCCCCGGGCACTGATCACGATCACGGCGGGCTGGCGACGTCCCTCCAGGGTGTCGAGCAGCCGCCAGCCGTCGATGAAGGGGAGGCCGATGTCCAGGAGGACCACGTCATAGCCGCCCTTGCCGAGCTTCTCGGCCCCGATCAGGCCATCCGGAGCGTCCTCGACCCTGTGCCCGGCGCGCTCCAGCGCCGAGCGGAGGATGCGGCGCAGGGAGGCGTCGTCCTCGATGACGAGCAGCCGTCCGGACGGGCCTGCGGCGGGGGACGGCTCAGCCATGCGTGCGGATTCTCCCGCACCGGCCGGGCCAGCGGTGGGAAGCGTCCGCGACGTGATCCCGGTCAGGTGGGTCAGATCGACCACCGGGGATGGGGCACCGGCGTCAGGGCACTGGGGCGGAAGGAGACGCGGGAGGTCTACCCAGCCTCGCGAGCGTGAGGGAGTCGCGCATCACTCTCTCCAGGTCGTCGGGCCAGTACGACAGGTGTATGAGGCGAATCGGACGGCCATCCGCGGCAACCAGACGCAACCGCGGATCAGGTCCCCACGATGACGAGACGCAAGCGGCGACCTCATCGAATCGGACTGACCGCCTCCCGAGCGGTCTCTCGAACGTGATACCACGAGAGTCGATCGCTATCGAGCGATGAACGGAGGCCAGGTAAGGCAAGGCAGCCATGAGGCAAAGCGACGCCGTGGCTGCGACTGCGATGGGAATCCAGGTGTCCGAGTTTGCAAATGCCCTGACGGCGACCGACAGCGCCATGAGTCCAGCGTATATCGAGACTGGGCCTCTGAGGTTGCGACGAATCTGCGTCCAGTATCGCCGCGGGGAAGGCCGAATCATCTTGTCTGCCGCTTAGGGCGTAGACACGCTGTGGCACGGAAGGTCACGACGTCCTCACGGTATTCAGGTCCGTTCATCCATTGCGGTCGTTGCGTCGGTACCAGTCGTGCGCAAGGACGACACCGACCGTGGCCCCGAGGATGAGCGCGAACCCGATAACGACCACATCGAACACTACTGGGTGCCCGGTGCCAGCCCCTCCAATTGCCCCGGTGCCCACCCCAGCGAGGAGGAAAGCGACGAGCATTCCGAGCACAAGGAGCGCCTTCGTGAGCGGTCGGTGCCCGGCGACCTCGCTCCGGCGAAGCCATCCTTGCCCAAGTGCGAGGACTGCGCACCCAAATAGCGCCGCAACCGCTTGTGTCAACTCGCGCAGCCTACGTCACCTCAGGCCACGAGGGTCAGCTCTTGGAGAGAGCCTCCCCGACGGCCGCGATGTCGAGCAGCTGCGAGTAGACGACCAGCTCGTCACCGGCCTCGACCACCGTCTCGGGCGCCGGCACCACCGGCTTGCCGGCGCGCACGATGCAGACGATGATCCCGCCCTTGGGGATGGTGATGTCGGCGATGCGCTTGCCGACGTATCCCGAGAGCGCGGGCAGGGCGAGGTCGACCAGGCAGGTGCCGGAGGCCTTGACGGCGACACCGCGGACCATCTCCGACCCCAGCTCGGCCTCGATCAGCCCCATCAGCAGCTCGGTGGCGGAGACGGGCGCGTCGACGCCCAGCGCCTTGAAGACGGCGACGTTGTGCGGGTTGCTGACCCGGGCGATGGTGCGCGGGACGTGGAACTTCACCTTGGCCAGCTGGCAGACGATGAGGTTGTCCTCGTC
>JBEKOU010000019.1:0-13138 GCA_049521435.1 Candidatus Dormibacteria bacterium | reverse complement strand
TGCCGCCTGGAGGTGGCGGGAGAGCCGGTCCACCTCGGACCCGAGGCCGGCCTGGCCATCTACCGGACCGCTCAGGAGGCGCTCACCAACGTGAGCCGCCACGCCGACGCCTCCGAGATCGCGCTCCAGCTTCGCTACCTGGACGGGGGCGGTGCCGAGCTGGTGGTGGAGGATCTTGGAAGCCCCAAGGCGGCGGCGGCTTCCGGTGGGTACGGCCTCACCGGGATCCGGGAGCGGGCCGAGCTCCTGGGTGGTAGCCTGGAGGCCGGACCCATCGCCGGCGGCTTCCGGGTCCGGCTGCGGGTGCCGGCATGATCAGGGTGCTCATCGCCGACGACCAGACGGTCGTGCGCGAGGGACTGGCCACGCTCCTCGCCGCCATGGAGGGGGTCGAGGTGGTGGGCAGCGCCCGCGACGGGGAGGAGGCCGTCAGCCTGGCGGCGCTGCGCCGTCCCGACGTGGTGCTGATGGACCTGCGGATGCCCCGCTGCGACGGTGTGGAGGCGACCAGGAGGCTCACCGCGGAGCAGCCCGAGGTCAGGGTCGTGGTGCTCACCACCTACGCGGACGACGCGTCCGTCTTCGCCGCCCTGCAGGCGGGTGCCCGCGGCTACCTCACCAAGGACGCGGGAGCCGGCGAGATCGCGCAGGCGATCCGGACCGTCCACGCCGGTGAGGCACTCCTCGACCCCTCGGTGCAGCGGCGGCTGCTGGAGAGCCTGCGCGCGCCCGCCGCGACGGTCGCGCCAGAACCGCCGGGCCCGCTTCCCGACGGTCTCACTCAGCGCGAGGCCGAGGTACTGGCACTCATCGCCGGGGGGCTCAGCAACCAGGAGATCGCCGCCCGCCTCCACGTCAGCGAGACCACGGTGAAGACGCACATCAACAACCTGTTCAGCAAGACCGGCGTCCGCGATCGCGCTCAGGCGGTGCGCTACGCGTACGGCCACGGGTTGGCGGAACCGCAGGCCTGATTTCTCCTGAGCGCCGGCGACGCCGGCCGGAGCTCCATGCTCTCGCGGGCGCGGAGGTCGTCGAAACGAGGGTGGGGCGTCCGATCCGGGAGGCTCAGCTGGAAGCTCGCTCGCCGGAGAGGCTCCGGCGCCAGAGGTCGAGGGTACGTTCGAAGTGCCGCTCGCACGCGTCGTGGTCGTAGACGGGGAGGTCGGCCATGGCGAAGCCGTGCGATGTGCCCGGCAGCCGCTCCACCACGCCCCGGACCCCCTGCAGCTCGAGCTCGTCGCGGAAGCGGTCGACGACCTCCGGGGTGGCCGAGCGGTCGTTCTCCGCGAAGGCGAAGTAGAGCTCGCCGCGCACGCCGGCAACGTCGTGGTGGGGGGAGTCGGGCGCCTCGGTGACCAGGGCGCCGGGGTGGATGCCCGCCGCGGCGACGAACTGTCCGGCGAGCGCAGAGGCCGTGTGGAGCGCCAGGCGCCCCCCCATGCAGTAGCCGACGCAGACCTTGGCCCCCCGGCTCGCGGCCGGATCGGAATCGATCGCCTCGAAGATGGCTTCCGTGTCGGCGAGCACCGCGTCCGGGGTCACGCTCCGCACCACGGCCATCATCCGCTGCCCCGCCGGCCCACCGAATCCCTCGGCGGCCAGCTTGCCCATGTCGAAGGTCACCCCCTTGCCCGAGCGGTAGAAGAGGTCCGGCGCGACGCAGTAGTAACCGTCGGCGGCGAACCGGCGCGCGTTCGCCTTCACCTGCTCCCGGTAGCCGATCCCGTCCATGTACAGCACTGCGACCGGAAACGGACCCTCGCCGTCGTCGGGGTGGGTGACGAAGGTCGTCATCTCCCCGTCCGGCCTGCGCACCCCGATCTCCTTCTCGCCCATGGCTCCCTCCTCACGCTGGCTGGCCGGTCGCGACCGGTCGCCCCCAAGTATCCACAGGCGATACGGCCGGTTTCATGCCGGGCCGGCTGCGCGACTCAGCCGGCCGAGACCAGGACCACGCCGGCGACCACGAGCCAGAGGACGACCAGTCCGATCACGACCCATCGGGCGATGAGCTGGCGATCGTGGCCGCTGCGCGAGCGACCGTGACGGAGATAGGCGCGGCGAACCTGGAGACTGTCCGCGCCCGAGACGGGAGGCGTCACGATCTGACCGATCTCACCTGGAGTGCGACCACCTGCGCCCGTTGCCGGAAAGGAGGCGGACGATCACGAGAAGGATGACCGCTCCGACGAAGGCGATGATCATCGCGGTGATGGTCGTGTGACCCGGGATGCTGAAGCTGATGTTGAGGATCTGAGCGAGGAATCCGCCCCCGATCGCGCCGATGATGCCGACCACGATGTCGCCCAGGATGCCCTTGCCACGGCCGGTCACGACCTTGCTGGCGAGGAAGCCCGCCACCAGGCCGATGAAGGCCCAGAGCAGGATCGTCCCCGGGTCCAGGTTGAGTGTCACGGAACCGACAAGCATGGTTTTCCGGTCCTCCTACGGGTCAGGCGACCCCGAGGTCCTCTCGACGCGCGGACCCGGGTGATCCCCACTCTGGCGAGCGGACCGAAACAAAGGCAGCAACAGCTGCGCCGGGGCGCCGGTGAGCTCCCCGGAAACGGCCGCCAGCGGCTGAACCGCGGCGGCGCCCCTGACGTGGTGAGGGCAAAGCCCCCACCGGGTGGGCACCAGACGCCGGCCATGCAGCCTGGAGGTGTGACGTGATGAGCGTTCAGCTGGGAGAGCCTGCCACGCGGCGGGCGGCCGTCACGCACACGTCGATGTGGACGCCGAGCTGGTCCCTGGGCTTCCGCCTGGTGGGGGCCGCGGCCATCGCGGCGTCCGGCGCGGTTCACTTCCAGCTCTGGGCCTCCGGATACAACGTGATTGCCGTGATCGGCCCGCTCTTCCTGCTCGACGCCATCGGCAGCTGGCTGGTGGCGCTGACGCTGCTCGCCACCCGATTCTGGGTGGTGGCCGCGGCCGGCATCCTCATGGAGCTGGGCGCGATCGCCGGCCTGGCGCTCGCCAGCACCACCGGACTCTTCGGCTTCCAGGAGACCGGAACCGGGGTCGGCGGCCAGATCATGGCCGCGTATGGCACGGAGGCACTCGCCGTGCTCCTGCTCGCCGCCAGCCTCGCTCTGACCCCGGGTGGGCTCCGGCTGCGCCTCAGAAGAGGGTGAACTGATCGACGATGCCCGCCAGCGCGGGCGCGTCGAAGATGGTGTAGTGGGTGCGCCCGGGGATGATGCAGAGCCGGTTGTGGGTGCGCAGCGCGCCATCCCAGCCCGCGCACGTCGTCGCTCCAGTCGCAGGGCTTGCGTAGCAGCGCCTCCGACTCTACGATCCGGCACTTCTCCGGCGCCGCTTCATTCCTCGTTCACACGCGGCGGGGATGCTGTCCTCATCGACCAACCCGTCACCGCAGTCAGGAGGACTGTCATGTACCGCCCGCTTCGCACCTTCTGGGGCCTCGCCGCCATCGGCGGAGCCATCGCCGTCGGGCTGACGACCCACAATGCCGGCTACATCGTCATCACCTTCATCGGGGGACTGATCGTGCCCCACGTCCTCGGCATCGCCGGACCGGGGCGGCACCAGCGCCACCAGCCCTGCGGTCACGGCGTGGGCTTCAACGGCCAGGGCGGCCGCGCCTCCCGCATGCAGGGCGTCTGGGACGAGTGGCACCGGCAGTCCCACGCGGGGCAGACCGCTCCACCCGCCCCGTCCGCCTGAGGGTGGGCCCGGCGTCCGTGGTGGCGCCGGGCCGCTCCGCCCTCCGGCGGGCAGCTCCGCCCGCCGCACTGCGCTGCGTGTCCCCGGGTCAGCCGCCGGGCGGCGGCTCCAGCTCCTCGACCCCGGGCACGGTCGCCGAGGCTATCCACGTGCGGAGCGCCAGCGTCGCCTCCACGTCACCGCGGTTGTAGTCGAGCAGCCACCGCTGCGCGGCGCCGTCCCCGGCCGCCGCGGCGTCGTAACGGACCATCGATTCCGCACCGCCGGCCTCGTCGACATCCCAGTGAAACCCCACCAGCGGCGCCACGCTCTTGAGACCGCTGCTCCCGCCGGTGATGAGCTGCGCCTCCCACACCCTCAGCAGGTCCACCCACTCGTCGGATGCCACGAAACCGGCGATCTCGCCGGCCAGCCCCGCGGAGAGCCCCAGGCGCCGCAGGTACTGGTTCTCGGCGGCCGCGTTGTAGCAGTACGCGCAGAAGGTCAGGCCCTCTGCGTGAGCCCCCCCGCGCACCGCCATCAGCCATCGCCAGAAGAGGAACGAGTTGGCCGATTCGACCTCCGGCGTGAGCGGTGCCCAGGTCACGAAGGGGACGTACTCGGATCGCCGCGCGTTGCGGTGGGTGCGATCGGTGAGGAGATTGCCCCAGAGGTAGACGCCCGCCTCGGAGCTCTCCATGTCGACGTCGACCTCGATGTCGGCGCGCGGGACCGTCACGGCCGCCAGGCCCCGGCGCCGGTAGACGCGCTGGTCCCCGAGCGCCGCCCGGGCCAGGTCGATCTGCTCCGGGAGTGACGTCAGCTCGGAGCCGGAGTACCCGGCGGTCGCGTCGTCCAGGGCCAGGAGATCGCCCACGGTGGCGATCCCCATCTCCTGGAGCCGCTCCAGGTCTCGGGCGGGCTTCCAGGCGTCCCCCAGCTCGAGCACCGGCACCTCGGGGGCTCGCTCCGCCGCCACCGATCGCAGGCCGGTCAGGTCCATCCCGGTGGCCACCGCGCGCGCCGTGCGGAAGTCGAGCGCCGCCAGGGCGGCCCGATCCGTGACCCCCCGATCCCGGTGGATCTTCCATTGGGTCCATCCGATCCGGGGGAGCAGGCTCACGTCGCCCGCCCCCGCCTCCAGAACCGAGCGGCAATGCGCATCCCAGGGGCAGCTCGGGCACTCCGCGCAGCGGACCGGCACGACCAGCGGCTGGACCTCCGGATCCGCGCGGTGCCGTGCGGCCACGGCCAGGATGTCGAGCCGGAAGTCGAACTCGAAGTCGTACCGCTCCATGGTCGTGCGGAGCTTGGTCTTGCCCGTCGAGGAGGGGGTCCGCCAGGCCGGCTTGTCGAGGTCGTACCAGACCACTCGCCGTTCGGTCCCGATGATCCCGCCGTAGCGGGGACCCTGTGCCGCGAGCCCGGCCGCCTCCAGCATCCGCTGGTAGTGGGCGAGCTGGAGCACGTCGCCCTCCCGCCGCTTCGCCGCCAGGTCGGGGTCGGGAACGGCCGTCTCCCGGGTGAGCGAGTCGAGCCCGGCGCACAGCCCCTCGAACTCGGTCGACCGTCCCTCGGAGACCTCCAGCGTCTGATGCGACTTGATGTCGATGGCGCGGTATCCGCCGCCGGTCGCCGCGACCAGCAGGTCCGGTGTCCCCACCCGCCGGCCGGCCGCGTCCTCCGGCAGCGAGGCGGAGACGATGGGGGAGACCCCATCCGCCAGCGCGGTCGCGCTCGCCGCCCGTCGCGCCTCGCCAGCCGCCTCCTCGACGGCCACGGCTCCGGGGTGAAGCCGGAGGATCTCGGTGACGATGTCGGCCTGGAAGGCGACGCCGCGCGCGATGAGGCGCTCGGCGAAGGGGTCGGGCGGTGCCGCTTCGCTGGGCAGGAGCGCGTCGTTCTGGGCTCGCACCGGGCAGCGCCGGGCGACGTATCCCCCCTGGGACCGGACGGTGCTGACGTCGTAGCGCGTGGTCATCAGGATCCCGACCAGGGACTGGCCCCCGCGATGTCCCCGTCGATCACCGAGGCCAGCCGGTTGCCGATCGACGCGTCCCCCAGCTCGACCCCCAGCTCCCGGTTCAGGTCCAGCGATGTCGACGAGAAGTTCTCGGAGCCGAGGAACCAGCGGATCGAGTCGCTGCCCGGGTCGGCGACCATGGCCTTTGCGTGAATGTACAGGGCCGCATCCGGCGAGTAGGTGTAGACCCTGACCCCGGCACCGACGAGATCGGCGAAATCGCTGCTCCACGAGGCCGAATCGGTCATGCAGACCTGCACTTTGACGCCGCGCCGCGCCGCTGCCTCCAGCGCTCCGACGATCTCCTGGTCGGACATCTCCTCGTTCTCGACGAGCAGCTCCTTCTTCGCGTCCTGGATCAGCCCCACGAGGTCGGCCGCCGACCCCGGGCTCCAGACCAGGTCGTCGCCCCGCGGGGGCTGGACCGCCCGGCTCGAGAAGTCGGCGTCGAACACCGCCTCGATTGCCGCCACGTCGTGCGCGTCGGTGTCGGTGAGGATGAAGTCGCGGGTGGATGAGTAGTACTCCGAGGTCATGTTGCCGGTCATGACGAGCGCCTCATCGGAGTCGACGATCAACGTCTTCTGGTGGGTGATGTCCACCTGGGTCGACGACCAGTGGACGTCGACACCGTGCGCCGCGAGCGTCGCGTAGGCGCTCTGATTCTGGCTCTTGGCGTAGGCCTGGTCGAGGATGACGCGCACGGAGACACCTCGGTCCTTGGCCTGGATCAGATCGTTGACGGCGGTGGCGTCCTCCAGCTCGTACATCACCAGGTCGACGGAGTCTCGGGCCCCGGTGATGGCCTGGTAGACGGCGTCCATTCCCTGGTCGGGCTCGACTGTCAGGGTGTCCTCGCTCCCGGTCGTGGCGGCGGCGGTGGCCGTCGCCACGGCCGGCGTCGCGGATACGGGGGTGCCGCTCGGAGACGGGCTGCCCACGGCCGGCGCCGCCGTGGACCGGGGGCTCGACGAGGGTGCGGGCGAGGACGACCCGCAGCCGCTCACGGCGAGCAGCGCCAGCCAGACGAGGATCGCCCCGCTGCGCCTCCCGTAACCTCGCACCACGCCGCCTCCTCACCTGGACGCCGACGCCGGCCGTCCCTGCGGGCGCCAGTATGCGAGACCTGGACCCGATCGTCACTTTGGACCCGGTGATGTCGAGGCGGGGTACGTGCTCGAGGAGGTGGGGCCGCCATCATCGCATCGGGGCGACGCCGCCGAGGGAACGCACGAAAGGGAACCCACGAAGATGAGTCATGATCGGTCATCGCGCCTGGTCAGGCACCGCTGCGGATTGATCGGGAGAGGCCGAAACGCCTTGCTGCAATGGGTGGATTGGCCGCCGTTGCGTGAAGCTCCACGCGGAGTGACAAGATTGACACGAACCATCGGATAGTGCTGTACGCGCTGAGATCAGCGGAAGACCGTCGCGAATTCGAAGACGTCGCGAAGGTTGCGCGGTGCGGCGGCGGCATGGTAGGGTGCCCTGGTCGCAGATCGTCCAGGTCCACAACGGAGCTACGGTGAGAGCCCGATCTCTCACCGGTCTGCGGCCCACCGTCCCCTGTTTTCGGTGGAACTGAAGCCCAGGTGCACCGTCGCCTGCCCTTGACCGAGCGTTTGAGCCGGGTGTGGCACGGGGCACCGACAGCCGGAGGTTGCACCTCATGCGTCATCCGATCACCCGCGGCCGCTTGCGAGCGTGCGGCGTGGCCCTCGCGGGCCTCGCTCTCGGTGGTCTCATCGTGCTCACCGCAGTCCAGCCGGTGCAGCAGGGCGGCCGACCCCGCGTCGACGCCTTTCAGGTGAGGCACGATCTGGCATCGGCGTCCGCCGCGGTGGCGTCGCCCACCGCAGCTGCGACCAATGCTCCGCCGGCGTCGTCGACCACCACGGCACCGCCGTCCTCGGCCGCCGCATCGACGTTCAGGGCCACCGCGGTGGTCCCCTCGCCGCTGCCCGTCCTGATCGTGCGCATACCGCCGCAGGCGCCCACTCCGACACCCGCCCCGGCCGCTCCGCAGGCGGCCCCCGCCGTTCCCGCACTGCCCAGCTACACCCAGGCCGAGGTCCTGGCCATCCTCACCGCCGCGGCTCAATCGCAGGGCGTCGACCCGAACTGGCTGATCTCGACCGCCAAGTGCGAGTCCAATCTCAATCCGTACTCGCAGAACCCGTCGGGCCCGTATGACGGTCTCCTCCAGTTCCTGCCCTCGACCTTCCGCGCCCACGGGGGCACGGACATCTGGGACCCGACCCAGCAGGCGCAGATCGCCGCCACGATGTTCGCCAGCGGTGAATCGGGGGAGTGGCCGGTCTGCTCGCGCTAGCCGGAGGGGCCGCCTGGCCGGCTCTGAGGTGGCATCCTCGAGCCCGCGACCAGTCCAGGTTTCGGATCCGCTTCTGCGGGGTACAACCTCCAGCGTGCGTAGGCCTCGCGGCGTTGGTCGTGGGATGGACGGCTGCACGAGCATGCTACGCGCTGAGGAGAGAGGCGCTGTTTGACCAGACCAGCCTCATCGTCGGGGCCCTGAAGACGCAGGACCACGACGCGCGTCGCCTTCGCTATGCGCGGCGCCATCGGATCCGGCTCATCGACCAGGTCATCAACGAGTTCGAGCTGCTGAACCTTGCCGGCGTGTCCGTGGTCCCCGGTGAGCTGAGCCGGCGTGCCAGTTGCTTCATCAGCGGCGATGGCGGCGCGCGGGTGATGCCGCACGATCGGGGCGTCCCCATCGCCGAATGGGTGTCGGCACTCTTCGAGGTCCAGGACGCCCTCATGATCCCGGGCGAGACCTACCGCCGCCTCTGACCCGCTGACCTGTCGCCGGCTATGCCCCCACGGCGGCGCCGATCAGCCTCCCGAGGCCGAAGGTGACCCCCGCCGCCAGCATGCCGAACAGGAGCTGCCGGCTTCCCGAGAAGAGGACACTCCGCCCGGTCAGCAGGGTGATCAGCGAGCCGATGAGGAAGAGCCCGAGGGCCGCGCAGCCGATGGCGAGCCCGACCGCCGGCGCCCCGGTGGCGAAGAAGAAGGGGATGAGCGGAAGGATGGCGCCAATCGAGAAGAGGCAGAAGGACGCGCCTGCCGCGCTGTTGGGCGAGCCTCCCAGCTGGGAGGGGTCGAGTCCCAGCTCCTCGCGCACCATGGTGTCCAGAGCGTTCTTGGTGTCGGCCATCAGCCGGGCCGCCACTTCGCCGGCCTCCTCGGCGGAGAGCCCCTTGGCCTCATAGATGAGGGTCAGCTCCTCGCGCTCCTCGTCGGGGACGGACCGCAGCTCCGCGGCCTCGGTCCTGACCTGGCGCTGGTAGAGCTCCCGGGTGCTCTGCACCGAGACCCATTCCCCGATCGCCATCGAGCACGCCCCGGCCAGCAGCCCCGTGATCCCCGCGATGAGGATCGCCTTGGGAGGGAGACCCGAACCGGCGACCCCCATCACCAGGGCGAGGTTGGAGGTCAGCCCGTCATTGGCCCCGAGCACCGCCGCCCGCAGGGCGTTGCCCCCCGGGGCGCGATGGCGCCCCTCCAGCCTGCCGAGCGTCTCCCCGGCCACCCCGACCGGCGATCCCCCCGCGATGTACTGGAGCACCCTCGCGTGCGACCGCTCGTCGTCGGGCATCCCCGTGCCCGCGGTCTCGGTCTGGTCGTCGTAGGCCTCCTGGTCGACCTGCTCCAGGGTGGCGACCGTCGGCAGCACGAGCTGCGCCCCGAACCTGTGGGCCAGCAGGCGCATCGCCCGCGCCCGCCACGATGGCCGCCGCGGACCGGGGTCGCGGCCCAGTGCCCGCAATTGATCCTCCCAGAAGCCAAGGTGGCGCTCCTCGACCTCGGCGAGGCGGATGTAGACGGAGGCGAGGCGGGCGTCGGATTCGGCCTTCGCCATCGCCCGGTACACCACCGCCGAGTCGATCTCCCCCTGGCGGTTCGCCCGGTATCTCGCCTCTGCGGTTACTCTCCGCGCCATCAGCCGTCTCCTTCCCGACCCTTCCCGCTGGTCGCGCCCGCTCGCGCCGCCACGCAGCGTCGCCATTCTGCGGCCACCACCATCCCACTTTGCGAATACCTGGCGGCGGCCGGTTGGGGCACAATACGCGATCGCGTCCGGTGGCGCGTCGAAAGCTTCAAGGCAGTCAGATCACAGGGCTGTGCCATGACCCACTCCAACCCACGGATTCCCGCGCTGCTGGCCGGCGTGCTCCTCGCCGTCGCCGCCTGCGGTGGGACCTCGCCTGCCGCGAGCACGACGTCGAAAGACACGCCCACCCGCACGGCCACCGGCACCCCGGCGCCCACCCCGACGCCGGCTCCGCCCCCGCTCAGCCAGCCGCTCCTGATCCAGGTCGAGAACCTCTACCAGGCGCGTCCGCAGTCGGGCCTCAGCACCGCGGACATCGTCTACGAGTACCAGACCGAGGGCGGCATCAGCCGCTTCACGGGCATCTGGTTCACGAACCCCCCGGCCGCCGACATGGTCGGCCCGGTGCGGAGCGCACGCCTGATCAGCCTGCGGCTGCTCCAGATCTATGGCGGCGCACTCGTCTACTCGGGTGCCAGCAACTACGTGCTGGCGCAGCTCAGCGATGCCGCCGGCAAGCACTACGACGACCCCCAGCCGCCACTCTTCCGCACCTCGTCGCCGCCGCCGGCCGCACGCTACGGCGCTCCCCACAACCTCTACACCAACGGAACGGATCTGGCCACCTTTGTCCAGAGCATCGGCCTCACCACCGTGGGCTACCAGCTCTGGGCGCGCACCCCCATCGCGAGCCTTCCCGCCGGCGGGACCGCCGTGACCAGCTTTGAGGTGCCGATCTCGCCAGAGGAGACGCCGATCTTCACCTACCAGCCCACCACGGGCGAGTACGAGCGGAGCGAACCGGCGACCCCCGAGTACCCGGCGACCGGCGTTCTCAACGACGCCGACACCAGTGCCCCCTGGGCGACGGCCAACATCGTCCTCCTGGACGCCGACACCATGGGGGTGGCCGCCGACAACGAGAACCCGAGCGGCGGCTACACCGAGGGCCTCGATTTCGCCATCGGGCCGAGCGCCAGTGGCACCGGACAGCTCGCGGTGGGCGGCCAGCTCTACAGCATCGATTGGTCCCAGGGAGCCAGCGGCCCACCCCAGCTGACCCTCACCGACGGGCAGCCGGCACCGATCGCTCCGGGCCAGGTGCTGTTCGAGGTGGTGAACACCGGGCTCACGGTGACCCCGCAGGCGACGCCGGCCGCGTAGGTCCCGCGCGGGGGACGCACCGATCGCCCTGCGGGCCAACGGCTCGGCCCGCAGGGCGTGCGTGCCCCCTACCTGTCAGGCGGCGGTGCGCCGGCGCTCCCCGACCTGTGGGTCTCGGATCACGGGTAGATGCCGCGCGCCGAGGTGGCCTCGGCAACCCGCTGCACGGCGATGGTGTAGGCGCCCAGCCGGAGCGGGACCCCGAGGTGCTGGGACGCCTCCCAGGTGGCCTCGAAGGACGCGTTCATGATGTGCTCCAGCCGCTCGTTGATCTCCTTCTCCTCCCAGAAGAAGGACTGCAGGTCCTGCACCCATTCGAAGTAGGAGACGGTGACCCCGCCGGCATTGGCGATGATGTCGGGGACGACGGTCACGCCCTTCTTGTTCAGGATCTCGTCGGCCTCGGGGGTGACGGGGCCGTTGGCGGCCTCCAGGATCAGCGACGCCCGGACGGCACCCGCGTTGGCGCCGGTGATCTGGTTCTCCAGCGCGGCCGGGACCAGGACGTCGACCGGGGCGGCGAGCAACTCGGCGTTGGTGATCGCCCGCGTCCCCGGGAACCCGGCCACCGAGCCGGTGCGCTGCTTGTGCTCGAGGACGTCGGGGACGTGCAGGGGCTTGTCGCTCCAGATCGCCCCGCCGGTGTCCGAGACCGCGTGGATCTTGAAGCCGTCCGCCTCCATCAGCCGGGCTGCGATCATTCCGGCGTTGCCGAACCCCTGGACCGCGACCGTCGACTGGTGGGGGTCACGGCCGAGACGGGCACACGCGCGGAGGGCGACCACCGCCACTCCCCGGCCGGTGGCCTCATTGCGCCCCTGGCTGCCCCCGACGGCGATCGGCTTGCCGGTGACCACAGCAGGGACGGAGTGCCCGGCGCTCACCGATATCGTGTCCATGATCCAGGCCATCACCTGGGGGGTGGTGTTGACGTCGGGAGCCGGGATGTCCCGATCCGGCCCGATGAGCACCGAGATCTCGGCGGCGTAGCGGCGGGTGAGCCGCTCCAGCTCGCCCAGGCTCAGCTTCTTGGGGTCGACGACCACGCCGCCCTTGGCCCCGCCGAAGGGGATCCCGGCCGCCGCGCACTTCCAGGTCATCCACATGGCCAGCGCCTTGACCTCGCTCAGGGTCACCCCCGGGTGATATCGGATCCCCCCTTTGGCCGGTCCTCGTGCCAGGTTGTGCTGGACGCGGTACCCCTCGAACATCCGGATCGACCCGTCGTCCATCTTCACCGGGAAGGCGACGATCAGCTGGCGCTGGGCCTCGCGCAGGAAGGCGCGGACCCCCGGCTTCAAGCCGAGGATGTCCGCTGCCGCGTCGTACTGCCGCTGTGCGTTGAGCCAGGGGTCCTCGACCGCCTCTGCCGCCACCGCGAGAGTTGACTGGGCCACGGTACTCACCTCCTGTGATGACCGCGGGGCGTCGGCCTGGGACGTGAGCTGCGGGCAACCGGCTCCGCGGCGTGCCGCCCATGGTCCCACCTCGGACGCGGGACCGCCACCCCATTCGGAGTCTTGACGCCGTTAACCACAGGGTCTTCACGCGGGTCGCCGGAGAGGCGTACGCAGCGTTCCGCAAGATCATTCCCAGGTGTGTCCCAGGAGCCTCCCCTATACTCCGGCCCGGCTGGGCATCTGAACCGCGGCCTGGACCAGAGGAGCACACGTGTACTTCCGCTATCTCGGACGAGAGCTCCGGCGCCGCGCCCGCTCCGCCGCCCTGGTGGCCATCGGCCTGGCGCTGGGGGTGGGCCTCGTCATCACCGTCACGGCCTACGCCTCGGGCATCAAGGCGGCCCAGGGCCAGGTGCTCTCCTCGCTCTATGGGGTGGGCACCGACCTCACGGTCACCAAGCCGGCGACCCCTGGGAGTGGTGGCGCATTCCGCTTCAGCGGCACCCCACCGAGCAGCGCCCAGGCTGGACAGAGCTTCGCCCAGGATCACCTGACGTCCGCCGCCGGGCTGACCACCATCTCGGACAGCGACGTGACCTCGATCGCCAAGCTCAACGGCGTGGCCGGAGCGACCGGAGCGCTGGCGCTCGACTCGGTGCACATCACCGGGACCTTCATCGGCGCGTTCGGCCCGGGAGCCAGCGAGACGCCGACCGCCATTCCCACCCCGACCCCCACGCCGGCGGCCTCGGCCAGCCCCAGCTCGGGCTCCAGCAGCGGCTTCGGGATCTCCACCTTCAGCGT
>JBEKOU010000018.1:0-13765 GCA_049521435.1 Candidatus Dormibacteria bacterium | reverse complement strand
TCCCCACCTCGAGGTCGTTGAGGACCAGAAGGCGCTGCTGCTCGGTGTGGCTCAAGGTGACCGAATCCTCCATGGGAGGACAAAGTCACAGAACTCTTAGAACGGACGTTTTCTCAGAACGCCCACAGGTCTCTCTTACACCACTTGACAAGACACGGCCCGCACGAGCGCGGGAGGTCGGGGTAACCCAGACCTGCCGGGAGTTTGGGTACCACCGCTCCAGCTACTACCGGCTGCGCCACCAGGTGCTGCGCCAGGGTCTGGAGACGCTCCGTCCCGGGGAGCGCCGCCGGCCGCGGATGCCCAACCAGGTGCCGCCCTGGCTGGAGGAGCGCGTGGTCGCCTTCGCCCGGGGAAGCCCCCCAGGTGTCTCTACATCTCGAAAGCCGTGCACCCTAGGCTGTGAGCTCTGGCAGCCTATTGGTTGGTATCCAGGCCACGACCACCGTGCCGATAGGCGGGTGCTCGATCCGGAGCCAGCCACCGGCCTGCTCGGCGCGCTCTCTCATGTTGGCGACTCCGAAGTGCAGGGCACCGTTGGCCGCCGCAGGACCGGAGGTAAAGCCCACGCCGTCATCGGCAACGCGCAGCTGGATGCCCCCACCGACCTCACCCAGAGATACTGAGACTGAACGCGCGCGCGCGTGCTTGCGCACGTTGTTCACCGCCTCCTGTCCGATACGAAAGAGAATAACGCGCTCCTCGGTGTTGGGTGGAGTGGCGAGTTTGCTGGTGACGGTAACGCTGACGTTCTCCTCAGCCGCCCAGCCAAAGAAGGACTCTCGAAACGCGACCTCAAGACCGTCGCGGTCCAGGGAGGGTGGCCGCAGCTCGAATACCAGACGTCGCAAGCTCTCGATGGAGCGGTTGAGTAGCGATGAGAACTCGCCAAGCTTTGCACTGAGGTCAGGGTCAGTGATCTTGTTGCGGATCGAGCCCACGCGTATGATCGCGGCGGCAAGCATCTGGATGGAGTCGTCGTGAACGTCAGCAGCCACGCGGCGACGCTCCGCCTCTTGAGCACTCACAATCGCGCCGAGAAGGCGTCGACGCTGCTGGTCCGAAACCCGCAACTGCTCAAGTGATGAGCGGGCCTGGTCGGTCTTAAATCGGAGCTCCTCGTTGGCGGCCTCCAGAGCGATCGCGGCAAGCTTCGCCTCGGTCACATCCTGGCTGACACCCAGGATCTCGCCTGCGGCGGCGCCGCTGGAGGCCGGTACCCGCTTGCGGAGGTATCGGACGTCTCCGTTGGGGCGCACGATGCGGTGCTCGAGGTCCACAGCGTCCCCCGAGAGCATCCGATCAAAGCCCTCCGTCACGGACGCTCGGTCGTCCGGATGCACCAGATCCAGAAATGCTTCGCGTGTGCCCCGCCACTGGTCGGGGGCGATGCCATGGATCGCGAACATCTCATCGGCCAGCCAGTCGATCCGCCCGCTAGTTGGGTCCCATTGCCAGTGACCCACGTGCGTGATGGCTTGCGCCTCCCGGAGCGTCGCTTCGCTGCGGGCCAGACGCTTAGCGTCCCGCAGCCGCCCAATCCCATACGCGAGGTCGGCGGCCAACTCGCTCAGGGCCGCGACAGAGGCGGGATCAAAGGCCCCGACCTCACCGCCGTAGATAGTGAGGGCCCCGATCGCCTCGTCACTCACGATGAGTGGGAGGGCACACGAGCTGCGAAAGCCATACTGATCGGCTACAGCCCGCCACCGAGCAAACTTTGGCGAGCGGTGCATGTCCTTCAGGACCTGAACTGAACGAGTTCGGATCGCTGCACCTAGCGGGCTAGTTCCGAACTCATCCTCGCCCCAACTGACGCGGATGTGCTTCAGATACTCGGTGTGCCCCGCCGACGCGAGCTGGCGCACACTGTGCGCGCTGTCGTGCTCGGCGTATCCAACCCAGGCCAGCAGGTATCCGGACGCGACGATGGTCTCGCACATGTCAGCCAGCAGGGAGGACTCATCGGTGGCCCGCACCACGACCTGATTGCCCTGAGTCAGGGTGCGCAGCGCCCGGGACAGGTTGGCCTGGTCGGTGACGTCGCGAGCGTTCACCACGATCCCAGCGATGGCTGGGTCTCCAAGGCAGTTGGTCGCGACTGCCTCAAGGGTGCGCCAATCGCCCGAAGACGTCTTGGCTCGGAAGACCACCGAGGGGTGGATCCCAGGCTGATGTGTGCCTTCCCGGAAGATTCTTGTTATCGCGTCACGATCGACGGGGTGGATCAGGTCGAGTATGCTGCGTCCGATGCGCTCAGCCGGTATGAAGCCGAGCATGCGTTCGCCGGCAGGATTCGCGTAGAGCACCTGCCCTTGGTCATCCAGGACGGCGATGAGGTCGCTTGAGTTGGCCACCAGTGTGCGGAACCAGCGCTCTCGGGCCGCCGATTCACGATTCGAGCGATGACGGGTTGCGTGCGGCGCAGAGGCGTCATGGATGAGGTCGTCAGGAGTCATGAAATCCACGGCCCCAATCGAGGGGTGCTCCAACTCCGGTGGACCCGTCCTTCGTGCGCCGAAGCTAGCCGGCCTTCGATCCGAAGGCGACCGTCGGCCGTGTGTGAACAGAGACCCGACGCCCCCTCTGACTGAGGCGCCCCCGTCGTTCGGCGTAGCGGTCGGGGCGGGTTGCGAGCCAAATAGCCCGCCCGTTCCCCTACAGCGGGCCTTGGGGCCGCCCCGTTCGGGAATGTCGTCGCCATTCTTCACCTTGTCGCCTGGGGTCAACGCCGACAGGTCCCCGGGGGCTACACGCGCTCAGCCAGTGCGCCCGTGAGACACCCGATCCCATACTCTGTGACGCGTTGGCATCCTGAAGCCATGTTAGCTGCCAGGCGTCACGGACCCGTCGTCTGTCTGTCACAGGGAAGACGGCGCGGCGGGCGGTTCGGTTTGAGAGCGCGGGGTGGAACTGACCAGAGTCGCTGACTGAAACTGACCAGGCGAGTCCCCGGGTGGAGATGCTCTGAAGGGTAGCCGATGGCGCCTCCTGTGAGCAGGTGTCAGAGGTCGAGGGCGGGCCTTTCCGGGCCCCTCAGGCCGTTGTACGGGCAGGCGTTCGGCAAGGCTGGAGGTTTCACTGCGTTCTCGGGCTGGTGGCCCGGCGGAGCTGATCGAGGTGGGCCCGGTGGGCTCGCATCCGGTACGACTCGCCGTCGATGGAGACCACCGTGGCGCGGTGGAGGAGCCGGTCGAGCATGGCCGCGGCGACCACCGAGTCGTCGTTGAAGATCTGCCCCCAGCTGGCGATGCTGCGGTTGGTGGTGAGCACGATGGAGCCCTTGAGGTAGCGCTGCGAGACCACCTGGAAGAGGGCGGCCGCGCCCTCGCTGGCCATGGGCAGATAGCCGACCTCATCCACGATGAGCAGGCTGGGGCCGGCGTAGAAGCGCATCGTGGTGGCCCAGCGCCCCTCGATGGCGGCTCGATGGCAGCGGGCCGCCAGGTCGCTGGCGGTGGTGTAGTACACCCGGTATCCCGCCTCCACCGCCTGGTGCCCCAGACCCACCGCCAACATCGTCTTGCCGACGCCGGGTGGGCCGATGAAGAGAGCACGTTGGCGGCCTCCTCCACGAAGCGCAGGGTGGCCAGCTCGTCGATGAGCTTGCGGTCGAGCCGGGGCTGGGCTTCGAAGTCGAAGTCGCCGAGGTGCCAGGGGGCGGGCAGGCAGGCGAAGCGACTCCGGCCGGCCAGGCGCCGTTCCTCGGTGCTGGCCACCTCGACGCCCAGCAGCCGGGCCAGGAAGGCGCTGTGGCTGAGCTTCTCCCGGCTGGCGTTCTCGAGCTCGGGGGCGAGGGCCTCGGCGGCGGCGGTCAGACGCAGGTAGGTGAGGTGCCCGCGCAGCTGCTGGTACACGCTCTGCTCGCTCACCGCGCCGCCTCCACCAGCTCGGCATAGCGGCGGAGGTCGACCGTGACCTCGGCCCCCTCCTGGCGCAGGGTGGCGGCCAGGGCCCGGGCCACCGGCCCGGGTGGCCGGTTCTCCTTGCGCCGGCAGGGCGGCGCCGTGGTGAAGGCGCGGAGCACGGCGGTCTCCAACGCGGCGTGGTGGTCACCCGAGCGGACCGTCACCCCAGCTCCGGCGGGAGCCGCGTGATGGCGGGCCAGCTGCGCGCCGTTGGCCGCGACCACCTCGACGATCCCGGAGCCGAGCCGCATCCGCACCGCGACCTGGTGCTCCACCCGCTCCGGCGCCACCGAGTAGCGGTTGCCCTGGAAGGCCACCAGGGCCGACGCGGACACCCGACGCTCCACCTCCAGGGTGGCCGGGTACGGCTGGACCGGCACCGGCCAGAGCGGCTCCATCGCCGCCACCTCCCGGACCGTGCCGGCGCCGCGCGGGAGCCCGTCGGCGATCTCGACGCAGAACCGGTCGAAGTCGCGCTGGGCGTCGGCAATGTCGCTCACGGCGGCGGTCCGCCACCACCGCTGGGCGGCGAAGCGGTTGCGGCTCTCCACCACCCCCTTGCGGTTGCCTCGCCGTGGCGGGCAGATGTCGACGGCCACCCCATAGTGCTTGGCCACCGCCGCGAAGCTGGCCAGCACCGCCCCGGTGGCCGGCGAGCAGACCGCCGAGGTCCGGTCGAAGCGCCAGCGCCGCGCCGTGCCGCCCAGGCGGCGCAGCACCCGGTCGATGCCGTCGACGAGCGCCGCCTGGTCCTCGGTGTCGCAGAAGACCCCGCGCATCCTCCCGCTGTGGGCCAAGGAGCCGACCAGCAGGTGAGCGACCCCGCCCCAGGGTGCCGGCAGCTCCAGGAAGTCCCACTGGATCTCCTCGCCGGCGGGGTGGCTGATCTCGATGGTCGGCCGCCCCCGGACCCCCGAGCAGGCCTCGCAGTGCGGCCGCAGCTGACGGCGCCGGAGCGCCTCGGTGAAGCTCGAGTACGCGCCGGAGTACCCGAGGCCGCGGACCTCGTCCCAGAGCGGCGTCGCCCAGACGTGCGGATCCTCGCGCAGCCGCTCGCTCACGTACGCCAGGTACGGCGCCAGCGGGTCTGGGACTGATCGCCGGCGCTCCCCCGGTTGCCGCTCGCCCCGGACATACGCCCGGATCGTGGTCCGGCTCCGGCCCAGATGCCGGGCGATGGCTGAGATCGTCCAACCGCGGTGGTGAAGGGCAGAGACCTCCACGTCTTCCTCCCATGTCAGCATGCGGGGGGGCCCCTTGTGGCGACGGTTGGTGGAACACCCGTCAGCTTCGGGGAGCCCTTCCCGTTTTGGTGGACAACGGCCCACCCGGGAGGCTCAAGACCCTGGTCAGTTTCGCCCAGCAGGTCCGGTCAGTTTCGCCCAGCAGGTCCGGTCACTTTCGCCCAGCGCCCTCAGGTTTGGGGGGCGCCTGCGGCGAGGTGGGCTCAGCGGAGGGAATCAGGGGTGATGGCGGAGCCCTCGCGAGCGCGGAGTGAAGCCTGCCCTCGATTCCGTGCCAGTCTGTTCGCAGCAGCGGCTTTGCGGGGAGAGGATCCTGTCTCTGGGCTATCCAGCGAGTTTCAGCCGGTGAGACGTGAGCACTACGTGTCATCACGCACCCGCCCGCAGCCAAGACACGGGGGCGGTTTCCCAGGCGCTTCGTGGTGCACGTGGACCATTCGAGGATGGCGCATCCGAATCTTCCCAATCCTGCCCCGAACGGCGACTATCGGGTCACTGTGAACCGCGATGGGAATGTCGCAATGACGGACTACGTCGAGCCCGCCCGCGCCGATTCACGGTCGCCGGCCGCTCCCGAGGGCGTGCCCGTGCTCCTTCTCGACGACAACCTGACGGTGCTTGAGGCACTGAAAGAGGCCGTGGCAGCAGATGAGACCCTGACCGTCGTCGGCGCGGTCTGTCGGATTTCCGATGCGATTAGCGTGGCGGCTGCCACGCACCCGCGGGTTGCGGTCATCGACGTCAACATGCCCGATGGTGGCGGTTGGGCGGCCGCACGCGGGCTGCGAGGGATCTGTCCTGACATCCGGCTCGTTGCACACTCTGGGTTTGGCGATGGACTCGTGGTCCGCACGATCGCAGCAGCGGGAGTCTCGGCCTTCGTCACCAAGGGCTCTGATATCGAAGTCCTGCTTGCGGCTATCCATGGAAGGGACGTCAGGCCATCACCCCGAGATCCGACGCCACTGCTGGGCAGGACTGACGCCATCCCGAGCTGACCAGAGCCGACTAGGGTCAGTCCGCTCTGGCGCGTCGTGCCTGGAAACCTATCAAACCCCCGGGGTGAGTGGCCGTTCCTATCCACTGGTCCACCTTCTATGAGGGCTCCCGGTGGATGACGGGTCCATCCGCGAGGATGTCCCGCTGCCGCGATTGGTGAGCGGTCGGCGGATTGGCGCCTATTGGAGCAGACGCACCACCAATCGCGTGGGCACCCTCGTCACATGCCCGCGCGCTTCTGAGACAGCTTCGTCACTAACCGTGTCATGTGCGAGACATCGTCTGACTTAGCCTCGGCTAAGCCCATGCCGACACGCCTTCCGCGACGAGTTCCCGAGACCGCGCCCGAGGTGCGACGGCGGGGCCGGCGCTTGTCGGGGGCGCCCCGGGTGCTCGACCTCCCCTCCTTCCAGCAGGAGGTCCTCGACCGAGGGACCAACCTGCAAGTCATCGCAGGGCGGGCCGCGGAGCGGGCCCAGGCCATCTGCGGGGCCGAGCGAGCCGTGGTCGCGGTGGCCGATTCCGACGGTCTGATCCACCTGGGGAAGGCAGGGACGTGGCCTGCCGGTGGCTCCCGGCGTGTGGGCGCCGCGCCCGACTACCCGTGGCGCGTCCCGCTCGGCAGCGCCGCCCAGGTCTGCGCCGACACTGAGGCGGACTCGCGAGTGGACCGGGATGCGTGCCGCCGCCTGGGGGCGCGATCGCTGACCACCGTCCGCCTGCGCGACGGGGACGTGAGCCTGGGGGCGATCACCGTGACCTCGTCTCAGCCCCATGCGTTCGACCAAGCCCAGACGGAGGCTCTTCTGCACGTCGCCGACGAGGTCACGGAGGCGGCCGTCAGAGCTCGGGTGAAGATCGAGCCGCGCGAGATCTGCCCGACGTGCGAGAGCGCCCTCGTCGCCAGCGAGGCGAAGTTCCGACGTCTCTTCTATGAGAATCCCCAGCCGATGTGGGTGCTCGACGCGGAGACACAGCGCTTCCTCGCCGTCAACGACGCCGCCGTCGACAAGTACGGATACTCCGCCGAGGAGTTCGCGGTGCTGACGATCACCGCGCTATGGCATGATGCCACCCAACTTGCCGTCGACTTCAACCGGGCGCGGACACGGAAGACGGCCTTCAAGGCCCGCCACCATCTGCGCGATGGACGTCCTATCGACGTCGAGATGACCTTCATGCCCGAGGAGTTCGACGGTCGTCCCGGGATCCTCTCGATCGTCAACGACGTGACCGAGCGTAACCGCCTGGAGAAGCAGCTCAGTGAAGGGGCCTTCCGAGACCCGCTGACGGGGAGGCCTAACCGGGCGCTCTTCACCGAGCGGGTCGGGCATGCGCTCATCCGGACCAAGCGGCCCGGCACCGTCATCGCCGTCCTCTTCATCGACCTCGACAGCTTCAAGACCGTCAACGACAGCATCGGCTACCTGGCCGGCGATGAGGTTCTCCGGGCGGTCGCGGCCCGGCTTGCGCTCACCCTCCGCCCTGGTGACACGGTCGCCCGGCTGAGCGCCGACGAGTTTGCCGTGCTTCTCGAGGACATCGGTCAGGCGAGCGACTCCCTTCGGGTGGCGGCACGCCTGGGTGAGGCGTTCCAGTCCCCCCTCGGGTTCGCTGGCGGCAGCCTGGTGATTGGCCTGAGCATCGGCGTCGCCACGTCGTCGACCGCGCAGACAAGTGCCGATAAGCTGTTGGGCAACGCCGAGCTGGCCATGCACGCGGCCAAGGCCGGGGGCGGGGGCAGGGTGGAAGTCTTCGTGCCCACCATGCAAGCCACGGCCGCGGAACGCCTGAACCTGGAACAGGACTGATCGTAAGCCGCCGGGACCGGCCCGTCGGGCGGCGAGCAACGCCCGTTCAGCACTGGCAATCACACTCGACCGGCCCCGGGGGGAGACCGGCCCAGTGTGCCCGGTGCTCACCTGGCGGCTTCCTTGCTATCGCGGCCGTGGTGCTGGCCGGCCGCCCCTCTCGGTCCGGAGGGACTAGTTGCGGGTCAAGACCACCGACGTTGCCGTGTAGGTGACCCGGTAGGGATTGCCGTCCTCGCCGGTGAGCACAGCACCATCGGGCAGTCCCGCGAACGTGCCCACCAGCCCGCCGGGCGCGGTGAGGACCGTGTAGCTGTCACCGGGCTGGGTGGCGATGTCCGAGCCGTCACAGGCGCCTGGCGCCGCGACCGCGAGCGAGGCGCCGCTGATGGTCATCAGGCCCGAGGTGACTGCCAGCGAGTCATTGCCGGCCGCAGAGCCCACGCCGAGCTGGGCCACGAAGGTGGTCCCGGCCGGCAGGCGCAGGCTGTGGGCCACCGTGGTCACCGTGGGAGTGTTGGGGCCGGTGGGCGGTCCAGTCGTGGGCACATCGCAAGGCCAGAGCTGCGCCGATGCCGACACCGAGAGCCGCGAGATCGAACTCGCGGTGTAGAGCACCCCGGTCCCGCCGACCGTGACCGTCGTCACTGGGACGGCGAGCCCCAGCATTCCCGAGTCCGTCACCGCGGAGCGGACGGAGCCGGCCCCCTCGACCAGGGTGATGTTCGCGGCGTCCTCGAGGATCGTTCCGGAACCGCTGATCGACCCGGCAAAGGTGTTGGTGAATCCAGCCGACGTCAGGGTGTGGCCGCGGATGGCCACGGCCCCCAGCCAATATGAACTCGACGCGCCCGTCGCCAGGCCTCCGATCGTCGCGTCCGATCCGAGGGTGAGGGCGCCGAAGTTGACGTGCTGGACGACGTCGATAGCCCCCTCTCCCTGATAGCCCGTCCCGTTGACCACCAGCGGGCGCCCGCAGCCGATGAGGTTGTCAGGGGAGTCGAGACCGCCGGCGAGGTAGGAGGCTCCAGCGTCCACGGTGATCGGACTGGTCGACGAGCTGCCGTTTCCGCATCCGGTCAGGATCCCGGCCCGAACCGTGATCGGCGAGGTACCGGGGTTGAGCCCCTGGGCGTCGAGAGTGCCGTTTCCGGTCTTGATCAGGGCACCCACGGGCGTCGCCACCAGATCGAGAACGACGCCGCCAGTGGCCACCGAGATCCGCCCTCCCGCCGCGAAGGTGACCTGCGGATCGATCTCGTCCTGCCCGGAGGTCACCGCGGCGGTGACGGCCAGCGGGCCGCTCAGCGCGAAGGCGTCGCCGCCGATGTCGTAGCCGGCGGCGGTGAATGTCATCCCGCTGAATGTGTAGCCCAACAGGTCATCGTCGGAGATCAGGTTTGCAGAGGCTGGGAAGACCAGCTTGTCCCCGATGCCGGGCACGGAGTTCGACGCCCAGTTGGCGGCATTCGACCAGTCGGCGTTGGCGCCCCCGCCTCGCCACGTATCGGTGGCGGGCGCCTGCGCGACCAGGACGGACGCGAGGAGCGGCCCTACCATGGTGGTGATGCCCAACAGAAACCGGCGGGACGGCACGCGTCAATACCCCTACGAAGGATCGTCCGGTCCAGCCGGACGTCCCAACCGTGCCACGGCGCAGGGCCTTGGACAACCCCCAATCTGGGTTAACCGACCAGTCGCGCCCAATGAGCGGCTGCCGGTGGCCGTCGGCGAGCGCGAGAAGACCCTGGGCTGAGCGAGGCCACCCTCGCCAGTCCGGGGCACTATCACCGTATCGATCCGTCTGGGTACATTGACGCGCCCCGCGCTCTACTCCGCCGGACGAGCAATGCGGACAGGTCGTAACCCTCGGGCACTCCTCGCCCGGCCGCACGGGACGCGGTCCACAACCGCTCGTTTCTGAGCCAGTCTCTGGCCATGCCGTCGTCCCTGGTCGAGTCTCGCCAGTCTTCGGACGTCTCAGACTCGGGCACCTGACCATCGTACCGACTGCCATGGGTACGGTTCGGATCGGCGCCTGGGCGAGGTTTGCCCTACACCCCGGTCGCGACATCGCGCCGACACCATCTGGGTAGATTGACGCATCGCGGCGCCGGACTGGTTTCTGGGGCATGACAGCTCCTTGACGCAAAAAGTGGGAGGAAGTGCGTCAAGGACCCTCTTGGCGTCTTTCCTGACCACTTTCCCGGAGCCATCACGGCCACCCCATTGGGGTTTTCCACAACCCTCGTTGCGTATTCGAAACGAGTTGGGGATGGGGTCGTGGAGCGGGAGACGAGACTCGAACTCGCGACATCCAGCTTGGAAGCAATGCGCTCAGATTCGCATTCGGAATCGGCAAGTGACGGCCATAGAGCGCATTACTTCAGATTCTGCCGGTAAGGCGAAACTGGATGGGTAGCGGACCGGGAAGCCCCACTCTGCCGACTCCGACCGGCTTCAGCTGCCCTTCACAGGGACCAAGTTGAGCCGGACGGCGATCTCGTCGACCTCGAGGGCGCCCTGGGCGACATCCATGACCAGGTGAAAGGCGGCCTCGTCATCGATGTCGGGGGCATGCTGGTTCAGATCCAGGAAGATCACCGTGGCCAGCCAGGCCACTCGCTTGTTGCCGTCCACGAGCGCGTGATTGCCGGTGATCGAGTGCAGTAGTGCCGCTGCCTTGAGTTGGAGGGTTGGGTAGGCGTCGACCCCAAAGGCGCTCGACCGTGGCCGCGCGACTGCCGAATCGAGGAGCCCGATGTCCCGAACCGGCCCGACCCCGAGGGCACGGACGAGGGCCAGCAGGTCCTCGAGATCGAGGTACTCGACCTCGATCACGTCCGGCCGAGGCGCTCCAAGACATCCCCCCACCGGCGGAGCATCCGGTCCGACCCTGCTCCGACCCGGGCCCGATGGCCCTGGCGCTCGTAGCGGTCCAGCACGGCTCGGCGGATGATCTCTTGCCGCGAGGCGCCTTCCGCCTCGGCAAGAGTGGTCAAAGCCTTCTCCATCTCGGGGTCGGTGCGCACCGTCATCGCCATGTGGGCGATGATACCACTCTGGTACCGTACGGCGCTTAGGCGTCTTCGTGGGCGAGTGACGACGAAACCTCTCGGTAGGCCTCTGCCTGAGCGAACAAGTGACCGGCCTTCGTCTCAAGTGTCTCAATGGCATCAGCGCCAGCCGCCCAGCGAATCGGTGGCTCGTCCTGGCTTGCCAGTTTGACGAGTGCTGCTGCGAGCTTGCGGGGATCGCCACCTTGCTTGCCATTCATCCCCTTCCAATTGGCGACGGTCTGTTTGGTACGCTCGACGTAGTCGTCAATGGAAGGTTCGGCGTACTTCGTTGACTCAGCGGACAGCAGATTAGTGCGGAAGAATCCAGGTTCGACCACCATGGTGCGAATCCCGAATGGTGCAACCTCGGGTGCAAGTGACTCGATCCATCCCTCGACGGCGAACTTGGCGGCCGAGTAGGCGGTGCAGAACTCCTGACCGGCGATGCCGGCAGTCGAGGAGAGCTGCACGATTAGCCCGGAACGCTGCTTGCGCATGATCGGGAGCACAGCCCGCGCCATGTTCAAGGGACCGAACAGGTTGGTCTCAACCTGCGCGCGGAAATCGTCTGGCGTGATCTCCTCAAAGAAGCCGGCGTAGAAGTTGCCCGCGTTGTTGACGAGCACATCGAGCGAGCCGAAACGATCAACAGCGGCCCGGGTCGCAGCTTGCGCATCTTCGACACTGGTGACGTCGAGCTTTACGGTCTGAAGATCGTCATGAGCTCCCACTGCCGCTGCGACCCGCTCTGTGTCACGCCCGGTGGCGACCACTGCGTATCCAGCTGCAAGTGCGGCCTTCGCGATGTCGGTGCCCATACCCCGCCCGGCGCCGGTGACGAGCCAAACTCTCTTGTTTGTCATGTTGTTTCCTGGCTAGTGGTCTGTCGCTAGAATGACTTGGTGGGTCAACCCCTTCCCGGTGGGATGGCCGTAGAACTGATGACCGCTAGGTGGTGTCGGCTGGCCGCTTCGTCGGTCAAGGTTGACCACGCCCAAGAACTCGAGCGCCTTCCGATACTCCTCCGGCGCGAAGGTCCTTGTGAGCCTCAAGCGCCCAGTCTAGGCTGCAGTGGCCGTGCAAGGTGGTGGAGCGGGAGACGTGGCTCGAACTCGCGACATCGACCTTGGAAGGGTCGCGCTCTACCAACTGAGCTACTTCCGCCCGCTTGACGCGATCTTGGAAGGAATGTGCTCGGATTCGTATTCGGAATCGCGCGGTGGCGTCGCTGGAGCACGTTTCTTCGGCTCTTGCCAGGCGGGCGAAGAGACGCGATGTTTCGCAGCGGGAAACTGGTGGCCCGATGCCCGGCTCCCGAGGCGCACGCAGCCGCGGCGGGCATGCGCGCGCAGTAGCGACGAATCCTCGCGGCCTTCTTCCCCCGGAGCGCCGCACCCTGTCCCCCTCACCGCCTTGCAAGGCACACCAGCCCTCTGGTATGGTCTCCGGTATGGCGACCAAGAAAGTGACGGTCACTCTTGACGAGCAGCAGCTCCACCGGATCCACGCCCTGGTGGAATCTGGCCAGGCTTCCAGCGTCTCGGGATTCGTCCAGCATTCCGTGGGGATCTCTCTGGATGACGTGGCTGGCTGGGGTGCTCTCTTGGCGCAGGCCTTGACCGAGACCGGTGGCCCGCCCACCCCCGAAGAGGCAGCGTGGGCCGACCAGGTTCTAGGCGCTCTGGGGCATCACCGGCGCCCCGCCGCGTGACCCCTGGGGTCACCCTCGATGCGGGAGCGCTGATCGCCCTCGACCGCGGCGACCGCCGCATGCTCGTGCTTGCCGCTCGTGCGATGGACTCGGGGGCACGGCTCACCGTGCCAGCCACTGCGCTAGCTGAGGCGATTCGACACCCTGAGCGTCAGGTGCGCTTGGCGCGCTTGATCCGCCAGCCCACCACCGATGTCGTCGCCCTAGACCGCGTCGACGCCACGCACGTGGGCAGGCTCCTCGCCGCTAGCCAGACCCAAGACATTACTGACGCCCATGTGGTCATCTGCGCCCGCCGAGCCGAGCAGACGGTGGTCACCTCCGACCCCGCCGATCTCCGCGCCCTCGATCCGGCGCTCGGGGTGATCGCACTCTGACTCGAGTGCAGATGTCCGACCGCCTCCGAACGACCCCGTGGCTCTCCGCACACAGCGGGCGGAGCTTAGATCGCATGTCCTGGGCAGACTTCGAGCGCTGCGTCAAGGAAGTTTTTCGTGTTGGAGGATGGGCCGTTCAGAGCACCGCCTACTTCGACGCAGGATCGGACGTGATCGCCATGCTCGACGGCATTGAGTACGCGGTGCAGGTCAAGCACAGCACCAATCCTGAGGAGCGCATCGACGTCGCCGCCGTTGAGCAGGCGGCCCGGGGGCGGGATGGTTACAAAGCAACGAGGGCACTCCTCGTGACAAATGCGCTGATCACCGTAGGTGCAGAGGACCGCGCCGCTGAACGCCAAGTCCAGCTCTGGGACAGGTGGGCGCTGGCCCAGCGCATGCGGGCCTTAGGCCTGCTCGCGCTCGGCGCAGAGACGAGTCAGCCGTGTCCCGAGTGCGGTTTGGGTATGGTGCTCACGGACCTGCGTTCCCGCACCGTCTGGCTCTGCGAGCCACGGGCGGGCGGTTGCGGGACCCGCATGCCCTACTCTGCCCCGGTCCTGCGCCTCGCGTGACATCGTGAATTCGGGGGAGGTTAGGACTGGGTCTTGCGAGCGGGAGACGGGACTCGAACCCGCGACATCCAGCTTGGAAGG
>JBEKOU010000017.1:0-15229 GCA_049521435.1 Candidatus Dormibacteria bacterium | reverse complement strand
TCTTGCGCAGCTCGTCGACCGAGAGGCGCAGCTGAGCCTGTACCCGGGCGCGCTCGCTGGCGAGCGCCAGCACGTTGGAAAGGCCGCGGACAAAGGTGACGTCATCGTCGGAGTACGAGACCGGACGACGCGAGACGACCAGCAGCAAGCCCGCCATCCGGGTGCCCGTCCGGATCGGGACAGTGAGCACGCTGCCGGTTGCGAGCGGGCTCGACCCGACCTCTGGATCGACGCTCACGTCGCGGATCACCAGCGCCTCCCCCGTGCGCAACGCCCGTGCCGACAGCGGCGCGGCGAAGGCCAGCTCGCGGGCGAGGGACTCGGGCGGGCAGCCGACCCCGGCGCTGGGGACGAGACCGTCCGGGCCCCGCTCCAAGACGGCGACGATGTCCGCCTCCAGGTTGGCGGCGGCCGCGGTGCAGGCGGCGCGGGCCAGCTCCCCCAGCTCCTCGCCGCCACCCAGCGCTCCGCGGCCGAGGGCCGCAACGGCGGTCTGCTGGCGGAGCCGGCGGTCGGCCAGCTCGGCGACCCGATGGCCCCGCTCGATCGAGGTGATCACGCGGGCGATACCCGCGAGCGTCTCCTGGGCCCCGGTCGGAAAGGCGCCGCGCTCCCGCGCCGCCACGAGCACCTGGGTGATCCCCTGGCGCCCGAGCCCGGCCGCGACCGCGGTCCGCTGGCCGTTGAGGTGAAGGAGCGCCGCAAGAGCGCCCGACCCCTTCCCCATGCTCGGGGTGAGAGCCGTGTGCTCGGCGCCAACCAGCTTCAGGTCGGCATCGCTGCCGACCAGGCCGTCCGGGGAGTGGCGGAGGCCGCGGTGGGCGAGCACCGAGATCTCGCGACCCGCGGGTCTCACGTCCACCAGGGCGACGACGTCGGCCCCGGTCCGCGCGCTCACCATCTCGATGATCTGATCCCGCACCTCCTCGAGGGAGCCGCCGGCCAGCGCCAGGAGCGCGGCCTCCGCGACGACCAGGTCCGGGGTGGTGGAGGGGGAACCCCGGGGGGAGGGGCTACGCGCACGAACCGCGCCGCTCGCGTTGCTCGCGTCGCTAGCCGATGACATGGAGGTTCCAGACCACCGCCCCGAAGCCGATCAGGACGGCAAGAAACCCGAGGACTTTGCCGGTGCGACCACGCAGCCTGGCCATGTTGACGACGACGACGGTGGCGATCACGACCTTCTCGGTGAGCAGCCCCGGGACTCCCCATCGGGCGATCACGGAAGCGCTGAGCGGGTTGCCCTCCGGCCAATTATTCGCAAGGGCGAGCATGGTCGAGGCTGCGTCAGCGAGCTGTGACACCACGACGGCCACCACCAACCAGGCGGCGATCGCATCGGCGGTGAGGGTCCGGAAGTCGCCGATGACGCCGTCCCCGTAGGCGGCGAGATCACCGCGGCAACTCATCCACAGCCGCGCCGTGAAGCCGGCTCGCTGGGTTCGCAGACTGGCGGTGGTGATCACGATCCGTTCCTCTGGTGGCGGGAAGGTTCTCCACCATCCTGGCCCCGCCAGCCGGGCCTGCCCAGAAGCGGACGACCGGGATTTCCCTGGTGTGCCTGCACTAGCGAGGAGGAGCGGCCTCGGAGCGCTCGGTGCCGCCAGCCTGACGATCAATCTCGGCGACCCCTCCGAAGGCACCGATCGCGGGTCACGGAGATGCAACGGCCCACCTACGTGGACACGCGATCGTGACAGTCCGACGAAGGCCACCCCCCAGTTCGGGCAATCCTCGAACAATGGCGGGCGAGAGACGTGGGAGCCGCGACCCTTCGAAGGAGACCTTCCGTGCCGGGTGCGCTGTCCCGAACGATTCGAGTGTTCATCATCGACGACCACCGGATGTTCACGCAGGCGGTCGCCGCGGCCCTCACCGAGGAGCCGGACATGGAGGTCGTCGGGACCGTCGACAACCTGGCCGACGCGCGGCGCGAGTTGGAGAGGGTCGAGGCGGACGTCATCCTGCTCGACCAGCGCCTCCCCGACGGCCAGGGCACCCACGCGGCGGCAGAGCTGCGCGCCCTCCGCCCCGGCGCCAAGGTCATCCTGGTCACCGCCGCCATGGACCCGAGCGTCCTCAACGAGGCCCTGGCCGCCGGTTGCGCGGGCTTCGTGGCCAAGGGCGACAGCATCGACGCGCTCTCCGCCGCCGTACGGGCCGCCGCCTCAGGTGCCACCCCCGTCTCGCCGGCGATGCTCAACCGGCTGACGAGCGGCGACGCCAACGGCTCGAGCCTGACCGAGCCGCTCACCCCGCGCGAGACCGCCGTGCTGCTCTTCCTCGCCGACGGGATGAGCAACGAAGAGATCAGCAGGCGCCTCTTCATCAGCATTCACACGCTGCGCAACCACATCCAGAGCATCATCAGCAAGCTCGGAGCCCACTCCAAGCTGGAGGCGGTGTCGATCGCCATCCGCGAGGGCCTGATCACTGCCCCGGGCAACGACTACTGAGGGCGGCGAAGTGAGGAGCGAGAGCCGGAGGCTTTCGCTCCGAGCGGAGGACCGGCTAGTACGCGCAGCGAATACTGAGCTCACCGCCCCGGGCGACCGGCTCAGAGCTCAGGCGTCATCCCCCGTGATCACGGCAGGTTCCACTCTGCCGCCGGTGCGTTTAGGCTAAGCCTCGATCGTCCGCAAGCCAGTCACCCGCAGGTTCGTCCCGTGATCCGCCTCGTGATCGTCGACGACAACTCCATGGTGCTCGACGGGCTGCGCGCCCTCTTCGGGACCGCCGTGGACTTCTCCGTCGTCGGTGAAGGCGCCGACGGGCTGGAGGGGATCATCGCCGCCCGCGAGGCCGGCGCCGACGTGGTGCTGATGGATGTGTCGATGCCTCAGATGGACGGGATCGAGGCCTGCCGGCGGCTGTCCGTGGAGTGCCCCTCCACCAAGGTGATCCTCTACAGCGCCCTCTGGGGCAAGGAGCGAATGGCTGCCGCGATGGCCGCCGGCGCCGTGGACTATCTGGGCAAGGATCTGCCGCCGGACGATCTGATCGCCCGGGTCCGGTCCATCGCGGCGGGCGCGGGTGCCGCGTCTCCCCTCCACCCGGTTGAGCGGCTCGCCCATACCGGCGTGCCGCCAGTGCCCGCTGCGACTCCGGGGCCGCGTGGACGCCCGCAGCCCGAGGCGGAGCCCAGTGCGGTGACAGCAGGGAAGGGGGGCCTCCCGACGGAGCGTCGCGACGAGAGCGCCCCGACCGTCGGCGTCCTCGCCCCACTCCTGGCGGGGGCCTACATGACGGAGCTGATCTCGGGAATCGCCGCGGCGGCGGACGCGGCCGGGGTGCGGCTGATCGCCATCCAGACCCTGGATCCCGGTGGGCTGTGGTCCAGCGAACACCTGCTCCCCGAGGTGGGAACCCTGGTACCCAGCAGCGGCCTCCGCATCAGCTGGGAGCGGATGAAGGGTTTCCTCATCATCCTCAATGCGGTGGAGCCGTGGTTCCTCGACACTCTCCGCGAGGCCGGAAAGCCGGCCGTGGTCGTGAGCGACGATATCGCGGGCTTCCAGGGGCCAACCGTCCGCGCCGACAACCGAGGGGGGATCCTCCAGGCAGTCGCGCATCTGATCGAGCACGGCCACCGGCGGATAGCGTTCGCCGGCTATCAGGCCCAGGGCGACATCAGGGATCGGGTGGCGGCCTACCGTGAGGCGCTCATCGCTCATGGCATCGAGCCTGACGCCTCGCTGGTCTTCGCATCGACGGACAACCGGGAAACCGGAGGACAGGTCGCCGCACGGGCCATGCTGGCGGCCGGCATGCCATCGACCGCGGTGGTTGCCGGAAACGACCGCAACGCCATCGGCATCATCAAGGTGCTCACGGAGGCCGGGCTGAGCCTTCCGCGTGACCAGGCCATCGTGGGGTTCGACGGCGATCCCGCCGGGTTGTCGGTCCGGCCCACGCTCTCGTCGGTTCACCAGGGGGTGAGGGAGATCGGGCGCACCGCCTTCGACCTCCTCAACGAGGCCATGGGTGGCCGACAGCTGCCCCCCAGACGGCATCTCGTGCCCACCGTCTTCATACCCCGCGAGTCCTGTGGCTGCAATCTGGGTTCGACGGTCGAGGCCCTCACCGGCGACGAGATTCTGGAGACGGGCGCGCCCGAGGAACGATTCCGCCGCCGCCTCGAGCGGCTCCTCAATGGTGCGGGGCGGCTCTCGGCAGCGGAACGGCAGTCCGTGGCCTCGGGGGCGGAGGTGATCCTCCGCCTGGCTCGAGAGAGGCCGACGGGAGGGTGGGAGTCCGACGCCGATTTCAACCAGGCGGGCCGGGCGTTGCTGGGTTTCGCGCCCGACTGGACGACCATCCGAAGCGTCGAGGCCTGTCTCCAGGAGTACTGGGCGGAGGCCTCGAGAGGGGTCGAGCGCGGCGACGCGACCCTGGACTTCGAACGCTTCGTTCGAAAGTTGGTGATGGAGCTGGCCAGGTTGCTCTTGGAGATCGACGGCGCCACGCGTACCGAACTCCAGCTGATCCTGGATGCTGAGCGCGACGTGACCACGTCCGTCATCCGCGGCGCCGTAGACGACGCCTCTCCCCTCGACTGGCTCGCCCCCACGGGGGCCAGGGCGGGATGTCTCGGCCTCTGGGCTGTTGGGTCCGGTGGCCAGGCCCGGAGCAGCTGGCATCTCCGGATCGCGGCGTCGTTCCGGCGCGGCAAGGGGCACCTGGCGGTTCCCGAGCAGGTGGCGATCGAGGACTTTCCCCCCGAGGCACTGATGGCGGAGCGCCAGCCGGGCGAGATCGTCGTGGTGGTCCCGGTCAAGACGACGACTGTGGACCTGGGTCTCCTGGCGACCGTCCTCCCCCTCACCAGCACCGATGTCAGCGGTCGCGACCGCCTGTTCGACATGGGGGCGCTGCTGGCGATGTCTCTGCAGCGGGAGATCACCACCGAGAGCCTTCGCCGCTCGCTCGAGGACCTCTCCACCTTCAGCCAGGCGATGGCCCACGACCTGCGCAACCCCCTGGCCACCATCTTGATGTGGACTTCGGTGGCTCCGTCAACCGTCGGTGCGGAGGACCGCGCGGAACCCGTGCTGCAGATGATCGGCCGCATCCGCGAGGTTGCCCTCTATGCCAACGGGCTGATCACCAATCTGCTCCGATATGCGGAGCTGGATCGCCACCCGAATCCGATCGAGCGAGTCGACCTCGACGTGGTGGTCTCCCGCGCGGTGGCGGGGCTGGAGGCGGCGATCACCGAGAGCGGAGCGGTCATACAGCGTCGCGCCCTGCCGACCGTCGTCGCCGACCGCGCGGGGCTCGAGATGGTGATGGAGAACCTGATCAGCAACGCGATCACCTACCGGCGCGACGTCCCACCTCGGGTCGTCATCGAGGCTTCCGCTGCCGGTGACACCTGGGAGATCCGATGCCGCGACAACGGCACCGGGATCCCCGCCGACCTCGGCGACGCCATCTTCCAGCCGTTCGTCCGCGGTGACCCATCCACCGCGGGCAGCGGTCTCGGGCTGGCAACCTGCCGTCGCATCGTCGAACGGTTGGGAGGCCGGCTCTGGATCGACGAGAGCTCGGAGACGGGGACCTGCATCGCCTTCACCCTTCCGCGCGACGCCCAAGGTCCGGCGAGGGCACCGGCCCACCGCCGGAGGACGGCGCGGTAGCCGGGTCCAACCGGTCAGCCTGACCCGGGATCAGCGCGCAGAGTTGCCGGCGCCGCCCTCCGCGGGGGTGACGGGCAGCCTCATCACGGTCTTGGTGCCGCGTCCTGGGGTGGAGGTGACCTGGAGCACCCCGCCTGCGTCCTGCACCCTCTGCTCGACGAGCAGCAGTCCCATGTGACCGCGCCGCTGGCGCTCTCCCAGGGCCCCGGGGTCGAAGCCCCGCCCATCGTCGGTCAGGGCCATGCGCACCTCGTCGTGATCCTGGCTCAGGGTGAGCTCGACCCTGTGGGCGGCGGCGTGCTTGGCGACGTTCCGCACCAGCTCCTGGACCACTCGATGGATCAGGCTGCGCACCCGCGCGTCGCAGGCCAGCTCCCCGATGGAGATGTCAACCGAGATGCCGCTCTCCGCCAGCGGGACCAGCAGCTTGCTGAGCGCGCCGCTCAGCCCGCCGCTCTCGATCTCATCCCCAGCCAGGGCCCCCATCAAACCGCGGAGATCGGCGGTGACGGCCTGGAGATCGACGGTGATCCGATCCAGCCCCTCCACCGCGGCGGCGATCCGTTCGGGGGTCTGGCCTCCCTCACGGCGCAGGCCCCGCGCGAGGGTCGCGGTCCGCAGGGTCACCGCGCTGACCAGCTGGATGACCCCGTCGTGCAGATCGCCGGCCAGCTGGCGCCGCTCCCGGTCCGATGCGACCAGGGCGTCGTGCAACAGCTCCTCCCGTTCCGCGGAGAGCTCGGCCTCCCGCTCGGCGGAGAGCTTCGCCTGCCGCCACCAGTGGCCGCTCTGCCGGCCGGCGAGCACGGCGAGGCGCAGCTGGATGGGCACCACCACCAGGCTGACGGCCAGGACCGCGCCAGCCAATCCCAGGACGGCCAGCTCGCCCCAGCCGGTGGCGTGGAGGGCGACGGCGACGGCCGCCACCAGCGGTGCGGTGACGAAGCTCACCCCGAGGGCGACGATGGGGATGACCCACCTGGAACCGCGGGTCATCTGCCCGGTCGCCGGCGCGGGAGGCACGACGGCAGACGCCAGATCGGGCCTCGATCGGCCCGACGGGGGCGTCGGAGCGCCAGCCTCCCTCTTTGCCGCCAGTTCCATCGGCACGGCACAGGCTACGTCTGCGCCGTAACGAACCGAGCAGATCCCGGTCGCAAACCTCTATGGATGCGGCGACGGAGCCGGGGACGCCGGCGCCGTGGCGGGGCGCCCGCGGGTGCCGGTCAGGGGCCCGGGCGCCACCGGCATCCCCAGGTCGGCGAGCATGGCGATGTCCAGCTCCGCGCTCCTGCCGAGGGTGGTGAGGTAGTTCCCGACGATGAGCCCGTTGGCCCCGGCCAGCATGCCATAGGCCTGGAGGTCGCGCAGGACCAGCTCGCGCCCGCCGGCATAGCGGACCACGGCACGGGGATTGACCAGCCTCATCATCGCGGTGCAGCGGAGAGCGTCGAGGGGACGGAGCGGCGTCTCGCCACCGAGCGGTGTCCCGGCGCGCGGGTCGAGGAAATTGCAGGGGATCTCCCGGGTGCCGAGGTCCCGGAGGGTGAAGGCCAGGTCGAGCCGGTCGCTCCAGGTCTCCCCCATCCCGAAGATGCCGCCGCTGCACAGCTCCATGCCGGCGGCGATCACCCGGCGGCAGGTCGCCACCCGGTCGGCGAAGGTGTGGGTGGAGCAGATCCTCGGGAAGAAGCGCGGTCCCGTTTCGAGGTTGTGGTTGTACCGGTGGATGCCGGCGGCGGCGAGCTGCTCCGCCTGGCCGTCGGAGAGCAGCCCGAGGGAGGCGTCGACCTCGATGTCCACCTCGGCTCGAATGGCACGCGCGGCCTCGCAGACCTGCTCGAGCAGGCGCTGGCTGGGCCCCCGAACGGCCACGACGATGCAGAACTCCGTGCTGCCGAGAGCCCGGGTGTGTCGGGCGAGGTCGACCAGCCTGGCGGTCGCGAGCATGGGCTGGCGGATGACGTCGGTGGTGTAGCGCGCCGACTGGGAGCAGAAGGTGCAGTCCTCGGGACACCCGCCGGTCTTGGCGGAGACGATGGACTCGACCTCCACGGCCGGACCCATCCAGCGGAGGCGGACCTGGTGGGCGAGCCCGATCAGCTGGGGCAGCTCGTCGTCACGGGTCAGGACGAGCTGCTCGGCAAGCTCGCGGGCGATGTCGCGTCCCTGCTCGATCAGGAGGTCGGCGGCGGCTTCGACGGGGGCGGGTAACGTGGGCATGGCCGGGAGGATACGAGAGCTTATGCGCGAAGCGTCACAAAACTGAGAAGCGCCGGAGGCCTCAGATCAAACGGTCCTAAGCTGTCACAGTGAGAGGAGCCTCGGCGTCGAGGCGCGAGGTGGCTCGAGGATGAGTGGATGGCGGTCTCGAACCTGACGATGGTGTCCCTCATGGAAGCACGGATACCGGAACGAGCGACGATCACGGCCGGCTGCCGGGAGAGGGGCTGCACCGCCCCCGCCTCGGCCAAGTGCGCCTACGTCGACGGGCGTGGCCGCTCCTGCGAGACCGCGTGGTGCCACCGCCACCTTCACACGATCGGAGCGGAAGCGTACTGCCGCCGCCATGCCGGCACGGTGGCCGCCCTGGGCGGCAAGGCGAACGACCCTCGGGCGCTGCCCGCCGTCGACCATCGGGGCGCGTCGCTCGTCAACTGGATCTGCATCGAAGGGCACTCCGCACTCCACGGGGCCGTCGCCTCGGCACTGAGGCCGGGGGAGGTGATCTTCGAGGACCGGACGGTCAACGTGGTCCGCCAGTCCGACGCCAGCCGGCGCTGGGAGCGGGGCTGGCGCATCGGCGACCGCAGCGGCCTCAGGTCCAAGGTCCTGGTCTGCGTCGACGAGAGCGACGACTCGCTCGTCCTGCTCGCGGTCGACGACAAGGTGGTGGCCGTTGCCGTGCCCCCATGGATCACCCGGCGGCGGGCCAATCAGCCGGTGACGTCCGCCATCGACGCCAGCGACCGTAGCCAGTTCTACGGCTTCCTCTGCGGCCATATTCAGAGATCGCTGGCCCTTCGGCCCTGACCTCGGTGCCGGAGAGCGGCCGGCCCGGCGCTAGGTGGCGATCACCAGCTCCACGACCGCCCGCGGCGTCAGCGTCGCCAGCTCCAGGCGACGGCCGCTCCGCAGCCAGGCGACCTCCGCGGGGGTGAGGTCGGCCTCGATCCCGGCGGGCATCCGAGCCGGGGCACCCTCGATGACCTGGAGCCCGACGTCCGAGACGGGGGGACGGAGACCCGCGTCGGTGACATCGGAGGCACCGGCCCGCCGGAGGACGGCTGGCAGGCCGCAGCCGGCTGGGTCCGCGTCGTGGACGGCGACGAGCCGGCGGCCGCGCAATCCGGGTGCCAGCCTCCCTCCGTCGTCGGTCATCACCGAGGTCAGGGCGGCGACGTCGGTCCCAGCGGGGAGCCGGCCGGCGTTGGCAGAGAGCAGCCGCGCGGTCTCGCCGCGGTCGCAGACAACCAGAGGCCCGGAGACAGGCTGACCCGAGGTGGGGCCGGAAGCCAGAGGCGCGTCGCCGCTCGTGGCGGCAGGGGGGTCTGTTCCGGCTCCGCCGGATGGAGCCGGTGACACCAGGGCGGTGAACGCCTCAGACCGCAGCCGTAGTGCCTCCGCCAGCGGCCCAGCGAGGAAGCTCGGGAAGCTGATCGCGAGGGTCCGGGTGTCGTGCGACCTCCGAACCTCGCGGTTGCGTTCGACCCGGGCGTTGAGAGGAGCGGCGAGCAGCACGGCCACTCCGATCGCAGCGAGGATGGCGGAGAGGGGGATGGTCTTCACCCAGAGCATGGCCCCGCCCAGCACGACCAGCATCGCCCCGAGGCCGATGAACCCTCGAGTGACCGACACCGCCGGCCGCTCCACGGCCCGGCAGACGGCGTAGTAGAGCTGGCGGGCGGAGTAGCGGTGGCCGTCGGTTCCGAGCCGCTCCGCCTCTTCGACGAGGACGTCGGTCGTGATCGGGAGGAGCACCGGCCGAGTGTGCCATGAGTCGCCGCGCGCCGCCGCGCCGTCGGCGACCCGCGACCGGGCGCCGGACAGGCGGTCGGAGCTCCCGCTTCGACCTCCGCCCGGGCATGTGACAATCCCGCCGTGGTCGAGGCGGCCTCCCTTCCCCACGCCAGGCTCGGTGGCCACCGCCCCGCGGTGCTGCCGCTCGCGGCGTCCGCGCTCGGGGTCGCCATCGCCCTCCTCGCGCTCATGGCCGACCTGCACCACCCCGGCGGTGAGTCGGCGGCGACCATCGCCCTGCATGTGGCGGGCGGGATGACCTACGTGCTGGTCGGCGGCGCGGCATGGTGGCGGCGCCCCCACAACCGCACCGGTCAGCTGATGGTGGCGGTGGGCCTGACCTGGTTCGTCCAGGACCTGCAGCACGTCACGGCCCCGCTCCCCTTTGCCCTGGGGGACTTCTTCTTCGTGGCCTACTTCGGCTTTCTCGGCCATCTGGTCGTGGCCTTTCCGAGCGGCCTCGTGGAGGGCAGGGTGGACCGCATGGTGGTGACCGCCGGCTACCTCTGGGCCCTGGGGGGCAACCTCTTCACCCACGTGCTCTTCGCCCCGGCAAACAGCGCAGAGCTCTTCGTGCTCCACCGGGACGCCACCCAGTACATGATCGCCAACGGCATTCAGCAGGGCCTCGACGCGACCCTCTGCGTGACGCTCGTGGGCCTGGTCGTCCTCCACTACGTCCGGGGCACTCCACCGGCGAGGCGCGCCCTCGGTCCGGCACTCTGGGCCAGTGGCCCGATGCTGCTGGCGGCCATATTGCTGTCCCTTCCCTCGGTGAGAGGCTTGGTTCCCGGACTGCAGAACGCGCTGCCGGTGTTCACCCCGATCGCGCTCGCCTCGCTCCCCGTCGCCTTCGTCTTTGGCCTGCTGCGCAGCCGCCTCGCCGTCGCATCCGCCGGCCATCTCGTGGTCGAGCTGGGGTCGTCCCCCCCGCCCGAGCGCATCCGCGACGCGCTGGCGGAGACCCTTCACGACCCCTCGCTCACGCTCGCATACCAGATTCCCGGCCGGGAGGGATGGGTCGACAGCGAAGGGCACCCCCTCGACCTCCCCGAACGCCGCTCCTCTCGCAGCTTCACCATCCTGGAGCGGGGAGGCGTGGCGGTGGCTGCGCTGATCCACGACCGCTCCTTGGAGAACGACCCCAGCCTGGTGGCGGTGGTGGCCGGGGCCGCGGCCCTCGCCATCGAGAACGAACGCCTCCAGGCGGACGTCCGCGCCCGGCTCGCCGAGGTCATGGAGTCGCGCGCTCGCCTGGTGACCGTCGCCGACCAGGAGCGCCGGCGGCTGGAGCGCGACCTGCACGACGGCGCGCAGCAGCGGCTGGTCGCCCTGGCCCTCACCCTGAGCCGGGCCGGGGAGCGCGTGGCCGAGCGCCCCGGGGAGACCCGGCAGCTGCTCGCCGACGGCGAGCGCCAGCTCAGGAAGGCGCTGGAGGAGCTGCGCCGGCTGGCCGCCGGGATCCGGCCGGCCATCCTCTCCGACGCGGGTCTGGGCGCCGCCCTCGAGTCCCTGGCGGAGAACGCGCCCGTCCCGGTGACGCTGCGGACGGCGGTGGACCGCCGGCTCCCCGACCAGGTCGAGGCGGCCGCCTACTTCGCGGTCTGCGAGGCGCTCACCAACGCGGCCAAGCACGCCCGCGCCACCCAGGTGTCGGTGACCGCTCGCCTCGACGGCGACCGTCTCCTGGTCGAGATCAGCGATGACGGGGCCGGCGGCGCGGAATTCGGCGGTGGGACCGGCCTCAACGGCCTGGTGGACCGGATAACCGCCCTGGACGGCCAGCTCACCCTGGACAGCCCGGTGGGCGGCGGTACCCGCCTGGAGGTCGAACTGCCATGCGCGTGATCCTCGCCGACGATTCGGTGCTGCTGCGCGAGGGATTGGCCCGGATGCTGGTCGAGTCGGGCTTCGAGGTGGTGGCCCAGGTGGGTGACGCCGAGGCCCTGCTCGCGGCCGTGGACGCCGACCCCCCGGATGTCTGCATCGTCGACATCCGGATGCCCCCGACCAACAGCACCGAGGGCCTCCAGGCAGCGCTTCACCTGCGCGTGCACCACCCCAAGGTGGCGGTGCTGGTGCTCTCCCAGTACGTGGAGACCCGGTATGCGATGGAGCTGCTCGCCCAGGGCGCCGACGGGGTCGGCTACCTGCTCAAGGATCGCGTCGGCGATGTCGCCGAGCTGCTGGCGGCGCTGCGCTCGGTGGTGGCAGGCCGGTCGGTGATCGACCCGACCGTGGTGAGCCGCCTGGTCGGACGCCGGCGCCAGGCCGATCCGATGGAGACCCTGACCGCCCGGGAGCGCGAGGTGCTGCAGCAGATGGCCGAGGGACGATCGAATCGCGCCATCGGAGAGCGCCTCTTCCTGAGCCCCAAGACGGTGGAAGCCCACGTCTCGGCGATCTTCTCCAAGCTGGGCATCGAGGACACCGCCGACGACAACCGGAGGGTGCTCTCGGTGCTCACCTGGCTGCGTGGCGACGGCGAAGGGGCAAAGCCCTAGAGCCCGCCGAGAAGACCCCCGCAGCGCGGCCCTGTAGACCTCGAGTGCGGCCCGGCGCGCTCTGGCTCACTCCTCGCCGGCCTCCCACGCAATCCGTTCCAGCCGGCTGCGATGGCTCTCCCATCCGTCTCGATCAAGGGTGGGCAGGCTGTCGTTTCCGGCCCGCAGCCCGACGGTCCCGTCGATGAGCTCGCGGACGATGTCGGCGTGGCCGGCGTGGCGGTTGGTCTCGGCGATCATGCGCACCAGCACCGTGTGCAGCGTCACCACCGCACGCTCCGGCGGCCACCACGGCACCCGGCCGGCGGCGTCCAGCTCCAGGGTTGCGATGGTGGCGTCCGCGTGCGCCCACGCCCTCCGATACGACCCGACGATCTGCTCACGCGACTCGCCGGCGGCGGCGAACATGTCCGCGTTGGGATCCGACTCGTCGAACGGGGGCGGTGACTCCGCCGCCGGACGGCCGAACGTGTCCCCGAAGTAGCCGATCTCCAATCCGGCGAGATGCTTGACCAGTCCGAGCAGGTTGGTGCCGGTCGGCACCAGGGGACGCCGGGCGTCGTACTCCGACAGGCCCTCCAGCTTCCAGAGCATGGTCTCGCGGGCCTGCTGCAGGCAGCGCCTCAGCACCGTCTTGGGGTCGTTCGCCCTCACGCCGCAAGTCTGGCACCGGGGGCATCCACCCCCGGGGCCTGTGGCATCACGCTGCCGGCATGCCGGGTGGTGCGCTCAGGCTGCGGAGACCCCGGGCGCGTTGCGAACGTGCTCGGCGAAGAACGTCAGGACGCGCTCCCACGCGTCGGCCGATGCCGCGGGGTCGTATGCCTTGCCCTGGTCGTTGAAGAAGGAGTGCCGCGCCCCCGGATACACCTTGATGTCGTGGACGATCCCGTACGTGTCGAGACGGGCATCGAGCTTGCGCCCTCCCCGGGCTGTGAAGTCCCGGCCCGGGTAGCTGCCCACCACCGGGCAGAGGCGGCGCTCCGCGCTGCGGGGGCGCGGGTTCATGCCATAGAAGGGGGCGATCGCGCGCAACCGCCGGTCGCGGCACCCCCAGGCGAGGGCGAGACCCCCTCCCATGCAGAAGCCGATCACGCCGATGCGCTGGGCGTCGACCTCCGGCCGCGCGATCAGGAAGTCCGCGGAGGATCTCAGGTGGGGGATCGCGAACTGTTCGCGGCCGATCAGCGCTTCGCCCATCAGGCGAGCCATGCAGAGCACTCGGCTGCGGTCGTTGAAGAGGTCGACGGCCAGCGCCGCATAGCCCTCCGCCGCGAAGCGCCCGGTGATGTCGCGGATGTTGGCGTTGAGGCCGTACGCCTCGTGGATCACCACCACGCCCGGGTGGGGACCGGGTGCATCGGGCACCGCCAGGCAGCCGCGGAGGCGGACCTGGCTCGACGGGATGACGACGTCCTGAAGGCTCATCGCAGAGGCAGCGGAAGTATGCACCCGTGACTCGCGCTCCGTTCGTTGTGGTCTGATGATCGGCGCTGATGAAGAGGTCGCACCACGGCGACATCGAGCGCTTCGACGCATGGTCGACCACCTACGACCGCGGCCCGGAGCAGTACTTCTTCGGGCAGATCCACCGGCCGGTCCTGACTGCGGCGGCCTCCGGACCGGTGCTCCCCCGCCGCGTCGCCGACCTCGGCTGCGGGACCGGCCGCCTGCTCGAGGCGCTCCTCTCCCGCCTCCCGGACGCGGAGCTGATCGGGGTCGATCCGGCCCCGGGGATGATCGCCGTGGCGTGCACCCGCTTCGCGGCCGAGCCCCGGGTGCGCCTCGAGGTGGCGACCGCCGAACACCTGCCGCTCGCCGACGGGACGGTGGACGTGGCCACCACGACGATGTCCTTCCACCACTGGGAGCACCAGGAGAGGGCTCTCCAGGAAGTGGTCCGAGTGCTCGCGCCGGGTGGCCGGCTGCTCCTCGCCGACGTGCTGGGAATCGGCTTCTTCGGCCGCCTGATGCGCTCGATCGCGCGAGGTCACGGCAGCGGCTATCGCAGCGCTGAGGAGCTGGCAACCCTGCTGCGCGCCGCCGGCTTTGCGCGCTGGCGGCGCCGGCAGCTCTGGCCGGGGGTGCCGATCTACCTGGTGGAGGCCCGCCGGGCGCCCGGCCCCTGACAGCCGGTGGGCGCGCTGGGCGCAGACGCGAGAGGGCTTGCCAGCTCTCATCGCGTCTCGGGGCGAGCTCCCCGCGCCCGGTGGGCGCGGGGAGCGCCGCGACGAGGCCCGGCCTTCCGGTCGTCGGTCTGAGGAGGACTGAGGAGGTGGAATGTCCGGGCTGTGCCAGCATCACACCCGATCCACGGGTCGCCCGTCGGGCCATCGGTTCGTTACAACCTTGGCGGCGGGAGGCGTAGGCTGAAACGATGGGATCTCGGCGGGCGGGAGCCGTGGGGCGGGAGTACCACAGCTTCGACGAATACTTCCCGCACTACGTCAGTGAGCACAGCCGGCCGGCGACCCGGTGGCTCCATTTCGCGGGGACCCACGTGGGAGCCGCGGCCGCGGCGGTGGCGCTGGTGAGACGGCGGCCGGCGGGGCTGCTCGCCCTCCCGCTGATCAGCTACGGGGTGGCCTGGGGCAGCCACTTCGCGATCGAGAGGAACCGGCCGGCCACATTCGGACACCCGCTCTGGAGCCTGCGGGGCGACCTCCGCATGATCGGGATGATGTGGCAGGGCCGGGACGACGAGCTGATCAGGATCGTCCGCGACCAGATGACGATCCTGCTGGACGGGGGCGATCCCAACCCGTCCTGACCCGACGCCGCATCGGCCGGCCGTGGCGGCCGGCTCAGCGCGAAGCGGCCGGCTGAAGCTCCGCGAGGAGTCGCCCGGTGACCGCCGAGATCTCTGCCACCGCGGCCTCGAAAGCGTCGCGATTGCGCTGGGCGGGCTGCCGGTAGCCGCTCACCTTGCGGACGAACTGGAGCGCGGCAGCCTGGATGTCGTCGGCGGACGCCGGGGGTTCGGCGCCGCGCAGGGTCTTGATGCTTCGACACATGAGAAGAGGTTACCGCGTGCTATCCGCCCACCAGTCCGATGACCGCTCAGCG
>JBEKOU010000016.1:0-17469 GCA_049521435.1 Candidatus Dormibacteria bacterium | reverse complement strand
CGTCGGCCGTGACCAGCGGCCCGGATGCCGGGCTGTGGGTCGTCGACGGGCTGCTGGTGGTGGTGGTGCTGGCCCAGCTGGCCTCGGCGGGAGTGGCCTGGGCGCGCCGGGCCCTGGCACCGCTCGACGAGCGCGAGGCAGGGGGCTCGGCCAGGGCATAGGATTGCGCCACCCGCGAGCGCGACCATCAGGAGTGGCGAGATGGCTGCTGTCGTCAAGGAACCGGCTCCGCGGATCGTGTCGCCGGTGCTCCTCGTCCTCGCCGGGCTCTGCTTCCTGCTCCCCTTCGCGGGAGTCTCGTGCAATACCTCCGCCGTCACGGCGGAGCTAGGGTCACTCTCCTCCATCTCGCAGCAGCTCGGCGGGCAGGGGAGCGTCTCAATGCCCGCGGGGCTGAGCGGATGCATCACCAGTCTGAACAACTACAACCTCGCGACCTACTCGGGTCTCGACCTGGCGACGGGATCCGCCCCGAACGCGGCCGGCTCAGCGCCGAGCGGCTGCTCGGCGCTGACCAAGGGGAGCTCGAGCTCGATTCCCACCAGCGCCGACGCGAATCAGCTCGGGCTCGGCGCCCAACCGCTGCTGCTGGTGGCCCTGGTGGCCATGCTGCTCGGCCTCCTCCTGAGTCTCACCCGCTTCATCCTCCGCGGGCTGCTGGTTGCCGTTGCCGCAGCGGTGGCGATCATCCTCCTGGTCGTCGAGCAGGGACAGGTGAGCACCCAGGTCCTCGACACGATCACTCACAGCGCCCTCAACTCCATCTCGGGAACCTTCGCGGTCCACGGAACCCTGGGTGTCTCCAACCTTCTGAAGGTGGAGATCTCCAACTCCTTCACGATCACCGTCGGCGTCGGCTTCATCCTCGCCATCGTCGCCCTCGGCCTCACCGCGCTCTACAACCTCTCGGCGCAGTTGGCACCCCTGTTATGGAGAGGCGCCAGAGCCGGCGTCGCGGTTCCCTACGAGCCCATGGTCCCGCCGGCCGGCGATCTCCCTCCTCCGCCCCCGGAGGCGCCGCCGCCGGACGTCTGAAACTCGGCCAGCTCCCGCAGGAGGCTAACCTGCCCCCGGTCGGGCCCCTTGCGCTCGGGCCCGGGCACCTCGAGGACCCAGGGGACGCGCCGCATCCGGGGGTCGGCGAGCAGCAGCCGGAAACCGGCCGCCCCGATCTCCCCGTCCCCGATGTTGGCGTGGCGATCGGCGTTGCTGCCCAGCGCCCTGGCCGAGTCGTTGGCGTGGACCAGGCCCAGCCGCTCGAACCCGATCAGCCGGTCGAAGTCATCCAGGGTCCGCGCCACCCCGCCGGCATCGCGAACGTCGTATCCGCTCGCAAAGGCGTGCTGGGTGTCGAGGCAGACCCCGACCCGGTCGGAGGCCGTGGCCTCGACGATGCGCGCGACCTCCTCGAAGCTGCGCCCGACGCATCCCCCCGATCCGGCGCTGTTCTCCACCAGCAGTCTCGCCCGCCCGGTCGGGCTGCGGTCGATCACCTCCCGGATCGCCGTCGCGATCTGGGCGACGACGGTGTCGAATCCGGCTCCCAGATGGGACCCCGGATGAAAGACCACCCCCTCGGCGCCGAGGGACGCCGCCAGCTCCATGTAATCGACCAATGAGGTCACCGACGATCGGAGCAGCGTCTCCTTCGGCGACGCGAGGTTGATCAGGTAGACGGCGTGCAGGTAGTGCCCGCGGAGCCCGGAGGCCGCGTACTTGGCGAGGTACAGCTCGCGATCGGCCTCCTCGAGGTGGAGCGGCCGCCACATCTGAGCCGGGGTCGGGTGGGTCTGGATGACCTCCGCCCCGATCGCCAGTGCGTTGTCCACCGCCGTGTGGATCCCGCCCCGTGCGGCCACGTGGGCGCCGATCAGCACGGGGGGCGACTCTCGCAAGGCGGGGATCGGGCTCAGGGCGCGACCAGCAGCTTGACGGCCACCCCAAGACCGATGGCGGCGACGCCCAGCCGGAGCGCCAGCGGGGGGATGCGGCGGCCGGCCGCTGCGCCCAGGAGTCCGCCGACAACCGTCCCCGCGGCGAGCACCAGGGCGTCGAGCCAGTTCACCGGGCCGAAGATCGCGAAGCCCACTGCCGCGATCGCGTTGCTGATGGTGGTGAGGGCCACCTTGGTCGCGTTGAGCCGCTGCAGGGTGTCATTGATGAAGAGCCCCAGGACGGCGAGCAGCATCACGCTCAGGGCGGCACCGAAGTAGCCGCTGTAGACACCCCCGAGCACCAGGCCGAGGCGCAGCACCAGGGATCGTTCGTCGGCACGGTCGCCCACGACGCGGGCGAGGGCCGGCTGGAAGAGGAGGGCGAGGCAGCTCGGGATGATCAGCCAGGGCACGATGTGCGTGAAGAGCCCGGGCGGCGTGGTCAGCAGCAGCGCCGTGCCGATGACCGCACCTACCGCCATCGGGATTCCGAGACGGACCACCCGGCGCCCCTGTCCGGCCAGCTCGGCGCGGTAGCCGTGGCTGCCGCTGGCCAGGCCCGGGACCAGCCCGACCGTGTTGGTCACGTTGGCGGCGAGGGGGCTGAGCCCCGCTCCGAGGAGGGCCGGGAAGGTGAGCAAGGAGCCACCGCCCGCGATGGTGTTGGCGATGCCGGCGAGCACACCGGCACCGGCCACGATCCCGGCCTGGAGCCCGGTCACCCTGGTCAGCCGTCCCTGCTGGGGGTCATCGGCGAATCTTCGCAAGTGCGGGGGTGGGACGCGCCGCACCAGCCGGATCGGCGCAGTACGCTCGCGCCACCGTGCGCGACTCCCTCATCCTGCGGGTCGCCTCCTGCGTGCTCCTCCTCGGCGCGCTGGCCAGCTGTCTGACGCTCAGCCTGGTGCGGATCACCTTCACCGGCGATTACCCGCCGCTCGACCTCGTGGGGCCTCCCCAGGGTCTGGTCTGGCTCCCGGTCCCAGCGGGCGTAGGCACACCGCTCCAGCCTGCCCGCCCTTGGGCGTGCACCAGCACCGGGGTCGGTGCGTACTCCTTCACGGGCGCGGCGATGCTCGTGGGGGGTGAACCCACCTCCCATCTGGCGGCGGTCTTCTGCGCCGACGCCGACGGGATCGCGCCCCCCGGCGTGAGCCTCGGTGGGCAGCCGCTGCTCGCGGCCGTGGCGGTCCTGATCCTGGCGGCGGCGTCGATGAGCGCCGCCTGGCTGCCCGCGCACCGGCTGGTGACCGCCGGTCTCGCCCTGCTCGCCATCCTCCTGCTCGCCGCCGGCCCGTTTGGAGTGCTCACACTCTCGGTGGCCGGACGGCCGGTGCCCGCCGCCCTGCCCCAGCTCCAGCCCGACACCGGTTTCTGGGTGGCCGCCGGGATGCTGGCGGCGGTCAGCCTGCTCAACGTCCCGCCGGGGCGCCGAATGGCGGGTCAGGGTCCGCGCGCCGTCGGGTTCTAGCCGGGTTTCCTCAGCAGCCTGCCAGCTCCTCCGCTCACGCGGCCGACTCCGTCGGGACGCGCTCGGTCGACTCCATTGCGAGTTGCACGGCCGGCTCCGTGGCGCACGCCGAGGTGGGGAGTGGGTGGGCGGCGTCCAGGCTGAGGCCGCTCTTCTCCGGGAGCACCTGGGTGAGGAGTGCGCCCGCCACCCCGAGGCCCGAGCAGAAAATCAGGACACCCCCCAGGCCCAGCGCCAAGCTCATCACGGGGAAGAGGAAGACGCCGAGGAAGGCGCCCAGCTTGCCCACCCCGGCGGCGATGCCGTGCCCGGTCGTCCGCTCCCCGACCCCGAACACCTCGGTCGGGATCAGGAAGGTGGTCACGTTGGGCCCGAACTCGGTGAAGAAGTAGCTGACCCCGTAGATGAGGAGGAAGGGGACGATGACGTGGGTCAGACCCGGGATGAGCCCGATCAGCCCGAAGCAGATGGCCATGGCCAGGAAGCCGATCCACTGCAGCCGGCGATGACCGACCCGGTCGACGTTGAGGACGGCGCAGGCATATCCCGGGACTGCGAAGAGGGCAAAGAGCATCAGTGTCCACGCCGTCGACTGGAGAAGGCTGGCACCCGGCGCCACCCCGCGGAGGATGACCGGGGCGGAGATGGTGTTCCCGTAGTAGACGTAGTCGAGGAGGAACCACGAGCCCGCCGTGCCGAGGATGAGGAGGAGCGATTTCCGGTCCGTGAGGAAGGTGCGAAGGCTGGTGCGCCCCGAGCCGCCGGCCGCCGCGCCTGCTCGCACCACGCCCAGGCTGTACTTCTCCATGGAGGCGCGGGCCTCGCTCTCGCGGCCCTGGACCTGAGCGGCGAACCGCGGCGACTCCGGCGTCTTGAGCCGAAGGTAGAGGACGCTGAGCGCCGGCAGCGCCCCGAGACCCAGCATCAGCCGCCAGGCCACCTCGTGGTTCACCCCCGAGGCGAGCAGCGCGAGCGCCACCACCGGGCCGATGATCAGCCCGGCCGCCTGGGACGAGAAGACGAGGGACACGAGCAGGCCGCGGCGCTGGCGGTTGGCGTACTCGCTGGCCATGACGGCGCTCACCGGGTAGTCGCCGCCGATCCCGATACCGAGGATGAAGCGGAAGGCGACCAGCCAGAGGTAGCCCGGGGCCAGCGCCGTGGCGAGGGCGCCGAAGGCCATGATCGCGGCCACCAGCCCGTACACCCGGGTCCGTCCCACGATGTCGGCGATCCGGCCGAAGACGAGAGCCCCCACCAGGGTGGCGAGGAGGGTGGCGCCTCCCAGGAAGCTGGTCTGGACCGCGGAGAGGTGCCACTGCTCCTTGATGAGGACGAGGGCGACGCCGATGATGAAGAGGTCGTACGCGTCGGTGAAGAAGCCCATCGCGGCGGTGAACGCGGCCTTGAGATGAAAAAGGCTCAGAGGGGCCTCGTCGAGCGCCTCGCCGAGGGTCCGCTGAGAGCTCGTTGGGCTGGCGGTGCTGCCGTCCACGTGGTGCTCCATACTCTTCGGGGTTAGGGCTCGGTTAAAGATTGGCAAACGCAGGATTAAGATGTCTTTAACGGCAGTGGATTCCTCGGGCTCCGGGGCGGATCAGGTCCTGGCGGACGTCTGGCAGCTCGCCTCCAAGGTCGAGGCCCAGCTGGCCGAGGCGCTCCGAACTCTCGCCGATTCCGACCTGGAGGGGGCCGACCTGGTGGTCCAGGCCGACCTCGAGGTCAACCGGCTCCGCTACCTGATCGAGGAGCGGGTCACCGCCGAGCTGGCGCCCGGGCTCGACGAGGAACGACTCCACCTGCTCATCGCCGTCCTCTACGTCATCGCCGACCTGGAGCGGATCGGCGACCATGCGGAGGGCATCGCCAAGGTCGCCCTGATGCTGGGCCGCCCGCCGATGCGGTCCCTGCCGGCCAGTGTCCTGCAGCTGGGGACGCTGGTCCGGGCGATGCTCTCGGCGGGAGTCAGGGTGCTCCGTGAGCGCGACGTGGAGGGTGCCCGCCTGCTGGTCGGGGACGACGACGCCATCGACCGTCTGTACGACGACATCTACGGCGAGATGATCGCCACCATGACCGCGCAGCCGGACACCGTCGTGCCCTGCACCTACCAGCTCTGGGCGACCCACAACCTGGAGCGGATTGCCGACCGGGTCACCAATCTCTGCGAGCGCGCCGTCTATCTGGGTACCGGCCGGATCGAAGACCTCAACGTCTCGACCTATTGACCTGATCGGTCTGAGGGCTCATCAGTGCCCACGGTTCTGCTGATCGACGTACCCGAGCCGCGCGCCCTTGGTCTCGAGGAGCGCCTCGGCGCCGAGGGGTGCCTGGTGCGCCGAGCCACCGGCTGGCCCTCCGACGCCCTCGATGCCACCGACGTGGACGTGGTGCTCGCTCACACCGCAAACCCGGCGGCCCTCGCCCTGGCGCTGCGCCGGCTGAGCCGGGCGCCGCTCGTCCTGGTCACCGAGGCGGCACCGACCGACCGGGTGGCCGCCCTGACCTGTGGCGCCGACGTCTGCCTTGCCGACACCGAGGCCGACCCGGTGGTGGAGGCGCACGTCATGTCCCTCCTGCGCCGGTGGCAGCCCCGCGTCCGCCATCAGCTGGAGACGGTCCAGGTCGGCGAGCTGTTCCTCGACCCACCGGGACGACGGGCCCAGGTGGGCGGTGACGAGCTGGAGCTCCGGCCTCGCGAGTTCGACCTCCTGGTCGCCCTGGCCCGTTCCGCGGGGCGTGCCTTCCGGCGCCACGAGTTGCTCGACCAGGTGTGGGGCCCCCGCTTCAGTGGCGGGGTCAACACCGTGGACGTCCACATCTCCTGGCTGCGCCAGAAGCTGCCCGTGGCGGCTCGGGTCCGGATCACCACCCTCCGTGGGGTCGGCTACCGGCTGGACGAGCTGAGCCGGCTGCCATCGCCCGTCGCGCACGCCGAGGGGGACCCCCCGGACGGAGCCCCGACGGCGGACGGCGGCGTCCCCCCGGCCAACGGAGCGGTGCCGGCGGAGGGCAGCGTCCCCCCGGCCAACGGAGCGGTGCCGCCGGACCAGGCCACGGTCAATGGACATGACCCGACCGCCAACGTGGGCCTCGCCGCGGAGGACGCGGTCCACCCCCTGGTGTAGCTCGGGCCACCAGCGCGGCACGCCGGCCGGGCCAGGCAGGTGGGGTCCCCTGATGTCGAAGTCCGGTAACGCCGCCATGCCGACCGCGGAGCGTGGCCCCCATCGAGTGCCGCGGTGGGTTTGGATGCTCCGGGAAAACCCTTTGGTGCGTTCGGGGATTTCGCCGATGCGGGGCGGCCGCGCGGGGCTCAGCATCGTCCCTGGCCGCGGCATCCCGCGGCGTCGAGGAGTCAGATCCGGTGGAACAGGACCCGTCAGGCTTTGGACGCGGCGTCCGGGAGGAGGTCGCCGTACTCCAGGCGCAGATGGACCTCCTCCGGGACGCCATCGGCACCCTCGATACCCTCTACGACGCGATTGCTCCCTCCATGGCAGCCCCGCAGGTCCTCGCGGGATCGCGAGCTCGCTATGTCGCTCGCTTCTGGGAGTGCTACTGGCGCTGGGCCTTCCTGACCGGGCAGCCGTACCGCGCGCCAGTTGCCGCCGCGGCGCCGGCGCCGGCCGCCCCGGCTCCGGCCGCGCCGAGCACCTCCGTACCCGTCGCATCTCCCTCCGCAGCTGGCCTCACCGATGCCGGCCCCGCACTCCCGCCGCCCGCCGCCCGCCGGGCGCCCAGACGGCAGTGGACCGTTCACGCCGCACGGCTCGGGGCCGCCGCCCGCACCGAGCTGGCCGTCCACGGTCTCGCCTACCTCGGCGTTCTCCTCACCTTCGTCGGCACGCTCGGATTCACCCTCTTCGCCTACGAGAGCGTCAACCCGCAGCTCCGGGCCGCCTCCCTGCTCGCCATCCCCACCTTCTTCGCCGTCGCCTCCTGGTTCCTCTACAACAAGGGCTCCGCACTTGTGGCCGCGAGCATCGAGATCCTGGCCGGCGGCCTGGCCCCCGTCGCCCTCTTCTCGGCCATGAGCACGTGGGTCAGCGGCTCCTCGGAGATCGTCGCCCGGGTCGCAGTGGCCCTCGTGCTGATGGTCCTCTACGCCGCGGCGTCGGCCCGGCGCCGGGAGTCTCCGCTCCGCTACCTGGTCGGACCGATGCTGTGGACCGCGGTCTGGACCGCCGGGCTCGCCCTGCACCACGACAGCTACTCAGCTGGCCAGGTCGCCCTCGCGTCGTCGATCGTGACCCTCACCCTGGGCGCCACCGCGCTCCGCCCGCACCACTGGCTCGCCAGCCCGACGCTCGCGGCCGGCGCCGTCATGGCGGGGGTCGGCTGGGTGCTGGGACTGCTCTTCACCGCCACCGGCGGGGGGTCCTCGCTTCCGGTCGCGATCATCGGCCTGGCGACGATCGCCAGCGTGGCCCTGGTCGCCGAGCGCTGGGGGAGAGGCGTTACTGGCGCGCTCGTCGAGGCCCTGCTGGCGGCGGCCACCCTGGGCGAGCTGGTGCCCGGGTGGGGGTGGCCCGCCGTGGGCGCGGTGGCCGTCTTCGCGGGGCTGCTCCTGCTCGAGCTGCAGCAGTGGCGGCGCCCCGACCCCGTTGCCCTCGCCGCGGCGTTCCCCATCGCGATCATCGGCTCCCTGGTGGCCCTCGGCGCCCCCTGGACGGCGCTGCTCGGTGGGGGTGCTCTGGCGATCTGGGTCCAGGCACGGCGGTTGCGCCCCCTCCGGGCCATGCGGGGGCTCGCCACCAAGAACGGGCTCGAGGGCATGCCGGAGCTCCTGACCGCACTCGTCAGCCTCCTCCCCGCCTACGCCCTCCTGCAGCTGCTGCCTCCGCTGCGGGCGCTGCTCGTGATGGCGTCAATCCTGCTCGCGGTGACCCTCGCCGTTCGGGCGCTCCGGGTCCGCGACCTCCTCTACGACTGGTGGCCGTGTGCCGGTGCCGCGGCGATCCTGATGCAGTCGACCGTCCTGTACACGGGAGCGTCGGTCGAGCTGACCGCTGTCGTTGCCGTCGCGGCGCTGACGGTCGCCCTGGCCCCGGGCCGGCCGGCCCTCCGGGTGTGGACAGGGGCGGCGGCGCTGGCCTGGGGGCTGTACCTGGGCCTCCAGGCGGCTGGAGCCGGCGTGACGCTGGTGCCCCTGATCTGGGGCGCGGTCGGGCTCGCGGTCATCCTCACTGCGTCGCTGCGCCGCGAGCGCGTGGCCGGGCACCTGGCCCTCATCGGCCACGCCGTCACCCTCGGTGCTCTCCTCGGCTCCCGCGGAGGATGGACCCAGGCCATCACCCTCGGTCTCTGGACCGCCGGCTGGCTGGTGGCGGTCGCCGCCCACGAGGCCGGTCGCTCTGCGCTCACCGCCCTCGCCGGTCGCCTCCTCGGTCCCCGGGATGGGCTCCGCCGGCTGGCGGCGGCGATCCCCCAGCAGGCGCTGGTCACCAGCCTGCCCCTCCTCACCCTGGTCCTCGGACAGCAGCTCGGTGCCTTCGACGGGCGCCGCAGTCTCATCGGGATCGTCGATGCCGCCATCGCCCTCGCCTATGCGATGGCCACGCGGCCAAGCCTCCACCGCCGTCCGCTCGCACCGCTCCTGGCGATGAACGCCGTCGGGCTCTCCGCCGTGGGCATCGCGGTCGCGGCCCCCGACCTCTGGCCGAGCATCGTCGCGGTGGCCGCCTCCATCTGTGTGGTGGCGGTGATGGGCGGGGAGCTGCGACGGTCCTTCATGACCTGGTTCGCCTGGGTGATGTCCGTGGTCCTCGGGGTGCTCCTCGCCGATGCCGCCGGTGTCCCGGTCGCGTCGCTGTACCAGGTGCTCATGGGGATGGGGGCGCTGCTCCTCGTCGGAGGTCTCCTCGCCGACGACCTGGTCGCCGGTGGCCGGCGGCCCGGCGAGGGGTTTCGGATCGGCTGGCTGGCCCGGCCCGCAGTCCTCGGTGCGCTCGCCGTTCCCATCGGGCTGGCCTTCGTCTTTCCCGACAGCCCCCAGGTCTATGGTTGGTGGTCGATCGCGGCCGCCGGCCTCTACCTGGTCGTGGCCGTCCAGCTCCGAGCCGGCGCCATCAGCGGCGTCGCCGAGGCGCTCGTGGTCGTCGGGATCGCCGCGCTCCTTCCCGGCGGCGACGCCCGTGTCACCGTCCTGGCGGCAGCCGTGCTGCTTGCGGTCGCCTGGGCGGCCGATCGGCTGCACCGGCTCCTGGGTGGCCGTCACCCCGAGCGCCGGGCGCGTTCGGGCGTCGATGGAGTCGCCCGACCCGATCCCTGGCTGCGCTGGGACGTTGCGCCCCTGGTGGTCGCCCACGCCGTCGCCGCGTACGGGCTCGCCTGGGCGGTCACCGCGGGCGGGACGGGAGTGATCAGCGAGACGTACGCCGGCGCCGGCGCCCTGGCGCTGCTGACCGCGCTGTGGCGACGTCATTGGGCCTGGGCGATCGCCGGTCCCACCCTGGTCCTGATCGGCGCCGCGGTCGCGGGTCCGGGGTGGCTGGCGCTCGCTCTCGCCGCCATCGCCGCGGGCTGCGCGGTGGCCGCCTGGCGAACGACCGGCGCGGTGCGCGCGGCGTTGCAATGGTCGACCGTCGTCGCCGCCGGGTGGGCCTGGGCCGAGCTCGCGGTCTGGGTCGCCTGGGACTTCAACCAATGGGTCACCGCGACCGCGGTTGTCGGGGGTGTCCTGGCCCTCACCCTCGGCGCGGTCGTCCGTCTCTGGCGGGTCCCGCCCGGGTGGCTCTGGCCGCTGGCCGCGCTCGCCGCCGCCGGCGTGGCCACCGCCGCCGGCGCGGCCAGCCCCGCCGCCCTCCCGAGCGGCACTCCCGCGGCCATCGGCGCCCTGCTCGCCGCCGCCGTCGCCGCCGGACTGGCAGCCCGGCCGCTGCGGCTGCCCCAGCTCCACTTCGTCGCCGCCCTGGTGACCGGCTGGGCCTGGGCCCTGGTCGCCGTCTTCGCCGCCTGGCCGGACCCCCAGGTCGTCGCCTTCACCGCCCTGGCCGCGGGGGTCGCCGCCCTCGCCATCGCCGGCCTGGCCCGCGCCGGCCATCCCCCGGTCACGGAGTCCGCCGCCGCCTGGGTCGGGATCTCCCTCCTGGGCATGCTCGTCGCGGTCGTCGCGGCCGCCTCCTCGACGGGGGCGGCGACCCGTCCGGCTCTCCTCGGGCTTGCCGCCGGCCTGCTCATGCAGGGGGTCGCCGCCGGGGCCTCGGCCTTGCCGTATCGGCGCCGCGCGCTCCGGGAGGCGGCGGCGCTGTTCGCCGCCGGCTCCGGGGGCGCTCTCATCATCGCCCTCCAGCTCAGCCCCGCGGGCAGCGTCGACGGCTGCGTGCTGGGTGGCCTGGTCGGTCTTGCCGCCGGGCTCATGGTCTGGGCGGTCCAGCCCGACTCCGCCTGGCTCCGGCCCGCCGCGCTCTTCACGGCGCTGGCCACGCTGGCCGGTGCCTGGCTCGCCCTCTCCCTCCTGCCCGACCGGGGCCCCCTCGAGGTCACCCTCGCCGTCCTCGGAACCGAGTGCGCGGTGGCCGGATTGACCCTCCGCCGGGCGGAACCGCTCTACTTCGCATCGCCACTCCTCTGCGGGGCCTGGCTGCTCTTCGCCGGCCAGTCGCTGAGTGGCAGCCCCGAGTGGCTGACCGTCCCGATAGGCGTCACCGCGCTGGTCACGGTGGAGCTGGCACGCTGGGATCGCCGGACGCACGGCACGGCCGGCACCACGCCCGAGCTGGTCGCCATCGAGTACCCGGGGATGCTCTTCGTGGTCGGCGCCGCGCTGGTCCAGACCATCACCGGCAGCGACGCCTACGGGCTGCTGGCGGTGGCGCTCGCTGCCGGCCTCGCCGCCTGGGGAGCCGAGACCCGGGTGCGGCGCCGCGTCGAGTTCGCCGCCGGTGCGATCGGGACGGCGCTCGTCCTGATGCTGGCCGTGCCCGTCGTCCGGGTGATCCCCGAGGTCCATGGCATGACGCTCTGGGGGCTGGTGGCGGGGATCGGGGTTCTCCTCCTGGTCATGGCCGCCACCCTCGAGCAGACCCGGAGCGGGGTGCAGACGGCGGTCCGGCGGCTCGGCGAGCTCACGGTGGGCTGGGAATGAAGCCGGCCGACCGCCTCGCGACCCTGCTGCTCGGCATCACCGCCGTCGCCGTCGCCCTCACCGCCGCCGGGGTCGGCGCCGGTGCTCTCGCCCTGCTGTGCGCGTCCGCCGCCCCTCTCGCGGTCGGTGCAGCCCTCTGTGCTCGGCTGGGGCGCCCGTTTCCCGGCCGCGCACTGATCCTGGGCGGAGGACTCGGCGTTCTCGTGGCCCTGCTCACCGCACCGCTCGCCGGCGGCTTCGTCGCCCTCTTTGTCCAGGGTTTCGGCACCGGAGCCCACCAGCTCATCCGGAGCCTGCAGCTCGACCCACGCCTCACCACGGTGCTCGGCTCGCCCTGGGTGCTGGTGCTGCTGATCACGCTGGTCGCGGTGGCGCCGCTGACCGAGGAGGCGGGCAAGGCGCTGGGAGCCGGGCTGGCAGGACCCGCGAGCCGGGAGGAGGCGTTCCTCTTCGGAGCCTGGGCCGGGGTGGGATTCGCCCTGGTTGAGAACCTCGTCTACGCCGGCATCGGGATCGCGTCCGGTCACCAGTGGCCGATGGTCGCATTGAGCCGCTCCATCGGTGCCGCCGCCAACCCCCTGGCCACCGGGCTGGTGATGCTCGGCTGGTGGCACTGGAAGGAGGAGGGTCGGGTGGTCGCCCTGGTCCGCGGGTACCTCTCCGGGGTCGGCGTCAACGCGCTCTGGAACGGCACCACCGTCGTCCTCGGAGTGGTGGTCGCGGCCCTCGCCGTCGGTCATCCCGGCACCAGCCTCGAGTACGCAGTGCTGGTCTACAGCGCCGTGCTCGGCGTGGTCCTGGCTGCGGCCCTCTGGGTCGTCGCCAGCGCCGTCGCCGCGGGCCGCGATCCTCTCGTCGCCGTCAGCATGAGGAGCGCGCGCTCGATGGCCATGGCGTGCGTCCTCGGCGCCTCGCTGCTGGTCCCGCTGGCGGTGCTGATCATCGCCTTCCCGCGTTTCTACTCGGGACCCTGACGTACTCGGGACCCTGACGCACTCCGGGCCCTGACGCCGCAAGCGCGCCGAGGCGCGGATCGGCGACCATCCCAGGCCCGTGCTCTACGTCCTCGTGCTCACCGTCGTCACCGCCGTCTGGGGGTGGACGTTCGTCGTCGTCAAGGACTCGATCACGAGCTACCCGGTGGCCCCCTTTCTGGCGCTCCGGTTCGGCCTGGCCGTGCTGGTGCTGCTCATCCTCTCCCGCCGGCTCCCGAGCCGCCGCGCCCTCCTCATGGGGAGCGTCATCGGCCTCGCCGTCGCCGCCGGGTACGCCTTCCAGACCTACGGACTGAAGGGGACCGCTCCCGGCACCGCCGGGCTGATCACCGGCCTCTTCGTCGTCTTCACGCCGGTGATCGACCACTTCTTCGGGGCGAGGATCGCCCCGCGGACCGGCGTGGCCGTGGCGATCGCCCTGATCGGGACCGGGCTCCTGGCCGGCGGTGATCCCAGCGTGAACGTGGGGCTGGGTGACCTGCTCGTGCTCCTCGGGGCGGTGGCGTTCGCAGTCCAGGTGGTGCTGCTCTCGCACCGCGGCCCGGGCATCCGCTCCATCGATCTCGCCTTCCTGCAGATGGCCGTCTGCTTCGTCGTCTTCACGGCTGCCGGCGTCCCCTCGATCGCCCGCCCGACCGGTGTCGTCTGGTTCGGCGTCGTCATCACCGGGGTTTTCGCGAGCGCCCTGGCCTTTCCCCTGCAGGCCTGGGCCCAGGCCAAGATGAGCGCCACCCGCGCCGCCCTGATCATGGCCATGGAGCCGGCATGGGCCCTGCTCTTCGCCGTGCTCCTCGCCGGCCAGCGTCTCAACCTGGTCCAGGGGCTGGGAGCGGTCCTGCTGATGGGCGCGGTGGTCGGCCACGAGGCGCTCCCCCAACTCGCGGGCGCGAGGCGGAGCGCGGCCTGAGCTCCGACCTGGATCGGTCCGGGAGCGGCCCGGGCGCAGCCGGCAAGGGGAGGTGGGAGCCGGGCTGCGCTGCGGGCCGTGAGGACGGGACTGCCTCCTGCCAACCGTCCCGGGGTGGCGGCGGTCGCAGCCGCAATCTGCTGCGATCGCCGCCGCTAGTCTCCAGCGCCGGCGCGGACATGTCACGGACAAAGCCTCCGGCCGCCGTCCCCCCTTCAGCGGCCTGCCGCTGCGCCTCCACCGCTGGCGGCGGCCGCGTCGAGCGCGATCAGTCGCCGGAGCCCGCCCACCGCGGTGTCGATGGCGGCGTCGATGGGGAGGCTCGTCGGGTCCGGCAACCCGGTGATGCCCTCGGAGGCGCTGTCGATGACCGTGAGCACGGCCCCCGCCCGGACCCGACGCACCGCGGCGACGGTGAGCAGGGTGGCCGTCTCCATCTCCGCCGCGATGCATCCGGCACGTGCCCAGGCGTCCCAACGCGCCCGGATGATCCCCTCCAGAGGGAATGTCTCGGGGGCCATCTCCGCGTAGAAGGCGTCGTTGGTCAGGACGATGCCGACCCGGAGGCGGTGGCCGGCCGCCCCCGCCGCCGTACGGAGGGCCTGCACCACGTCGATGTCGGCGACGGCGGGAAACCCGCCCGGTGCGTAGTGGTCCGGGGTGCCGTCGCCCCGGGCCGCCGCCTGCACCACGACCAGGTCACCGAAGCGCAGCCCGGGGTCGAGGGCCCCGCAGCTGCCGATCCGCACCAGGGTCCGGGCGCCCACCCGGACCAGCTCCTCGACGGCGATGGCCGTCGAGGGGCCGCCGATCCCGGTGGAGGTGACGCTGACCGTGACCCCGTCCAGCTTCCCGGTGTAGGTGACGAATTCCCGGTTCGCGGCCATCTGCCGGGCGCCGTCCAGGCGCGTCGCGATTCGCGCGCAGCGTCCGGGATCGCCCGGGAGCAGCACGTACTCGCCGATCTCGCCGGCCTCCACCTGGAGGTGGTACTGCCGCTCGTCCACGATCGGCGAAATGTATCAGGGCTTACCCCCTCTCCCCGCGTACCATCCGGGCCATGTCGATCAATCGCCGGATCGCCGTGGGCAGCGACTCCCGTCACCCGATCCCGGACGCCATCGCCGGCTGGCTGGAGGAGGGCGGATTCTCGGTGATCCGCTGTGGTGCCGTGGGCGCCGGTGACACGCCCTGGCCGGAGGCGGCCGAGCAGGTTGCCCGGCTGGTGGCCCAGGGGGTGGCCGAGGCCGGCGTCGTCTGCTGCTGGACCGGGACCGGGGTCAGCATCGCCGCCAACAAGGTTCCCGGCATCCGCGCGGCGCTCTGCAAGGACGCCGAGACCGCCGGCGGCGCCCGCCGGTGGAATGGCGCCAACGTCCTCGCCATCGCCCTCTCCGACGCCACCGCGGACGCCGCCCAGGCGATCGTCGAATCCTTTCTCGGGACCACCGGCATCGACCCGGAGGAGGAGGCCAACGTCCAGCGCGTCGCGGCCATGGAGCGCCGGTACTCCGGGACCGGGAGTGACGGGGGGCCCCGGCAGCCCTGACCCCCCACTCACCGGCGGGTCGCGCGACCGGCCACCGCGCTCTCCGACCGGCCGTCCGCGCTGCGTAGGATGAGGGCGATGACGTCCGCTCGCATCCTCTGCATCATGGGCTCGGGGGAGACGGCCCCGACCATGGCGCCGGTCCACCGCGAGCTCATCGAGCGGGTGGGCGGCGACGGCGCACGGGCCGCTCTCATCGACACGCCGTTCGGCTTCCAGGAGAACGCCGACGAGCTGGTCGCCAAGGCCCAGGAGTACTTCCAGCGAAGCATCGTGCACCCCCTCGCGCTGGCCAGCCTGCGCCGCGCCGAGACCGCCTCCGAGCTCGAGAAGGAGGCCGCCTACAGCCGCATCCACGAGGCGGACTACGTCTTCTCCGGTCCCGGCAGTCCCAGCTACACCCTCCGTGAGTGGCGCGGGACCGAGATCCCGCGACTCCTCGCCGAGAAGCTCGAGCGGGGCGGCTGTGTGACCCTCGCCTCGGCCGCGGCGATCACCCTCGGGTTGGTCTCACTTCCCGTCTACGAGATCTACAAGGTGGGCGAGCCGGTGCACTGGCTGGACGGTCTCGATCTGCTGAGCGCCGCCGGCATCCGCGCCGCGGTGATCACCCACTGGGACAACGCGGAGGGTGGCACCCACGACACCCGCTTCTGCTACATGGGTGAGAGCCGCCTCGTCCAGCTCGAGGCCGCCCTGCCCGAGGGCGCCGCCATCCTCGGGGTCGACGAGCACACCGCCCTCATCCTCGACCTCGCCGCCGAGCGGGTCGAGGTGCGTGGCCGCGGCCGGGCCGTGGTGCGGCGCCATGGGATCGAGACCGCCCTCCCCGTCGGCACGGAGATCCCTCTCGGCGAGCTCCGGGAACTGCTCTCCGGCGCCGCCACCGGCAGCACCGCGACGCCGGCTGTCTCGGGGGCGGTCGCGACCACGGAGGGTGTCCGCCCCGAGCCCACTCAACGCGAGGAGCCGTTCATCGCGCTCCTCGCCGAGCATCAGGATCAATTCGACCGCGCCCGCGACTCCAGGAACGTGGCGGGGATGGTCGCCGCCGTGCTGGCCGTCGAGAGCCTCCTGGACGAATGGTCGAACGAGACCTTCTCGGGCGACGAGCGCGAGCGGGGCCGGTCGCTGCTCCGGCGGATGGTGACCAGGTTGGGGGAGCTCGCCACCGAGGGCGCGGCCGACCCGCGCGAGCGGGTCGCACCCCTCGTCGAGGCGATCCTCGCCCTGCGCCGCGATTTCCGGGCGGAGCGCCGCTTCGAGGACGCCGACCGCCTCCGCGACCTCCTCACCGGCTGCGGCATCGAGGTGCGTGATGGTCGTGAGGAGAGCGGCTGGGAGCTGGCAGTGCCCCAGGTGTCGCACGCCGGGAAGGAGACCTAGATGGAGATGGAGATCTCGGACGATCTGGAGCCCCGGCGGCTCGGACGCTCACCCATCCGGCTGAGCCCCATGGGGATCGGCTGCTGGGCGATCGGGGGTCCGACCCTGGGGGAGGACGGGCGGACCATCGGCTGGGGTCAGGTCGATGACGACGAGTCGGTCCGTGGCATCCGCCGCGCCTACGACCTCGGCATCCGCTTCTTCGACACCGCCGACTCCTACGGTGCGGGCCACAGCGAGAGGGTGGTCGCCAAGGCCCTGGAGCAGCACCTAGAGGACGTGGTGATCGCCACCAAGTTTGGCAACACCTTCGACGAGGATGGAAGCCGGCGGGGGCACGCCCAGGATGTGAGCCCCGACTACATCCGGCGAGCCTGCGAGGGGTCGCTTCGACGTCTGCAACGCGATGACATCGACCTCTACCAGTGTCACGTCGGGAGCCTCTCCGACGACCAGTCGGATGCGGTGGTGGAGACGCTCGAGAGCCTGCAGTCGGAGGGCCGGATTCGCGAATTCGGGTGGAGCTGCGATGTCGCGGAGCAGGCCCAGCGCTGGGCGGTGCGCGGTACCTGCTCGGCGCTGCAGTTCATCTGCAACGTGCTCCAGGAGACGCCCGGGATGATCGACCTCTGCGAGAAGCGCCGGATGACGGCGGTAATCCGCAGCCCGCTCGCGTCCGGCTTCCTGAGCGGCAAGTACGGGCCCGACTCCCGGCTCCCGCGTGACGATTGGCGGGCCCAGGCGCTGGAGCTGGGGTGGGGCGACATCTTCAACGCGGACGGCAGCGCCAACCCGGCCTGGCTCGCCAGGCTCGACGCGCTCCGCGAGGTGCTGACCGACGGCGGGCGCACCCTGGTCCAGGGCGCCCTGGGCTGGCTCTGGGCACGCAGCCCGGCGACCGTCCCCATCCCCGGTTTCAAGACGGTGGCCCAGGTCGAGGAGAACGCCGGCGCGATGCGGTTCGGGCCGCTCTCCGCGACGCAGATGGCGCGCATCGACAAGCTCCTCGGTCGCTGAGCGGTCATCGGACTGGTGGGCGGATAGCACGCGGTAACCTCTTCTCATGTGTCGAAGCATCAAGACCCTGCGCGGCGCCGAACCCCCGGCGTCCGCCGACGACATCCAGGCTGCCGCGCTC
>JBEKOU010000015.1:0-18138 GCA_049521435.1 Candidatus Dormibacteria bacterium | reverse complement strand
GGGATAAGCGCTGAAAGCATCTAAGTGCGAAGCCCACCCCAAGATAAGATCTCCCACCGGAATAACCGGGTAAGACCCCAGCAAGACTAGCTGGTTGATAGGCCGCAGGTGTAAGGGGGGCAACCCCTTGAGCTGAGCGGTACTAATCGGTCGAGGGCTTGACCTTTCTATCTCACTCTTCAGCGTGGGTCGGCGGCCTGAGGGCCGCCGGCGCGATTGAATGTTTGCCTGACATGATGGATCCGGAGCCCGCGCATGGCTCTCAGACGCAGACTTGATTCTTCTTTTGCAAGAAAGGAGATATTCGGTGACCATAGCGGTGGGGAGACACCTGTTCCCATCCCGAACACAGCAGTTAAGCCCACCAGCGCCGATGGTACTGCCCTGGCAACGGGGTGGGAGAGTAGGTCATTGCCGAATATCTCTTTCTTCGTTAACCGGGGCGAGCCTCCGCGCCGGCGACTAGACTCGTCCGTCCATGGGGCAGGTGTTCTCCGGGCTTCCCACACCCCTGGCACGGGCTCTCGTCGAGGGCCTGGGTCTCGAGGTGGCGATCGAGACGGGCACCCATCTGGGCGAGAGCGCGGTCGCGCTCAGTGAGATGGTGGACCACGTCTGGACCGTCGAGCTCTCCCATGAGCACTGGGAGCGGGCGCTGGCCCGCCACGGCGGCAACGCGGCGATCACATTCCTGGAAGGCGATTCGGCGGGGGTGCTCGCCAGTCTCGCTCCTGGCATCGATCGACCGGCGCTCTACTGGCTGGACGCGCACTGGTGCGCCGCCGACAGCGCCGGGTTCGAGGCCCAGTGCCCACTCCTCGCGGAGATCGACGCGCTCGACCGAGCGCCGGCGGCCGCCCAGAGCGCCATCCTGATCGACGACGCCAGCTTCTTCCTCGCGTGCCCGTATCCCGAGTACCGCAGGGCCGACTGGCCGACGTTCATGGAGGTGGTCGATCGGTTGCGAGCGCGGCATCCGCGCTACGTCACCACTCTCCTGGACGTGATCATCGCCGCGCCCCCCGCGGGTCGGACCATCGTCGAGCACTTCTGGCAGGCGAAGCTCGCTGTCGACCTGGAGCAGAGCAGGGTCCGCGCGCGGCGCGCCGAGGAGGCCCTGCGCGCACTGCCGCGGGCTGGAATCCCACGTTCACAAGACGCTGGCTGACCGTACGGCGACCCGCATCGGTGCAGGCGGCACGCCCGTCAGGCCCGGAGGGGAGCAGGTGTAGACTCCGCACCTGCCGCGCCGAGGTGGTGGAATAGGTAGACACGCCAGCTTGAGGGGCTGGTGAGCGCAAGCTTGTAGGGGTTCGAGTCCCCTCCTCGGCACCATCTGCCCGGGCGCGCCGGGCGCGACCGGCCTGGGGCGTCGCATCCGGAGGCGCCCGTCTCGAACGGCCCGGTTGCGGCCATGGCGATCGCGGCGGCCAGGAGGGTCGTTCGGTGAGTGACTGGCAGTACCCGGCGGTGGGCGGCACGCAGGACGTGTACTTCGACCGCGCTGCGGCTCGCCGTCTCCCGACGATCGTCGCCGGCGATGGCATCCATCTCGTCGACGATCGCGGTCGGCGTCTCCTCGACGTCTGCTCGGGCCCCTTTCTTGCCGCCCTCGGCCAGGGCAACGAGCGGGTGCTCCAGGCGATGCTCGAGCAGGGGCGGAAGCTCACCTACAGCTACTCCCGCACCACCCGGCACCCCGCCAATGCGACCCTGACCGAGAAGCTCGCGTCGCTGGCCGGCGCCGGGTTCGAGCGGGCCCATCTCACCTCGGGGGGTTCCGAGGCGGTCGAGATGGCGCTCAAGTTCCTCCGCGCCCACGCGGTCGCGACCGGGCAGCCGCAGCGCCACCGTGTGATCTCACTGATGCCCGGCTACCACGGCGCCACCCTCCAGACCCTCGGGCTGAATGGCGACGTCGCGGTGCCACCGCTCTGGGGACCGATGGCCGTCTCCTCGGACAAGATCCCGGCTCCGCTCACCTTTCGTGCCGCCAGCGCGGAGGCCGCCGCCGCGGCGAGCCTCGCGGCCTTCGAGGAGACCGTGGAGCGGATCGGGCCCGGCCAGGTGCTGGCTCTGGTGATGGAGCCGATCGGGGGTCAGTCCTCGGGCGTCAACGTCCCGCATCCCTCCTTCGCGAGTGGGGCCCGCGCCATCTGCGACCGCCACGGCATCCGGCTGGTGTTCGACGAGAGCGTCTGCGCCTTCCGCACGGGGCGGTTCCTCGCCGCGCACCACGCCCCCGAGGCCCGGCCCGACGTGGTCGTGCTCGCCAAGGGGCTGGCGGCGGGGTACGCGCCTCTCGGGGCGGCGCTGATGCCGGCCCACCTGGTGGAGGAGGTGGCCGCGATCACCGGGTTCACCGTCTCCCACTCCTATGACGCCAACCCGATCGCCTGCGCGGCCGGTGCCGCCGTCCTCGACGAGATCGTCGAGCGCGACCTGATCGCCCACGCCGCCACAGTGGGAGACCACCTGCGCGCCGGCCTCGAGGGGATCGCACAGCACTCGCCGCTCATCGGGGACGTTCGCGGCCGGGGCCTGCTGCTCGCCCTCGAGCTGGTCGCCGACGAGCACACCCTGGCGCGCTTCCCGGCCGACATCGATCCCGGCGCGGTCGCCCTGCGGCACGGCCTCGACCACGGCCTGCTCCTCTACTCCCGGCGGCAGAACAGCGGGCGCTACGGTGACTGGCTCCTCATCGCCCCCCCTCTCGTCATCGATGAGCCCGAGTGCGATGACCTGCTGACGCGGCTCGAGGCGACCCTCACCGACACCGCCGAGGACTTGCACGCCCGCACTGCCGCCATCGGCTGAGCGTCGGGAGACGGCAGCCGCCTCGGTCCGACGTCACATCGCCGCCGGACGTCGGAGCCCAGACGGGATGCGGGCCGCACCGCGGGTGGCATAGTGGGGGCCATGACCACCCAGCCCAAGCCGGTGCCGGTCGATCCCATCGCCGCGCTGACCCGCGACCTGCTCTCCGAGCTGGGAGAGGACCCGGACCGCGAGACGCTGCTGCGCACCCCGGCGCGGGTGGCCGAGAGCCTGCGCTTCCTCACCCAGGGGTACGGCGTCGACGTCCGGGACGTCATCCGCGACGCCGTCTACGCCGAGCCCTACGAGGAGATGGTGCTGGTCCGCGACGTCGAGGTGTACAGCCTCTGCGAGCACCACATGCTCCCCTTCTACGGCCGGGCCCACATCGCCTACATGCCGCGGGGCCGCATCGTCGGGCTGAGCAAGCTGCCCCGGGTGGTCGACGTCTTCGCGCGACGCCTCCAGGTGCAGGAACGGCTCACCACCCAGATCGCCGAGGCCCTCGACGAGGCGCTCCACCCCTACGGCGTCGCCGTGGTGATCGAGGCCTTTCACCTCTGCATGATGATGAGGGGCGTCCAGAAGCAGAACAGCCAGACGGTGACCTCGGCGCTCACCGGGGTCTTCCGGACCGACCCCAAGACCCGGTCCGAGTTCCTGGAGCTGATCGGCCGCCGCCCGAGCTGATCACGGCCGGCGCGGCCGGGCGCGTGGGCCGGGGAACGTCAGGGTCAGGCCTGGGGCGCAGCGACCAGGAAGTCCTGCGTGATCCACCCCTCTCCCTGGATGTGCCACCAGAGGGTGCCCTCGGGCTGATGGCTGGTGGCGTCGCGTGGCTGGGGCCCAGGTCGCCTGCCTCTGGACCGCCCCTAAGATGACCTCGGTGACGACCCCGATCGAAGTTCGCCCGACACCCGATGCCGGGCATCGCCGCAAACCCGCACCGGCGCTCAGCGCGCTCGACGACGACGCGCTGGCCGAGCTCGTCGGCGTCCTCGGCGAGCCCCCCTGGAGAGCGCGCCAGCTCCGCCAGGCGGCGTGGCAGCCCTTCGTGGCGTCCCTCGACGACATCCGCCAGCTCCCGGCGGCCCTCCGCGAGGGACTCGCCGCACGCCTGCGCTTCATCACCGCGACGATCGTCTCGGAGCGGCTCGCCGACCACGGCACCACCATCAAGCTGCTCTGCGCTCTGGGCGACTCGCAGACCGTCGAGACGGTCGCCATGGAGAGCCCCTCTCGAGGCGGCAGCTCCCGCCGTGCGACCGTCTGCGTCAGCACCCAGGTGGGCTGCGCGATCGGCTGCCCCTTCTGCGCGACAGGCAGAATGGGTTTGCGGCGCAGCTGCACGCCGGCTGAGGTGGTCGACCAGGTGCGTCTCGCCGGCCAGGCCCTGCACCGCCAGGGACTCGGACCGGTGACCCACGTCGTCTATATGGGGATGGGCGAGCCCCTCGCCGCCTACGAGACGACGGCGGCGTCGCTGCAGGCCCTGGCCGGCCACGCCGGAATCAGCCCGCGCCGCATGACCGTCTCCACCAGCGGGGTGGTGCCCGGCATCCGGCGGCTCGCGGCGGAGGGGCTGCCGGTGACCCTGGCGATCTCGCTGCACGCCGCCACCGACGAGCTGCGCGACCGGCTGGTGCCGGTCAACCGGGCGCATCCGCTGGATGCGCTGGTGGCCGCCGCCGGCGCCTACGGACGGGTCACCGGACGCCGGCTCAGCCTGGAGTGGTGCCTGATCGGAGGCGTCAATGATGGGCTCGACCAGGCCACGGGGCTGGTGCGGATCGCCCGGCGCCTCCGCGCCCACGTCAACGTGATCCCCATGAACCGCATCGAGGGGAGCTCCTGGGGGCCCCCGCCGGCGGCCGTGAGCCGGGCCTTCCTGCGCCATCTCTCCGAGGCGGGGTTGACCGTCACGGTGCGGGACACGCGGGGAGGCGAGGCCGACGCCGCCTGCGGCCAGCTCCGCGCCTCCCTGGAGCCGCGCCGCCAGCTGCGACCGGATGGAACGCTGGGTCCGCAGCGCTCAGGACGAGAGCGGAGCTGAGGCCGAGCTGGGCTCAGTCGGTCTGACTCCGGCCGGCGGCTTCCAGGGCGTTCGGATCAAGGAAGCGAGCAGCGCCGGGAGGGAGCGCACTGACGTGCGTGACCGACCGAGCAGCGGAGCTGACGCCGAGCTGGGCGCCCTGGAGGCCGCCGCTACCGGGGCTGCTTGGCGGCGGTGCGAATGCAGCGAGTGCAGAGGGTCGTCTTGACCCACGTCTTGCCGGTGAGCACGCGGGTCGACTGCAGGTTGGGCATGAAGCGGCGGCGCGTATGGACCTTGGAATGGCTGACGTTGTTGCCGGCCATCGGGCCCTTGCCGCAGCGGTCGCATCTCTGGGACATGGTGGGTCTGGCTTCCTGAGTGACCGGAGCGGCACCTGGGCCGGCCCCGGCAGCATACTTAGCAACCCGTGCCCGGGCATGGCAAGCCAGGCATCGGATCTCGGCGAGAATAGCACAGAGACGGTGCCGCATCTGGTGGGAGAGACGTGACGAGCAGGCAGCGGACGCCCGGGCCCCTGGGTCACACCGCGGGGCTGGGCCGCATCGAGGTCTCGCCGCGGGTGGTGGCCTCGATCGTCGGGCATGCCGCCAACGAGTGCTACGGGGTCGTCGGCATGGCGGCCCGGGGCCTGCGCGACGGGATCGCCGAGCGGCTCAACAGGGAGACCGTCCACCGGGGCGTCGAGGTGGAGGTCCGGGACGGCGGCCTGGTCATCGAACTCTACATCATCGCCCAGTACGGCACCCGCATCAGCGAGGTCGCCCACAACCTGATGAGCGCGGTCAAGTACGAGGTCGAGAGGACCCTCGGCCTGGACGTCATCGCCGTCAACGTCAACGTTCAGGGGATCCATCTGGAAGAGGGCGATGACCGGCGCTGAGGGTGCCGAGGCCGCCAACGCGCGCGAGCCGCTTCGGGAGATCGACGGGCACACCCTCCTCGCCGGGCTGCGCAGCTCGCTGGCGTGGCTCCAGGCCAACCAGGAGCAGGTCAACGAGCTCAACGTCTTCCCCGTCCCCGACGGCGACACCGGCTCCAACATGTACCTGACCATGAGGTCGGCGGTCGAGGACGCCCAGGCGGCCCCGATCCTCTCCTCCGCCGCCTCGGTGATGCGCGCCGCCGCCCACGGCTCCCTGATGGGCGCCCGTGGCAACAGCGGGGTCATCCTCTCGCAGATCTTCCGGGGCTTTGCCCAGGGCGCCGGCGACCGGGAGAGGCTGGACGCCCCCGCCGTCGCGGCCTGCCTCAGCGAGAGCGCCCGGGTCGCCTACAAGGCGGTGATGAAGCCGACCGAGGGGACCATCCTCACCGTGATCCGCGAGGCGGCGGACGCCGCCCAGCGCGCCGCCGCGAGCTCCTTCGACATCCGCGCGATCCTCGACGAGACGGTTCGGGAGGCCCATGCGGCCGTGGAACGCACCATCGACCAGCTCGCCGTCCTCCGCGAGGCCGGGGTGGTCGATGCCGGCGGCTTTGGCTTGGCGGTCATCCTCGAGGGCCTGACCCGCTCCGTCGAGGTGCGGGAGGGGGCGGGTCGCCGGCCCCGGCTGGTGGGGGAGAGGCGCAGCGGCGAGCCGAGGGTGCGCCGGCCCGATCAGCCCAGCGTGGTGCCGGACGAGGAGGGTGCCGCGCTCCCGACCGGCAAGGCGCCCGCGGCTCCGCGATCCGCGACCGCTGGCCGCCGGGGCGCGGCCGCCGTAGCCCAGCGCGACGACGGCTGGGGTTACTGCACCGAGTTCATGATCAGCGGCCCGGGGCTCGACGTCGACGCCATCCGGGCCGAGCTGGGCGGGCTTGGGGAGTCCAGCCTGGTGGTGGGCGACGCCGACCTGATCCGGGTGCACATCCACACCGCCGATCCCGCGGCCCTGATCGGCATCGCTGCGCAGCGGGGCGGTCTCTCCAACCTCAAGGTCGAGGACATGACGGCGCAGCACCACGAGATCCTGGAACGTGCCGCCCGGACCGAGGCGGCCACGTCGCCTCCTGTCGCAGGCCGGGTCGCCGAGCAGCCTGCGGACCTGGCACCGGGTGCGGCGCCCGCGGGGGCGCACGTCGCCGCTCACGCTCCGGGGCTCGGCGCTGCTGTGGCCGTCCAGCCCTCGGCTCCCCCGCGCCGCTTCGCCGTGGTCGCCGTCGCGCCCGGTGAGGGGTTCCAGGAGATCTTCCGCAGCCTCGGGGCCGACGCCGTCGTCGAGGGCGGTCAGACCATGAATCCTTCGACCCAGGACCTCCTCTCGGCCGTCCGCGCCACGGGAGCGGCGTCGGTCGTGATCCTCCCCAACAACGGCAACGTGATCATGACCGCGGAGCAGGTGCAGCACCTGGCCGAGGGCATCGACGTGAGGGTCGCCCCGTCACGCAACGTCCCCCAGGGCATCAGCGCCATGCTGGCCATCGACCCGGGGAGCGACGGTACCGTCAACGCCCGCCGGATGACCGAGGCGATGCCCCGGGTCTCGGCGGTCGAGGTGACCCGGGCCGTGCGCGACAGCACCGTCAACGGCCTGCACATCGCCGCCGGCGACGTCATCGCGCTGGTCGACGACGAGATCGTCCAGGTCGGGGACGACGAGGCGGCCGTCATCGAGGCCGTGCTCCGCAACCAGGCGACGCCCCCCGAGCTGGTCACCGTCTACTGGGGCAGCCAGGTCGACGAGGCCGCCGCGGCCGCCGTGGTCGAACGCCTACGCGGCGGCTTCCCGGCAACCGAGTTCGAGCTGCACCGGGGCGGCCAGGACCACTACCCGTACGTCCTCTCCCTGGAGTGAGCAGGGCTCGCCCGTGAGGTGAGCCCCGCTCACTCGGAGCCGCTGCCGTCAGCGAGGCGTTGCTGCCCGGGCGCGCGGTGATCAGCGGCAGCTAGGGCAGGAGGTGGATCGGGCTCCCCAGGTAGCTGACTTGAAGCGTGAAGGAGTTGTCGGCGGAGGTCGCCGGCTGGATCCCGTAGAAGAGGGACCAGTACGCGGCCGCACTCGGGTTGTAGTTCGTTGGGACCTGGATGTCGAAGACCAGCCAGGAGCCTCGGTACACGTTATCGCCGCTGTATTGGTCGCCGTTTCCATTCACGGAGGCCGTCCCCACCTCGATGAAGGCGCTGGAGGACGTGTTGCACGGATACGTTGGGCTGATCGCTGTGCAGCCGGCGGAACCGGGGGTCGCCGGGGCCACCGGTTCTGTGCTCATCGGCTCCGGGGTGCCGCAGTTGCTGCCGGACAGGAGCGACAGGCTGGTGCCGAGGTAGTCAGGATCGGTGGGCTGCGCGCCGCAGGCGCCGGTGCTGGCGATGGTGGCGAACCGCTCAGTCGTTGAGCCGAAGGCGGGTTGGAGGATCCCGACGTCGACGGTGCCGCCGCTCCCCGTACCGGCATTGAAGAGTGCGACCTGGACCACGCTCCCGGCGTATGAGGCGGGGAGGCTGAAGAGGGGTACGGCGAAGTCGGTGTTACCGCTGGGCCCATAGAGGGGGGTGAAGGCGGACATGTCGTCCATGCCCGACAGGGTGCATCCCGCGCAGGTGGTTGTCGTCACCTGCAGCGCATACGCGTTCTGGCCCTGGGGGTAGCCGTTGTTGCTGGCGTCGCCGTTCGCGGCCGGCTGGCTGGTCTCGTCCTCGTTGGTGATGACCGCGCCGTTCCAATTCAGGGTGTCGACGCGCAGCCGGTAGTAAGTGCCGTTGGCGCCGCCGGTGAGCTGCCCGCCCGCGTTGACGTACTGGCTGTACTCGCTTGGCGAGACGTCGTCCAAAGTGTAGTTTTGCAAGTAGAGGTTGGCCGGCACGCCGGAGGACGCAGGGCTGGTAACGGTGGGGTTGACGACGGAGATCCAGTTGGGCCCGGTGGGCAGCGATCCGCTGTACCCCGGCGGTGCGTTCCACAGCGGCAGGCTGGTCACGTTGTTGACGACCTTCGGGGTGCTCGGCGTCACGTCACTATCGGGGTTGCAGGCCGCGCCACCCGAGCCGTCCGGGTAGTAGCTGTAGTCCGCCTTGCCGGTGTCCAGGTCGTAGGCGTCGAAGGGACAGAAGATGTCCTGCAGCAGGGGGATGTCGTCGTCGCGGTCGCTGAGGGTTTGCACGGCGAAGACGGTGTAGCCCATGCTGTCGTAGTCGGAGACGGGCACGCAGGTGACGGCTGGGTCGCCGGGAGTGGCGCAGTTGGAGAGGTCGGGCATGCTGCCGTCGTCATCGTGAATGGTGAACGCGCACTGCTCGGCCGAGACGTTCGCACAGCCGCTGTTGGAGTCGTTTCCGGGATCGGAGCTGGGGTTGTACACCTCCAGCGTCGTAGACTGGCCCGCGGGGACCCAGATCAGGAAGTTGGAGCCGCCGATGTCATTGAGGCAGAGCTGGTTGGCCGACTGGCCACAGTCGGTGTTCTGCGAGCCGTTGATGTCATTGTCGCTCAGATCCGTTCCATCGATGCCGCTGATCTCGTGGACGTCGACGGGCGATGCGGCGTTGCAGTTGGTGAGATCGGGTCCGCACGAGGCCTCGTCGTCGGTGGGCGTGCTGTCGAAGGGATTCCCCGTCTTGCGCTCGGTGCCCCATCCCTTGGTGCGCAGGATATAGCCCCCGTTAGCCTGCCCCAGGTCGCCCGCCGCCGCACCCATGACCGACCCGAGCTGGGTCCCGGGCTGGCCGAGGGCAATGGGCGGGAGGTACTCAGCGGTCGCCGAGCGTACCACCGTGTGGGGACCGAAGCCGATGAGTTGCAGGAAGGTGGTGGGCACGCTCACCGAGACCGTGACAGTGAGCTCGTTGCCGGCGGGCTGGGTGACGGATACGCAGGGACTAGGAAGGTTCGGGGGGGTCTCGTTGCAGGAGTCGGTGGCGCCGGTGAGCGGCGTGAAGGTGCCCTTCTCGGGGAAGCCATTGCGGGCGCTCTCCACCAGAGCGGCGTTGCTCGCCTGGGGGAACTCTCCGGGGAGGTAGGCGACCCCAGCCAGGGCGGCGGCATTGGCGGCACGCTGCACCGCGTCGCTGGAGAAGTAGCTGACCCCGGCGTCGATGGCGAGTCCGACGATGGCGAGGAGGAACACGGCCATGAGGGCGAAGATCACCATGACCTGCCCCCTCCGGGAGAAGCGGTTGCTGCGCCGCACACGGGTCGGTCTCATGATGTGCTCATGCCTCCAGCCGTTCCACGCTGTACTGCGTATCGTTGGCGATCGTGAACAGACTCCACGTCGGGGAGGTGTAGGTGAACTGTATGGCGACGCCCAGCTCGGACTGGTCAGGAGCGTTGACGTCGCGCTGACTCAGCACATAGCTGATGCTGGTGGGCGCGCCGACGGTCGTGCCGCTGATCGGGTAGGTGTCCACAGCCTCGTAGTCGCCGGTCACGAAGGCACCAGCGCCTGGCGGCGGGCACGTGCCGCTGGCGAAGGTGCACCCGTTGCCGCTTCCGTTCGGCTCGTAGATGTCGATGAAGTGGACCACGGCGTTGGGCATGTTGGTGGAGAAGACGGGGAGCATCTCGTCGATGATGTCGACGTCCACCTGACAGGTTGTCTCCGTTGCGTCCGATGGGCAGTTGGCGTAGGGGCCCGTGTTGAGCTGGAGCCCCTCGGGTTCGGAACCGCCCAGCTCCGCGCCGTAGCGCGCTCCCACCTGGGTGGCCTGCAGCGCGGTGTCGTTGTCCCCGACCAGCGCGGTGGCCGTCCAGGAGCCGAGGAACAGAAACATGAGGAGGGGGACGAGGATCGCCAGCTCCACCATTGCCTGACCGCGGGTGCGCGCTCGGTGGATGCGCATCACAGTTGTAGGGGCTCCAGCCGGAAGACGTTGGTGGTGGACATGGTGATCGACGTGTGCCCCGGCAGGCCCGCGATCTGGTAGCTGAAGAATATCTGCAGCTCGGCGAAGTCGGCGCTCTCCACGGTGACGTTGCGAGTGCTGTCCGGCCAATCGTTCAGGGTTTGTGTTGGCGATGCGCCCAAGTTGGTGTAGATGTTCTCACATGCAGAAGTTCCCGTGCCAGGAGCACCGTCCACTGAGCAGGTCATGGTCATGCACGGAGAAGAGCCACTCCCAGGATTGAGGAAGCTGCTGTTGCAGGTGGTGAGAGGGATGCCGCTCTGCGGCTGCTGCACCCTCCAGATGTCCACCTGGGACACGGTGATGAGTGCGGTGCTGGTGAGGCCTGCGGCGTCCATGCGGCAGATGGCGACCGCGTCGGCGTAGTTGGAGTTGCTGACTGGGCAGGGGGACGGCAAGAGCGCGCACGGAACCCCGTTCAGGGATTCGACGGTGCAACTCCCGTCGGCGGCGAGGGTCTCGATGCCGACGTCAGCGGCGTGCTCCACCGCGCTGCGGCTGTAGAGGAAGAAGCCCGCGTTCATGATGGAGAAGATGAGGAAGAAGAACAGCCCGCCCACCAGGGCGAATTCGACCATGCCCTGACCCCGAAGTCCCGGGCGCTTCCCCCTAGGCTGGGGCCGGACGATCCACCGCACTCTTGGCTGTCCTCACTCCGGGGGCGAGACGACACGCGCACCTGCTGGCGCGAAGGTGAGTTTACCGAATGACGCGGTTGGTGTATCAGACGTCGCTGATCTGTTACGAAAATGTGGAGACGGGCGGTTTTCGTCGCCTCCGCGGGGCACCTGGACCCACCCGGCCTCCCTCGCCCTAGAGTTTGCCGGGATGCCCGACGTGGCCGACACCCAGGGCCGGAAGATGGGCCGGATCGTGGAGCTTCCGACCGCCTGCTGGCCGGAGACCCCGATCGCCAAGCTTCCCGGCGTGAGGCCGGCGCAGGCTCAGCGGCTGCTCCGGCTCGGCATCGCGACCGTCTCCGACCTGCTCCTTCACCTGCCCCGCCGCTACGAGGACACCCGCGACCTGGTCCCGCTGGCCGGGCTGCGCCCGGGTCAGGTGCAGACCTCCCGTGTCCGGGTCCGGGAGGTCAGCGGCCATCGCAGCCCGCAGCGGCGGATGCCCCTGGTCGAGGCCACCCTCGAGGACGGAGGCTCCCAGGTCGGCGCCATCTGGTTCAATCAGCCGTACCTGGCCACGCAGCTGAGACCCGGGATGGAGATCCTGGTCAGCGGGAAGGTGGTCAGCGGCCTCCATGGGCTCACCTTCCAGAATCCGCGGTTCGAGCGGGTGAGCACGGACCCCCAGCATGTGGGCCGTCTGGCCGCCGTGTACCCGGAGACCGAAGGGGTCACCTCCAAGTACCTCCGGGCGCTGATCCGGCGCATCCTCCCGGTCACCGAGCTGATGCCGGACCGGCTGCCGTCCGAGGTCCGCGAGGCCGAGGGTCTGATGCCGATGGGGGAGGCGCTCCGCCAGGTGCACCTCCCCGACGATGCGAACCTGGCGTCGGCCGCCCGCGAGCGCCTCGCCTTCGAGGAGCTCTTCCTCATCCAGATGGCGGCGGACCGCGCCCGGCGGCGGCGGCTCAGCTCCACCGGCGTGGTCGTCCCCTACGACGTCGACGTGGCCCGCGCCTTCTCGGCGGGCCTGCCCTTCCGGTTGACGGACGGCCAGCGCAGGGCCGCCCACCAGCTGCTCACCGATCTCGCCGAGCCGGGGCCGATGAACCGCCTGCTCCAGGGCGACGTGGGCAGCGGCAAGACGGCGGTGGCGGCCATGGCGGCCCTGATGACCTGCCGCGCCGGTTTTCAGTGCGTGGTCATGGCCCCCACCGAGATCCTGGCCCGCCAGCACTTCGTGACCCTGGAGGCGCTGCTCGCCCCCCACGGTCTGGCGCCGCGGCTCCTGCTCGGCAGCACCGGGGCCCGGGCGCGGCGGGAGATCCTGGAGGGGCTGGCGGCCGGGCACGACCCCCTGGTGGTGGGCACTCACGCGCTCATCGAGGACGACGTCGTCCTCAACGATCTCGGTCTGGTGGTGGTCGACGAGCAGCACCGCTTCGGGGTGGCCCAGCGCCAGCGCCTGCGCCTCAAGGCCCGGGCCATGCCCAACTTCCTGGCCATGACGGCGACCCCGATCCCCCGCTCGCTGGCGCTGACCGTGTACGGCGACGTGGACGTGATCGAGCTGCGCGAGATGCCCCCGGGGCGGCTGCCGGTGGAGACCCGGGTGGTCCCCCCCGCGGAGCGGCAGGAGGCATACGACTTCGTTCGCGGCCAGGTGTCGGCGGGCCGGCAGGTGTTCGTCATCTGTCCCCTCATCGAGGAATCGGACAAATTGGGTGTGAGGTCGGTCACCGCCGAGCATCGGAAGCTGGAGCAGGAGGTGTTCCCCGACCTGCGCCTCGAGATGCTCCACGGGCGGATGCCGTCCCGTGAGAAGGCGGAGCGGATGGGGCGCTTCGCGGCCGGCGAGGCGGACGTGCTGGTCGCCACCTCGGTGGTCGAGGTGGGGGTGGACGTTCCCAACGCCTCGGTCATGATCGTGGAGGGGGCGGAGCGATTCGGCCTGGCTCAGCTCCACCAGCTGCGCGGGCGAGTCGGCCGCGACCGCCATCACGCCTACTGCCTGCTCTTCGAGGAGGCCGTCGACGAGGAGGGCTCTGAGCGACTCAGGGCCGTTGCGGCGACCCAGAGCGGCTTCGACCTCGCCGAGCTGGACCTGCGGCTGCGCGGTCCCGGCGACGTGGCTGGACTGCGCCAGCACGGCCTCCCCGAGATGCGCGCCGCCGATCTCCTGGACGTCGCCCTCGCGGTGCGGGCGCGCACCGCCGCCGCGGCCTGGCTGGAGCACGACCCGGAGGTCACCGCGTACGAGCCCCTCCGCGAGGCGATGCACGGCTATGCCGCCGTCTTCGACCTGGACTGAGCGCGGATGGCCGAGAGCCGCATCACCGGTGGGGAGTGGCGGGGCCGGCTGCTCACCACCCCGCGCGGGATGGAGGTGCGACCGACCCGGGGCATGGTGCGCCAGGCCCTTTTCAACATCCTGGGGACGCGGGTCACCGGGGCCCGGGTGGTCGATCTCTACGCCGGGGCCGGATCGCTCGGGTTCGAGGCGCTCAGCCGGGGGGCCGAGCATGCGACCTTCGTCGACAAGCGTCCGGAGAGCCTGCGGCTCATCGCCGCCACCGCGCGGCGATTCGGCTGCGAGGAGCGCACCGCCCTGGTGCGGGCGGATGCGATCACCTGGCTCCGCCGGGGCCCGGCCCAAGTCCGGGAGGCCGGCATCTGCTTCATGGACGCCCCCTACCGCGACGAGCGGCTGGACGGCGCGCTGGCGCTGGTCGGAGGTCTCGCGCCCGCGCTGCTCGTGTGCGAACATCACCGCGCCCGGGCGATGCCCGCGGAGCTGGGAGGCCTCACCGCCGTGCGCACCGCTCACTACGGGCTCACCGACCTGACCATGTACGAACGACGAGCGCAGGAGGAGCCCCGATGAAGGAACGCGTCGCGCTCTATCCGGGCAGCTTCGACCCCATCACCCTGGGGCACCTCGACATCCTGGAGCGCGCCACCGCGATCTTCGACCGGGTGGTCGTCTCGGTGCTGCGCAACCCGGCCAAGGAGCCGACCTTCAGCGTCGACGAGAGGCTGGAGCTGATCCGCACCGCCACCCAGCCGCTCGACGGTGAGGTCAGCGTGGACTCCTTCGACGGGCTGACCGTCGAGCACGCCCGGCAGGTCGGGGCGATCGCCATCGTCCGCGGGCTGCGCGCTCTGAGCGACTTCGAGACCGAGTTCCAGATGGCGCTCATGAACCGGCGCCTCGACCCCGATGTCCACACCGTCTTCCTGATGACCTCGGCGCCCAACGTCTTCATGTCGTCCAACCTGGTGAAGGAGGTCTGCCGGCTCGGCGGCGACATCAGCGAGTTCGTCCCGCCGGCGATCGCCGAGGCCCTCCACCGGCGCCTCGGGAAGCCGGGATGAGCGGGGGCCCGCCCGACGAGCTGCCCCCCTCGACGCTCGACCTGCTCGACGCGCTGGATGCCCTGCTGGCCGAGGCGCGACGGGTCCCCTTCAGTGGCAGCGTGGTGGTCAACGACGAGCAGCTCATGCAGCTGGTGGATCGGATCCGTCTCTCGATACCCGGGGAGGTGGTCCGAGCCCACGAGCTGCTCGAGGAGCGCGAGCGTCTGCTCCACGACACCCGGGAGCACGCCGAGGGCGTGGTGGAGAGAGCCGAGACCGCGGCCCGCGAGCTGGGCGAGCGCGTCGAGGCGCAGGCGCGAGATATGACCCAGAGAGCCCAGGAGGCGGCCGCGCAGCTGGGCGAACGGGCCCACGCTGAGGCCCAGCGGCGGGTCGAGGAGGCCCAGGCGCAGGCAGAGCACCTCGTCTCCGATCACGCCGTCGTGCGCGCCGCCCAGGAGCGGGCGGCCCTGCTCCTCCGCGAGGCGGCGGACAGTGCGGCGACGATCACCGGCGACGCGGAGGCGTACGCCCGCGACGCGGACGAGTACGTTCGGAGCGTGATGGCCGATCTCGAGCAGCGCCTGACCACCGCCGCGGAGACCGTTCGCAAGGGGCTGACCACGCTGGCCACCCCGGCTGCCCCGCGCAAGAAGCGCCGGGGCGATCCCAGGGCCTGACCGGCATCCCCGTGCGCCAGGGCGGCGGGAGCAGCGGGTATACTCGCGGCTCAGGTCTTGCGCGGCCGTGGGCTGCGCGCCCTCACTCCCTGCCCGGAGACGTCATGCCCCTCCCCAAACAACACACCTCGCAGCGCCGCCGCGACATGCGGCGGTCGCATCACGCGATCAGCCTGCCAACCCTCAACCCGTGCCCCCAGTGCAAGCAGCCACGGCTGCCCCACCGGGTCTGCCCCAACTGCGGCCACTACGACCGCCGCGAGGTCATCGCGACCGAGTAGCGGGCAGTCGCGCAGACCGGCTCCCCTCGGTGCGGAGCGGTGTCGCCTGCCTCCGGCGCTCGACCCGCGCGCTGTCGCCCGATGATCGTGGTGTGTAACTCGTGAGCCCGACCGCGCCCCGCGTCGCCCTCTGCTTTCCGGGGCAGGGCAGCCAGGCGGCGTCGATGGCCGCCGGCCTCGAGGAGACCGACCTCGGACGCCGTCTGCTCGCGGTGGCCGCCGGGCTGGGTGCCGATCTCGGCCCCGCCTTCGGTGCGGACGAGGAGCTGATCCGTCCCACCGAGGTGGCTCAGCCGGCACTCGTCTTCACCGAGGTGGTGCTCGCCTCCGCCCTGCCCCGCGACCTGACCGTGGTCGCCGTTGCCGGGCATTCCATCGGGGAGCTCGCCGCCTGCGCCGTGGCGGGCGCCCTCCTGCCGGAGGCTGCGCTCCGCCTCGCCGTCCTGCGCGGCCGGCTGATGGCGGCGATGCGCGAGGGGACGATGGCGGCCGTGCTCGGGCTGGACGTCGCGACCGTCACCCGGCTCTGCGCGGAGTCGGACGGCACGGTGGCGGTCGCCAATCTCAACGGGCCCGGCCAGGTGGTGGTGAGTGGCCAGGTCGACGCCGTCACCGCGTTCTCCGCCGCCGCCCGTGCCGCCGGCGCGCGCCGCGTCCTGCCTCTCAAGGTGAGCGGGGCGTTCCACTCGCCGCTCATGGCGGGCGCGGCGTCCGAGTTTGTCCGGGTGCTCGACGGGGTCGAGCTGCGGGCTCCCTCCGTGCCCGTCGTCGCCAACGTCGACGCCGCCGCGGTGTCGGATGCCGCCGGTCTGCGAGAGCGGCTGGGGCGGCAGATGGTCTCCGCGGTGCACTGGGCCGAGTCGGTCGAGCGCCTGGTGGCGCTCGGTGCCGACGTGCTCGTGGAGGTGGGCCCCGGGGAGGTGCTCACGGGGCTGGCGCGGCGGATCGCGCCCGGCGTCCGGGTGGTGAGTGTGGCCACCCTGAGCGCGGCCGCCGGGCTCTCGGCGCGGCTGTCGGCGGACCCTCCCGGATGAGCCCGTCCGGGCGCGCCGCATGATCGGAGCGGGGCCGCTCCGGATGAGAGGACCTGGGCGCCTCTCGTCGAGTACCCTACCGTTCATGTTAGAGATGCCCTCCCTTTCCGCCTTGCGGCGACGGGCCGCGAGCCGTGTTTGAGGCGGCCCTCAAGGGCCAGGTCGCACTCGTCACCGGGGGGTCGCGCGGAATCGGACGGGCCACCGTCCTGGCCCTCGCCCAGGCCGGCGCCGACGTCGTGCTCAGCTATTCGAGCCAGGCCGACGCTCGGGCGGGACATCCCGGCATCGCGGACAGGACGGCGGACGAGGCACGCGCGCTCGGGGTCCGAGCCCTCACCCTGGAGGCCGACGTCGCCGACCCGGCGTCGGCGCAGGTGATGATCGACTCCACCATCGAGGGCCTCGGGCGCCTCGACATCGTCATCAACAACGCCGGCATCGCCCGCGACAACCTCGCCATCCGGATGACCAACGCCGAGTGGGACCTGGTGATCGCCATCGACCTGTCGGCGGCCTTCCACATCTGCCGCGCCGCGCTCAAGCCGATGCTCCGGCAGCGGTCCGGCCGCCTGATCAACGTCAGCAGCATCGCCGGCATCATGGGCAACCCGGGCCAGGCCAACTACTCGGCCGCCAAGGCCGGGCTGATCGGGCTGACCAAGACCCTGGCTCGCGAGGTGGGTTCCCGGGGGATCACGGTCAACGCCGTGGCTCCCGGGTTCATCGAGACCGACATGACCGCGGCTCTCGGCGACAAGGTCCTCAACTCGGCGCTCGGGGCCATCCCCCTGGGGCGGGCGGGGAAGGCCGAGGACGTGGCTGCCGCCATCCGCTTCCTGGCTCTTCCCGAGGCCGGCTACATCACCGGCTGCGTCCTCCAGATCGACGGTGGCATGGGGGCATGACGATCAGGGGAGATCGCTCCCCGGCTCGAATCAGAGGAGATCGTGCCCGATAACCCAGCGGATCACGCCGGAAAGTCCGAATCGCCAGGGCCGCGCCGCCGGCGCCGCCCGACCAGCCCCGCCAAGCCCGCGGCACCGGCGGCCGTCCCCCCGGAAGCGGCGCCGCATCAGGAGCAGGTCGCCGCGGTCGAGGGGGCGCCCCGGCCCGCACCGCAGCCCGCTGCGGCCGGCTTCGTCGACGGGGCGTCGGGCCGCTACGCGTTCCGTCCGCCCGAAGCTGCGCGCGGCGACGCCGGCCGCGGGGCCCCCGCCGCATCGCTCAGTGCGAAAGAACACCCGCCACGCGGTATTGTTTCCCCCCAGCCCGACGCTGCCCACGGTGACAACAAAGAAGGACTGACGACTGATGCCAGACGTGACGTTCGACCGGTTCAAGACGATAGTCGCCGAGCAACTCGGCGTGGAGCCGGACCAGGTGACGCCGGAGGCGTCGTTCGTCGAGGATCTCAACGCGGACTCGCTCGACCTCGTGGAGCTGATCATGGCCTTCGAGGAGGAGTACCA
>JBEKOU010000014.1:0-19713 GCA_049521435.1 Candidatus Dormibacteria bacterium | reverse complement strand
CCCTCCTTCAGCAACCTCAGCGCCCTGCCGCACATGGCCAAGGGCGAGCTGCTCCCCGACCTGGTCGCCGTCATCGGCTCGATCGACATAGTGCTCGGAGACGTCGACCGGTGAGCGTGCTGACCGCTCACACCCGGGCCGAGATCGTGCGGCAGCGCGACCGCTACCCGCAGCCGCGGAGCGCCGTGCTCCCATCCCTCTGGGCGGTCCAGCACCAGCTGGGGTACCTGAGCCCGGAGGGGATGGCGGAGGTCGCCGAGCTGCTCCTGATCACCCCCAGCGAGGTCGAGGCGGTTGCGAGCTTCTACTCGATGTACTTCGACCGCCCCGGCGGGCGCCATCACGTCCTGGTGTGCATCAACGTCTCCTGCGCTCTCCGCGGCGCCGAGGAGATCGTCTCCCACCTGGAGCGGCGGCTGGGCTGCCCTTCGGGTGGGACGACGGCGGACGGCGCCTTCACCTGGGAGCAGACGGTCGAATGCCTGGGTGCCTGCGGCGGTGCCCCGGCGATGCAGGTGGACCATCACTTCCAGGAGAACCTCACCCCGGAAAGGGTCGACGCGATCCTGGACGACGTCCGAGGCGCCCCGGCGACGGAGGGACCGCAGGTCCCGGCGCGCCCTTCCCGCGGCTCCTCCGCGCCGAGGGCCTCCTGATGAGCGGGCGGGGAGGCGCCTGATGGCCGAGTACAAGCTGCTGACCAAGGACTTCGGGATGGAGGGCATCCAGACCCTCGCCGTCTACGAGCGCATCGGCGGCTACGAGGGCCTGCGCAAGGCCCTCCGCACCATGACTCCCGACGAGCTGGTCGCCGAGGTGAAGACCAGCGGGATCCGGGGACGCGGCGGGGCCGGGTTCCCCACCGGTCTGAAGTGGTCGTTCCTCCCCAAGGGCGTCCATCCCCGCTACCTCTGCGTCAACGCTGACGAGTCGGAGCCGGGCTGCTTCAAGGATCGGGCGCTCATCGACGAGAACCCGCACCAGCTCATCGAGGGGGCGCTGATCGCCGCCTATGCCATCCAGGCGCCGATCGCCTTCATCTACATCCGGGGCGAGTATCACGAACAGCGCCTGCTGCTGGAGCGCTGCGTCGAGGAGGCGCGCGCCGCCGGCTACCTCGGTCGGGGCATCCTCGGCTCCGACTTCAGCTGCGACATCATCGTCCACGGCGGCGCCGGGGCCTACATCTGTGGCGAGGAGACGGCGCTCATCGACTCGCTGGAGGGCTTCCGGGGCCAGCCCCGCCTCAAGCCGCCCTTCCCCGCGGTCAAGGGCCTCTATGGCCAGCCGACCGTCGTCAACAACGTGGAGACCCTCTCCAACCTGCCCCACATCGTCCTCCGCGGGGGCGCCTGGTTCGCCTCCGTCGGCGCCGAGAAGAGCACGGGGACGCGGCTCTTCTGCTGCAGCGGGCACATCAACCGCCCCGGCACCTACGAGATGCAGCTCGGCACCCCGATCCGCGAGCTCCTCGAGGACGAGTGCCACGGGATCTGGAAGGGTCGCTCGCTCAAGGCCTTCCAGCCCGGAGGCGGCTCGATGCAGGTCCTCCTCCCCGAGCACCTCGACCTGCCCCTGGAGATGGATGCCGTCCAGAAGGCGGGCTCCGCCCTGGGGGCGGGGGCGATGGTCTTCATGGACGAGACCACCTGCATGGTTGACGTCTCGATGCGCCTGGTCGACTTCTACCAGCACGAATCGTGCGGCAAGTGCGCCCCCTGCCGGGAGGGCACCTACTTCGAGTCCGACCTGATGCACAGGCTGGAGGCGGGAGTGCTGACCCCGGCCGAGCTGTCGACGCTCACCGACATCTGCGACAACATGAATGGCAAGTGCTTCTGCCCGCTGGGCGACACCGCGACCTGGTTCGTGATGTCGGCCTACCAGGCGTTCCGCGAGGAGTTCGAGGAGCATTGCGGCGCGGGCGGATGTCCGGTCAAGCGGCGCAGCGCCGAGCTGGTGACGGCGTAGATGGCTGACGAGAAATCGAAGGTCGAGACCCCGGAGACTCCCGACGACGGCCGCGTCTCCGTCACCATCGACGGCCGGGCGCTCCGGGTGCCGCCCGGCACGCTGGTCCTCGACGCCGCCACCCTGGCGGGCGTCCACATCCCCATCTACTGCGCCCATCCCAAGATGGACCCGGTGGCGGTCTGCCGGATGTGCCTGGTGCAGGTCGAGAAGATGCCCAAGCTCCAGCCCGCCTGCGCCACCGTCGTGGCCGATGGGATGGTGGTCGATACCCAGTCCGCACCGGTCGTCAAGGAGCGGGAGGGGGTGCTCGAGTTCCTCCTCCTCAACCACCCGCTCGACTGCCCGGTCTGCGACCGCGGCGGCGAGTGCGACCTGCAGGACTTCACCGTCCGCTACGGTCCGCCCACGTCCCGCTTCCCGATCACCGAGAAGGTCCACTTCAACAAGGCGCTGCCCCTCTCCGACCGGATCGAGCTGGACCAGGAGCGCTGCATCCTCTGCTGGCGCTGCACCCGCTTCTACGAGGAGATCACGGGCGAGAAGGAGCTGGTCCTCCAGCAGCGTGGCGTCAACACCATGGTCGCCACCTTCAACGGGCAGCCGCTCCGGTCCGAGTTCCAGGGCAACCTCCCCGAGGTCTGCCCGGTGGGCGCCCTGACCCACGTCAAATACCGCTTCACCGCCCGGCCCTGGGACCTGCAGCGGACCAGGTCGGTCTGCCCCGGCTGCTCGTACGGGTGCAACGTCAACGTCGACTCCCGCGACTTCGAGGTCAAGCGCTTCACCTCTCGGGACAACCCGCTGGTCGACGACATGTGGCTCTGTGACGAGGGCAGGTACTCCTTCCCGCGGTGGAACTCCACCGATCGGATCCGCCGGCCGCTCGTCAGGGGCAGCAGGGCCGAGCCCGCCGGGACACCGGTGACGACCGAGGCCGCGGTGGCTGCGGCGGCCGCCCAGCTGAGCGCCGTCAAGGAGAGGCTCGGGGCCGGCGCCATCGGGGTGATTGGGTCCCCGGAGAGCACCAACGAGGAGCTGTGGCTGCTCCAGCGGCTGGCCCGCGAGGTGCTCGGCACCCCCAACCTCGACCACCAGCTGGAGAGCTTCCCCGGCCTCGACGCGGCCGAGCACAGCCTGGGCATCGCCGAGATCGAGGACTGCAGAGCGGTGGTCGTGCTCGGGCCCGAGCCGGAGCGCCTCGCCCCGGTGCTGACGCTCCGCCTCTTCAAGGCGCAGACCAAGAAGGGCGTCGCCGTCCACCGCCTGGACGGGGGAGCCCGGCGCGCCGCGGCGGTGAAGGTCGCGGGTGGTGAGGGCCTGGTCGGAGTGATCGCCGACGAGAGCGGGCGCGCCACCGCGGCCGCGGTCGCCCGAGCGCTCGCCGTCACCGGGGCGACCGTAAAGCGGCTGACCATCACCCGCGGGGTCAACGGGCGGGGGGCCAAGGACCTCGGCCTCCTCCCCGGTCTCCTGCCCGGCTATCGCCCCGCCAGGCCCGCCGGGCGCAGCGGTCGCGAGATCCTGGAGGCTGCGGCCGAGGGCGGCATCGCGGCCCTGGTGCTGGTCAACGCCGCCGCGCTCGGTGCTGCCGGGGAGGACACCGAGCTGCTGCGCCGGGCGGTGGCGCGGGCCGAGGCGGTGGTGGCGCTGGAGAGCGTCCCCAGCCCGGTGAGCCAGAACGCCACCGTGGTCATCCCCGGGCACAGCCTCATGGAGAAGACGGGCACCGTCACCAACTGCGAGGGCCGGGTGCAGCGCATCCGGGCCGCGCTGCCGCCGGCCACGGCCACGCCCGCGGAGACCAGGGTGCTCGGCATGCTGGCCGCGGCGCTGGGTGCCGAGGGATGGGCGGGTGAGCCGGCCCGGGTGCAGCGCGAGCTCGCCGTCGCCGTTCCCGCCTACGGGGCCGCGGGCAACGGCGGCCGCGCCCTCTTCGGGGAGCCCTCCTCATGATCGCCGATCTCTGGACCTACCTCATCGGTCCCGACTTCTGGTGGGTGATCCTGGTCAAGGCCGTCATCGTCATCGGCTTCCTGATCACTGCCGGCGCCTACCTCACCCTGGCCGAGCGCAAGGTGGCGGCGCGCATCCAGCTGCGCATCGGGCCCAACCGGGTCGGCCCCTTCGGTCTGCTCCAGCCCGCGGCCGACGCGGTCAAGCTTCTCTTCAAGGAGAACACCGCGCCCTCGGCCCGGGACAAGCTGCTCTACCTCATCGCGCCCGGCCTGGCCGGAGCGGCGGCGATGTTCGCCTTCGCGGCCATCCCGATCAGCGCGGTCAACTGCGTCGGCGGGCCGTCGATCGGTCAGGCAGGCCTGGTCTGCCCGTCCGGGTACGCCCTCCATTGGGACGTCGCCCACCTCAACGTCGGCCTTCTCTTCGTCCTGGCGATCACCTCCCTCGGCGTCTACTCGATCTTCCTGGGCGGATGGTCGGCGAACAACAAGTACTCGCTGCTCGGCGGGCTCCGCTCGTCCGCCCAGCTCATCTCCTACGAGATGGCCGTGGCCTTCGCGCTGATCGGCCCGGTGATCCTCGCCGGGTCGCTCGACCTGGAGCAGGTGGTCAGCAACCAGCAGCACCTCTGGTACGTCTTTCTCCAGCCGCTCGCCTTCCTCCTCTACTTCGCGGGCGCGCTCGCGGAGACCAACCGTGCGCCCTTCGACCTGCCCGAGGCGGAGACCGAGCTGGTCGGCGGATACCACACCGAGTACGGGTCGATGCGCTTCGCCTTCTACTTCCTCGGCGAGTACATCAACATGGTGATCGTCGCCTCCATCGCCACCACGCTCTTCCTGGGCGGTTGGCTCTCGCCGCTGCCGACCAGCTGGGTGATCGTCGGCTGGATCCCCGGCGTGATCTGGTACCTGGCCAAGGTCGTGGTGCTCCTCTTCGTGATGATGTGGGTGCGCTGGACGCTGCCCCGGCTTCGCTACGACCGGCTGATGAACCTCGGCTGGAAGGTGCTGCTGCCGCTCGGTCTGCTCAACATCATGATCACCGGCACCATCGTCGCCCTGAGGGCCGGCTGATGTTTCGCGAGATCGCGCAGGGGATGGCCCTGACGTTCCGCAACATGTTCAAGAAGCCGATCACCGTGCAGTGGCCGGAGGAGCAGAAACCCGCGACCCCGCGTCACCGCGGCCGGCACATCCTGCACCGCTACGACAACGGCCTGGAGAAGTGCATCGGCTGCGAGCTCTGCGCGGCCGCGTGCCCGGTGGGCTGCATCTACGTCGGCCCCGCCGAGAACCCCAAGGACCACCCCATCTCGCCCGGAGAGCGGTACGCCGAGCGCTACGAGATCAACATGATTCGCTGCATCTTCTGCGGCTACTGCGCCGAGGCGTGCCCCACCGAGGCGATCACCCTCGGACCTCGCTTCGACCTGGCCGACTACCGGCGCGAGCGGACGGTGTTGACCAAGGCCGATCTGCTCGAGGCGTGGCCTCACTTCGAGCAGGCGCGCGGTCCATCGGCGGCGCGCGGGGCCGGTTCCGACCAGCGGGGTCGCGAGCTGCAGGACCCGGGGGTCAGCCCGCGGGTGGCCTGGGACGCGGCGCAGGCCACGAAGGGAGATGCCACTCCGGTCCCCGGCGCCCACGGGATCATGAGCCGGCCGCCGAGCGTCGTCGAGCCCGCGGCCCGCGGCGATGGGGGAGAGGGGGCGTGAACGTGCTCCTCGTCATCCTTCTGATCCTGGCTGCGATCTCCGCCCTGGGCGTCGTCTTCTCCGCTCAGACCATCTACTCGGCGCTCTCGCTGGTGCTGACCGTCGGCCTGCTGGCCGCCGTCTTCCTGGTGCTCAACGCCCAGTTCCTCTTCGTGGTCCAGCTGATCGTCTACGCCGGCGCGGTGATGGTGCTCTTCGTCTTCATCATCGCCCTGCTCGACCCGGCCGCCGAGGACCGGCCGCGGCTCCTCGACCTCCGGCTCATCCTCGGGGTGCTGGCCGTCGCCGGCCTCTGCACCGCGGTCTTCATCGCGGCTCGCAACGACGTGACCTACGACACCTCCTGCACCGGCCAGGCGGTGACCTGCATGCACGGCTACACCGTGGGCAGCCTGGCCGCCACCGGCGACACCACCGCCGACCCCTTCCACACGTTTGGATTCCCCCAGAACGCGGTCGACCAGGCGGGCAACGTCCAGACGGTGGCCAACCAGCTCTTCCACACCTACGTGCTCCCCTTCGAGATCACCTCGCTGCTGCTCCTGGTGGCGGCCATCGGCGCGGTCTACCTGACCCGCCGCGCCGCGGTCGGGCCCAAGCGCGACCCGCAGGCCGACCAGAGGTGGAAGGACGACCTGGTGGAGGGACCTGACTAGTGCCCTCCCAAGCGATGTTCCCGTGGCTGCTGCTCACCGCCTCCTTCCTCTTCACCCTGGGCGCCCTGGGGGTGCTGATCCGGCGCAATCCCCTGGTCGTCTTCATGTGCATCGAGCTGATGCTCAACGCGGTCAACCTCGCCCTGGTCGGCTACTCCAGCTACCTCAACTCCGAGGAGGGCCAGGTCTTCGCCTTCATGGTCATCGTGGTGGCCGCCGCCGAGGTGGTGGTCGGCCTCGGCCTGCTCACCCGGGTGTTCAGCATCGGCCGCGAGCTGGACGTCGACGACCTCGATGAGATGAAGCAGTGAACGCGTCGACCGCGGCCCTCCTCGCCGGCCTGGTGCTGCTCTTCCCGCTTCTGGGCAGCGCGCTCTGCGGGCTGCTCGGCCCGGCTCTCGGCCGCCGCTTCGTCAACCTGGCCGGCACCCTCTCCATCGGAGCCGCCTTCGCCGTCACCCTGGTCATCTTCGCCCAGGTGCTGGGCGCGGCCTCGGGCCATCAGTCCATCACCGCCACGCTCTGGAACTGGCTGGACCTCGGCCCCGGCAACCTCAACGTCTCGGTCGACGTCACCGTCGACCAGCTCTCGGTGCTGATGCTGCTGGTCATCACCGGGGTCGGGCTGCTGATCCACGTCTACTCGGTCGGCTACATGGAGCACGACCCCGGGGTGGCGCGCTTCTTCAGCTACATGAACTTCTTCATCTTCTCGATGGCGCTCCTGGTGCTGGCCGCCAACCTGGTCATCCTGATCATCGGCTGGGCCGCGGTCGCGCTCTCCAGCTACCTGCTGATCGGCTTCTGGTACGAGCGCGAGAGCGCCGTGCTGGCGTCCCGCAAGGCGATGATCACCCAGGTCATCGGCGACGTGGCGCTGGTGATCGCCGCCTTCCTGATCTTCGTGAACCTGACCAAAGTGTTCCCCACCTGCCCGCCCGAAGGGGCCTGTGGCCTTCCGGCGTACTTCACCCAGCACCTCTACACCCTCAGCCTGCCCCAGATCTTCGCCAACGCGAGCTCGCTGGGCGCGGGCAGCCCCCTGATCACCCTGATCTGCATCCTGCTCGCGGTCGGGGCCTTCGCCAAGAGCGCCCAGTTCCCCCTCCACACCTGGCTTCCCGACGCCATGGAGGGCCCCACCCCGGTCTCCGCACTGATCCATGCGGCGACCATGGTGACCGCCGGCGTCTACCTGATCGCCCGCTTCCATCCGCTCTTCGACCTGGCTCCGATCGCGTCGGGGATGGTCGCCTGCGTCGGCATGGGCACGGCGGTGATGGCCGGCTTCATCGCCCTCTCCCAGGTCGACATCAAGCGGGTCATCGCCTACTCGACGATGTCCCAGATCGGGCTGATGATCTTCGCGGTGGGGATCGGCGCCTACGCCGCCGGGATGTACCAGTTCCTGCTCCACGCCTTCTTCAAGGCGCTCCTCTTCCTCGCCGCCGGCAACGTGATCCACGCCGTCCACGACGAGCAGGACATCCGCGAGATGGGCGGGCTCGACTCCCGGATGCGGGTCACCGCCTGGTGCTTCCTGGTGGGCTCGCTGGCGCTCGCCGGTTTCCTCTTCGCGGGCATGTTCTCCAAGGAGGACCTGCTCGGCTTCGGCCTGCTCAACGGCCCCGGTGCTCCCGCCCTCTACATCGTCGGCATCGCCGTCAACGTGCTCACCGGGCTCTACGCCTTCCGCCTCTACGGCACCACTTTCCGGGGGGAGCCGCGCTCGGAGGCGGCGCGCAACGCCCAGGAGTCCAAGGCGGTGATGCTCTGGCCGGTGGTCATCCTGGCCGGGCTCTCGGCGCTGGCGGGCTGGATCCTGCAGTGGCCGGTCGCCTTCGGTCCCCACCTCATCGACGCCTTCCTCAACCCGGTGTTCACCTCTCCCGGAAGCGCCCACATCGCCAAGGCGCCGGGCCTCGGTCTGGGGGTGATCGGCTTCGTGATCGGCCTCACCTGCAGCCTGATCGGCATCGCCATCGCGCTGCGCATCTGGGTGCGTCATGACCTCGACCCGTCGCACGCGCTGGCGCGGCCGGGGCTCCGGGTGCTGCCCCGGCTCTCCGTCAACAAGCTCTACTTCGACGAGATCTACGACACCCTGCTGATCCGGCCCACCCGCGCCCTGGCCCGCGGCCTCCGCCGGGCCGGCGACCCGGTGATGGACAGCTGGATCAAGGGGATCTCGGGCGTCGCCACCGACTTCAGCTCGGCGTTCCGGAGCGTCCAGACCGGGCTGATCCGCGACTACGCGTCCTACATGGTCCTCTTCGTGGTCGTCTTCACGGTCGCCGTGATGATCGCCGCCGGGATGGCGAAATGAACCGCGAAGCTCGTTTCGGGATGACGCCATGAGCAACGGCTTCCCGTGGCTCACCGCCATCCTCCTGCTCCCCGCCGCCGGGGCGCTCATCCTCCAGGTGATCCCGGGCAAGGCCGCCGACCTGGTCAAGGGCGTGACCATGGTGGTGGCGGCCGCCGAGGTGGTGCTGGTCGCGATCGTGGTCCACGGGGTGGCGACCACCACCGCGATCGGTGGGGGGCCGCTGCCGATGCACTACGTCGAGCAGGCCAACTGGATCCCCGCCATCGGGGCCTCCTACCACCTCGGGGTGGACGGGGTGTCGGCCTGGATCCTCGCCCTCAACGCGGGTGTCTTCCTGCTCGGCGCCCTGGTGGTGCCGCGCCTCACCACCGAGCGGCTCAAGCTCTTCTGCGGGCTGATGCTGCTCACCGAGGCGGCGACCACCGGCGTCCTGATCAGCCTGGACCTGCTCCTCTTCTACGTCTTCTGGGAGGGGATGCTGATCCCCCTCTACTTCCTGCTCGCCTTCTACGGCAACGAGAACCGGGGCCGGGCGACCCTCAAGTTCGTCATCTACACGGTGGCGGGCAGCCTGCTGATGCTGCTGGCGATCCTGTACCTGCACTTCCAGGCGCTGGCGGGCGGGCACAACACCTTCGACCTCGAGGTCCTGCTCCAGAGCCCGCTGCCCGCCCAGGCCGGGGTGCCGCTGCCCTTCACCACCGTCCACACGCTCTCCCCGGCGATGTTCGCCTTCCTCGCCTTCGCGCTGGCCTTCGCGATCAAGCTGCCGATCGTCCCCTTCCACACCTGGCTCCCCGACCTCTACGAGTCGGCGCCGACCCCGGCTCTCGTGTTCTTCGCCGGGGTGGTGAGCAAGATGGGCGCGTACGGTTTCATCCGCTTCGGGATCACCCTCTTCAGCGGGCCGGTCCACCAGTTGCAGCCGCTCCTGGTGGCGCTCGCGGTTCTCAGCATCCTCTACGGCGCGATGATGGCCCTGAGCCAGACCGACCTCAAGCGGATCGTCGCCTATGCGAGCATCTCCCACCTCGGCTTCATCGCGCTCGGCATCTTCAGCCTCGACCAGAACGGCATCGACGGGGCGGTGATCCAGATCCTCAACCACGGCATCATCATCGCCGCCCTCTTCCTGGTCGTCGGGGTGGTCGAGGCCCGCACCGGGACCCGCGACATACGTGAGCTGGGCGGGCTCCAGAAGCGGATGCCCTGGCTCTACGTCTTCTTCCTGGTGATCACCCTGGGTGCCCTCGGGTTGCCCGGCACCAACGGCTTCGTCGGCGAGTTCGCCATCATGCTGGGCGCCTTCCAGTACTTCTGGCTGCTGGCCGTGCTGGCCGGGCTCGCCGTGGTCGTCGCCAGCTGGTACATGCTGCGCATGCACCAGGGGATGATGCACGGACCGGTTCGCGCGGTCACCGAGAAGGTGCAGGACCTGCGCTTCCGCGAGGGACTGGTGCTCGCCCCGCTGGCCGCGCTGATCGTCGTGCTCGGGGTGTTCCCCCATCCGGTGGGGGATGTGACCGCCCAGGCGGTGCCCGGCTACGTGGCGCTCGCCGACGTGAGCCAGTCCTCGGTCGCGGTGCCGCCGGTCGCCGTGCAATCCGGGTTGACGCCGTGAACGCGCTGGCGGCCCTGCCGCTCGCCACCGCCACCCCGGGTTGGCACGACCTGGTCGGGCTCCTCCCCGAGGTCATCGTGGCGGGCGGTTTCCTCGCCCTCATGCTGCTCGACCTGGTGGTGCCGCCGGGGCGGCGCACCTGGCTCGCCGTCTTCAGCGGGGCGGTGCTGGTGGGGGCGCTTGTGGTCAGCGTCTGGGGCTGGTACGACGCCGGCTCAGCCGGCCGCAGCGTCTTCTTCGGTGCCTTCGCCTACGACCGCCTCGCCGAGTTCGCCAACTGCGTGATCCTGGTGACCTCGCTGCTCACCGTCGCCATCAGCCCCGGCTACCTCATCCGCCGGAGGTTGCATCACGGCGAGTACTACTCGCTGCTGATGGCGGCGACGGTGGGGATGATGCTGCTCGCCGGCGCCACCAGCCTGATGGTCATCTTCCTCGCCGTCGAGCTGCTCTCGATCTCCCTCTACATCCTGAGCGGATTCTCCCGCCAGGAGGAGCGCTCCCAGGAGGCGGCGGTCAAGTATCTGCTGCTCGGCTCCTTCGCCTCTGCATTCCTCCTCTTCGGGATGGCCCTGGTGTACGGCGAGACCGGGCACACCCAGCTCGCCCAGATCGCCGAGGCGATGAGCCGCTCTCTGCCGATCGATCCGCTGCTGGTCGGCGGGATCATCCTCATGTTCGTCGGCCTCGCCTTCAAGGTGAGCGCGGCACCCTTCCACGCCTGGACCCCCGACGTCTACCAGGGGGCCCCCACCTCGGTCACGACCTTCATGAGCGTCGCCACCAAGGTCGCCGCCTTCATCGTGATCATCCGCCTCTTCGACGACACCTTCGCCTCCTACTACAGCCGGTGGAGCGCGGTGGTGATCGCCGTCGCCATCATCTCCATGGTCGTCGGCAACCTCGCCGCGCTCACCCAGAACAGCATCAAGCGGATGCTCGCCTACTCGGGCATCGCCCAGGCCGGGTACATCCTGATCGGCGTGGCGGTCGGCGTCGGGACCCCGCTCGGCGTCCAGGGTGCCCTCTACTACCTCGCCGCCTACGCGCTCACCAACCTCGGCGCCTTTGCCGTGGTCACCGTGATGAGCGGCCGGGGCGAGGACCTGGACAGCTACGACCACCTGCGCGGGCTGTGGCACCGGCGGCCGTACGTGGCCGCGGCACTGGCATTCTTCCTGCTCTCGCTGGCGGGCTTTCCGTTCACCGCCGGCTTCATCGGCAAGTTCCTGGTCTTCGCGGCCGCCATCCAGGCGCACAACGTCGCGCTCGCGCTCTGGGGGATCGGCACCAGCGCGGTGTCGGTCTTCTACTACCTGCGGGTGACCCTGATCATGTTCCAGCGCCCCAGGGAGGACGCGCCCGCGTACGCGTGGCCGCGCACCGGCCTGGCGGGGAGCGCGGTGCTGCTGGTGACCGCCGCCGGCACGCTGGTGCTCGGGGTCTTCGTGGTGCTGGTGCTCACCGTGGCGACCATGGCCCAGGCGGGAACGCTGCCGGGGACGTAGCCGACGGAGGGCCGGGGCGCCGGCTCGGGGAGGACAATCGCGGCCGTCCAGCGGCGGTCCGCGGTCACGGAGGAGGAGCGCCCTGGGCGTTCTCCGTCAGGCGTGTTGTCGGATCGCGGCACCACGCCACCACCGACGGCCAGGGCCCGTACCCGTCGGACTCGCTCAGATGCCCGCCGGTGGGTAGTACGTCGATCTCGATTCCGAGGGGCGCGGCGTACAGGCTGCGAGCCGACTCGGGACAGTAGGGGTCGGACGTGCTCGCGACCATTCGCGTCTCTGAACGCGCCGCGCATGCGACGTGCTCCGCGTGAAGGTCGCCTTGCGTCGCGAAGCTCTTGATCGCCGGCCATAGGATCGTGGGGCTCGGCGGGGACACCAAGAGGACTCGGTCGACCGCCTGCTGCGGGCTGGCCGTGACGACGTGGTGGAGCCACAGGAGGCATCCGAGCGAATGACAAATGACCACACGTTCACCCGATCCGAGCTGTTCAAGCTCAGCGTGTAGGAGAGCCAGCCAGCGATCAAGCTGTGGAGCATCCGCGTCGGGGAACTGCGGGTAGAGCACGACCTCGTGATCGACTCGGAGAGCCTCGGCGAGGCGATATTGCCAGTGCCCCGGGGGACGATGGTTGCCGACGCCGTGAACGATCAAGAAGCGCCGTCCCTTCGCGTGTTCCATGCCCTGTCACCTTCCATCGGCGAGCGTTTGGCGCGGGTGTGGCCTGCCGCCGTGTCGCTGGCGACGATGACAGGCCCGAGTGTTTCACCGCGACTGTTGCTGGTTCGGAACGCGATCCCTGCGGCCACCACCAGGAAGATGCTGCTGGCAAGCAGGGCACGCTGAAAGCCGGCGGTGAGCGCTGCTGGCGGCGAGATGTGGACTGTCAGCAGCTGGGTCGTGCGCGACGTGGCGACTGCTGAGAAGATTGCGAGACCGAGCGCGCCACCGACCTGCTGTGCGGTGTTGAGGAGAGCAGCCGCGAGGCCCGTCTTGTCGGCTGGCACACCGGCGTTGGCGGCCGATGCGACCGCCACGAACACCGCGCCCAGTCCCACCGACATCACCAGCGTTCCGGGAAGCAAGTCGGCTGTGAAGGAGCCGTTGACCGGTACGTGCGAGAGGAGGAAGAGCCCGCCCGCGGCAACGAGGCAACCCACGATGATGATCGATCGCGATCCGATGCGAGTGACCAGTTGGGAGGTGACGCCGGCGCTGATCACGACGCCGAGACAGAGTGGAAGGTAGGCAAGCCCGGTCTGAATCGGCGAGAACCCCAGGACGTTCTGCATGTAGAGGGTGAGCAGGAAGAACATCGAGATGAATCCCGCCAGGGCGATGAGGTAGGCGCCATTGGCGGCGGCCAGGCCCCTGACCCGGAAGATGGACAGCGGGAGCAGCGGGTTGCCGACCCGGTGCTCGTTGACCACGAACGCGGCCAGCAGCGCGACGGACCCACCGAACTCGGCGATGGTGCGCAGCGAGCCCCAGCCCACACTCGGTGCGGTGACGACGGCGTAGACGAGGAGGAGCATCCCCGCGGTGGCCACCACCGCTCCGAGGACGTCGAAGTTCGCGAGCCGCGGGTGGCGGCGTTCGCCGGTGAGCAGCCAGATCGATGCGCCGACCACCAGCAGGCAGATCGGGGGGTTGACGAAGAGCACCCACCGCCAGCCAGGGCCGGCGGTGAGCAGGCCGCCGAGCAGCACCGCGATCGCCGAGGCCAGTCCGGCGATCCCACCCCAGACGCCGAGGGCCGTGTTGCGCTCCTTTCCCTCCTGGAAGGTTGTGGTGAGGATCGAGAGGGCCGCGGGGAGCATCATCGCGGCGCCGACGCCCTGGACGAGGCGAGCGCCCACCAGAAACCCGGCGCTCGGTGAAAGTCCTCCGGCCAGCGAGGCGAGCGCGAAGACGACCGTGCCCGCCATCAGAACGCGACGTCGACCGAGCAGGTCCGCGGCCCGCCCCCCGAGGAGCATGAGGCCGCCGTAGGTCAACAGGTATCCGCTCAGGACCCACTGCCGGTTCTGAACCGAGAAGTGCAGTGCCTCCCTGATCGAGGGCAGCGCGATATTGACGATCGATGCGTCGGCGAAGTCGAGGAAGGCGACCGTGCACAGCAAGGCCAGCGTGAGCTTGCCCCGACCGGTCGCAAGGAAGGACCCTTGCTGGGCCACTGATCTGGATTGCGTCGTTTGCGTCTGCATCTGCGGACTCCTGTTGCGGGCCGCCGGAGAGCGGTTGCCCACATGGACGAGGGAACCCTCCGCCGTGTGACGACCGGCTCCTGGCCGGCCGGTCACATTCCGAGTTGCTGGCCCGTCGTAGAGTCGAAGGTCCGACACAGGGAGTCCTCGATGACCAGGCAACCGAGCGCCTCAGACGTCCCCATCTCTCAGATCTGGCGGGAGCATCACGGCTACCTGATCAACGTCGCCTACCGCATGCTCGCCAGCTTCAGCGACGCCGAGGACATGGTCCAGGAGGCCTTCGCGCGCCTGCTGCGCGCTGACCACGAGAAGATCGATGACGTCCGCGGCTGGCTGGTGGTCGTGGTCAGCCGCCTCTGCCTGGACCAGCTGCGCTCGGCGCGCGTCCGGCGTGAGACCTACGTGGGGCCCTGGCTCCCCGAGCCGGTGATCCCGTCCGGTGACGCACTCGGCCCCGAGGAGCGGGTCGTCCTCGATGACAGCGTGCGCATGGCGCTCCTGGTGGTGCTGGAGCGCCTCTCCCCCGCGGAACGTGTCGCATTCATCCTGCATGACATCTTCGAGTACTCGTTCGAAGACATCGGCCGCATCATGATGCGCACGCCGGTCGCGTGTCGCCAGCTGGCCAGCCGGGGACGGCGTCAGGTACTCGAGGAGGGCGCCGGGACGCGCGGCCGCGTCGACCCTGTGGAGTCACGGCGCGTCACCGAGCGGTTCATCGCGGCCGCGTCCAGCGGCAATCTCGAAGCTTTGCTTGAGGTCCTCGACCCCGAGGCAGCGGGGTGGACGGACACCGGCGGCCTGCTGCCTGGCCCGCGCCATCCGCTGGTGGGCCGCCAGAAGGTGGCGGTCGGCCTGCTGGGATGGCTGCGGAGCAGCGGAGCGACACTCGTCTCGATGCCCGTCAACGCGGAGCCCGGGGCGATCGTCGTCCAGCAGGGCGAGGTGACCGCGGCGCTCGCACTGACCTTCGAGGGCGGGCTGATCACACACATTCGCTGTGTGGCCAATCCGGGGAAGCTCACCTACGTGAGGGCGGTGCTGACCACCCCGGGGCGCTCAGCGGGTGCGGCCCGCGTCCCGTAGGCTCCCCCTGGATGGGGCGTGAGGCTCTCGAGCTCGGCGGCCGAGTTGCTGGGGCAGCGGTCGGGTCCGGCATGGGGGGTAGCTCCTGGGATAGCCGAGGAATCGCCCCGCCAGCTCTTGAGCTCAGCGCCCGCCGTCCTCGGTTCCGGCTCCAGCACCCGGCACCTCTTCCGGCTCCACCGCCACCTCGCCGGCGCGGTGACCCACCAGGTTCTCGGGGGCGTCCTTCACCAGCTCGACCCCGGTGGCGTCCGCCGGTTCCGGCGCATCCGCGGAGGGCAGCCCGCCCCCGCCCGACCTGAGCGGCAGCTCGACCCAGAAGGTGGAGCCCTTGCCCACCCGGCTGGTGACCCCGATACGGCCGCCCATCGCCTCCGTCAGCGACTTGGAGAGGGCGAGGCCCAGCCCGGTGCCCTCGACACCCGAGGTGGCTGCCGAGAGGCGCTCGAAGGGCGCGAAGAGCCGCTCCATCTCCTCGCGCCGGATCCCTGGCCCGCTGTCCTGGACGGCGATCCGGCAGCTCCCGCCGCGGGTGGCCGCCGTGATCTCCACCCAGCCGCCGTGCCGGTTGTACTTGATGGCGTTGGAGACGAAGTTGAGCAGCACCTGCTTGAGCCGCTGATGGTCGGCGGCGACGATCAGCTCCTCCGGGACGCCGGTGACCCGGATCGTGATCGCCAGCTCAGCGGCCATCGGGCGGGTCAGGTCGAGCACCTCACCCACCAGGTGCCGCACCGCGACCGGCTCCGGGGTGAGGGAGAGCCGGCCCTCCTCGATCCGCGAGATGTCGAGGATGTCGTTGACCAGGGCCAGGAGGTGGTCGCCCGCCTTGAGGATGGTGCGGACGTGGTGCTCCTGCTGGGGATCGAGAGGCTCGGTGAGGAGGAGGTCGGCGAAGCCGATCATGGCCGTGAGCGGGGTGCGCAGCTCGTGGCTCAGCCGGGAGAGGAACTCGCTCTTGGCCTGGTTGGCGGCCTGCGCCAGGTCCCGCGCGTTGCGCAGCTCGGCCTCGGTCTCGAGCGAGAGCTCGGCCACCCGCACCCGGTCGAGGGCGATCGACAGCGACGCGGTGTAGCCCGCGAGCCAATCGGCCTCCTCGGCGTCGAAGGTGGGGGAGAGCGAGCCGGCCAGGACCATCAGGACGCCCTCCCCGGCGTTCATCGGGAGGGTGTGGACGATGGCGGTGTGGGCACCGCCGCGGAGCCGCACCAGGGTGGCCGGGGAGGGGAGGGGGAGCAGGGCCAGGATCTCGCGCGCCTCCGAGTCGAACATGCCCTGCGAGGCGAGAAGCCCGCCCCCCCCGTCGGCGATCAGCCCGGCGCCGCCTCCGACCAGCCGGATCGCCCAGTCGAGGCCGCGGGCGGCCAGGTCGGCGCGGTCGGGGCTGTACAGGAGGAGGTCGTGGATGGCGTGGCGGAGCCGGTCCTCCTCGGGCCGGCGCCAGATCCGGCGGAGCCACCCGGGCGGCGCGAATCCGGCGTAGAGGGGCGGGACGCAGACCAGGGCAAACGCCTGCAGGGCGATGGCGAGGCGGTCACCGCCGATCGTGAAGGCCACCAGGATCAGGGCGGCCACGATCATGATCCCGCCATAGCCTGCGGCGATCGAGCGCATCCGCGCGCGCTGAACCGCGGGGAGGTCGGCCGAGAGCCGGGCCAACCGGTACGCGGGCTCCGCCACGGCCAGACACCAGACCACCAGCAGGAAGTCGAGTGCCAGCTTCTGCTCGAGGCTCGGCGCCACCCCGGGGCGGGCGACGACCGGCAGACCGACCACGAAGCTCAGCGCGGTGGCACCGGCCAGCGCCAGGCCCGCCACCATGAGCGCCCACCACGGGAGGGGCAGCACCGAGTGCCGGTACAGCACCAGCGCGCCGGCGGAGACCATGGAGGTGACCACCAGGACGCCGGCGAAGGTGGTCGGGTGGCCGACGAGCGGCTCGATCCCGGCCCCGAGGGCCACCAGCCCGAGGCTTCCGAGAGCGATGGCGAGGTAGCCGCGCCGTCCCTCGCGGCCCCGCCACCAGTCCCGGAGGGCGAGCACGCCGATGAGCAGGAACGCGGCTGCGTCGACGATCTGGAGGACGCGAAGGGGGAGGTCGTTCACGGGCGGCAGACCCGCCGGCGGGACATCGGGGTGGCGGTGAGGGCCTCGCAGAGGCCGGGGTGGGGGCTCACTCGCTGCAATCCTCCCGCTTTCCGGGTCAGGTGGCGAGCGGGAGGTGCTCCCGAGCCGCGATCCAGGTTCCGGACCCGCGGAGTGCCTGGGTCAGCGGGTGCTCTCCCCGGCCGTCGCCCAGGACCACCGTGGGCACACCGCCCTCCAGCGCGCGCCGGGCGGCCAGCAGCTTGACCCGGGCCCGGCCCTGCGCCAGGGGGAGGTGGGCCTCGATCTCATCGGGGCGCAGGCGCGGGATGAGGCTCGCCTCGTCGGCGGGGTCGCGCAGCAGCCCCGGGACGTTCATCAGGATCAATAGGCGCTGCGCGCCCAGCGCGATGGCCACCTCCGCCGCCAGGCGATCACCGTCGACATTGATCGCCTCGCCCCGGTCGGAGATGGCGGGGGGCGTGAGCACCGGGAGCCGGCCGGCGTCGAGGAGGAGGCGGAGCAGGGAGGCGTCGACCGCCTCGATGGTGCCGGCGTGGTTGTCGTGGAGGAGGCGCTGACGGTTGCCCTCGACGATCCGGAGATCGGGCTTGCGCCGTCCGGTTGCGATCCCCCCGTCCATCGCGCAGAGGCCGACGGCGTCCGCCCCCTCGCGGCGGAGCCTCTCGACCAGCCGCTTGTTGACCAGCCCGCAGTACGCCATCAGGAAGTGGTCCATGGTCTCCCGGTCGGTGTACCGCGTCACCTCGCCGCGGATCGAGGTGACCATGCGCGGGGGATGGCCGAGCCGCCCGGCCAGCCGGTCGAGCTGGAGGTGGGCGCCGTGGATGACGACCAGCCGCCCCTCGAAGCCGGCCAGTTCGGCGAGGAGCGGCCCGGCCTCGGCGACCCCCAGGCTGCCGCCGATCTTGACGACGGTGGTCACAGCGGGTAGATGGCGCCGAGCTCCAGGCCCGCCGTCTCCGCGAAGCCGAGGCGGATGTTGGCCGCCTGGATCGCCTGCCCGGCCGCACCCTTGACCAGGTTGTCGATGGCGGCGGTGACCACCAGGCGTCGCGAGTGCGGGTCGCAGCTGAAGCCGAGGTCGCAGAAGTTGGTGCCCGTGACCAGCCGCGGATCGGGGTGGCGATGCAGCCCGTGGGCCTGCTTGACGATCCGGAGGAAGGGCTCGGCGCCGGTCGCGGTGCGCAGCACCCGCCAGACATCCCTCTCCTCGAGCGGCTCGCCGAGCCAGAGATGGGCGGTGACCAGGACGCCCCGCACCGCCTCCACCGAGGTGACACTGAGGGCGACCTCGCCGACCGTGCCCAGGGCGCGAAGCTCTTGGAGGACCTCCGCCGTGTGGCGGTGCCCGGTGGGGGCGAAGCTGTGCATGGCGCCGCTGCGGTGGGGGTGGTGCGACGTGGGGGTCGGCTGCGAGCCCGCCGCCGAGGAGCCGATCAGGGCATCGACCACTATCGGCATGGCCGGGTCGACCAGTCCGGCCCGGACAAAGGGAGCCAGCGCGAGGATGCCGGCCGTCGCCACGCAGCCGCCGATGGCCAGCCGGTCGCGGGTCGCGATCTGCTCGCGGTGCAGCTCCGCGAGGCCGCTCACGAAGCCGCGGAGCAGCTCCGGGCGGGGGTGCTCCCACCCGTACCAGCGGGGATAGTCGGCGGGGTCGTGGAGCCGGAAGTCGGCGGAGAGGTCGACGACCACCGGGGCCAGGGCCAGGGTGGCGTCGATGCGCGGCGCGGACTCGCCGTGGCGCAGCGCCGAGAAGACGATGTCCGCCGGCTCCAGGTCGTCGTGTCCGCAGAAGCGCAGGTCGCTGCGGTCACGGAGCTGGGGATGGACGCTGGCGACCGGCTTGCCGCGCAGGCGCTCGGACGAGATCTGGGTCACCTCGATGTCCGGGTGGCCGGCGAGCAGCCGGAGCAGCTCGCCGCCGGCGTAGCCGGACCCGCCCTGTATGACCGCTCTCACCGGCTCAGCTCCTCCAGGGCGCCGTCGAGGACCGCCACGGCCCGCTCCAGCTCGGTGACGTCCACGGCCTCCTCGGGGGTGTGGTCGAGATGCGAGTCGCCGGGCCCGTAGGCGACGGCGGGGCAGCCCCAGCGGGGGACCAGCAGGTTCATGTCGGCGGTTCCCGTCTTGACCTTGTGGCGCGGGGCCCCTCCCTGGTGGCGGATGGCGCGGGTGAGGGCCCGTGCCACCCGGCTGTCCCGGGGAGTGTGGACCGCGTCGGTGGCGAATTGCACCAGGAGCTCGGCCTCGCCCCGCTCCGCGTCCAGCCAGTCGAGCAGGGACGCGGTGTCCAGGTCCGGGGGCAGCCGGAATTGCATGCGGGCCACGGCGGTCTCGCGGAGGCCGGTGTCCTGCACCTCGAGCCCGGTCACGCGCAGGTCGGCCCGGTGGAAGGGGCTCCTGCCGGCACCGCGCTCCTCGAGCCGCGCCTGCAGGCGGGCCAGCAGGGCCACCAGACGGTCGGCCACCGTCGATTCCGGGGCGGCCCGGTGGCGGAGCGCGTCCTCGATGCGCAGCTCGGTGCGGACGATGCCCCGGTACCC
>JBEKOU010000013.1:0-19838 GCA_049521435.1 Candidatus Dormibacteria bacterium | reverse complement strand
TCACCGCCTACCTGCTCACCAGCACGATCACCGTCCCGATCTACGGCAAGCTGGGCGACGTCTTCGGAAGGCAGCGGATGCTGATCGTGGGCATCGTCATCTTCCTGGCCGGGTCGGCCCTCTCCGGACTCTCCCAGAGCATGGGTGAGCTGATCGTCTTCCGGGCCATCCAGGGATGCGGGGCCGGGGCGCTCTTCCCCATCGCCCTCGCCGTGATCGGCGACCTCTTCACGCCCCGCGAGCGCGGCCGGTACCAGGGGCTGTTCGGCGCCGTCTTTGGCCTCAGCTTCATCGTCGGTCCGTTCCTCGGCGGGGTCATCACCGACGACATCAGCTGGCACTGGATCTTCTACGTCAACCTGCCGGTCGGGATCGTGGCCCTGTACGCCATCTCCACGCGCCTCCCCAACCTCAAGACCACCGCGGCCAGGCTGCGTGATCTCGACTTCTCCGGCATCGCCATCTTCACGGTCGGGGTGGTGCCCATCCTCATCGGCCTCACCTTCAAGGGGCTGACCGACGCGTCCGGCAACCTCTACGGGTGGACCGCCTGGCAGGTCGGCGGACTGATCCTCGTCGGGCTGGCGATCATGGCAGCCTTCATCGTCAACGAGTCACGCGTACAGCAACCGATCATCCCCCTCGACCTCTTCTCCACCCGGACGCTGGCCGCCACCAACGTCGCCGTCTTCATGGTCTCGTCGTGCATGTTCGCGGCGGTCATCTTCATCCCCCTCTACTACCAGGTGGTCAAGGGGGTGAGCGCCACCGCCTCCGGGTACTCGATGTGGCCGCTCCTGCTGGGCCTCATCACCACGAGCGTGGGTGCGGGCTTTTACCTGACCCGGACGGGCCGGTACAAGGCGCTGCTCCTGACCGGGCTCGGCATCCTCATCGTCGGCAGCTTCCTGCTGACCCACCTGAGCCCGACCACGGCGACCCCCACCCTCTGGCTGTGGCTGGCACTGACCGGCCTCGGCATCGGTCCCTCGATGTCGGTCTTCACCGTGGTGATCCAGAACGCGGCGCCGCGGGAGCGGCTGGGCACCGCGACCAGCACCCTCACCTTTCTCCGCCAGGTCGGCGGCATGGTCGGGCTGGCGGTCGCCGGCACCGTCTTCACCCAGGGGCTCTCCACCCAGATGCCCAAACAGCTGAGCGCCGCCCACCTCCCGAGCCAGCTGACCGCCCACATCTCGGGCGGCACCTTCTCCGAGAACAACATCGCCTCGGTGGGCAACCTGGGCCAGACGATCCTTCAGGCGGTGCCGGCGGCCGCCCGCGCCGAGGTTCGCCCCTACCTCGGTCAGATCGTCGGCGCCCTCCACAACGCCATGTCCCTGGCGCTCGGCGGCGTCTTCTGGGTGGCGCTCGTGGGGGCGGTCCTCGGCTTTCTCGCCACCCTGGTGATGCGCGAGCTCCCGCTGCGGGGGAGCCACCGGCAGGAGCGGGAGGTGGAGCGCGAGACGGCCGAGGCGGAGCCGGAGATGGCCGCCCTCGTCTGACCCCGACGGGAGACGGCGCGCCACCGCGAGTATCCTCGCGTCCGAGATGAGCACCGATTCCGGGGTCCCGGGCCCCTCACCCTGGGACCCGGAGCAGTACAACCGCTTCGCGGCCGAGCGGGAGCAGCCCTTCTGGGATCTGCGGGCTCTGCTCCAGCCGGTCGCGGCTCCCCGGGTCGCCGACCTGGGATGCGGGGACGGCCGGCTCACCGCGGCTCTGCACCGGGACCTGGGGGCCAGAGGCACGATCGGGATCGACAACTCCGAATCCATGCTGGCCGCTGCCGCGGTCCATGGCGGCGAAGCCGTCACCTTCGCCTGGGGCGACATCTCCGCCTGGAGCGGCTCCGGCCTCGACATCCTGTTCAGCAACGCCGCCCTGCAGTGGGTTCCCGACCATCCTGCGGTGCTAGAGCGCTGGCGCCGCGCACTCGCCGCAGGCGGCCAGCTCGCGGTTCAGGTGCCGTCCAACGCCGACCATCCGTCCCACACCGTGCTGCGGGAGGTGGCCGTGGAGCGGCTTGGTCCGGAAGCCCCCGCCGACCCCGTCGCCACCAACGTGCTGGCCCCCGAGGAGTACGCCCGGCTGCTCGACGCGCTGGGGTTCGAGCCTCAGCACGTCCGGCTCCAGGTGTACCCCCACCGGCTCGACTCGGCCGCGGACGTCGTGGAGTGGATGAAGGGCACCTCGCTAACCCGCTTCCGGCTCTCGATGGACCCGCCCGCCTACGAGAGCATGGTGGAGGAGTACCGCCGCCGGCTGGTCGCCGCCCTCCCCGACAGCCGGCCCTACCTCTACGCCTTCAAACGGATCCTGTTGTGGGGGCGACTGCCGGGGTAGCGGAGTGGGTCGGGCAGCGCGCCGCAGGCCGCCGCGGCGGTCTCGGCGCGTAGCCTTAATGGCGACGCCACCCCAGGAGAGCCCTCGAACGGGTGGACACGGGCTGGGTGGGCCCCTGAACCGGGACCCGAGCCACGAGCAGGAGAGCATGAGCACCCGGACCTTGATCAGCATCGGTCGCGATCATCCCCGCTACAAGTGGGTGGCCCTCTCCAACACCACCCTGGGCATCTCCATGGCCACGATCAACTCGTCGATCGTGCTCATAGCCCTCCCCGACATCTTCCGGGGCATCCACCTCAACCCTCTGGCACCGGGCAACACCCCTCTCTTCCTCTGGATGCTGATGGGCTACATGGTGGTGACCGCCGTGCTGGTGGTCACCCTCGGGCGCATCGGCGACATCTACGGCCGGGTGCGCATGTACAACCTGGGCTTCCTGGTCTTCACGCTCTTCTCGATCCTGCTCTCGTTGACCTGGATGAGCGGGGCGGCCGGAGCTCTCTACCTGATCCTGATGCGGGTGCTCCAGGGGGTCGGCGGCGCCATGCTGCTGGCCAACTCCAGCGCCATCCTCACCGACGCCTTCCCCCCTCACGAGAGGGGCATGGCCCTGGGGACGAACATGGTGGCCGCGATCGCCGGGTCGTTCGTCGGCCTGGTGCTGGGTGGGGTGCTGGGGCCGATCGCCTGGCAGCTGGTCTTCCTCGTCTCGGTCCCGGTGGGGGTGTTCGGCACCGCGTGGGCCTTCCTGATGCTGCGCGACAACGGCGTCCGCCGGCCCGCCCGGATCGACTGGTGGGGCAATCTGCTCTTCGGGGTCGGGCTGGTGGCGCTGCTGGTGGGCATCACCTACGGCATCCTCCCCTACGGCACCGCGAGCATGGGCTGGGGCAACCCCATGGTCCTCATCGCGATGATCGGCGGCGTCTCCCTCCTGGCGCTCTTCACCTACGTCGAGACCATGGTGGCGGCGCCGATGTTCCACATCGGCCTCTTCCGCATCCGCGCCTTCGCGGCCGGCAACCTGGCGACCCTCCTCTCCTCGCTCGCCCGCGGTGGCCTGATGTTCATCCTGATCATCTGGCTGCAGGGGATCTGGCTGCCCCAGCACGGCTACAGCTTCGCCGAGACCCCGCTGTGGGCGGGCATCTACATGCTGCCCATGACCGCCGGCTTCCTGATCGCGGGGCCGCTCGCCGGCATCCTCTCCGACCGCTTCGGCTCCCGGCTCTTCGCCACCCTGGGGGTGGCGGGGTCGGCGGCGTTGTTCGCCCTCTTCCAGGTGCTCCCGGCCGACTTCAACTACGCGTGGTTCGCCGTGCTGCTCGGCCTCTACGGCCTTTCCAGCGGGCTCTTCGCCGCCCCCAACCAGGCCGGGATCATGAACAGCCTGCCGCCCAACGAGCGCGGCGCCGGGGCCGGGATGGCGGCCACCTTCCAGAACTCGGCGATGGTGCTCTCCATCGGAGTCTTCTTCACCCTGATCATCGTCGGGCTCTCCTCCAGCCTCCCCCACACCCTGTACCAGGGACTGGTGACCCAGGGCGTGCCGGCGGTGGACGCCACCAGGATCTCCCACCTGCCGGCGGTGGGCAGCCTCTTCGCCTCCTTCCTCGGCTACAACCCGATGGCCTCCCTGCTGGGCCCGGCGGTCCTCTCCCACCTGGGTCACGCCCAGCAGGCCTACCTGACCGGGCGAGCCTTCTTCCCCCACCTCATCTCCGGCCCCTTCATGAACGGGCTGCACGCCGCATTCGACTTCGCCATCGGCGCCTGCGCGCTGGCGGCGATCGCCAGCGTGCTGCGCGGCGGCAGGTACATCCACGACGAGCAGCTGGTCGCCCACCCGGCAGTGGCGGTGGCGGCGGGGCCGGATGCCGAGGAGACCGAGGAGCCGCTGAGCCCGGCCGCCGAGACGGGGAGGCGGTTGGCCTCCTAGGGGATGGTCTCAGGCGGCCGGGAGGGTGTGGCCTGGAGCGGAGCGCTGTGCCCAGGGCGGATGTCGCGCCCGAGAGGCCCGCTGAGGAGGCGGGGGGAGGCCGCCTCCCAGCGGACTTTCTCGGTCACCGGCCGGCACCCTCCAGATGGACCCCCCCGTCTCGGGGCGCCGGTGTGGATCACGCACTGGAACGACATCGCACCCCGATTAGACCCGCTCCGCGGTGGCCTGTGATCAGGGTTTTCCCTCGATCTTCGCGGGGTCTTCCCTGACGGTCGGGTGAAGACTCCGCGCGCAACAGGGGGGACAATGCTCTCAAGGGAAAGCGGGGGTGCGGGAGGCATGAGCACCACGACGGCACCCTGACGGACCGCCATCCCGGTCAGCTCGCCAGGAGGATCACCATGAGCAAGTACCTGATCGAAGCTTCCTATACGGCCGACGGAGTGAAGGGCCTCCTCAAGGAGGGCGGATCCGCACGCCGCGCGGCGGTCGAACAGCTCGTCAAGGCGGCGGGCGGCACCATCGAGTCCTACTACTTCGTTTTCGGTGAGGACGACGTGATCGTCGTGGCCGACGTGCCGGACAACGCCACCATGGCGGCCGTGAGCCTAGCCATCAGCGCGACAGGGAGCGTAACCACCGCGGTGCGGGTGCTCCTCACGCCTGAGGAGATCGACACCGCTGCCCACAAGACCATCGAGTACCGGGCACCGGGTCGCTGAGCGGGCCCATCGCCCTCGACGTCCTGGTCAGACCGCGGCCAGGCCGAGAGCTGTGAGGACGTCGGCGACGCCGCCCTCCTGGGGGGGCGCGCAGGTGGCGTCGGCAGCCCGGAGCACCTCCTCCAGCCCGCTCTCCACCGCCACACCGAAACCGACTGCCTCGAGCATGTCGACGTCGTTGGGGGCGTCCCCGACGGCGACGGCCCGGGAGAGGTCGACGCCGAGCTCTTCGGCCAGCCGCCGCACCGCCGGGCCCTTGCCGGCCCGGGGACTGGCGATCTCGATGAACTGGGGGTACGAGGGGGTCACCCGGGCCCGCGCGCCGAGTGCGTCGGTCATCGCCACCCGGCAGCGCACCGCCTCCTCAGCATCGAGGATGACGGCCACGACCTTGACCGTACCCCTGGCGACGGTGGTGGTCAGGTCGTCCACGAACTGGATGGGGACCGCTCCGACGTGCGCATAGAGGCGGGCCTCGGCACGGTCCTCCTCGCAGAAGAGGTTGTCGTCGACGTACGCCTGACGGTGCCAGCCGTGCTCCCGGGCGACGGCAATCGCCAGCTGGGCGGTGGCGGCATCGAGCGTCTCGGTGGAGATCAGCCGGCCATACGCCAGCCCCTCTCCGGGATCGGGATCGGGCATGGCCTGGACCAGGGCACCCTGGTAGCAGATCAGCGGCGCCCTGACCCCGAGGCGGCGCGCCCACGGGAGGGCGGAGCGGTACATCCGCCCGGTGGCGATCACCACCGGCACCCGCTCCCCGGCCTGGCGGACGGCGGCCTCGATCCGCGGATGGAGCTGCTGCTGGAAGTCGAGGCAGGTCCCGTCGAGGTCGAGGGCGACCATCTCCACCCGCTCGGGGAGGGCCGCGCGGGCGAGCGGCGGCGGCGCGGCGGCGGCGGTCATCGGCGCCGCTCGGCGACCTCGGGATTGACGCAGTGGACCGGCAGGCGCCCCGCCAGCACGGCCAGCGCGTTGTCGGCGGTGAGCGCCGCCATCGCCGAGCGGGTGCTCACGGTGGCGCTGCCCAGATGGGGCGACAGGACCGCGTTGCGACACTCGGCCAGGCCCGGCGCCATCCGCGGCTCGTCCTCGTAGACGTCCAGCCCGCAGCCGGCGATCCAGCCCTCCCGGAGCGCCCGCACGAGTGCCGCCTCGTCGACCACCGGGCCGCGCGCCGCGTTGATCAGGATGGCGGTGGGTTTCATGCGGCGCAGCGCCGCCTCCCCGATGAGGTGCCGGGTCTGGTCGGTGAGGGGAGTGTGCAGCGAGACCACATCACTCTCGCCGAGGAGGCGGTTGAGGCCGTCAAAGATCTGGACAGAATCGGCCAGATCATCGGGAACCCGGACACCGCGGGGGCCGTAGGCACCCAGGCGCATCCCGAAGCCGCGGGCGCGCCGGGCCACCGCCTGCCCGATCCGGCCGAAGCCGACGATCCCGAGCAGGGCACCGCGCAGCTCCATCCCCAGCAGGTAACCCGGCTCCCAGCCGTGGAACTCGCCCGCGCGCATGGCCGCATCGCCCTCGACGATCCGCCGTGCGACGGCGAGCAGCAGGGCCATGGTGAGGTCGGCGGTGGCGTCGGTGAGCACGCCCGGGGTGTGGCCAACGGCGATCCCGCGGCTGGTCGCGGCGGCCACATCCACGTTGTTGTACCCGACCGCGTAGACGCAGACCCCGCGCAGCGTGGGCATCCCGGCGTCGAGGACCTCCGCATCGACCAGGTCAGCGAGCTGCGGACAGAGGACCTCGACGGGATCGGCGCGAAGCGCTCGGCAGAGGTCCGCCCGAGCGGGGATCCGGCCCATCACCCGGAGCGACGCGCCTCCGGAGATCCGCTCGGCGAAGGGATCGGGGAGCGGGAGGGTGCAGAGGACCGTCGGCATCCGGGCCATCGTACGGCTCGCCTGGCGATCGGCGCAGCGGCCGCAGGACCCGAGAATCCGGGGCCGGAAGGGGGGTCGGAAGCGGGACCCCCAGCCACAGGGGCCGCCCGTCGGGACGGATCGTGCCTCGATCGAAATGCACCGATCCGCCCCATGGGAGTCCCAGAATGGCGCCGCTCGGGTAGACTGAGGCTTAAGTTTGCGTTCCTCCACAATGATGCGGTCGCGTCGACCGCCGGTCCTCAGGCCCCGACCCACTCCCGTCGCAGCGGATGAGGATCGAGATGTCTACTCTCCCCAGAGCTTCGAAAGCCTCGGCCTGAGCCCGGCGATGCTGCGCACGGTGGCCGAGCTGGGCTTCGAGCAGTCGACGCCGATCCAGACCGGCGCCATCCCGCCGGCGCTGCTCGGCAGCGACGTGATCGGCCAGGCCCACACGGGAAGCGGCAAGACCGCCGCCTTCGGCATCCCCATGGTGGAGCGGCTCGACCCGGACTCCGACACCCTGCAGGCGCTGGTGCTCTGCCCCACCCGCGAGCTCGCGGTGCAGGTCCACGACGACCTGGCCCGGCTGTCACTGGGCCGGCTGCGCGCCCTGGCCATCTACGGCGGCGACTCGATGTCACGCCAGCTCGACGGGATGCGCCACCACCCTCACATCGTGGTGGCGACCCCCGGCCGCCTCCGCGACCACCTCCAGCGCCGTTCGATCTCACTGAGCGGGATCCGCATCGCCGTTCTGGACGAGGCCGACCGGATGCTGGACATGGGTTTCGCGCCCGACGTCGAGGCGATCCTCCGCGAGTGCCCCAAGCAGCGGCAGACACTCCTCTTCAGCGCCACCATGCCGGACTGGGTGCGGCGCATCGCCGGTCGCCACATGCACGAGCCGGTCACGATCGAGGTGAGCCTTCGGCCGGAGATCCCCGGCGAGGTCCGGCAGCTCTATGTCAGGACCAGCTGGGCTGACAAGGTGGACACCCTCTGCCGCATCCTCGACCAGCCCGACGTGACCATGGCGCTGATCTTCGTGGAGACCAAGCGCACCGCGGACCTCCTCCAGGTACAGATCGAGCGGCGCGGCTACACGATCGGAGTGCTCCACGGCGACCTGAGCCAGAAGGAGCGTGACGACGCGATGCGGCGGTTCGTCGCCACCCACGTGCGCTCGCTGATCGCCACCAACGTGGCGGCGCGCGGCCTGGACATCGACGACATCAGCCATGTCATCAACTACGACGTGCCGGGCACGCCGGACGACTACCTCCACCGCGTGGGGCGCACCGGCCGGGCGGGACGCAGCGGGGTCGCCATCACTCTGATCACCCCCGCCGAGATCCTCAAACTTCGTGATGTCGAGCGGCACGCCCGCACGCACATCGAGGAGGCGACGCTCGACGTCGACTTCCCGCTCCAACCCCTTTCCAACAGCGCCTGAACCCATGAGGGAGGGCGGCGGTCGCTCGTCCCCAGGGCCCGGGCCCGGTACGAGCGGAGATCCTCACCCGTCGCCCGAGCTCGCCCTCCACGACACCGGCTCCGGACCGTCTCTCCTCCTCCTCCACGCGTTCCCCCTGGACGCTTCCCAGTGGGACCACCAGGTGGCCGCCCTCTCCGCGGATTTCCGCTGCCTGCGTCCCGACATGTGGGGCTGTGGGGAGTCGCCGGAGCTTCCCGAGCCGCTGCTCTCGACCCTCGACGGATACGCCGCGGCGGTGCTCCGCGGCCTGGATGCGGCCGGGGTGGGTGAGTTCGTGGCGGTCGGGAACTCCATGGGCGGGTACGCCGCGCTGGCGCTGCTGCGCCTGGCCCCGGAGCGGGTGAGTGCTGTGGTGCTGGCCTCCTCGCGGGCGACGCCCGACACCGAGGAGCAGGCGGACAACCGGCGCAAGATGGCCAGGTTGGCCCTGCGCGACGGGGTGGAGACGGCCGTTCCCATGGTCAAGCGGCTGCTCGGTCCCCGGGCGCGCGACGAGCCGCACATCGCCGATCCCGTGGTGGGCCGCATCCGTCGCTGCCGTCCAGCGGGGATCGCCGCCTGCCAGGCGGCGATGGCGTGCCGGCCCGACAGCACGCCGCTGCTCGGCTTGGTGGGTGTGCCGGCCCTGGTGATCCACGGCGATCAGGACGCGATCCTCAGCCTGGACGAGGCACGGGAGGAGGCCACCGTCCTGCCGCGGGGCGAGCTGGCCGTGATCCCCGGGGCGGGACACCTGGCCAACCTCGAGGACCCACCCGCCTTCACCCAGACGCTGCGGGGCTTCCTCGACCGCGTCGGGTGAGGCCGAGCAGGGTGTTGGAGACCCCCCGGCGAGGGATCCAACCCCCGGAGGGTCGCTCAGCGCGCGGCGACCGCCGTCGGGGGCGCCGCTGCGGGGCGGGTGAGAGGGACGGCGCAGAAACCCTCGTAGTCGATCGGCTCGGTGATGGTCGGGTTCTCACCGCAGACCGGGCACTTCGGGTCGCGTGGGACCCGGTACTCGCGGAAGCGCATCTCGAGGGCGTCGATGGCGAGCAGGCGGCCGGTGAGGGGCTGCCCGATGCCGACGATCAGCTTGACCACCTCGGCGGCCTGGAGGACACCGACGATGCCGGGCAGCACGCCGAGCACCCCCGCCTCGGCGCACGACGGCGCCTCCTCGGGCGGCGGCGGCGTCGGGTAGCGGCAGCGGTAGCAGGGCGATGCAAAGGGCACGATGGTGGAGACCTGGCCGTCGAAACGGAAGATCCCGCCGTCGACCAGAGGCTTGCCCTCGAAGATGGCGACGTCGTTGGCCAGGTAGCGGGTCGGGAAGTTGTCGCAGCCGTTCACGATGACGTCGTACTGGCGAAAGAGCCGGGGCGCGCTCTCACCATTGAGCACCTCGTTGTGCTCGATCACGTGGACGTCGGGGTTGAGCGCGTTGAGGGCGATCCTGGCCGACTGGGTCTTGGCCATCCCGATCCGGTCCTGGGTGTGGAGCACCTGGCGCTGGAGGTTGCTCACGTCGACGGTGTCGAAGTCGACCAGCCCGATCGTGCCCACCCCCGCCGCGGCCAGGTAGAGGGCGGCCGGCGAGCCCAACCCGCCCGTGCCGATGATCAGCACCTTGGCGTCCAGGAGCTTGCCCTGGCCCGCCTCGCCGATCTCGGGCATGAGCAGGTGGCGGCTGTAGCGGAGCTTCTGGTCGGCGGTCAGGGTCCGGGGGACGGTGAACTGGAGGCCGGCACCCTTCCAGGCGCCGAAGCCTCCGGACATCGAGGCGACGTCCTCGTAGCCCATCTCCCCCAGGGCCCGCGCGGCGAGCAGGGAGCGGATCCCGGCGGCGCAGTAGAGGGTGATCGGCGTAGAGCGGTCGGGGACCGCGTCCTCGATCCGCATCTCGATGTAGCCCTTGCTCAGGTGGAGGGCCCCGGGGATGTAGCCCTGGTCCCATTCGTCCTGTTCACGGACGTCGATCAGCACCCGCTCGCCGCTCTGCTGCACCTGGTGCGGGGTCAGCTCACGAACGTTGCGTCGGGCGGCGGCGAGGAGATCGCGGGAACTCTGGGGCATGCGCGGAGTCTACCCGGTGACGGGAGAAACTCGACTTGACGGGTCGGAATTCGCGATCGAGCCCGGTCGCGCTCAGGTGACGGGCGGTTCCGTGATGCCGGCCACCGCCCTCTCGACGGCCGCAGCCACCGCCCGATGCAGCTCCGCGTTGCGGCGGCGCTCGGTGCGTACCTCGACGACCTGCAACCCGCGGGCGGCGCACGCGGCGGTCACGGCAGGCGCCAGGTCCCCGCTCCGCGCGACCAGTCGATGACCAGCACCCGCGGCGACGGTCAGAGCCACGAGGTCGATGCCGTGGGGGGTGGAGAGAAGGGCCTCGTGCTCCGGGAGCCGGGCCCGGTTGAGGATGTCGAAGATCCCGCCGCCGTCGTTGTTGATGACGACGATGACCAGATCCTGACCGCGGCCGGCTCCCCAGAGCAGCGCCCCGGCGTCGTGGAGGAAGGCGAGATCTCCGATCAGGGCGAAGGTGCGGGTGCCCGCCCTTTCAACGGAGGCGGAGGGGGCGCCCGCCGGAGCGGCGCCCGCTGCCAGGCCCAATGCGGTGGACACCGACCCGTCGATGCCGCTGGCGCCGCGGTTGCCGATCACCCGCAGACCGGTCCGCGGCAGCATGAAGCTGTCCAGGTCGCGGATCGGCATGCTCGACCCGGCGAAGAGGATGGCGCCCTCCGGGAGGCAGGCGGCGAGATCGCGTGCGACCCGGCCCTCGAAGGGCTCGTCGCCCAGCTCGTCCATCCAGGCGGCGACGGCGTCCGCCGCCAGCCGGTCCGCCTCTGACCAGGCCCGGACCCAGGTCGGGTCCGTGCGCGGGACCAGCCGCTCCCGCAGCGCCGTGGCCAGCGCAGCAGGATCGCAGCGCACCGTCATCCAGGCGGTGCGTCCCGGGTCCGCATCTGTTCCCGGCGGGGTGACGACCACCAGGCGCCGGACGCGAGCGGTGGCGGCGAGTGCGGACCGGCTGGTGGGGGTGGAACCGAATTGGATCACCATCTCGGGCTCGTGGCTCGCGGCGAAGCCGGCGGCGCCGAGAAGGAGGGCTCCGGTGGCGAGGGCCACCGGGACGGCGCGCGCGCCGGACATCGGCTCGGCAATGAGCGGCCAGCCTGCCGCCTCCGCCAGCCGGACGATCGCGGAGGCGCCGTCAGGCGCTCCGACTGGGGAGCGGCCGCCGGCCAGCACCAGGCCGCGCTCGGTGGCGCCGACCAGGCGGGCCACCTCATCGACCTGGGCCGGATCGGGAGCGCGGGGCGAGGCGAGGCGAGGCACGGCTTCCCCGTCCCGCCCGGCCGGCGGCGCCGGCCCGAGGTCGACGGCCGCCCCCGACGGGACCAGCGGCTCGGTGAAGGGCAGGTTGAGGTGGACCGGCCCGGGGTGCGGCCCCAGCGCCCGCTCCACCGCCTCCGCCGCCAGGGCGCGCCACCTCCGCCCGGCGTCCGGGCCGGGAGCGGGGAGGGGCGCGTCGAGCGACCAGCGGACGTAGCACCCGAAGATGCCCACCTGCTGGATGGTCTGGTTGGCGCCGGTGCCGCGCAGCGTGGGGGGCCGGTCGGCCGAGAGCAGGAGCAGGGGGACCCCGGACATCGATGCCTCCACCACGGCGGGCAGCCAGTTCGCCACCGCCGTCCCGGAGGTGCAGACCAGGGCGACCGGCCGGTCGGAGGCACGGGCCACGCCGAGGGCGAAGAAGGCGCTGGAGCGCTCGTCGAGATGGACGTGGACCCGGACGCCGCCGTGCCGGGCGAGGGCGAGGGCGATCGGGGTGGAGCGCGACCCCGGGGAGATGCAGGCGTCCCGAAGGCCGAGGCGGTGGAGCTCGCCGGCCAATTGGGCCATGCAGGCGAGAGCGACGTCGCCGTCCGGGGGCGGAGTGGGGGCGGTCATGACCTGACACCGAGCAGGAGGTCGGGCAGGACCCGGCGGGGCACGAGCCTCCCCTGGACGGGGAGCAGCGGGTCGGAGGTGACGTCCTCCACGAGCAGGGAGGCGGTGCCGATGCCGTGGGCGTAGCGGGAGGCGGGCAGGGCCGCGGCGACGGCGAGGCATGCGGCCAGGCCGACGGAGGTCTCGAGGGCGCTGGAGATCACCACCGGGATGGCGGCCAGCTCGGCGGCGCGGAGGGCCGCGACGATGCCCCCGATGCGCTGCGGCTTGATGACCAGCACGTCGGCTGCGTCCAACCGTCGCATCTCCGAGACGTCCGCTATTGTCCTGATTGATGACTCAGCGGCGAGCGGGATCGAGCAGCGGCGCCGGAGGCGGGCCAGGTCATCGAGGTTGGACAGCGGGTCCTCGGCCAGCTCGATGTCGTAGCCGGCCAGGACCTCGAGGGAGCGGACCGCCTCCTCGAGGTCCCAGGAACCGTTGACGTCGACCCGGATGTGGACGGCGGGGCCGACCGCCTCGCGCACCGCGCGGACCCGAGCCTCCCCCTCCGGGTCGCCGACCTTGACCTTGACGGTGTGGCAGCCGGCGGCGACCGCCATCCGGGCGGCGACGTCGGGTGGCACCCGCGGGATCATGGTGTTGATCTCGACGGAGGCGTGGCGGGGTGGAGGGAACGGGTGGCCGGCAGCCTCCAGCGCCCCGCGGTGTGCGGTCTCGCCCTCCTCGCGGCTCCAGCTGGGGAGGGGCGACCACTCGGCCCACCCGGCTGAGCCCTCGATGAGCCAGCCGGTGCGGGTGGTGACCCCGAGCACCGGGTGGCGAAGGGCCACGGAGAAGGGGATGCGGCGCATGGAAGTCACCTACCAGAGGGAGTGGGCGAGCGGCGACCCCGAGGCGACCGCGACGACCAGGAGGGCGGCTGCGAGCAGCCCGCCGAGGGCCGCGTGCAGCCGGGTGGTGAGGGGGAGGAGCGGCACCAGGGCGCGACCCTCCCGGTCGCGGTCGGAGGCGATGTGCAGCGGGCTCACGAGCAGCGGCCCGGCCAGCAGGGAGACGAGCGCGAGCAGGGGCAGCTGCCCGAGCAGCACCGCGAGAGCGGGCGTCAGCACCCCGGCCACGATCAGCGCCGCGTAGAAGGTCCGGGCCGGTCCGTCGCCCAGCCGGACCACCAGGGTGTGACGGCCGGCGTCCCGGTCGGTGGCGAGGTCGCGGAGGTTGTTGGCGACGAGCACGGCCACCGCCAGGAACCCGATGGCGGCGGCCGCCCACCAGGTGCCGGCGGGGACCCCGTGGCCCTGGACCGCCGCGGTCCCGAGCGTCGCCATCAGGCCAAAGAAGGCGAAGACGGCCAGGTCGGCGACCACCCCGGTGGCCGCGTAGGGACGCGGCCCACCGGTGTAGAGGAGCGCGGCGGCGAGCGCGATCCCCCCGGCGACGAGCAGCCAGAGCTGGCCGCTCGCCAGGACCAGCCACACGCCGACCACCGCGGCGACCGCCAAGCAGGCGAGGGCGGCGGCCAGGACCGCGCCCGGACGCACCAGACCGCTGGCGGTCAGCCGCCGCGGCCCGACCCGGGCGGCGGTGTCCACCCCGCGGCGGCCGTCGAAGTAGTCGTTGGCCAGGTTTGCGCCCACCTGGACGGCGACCGCCACCACCAGAGCGGCGGCGGTGGGCAGCGCCCTGGGGTGCCTGCTGGCCGCCGCACCGAGCAGAACCGGCACCGCGCCGACCCCGAGGGTGCGCGGCCGTGCCCCGGCCAGCCAGAGGCGGGCGGTCTCGCCCGGGCCGCCCCGCCCGGCGAGCGTGGTGGACGTCACCCCGTCACGGCCGGCGGGGGAAGCGGGAGAAGTCGGGGCGGCGCTTCTCCAGGAAGGCGTCGCGGCCCTCCTGGGCCTCCTCGCTCATGTAGTAGAGGAGGGTGGCGTCACCGGCCAGCTCCTGTATGCCCGCCAGGCCGTCGGCGTCGGCGTTGAAGCCGGCCTTGAGGAGGCGGAGGGCCAGCGGGCTCATCTCCAGGATGCGGCGGCAGACCGCCACGGTCCGGGCCTCCAGCTCGGCCAACGGCACGACCCAGTTGACCAGGCCCCACCGCTCGGCGGTGACGGCGTCGTACTGCTCGCAGAGCAGCCACACCTGCTTGGCCCGCTTCAGGCCGACCGTCCGGGCCAGCAGCCCCGCGCCATAGCCGGCGTCGAAGGAGCCGACCTGCGGCCCGGTCTGACCAAAGACGGCGTTGTCGGCAGCGACGGTGAGATCGCAGACCAGGTGGAGGACGTGGCCGCCGCCGATCGCGTAGCCGGCGACCATGGCAATGACCGGCTTGGGCAGGCGGCGGATCTGGACCTGGAGATCGAGGACGTTGAGCCGGCCGACCCCGTGAGCATCCCGGTAGCCGTCGTCGCCCCGGACGCGCTGATCGCCCCCCGAGCAGAAGGCCTTGGTGCCCTCCCCGGTGAGGACGATCACGCCCACCTCCGGATCGTCGCGGGCCATCTCGAAAGCGCGGGCGAGCTCGGAGAGGGTGGTGGGACGGAAGGCATTGCGCACCTCCGGCCGGTTGATGGTCAGCTTGGCGATGCCCTCGGCGGTCTGGTAGCGGATGTCCGTGAACTCGCCCTGGGAGGTCCACTCGGGAAGGTGGGGAACGGCGTCATCTGGGCTCATCGCGCTGTCGGTTAGCGTACTCAACGTGAGGGAAGAGGCGAGCAGTCCGTACCGCCGGCAACGGCGGACGGCTCAGCCGTGAGCGCGGCCACCCCAGGGGCGGGACTGCGGCTTCGGCGCGGGGACGTGGTCGCGGTCGCGCTTCCCCCCGGGGACGCGTGGCTGGGCATCGCCTCAGCGGCCTGGGCGGCCGAGGCCTCGCTGTTGCCGGTGGATCACCGGCTGCCGGAGCCGGCTGCCCAGTCCCTGCTGGCGGACGGTCGCCCGACCGTGCGGGTCTCTCCCCTGGGCTGGAAACGGGTGCGGTCGGGGCGGGCCGCGGACCCTGAGCTGGCTCTCATCGTTCCCACCTCGGGCTCGTCGGGGCGGCCTCGGCTGGTGGAGCTGGGCCGCACCGCCGTCCTGGCCGCGGTGTCCGCCTCGCTCCGGGCGCTCGCGGCAGATGCTGGGGACGGCTGGGTGAGCTGCCTCCCCCTCGCCCACATCGGCGGGCTCCTGGTGCTGCTGCGCGGTGTCCTGGGGGGAGCGCCACTGCTCTTCCGGGGGCCGGGAGAGCTGGAGCCGCCGGCCGGTTTCCCCTTCGTCTCGGTGGTGCCGACCCAATTGGTCCGCGCGCTGGACGCCGGCGTCGACCTGCGCGGCTACCGGGCGCTGCTAGTGGGGGGCGGGGGGATGGAGGCGGCTCTCCGCTCCCGGCTGGCCACGGCGGGGGCACCCTGCGTGGTCACTTACGGGCTGACCCAGAGCTGTGGTGGGGTCGTCTACGACGGGATGCCCCTCCCGGGCGTGACGGTGCGGATCGGCGGGGGCGGCGAGATCCAGCTGGGCGGGCCGACGCTGCTGCGCGGCTACCGAGACCGATCCGGCGCCGGCCTGACCCCTGACGGCTGGCTGCCGACGGGTGACGGCGGGAGTCTCGACGTTGAGGGCCGGCTTCACGTCCACGGGCGACTCGACGACCTCATCGTGAGCGGCGGAGAGAACGTCTGGCCGGGGGAGGTCGAGGCCGCGTTGCGCAGCCATCCCGCCGTCGCCGACTGCGCGGTCTTCGGCCGTCCCGATCCCTCCTGGGGGGAACGTGTGGTTGCGGCTGTCGTGCCGCGCGATCCGGCGGCGCCGCCAACTCTGGAGGCCCTGCGCGACCATGTGGGGGCAGTGCTCGGCCGCCACCAGGCCCCCCGGGAGCTGGTGCTCGTGGAGTCGCTGCCCCGGACGGCCTTGGGCAAGCTGCGCCGCGGCGGGCTTCCCCGTCACCGGCAGGACCCCCCTGGGGAGGCGGATGATCCCCGCGATGTTGGAGACAACGGAGGAACCGGGGTCGCAGGGGGCGCGCGGGGCCAACCTCGACCCTGAGGATGCGCCCGTCGAGCTGGACGAGGACGGCTTCCTCGTGAGCGGTGGCCGACGCTGGCAGTTCCCGACCGACCTCGACGCGTGGGTCAGGTGGGCAGGCGCCGTGGTGGTGGGCGTCGCCGCCTTCGAGACCCTCGCCTACCTGATCTCGGCCACCCTGCAGGGGTGGGCAACCGGCGTCAGCGACGTGCCCATCCCGCGGCCCGACGGCTATTACTCCCTCCTCCTCCTGGCGGGGGTGCTCCTGCTCGTGCTCCGGCGCGGGCCCGGCTCCGGCGCTGCCAGTTCGAGATGGGTGCGGGGTGCTGCCTGCCTCGCCGCGGGCACCGGGGGAGCGCTGGTCGTCGCCCAGCTGTCGGGTGGCATCGGCGCCATCGTGCAGCGGTCTGGCCTGGCGTTTGGCGAGCCGGCGGCCGATGTCGCCGGGAATGTCATCGGTGGCATCGGCGGCTTCGCCGACGCCGTCATGGCGGCTCTTGCGGCGACGCTGGCGGTGCTGCTGTACCGGTGGTCGCGGACCGCGTCTGGCCGTACCGTCGAGGACGGTCGACAGGGCATGGCGGAGGGCGGCGGGGACAGCGGGAGCGCCGGCGAGGGCGAGCCCGAGGACGGGGTCGAGACGAGTGGCATCCCGGCAGCGCCCGACTGGGTGCCCTGGGGGTCGGTCGGACCCGCGGTGGCGTCGCTGCTCATCGGCGCCGCGGTGGCCGGCGCCTGCCTGGTCGCGTTTGCGGTGGGGACGAGGAGCGAGGTCAACGACTATCTGGGGGTGCCCCCCGCCACCGGGGCCCCGGCCGTCTCGGTTCCTTCCCCGGCCGGGACCATAACCCTGTTGCCCGCCAATATCCAGCCCGGGTCGACCTACGAGTGCAGCAGTCCACCGGCGAGCGGTGCCATCGTCTGCTTCTGGGCCCTCCCGATTGAGCCGGCGGCCCCGTCGCCCTCGTCCTGAGCGTGAGCGCGACACCCGGCCTGCCTCGGCGATGATGGGAGGATCGTGACCATCCCCACCCCCCTTCCGGCCGGCGAGGAGAAGGCACGGGTCGTGGAGGCGATGTTCGACCGGATCGCCCCCCGGTACGACCTCATGAACCACCTCATGACCGGTGGGCTGGACGTCCTCTGGCGGCGCCGGGCGGTGCGCGAGCTGCGCCTCCCTCGGGGCGCGACCGTCGCGGACCTCGCCTGCGGCCCCGGGGAGCTCTGCCGCGAGCTGCACCGGCAGGGTTACCGCACCATCGGCGTCGACAGCTCGGCCGGGATGCTCGCCCGAGCCCACGGCGCCGACGAGCTGGTCCGCGCCGACATCCTGGATCTCCCCTTCGCCGCCGCGAGCGTCGACGGGGTCACCTCCGGCTTCGCGCTGCGCAACGTCGTGGACATCTCCCGGTGCGCCGCCGAGATGGCGCGGGTGGTCCGGCCGGGCGGGCGGCTCGCGGTGATCGACCTGGCCGAGCCGCGGGCGGCCACCCGCTGGCTGCAGTCGACCTGGGTCGAGCACGTCGTGCCCCGGCTCGGCGCGCTCCTCTCCGACGCCGAGGCGTACCGCTACCTGCCGGCGTCGACCGCGTACCTGCCCGACGGGCCCACCCTCGTCGGCATCTTCCGCGCGGCGGGCTTCACCGACACCCGGCGCATCCTGCTCGGGTTCGGTGCGGTCCAGCTCCTGGTGGGGACGCGGACACCCGCCTCCGGCCCGGAGCGAGGATCCCGGGCGGGCCCCGAAGCACGCGGGAGATGAGCGCCGCCTTTCGCTCCGGCGCCCCGCCGGACACGGCGGGACAGGCCGCGCCCCCCGTCGACCTGCTCGCGGCGTGGCGGCCGGGCGGGTTCCTGATGGAGCGGCGGGGCACCGGGATCGTCACCCTGGGAGAATTCCGCCGGATCGAGGTGCCGGAGGGGTCTGGGCAGGCCTCCCGCGCGGCGGCGGTCGCCAACGACGCGCTGGCGGGACTCGGCATCGAGGATGCGGTCGTCATCGCCGCCCTCCCCTTCCGGGGGGATGTGGCGGCCCGCCTGGTGATCCCGGAGCGGATCACCATCACCTCGATCTCACCGCGAGAGCTGGACCTCGGCGCCGGGCGCGTTCGACGCGCAGACGTGGAGCTCGTTCCGCCTCCCGCCAGGACCGCGCTGCCGGTCTCGCCGATGCGCTGGGAGGCAGAGCCGCCCGCGACCGCCTACGCGGAGGCGGTGGCCGAGGCCCTGGCGCGGATCCGGGCCGGCGAGCTGGAGAAGGTCGTGCTGACGCGGGCGCTGTCGGCGGCAAACCCGGGCATCGACCTCGCCGCGCTGCTCGCCGAGCTGCGCCGGCGCGACCCCGAGTGCCACCTCTTCTCCGCTCCGGCGGGTGACGAGGGCACCTTCGTGGGCGCCACCCCGGAGACCCTGCTCCGCCGGGAGGGGGATCGGGTGGTCTCGCTTCCCGTGGCCGGGACCGCGGCCCGATGGCCGGACGATCCGGGCCGGGACCGGGAGGCGGCCGAGGCCCTCGTCCGCTCGGTCAAGAACCAGCACGAGCATGCCGCGGTGGTGGAGGCGGTCGCCGAGACCCTCACACAGCACTGCACCAAGCTGCGCGTCGACACCGAACCCCACCTCGTCGGCACCGCCACCGTCTGGCATCTCGCCACCGCCGTGCGCGGGCGCCTCCGCCCCTCGGCGCCCAGCGCCCTGGCCCTGGCGGCGGCGCTCCACCCCACCCCGGCCGTCTGCGGGACTCCCACCGATGTGGCCGGTGCCCTGATCGCCCGCCTCGAGCCAGTGTCGCGGGGGCTCTACTCCGGCCTGGTGGGCTGGGTGGACGGTCGCGGGGACGGCGAGTGGGCGGTGAGCCTGCGCTGTGCGCTGATCACGCCCGCACGGGTGCGCATCCACGCCGGCGCGGGTATCGTCGCCGAGTCCCGCCCCGACCTCGAGGTGGCGGAGACCGAGGTCAAGTTCCGCACCATCGTCGACGCGCTCGAGGCGTGCGCGGAGACGGCCGGCCGGGATCCGGCGTAGGGGCGGGACACCGATGCTGCTCTCCGAGCTCCTCCGCCAGTCGGGTCTCGACTCCCCGGGCGGTGATGACCCCGAGGTGACGTCCGTCGAGTACGACTCCCGCCGCTGCCATCCGGGAGCGCTCTTCGTCGCGGTCCCCGGTTTCCACCTCGACGGTCACGACTTCGCGGTCGCGGCCGTCCGGGCCGGTGCCGTCGCGGTCGTCGCCGAGCGCATCCCGATCCCCGGGATCCCGGAGACCACGCCGCTGCTGCGGGTCGAGAGCGCCCGGCGGGCCCTGAGCGCGCTGGCGGCCACCCTGGCCGGCCATCCGTCGCGGCGGATGACGGTGGCGGGGATCACCGGTACGGACGGCAAGACGACCACCGCCACCATGCTCTGGGCGGCCTGGCAGGCGGCCGGCCTGAAGGCGGCGAGCGTGACCACCGTCGACCTGCGCATCGGCGACGACGTGCGCCCGAGCTCGGGCCGGATCACCACCCTCGAGGCCACCG
>JBEKOU010000012.1:0-24721 GCA_049521435.1 Candidatus Dormibacteria bacterium | reverse complement strand
GCGCCACCGAGAACCCGAACACGACGATCTCCATGTCCGCCGCCGACTTCGTGGGGCTGGCCACCGGCAAGCTGGACCCGACCATGGCGTTCATGACCGGCAAGCTCAAGGTCCGGGGGGACATGGCCCTGGCCATGAAGCTCCAGAACGTGCTCCGCTAGGCCGGGTATCGCAACCTCGCGCCAGCAGGCCGATCCGAGCTGATGCCCATCCCCGCCCCCGACCGCACCCGGCCGCTCCGCTTCGACTACGACGAGCCCCAGCGCGCCCTGCTCGTGGAGTGGGCGGACGGGACCGTGCACCGAATCCCGTTCCCGGTGCTGCGCCGCGCCTGCCCCTGCGCGGTCTGCGCCGGGGAGATGGGCTCCCCGGGGCGCTTCGCCGCCGGCCCCGACCTCGGGGCGGGCGAGGACGACCTCGCCGACATCGGCCTGGTGGGCGCCTACGGGCTCAACGCCGTCTGGGCGGACGGCCATTCCACCGGCATCTACACGTTCGAGCGGCTCCGCGACCTGGGCGAGAGGGCGGGATCGGCGTAGCCCTCCGGGAGGCGGCTGCTCCTCCCCTCCCCTCTCGGGAGCGGGCCCGGTGACAGCCTCCCCGGGGGGCTGGCCCGGTCCCACCGCCGCGATATACTCGGCGGCGCGCGGGAGTAGCTCAGTGGTAGAGCACTACCTTGCCAAGGTAGGGGTCACGGGTTCGAGCCCCGCCTCCCGCTCCACCCGGTTCCGAGGCCGAATTCCAACTCCGACAAGGCCTTGTCGACCCCAGGCACCTCTACCTTGATCTCTGTAGAGTGCACCGAGAGTAGGCCTGAGCCCTGGGCATCCACCACACCCCAGACTAAGTGGTGCTAACATCAGTTCGCGATGCCCGACTGGCTTCAGCCCCTGCAGCCGGATGGCCGACCGCCGGCCAGCGATTCTCGCGCCAGCGCAGCCAAGGATCCAATGTCCTTCGAACGGGCTGTGGAGCGGTTCGCCGAGCAATACGTGTCTCGAAAGACCGGCCGCCCGTTCAGCCCCACCAGCAAGCGCAACGTCCGCGACAACCTCCTCGGCGGCCCCCTGACCGCCTACCGCAACCGGCACAGCATCGCCCTCATCGATGACTGGACCGGGGATACCGCCGCCGACTACCTCCGCTGGCTCCAGGAGGACCTCCGACGGGATTCCGCCACCATCAAGAAGGTCAGAGGCCAGCTGCGCTCCTTCGGCGTCTTCTGCGAGGCCGAGTTCCACATCAAGCACGCCGCCGACGGCGCTCTGGCCTCCCTGCGCGTCTCCCCAGTCACCGACTTCAACCGGCGGAAGGATCCACCGCTCACGCATACCGAGGCCGACCGCCTGATCGCCGAAGCCCCCACCCCACGCGACAGGCTGGCCGTCGCCCTCCTTATGTTCACGGGCGTCCGCCCCAGCGAGCTCCTGGCCCTCGACGAGTCCCATATCCGTCTCGACCGCACTCCACCCGTGCTCGAGATCCGGGGGTCCGTCCACGACCCGACCGCCACCAAGAGCGCTGCCGGCTACCGCGACGTACCTCTCACGATCGGGCAGACGCTCCTCCCCCGCCTCCTGCGCGCCCACCTGGCCGACCCACACCGCCCCCCGACGGCTACGCGCCTCTTCATCTCTCACCGGAGCGGCCCCGATGGCGGCTATGAGCCCCTCACCATCAACGGCCTCAAGGCGATGCTGGCCACCCTCGGCGAGGCTACGGGCATCAAATGCAACGCCTACCGGTTCCGGCACACCTTCTGCACCTGGTGTGCGGACGCCGGCATGCACATGCTCCACCTCCAGCAGCTCCTCGGCCACGCCAGCGCCGACATGGTCGCCTACTACTACCGGGGCAAGACCAGCCAGGCGGTCCTCGAGGCGGCCGCCCGGGTCAGGTTCTAGACCGGGGGCCGTTCGCGCCGGGTGAAGCGAGGGCAACTGGGCACGCTACCAGGGAGGTGGCTCTCCCTGAGCCCGGCGCACCAACTCCGCAGCCGCTTCCAAAACCTCCTTGGAGGTCGGGGTTACGCGCGGCTTTGCAGCCAGTGGCCGCAGGTGTCGGCCTGCCTCGATCCGCTCGGCGTCCTTTGGGGCCCGCCAGCAGTTCAGGCAAAGGCGCGCCCACGGCTTACCGGTCGGAGCTCCACAAACTTCGCAACGACGCTCACGTGCCAGACCCATGACCTCTGCATGCCCATCGCGGCGGGTCACCTACAGCGCCACCGTCATCGGCGGGCGCTTCTCCAACATGTCGAAGATGCGAACCGCCGTCCCGTCTCTCACCCGCCTGCCAGCCAGAGCGTTGTACAGAGAGGCGGAGTTCATTCGGGCCGCCCTGGCGAACTCCGGCGCCGTCCACCCGCGGGCGACGATCGCCCGGCGCAGCGCCCCACCATCGAACGCGCGGGTCTCGGAGCTCCACAGGGCAGTCGACACGGCTAGGCCTCCCGTGTCGCCCCGACTGGGGCACGGTCGACCAGGAGCGACCGCTTATGTTCGACTTCGCCCTCAAAGGACCTCCCAGCCCGAGCCAAGTAGCCTTCCGCGGACGCGCCGAGCACCTGGGTCGTGTCCGTAAGCCTCTGCAGCCGCTGCAGCGCCGCGTAGGACGTGCTGTACCCGGTCCACGCAGCGATCAAGCGTCGCTCATCCGCCAGTCTGGCTCGCGCCCTCACCAGCGGCTCGCATGGTTCTCCCAGTTGAACCCGTTGGACCCAAGCCCACACCGGCGCCACTGGCCTTCGCGACACCCGCGAGTGCCCGGCCGCCTCACGCAGAGACAGCCACTTGCCGCCGTAGTCCCAGAGACCCTGGCGCCGCCGTACTCCTTCCTCCGCCGTCCTGAGCTCTAGCGCAGCGAGGACCGGGCGCCGGGCCTGAAACTCAATCCGCCACACCGCGGCGTCCGGATCCGCATCCTTCCAAACCGACATCTGCCAGTCCTTCCCGGTGGCGGCCATCTGGAGGCGCTTCTCGTATATGCGCGCAACGAACTCCTTCCGTCCAAAGGTAAAGCCGGAGAGTCGCCGTCCGGTCCCGAACAGCTCCGCTTCTCCGCCGGGGATTTCGTGGTGGGTTCGCGCAGTGGCCCGGCTCACGAATCTCTCGAAGTCGGCAGGCCTCGGCTCCCAGCCCTGCAGGTCACAGTAGACGTCCAACCGCGACAGATCCAAGGTGAACTCACCTGCGAAGAAGTGGGCGACGAGGATCCTCACTACCTCAGCCAGCGCCACGCTCACGCCCATCTCATGAATGAAGTCCGAGCGCAGCTGAACGTACACCGGCGGAAACGTCTCCGAGACACCGACCATCACGTCAAATCCTGGCCCCTCCAGCCAGTGCCTGTAGCCCTTCCATCCGTATCCGCGGCGGACGAACGCCGTGCCTCCTTCCCCAAATTCGAAGCGCAGCGACCGGCCGCCGCCCTCGGTGCGACAGGCCTCCAGAGCCTCTATCAGCCCGTCACGCAGCTTCCCCCTTGACGAGAAGTACAGCGTGTCCACACCTGAGGACAGAACCCGAAGCCCCTCGCTCATGTCCGGCGATCCCCTTCCCCCGGCCTGACAAGGTCCGATTCCGGACTTTGGGGGCACGGTGTTACATGTCCCGTGCCCCGAGGCACGGCGCCTCCCTTCCAGACGATCGCTCGCACCCACCAGGAGTCTGGATGATGCCTGTCAAATCGGATCTTCGCCGCAGCGATGACCACCCCGTACGACTGCATCAGCCAGGCACACGTGTCACCACTCATCGCCAACTCTCGAAGGTCTGCCTTCCAGCACCCGGCCCACTGGGTGCGCGCCTCCTTCGGCAGGACATACACGGCTACCACCGGCATCAGCGCGGCCCCGCAAATACACACGAGGCCGATTCCCGACCCGGTGGCGAAACTGCCGAGGGTGGAACCGAACAGGGTCACGCCGGCAGCACCCCGGGGCGCGCCAGGGCCCGCACCGCATCGTCCAGCAAGGCCTCCGCCTCCCTCCGCCCGTCCGAGGTCAGGGCGTAGTAGCAGCGCCGGCGGCGCCCCGCAAGGCTCTCGTCGATCTCCTCCCAGCTGGGGGCAACCCACCCTTCCCGCTCCAACCGGTCCAGCGCTGGGTAGAGAGTGCCGGCGGCGACCCCGGAGCGCCGCATGAGTTCCAGCCCGTAGGTCCCGTTTCGGGGAGCGTCGGCCAGGCCCCGAAGGATCTTCAGAAGAGCCATGCTCGGATTCCGATAAACCATGGTCGCTAGCCTACCATGGCGCACGTCGGTTCGCAAGGTTGTGCTCGGGCTCCCTGATGGCACGCCGGCCGGCTCCCCCGTCCGCCCGGCCATCAGGCACGGTCCTGCTCCTAGTAACCGCCGACTGCTCCACGGACGCCTGCGTCCGCCGGTACCCCCACGCCGGTGCTAGTCTCACCCCACAAGGAGGCAGTCATGGCCAAACGGATCAAAACGCACACCGACCCAGACGAGGGCAACCCACCGACCCAGAAGATCGCCGTCCCTACTCTGGAGAGGGGCTGGCCTCGCCGCGAGGCCTGCTCACTCTGTGGCCAGCAGGGCGCGCACAGCGCCGACTGCCCTAATCGATAGCCGTGTCTGACGAGCACGACGTCGAGATCCGTGAACCGGAGCGGCCGAGCACGCCAACACCAAGCGAGGAGACGCGTCAGGAAGAGGGCTGGCCCCGCCGCGAAGGTTGCCCTATCTGCGGTCTTTCCACCGGCCACTCGTCGGACTGTCCTAACCGCTAGAACGAGTGGGGGGCCGCAGTGACACCTCTTATCTGGAAGAGGCCCGGCAGCATTGGCGACCTCGAGGCGATCCGTGGAATGGGCGGGGTTGTAGCACCCCTGCTTGCAGGATTCGCATTGGCGACAATCGCCCTCCTAGTGACGTCGGCCCATCCAGCGCAGACGCCCCAGGCCCCTTGGGCCGTGGCTTGCCTAGCCGTTAGTGCGGTTCTATTCCTAAACAGCATCCAGTACTCGTACCTCGCCGTTCGCAGCGGAACGACACCAACGGCCTACCTGGAATGGGACCCTGCCGCAAAGCTTGATCCTAAGCGGCTCAACGACGTTCGTCTCGAACAGGCGGCCGACCGAAAGCTCTTCGACCGGTTCAACGGCATTGCGGGCCTCCTGTATGATGGCGCCTTGCTCCTGTTCCTCGCGGGGCTCGCCCTAGTGATCGTCCCGCAGGAGTGGCAGCCCGCAAACGGCGTTGCGCTCGGGGCCGTTTCTCTCGCAGGCGCGTTCGAAGTCACCTGGATTCTTGCCCGATGGTCTGGCCCACTACAGTCAATCGTGGCCGTACTGGTCCCCCTGAAGAGCGAGGTCTCCAAGCAAGTGGCCTCGACTGTGGATCCTATTCCCTCACAAGTCCTTGCAGAGCTGGGCCTGCTCCACACTAGTGCTCCATTGGAAGCTCCTAGACCCGAAGCAGAGCCCCCTACCTCTGACTAACGTTGCACGCCCTTCAAATACCAGCACACGCCAACTGCCACAGCCGCCCGAGAAAGACCTCACCCCATCCCAGCACCCCCACTATCCTCGTGCAAGGTTCGCCCAAACCAAAACCACAGGAAGTAGGCTCTGCGACCCACGACCCTCTCCCGGCTCAACTCGTGGTTGACACTCATGAAGTGGGCATACGCCCCGTCGGAGTTCGCATCTCCGATCTGCACCCAGTGGATGCGGGCGGTAGCTTCTGCGAAGTGAGCCCTAGCCACCGACCCTGCTCGGGTCGTCCAAAAGTCCGCCCCCGACTGCAGTGCCATAGCATTGTCGATCATCTGATTGAGGTTTGCGACCCTCTGCCGATACTCCACTAGAGCACTCACTAGACGTGGATTAACGAAGAGTCCAGGGCCACTCTGTATTGCTGCGTCGGTCGCCACCGTCGAAAGTCTGTACACCAAGGGTGTCGGGTTCTCACCTTCCAGCAACCTGTCCCTTGCCCACCACCCCAACGGATCTTCTATCGACGGCCAACCGTTTGGATCGTATGCGCCGCCCACCCACGGTTCATGTAGTCTGAGTTCTGCCGACACTCCTGCAATAACCCCGCGGCGCTGGGTACTCTGCTGCTCCCTGAATATCCCCCAGGCCACCAAGAGCGCCACCACTGCCAACACTACGGCGAGAACTGCCCAGACCTGTCCGCTCCCGGCCGTCTCTGCCACCCCGGCAAGCGCGGAGGTAGGCTCTGTCATCGCTCCGCGACGAACCTGAACCCGTACCTCAATCCCCGCCGCTGGAAGGCATCTGCACCGCCCTCAAGCAAGGCGCATACACGGTCTCGGGTCGCCGGCCTATCGACAGCTCCTGCGTCGCGTGGCGCACCGTGACCCGCATCAGCATACAGCGGCACCACCAGTTCCGCGTCCCCAAGCACAGTCAGGTTCGCGCTATGCGTCGCAAGGATCACCTGACGCCGCTCCTTGGCCGCCTCCAGGTGGCCAACCAGCGCACTCGCAATGTATTCGCCATCCAAGTGATCCTCAGGCTGATCCAGCACGAGCGGGTCGCGCTCATGTGCGCACAGAATCAAGCTCAACAACACACTTCGTTGTTGACCCGCGGAGAGCTGATCGAACTCGCGATTCGCGGCGCCACCGACCTCATGCACCTCCATACGCACACGGTCTTCAAGGCGCATCGTCTGCAACTCGAATATCCCGTCCCACGTGCGGACTGCCGGTATACACTCCTCGATAAGTCCGGGCTGATCGAAGAACAACTCGCCGTCACCTTGTACCGCGCGCAGTCCGCCGCCGCCCCCTAGCACGTGTTCAGCCATCTCGCCCGGAGTCACTGCCCGAGCCACCCGTTCCACCCGAGGCGCTCTGAACTTGAAGTTGCGTCCAAGCCACAGCTCCCACGGCTCACGAATCCCACATCGCTCATGCCTAAGGTGGATCGTCAGCCCGTGTGCGGCTGCGTTCGCATCCTCAACAACCCGCTTTAGCATCGCCTTCCGCGCTTCGAACCGTGCGTCCCGACTAGTTCGCAGGTCCCCGAGGAGACCCCGACGCACTTCCAGCATCTCCTCATGCCGGCGCTTACGATCCACGAGCTCTGTAAGTTCCTTTCGGAGCCGCTCAATGCCAGTCGCCACTGACCTTACAGCTCCTGCTTGCACCTTGAGCCCCAGCCCCTCAAGCTCCTTCTGCTTAAGGTCGAGGCGCCGCTGCACGAGAGCGTGATCGGCCGCCCATCGATCGAGCGTACCACGCGCGGCAGCCGACGCCGTGACGACGGCGCTAGACCATTCTCGTCCTGCCCTCTCCCGGAGCAGCTCCATCTCCCCGAGCTGAGCCCGCAATCCTGAAGGACCGTCGATGAACCCCGCGGCACGCTTTCCCCGCACGTCAACGCCGGCGCCCCGCGCGATGGCATCGATGTCAACGACGACCCGAGACTGCTCCGCGACCACCTTGTCGAGGGCCTCGCGAAGTCGAGCAAGAAAGGGCACTTCAGACGCCAGCGTGGCCGCCCACAGAGCCATCTCGTCTAGCCGGCTCTTCTGCGCGGCCGCGAGCTGTGCTTCAAGTCCCTTCAGATTCCGCTGAAGTTCCGGAATCTTGGCCAGGCCGCTACCCGTACTCTTGACAGCCGCCCCATTATCGGCCAGCAGGTTAACCAACTCCTGCTCCCGCGTCTCGTATTGGGTGAGGTCCACGAACTGGTCGAGGAAGTTCACCAGGGTCAGCGGTTGCTCTCTGTACTCCCGGGCAAGGCGCCCCGATTCGTCCTGACCGAAGCCTTGAAGGTCCAAACGGATCGGCACGTCCTCCGTCTGTTCATACGGGACGCCGCACCGTTCGCGGATGGCCGTCCGTTCGCTTCCGAAAGCATCGATGAACTCGACGGCCGTTCGCTCGGGCATGCGCACCGGGTCGTCGGGATCGTCACCCTGGGTGGGGTCAATCTCATCACCCAGGGCAGCTCGTATCGCTAGCAGCGCCGTTGACTTCCCCGACCCGCGACCACCGATCAGGCAGTTGAGGTTCGCGGAGAATTCGATGGCCACCCCGTCTAGGAACCCACCCTCAAACCTCGCTCTCAGCAAGCGCGGGTAAGAGGGTGGCAGATTGGCCTCAACCTTGCACCTTGCGCGCGGGCTGTACATCAGAGCGTTCCGGACAGCTGTGAAGTTCAGGTCGTCCAGGCGCATACGCGTCAGAGTTCGCGCGGTTCGATCCTCGCCCAGTTTGTCTGGCGAATGCGCATCCGACGACATTACACGAGCGAGACCACGGTTCTTGAGCTCCAGCACACTCTCCCGGGCGAGCCAGGCCTTCCGCCTTCCCTCGTGTGTATCTGTGGGGGTGAACCACTCGCGCAGCGCAGTGTCGTCGATGAACTCCAACCCCGCCAGGCCGGGCGAGGCTAGGAGGGCTGCCAAGGCCTTATCGGTCATCGACTCGACCAACCCCTTGGGGGCGTCGACGTGTGCCAGGATCGCCAGTCCCCCCCGCTCGTCAATATCAGCAACCAGATCAACAAGGCTGCGTTTGGACCGCCGGCTATGGTCCCGGACGTTGGTCACTAAGCCGAGCGACCCCGCTGTTGCAAACTCCTCGAGAGCCTCGACTTGATCGGGAGCGAAGAGTCCCAGAAGGTGCCCTTCCACAGTCGACACTTCGATCCCCGGCAGGATCAGCAGTTCACGCCCCCGCGCCGCTTCAACGGCGGGACGAACTGCCAAGATGCTGTTGTGATCCGTGATGCCGAGGACGCGAACCTGGCGCCGAATCGCCGCCTCCACAAAGTCGGCGACCGGCTGAGTCGATCCACCCCCATCAGCCACCGTGTGGACATGAAGGTCAGCGCGCACAAATTCGGCTCCCGCCATTGAGCGTGATCATCCCTCATCCCACGATACATTCACATACCCAGCATTTGCGTCATACTGTTCGCATGCATGCTTTGTAGCAAACCGGGCACACCCGAGCGCCAGCGTCCGCGGCTCCGCCACTTGCTTTCGACCTCATTCCGTCGTCTTTCAAGCGCGCCCAAGGTAGGCGTCTTGCGTGCCCGACTGGAGCGATCGTCACTCAGATCGCCCCAAACTGACAATCGAACCTTGCCAAGGTAGGAGTCACGGGTTCGAGCCCCGCCTCCCGCTCCAGAGTCGGGTTGCCGCGTCATCTGGGTGTTGGTCGTTCCACCCCCGGGTTCGGTCCGCCATCCCCGCCGGGTGTCCCTCTGAGAGCGTCGCCGTCAGAAGCGAAGCAACCACCTAACGCAAGCTCTTCCGCTGTGTCGGCAGGGACCAGCTCGCGCGGTGCGATCGGCTACTCGGGAAGCGAGTAGCACGCCAGGACTGAAGTGCTGGCCTGCAGGCGCCCCCGATCTGCGATCAGATGCGGCTCCAAGGCAAACGCGACTCCGGCCTCCGGGTCGACGTGGCAGAACCTCGAGCCGCCATTCTGCAAGTCGAGGCCGAACCGCACCAATGAGGCGCCCGTTGGCTCGGAGATCGCCTCGAGACAGGTCCGATCATCCGTCAGGCACCAGATGACCTCCCGGCCCGCGTCGGCGAACAGACTGTCACATGGCCCGCCAAGCGTGCACCTGCGAGGACGTTCGGTAAGGGTGGCGATTACCTCCGTCCCGCGGCGGAACCAAACCGGAGGCTGACCCTGCCCCCCCTGCGGGGCCCCGGCAAGGGCAGCCCAAAGGTCTCGACCGGAGGCTACCGCGGACACCGGCGGTGTCGGCTCGAAGTTTGTCAACCTGCCACTGCCTTGATGGACAGTCCACATGCCGCCGCTGAAGCCGGCGATCACCCGGACGTCGTGGCCGAAGGCGAACAAGAGCGGCTGTACGCCTACCGTGACGCGCTTCGTAGTCCCGCCTGCGGGGTCGAAGATGCCGATGCTCGGCCTCAGCCAGTTTCCCATGACCAACCGAGATCCATCCAGGGAAATCAGCCCTCTCGCGTCGGCTACCAGCCCCTTCTCCCACTGCCTGAGGATGCTTAGGTCGTTCTTCGAGAGCTCAAACAGGCGCGAGCCTGTGGCCGCAAACAAAGTGCCTCCCCTTACCAGCAGGGCGGTGATTCCTTGGCTCCTTGTCCGCCGCGCGGCCAGGGGGCGGCCGGTCGCGAGATCGTATCTCCGCAACGTCAGTGCCGCGTATGGCACCCCCCATCCATCCGAAACGAACACGGAGGCGGAGGTGGCGTCGGACAGCACGAGGTTGTCGGCGTGTCCGGGGACGGTCGCCCGCCATTTCTCAGTGAGATGCTGAAGTGCCGGCGCCCGCGGGCCGCCACGACTCCTCTGCGGCCAAAACGGCATCCCCGAATGGTAATCCGGCACCGATAGGAGGCACAGGCAACAGCCCCACCCGCGCCGGGGCGGTGCACTGCGCCCGAGAGTCCCGCATCCAGCGGGTGGCCCGGCTGGAGTCTCCCAGTCCACCCGGCTCTATCGTCTTCAATTTCCCGAAGTCGCGGGTCGATCCCCTTCTCCAGCCGTCGAAGTGCGCCTTAGGTAGGCCGTTCGAGTGCCTGAATGACGCGATCCCAATTCGAATCGCGTCAATACGACAGCGCAACGTTGCCAAGGTAGGGGTCACGGGTTCGAGCCCCGCCTCCCGCTCCAGCAGCCAACTCCTGCGCCACGGCGACAGCCCCCTCCGGTCCCTCCTTCCGGCGATGCCGCAAGCGTCCGGAACCTCTCAATCAATGCCGTCGCCAAGCTGGTACGGTTCCCCGCGATGAGCCGCTCCCGCCCAGGGCCAATCACCGTCGGTGGGACCCCGCTCCGTCCGTCGCACCGACGAGGCCGAACAGGGGCCGACCATGGGATGGCGCGCCTTGCTCCGTGCGCTCTCTGGTCGTGCTTTGCCGCCGCGCTCACCTCGTGTGGAGGCTCGCCCGCTTGGTCTGTGACCGCGCACGTCCCGGCGCCCGGGACCTACCAGCTCAGCGGCCCGGATGGAACCGGCGGCTCTCAGGCCGTGGTCGTCCAGGACAACATCGTGTTCATGACCCAGACCACGCCGTCCGGAACAACCCAAACCAACCTGACAGTCGATCGCAAGGGGCTACACCTCGCTGACGTCTACACTTCCGCGCTGACCTGCACCCCGCAGACTGGCCCCCTCGTCATACCGAGCCGGCTGTGGGAGGGCGAGAGCTGGAACGCCAGCTACCCGTGCTACGCAGCAACCGCTGACAACCCGTTCGATGTGACGTTCTCCGTACACGCTAGAGTGGTCACCCAGGCAGTCCTGTCAGTTGCGGCAGAACCGGTCCCGGTCGTCACCATCATCTACACGACCACGGAACGCAACCAGTGGAACCAAGTGATCGAGGAGATCATCGACACCGACTCGCTGGATCCGCGGAGTGGCCTGGTCATCCAGGAGATGATCAAGTCCTCGGGAAACATGGGATACCTTTCAGTGACTTGGAAGTTCGAGCGGCCTCCCGAGGCTGAGGGCGGCTCCTTCGGCTGATCGATAGGCGTGGTGACGCACTGGCCCGCACCCGCTGCGCGTTACGAGGTCTGCGCGTACTCTTCGCTTAGACGCGCCTCCCCTTCTGGACATTCGAGCTTCGTCGATCTTCACCGCCGCCTCGTCGAAGCTGGGTTACCCGCCGTCGAAGTTTGCCCAAGGTAGTATCTTCAAGGCCCAGACAGACGCGGTCCCAATTCGGATCGCGCCAAACGAACACGCGAACCTTGCCAAGGTAGGGGTCACGGGTTCGAGCCCCGCCTCCCGCTCCACGATTGCTGTCCGGCCTGACGTCGGCCGGGTGCTGCCGGCCCGCCGTGGAGGGGTGAGGGCAGATCAGGGCCGCGCTGAATCGACGACGTCGGGGTGGCGACGGTCGTCCGCTCAGGCTGGTCGCGGGCCCGGAGACACGTTGCCCTCGAGGTCCATCGACCACTCGGGCATGTCTGCGCCGTTGAGCGCGGCTCTGGCTGAACTCCGGATTAGGTTGCGCACGATCGCCGCTTGATCGGCATCGCCGGGTCGCCTCTCGGCTGCGTCATGAAGGTTGAGGAACTGAGACAGCATCTGGGTCAGGGGCGTGTTCTCGTCGGCGTTCTCGTCGAGGGCACCACCTTCCTGCGTCAAGAAGAAGATTCGGAGGGAATCCTCGTACGGGTTTCCCGAGCCGCTGGCAAGACGTTCGCAGATCTCCATGATTTCGGGCATGGCCAGCTCGCGCCTGGCCGCACCCGGGTCAGGGGTCGGCCACCCGAGTTCATCGACAACAGCCGCGAAGAGCTCGTTAGCCTCCCGGGGGTCCCGGCCCACGTAGCCAGCCAGCACGCGGAGTGAGGGAGTGTCGACCCCATCCGTCAGGGCCTGCACCGCCACCCCGGGTAGCTCTTCCGCGGCCTGACGGTTCACGTAGTAGCGCAGGTAGGCTCGGCGGAGTTGGTCCACGCGATCGATTATCGCCGGTGTGGGTCGCTCCCACCTGAGCCAGCGTCTCGGAGATGAGCGCGCTCCAATCGCCGGAGAACGGCGTGTCCAAGGCGGGGAGAACGCGCCAGATGGCGACGGACGCAGGCGATCGGGACCCGAGGTGGGGCGGCCGCGTATCACCCCCACCCTGGACTCCCTCCACTCCTGATCGCGGTCGGCTGCGCGTCGGAACACCGTGGAGTGGGGAGTTGAGGATCCCCGCTATCGTCGATCGGAGGCGCACCCATGTTCGTGCCCCGCAGCAGACGCCCTCCGACCCAAGACGCGTCGCCCCACCAATTGCCGTCGGTGAGGTGATCCCCGGCTCGTCGTCGCAGCCCCGGTCACCCCACGGCACCGGCCGCATCGACGATGCACCCTCGCCGCTGCCTGCGCGATGATCCGTCGATGCCACACCGGGCGCTGACCTCGGCCGAGATCTCCTTACCCACGCACCCGGCTACGGCACGCGTCACAGAGCGGATCGCCCAGCTGGCGCGGGACGTCGAGCTGGTCGTGCTCACCGACAATCACGCTGGGCAGGCGCGGATGTCGCCACTTGCGGCGGTGGCCCTGGCGCGGGAGCAGGGGGTCCGCACCGTGGTCCATGTATCGGCGCGGGATCGCAACCGGCTGGCGCTCCAGAGTCAGGTGATCGGTGCAGCCGCCCTCGGCTGCGACGGAATCGTCTGCCTCCATGGCGACGACGTTCCCGGGATCCTCAGGGTCGGCGACATGACCGGGACGCAGCTGCTCGCTGCTGCCGGGGAATGGCTGGCCCCGCTTCCCATCGCCCGAGGCTGCGTGGTGAACCCGTTCACCACCGATCCGGACAGGGAGCTTCGGCTGCTGCGGCGCAAGCTCGAGTGCGGCGCAACCTTCGCTCATACCCAGATGTGCTTCAGCATCCCCGCCCTGACCCGGTTCATGGATCGCGCTGACGAGGCGGGGCTGTTGCAGCGACTGCGCGTTTACGTGACCGTGGGAGTCCTGCGAACACGCGCCATGGCTGATCGTGCCCGCTCCCTGCCCGGCTGCGACCTGCCGGAGTCAGCCTACGCCCAGGTGTGCGCCGGGGGAGGACGCGAGTTGGCCCTTGAGATGGCGCAGCGCCTGGCCGATCTTCCGGTCGTGGACGCGCTTCATGTCATGCCGCTGGGCGACGAGCCCACCGCTGCCCGAGTGGCAGCCGCCTTCCGCCGTGCCCGACGGGTCGCCGCGACGCATGGGGTCGCGGGTTCTTGACTGGCTCCAACGCAAATGAAGGCCGACAGAGCGCTCAGCGATCGCGGCCGTGACCGCCCGACGCGCCTCACGTCAACGGCTGACCTGCATCCAAACAACCCAGCGGTCTGCCGCAGGTGGTTGGACGTCAGACGGGTAGCAATCAGTCCCGGACTCCCACCCAGGTCCGGCATGTCCTCCGTCTGGGCGCGACGACGAAGGCGTCTCCACCATCGGGCGCCGCAACGAAGTCGGTGATCATGCCGAAGGGGCATCCACCAACAGTGCTTGACGACGCCGCGTCCTGCGCCCGCTACAACGCCAGGTTTGCGTCCGCGAAGGCCAAAACGGCGTCGTCGGGTCCGCTCAGAGCGACCTCGGCCGCGGCGCGACGTCCACCCAGATAGAGAACCAGTTCGCTGGGACGGCCTGACAGCGCTGCTGCAGGTTCGGATCCGAAGAGTCGGCGTCTGCCATCGTCTCGGACCAGCTGGAGACCAAAGGGCCGCGCCTTGCGTGCGGCGCGGCGGGCGATGAAGCCGCTCATTCGCCAGGACAGCTCATCAAGGTCCGGACGATCCGTGCGCGGCCCCAACCCGTTGGCTCGGCGCGCGTCCTCGTGATGGATGAAGTACTCGAGTCCGTTGAGCGTGGTGCGGACTCCAGGGATCCGCCACGGGACCAGGGGAGCCCCCGCTCGCAGCCGGGCGACCAACTCCGTCCATCCCCTCGCCTTCGCGGCTGCCCGGCGCTCGTCGGACCAGCGATGGAAATGCTCACGGAGAACCAGGTGGGCGGCCAGGTCAGAGGTCGTCCACCCCGCGCAGAGCGTCGGCGCATCGGGTCCGAGGTCGACCAGGAGATCACAGAGTTCGCGGCGCTCTCGGGCGTCGATCGGTTCAGCCACCCTCCCCACTATACCCCAGCTCGTTGACGCGTCAACGATCATTGGACGCCGATCACTCGACGCCTCGCGCCACAGCATCCTCGACAACCGCGCCAGTGGTGGCCGCGACATTGCTGATCAACGCTGCAATCATTGCATTGGGAGCCAATCAGGACTAGCCTCAGCCACACGATGTCGAGCCTGTCGAGCCAGGATCCGGGGCCAATCCTCAAGCTCGAGCCCAGCTTCGAGCGGGCGCCGTCGGTGCGGCAGATCCTCGCTCTCGCCTCGTTCCAGCAGGAGGTGCTCGACCTGGGTGTCGACCTGGGCGCCATCGCGCACCGCGCGGCTGAGAGGGCGCGCACGCTCAGTTGGGCCGACGGGGCGATGGTCGAGATCATCACAGGCGACGGCGCCGTCCACCGGGGGGTGGTGGGGACCGGCGCCGCCCCACGCCTGCGGCGCGCCGACTCGCTCCCAGTCAGCCCGTGGCACGCTCTGGATGGCCCCACGCCGCAGGTTTGCCAGGACACTGAGGATGACCCGCGGGTGGACCCCGAGGTGTGCCGCCGCCTCAGGACGCGATCCGTGATCAGCGTCCCCCTTCATCGCCGGGACGTGCGCCTGGGTGCGATCACCGTGACCTCATCCCGACCCAACGCCTTCGACCATGCCCAGACGTCCGTCCTGCAGCTCCTCGCCGGCCTGGTCGCGGCCGCAGTGATCAGCTCGCAAGTGATCATCGAGCTGCGCCGGTCCCGGCGTCGGGCCGAGGATACCGTCATCTCGAGCGAGGCGGGGTTCCGCACCCTCTTCTTCGAGAACCCGCAGGCGATGTGGGTGATCGACGCGGAGACCCAGCTGTTTCTCGCCGTCAACGATGCCGCCATCGCCACGTACGGGTACTCCGCCGAGGAGTTTGCGGGGCTGACCATCGCCGCCATCCGCCACGACGCGGCTCACCTCGCCGTCGATTTCGGCCGGGCGCGAGCCGGGAGGTCGGCGTTCAGTGCCCGTCACCACCGGAGAGACGACCGGCTCATCGACGTCGAGGTCACCACCGTGACCCTGGCGTTCGCAGGGCACGCCGGGGTCCTTGAGCTCATCCACGACGTGACCGATCGCAACCGACTGGACCGGCAGCTGCGCCAGGGCGCCCTCCGTGACCCCCTGACAGGTGACGCCAACCGGGTCTCGTTCGCGGAGAGCGTCGCGCACGCGCTCAGTCGGATGCGCCGTCGCAGCGCGACGCTGGCGCTCCTGGTCATAGATCTGGATCACTTCAAGACGGTGAACGACAGCATGGACTATGCGGCAGGAGACTCCCTTCTGCAGGCCGCCGCGGCACGCGTGCACGAGGTGCTCCGGCCCGGCGACACCGTCGCCAGGCTCGGTGCCGACGAGTTCGCCGTTCTCCTCGAGGATGTCGGCGGGGCCCGCGACTCGCTCGACGTGGCGGATCGCCTGCAGGAGGCGTTCAGGTCTCCCCTCGAGTTCGCGGGCGGCAGCCTGGTGGTGACCCTGAGCATCGGGGCCACCACGACGACGACCGCGGACACGAGTGCGGGTGAGCTGCTGCGCAATGCGGAGCTGGCGATGTACGCAGCCAAGACCGCCGGCAGGTCCAGAGTGGAGGTCTTCGCCACCAGCATGCTGGCGCCGGCCAGGGATCGCCTGGACTTGGACCAGGATCTCCGCCACGCCGTCGGCCGCGACCAGCTCCGCCTGCTGTTCCAACCGATCCTCTCGATGGACGGCCAGTCCATCGTCGGCTGCGAGGCACTGGTGCGCTGGGACCACCCGATCCGAGGTCTGGTGCTGCCCGACGCGTTCATCCCGCTTGCCGAAGAGATCGGGGTGATCAGCGACATCGACGCCTGGGTGCTGCGCGCCGCGTGCTCCCAGGTGGCCGCGTGGCGGGCTGCGGGCCTCCCAGACCTTCTCCTCGCCGTCAACGCTTCGGGGCGCGATCTGGGCCGGGGAGAGTTCGTCGACCGGGTCTCCGCCACGCTTCTGGAGACCGGGCTTCCCCGGGATCGCCTCGAGATCGAGGTCACCGAGACCGCCGCGGTGACCCAGCCGGCAGCGGCTCTCAACGAGCTGCGGCTGCTGCGCCGCGCCGGCATCACCGTCGCGCTCGACGACTTCGGCACCGGGTACTCGAGTCTCAGCAAGCTGGCGGCCTTCCCCGTCGACCGCCTCAAGATCGATCGTTCGTTCCTCCGTGACATCAGGCACGGAGACGACGAATCCCCGCTGGTGGCGGCGATGATCGCTCTGGCCCACCGGCTCGGCCTGCAGGTGACCGCCGAGGGGGTCGAGACCGCTGAGCAGCTGGCCTTCCTGCGCCGGAACGGGTGCGACCTGGTCCAGGGGTATCTCTTCAGCCCGCCCATCTCCTCGGAGCGCTTCGAAGGACTCCTCAGGAGTCAGCAGGCGAGCGGGGCGACTCGGTGATCAGCCGGAGCCCGAACGGACCGCCCACCTCTCACCTGCCGGCACGTCGGGCCTCCTCGAGGCGAGCCCGGACGGTCTCGCCGAGCGCGGCCTGGAGGCACGGCCGGAGGAGCATCGTCGCCGGCTGACGGTCGGGCTGCGAGGCCGGCGCCGGGCGCACTCCCAAGGTCGGCCTCGATTCACGGGATCGGCACGTCGGGGTGCTGCGCGGCCAGGCTGCGAGCCTCCTCCTCCGTCACCTCGGAGTAGGGAACCCGGTGGACCAGGGTCCAGTGATTGCCGACCGGACAATGCTGGAATCTCAGCGGCCCCAGCCGGATCCCCTTGAGAGACCCACCCCACACCCAGGTGGTGGTGAAGACGTGCCCCCTGCGGCAGCGGACGACGGGCCGGGGGCCGAGGTAGAAGAGCGCCACACGACGGGTCCGGTGGTCCAAGTAGTCGCGAGCCATTTGCTTGACCTCCTCATCGAGGCTTCCGGGGTCAGACATCGAGGAGCTCCTTCCTCAGCTTGCTCAGGGCACGACCGAGGTGGCTCCGGGCGGTCCCGGGTCTGATGCCGAGCTGGCCGGCGCAGCTCTCCACCGTGAGCCCCTCCTGAAGATGCAGGTAGAGCACCGCCCGCTGCGAGGGCGACAGATGCCGGTAGGCGCGATGGAGATCGAGGAGACGTCCATCCAGCTCCGGCACCTGCGCCCTGGCCGCAGCCCACTGGCCGGGAGACCAGAACACCCGGCGCTGGAGCCGGCGCCTGCGGCGAACGCACTGGCGGACGCAGACACGCGTCAGCCACGCCGACGGGTTCGCCAGCCGCGCCCATGAGGGCCAGTGCCGCCAGGCCACCAGCAGGGTCTCCTGAACCGCATCCTGAGCCTCACCGGGATCGTCGACCACGGCGAGGGCCAGCCGGAGGAGGCGCTCGGCGTGGGCAGCGACGACGGCACTCTCGAAGGCGGCTTCCTCCGAGGCCTGGACGGTCACGGGAGTGATGGTGAGCCCCACAGAAGAAAGAGGCGGCGAGGACGCCTTCTTCTTACCCCGGGGGAGTGGAGGTGGTCACCCCGGTCAGGGAAGGGCGGCTGGCCCGGAAGCCAAGCCTTCGGCGGCCGCCAGGCCCGGGAGGAGCAGGAGCTTGCCACGCGCGTGGCCGCTGAGGCTCACCTGGAGGGCCGCGCGCCACTCGCCGAGCCCGAAGGTTCGCGCGATCGGGACGGTGAACCTCCCGTCGGCGGCCAGCCGGGCGAACTCTGGAAGCACATCGACGCGCTGGGTCCGGTCCTCGTGGAAGCTGTCGCGAACCCCGAGCTTCGCGGCGGCGGCGAAGTCGGCGATCGTGAGCACCCGCTTCGGGTCGCCCCCGGCGATCCGAACGAGATCGGGGAGAACGCCGCCGACCGGGGCGGTGTTGAGCACGAGGTCGACCGGACCGCCGTTGAGGGCCCTCACCCGGTCGACCACGCCATCCCCGTAGGAGGTCACCGTGGCGCCGAGCTCACGCAGCCGCTCTGCGTAGGTCTCCCCGGCGGTGGCGATCACCCGCATGCCGCGGAGGAGCGCGATCTGCACCGCGGCGTATCCGACGGTGCTCCCGGCCCCATGGATCAGGATCGTCTTCTCGGGATCCAGTCCCAGCCACGCGAGGTGCGCGTAGGCGGTGTCGAGCGCCATCGGCAGAGCGGCCGCCATGAGGAGATCGAGACCGGTCGGCACCGGCACCCAGCGATTCATGATGGCGCGGTCGGAAGCGCCGCCGGTCGGACCGCCGGCCCAGTCAGCGGTCCCGAACACGAGGTCGCCGGCGCTGACGTCGGTGACGTCCTCGCCGAGGGCCTCGACGGTGCCGGATACGTCGATGCCGATGCCGCGCGGCAGGTCGCCGGGGAACAGGCCGCGGCAGAGCGCCCAGTCTGCCGGGTTCAGCCCGCAGGCGTGGACGGCGGCGCGAATCCGGCCGCGCCCCGGGGCCGGCACGTCCACGGTGTCGAGGCGGAGAACATCACCGGGTTCTCCGTACGCGTGGAAGCGCAGGGTGCGCATGGTTCCAGCCGTGGCATCGGGGTCAGACATCGGGATCTCCTCGCCTGCACCCCTCGACGAGGGACCGGCCGGGGTCGACGGCGATCACGGTCAGGATCATCCCCCGACGAGCGCGCCGACCGAGGCGGCCATCCGGGGCCGATCTCGGGGCCGGGCTGATCTCGGCAGCCGGACTGGTCTCGGCGGCCGATGCGACGTCTGCTCGCGCGGGCTCGCGCGCCGACGCCGAGGAGGCTCACCGCGGCAACGGAAGCGCGGCGACGTCGCCGGCTCCCCGCCCGTGTCGTGCCTCTCCCCACTCTCAGCGCTTCAGTGCGCGCGCCAGCACCAGGACGGAGACCTCGTAGAGGGCGACCAGGGGCACCGCCAGGAACAGCGGCGTGACCGGGTCGGCGCCGGGTGTGATCAGCTCGGCGCCGATGACGATGACCAGCCACACCATCCTGCGGCGCCGGCGCAGCCACTGCGACGAGATCAGGCCGGTCAGCCCGAGGAGGACGACGACCACCGGGAGCTCGAAGGTGGCTCCGAAGGCCACCACCAGCATGGCCAGGAAGGAGAGGTACTGGCCGAGGTCGGGGAAGTAGATGGCGTTCGACCCGACCAGCGTGGTCAGGATGTTGAGCCAGACCGGCATGAGGAAGTAGGCCAGGCATCCACCCCCCGCGAAGAGCAGCAGCGCCGACGCCATCAGCGGGAGGGCATAGCGACGCTCGGTGGGGCGAAGCCCGGGCGCCACGAACGTCCACGCCTGCCAGAGGATGACCGGAAGAGAGATCACCAGGCCGGCGAGCAGGGCCACCTTGAGGGGAACGCTGAAGAGCTCCGTCGGGCTGGTGATGATCGCCTCGCGAACCAGGCTGTGGTGCCGGGCCAGGAGGGTCGTGAGAGGGTACTCGAGCACCCGGACGATCACCTGACTGAAGACCGCCGCCACCGCGGTGGCGACGGCCCAGGCGCACATCGAGACGATCACCACCCGGCGGAGCTCGGTGAGGTGCTCGACCGTGGTCATGCGCCGCTCCTCGTCGCGGCGCGGAGCGGCTGCCGGCCGCCGGAGTCTCGCCCACCGGATCAGCCCGTCCACCCTGCGAGGGGACCTCACCGAGCCGGCTCGATCGAGCCCCGGACGGCGCCGGCCGGCCGGTCTCCGGGTCCGGGAGGGGCCGCGTGGCCTGTGCCCTGCGGAGGCCAACGGTGATCCCCTCGCTCAGTGCCGGTTGTTGGTCTCGTCGGCGGTCGCACCGATCGGCGATACCGCGGCGGTTGTCGCGGCGGCCACGGGCACCGGGTGCGTGACGGCGGTGGCGGCCACCGCTGCCGGAGCAGCCTCGGCGACCGGCTCCTTCATTCCCGAGATGGCACCGCGGAACTCCCGGATCGCCCGCCCCAGGCCCGCTCCGACCTCGGGCAGCTTCGACGGCCCCCAGAGGACCAGGACGACGAGCAGGACGAGCGGGATGAGCCAGGGTGCCCGATCCAAACCGAACATGCCACTACCTCCTACTGATGCACGCGCTGATGCGACGCTGGATCCATCTCAAGCTCGACGGTGACCACCTCGCCGCCGACCACCGCGACCGGTGTGGGTCTCCCCCCGTCAACCGGCCAGACCAGGTACTCTCCGGCGGCGAGCGACGGGAAGCACGCCGCCACCACCCTGCCGCGGCTCACCCTGCGGGCCCGCAGCGCGGCGTGGGTTCTGCGCGCAGGTGCGGAGCCGAGTGAGATCTCGACCTCGCGGCCCTCGTCACCCGGGTCCGCGCAGATGACCAGGGCGCCGGAGCTGCCGCCGATGTCCAGGACCACGCAGTCCGGGTCTCCCCAGCGCGCCGGTTCATCGTTCATCCGTGATCTCCATCGCAGCATCGGGAGCGGAGACGGGCACCACCTCTCCCGTCCCGCCCCCGATGCCGTTGTCTGACCTAGCTCGGGACGTCGAAGCCGTCCAGCGGGACCCCCAGATAGGGGAATGAGCCGATGTAGCGATTCGGTCCGGGGGTCAGCCCATCGGTGACCACTGACGCGGCCGCATCCGGCGTGTACGAGGGATCGACCAGCGGATAGGTGACCCCGGCCACGGCCCGCAGCACGATGGTGAAGACGTCGTCCGCCACCCTGCGCCCGTTCGGGTAGCCGGCCAGGTCACCGCCGATCACCCCGAGGGGATTCGGAGAGCTCGCGGGCGGGATCGCCATGTTGAGCCGCAGCATGTCCGCGATGATCGAACCGGTGTAGTTCTGGAAGCCGGCGACGACCCCGGCCGGAAGCCCGGTGAGGAGGATGGCGACCAGGTCGGCGCGGGCGGCCGTGAGTCCCGCCAGGTTGGGGAACACACCGGGGTAGAGGGCGGGGATCAAGGACGCCAGCTCCGGGTTCTGCACGTAGCTGAGGAACTCGGAGTCCCCGGCCGGGTTTCGCTGGTTCCAGAGGTCCTTCTTGCCCATCGGGATGACCGCCTCATTGATGAGGGGATTGCCCAGACGGGAGACCTGCATCCACGGACCGTGGCTCTCGGGCGGCCCATCGCTGCTGAGCACCGTGGCCGTCTGCCTGCTCGCCGTCGCCCAGACGCCGATGGTCGACGCGGGGTCGGTGGGGTTGGTCGCCCCGGACCCATCGGAGGTGAGCGAGCTCTTGGGCACCCGGATCGCGATGCTGTGCACGTTCACGCTCTGGGTGGCGTCGACGCCGGGCGCGGCCGGGGTCGGGATCAGCTGCAGGTTCTGGAAGGGCCGGAGGTCGAGCAGGTCGAAGACGGCGCCGAGGTCGACGTAGAAGCCCTCGCGGCGCTGCCCGGCAAAGACGCTGATCCCACCATTCAGGGTGTGCACGGCCGCCCCCGCCAGGCTCGCGTAGCTCGGCGTCGACCGCGGTCCGATGTTGCAGGGCGGGCACGCCAGCCCCGATCCGAGCACGGTGTGGCCACCGCCCTCGGTCACCCGGGTGACGGTGTAGAACTGGCGGCGGTTGAAGTTCGGCGAGCTCAGCGCCAGGATCTGGCCGGTGTTGTACAGGAAGGTGTTGGGGTTGAGGACCTCGGTGGTGAACCGGAACTGATAGGTGATGTCCGCGACGGCGTCGCCGTCGTTGTCCACGTTGATCTCGTAGAGGACGTCGTCACCGAACTCGTAGAAGTTCGGCCCGCCATCCGGTCCCTCCAGCGGGATCCAGTTGGCGATCAGGGTCACCGTGTCCGGCTCATCCGGGCTGACGAACGCGTAGACGTCGGTGTTGTCGGCGACCGGGTCCTGGGAGATCCCCGGTGCCTCTCGATGCGAAGACATGCGTATACCCTCTGCTGATGCCCTGTCCGTCGAGATGGAGACCAGCCGCCTAGCCGGCGGCTTTGATCAGTCGACCCACGAGCTCCGGGTCGGTTGCGGTCACCGCGCGCTCACCCACCATGATCCGGACCTCCCCCTTGGAGGAGGCGGGGATGTAGGCCACCATGGAGTTGGTGGCCTCGACCGGTTCAGCGGTCGACAATCCGAGGGCTGCGCCCAGCCCTCCGGTGCCGAGCGCACCGAGGGTGGTCATGCTCGCAGCAGCGCCCGCGACTCCCGCGGATGCCTGCAGAAAGCGACGTCGAGTCAAGTCCGCCATGGCGCCACCTCGCTCCCGTCCTAGCGCTGCACCCTCCCGTCACGATGGGAGGCACATCACCCTGTACGAGGACACCCGACGGATTGGATCACCGACGACGCGCCGCGTCGGAGCCGGCCGACTGCGCCGACCCGAGCTCAGTCGTCGAGGTGCACGGAGGCCACGATCGGCCCCCTCGGCGCCGCATCGCCCCGGCCGGGTTCGAGGCTGATCGCGAGAGTCGCATAGCCGGACAGCCCTCCGACGACCGCCGCGCTGTAGCCACCGCCGGGCTGCTGCTCGAGGTAGGCGGCCGGGTGTGCCGCCCCACCGCCCGGGACCAGCCAGACCTCGTACACGGAGGTCCCGGCGGGCGGAGCGGGCAGTCCACTCACCTCCAGGGTGGCGAGGTGGTCCTGCTGGTCCGTGTACAGGTGGATGCTCGCCCCTCCCGCCGTGGTCACCAGCTCGCTGACCTCCGGCGTCGCGAGCCTGGAGGCGAGCACGCCGGCGAGAACCACCGCGACGGCGGCGATCGCGACCGTCAACGCGCGGCTGCGGGGCAGGCGCGTCCAGAGACGCTGGGGCCAGGAGGGAGTCGGAGCGCGAGACGCGGCGGCCTCGGCATAGACGGTGGCCATGAGCCGGCGACGCAGCTGGGGCGGCGGCTCCTCCGCGTCCAGCTGGAGGGGGAGCAGCGCGGCGACCCGCGCGTGGCGCTGGGCGGAGTCAGCGCACTGCGGGCACTCGACCAGATGGCGGCGGAGCGCCTCCTCCTCGGCGGGTGGGACCCCGGAGAGCGCCCCGATGGCGAGCAGGGCATCCGCCTCCTCACAGCTGAGCACGGTGGTCACGACAGCCACTCCTGGGCGGCCTGCCCGGCGAGAAGCTGGTGCAGGCGGCGCATGGCCAGGCGTGCCCGCCCTTTCACGGTTCCGAGGGGAAGCTTCATCCGGCTGCTGATCTCAGTCTGGGAGAGGCCTCCAAAGTACGCGAGCTCGATGGTCTCGCGCTGCTCCGCAGGCAGCTGGTCCAGGGCGGCGCGGACTGCCTGTCTCACGAAGCCATCGCTCACGCCCTCCCAGGGGTCGTCCGAGAACACCTCGGGCGCCGCTTCGTCGAGGGGCAGGTCGCGGCGGCGCACGTTGCGGCTGCCGCGCAACCGGTCGAGCGCCCGATGGTGGACGATGGTGCACACCCAGGGGCGAAGACCTCCACGTCGCGCGTCGAAGGTTTCGGAGCGTCGCCAGATCGCCAGGAAGGCCTCCTGCACCACATCCTCCGCAGCTGTCCGGTCGCCGAGGACGCGGGTGGCGATGGCGAAGGCAAGGCCGCCGTACCGCTCGTAGAGGCGTTCGATCCCCGTGGGATCCCGCTGCGCGAGAAGCTCCACGATGGGGTCGTCGCCGCCGCGGTCGAGCGCCGGCAGGGCGACCACCGACTCGATCGACTCGACGTCCTGCGCCTCCCCGCTCATCACCGGCAACACCCTCAGTGCCGACCCAACGCGCAACCCCGGCCGGCCGCCGGGACGACCCTGATCCTAGCCCGCCCCGGCCCTCGCCGCCTCACCCGATCCTCAGCGGCGCGGTCTGAGGGCTTCTCCCACCTACCCGATTGGAGCGATGGTGCATGGCTTGCAGCGACCGAGCGGGTCGGTCCCGGATCCCAGGAGGAGCAGGGTCCCGTCTCCCGCACGGTGCGCAACGGCGGATTTCGTCCACCCGGGCGACGATGTGGGCCCATCGGGGGGCCTCCTGTCACGGGCCTGGGGTGGGGATGTCGCGAAGCACAGGCAATGGATGTCAGGAATCTCCGGCCGCCCTAGGCTTCCGCGATGTGTCCCACTCGGATGGAGAACGTCATGCCGCTGCGCTGCCCCCGGGATTCCTCGTTGCCTGGCAAGAGCTCTCGCGGTGCCGGGAGTAGGGCGACCGCGACCCTGGCCGCCGCCGCCATCGCCATCCTCGGCAGCGGAGCTCTCTTCGGGGTGAGCCCGGTACGGGCTGCCACGATCAGCGGGGTTCTGGTCGACGAGCAGTTCAGCGGCTCATCGATCTCCTCCAACTGGGTCGCGCCCACGGCCCCGACCGGGGACAACGCGG
>JBEKOU010000011.1:0-45118 GCA_049521435.1 Candidatus Dormibacteria bacterium | reverse complement strand
TCCCTCAGCAAGACCTACGCGACCATCGACACGGAGGGCGTGCCCGCGATCACCGCAGCAGCGTGAACGAGTCGAACGGCGCGCGGATGGCGTCGGTCTCTCTTACACCACTTGACAGGACACGGCCGCGAAGTCGCCGGTTCTCCGTGACCGGGAACGTCGGGGGTCCCACGGTCATCGAGGGCAACCACATCACCGGGGCGCTGTCGTGTAGCGGCAATACGCCGCCACCGGCCGACGGGGGTACTTCCAACACCGGGACCGGTGCCCGCTCCGGACGGTGCGCTGAGGCTGGCTTCTGATGGCGGACGCCAAGCCAGACGTAACAAGGCTGTGGTAGCGTAGTCGCCCGCTAGGAGGCGCGCCTACGCTGAACGCGTGACCACGGCAGGTCAGAGGCGCGGTCTTGCACGGCTTTGCGTGCCCGGGTATCGCCGGAGAATGGGACACGCGACCGGCCCACTCTGGAAGAGACGCTGGTGGTGCGTTTCCGTGTTGCTCGGCGCGGCTGTGCTCACCTCTGGCTGTGGTCCAACTGTGGTGGCGTCAACCTCGCTTTCCAATGGGCACAGCCTCTACCTCCAAGCGAGTTTCGTTCAGGGTACCGTCCAGCTCTTGGCGGATGGGTATGCAGATGTAGCACCGGGTACGTCAGGCACATTGGAGGTCACAGGGCCCGTGAGCTGGGTGTGCGCGGGCGTCTTCATTGCCCATCCCACAGATCACGATCCTGGCGTTCAGCAGTGGCAGAATCTGCCGGAGTTTACCGTGGGCGGCTACCCGGAACAGGGCTTCTACGCCCCGAAAGGAGACTACCTGTTTCGGCTGACCCTGACGGCCCCCAAGGGCTCGGTGGAGGCATCTGTCCATTCGGATGGCGAGGCAGATTCATCGGCGGCTCTTCAGACGGGGTGCGTTCAATCCTGATCTGCCATCCAATTCCTACCCGCTCGGGGAGCACCGGCGCCAGGCGTTGTCGTAGGAGTCGCCCCGGGATCCCACCGAGGTCACCGCGCCGGCGTCGGCGAGACGCTCCGTGTAGCGAATAGCCAGATATTGCCGCGATCCGAATGGTGAACGAGGGCTCCGAGGTCCTCTCCGCGCCGCGCCCAAATGGCCATCTCCAGGGCATCCAGAGCCAGGTCGGCCCGCAGCGAGCGAGAGGCTTGCCAGCCCACCACCCGCCGCGAGAAGACGGCCACGATGAAAGCCACGAAGACCCAGCCGGAGTGGGTCTTGACGTAGGTGAGATCGGCCACCCACAGGCGGTTGGGCGCCGACGCTCGGAACCGCCGCTCCACCAGGTCGGCCGGCCGCTGGCTCTCCACGTCTGCCACGGTGGTCCGGACCGTCTTGCCGCGGACCACCCCACGGATTCCCAGCTCGCGCATCAGCCGTTCCACGGTGCAGCGGGCCACGGGGTGACCTTCCCGGCGCAGCTGCGCCCACACCTTGTCGGCGCCGTACACCCGGCGGTTCTCGGTCCAGACCCGGGTGATCTCGGGCTTCAGCTGCTCGTCCCGCAGCTGACGCGCCGAGGGAGACCGTGTGGTCGCCGCGTAGTACGTGGCGGGGGCGAACTGCAGCACGCGGCAGATCGGCTCGACTCCCCAGCGCTCACGGTGGGTCCGGATGTACTGGGTCATCTCGGGTGTCGGCCGTCGAGCTCGGCCCCGAAGAAAGTCGCGGCGCTCTTGAGGATTTCGTTGGCGCGGCGCAGCTCACGGTTCTCCCGCTCCAGCTGCATCAGCCGCCCCCGCTCCTCGGTGGTGAGCCCTGGTCGCTCGCCCTTATCGATCTGAGCCCGCCGCAGCCACAGCCGCAGGGTCTCGGGGTGAACTCCCACCTTCGGGGCGATCGAGGTGATCGCCTGCCACTCCGAGGCGTACTGGCCTCGGTGGTCCAGCACCAGCCGGACCGCCCGGTCACGAACGTCTTGGGGATACCTGCTTGTCCTTGCCATCGCTCCATCCTCTCAAGGAATGGAGCCTCCAGGATTCCCGGGGCGGTTCAGCCCCTCATCTGGGTGGTGGATTGACCGGGCCGGCCGACGCCAAGCGTCGGCCGGCCTCTTTAGGCGGGAGTAGCGATCGGGTGATCCGGCGGTGCTGAGACGACCGGGCGCAGCGCCTCCTGGGGGCGCTCACGCCGTGCGTCCCGTGAGAGTTGCGAGCGCGGGAGGTCGGCGGCGATGTCGTCAGGGCGGCGGTACGAGGCGCAGCGCTTGCTCGCGAGCGTCCTGATCTGGCAGGCTGGCGCGCAGAACCGCGTCGGCGGCCAGCAGCTGTGCGCGCCCGACCCGCTGGTCCAACCGACGGTCGAGCCCGTCGATCGCCCTCCTGATGGCGAGCGCGTACTGGTCGCCCTGCGCGGTGAGCGCGACGTTCACCTGCCGAGCGTCGCTCGCGTCGCGGGCGGTCACGACGAAGCCGCGCTGCTCGAGCCTGGTGACGAACTTGCGGGCCGCCTGGCGGGTGACCGCCAGCGCCGCGCCGATCTCCCCGAGCGACCTGGGGCGGCGGCTGAGCAGGCGCAGGACGGCGGCGTCGGTGCGACGGTAGTCGCCAAATCCGGCACGGTTGACGTGCTCGGCCATCTGGCGCACCCAGTGCTCGCGAGCCAGCGCGAGCAGGTCGCCGAAGTGATACGCGGTCCTTGACTGCTCCGACATGATGCAGTAGCCTATTATGCAACTTGGTTGCGCATATGTCGAGCTCACCCAGAGTCGCGTCGAGGGCGGCCATAGCCGCCCGCCTCGCGCTCGGCGGCGTCGTGCTGTACGCGGTCATCGACACGGCGCTGGTGTTCCTCCGGCCGCAGTTCTCGATTCTTCACAACGCTGAGAGCGACTACGGCAGCAGCGGGTCCTGGGCGTGGCTGATGGACGTGAACTTTCTACTCCGCTGCGCTCTCAGCCTGGCTGTGGTCGGAGCTGTGTCCGTGACCGCCGTGAAGAGTCGCGGCCTTCAGGCGGCGCTTGGCCTGCTGATCGCTTGGGCCGTGGGCTCCGGGCTGCTCGCGCTCTTCCCCGATGATCCGGCGGGCACCCCCTTGCACACGTCGGGCGCCATCCACCTTGCCCTGGCGTTCATCGCATTCCTGGCCGTGCTCGTGGGAACCATTCTCGGCTCGATGGCGCTCCAAGCGCAGCCGCGCTGGCGGCGGGTCGCGATCCCCATGGCCGTCCTCTCCTGGGGAGCGCTCGTGCCGCTCCTGCTCCTCGGACGGGTCGGCTTCCACCCGCACACGCTGGGCGGGCTCTACGAGAAGATCTTCCTTGGGATGGAACTTCTGTGGCTGGCGCTAGTCGCCGTGTGCGTCGCGCGCAGGTCCGGTGAGGCCTCGGGAGCCAGGCCTGTCCATCCAGGGCCATGATCCTGAAGCAAAGGGCGCGGCTGCACGGCTCGGGGTCAAGGGGCCGGCTGCGTGTCAGCACCCGGGCGTACTGGCAGCCGCCGGCGAGCTGGCCGTGGAGCTGCTGCTGCTGCTAAAGGGACGGCGTCGCGACGTACCAGATCCCGCCGGCGCCTTCGCCGTTGGACTGGTCGGCTCCGTTGTCACCGGAGTAGCGGTACAGGGGATGCCCGTCGTACTCGACCTGGCGCCCGTTGCCCCCGCTGTAGGTGGTCAGGCTGTTGGGGAGAGAGGAGGAGCTGGTGGGCTGACCGGAGGTGAGGACGAGCGGCGGCCAGGTGCCGGCGCAGCTCCCCGTGCAGCTCATGCTGGTCGCGGTGTCGTAGGTGTTGTAGTAGAGCGTCCAGCCGTTGGCCTCGGTGAGGACCTGCTCGGGGGCCCCATTGACGGTGGCCATCCCCACCATGACCACCGCTGCCGTGCTCGGGCCCGGCGTCGGTGTGGCGGCGCTGGGCGTCGGCGTGGCGGCGCTGGGCGTTGGCGTGGCGGCGATGGGCGTTCGTGTGGCGGTGCTGGGCGTCGGTGCGACGGCGCTGGGGGTCATCGTGGTGGCCGCCATGGGGGTCGTTACCGGGGTCGGCGTGGCGGCGCTGGTGGCGGCGCCGCCGCTCAAGCTCGGGTTGACGGCCGACGACGTCGCTCCCGCGACGCTCCCGGTGGGGGAGGAGGTCATTCCACAGGCGGCCAGGAGGGCCGAAGCGGCGCCGAGCATGACCAGCCGGGAGAGCCCGCGGCGAGCCCGGATGCCCTGAGGGCTCCCATGGGAGCGCGGGGGGCCGGCTTGCGCTGGTGCGTTCATGATCTGTCTCCACCGGTGGCCTCAGCAGGTCGATCTGCCGCGGCGAGGATCGGTCCCATGCCCATCACACGGGGTTCTGGACACCGCGGTTCACCGGGGCCACCACCCCACGGTAGGAATCATCGGCGGGTGGCCGACCGGTAATCTGATGGCGATGGATGAGGCTGCGGTCACTCAGCAGTCGGTGCCTGGTCGCCCGGCGGCCGACGCTGCCATGAGGCAGCTTCTCCGGATCCCGGCCGGGGCCGCCCAGCTGGATGCTGACGACACCACCCGGATCTTCAACGCCTCGATGCTGCTCTCGGGACTGCGGTGCATGTTCACCTACATGTTCATGCCCATCCTGACGCCCGCTCTCGGCGCGGTGGTGGGGCCGGCCATCGGGATCCCTCTCGCCCTGGTGGCCCTCGTATTCGACGTCAGGGGGATCCGAACCTTCTGGCGGGTCGACCATCCCCAGCGGTGGTTGATGACGCTGGTCTACCTGGTCGTGATGGGCTGGCTCGGCTACCTCTTGATTCGGGACATCGCCCAGGTGCTCGGCTAGATCCCCGGTCCTCCCCCCTGGTCACCGGGCCCGCCCTGCGGGGGAGACGGGCCTGCCACAGGAGGCGAGGCCACAACGGCTCCGCCAGTCGCCAGACCCCCGCCCAGTCCGACCGCGACAGCGCACGCGCCCACCAGCACCGCTCCGACAGTGACCCCATTGAAGAGTTGGGAGAAGCCCAGGACGCTGTAGAGCAGGGTCCCCAGCGGCTGCAGCCCGACCGCCTGGGTGGCGTAGAGACCCAGCAGGCGGCCTCGGACGGCGGGGTCGGCGTCGGTCTGGATCACGGTGATGAGCGTGGTGTTGATGGCCACGAAGGCGAGGCTCACTCCCACCAGCGCCGGCAACGTCCAGCCCAACCAGGAGGAACGCGCCACCGTCGCCAGGCTCAGCGCGTAGAGCACGCCCCCACCGACCAGGAACCAGCGGCGCCCCCGGCCACGGCCAAGGGCGCTGAGCAGCAGAGCGCCGGTGAGACCGCCCACCCCGCCCACGCTGTACATCAAGCCCAGCCCGCTGGAGCCGACGTGGAGCCGGCTCGAGGCCAGCACGGGCAGGAAGGGCATGTAGGACACCCCGAGCAGGGAGAGCATCGCCCCCGCTCCCATCACCCGGCGGAGCAGGGGGTCGCGCCATGCAGCGGCGAACCCGGCGGCGACATCGGTCAGCAGGCGTTGCGAGCCGGCCCGGCCCGCGGGGGCGATATCGGGGACGACCATCCAGAGCACCGAGATGGGGGCGAGGTAGGCCACGGCCAGGCAGGCGAAGCAGGCGCCGGGCCCGGCCACCGCGTAGAGCACTCCGGCGACGGACGGCCCCACCAGGCGGCAGACGCTCATTGCCGAGGCGGCGAGCGCCATGGCGTTCACCACCAGTTCCCGGCGGACCAGGTCAGCGACCAGCGCCTGGCTGGTGGGGAGGTCGACGGCCGCGCTGCTCCCGAAGACGACCGCGACCACAACGATGGCCACGAGGCTGAAATGGCCGGTCGCGGCCAGGATCGCCAGGGTTGCCGCCCCGAGGCCCAGGGTCGACTGGGTGACCAGGAGGATGCGGCGCCGCGGGTAGCGATCGGCCAGCGCCCCCCCGAACACGGAGAGTGCCAGGGCGGGGAGGCCCGATGCCGCGGCCACGAACGCCACCGCGTTGACGCTCCTGGTCTGCGTGTAGACGAAGTAGCCGAGCGCCACGGTCTGCATCCACGTGCCCAGAAGGACCGGCCATTGGGCCGACCAGTACCAGCGGTAGCTCCGTACACGCAGTGCCGGGGGCAGCCAGCGGGGGCCCGCTCCCTTCCCCGCCAGCGGGAAGGCCGTCTCCATCTCCGTGACTCTCCGCGATCCGCAGCCCGAGAGGCTGTTGAGGATCGGCGCCACGCGCCTCTTCACCGGGTGGGTTTGCTCGACTCCCCGTTGCGTCCTCGGGCGCGCCTCACTCGGGCTCGGCGAGGAGCCTCTCCAGCCGACCCCTACCCCGCAGGGCGGCGAAGCCGGCGGCGAGAAGCGCCACCACCGCCAGGAAGAGAGCGCAGGCACCGAACCCGCTGACCAGCGCAGTGGGCTGCGCCAGGCCGGCGGCGGCCAGGCTGAGGATCAGGGCGGCGAACGCCTGCCCCATGGCCGTGCCCATCCCGCGGGTCATGTTGAGCACCCCACTCGCCACCCCGGCCTGCTGGCGCGGCACCGCACCCATGATCGCGGCGTTGTTGGCGGGGGTGAAGATGCCGAGACCGGCGCCCAGCCCGGCGAGCGGAAGGAGGAGAAGGGCTCCGGCCGGGTGGAGGGGGGCGAGGACCCCCAGGCTCGCCGCCGCGAGCAGCATCCCGACGACGGTCGGGATACGTGCACCAAGCCGGTCGGCGGCGCGCCCGGCGAAGGGCGCCACCACCCCGAAGGCGAGTGGCATGACGCTCAGCTCGAGGCCGGTGATCCCCGGGGTCAGGTGCTGTGGCCCGCCCTCCAGGTAGAAGACGACGGCGTACAGCGCCCCGAACATCACCAGGTAGGAGAGGAGGCCGCTGGAGATGCCGGCGGAGAACGCCACTCGGCGGAACAGGCGGAGATCGAGAAGTGGGTCGCGTGCCCGCCACTCACGGAGCAGGAAGAGGCCACCGAGGGCAGCGCACCCCGCCAGCAGTCCGGCGACCTCTGCGGACGCCCGCCCGCGGCCGTCGGCGAGAGACGTGATGGCGAGGAGCAGGGCTGCCACGGCGGGGACGAAGAGGCCCAGGCCGGCCCAGTCGAAGGACGTCACTCTCTGGAGGTGGCGGCTGCGCGGGATCAGGAACCACGCCAGGAGGCAGGCGATGACCCCCACCGGCACGTTCACGAAGAAGATGAGCCGCCAGCCGCCGAGCGCGATCAGCAGGCCTCCCACGGTGGGGCCGAAGGCCAGGCCGAGGGCCTGTGCCGTCCCCTGGATGCCGATGGCTCGTCCCAGGCGCTCCGGTGGCATGGCCAGGGCGATGATGGCGACGCTGTTGGCCTGGAGCATGGCCGCCCCCACCGCCTGGACGGCCCGAAACCCGTCCAGGGCGCCGAGGCTGGGAGCCAGGCCACAGAGGGCCGAGCCTGCGATGAAGACCATGAACCCGTACGTGTAGAGGAGCTTGTGCCCGATCATGTCGGCGACCCGGCCCACCGCAGTGACCAGAGCGACCAGCACCAGCAGGTAGGTGAGCCCCACCCAGGTCACCGCTCCCAGCCCGACGTGGAAGGCGCTGTGCAGGGTGGGATAGGCGACGGTGACGATGCTGGCATCGAGCTGGCCCATGAAGGCGCCGATGCAGACGGTGCCCACGGCCAGCCACTGCGCGTCGGGGTGATCGCGTATGCGCGCGGGCCGCGCGGGCTCGACCAGGAAGCGCCGCCATCCCGTGGGGGCCGGTGCCAGCTCGTCCCCGGCTCGCGGAGGCAGGGGGTGCTGGGGGAGTGTGACGCCGGCACGAGCGGCGGAGATCTGCTCCGACCAACCCGCCGCGCCCGGCTCCACCTCGGCGGATCCACCAACGGGTGAATGGCGCGGGTGGAGCTCGTCCATCGCATTCGATGATGGCATCCGCCCGTCGAGCCATGCCCCGGCGCCGGCGTTCGTGGAATCGGCTGCGTGCCCACGGCGCTTCGACGTGCGTGGGAATCGACCGGGGCCTGTCGCGGCTCTGAGACCCTCAGCCGTTCAGATGCGGCCGGAAAGGATGGGCCGTCAGCCCGGATATCATCTCGACATGGCAGGGGACGCCGCATCTCCCGTGGCGAACGAGCAGGTGTCGGATCGGGCAGCCCCGGCCCTCGTGGTGAGCCACCTGACGAAGCGTTTCGGCGACCGCAGCGCGTTCGAGGACGTCTCCTTCGAGGTCGCCCGCGGCGAGGTGTTCGGGTTCCTGGGACCCAATGGGGCCGGGAAGACGACGACGGTGAGGACGCTGGGGACCCTCATCGCTCCGACCTCCGGGTCTGCGGTGGTTGCGGGAATACCCCTGTCGGCGGCCACCGGCGCCGAGATCCGGCAGCTCATCTCCGTCATGCCGGAGAACCCCGGCCTGTACCTTCGACTCACCGTCCAGGAGAACCTGGAGCTCTTCGCCGGTCTCTATGGCCTGCCGTCGCGCGGCGCGCGGATTGCCGCCGTCCTGGATACCGTCAACATGGCGCCGCGAGCGCGCGAGTTGTGCGGGCGCCTCTCGAAGGGCCTGCGCCAGCGGGTGGGTCTGGCTCGCGCTCTGCTGAGCGAGCCGGTGGTCATGTTCCTGGACGAGCCGACGTCGGGCTTGGACCCTGTCGCGTCACGAGACGTGCATGATCTCATCGCCAGCCTGCGCGAGCGCGGGGTCACCGTCTTCCTGACCACCCACCGCTTGGAGGAGGCGGAGCGGCTCTGCGACCGTGTTGCCATCCTCAACACGCGGCTGCTCGCCGTCGGGCGGCCGGAGGAGCTCAGGACGCAGCTGTTCCGCAGCTCACTGGTGGTGGAGACGGCCGCGCGTCTGCCCGCCCCGGAGGCCGTCTTCACCCCGGAGATGGGAGTGGAGAGGTGGACCCCTGAGGGCGACGCCACCTACGTGCTCAGTGTTTCTGACCCGAAGATGGCCGCTCCGAGGGTGACTCGCGCGCTCGTTGCCGCCGGGGCCGACGTCCTGTCGATCGCAGTCTCGCGCCACTCGCTGGAGGACGTCTACCTCCAGCTGGTCGACGAGGACCCGGAGGCAGGGCGATGATCGGGCTCGACATGGGACGGCTGGCCGCCATGGCGCGGAAGGAGATGCGTGAGTACCGCCGCACCCCGTTCATCGTCGGCGCCATGTTGGTGCTTCCGTTCATCTTCTTGATCAACCCAGCGATCGTCATCTTCGTGCTCAGTGCCGCTGTCAAGCCCGCGGCGGCCGCCCGGGACGTGGGCTCGACGTTCCTTGTTCTCCTGGTGGTGCCCGCGGTCATCCCCGCCACCGTCGCCGCCTACTCGGTGGTGGGAGAGCGGGACCAGGGAACCCTGGAGCCGCTGCTGACCACGCCGGTGCGACGGGGGGAGATCCTGATCGGCAAGGCGCTGGCCCCGGTCATCCCCTCGGTCGGGATCGCCTACCTCCTCTTCGCCCTGGTCGTGATCCTTGCCCACTTCTTCGCCCAGAACCCCGCCGTGGCGGCAACTCTGAGCGACGGCTCGCACGTCCTCGCCCAGGTACTCTTCGCGCCTCTGCTCGCTGTCTGGTCGATCGGGGTCGGCACCGCGATCTCGACGCGAGCCAGTGACGTGCGCGTCGCCCAGCAGCTGGGAACCCTGGCCAGCCTGCCGCCCCTGGCGGTGACTGCCCTGGTGTCGTTCCAGATCGTGCCCCTCGGGGTGTGGACGGCGGTGGGGTTCGGGCTCGGGTTGCTGGTCATCGACATCGCCATGTGGCGGGTGGTGGCGGCCATGTTCGACCGAGAGCGGCTGATCACCGGCTCCCGGGCAGTGAAGGCGACGGGCGTGGGCCCCGGCAGTCCCCCAGCCGGTACCGTGCGGCGGATTCAGGCATTCGGAGGAGCTGACCACGGCGGAGGCGACGCTTAGGGAATAATTGATTCTCTCAAGCAACTATGGTAGCCTCAGGGCATGACCCCCAGTCGAGCGGACGTCGAGCGCATGGTGATCGCCCTCTTCACCGTCAACGCCGGGCTGGACCGGGCCCGGCGCGAGAGGCCGGGGGCGGGCAGGCTGTCCGTGCTCCAGGCCCTCACGACCGCCCAAGGCCATCGGCCGTCCGATATCGCCACCACCCTGCAGGTCAGCCCATCGCTCGTCACCCGGCACGTGCAGGAGTTGGAAGGGGACGGCCTGGTGGCGGTGGCGCGTGATCCTGACGACCATCGGTCGTGCCTGGTCTCCCTGACCGCCCGGGGTTACGAGGAGATGCGCATGCTTCAGGAGGTCGGCGTGGCTCGGTTCGCCTCCTTCGTGGCCGGCTGGGACACCGCTGACGTCGTGACCCTCACCCGCCTCCTCGAGCGGCTGGAGGTCGACAAGCACGCCACCGCCGAGCCGAAGAGCCCGCGCACCCGGCGTCCCCGCTGGGCGCAGGACTCCGGTCCGGATCCCGGGACAGTGGAGGCCTCGCGGTGAGCCAGGCCTCCCTCCGAGCCTTCGGGCCCGCGTATGACGCATACCGTGCTCGGGTGCGCCGTTGGATCTAGTCCGAGCGCGGGATGAGAGCGTGACCACCGTGGCTGTCCTCCGGCCGGAGGGTGAGCGTAGCCGGCAGGCCTTCATCTGGGGGTTCGTCGGTCTGCTGGCACAGCTCGTCTTCGCGGCCGGATGGGTGATCGCCGAGACCTGGCAGGGGCCGAGGTACAGCCCCGTGACGGACACGATCAGCGACCTGCAGGCGGCGACCGCGCCACACGTCTGGTTCCCGGTCCTGTGCTTTGCCATCGGCGGGCTCGGCACCTGTGGCTTCGCCCTCTTCGGGTTGCGGCCCGCGCTGGCGGATGTCGGCTCGGCCGCGGCGTGGAAGATCGGCCTCTCCTGCCTCGCCCTCGGCAACTCCTTCCCGCTCATCTCGTGTCAGCTCTCATCTCCGGGCTGCACCGCGACCACGCAGCTGCTGAGCGCGGGCGGTCTGACCGACGCGCTCCTCAGCGGGTTGGCCCTCTGGGTGCTGGCGATCACCCCGTTTCCGCTGGCACGGCGGGTGACCTCGCTGCCTGGCTGGAAGAGTCTCCGGCCGGTCCTGCTGGTCGCGGGGGTGGTGACGCCGGCCCTGTACGGCCTGCTCGCCATCGCACTGTTCGTGGGTGTCGGGCAGGGCCTCGCCGAGAGGAGCCTGGTGGTCGTCTGCCAGCTGTGGGTCTGCCTTCTGGCCGGCAACCTCATCAGGGTGTCGCTCACTAGACGGGCGCCTGCCTCCTAGAGGCTGGCGCCACCCGGCTCTGCGTGATAGAAACGCAGGGAGCGTGCCGGCCGCGGGTGAGAGCCCCCGCGGCGGCGTGGCCGCGCGTGAGTGGAGGGCAGAGCGTCATGGGCGTCTTCTTTGAGCGACAGGCCGATCCGGCACTGACCCAGCTGCTGCGAACCGCCCTGACGGCGGAGCCCCCGGCCAGCGCGGAGCAGGGCAAGACCCTCTCCGTGCAGATGGCGGGCCAGCTCCAGCCGGTGGTCAACGCGGTCAGCAAGGCGCTTGCCACCAAGCCGCCCTCGCCGGCGGCCGCCGACGCTCAGGCGAGCAGCAGCGCCGCCGACCTGACCAATCAGCTCCTCGGCGGGGCCACGTTCAACACCGGGCGGTTCCTGGTCGCGCTCGGCATCTTCCTGCTGCTCCTGGCGGCCGGGATCACCACCGACGCCCTCAAGCTGACCAACTCCTACACCACCCTCTTTGCGCTCTCGACGACCATCTTCGGCGTCATCGTCGGCTTCCTGGGCGGGGAGAAGAGCTAGGGGAGCTCCTGGCACCCCATCGGGGGCCGATACGATGGATACGTGCTGCGCTTGCCACCCTTGGAGTGGGGCCTTCCCGAGGCGATTCCCGGAGCGGTAGGGCAGTCCATCCACAGCTGGATCGTCGAGGGACGCCCGACGGAGATGGACGCCTTTCCCAGCCTGCCCGACGACGAACGGAGGTGGGCGCCGGGCACGGTCGCGTATGCCGCGGGGACCTGGGACGCGGTGATCGCGCGAGAGGGCGGCACCGACACGTCATCCGAGGTCGGTGACCTGATCATCGACGCGGTCACCGGAGTGCAACCCTCGGAGCCCACCCTGGCCGCCCTCTATCAGCGGCTGGTCGCCGAGAACGCGCTCGATTACATCGACACGATGCTGACCCGGCTGCGGCGGACCAGGCGGCTTCCCAAGGGCCGCCTCCGCCTGCTCGCCCTCTGGCTGGCGCGCCTCGCGCCCGACCGCAACCCGGTCAAGGTCGGCATCGCCCTCCTGAACCTGGCCGGGACGGCGCAGGACGTCGACCTGCTGATGGCGGTCGGCAGGCACGACGAGTTCACCCTCTACGCGGTGGTGGCGCTGCGCAACCTCCTGCCTCCGAGGCAGGCGCGTCGCGCCGTCTGGGAGCTGGCGCAGGCCACCACCGGGTGGGGTCGGATCCAGGCGGTCCGCAGGCTTGGCACCGATCTCGAGCCGGAGATCACCGCCTGGCTGCTGCGCGAGGGGTTTCGCAACCGGGTGGAGGGCACGGAGGTGGCCCACCTGGTGGCGACCGGCGCCGATCTGGCCGGCGCTCTCGGTGAGCCGCAGATCGATCGGGGTCTCTTCCGGGGGGCCGGGGACCTGCTGGTCGCCCTCATCGGGTCACCGTACAAGGGCATCGCCAATTATCGAGACGCCCCCCTCGCCACCGAGCGCTACCTCCGGCATGCGCAGCGGATGGCGACAGACGTGGACGACCTCCTCGCCGTTGGTGAGATTCACGCCTTCCTGACCCGGCCGCGTGACCAGTGGAGGGGGACCGCGGGAGCACGATGGCCCTCATCCCTTCGCCAGCGGCTGATCGCCACAGCGACGGAGATCCTCGCTCCGGAGCGATGGGAACCCCTGGTGGTGGCGCAGCTCTCGAGCCCGGATCGTCGACTCTTCGCGGCTGCCGATCGTGCCGCGCAGCTGCTCGGCATCAGCACGTTCGAGGCCCACATGGCTCGTCTCGAGCAGGGGGACTGGCTGAATGGTTGGCATTGGACGAGCGTCCTCCGGCAGGCGAACGGTGAGCAGATGGCTGCGGTGGTGCGGCTTGCCGAGGAGCGGATCCAGCCTGAGCTCATCGCCACCGGTCCGGGTCTGGAGCTGGGCCTTGGGCGTCAGTTCGAGCGGCACCGGGCGGTGGAGACCGTTCTCAACGCGGTCACCAAACACCCGGGGATGGGACGGCCCTTCGTCCTGGCCGCTCTGAGAAGCCCCGTCATCCGCAATCGGGGTGTCGCCGCGCGGGTGCTCGGCGGATGGGACAGACGCACGTGGGGACCGGACCTCACGGAGGCGCTGCGGGCGGCGATGCTCGTGGAGCCGAACGAGAGAAACCGGGACCTGATGATGCGGGTGCTGGACGGCACCTGAGCGGGCCGGGCCGTGCCCGATGCCGTCTCGCCTGCCCAGCGCAGGCTGCCCTCAGCCCGCCCGGAGCCGGGCTCGCCTCAGCTGCGCCGCACCATCTTGTAGGCCGAGGCCTGCTGGAGCGGTCGCATCACGATCTCGTCGAGGTTGACGTGGGCCGGCCGGGTGACCGCAAAGGCCACCACGTCGGCGACGTCCGCGGCCGTGAGCGGGGTCACGCCCTGGTACACCCCCGCGGCCCGTGCCGCGTCGCCCTCGAAGCGATTGAGACTGAAGTCGGTCTCCACCATCCCGGGCAACACCTCGGTGACCCGGATCGGGCGCCCGGCCAGCTCCAGCCGCAGCGTCTTGCTGATGGCGTGGACTCCGTGCTTGACGCTGGTGTAGCCGCTCCCGCCCTCGTACACCTCGATGCCGGCGGTGGAGGAGACGTTCACGATATGGCCGCGTCCCGAGGCCTCCAGCGCGGGCAGCAGGGCACGGGTCATCTGCATGAGGCCGAGCACGTTGACCTCCCACATCCAGCGCCAGGTGTCGCTGCGGGCGGTGGCCAGTGGGTCCAGGCCCCGCGCCCCGCCGGCGTTGTTGACCAGCACCTCGAGCTGGTCGATCCCGGCGCAGAAGGCGGCGACGCTGGCCTCGTCGCTGACGTCCAGCACCCTGGCCTCCGCGCCCAGCCGGGTGGCGACCTCCTGGAGACGGTCCTCGCGCCGCGCTCCGAGGATGAGGCGAAAGCCCTCATCGGCCAGGCGCGTCGCGATCGCCTCGCCGATCCCGGCACTGGCTCCGGTGACCACCGCCAGCGCGCGGTGAGCGGCTCCGGCGACCGGTGCGTCCGTCGGCTCGTTCACGGCGTCCCTCCTGGTGCCGCCCCGCGGCGGTGGCTCGTTGGCTCAGCCCGAGGAGATGATCTCAGGGATGCATCCGCCGGTACTCGGCCGCGATGCTGCGGAGCCTGGCGTCGGCGCCGCCCATGGCGTCCGCCCTGGGGAGGTGCTGCTTGGGGAACTTGGCGACCGACGTGTAGTTGGTGTCGCAGACGTTGGCGAGAGGGGAGAGCACCCCCTGGGTCACCAGCTGGTACGCGTCCATCGTCTCCAGGCCGTAGTCCTCGGCCAGCCAGTGGACCAGGTCCGCCTGGGCGATCCGGAAGGCGTCCTCCAGGGGACGCGCCGAACCCGTCGAGATGATGTGGGTCTCGGACTCGATCCGGGGCCAGGGGCAGGGGCGGCCCTTGATCAGGTCGACGGCGATCACCGTGTTCATGGCGCACTCGACCGCCACCCCGCAGGTCTCGCCCTCGCCCTGGCGGGCGTGGCCGTCTCCCAGCGAGAGCAGGGCCCCCTCGACGTTGACCCCGAGGTAGCAGGTGACCCCCGCCCTCATCTCGGGCGTGTCCATGTTGCCCCCGAATGCATCGGGGACCAGTGCGGAGCGCACCTCCAAACTGGCCGGTGCCACCCCGACTGTCCCGTGCATCGGCTCCAGGGGGAATGCTGTCGTGAAGTCGCCGGAGTGGGCCCGGAAGATGCAGGTCCGTGCCTTGCGGTCGAGCTCCCAGATCCAGACGATCTCGGGGAGCGCCTCGTGGAGGAGCGCGGTCGCGTGGGTCGCGGTCAGCGCCCCGAAGAGCGGCACGGTGGTGGACGCCGCCCAGTCCCGGGCCGGCTCGATGTCGATGAAGTGCACGGCGACCGTGTCCCCGACCTCGGCCCCCTCGATGTAGAAGGGGCCGGTCTGGGGGTTGAGGAAGGGGAAGTCGCAGACCTCGGAGACCAGGTCCTTCTCGCTGCGCACCCGGCCGGCGTAGCAGTCCTCGGTGAAGACGCGCAGCACCGTCCCGGGCCGGATGCGTGCCAGCGGGGCCGCTCCTCCGAAGGTCCAGGCGTACTGCACCGGCGTGGGAGTGAAGGAGAGGACTTCCAGGCTGCTCATGCGACGGCCTCCTCATCCTCGATCTGCGCCTCGAGGTCCAGGTGGATGGTGCCCACCTCCTCGACGCACTGAGGCTGCGTCCGGTAGAGGTAGAGCATGTAGCCGACCCCGAGGAGCATCCAGACCCCCATGGCGGGGCCCATGTAGGAGAGCGGCGCGGGCAGCGGCGTGATGAACGAGAACACCGGGACGCCGGCCCCGCTGAACCAGGCGGGGAGGAAGACGATGATGCCGAGCACGGGCACGATGACGTGCAGGAACCAGTTGATCTGCCGCCCGTTCTTCTTCCAGAAGTAGCCGATGCAGGCGGCGTTGACGACCAGGTAGATGGCGACGAGCAGGACCACGATCCCGGTCCCCACCATGTTGAAGGCGTTGAAGGGGTTGAAGTGCAGGCCCAGCCCCAGGGTCACCCCGATGGTGACGACGAAGGCGGCCAGCAGCGCCCACTGCGGGGTCCGGTGGCGCGGATGCACCTTGGCGAGGAAGTGGGGAAAGGCCCCGACCCGGCCCATGGCGAAGGCGGTCCGGCTGGAGGCGGTGACGCCGGCGTTGGAGTTGGCGATCGTGGAGTTGACGATGGCGAGGAAGACGAGGAGCCAGAAGATCCCGTAGGAGGCGGTGGCGATGCCCTCCCAGGAGCTGGGGCCCGAGCTGGTGAAGTTGACGAACCGTCCGGGGCCGAAGACCACGTCGGCGGCGTAGGTGGTGAAGACGTAGATGAGGCCGACGCCGAGGGTCGCGCCGAGGACGGCGCGGCGCACTGTCTTGCGGGGATCCTTGGCCTCCTCGCCGAGCGGCGCGGCGCCCTCGAAGCCTCCGAAGGCGAGGATGGTGAAGACCGACCCGGCGAAGATCCCGCTGATGCCGCGGAAGCCGCTCGGGGTGTACTTGGCGGTGAAGACGCTCAGGGTGTTGTGGTCGCCCGCCTTGACCACGAAGAGAATGGCCAGCACCACAAAGACGACGATCTCGAAGGACCCCAGGATGGTGCCCATCCGGGCCGAGGTGCGGATGCCGTAGTAGCCGGCGGCCAGGACGATCAGCGCACCGATGACGCTGAAGATCCACCAGAGGTTGAGCGAGAACCAGCTGGCGTACTCGTGCACGGTTGCGGCCGTCGTCGAGCCGAGCTGCAGCAGGACCAGGGCCGGGATCAGCCCGGCTGCCGCCACGTACGCCCAGTTGACCAGGAAGCCCAGCGAGGGGTGCAGGCCGCGGGCGGTGTAGGTGCCCAGTCCCCCCGCGGAGGGGAGCTCCCGGGCCAGCTCGCCGACGCAGGAGGCACAGAGCAGGCAGGCGACCAGGGCGAGGACGACCGAGAGGGGGAGCGATCCGCCCGCGAAGTACACGCCCGCCGGGATGGAGGCCGCGATCGCGGCTCCCGGGGCCATGTCGGTGATGCTCTGGAAGAGGACCTCGCGGAGGCCGATGGCTCCGCGCCTCAGTCCAAGTGCGGGTGCGCCTGATCCACCTGCGAGTACGCTCATGTCAGCTCCCCAATCCCCGCGGCCATCTCCGGGTATGACTCGGCGGCTATCCCCGGATTTGGGGGGTGACGGTAGCAGGGCGCTTCAATTGCTGTCAACGTCCCGATACGGTCACAAACATCAGGCCGGAAGTCCCCCTCGACCTGGGCCGATGGATCGTCCCGATCCTCGCTGGCGACGGGTGCGGTCAGGCCTTCCTGCCAACCACGGCGCGGGAAGCGACCCCGTCGTCGAGGAAGCTGGCGAGTGCCGACGAGCTCAGGGCGCGGGCAAAGAGGTATCCCTGCCCCAGATCGCACCCGAAGCCGCGAAGCAGAAGGAGCTGAGCCTGCGTCTCGATGCCCTCGGCCACCACCGTGAGACCGAGGGCATGAGCGAGGTCGATGATCGCGGCTACGATCGCGCGGCTGCGGGCATCGACGGCGATGCGCTTCACGAAGCTGCGGTCGACCTTGATGAAGTCGAGAGGCAGGGCCTGGAGGTGGGTGAGGGAAGAGAATCCGGTGCCGAAGTCGTCCAGGCCGATGTGCACGCCGATGCCCCGGAGCTCGACGAGCGCCCTGATCGCGGAGTTGGAGGTTTGCAGAACCACCTGCTCGGTCACCTCAACCGAGAGGTCCTTTCCGGCAAGCCCCGCCCTGGCCAGGTCCTCTGCCAGCCGCGACGGGAAGTCGGCACCGACCAGCTCGCGCGCGGTCACATTCATGGCGATCCGTTGGAGACCGCCGTCTCCGAGGCTCGCGCGCAGTCTGGCCAGCTGGGCGAAGGCCGTCGCGCGCACCCACTCGTCGATGACGGGCAGCAGCCCGGACTCCTCGGCCACGGCGAGGTATGGCTCCGGCATCGAATGGCCGCGGTCGATGGCGGCGCACCGCAGCAGCGCCTCGGCTTCGACGGCGGTGCCGGCGGCGAGATCGGTGATGGGCTGGTACCGGACGTTCAGGTGGCCCGCGGACATGGCGTGACGGAGCACCCGCTCGGTCACCAGGCGCTGGGCAGCTCGCGCCTGCAGCGCCTCTCCGTAGATTTCGTGGCGATCCCGCCCGCGGTCCTTGGCCCGGTACATCGCCAGGTCGGCCTCGCGGAGAAGGTCGTCGGGCAGGTGGTCGGGCCGAGAGGTGGCCGCGATGCCGACGCTCACCGTGGCGACGACCTCCTCGCCGCCCACCACGTGGGGCTCGCGGAGCTCGGTCACGATGCGCTCGGCACAGGCGGCCAGGTCGGCGAACGCGACCAGGCCCGGCACCACGACGACAAACTCGTCGCCGCCGAATCTGGCGACGGTGTCGTCAGGCCGGGCGCCGGCCTGCAGCCGCCGTGCCGTGCTGACGAGCACGGCGTCACCGGCAGCGTGGCCCAGGGTGTCGTTGATCACCTTGAAGTGGTCGAGGTCGAGCATGAGAACCCCGACCAGGCCGGCATTGCGCTTCAGACCCCGCAATGCCTGGTTGAGCCGGTCGATGAGGAGCGTCCGGTTGGCGAGGCCGGTCACCGAGTCGGTGAGGGCGCTGCGCTCCATCTCCTGCTGGGCCTCGACCCGATCCCCGATGTCGTGGAGCGCCAGCTGGGTCTGATCCACCGTGCCCGTCGTGGGGTTGATCACGGGGCGGCTCCGACATTCGAGCCAGGCGTAGGTGCCGTCCTTGCGCCGGAGTCGGAGGCTGACGTTCTCGATCTCGCCGGAGCGCGCCATCCGCCGGCGGGCCGTGCCGGCGATGCTCCGGTCGTCGCGGTGGATCAGCACGCTCATGCGCTTGCCGATGAGCTCCTCCGGGGCGTAGCCGAGGAGTGGCATGGAGGAGGGCGAGATGGAGGTGAAGACCCCGCTGTCGTCGGTGACGGCGAGGGCGTCGGCCGGCGAGAACATCAGATCCGCGAAGCGGTCCGACAGGCGTCGAGAGCCCTTGTCGGACGGACGTCCTCTGGGCATCAGGGTCCCCCCACCGAAGCACCGGCCAGCCTACCGATTGACTTCACGCCCTCAGTGCCAGAGGGCGATTCAGGCAGTTATCCACAGCTTGCCATGGACAAAGAATTCGGTGGGTACGCTTGCGTACCCGGGTGCGCTCAGCCGCCGGCCACTGGGACGGGCAGGCCACGGGCGATGGAGGCGTGCATGGCCACGAGGACGGCGGTGTTGGCGCGGGCATCGGCCGGGTCATACGCGAGCGGGACCCGGCCCCGAATGGCATCGGCGAGGTGCTCGACCTCGAGCCGGTAGGGGTCGACGTAGGGGAAGGTCTCGACGCTGGGCTCGACGCCGTCCGTGAAGATCTCGGCGTCCCCCCGGTGGAGGAGGAGCTTGGTCTGCGGCTCGTGGCGGAACCCGGTCCCGGGCAGCATCAGCCAGCCGTCGGAGCCCACCACCTCCACCTGGGCGTACGGGTTGTGGAAGTCGAAGCTCACCCAGTACGGGGCGGTCAGCCGGGGGCCGAAGCGCATCACCCCCGTGACCGTGGTGTCGGCGGGCTGCCCGTCGCGCACGTCGGCGAAACCGAAGACCTCGGTCGGCTCCCGCCCCACGATCCCCCGGGCCATGTTGGTCGCGTAGCAGCCCATGTCCCAGACGATCCCGCCGCCCACCTCGGGGATGAAGCGGATGTTGGCGAGGTCGGTGGGTTGGGAGAAGGCGAAGCCCACCCGGACCACCCGTGGCTCCCCGATCGCGCCGCTCGCGACCAGCTCGACGGCGCGCCGCCAGCGCGGCGCGTGGCGGTACATGAAGGCCTCCAGCACGTGGCGCCCGGTGCCCGCCGCGGCATCCGCGATGCGGTCGACCTCGCCGACCGTGAGCGCCAGCGGTTTCTCGCAGAGCACGTGCTTGCCCGCCCCCAGCGCCCTCACCGTCCACTCCGCATGGAGGTGGTTGGGGAGGGGGATGTAGACGACGTCGATCGAGGTGTCGTCGAGCAGCGCCTCGTACGAGGGGTACCCGGGACAGCCCCATCGGGCGCCCGCGGCGGAGGCCTTCTCCGGGGACCTGGAGGCGATCCCGGCCAGCTCGGACCCCTGTGCGCCGAGCAGTCCCGGGATCAGCGAGTCGCTGATGGCCGCGGTGGAGAGGACCCCCCAGCGGATGGTGTCCTGACTCATCTGGTCCCTCCATGCTCGCCCGGGCTCCGCCCGGATGGCCTGCTGCTCAGGGTCTGACCGGTCGCATCCGACCAGGACCCGCGGCACTCATGGTACGGGCCGCTCCGTGCCGCACGTGGGCGGGGTTCTTTCCATCGCACGATGAGATTGATACATCACTACTTGATCCCCTTGTGGCAATCGAAGCCCTTTCTGCGCTAGACTCCGCCTTGCATCAGGAGCGGTCCGGCGCCCGGCCGGACCCGGCAACCTGGATGGACATCCAAGGTGCCACTCCGTTTAGGGGATGTGGCCTCGCGAGAGGCAACTAAGTGTCCGGAGGCGAGCGAGATGGTCGAGGGATTCGCAGGCTCTCAGGTCGTGGGAGCCGGGCTCGAGGTGCCGCTCGTCGGCGGCGGAAGCTCCCGCTACATCAATCTCGACTACGCCGCGAGCGCGCCGGCCCTCGTCGAGGTCTGGGAGGAGATCCAGGCGCTCCTTCCCTGGTACAGCAGCGTCCACCGGGGCGCGGGCTTCCGATCGCAGGTCTCGACGGCCGCGTACGAGGGAGCCCGTGACGCGGTGCGCTCCTTCCTCGGGGGACGGCCCGATGACACCGTGATCTTCACCCGCAACACGACCGACGCCATCAACCTGCTGGCCCGATGCCTGCCCCGCAGGACGACCGTGATCACCACCCTGACCGAGCACCACGCCAACCTCCTCCCCTGGAGGCGATACCACTCAGCAGTCGAATTGCCCGTCCCGGCGTGCCCGGCCGAGCTCCTCGCCGACATCGACGAGACCCTGGCCCGGGCCCCGGAGGGGCAGCCCGTGCTGCTCGCGGTGACCGGTGCCTCCAACGTGACCGGGGAGGTCTGGCCGATCGCCGAGCTCGCGGAGCTCGCCCACCACTACGGCGCGCGCATCCTGGTCGACTGCGCACAGCTGGCGCCGCACCGCGCCGTGGACATCGGCGGTCTCGACCTGGACTGGGTCGCCCTCTCCGGGCACAAGATGTATGCGCCCTTTGGCACCGGCGCGCTGGTGGGCCGGACCGACTGGCTGGCCACCAGCGACCCCTACCTTGCCGGGGGTGGCTCGGTCGCCTGGGTGAGCGCCCAGGGAGCCGCATGGACCGATCTCCCGGACCGCCACGAGGGCGGCTCTCCGAACGTGGTCGGAGCGTTTGCACTGGCGGCCGCCTGCCGGGCGCTGGCGCGGATCGGCATGGACGCCGTCAGTGCGCAGGAGGCTCGCCTGGGCGACCTGCTCCGCGAACGGCTGGCCGGCATCCCGGGGGTGGTGACCTACCAGACCTGGCCGGGGCATCCCGAGCGGGTCGGCATCGCCGCCTTCAGTGTCTCTGGCCGCGATCACGCCGAGGTCGCGACCATCCTGAGCGCCGAGTACGGGATCGGGGTGCGAAACGGCTCGTTTTGCGCTCACCCCCTGCTCTCCCATCTCGCCGGCGGGGTGGAGGGGTGGCGGCCGGGCTGCGGCAAGGATGTTCCCGGGGCCATCCGGGCCAGCCTCGGCCTGGGCAGCCGGGAGGAGGACGTCGACCGGCTGGTCGAGGCGCTCCACGAGATCGCGACCCGGGGGCCGCGGTGGTCGTACCGCACGCTCGCCGACGGCGGAGTGGTGCCCGAGCCGGACGACCGGCGGCTGCCCGCCTTCCTCTCGCCGGCGGCGCCGCCGCCCAGGTACGAGGAGGCGGGGGTTCTGGTCGGGGCCGCCGCGGGCGCCCTGTGAGGCCGTTGCCGCACGGTGACTCGGCAGTTGGTGGAGCCTCCAGCCCGGGTGGGCGCTTCACCGGACACGTGTATCATCAATGCACGATGAGCGCGCAGCCCGGACGTCGCTACCTACCCACGCGGCGGCTGTATCTCGATTTCGGTGCGCGCAACACCTGCTCCTGTATCTGAGCCTGGACGGGCCCGGCGCGGCCATTCCAGGCTTGGCGGACCCTGGTCTTGATGCCATGCCGATGACGGCGTGCATCCCAACGTTCAGCAGGAGCAGAGATGGACTCGTTGACGATCACCGACGGTGGCAGCGTGGGCCCGGCCCACCATCCTGCCGGCGGGCCACGGCGTGCGCCCCGTGACTCGGGGATCGCGGTCAGCGAGCGTCCGGAGGTGAGCGACTCCACCGATCGCGATCGCGAGCTGGTCCACACCCTGCTCGAGCATCGCCGCTCCCAGGGGGAGCGACTCCCCTCGCGACGGCGGGTCGAGACGTTCGCCGACTCGGCGGTGGGTCTGCTCTTCCCGCAGCATTCTGCGGACGGGAGCAGGACCGAGGAGCAGCTGCTCGCCAGGGTCTCCCTTCTCCGCGCCGAGCTCAACAGCATGCTTCACACCGTGCTGCCCCGGCAGCGCTCCACCGAGGTCGCCGACCAGCTCATCGACCTGCTGCCGGTCATCTATGAGCGGCTGCGGGACGATGCCACGGCCATCGTCTCCGGCGATCCCGCGGCGGAATCGCTGGACGAGGTGGTCGCCGCCTACCCCGGTTTCCTCGCCATCGCGGTGCACCGCATCGCTCACGAGCTGCACCGCCTGGGGGTGCCCACTCTCCCGCGTCTGCTGGCCGAGGTGGCGCATGCCCGCACCGGCATCGACATCCATCCCGGGGCCACCATCGGTCGCGCCCTCTGCATCGACCACGGGACCGGTATCGTCATCGGCGAGACCGCGATCATCGGCGACGAGGTCAAGCTCTACCAGGGTGTGACCCTCGGTGCGCTGAGCGTCAGCAAGGCCGCCGCCGGCACCAAGCGTCACCCCACCATCGAGGACCGCGTGGTCCTCTACGCCAACGCCACCGTCCTCGGTGGCGACATCGTTGTCGGCCACGACAGCGTGATCGGGGGCAACGTCTGGCTCACCACCAGCGTGCCGCCCCGCTCCTTCGTGTACCACACCAGCCAGATCCGGGTGCGGAGCGTCCTGGACGCGCTCGACAACTCGGATTACTCCATCTGATAAGAGGAATCTGACCCATGCCATACGACAGCATTCTCGAGACCATCGGAAAGACGCCGCACGTGCGAATCAACAGGCTCTTCGACCCCCGCGTGACGGTCTGGGCCAAGCAGGAGAGGGTCAACCCGGGCGGCAGCATCAAGGACCGCATCGCGCTGGGGATGATCGAGGACGCCGAGAGGGCGGGCACCATCGGCCCCGGCTCGGTGCTCATCGAGCCCACCTCGGGGAACACCGGCATCGGGCTCGCCCTGGTCGCCGCGGTCAAGGGGTACCGGCTCATCCTCTGCATGCCGGAGTCCTTCTCCATCGAGCGCCGCCGCCTCATGAAGGCGTACGGGGCCGAGCTGGACCTGACGCCCCGGGAGCTGGGGATGAAGGGTGCCATCGCGCGCGCCGTGGAGCTGCAGAAGGAGACCCCGAACTCCTGGATCCCGCAGCAGTTCGAGAACAAGGCCAACGTCGAGGCCCACAAGCGCACCACCGCCGTGGAGATCGCCGAGGACTTCCCCGAGGGTCTCGACTACATCATCTCCGGGGTTGGGACAGGGGGCCACATCACGGCCATCGCCGAGGTGCTCAAGCCCAAGTGGAGCCAGCTCAAGGTCTTCGCGGTCGAGCCGACCCTCTCGCCGGTGCTCTCCGGGGGGACGCACTCCCCGCACACCATCCAGGGCATCGGCGCCGGCTTCGTCCCCGGCGTGCTGCGCCTCGACCTGCTCGACGGCGTGATCCAGGTCGACCCCAAGGACGCCGCCGAGTACGCGCGCCGCGCCGCTCGGGAGGAGGGGATCCTGCTCGGGGTCTCGTCGGGTGCCGCGCTCGCGGCGGTGGCCCAGAAGATCCCCGAGGTCAAGGATGGAGCCAAGATCCTCACCGTCACCTACGACACCGGCGAGCGCTACCTCTCCGTCGAGGGGCTCTTCCCGGCCTGATCCGGCCATTTCGTGGGTCGACCCCCCCGTGCCGGGGGTCGGCCCACGCGCCGGCGCGCTCAGGGCACTCGGGTCAGGTGAAGACCGGGGGAGAGTCGATGGTGACCATCATCCGGTTCGCCGGGTCCCGGCGGAGCGCGAGGTGGCTCCCGACCGTGGCCAGCTCCGTCATGCGCTGCGGGGAGCTGAACCCCATGCGGATCGTGACCTGGTAGGGGGAGCCGAACTCGGGTGTCACCATCAGCGTGAGCCAGGTCATGACCGCCTGCCGGGAGGGGAGGAGCTGCATCGGGAACGGCAGCACCTGAACCGCCACGACCAGGCCCTGGGCGGGCTCGCCGCTCTGGGTCAGGGCCAGGTCGACCCCGGGGGGGACCACCGAGACGTGGCGGGCAGCGGCCTGGTCGAGGCAATCGGCCAGACCAGGCCGGCCGACGAGCGTCGGCCCGAAGTCAGAGGAGAGGAACCCCTGCGACGCGAGCCAGTCAGCGAGTGCACGATTGTGAGCTCCGCCCGGTCCGGGGTCCCAGCCGCCCGGATTCTGGGAGGGCTGGGTGGGGGCGGGAATGACGCCCGGGGGCAGGGTCAGGGTGACGAGGTCGAGGTTGGCGGAGTCGACGTTGGCCTGCAGCTCCATCCCCTGGCTCGGTCCCCGGACGGAGGGCGGCACGACGACCCTGAACTGCGGGAGGTTGGCCCCACCTGGCCCGAGCAGCATCCCGGACATCAGCAGCTCATGCGGCCCGCTCGGCGTTGACGGTGCGCTCACCGCTCCGACCCGGAGGACAGCCGGGATCCGGCTGGGGGTCGATGACGTGCCCGCCCCCCTCTTGCCGAACGGTGCCATGGCTCGTTCCCTTTCTTCATGGATGAGTGCAGTCAGGACGCGGTCTGCCCGACGGTGCCGCAGTATGCCAGACGCGCCCACCAGACTCGCCGGATCACCGCAATCCCGTTGCATGAGATGGGGCTGCCGGGGCCGGTGGCGTCTCGATCCGAGCCCTCACGCAGTGCCGGTCGGGACCGAGCCGGGGCCGCCAATCGGGTTTACTGTCCCGGATGGTCCCTCGCCGCGACCGGCTGCAGCCGCTCGCGGGAGCCGGTCTCGTCCATGATCGCCCGCAGCTCGCCCATCGCCTTCTCGGAGGGGTAGAGGCTGCCGACTCCCAGCTCGTCGCGCATCTCGTCGAGGTGCTCGACCAGGTGCCACCAGCGGTCGCCCCAGGCATCGGCGATGGCGTCGAGGAGCTGATGCGGCCAGCCCCCGAGCCCGGTCGCGTAGAACTGCTCGGTCCAGGCGGTGAACATCGCGACGTGCTTGAGCCCGTACCCGGACTCGACCTGCATCCCGCGGATGATCTGGTTGATGACCGCCACCGAGTTGCCCCGCGGGCAGCGGCTCTGGCAGGTGTAGCAGTAGCAGCAGAGCCACACCGAATCGTCGGTGAGCAGGGTCGGATCTCCGAGCAAGGCGCGGCGCGAGATCTCGCGCGGCGAGAAGTCCCCGAAGCGCGCGGCCGGGCACCCCGAGGTGCAGATCCCGCACTGCAGGCAGGAGAGCAGCCCCGCGGCGTGGTGCTGCATCCGCGGGTCACCGAGGATGCGGGCGAGCAGCCCGGATTCGTCGCCGGCAGGAGAGGCGAAGGCGTTGGCCGCCAGGGTGGCGTAGGGGTTCTCCGGCTGCCCGGCGGCCGGGTCGGAGACGGCACGCCGTTCCCCGTCGACGGCGAGGACGGCGGCACTCACCTCCTGGACCTCGGCAGCCTCCTCGAGCTCCGCCCGCTCGGGAAGCCCGATCATCCGGCCGCGCTCCCGTCCGCCGCCGCCACGCTCACCCGATCGCGGGCGCCGATGCGCTCCAGCAGCGGCTCGAGATTCCGCGAGTGCGCCTCCACGCCGCAGACCTTGTCGGGGTCCGCGCCCAGCGCCAGGGCCAGCAGCTGCTGCACGTGAAGGTGGACGAAGGGATAGTCCTCGCCGGCCGTCTGGGAGATCACGTCGTGGAAGCGGTCGAATTGGATGTGGCAGTTGGGACACATGTGGACGCAGACGTCCACGCCCTGCTCGGCGAGGCGCCGGAGCTTCTCCCGGGTCACCGCCATCGACATCCCCGGGTTGACGAATCGCTGACGGAATCCGGCTCCGCAGTGCGTCCCCTTCTCCGGGTAGTACCCCGTCTTCTCGACACCCGTCGGCTCCAGCAGGTCCTCGGGCAGCATCAGGTCCTCACCGTCGCCGAGCACCTCGTCGGGGAAGACCTTGCAGTAGTGGCAGGCCGGGTGGGTCGCCACCTTGAGCCCGCAGAGGCGCCGGCGGACCAATCCGCGGATGGAGGGGTGGCGGCTCCAGAGAATCTCGAGAACGTGGTGGTGCCGGACCGTGGACGCGACCGCGTCGTCGTACTCGCGACCGACCTTCTGGAGGACGTCATTGGTCCGGCGGCGCTGCTCGGGCTCCTCCAGGACGTCGCGCGCCTTCTTGTTGACGGCGTAGCACGTCGAGCAGAGGAAGGCCTGGATGGGATGGCCCGCCTCCACCGCCACACACGCGTTGCGCGCCGCCACCGCGACCGTGGTCGGGAAGGAGATCACGTCGGTGTAGTAGCCGAGGCCGGTGCAGCAGGTCTGGTCGGGGTTGACGATGTACTCGACATCCAGCTGCTCGAAGAGCCACTTGGTGGCGGCTTCGACGCCCGGGTACTGGGTCGAGACAAGACAGCTCCGGAAGAGCTCCACGCCGCCGGTGATGGGGGCAATGTCAGGTGTGGTGGTCGGCACGCTCCGATCACTTTAGGGGAATGGAAACGCCAGTGGCAACTCAATGGGCCGAAGGTCCGACTGCAGTCCGGGTCTTAGTGCCCAGATCTGTCGATGAGCGCGAAACGTGCGACGAGCAGATTCGGAGGGCCACCGTCGGGGGACTGGTATTGATTCTCATGGAGTTTGGGACGAAAAAGTCCTTAACCGCTCTGCGCAGCCACACCCTGCCGGTCAGCATCTTCCAGCGGGTGCAAACGAGTCACTCGCGGCGCCCACACCCAGTGGCCCGGGGCCTGCCTCCCGGGCTCAATCCGGCGGGGGCAGGTACCGCGCCGACTTGACCCGGCCGTCCTGGACATCCAGGACCCAGGTCGAGCCCTTCTGCATCCGCGGGGTGGACCCCAGGGCGATCCCTCGCTCCGAGAGCTCGAAGAGGATGCCGCTCACCACGTCACCGTGGCTGCACGCCGCAACGGAGCCACCCACCAGCAGCGCGGCCAGCGCCTTCGCGGGATCCGCCCCCTCTTCGAGCCAGCTGGCCGTCTCCGTCAGCAGGCCGAGCCTGGCGCCCAGCGGGACGAACGTCTCGACGCAGCGGACGTACCCGCTGCTGACCAGGCGCTCGACGGGGTTGCGGGCGAGGGCGGCGGCGAGCAGCTCGGACTGGTCCCGGCCGCGGCTGCTGAGCGGCCGGTCGCGATCGGGCCCCGTCCACTCCGACCGCTCGCCCGCATCGGCGTGACGCACCAGGAGGATCCGTCCCGATCCCGAACGTGCTCCTTTGGCGCTCACATCCAGCTCCACTCCTTCTTGCGGTCGAGCGCTGCCCACGGCTCCCGCCAGGCCTCTCGGCCGGCCTCGGCGCGCTCTCGTTCGACCCCGTAGAGGACGCCGGCGGTGAACGCTACCTCGGGGTCGGCGGCGCGTCGCACCGCCTCCTGCAGCCAGCTGCCGGCCACCACCGCGTCGTGCTGGTCGCCGAGGGTGTCCTGGAGGGTGCCGAGCCGCGCCCCGGTGCGCGCGGGACCGTCGCCGAGGAGGGGAACCAGCGCCAGGACCGCGTAGCGGCACTTCTTGGCGGCGATGCGGAGCTGGTGAAGTTCATCGTCACCCGGGTGGGCGCCGAGCCGGCCGGCGCGCCGCGCGAGCTTGCGCCAGCTGGTCTCCACCAGGGGCAGCAGGGCGAAGGGGGCCGGGTAGTCCGCGGTCTCCGGCAGCACGGCCGGGTGGGAGGCGGCCGCCAGCAGGCGGTCCAGCAGCTCGCCGTGCTCATGGGATTCGACCACGGATATCAGGACGTCGCGTGCCAGCACCCGCTCACCGACCAGGCGGCTCAGCAGCCGCTCGGCCGCCTCGCCCTCGACGCCGCGTGCGGCGGCGCTGGCGCGCAGCCGCATCAGCAGGACCTCGGTGTCTCGCACCGCGCCCAGGTCCGTCGCCAGCGTCCCCAGCTCGGCGCGGAGCTCGTCTGTCCACACGGGCTCGAGCACGGGGGCGAAGGTCTGGAGTGCGGAGCGGTACCGGCGGCATGCCACCCGGGCCTGATGCACCCCCTCGGGGTCGCTCCCCTCGAGGACGATCGCCTCGTTGCGGACCAATCTGGCCGCGTAGTCGCGCAGTGCCGCGGTCACGGCCTGGGTGACGCTGCTGCTCCGCTCGAGCGGGATATCCCGCCATGCCGGAGCGGCCTCGGGGCCGGCCAGCTCGGCGAGGAGGGGCAGCTCCGTCGTGTCGACCACCCCGGCCTTGCGCAGCGCCACCAGCGCCGGGCGGGTTCCGGTGAGCGGACCGTGGCTTCGGAGGCTGACCCGGCGAGCATGCGCCACCGCCCGGCGCTCCACCAGCAGGCTCACCACCTGGTGGAGGGCCCAGAGCTCGCCGACCCGGCGCCCGGTCTCCAGGTGCCGGAGACGCGCGACCTGGCAGAGCTCGTCCCCGCGCAGATAGGGGCTGAGCAGGCGGAGCGCCTCCACCGGCGGCGAGGCCGGGTCCCCTTCGAGGTCGACGAACACGCGGCGGAATCCGGGGTCCTCCGGCCAGCCGGCGAGGGTCACCCGCCAGCCGCGACCGCGCCGGTACCGGAGTCCTGCGTCCCAGCTGGCCAGCCGGAAGTCCGGCGTGTCCCAGTGGATGGTCTCGAAGCGCTCGATCCGCGTCGCGGCCGTCCGTCCCCACCTCAGCTGGCGAAGCCGGAACGCGATGCCCACCGGGAGGTCGACCTGGCACCGCTCGACCGGCAGGGCCGGGCTCAGCTCTTGCCCTCGGCTCGGCGCAGGGCGACCTCCTGCAGCCGGACCTGGGTGTCGACGCCGGCGCCCTTCGACGCCCTCCGCCACTCGCCGTCGGAGCCCAGCTCCCAGGCGAGGGTGTCGTCGCTCAGGTTGATGTCCAGCACCTGGTCGAGCCGGGCCCGCAGCTCGGGGGCGCGGATGGGGACCGCCGCCTCCACCCGCCGGTCCAGGTTGCGGGGCATCAGGTCGGCGGAGCTGATGTAGTAGTCGCTCTCCTTCGCCTCACGACCAAAGCGGAGGATCCGGGAGTGCTCCAGGTAGCGGCCGACGAGCGATCGGACCCGGATGTTCTCGCTGATGCCGGGGACCCCCGGGCGCAGGCAGCAGATGCTGCGCACGATCAGGTCGATCTGCACCCCCGCCCGTGAGGCGGTGCAGAGCGCCGCGATCATCTCCGGATCGACCAGATTGTTGACCTTGATGACGATCCGGCCCGCCTCGCCGCGACCCGTCTCGCGCCCGATCAGACGCAGCAATGCCGGGCGCATCGAGTCGGGGGCGACCAGCAGCTTGCGGTACCGCGCCTGCCGGCTGTAGCCGGTGAGGCTGTTGAAGAGCTCGCCTACGTCGGCGCCCAGGGCGGCGTCGGAGGTGAGCAGGCCCAGGTCCTCATAGTTGCGCGCGGTGTCGCGGTTGTAGTTGCCGGTGCCGATGTGGCAGTAGCGGCGGATCCCCCCCTGCTCCTCGCGAACCACCAGCGTGACCTTGGCGTGGGTCTTGAGGCCGACCGTGCCATAGACCACGTGGACGCCGGCGTCCTCCAGAACCTCGGCCCAGTTGATGTTGTTCTGCTCGTCGAAACGGGCGGTGAGCTCGACCATCGCCACCACCTGCTTGCCGGCCTCGGCCGCGCGCGTGAGCGAACGGATGATGGGGCTCACCGGTCCCGAGGTCCGGTAGAGGGTCTGCTTGATGGCGAGCACCGCGGGGTCCTCGGCGGCCTGCGCGATGAAGGCCTCGACGGTGTGTTCGAAGCTGTCGTAGGGGTGGTGGACGAGGAGCTGGTCCTCGTGCAGCACCCGGAAGAGGTCGCCGTCGCCTCCTCCCAGGTCGTGGGCGAAGCGTGGCGGCGTCACCGGCACCCAGGAACGGAACTTCAGGTCGGCGCGGTCCAGCTTGCAGACGTCGAAGAGGCCGCCGAGGTCGAGGGGTGCGGAGACCGTGTAGACGTCCTGGTGCTGGATCTCCAGCTCGCGCGCCAGCAGGTCGACCATCTCGGTCGGCATGTCGCTGGCCACCTCGAGGCGGACCACGAGCGGCGAGCGGCGCCGCTCCTTGAGGATCGCCCTCACCGCCTCGACCAGGTCCTCGGCCTCGTCGCTGTCGATGGTGTAGTCGGCGTTGCGGGTGAGCCGGAAGACGTGGTGGGTGAGCACTCTCATCCCCTCGAAGAGAGGGTGGAGGTGAGCGGCGATGACCTGCTCGATGGGCACGAAACGCTCGCCATCGGGGAGGACCACGAACCTGCTGAGCAGCGGCGGCACCTTGATCCGGGCGATCCGCTGCTCGTGGCTCGCCGGGTCGACGACGACGACCATCAGGTTGAGGGAGAGGCTCGAGATGTAGGGGAAGGGGTGACCGGGGTCGACCGCGAGCGGGGTCAGCACCGGGAAGATCCGCTCCTCGAAGACCTTGTCCAGGAACGCCCTGTCGTCGTCGTCCAGGCTGGACCAGTCGCTGAAACGGATGCCGTGGCTGTCGAGCTGAGGCACCAGCCCCTGGAGGAAGGCGCGCGCCTGGCGGGCGTACAGCTCGACCACCTTGAGCCGGATCGCCCGGACCTGGGCCTGTGGTCCCAGGGGGTCGGAGGCGGCGCTCTCGAGGCCCGCCGCCAGCTGCTTGAGGCCGCCGACCCGGACCTGGAAGAATTCGTCGAGCGCCCGGCTGGCGATGGCGAGGAAGCGCGCCCGCTCCAGCAGCGGGAGGCTCTCGTCCTCCGCCTGGGCGAGCACCCGCGCGTTGAAGTCGAGCCAGGAGAGCTCGCGGTTGATCAGGACGTCGTTGACGTTGAACGGGGTGGGGGAGGGGCGAGGCGTCTCGGGAGCGGTGGCGGCGGTGAGCGGTTCGGGAGGGGTGATGGGGAGCGGTGCGGGGGCGGGAGATCCACGAAGCTCGGCGGGCATGGGCGTGCCGCCACCGACCACGACATCCAGGGTGGGCTGGTCCGGGTCGCCCCCATTGGCACTCGCCACTCCGGATTTCGTGGTCACCGGGCTGTGGGCTCTCGCGCGTTCAGCTGGCACCTGAGCAATTGTGCCTCACTCCGATCGCATGCGCCCCAGAGGTTTCACGGCACAATGAGGTCGTGACACCGCCGGACGGCTCTCCGCGACCAGCGCCGTGACCGGCGCGGAGGGCGGGGTGGAGACCGCCGTCCAGGCTGGGTCCTGGCGCCTGATCGGGGCCGGGGCCACCGACCGTGGTCCGGTGCGGCGCGAGAACCAGGACGACTTCCGGCTCGTCCCCCTCGGGAGCACGGGCCTGGGCCTGATCTTGGCGGACGGGATGGGTGGCCACAGCGGGGGCCGCGAGGCCGCCGAGGCGGCGGTCGCCGGCGCCGCCGATCGGCTCGGGGCCAGGGTGGGCGGTGACGAGCGGCTGCGTGAAGCGGTCGCCGTGGCCAACGCCGCGGTCGCGGGGGTGCGCCTCCAGCTGGGGGGCAACCCCGGCACCACCATGGTGGCTGCCGTGGTCGAGGGGGGGCGGCTGACCCTTGCGCACGCCGGCGACAGCCGGGCCTATCTCGTCCGGGACGGGGAGGCGACCCAGCTCACCTCTGACCACAGCGTCACCGGTGAGCAGGTGCGCGCCGGTACCCTCGACCCGGAGACGGCGCGCCGTGATCCTCGGCGCAACTACGTCACCCGGGCCCTGCTCGGCGACCCGGTGGAGCCCGACCTGGCCGAGCTGGCCCTGGTCTCCGGCGACGTGGTGGTGCTCTGCACCGACGGGCTCTGGGAGCCTCTCACCGACGGCCAGATCGCCGGACTGGCCGGGGGCGACGTGACCCCCGCGGAGGGCTCGCGACGGCTGGTCGCCGCCGCCCTGGCCGCCGGGGCCACGGACAACGTCACCGCCGTGGTGGCCCGCCTCGACCTCTCCTGAGGCCGGACGGCCACTCTCGCGGCGACCGCACCCGGCCTCTCGGTATCATTCGCCCGCTCATGGCACGCTTCTACGCTCAGATCTGCACGGTGGTGTTCCTGGTCGTCACCATCGGCGGGTTCTTCGTGGGCAACGCCGTCCAGGTCGCCCACGGCCAGGCGGTCGGCAACGTCGACGGGATGCAGCTCCACCTCACCTACGCCCGGGACGTCGTCGATCTGATCCTGCTGGCTGCCTTCGCCTACGTCGGCTTCCTGGCGAGCCGCAGGATCGGGCGCATCGTCACCGGGGCGGCAGGCCTGGTCCTGCTGATCCTGGCGGTGGTCGGCTTCCTCGTCCTCGACACCAACCGGGGCAGCCGGTCGATCCTCGACCTCCACTTCACCCTCGCGATCAATATCTTTGACCTGGTGGTCGGCGTCCTCGCCATCCTCGCCGCGCTGGGCACGGTCGAGGATGAGGGGCCCACGAGCGTCATCCGACCCACCGCCTGAGCGGCGCCCGGGGCCGCCCATAGCTGCGTCGGCTCGTCCGCGCGCTCGGTCACGCACGTCAGTGCGCTCCCTCGCCCTGCTCCTCGCCTCCTTGCTCTGAGCGACCCGGACGCCGCTCCCCGTCGCCGCGAGGCGCTACCGGTGGCCGTTCTCCGCGGTGGTCCGGAAGGCCGCCTCGGGCTCCTCGTGGTGCCGCCGCCGCTCGATCTGCTCGCGGGCCAGCGACGCCGCTCCTCCCACCACGGGGGCGACGTGCTTGGCCGTCCTCTGCGCCGCGTCGACCCCCTCGCGCGCCGCCCTGCCGAACGCACGGAGCTGAGCCCGGGTGCGCTCGCCCGGCTGCGGGGCGATGCAGAGGCCGATCAGCGTGCCCGCGACGGCTCCATGGATGAAACCTCGGATGTACCCCATGCTCCACCTCCCGACGTGCCGCTGCCGCTCCTCGTGGCCGTGCTCCCACCGTATCAGCATTGGCCCCGGTGCATCGGCGGTCCTCGCCGCCGGCGGGCGTCCGGGAGATCGGACGTCCGGGGGGATCCCCGTGCCAGAGTCGGCGTCCATGGACATGGCCTTCGTCTTCCTCGCCGACCACGCCTCGGTACCCCCCGACGGCAAGCTCTACGTGCTGGGCGGCGGCATCAACACCCTGGGCCTCCCCGCAATCCCCGGCCGGGTGGCCTTTGACGTCGTCGGCGGCTTCCGCTTCACGACCGCCGACTCGCACAGCGTTCAGACCGTCGAGCTGCGCCTGCTCGACGCCGACGGCAAGCTGGTGCTGCCGGCCGCCACCCTCAGGTTCCAGGCGGCCGAGGCCATCCCTCCCGATCAGGGCGAGGTGCTGATCAGCACGGTCACGCACATGGCCCCGATGTTCGGCGACCTCGGACGCTACCGGGTCGAGTACTGGACCGAGGGCCGCCTGCTCGCCTGGGTCGGGGTCACCGTCAGCGTGGTGCCCCAGCCCGCGCCGGGCGCACGCCCGGCCTGATCCCGGCGCCTCCTCCTACTGGGCCCTGAGGGCAGCGACCGGGTCCAGCCGAGCCGCGCGAATGGCGGGCAGCAGGCCGGCCACCGCACCCAGCGCCACCGCGAATCCGATCGCGAGCCCGGTCAACCCCGGTGTCACCAGGAAGAGGCCCCCGCTCGCGTCTCCAGCGTCCAGGAGCGTCGTCAGCGCGAATCCGAGCAGGAACCCGACCATGCCGCCGATCAGTCCCATCAGGCCGGCCTCGGCGAGGAACTCGGTGAGGATGTGGCGGGTGCGGGCACCGACCGCCTTCTTGAGCCCGATCTCCCGGACCCGCTCGCTCACCGACATGATCATGGTGTTGACCACGGACAGCCCCCCGATGATGAGCGCGAGCAGCGCGGTGGCGGTGGTCATGACGGTGAACACGGCTGCTCCTGACTTCATGGCGCTGACCAGGGTGCTGGGCTTGAGCGCTTCCACGGTCGGCACCGCGGCGTTGATCCTCTCGGCCAGGGCGTCGAGGTTGACCCCCGGCTTGGCATACACCGCCACGCCCGAGATGATCTGGTAGGGATCGACGCGGCCGGCGAGCGCCGAGGGGAGGCTGTCTCCGACCAGCGTCTGGGCGTCGTGCAGGCTGACGTAGGCGGCGCTGTCGGGCGCTGTGAGGGTCTCATCGAGGACACCGACGACGGTGAAGCGGTGGTTGACGAAGTCCGGCTGGGCGTCCGCCGGGCGCACCGGCAGCGCGATGGTGCCCCCCACCTGCATGTGGAACTCGGCAGCGAATGCGGAGCCGAGGTCGACCTCGCCCCGTGACGCGTCGGTCACCCACCGGCCGTGGGCCAGCGTGACCTTGAGAGGGGAGTAGTGGTCCCAGTTCGGATCGATGCTGCTGATGTAGTCGGGGATGCCCATGTTGACCACCGACACCGCTCCCGGCTTGGCTATCTCATTCGCGAACGGCGTCGCTGCGGCCACGCCGGCGACCCGCTCGATCTGGGCGAGCGTGGAGAGGGACATGTATCCCCCGAACCCGGAGGTGATCGACGAGTTGGCGTCGGCGACCTGGATGTTGCTCCCGTAGTAGGTGATGCCACCGTTGATGAGAGCGTCGAAGTGCTCCGCCATCGCGCCCATGGTGGTGAGGGCGAAGATGCCCATCACGATGCCGGTGACGGTGAGCGCGCTGCGCAGCTTGCGCCGCCAGAGATTGCGAATGATCTCCATCTCGGGTCACCGCCTGCCCGCGAGGGAAGCGACGGGAGCTCGCGAGGCGGCTGCCGTCGAGACGGCGCAGTCCACCCGCTCGTCGCCGACCAGGTGGCCGTCGCGCAGGTGGATGATCCGGTCCGCCCTGGCGGCGAGGTCGAGGTCGTGGGTGACGATCAGGAAGGTGACCCGGCTCTCGCGATGGATGCGCCGCATCAGGGCGAGCAGCATCTCCGCGGTCTCGGTGTCCACCTCGCCCATCGGCTCGTCCCCGAGCACCAGGGTGGGCTCCCCGATCAGGGAGCGGGCGATCGCCACCCGTTGCTGCTGCCCACCGGAGAGCTCGGAGGGACGGTGGGAGGCCCGGGCGGCGAGCCCCATCTCCTCGAGGAGCTGCTCCGCGCGGCGCCGGCCCGCCCGGCGGTCGGCTCCGGAGTAGCGGAGCGGCAGGAGCACGTTCTCCATGGCGGAGAGGGTGGGCAGCAGGTTGAACTCCTGGAAGATGAAGCCGATCCGGCGGCTGCGCAGTTCCGCGCGCTCGCGCTCGCCCAGCGCTCCGGTGTCGACGCCGTCGAGCAGCACCCGGCCGGCGGTGGGACGCATCAGCAACCCGGCGCAGTCGAGCATGGTGGTCTTGCCGCTGCCGGAGCGGCCGACGACGGCGACGAACTCTCCCTGTTCGATCTCCAGAGAGACGCCGTCCAGGGCCCTGACCACCTGGGAGGCGCGGGTGTAGTGCTTGGTCAGGCCTTGCAGCCGCATCGCGGGCATTGCTCTTTCTCCTGGTGAACCGTCGTTCGCCCGCGGCGGGCTCGTCACGCCACCAGCCTATGAAGAAGGCTCGAGCTGAGCCAGCCGGCCGGCCCACCAATCTGTTGGGAGGCCAGCCCTACCGCTCCCGACAGGCCAGCCCTACCCTGCGCCACGCCAGGTCGCGCTGCGGCACGTCAGCAACCACACCGAGTCGGCGGCCCGCGCGCTCTCCGCCCAGCGGGGCGGCGGGGTGCGCCCATATGATGGCCGGCGATGGCCTCGACCCAGCGTGCGGCGCTTCTCGGCACCGACCTCATGCTGGCCAGCCGCCTCCGTTCGGCTCTCTCGGGAGGCGGGGTCGGTCTGATCGAGGCCACCAGGGACGACCTCCTCCCCCCGGTGCCGCTTCTCTTCGTGGACCTCAACCACGATGCCGAGGACCGGCTGGAGGCGATCTCCCGGCTGCGCAGCCGCAACCCCTCCGCGACCATCGTCGGTTTCTGCAACCACGAGGACAAGGGTCTGATCCGCCGGGCGGTCGCCGCCGGGGCCAACCAGGCCGTCGCCAACCGCCACCTTCCCGAGGCTGCGCTCCGCCTGCTGGGCTTCGCGGCCGATCCCGGCCTCGCCGGATGAGTCCCGACCCGAGCCCGCGACTGGACGCCGCGCTGGCGGGCGCTGCCGGTCGGATGGTGGAGACGCGTCGCGACCTCCACCGCCACCCCGAGCTCTCCCATCAGGAGACCCGGACCGCCCGGGTCGCCGCCGCGCGCTGCCGGGAGCTCGGCTTCACGGTTCGCGAGAGCGTCGGCGGCACCGGGGTGCTCGCCGACCTCCAGGGCGGGGGTCCCGGCCCCACCGTCATGTACCGCGCCGACATGGATGCCCTCCCCGTGGACGAGGTCGAGGGCGGCCGGCCGGTCCGCTCCGAGGTGCCCGGGGTCATGCACGCCTGCGGCCACGACGGCCACGTCGCCATCGCGCTCGGCGTCGCCGAGGTGATGGCCGCCCTGCGTGACCAGTGGCGGGGGACGCTCCGGCTCTGCTTCCAGCCCGCAGAGGAGATCGCCGGCGGCGCGGTGCCGATGATCGAGGCGGGTGCCATCGAGGGGGTCCAGCGGGTACTCGGCCTCCACCTCTGGACGCCACTCGACACCGGCCGGGTGGCGGTGACGGGGGCCTCGCTCTTCGGCAGCGCCGATGAGTTCCGGATGGTGATCCGCGGGACGGGTGGGCACGGCGGACTTCCCCACCTCAGCGTCGACTCCGTCGTTGCCGCCGCCCATGTGGTGGTCGCGCTCCAGACGCTGGTCTCGCGGGAGGTCGCCCCCGACCGGTCCGCGGTGGTGAGCGTCGGGATGATCCGGGGCGGTCGGGCCCACAACGTCATCGCAGAGCGGGTGCAGCTGGACGGGACGGTGCGCGCCCCCGACCAGGCTCTCCGCGCGAGCCTGATGCGGCGGGTGGAGGAGGTGGCCCGGGCCGTGGCCGGGGGGCTGCGTGCCCAGGTCGACTTCGAGATGGTGGCCGGCTGCCCGCCGGTGGTCAACGACCCCGACTCCGCTGAGACCGTCCGCCGCGCGGCGGTGGAGGCGGTCGGCGAGGCCAACGTCGAGTTCGCGCGGTCGCTCACCGTCGGGGACGACATGGCCTGCTTCCTGGAGCGGGTTCCCGGCTGCTACTTCCTGGTCGGCGCCGGCGACCCGGCCCGCTCGGAGCGGCCGCCCCACCACCACTCCGAGTTCGACATCGACGAGGGCGCGCTCCCGGTCGGGCTCTCCACCGCCACCCGGGCGCTGCTCGCCTGGCTGCGATGAGACGCGGATTCATCCCGCTGGCGCTCCCCGAGTTCGACGAGGGCGAGCCGGACCTCACCCCGCGGCCGGCGTCGGCCTCGGCGACCGTGCTCAGCCAGATGATGGAGATCGAGCATGCCAACAACGCCGGCAACGTTCACGGCGGGACGATCCTCCGGCTCGTCGATGGCGCCGCCGGCATCGCCGCCATCAAGCACGCCCGCCGCCGGGTGGTCACCGCCGCCATCGACGAGATGAGCTTCCTCGCCCCCGTCTTCATCGGCGACGTGCTCACCGTCCGGGCCATGGTCAACGACGCCCATCGCTCCTCCATGGAGATCGGGGTCAGGGTGGACGTGGAGACCCTCCCCGACGGGAAGCACCACCACGTGGCGAGCGCCCACCTCGTCTACGTGGCGCTCGACCGGGAGGGGCGGCCGACCCCGGTGGCCCCGGTGGTCGCGGAGACCCCCCAGGAGATCCGCCGTCAGGCCCAGGCGCGGGTCCGGCGTGAGCAGCGGCTGCTGCGCAAGGCTGCCCTCGACGAGGCGGGCGGGGGCAGCGCACCGCCGGCCTGACGCTACGATGGAGCCGTGAGTCCGCAGAGGAAGGCCGCGGCGAAGGAGCGGGTGGCTGCGGCCGCTCGTGCTTCCGCGCACGCGGGATCCGGCGGGGACGCCGAGCTGTCCGTCGTTGCCGGAGAGATACGCGTTCGCGACGCCAGCCGCCGGGGGTCGGGCGCCCGCCAGTTTGTCCGCTATGCCTTCTACCGGGTGATGCCCGAGTGGCGACGCCGCTCCGCGGTGCTGCGCGCCGAGGACCGCGCCGAGTTTGCCGCAGTCGTAGAAGAGATGGCGGGCCGGGACGGGGTCATCCTGCGCAGCTACAGCCTGGTGGGCACCCGCGGTGACGCCGACCTGATGCTCTGGTCGGTGAGCGAGCGGCTCGAGGAGTTCCAGGAGCTGGCCGCCCGGCTCAACGCGACCGCGCTGGCCGCCTACCTCGAGCAGCCCTACAGCTACTTCGCGATGACCAAGCGGAGCAGCTACGTGGAGCGGCACGTGCACGAGGACGGCGCGCCCCAGGAGGGGAGGAGCAGCCGGCTCATCATCCTGCCCACCGAGCGCAGGTACCTCTTCGTCTACCCCTTCGTGAAGACGCGGGCCTGGTACCGGCTCGGGCCCGAGGAGCGGCAGCGCCAGATGGACGAGCACATCGCCATGGGCCACCGCTATCCGGGGGTGAAGATCAACACGACGTATTCGTTCGGTCTCGACGACCAGGAGTTCGTGGTCGCCTTCGAGAGTGATTCGGTCAGCGACTTCCTCGACCTGGTCCAGGAGATGCGGGCCAGCGAGGCGTCCACCCACACCGTGCGCGACGTGCCCTCGTTCACCTGCGTGGCGACGCCGATCGGGGAGGCGCTGGCGGCGCTGGGTTAGAGGCTGCCGGCTCTCATCTCGGTGACGAGCAGGGCCACCGCGGCGTCCACGTAGCCCTCGACGGTGGGGGAGAGGCCCTCTCCCTGGCCCTCCTCGACGAGGGCGATCAGTAGCAGGATGAGACGCGGCGGCAGCCGGTCGAGCGTCCGTCCCAGGGCGACCGCCTCGGCGACGCCGAGGCCGTGGCTGCTGGCGGCGGCACCCCAGCCACCCACTATCTGGGGTTGGCTGATGGCGTCGATCCGGGTGACGCCGTCCAGGGGTGGACGATCCCAGCGCACGGCATCGACCACCAGCGCCAGGTCGACCCCCGCCCAGGCGTCGAGGAGGGCGGTCGCCTCCCCGCTCAGGGTGCGCACCTCCACACCGGGGGGCAGCAGCGGCCGTGCGCGCTCCACCACCGCGATGCCGGCGCCGTCGTCGCGGCGCATCGAGTTGCCGACGCCGATGACCACGACGCGTCGCGGCGCCGACGGCGCCACGCTCCGGGCCGCTGCCGGCCGTCCGCTCAGGTCCGGCCCCCCCGCTACGGCCCCAGCGTCCTCCGGGCCATCCACCTCATCGCCGCTCGACGGTGAAGTCGAGGAAGTGAGTGGAGCAGGAGATGCAGGGGTCGTAATTGCGGATCGACTGCTCGCAGAGATGCTGCAGGTCGTGGTCGTCCAGCTCCAGGTTGGCGGTCACCAGCTTGCGCAGGTCGGCCTCGATCGCGTCCTGGTTCTGGGCCGTGGGGGGGATGATGTCGGCGTTCTGGATGAGCCCCTCGTCGTCGATCGAGTAGCGGTGGTAGAGGAGGCCGCGGGGCGCCTCGGTGGCGCCGTGGCCGGTCCCGGCCCGTGGCTCGACCGACACCGCCGGCCGCTCCGGCTCTGAGTACCCCTCGATGATCCGGAGCGCCTCGTCGCAGGCGGCGACGGTCTCGACGGCCCGGACCTGGATGCTCCGGAAGGGGTTGCGGCAGACCCGGCCGAGACCCTTGGCCGCCTCGGCCGCCTCGCGTGCCACCGCGGGCAGCTGCTCGTAGTTGAGGCTGTAGCGGGCCAGCGGGCCCACCAGGTAGCGGCCCCGCTCGATCATCCGGCCGTGGAGCGCGGTCGAACGCTCGACGTGCTCCTCGGCGAAGTGCTCCAGGAACTCGGCCACCTCGATGTCCAGGCCGCCGTCGGAGACGATCCGCCCCTCGGTGATGGCGTACTCGTCGGGGTGGTGGAGCGCGACCAGCTCGTGGTCGATCTCCAGGTCGGGGAAGTCGAAGGTGGAGACCAGCTCCACCGTCTCCAGGGAGGCGTCGCGGGCCCAGCGCAGCCGTTCGACGAACGGCAGCAGCTCGCGCTTGGTGGGCGCCCGGTAGAAGCCGCCCAGGCGGACGTTGATGGGGTGGATGGCGCGGCCGCCGACCACCTCCATGAGGTCGTTGCCGATCTTCTTGAGCTTGAGCGCCTTCTCAACCAGTTCGCGGTGGGTCTGGGCCAGCTCTATGGCGCTACCGACGCCCAGGAAGTCGGGGGCGTGGAGGAAGTAGATGTGGAGCACGTGGCTCTCGATCCACTCCCCGCAGTAGAGGAGGCGGCGGAGCGCGCGCAGTGGGGGGTCGACTGTGATCCCGCAGGCCTGCTCGATCGCCTGGCACGAGCTCATCTGGTAGGCCACGGGGCAGATCCCGCAGATCCGGGCGGTAATGTCGGGCGGCTCGGTGAAGGACCGGCCGCGCAGGAAGGCCTCGAAGAAGCGAGGCGGCTCGTAGATGCGCAGGCGAACGTCGGTGACCTCGCCGTCGGTCACCACCACGTGCATCGCCCCCTCGCCCTCGACCCGGGCGAGCCCCTCGACGGTCAGATCGCGAATCTTGTGGGTCACAGCCGACCGTCCCCCTTCTCCTCGGCCCGGCTGGCCGTCTCGAACGCGGGGGCCGTGGCATTGAAGGTGCGGAAGAGGCGCATCACGTGCGCTTCGTCCAGCCCGCCGGCGTGGAGGGCGGAGGCGAGCGACACAGTGTTGGGCGTCTCCATCGGCCCGAAGCATCCATAACAGCCGCGCTCGAAGCTGGGGCAGATGGCGCCGCACCCGGCCTGGGTGACCGGACCGAGGCAGGCGGTGCCGTGGGCGACCATCACGCAGACGTTGCCCCGCCGCTTGCACTGGAGGCAGACGCTGCTGGCCCGGATGTCGGGCTTGCGCTTGCGCAGGAGTGCGGTTAGCACCTCCAGCAGCTGGCCACGGTCCACCGGGCATCCCCGCAGCTCGTAGTCGACCGGGACATGGGCGGAGATCGGCGTCGAGCTCTCCAGGGTGGAGAGGTACTCGGGGTGGGCGTAAACGACCGAGGCCATCTCGTCCACCGCGGTGAAGTTGCGCAGCGACTGGATGCCCCCGGCGGTGGCGCAAGCCCCGATCGACACCAGGTGTCGCGAGACCCGTCGGACCTCCTGGATCCGCTCGGCGTCGTGGGGGGTGGTCACCGAGCCCTCGACCAGGGAGACGTCGTAGGGGCCGTCGACCACCGTGCTGGAGGCCTCGGTGAAGTTGGCGATCTCGACGGCGCCCGCGACCGCGAGCAGCTCGTCCTCGCAGTCGAGCAGGGAGAGCTGGCAGCCGTCGCAGGAGGCGAACTTGAAGACGGCGAGCTTGGGCAGGTCGGCGGCCATCACAGCTCCCTCCGGGCGAGCAGCGGTCCCACCCGTGACCAGGGGAGGACGGGGCCCTGGGTGCAGACCAACACCGGCCCGAGCTGGCAGTGGCCGCACCTGCCGATGCCGCACTGCATGTTGCGCTCCATCGAGACCCGCACCCGCTCGGCGGCGATGCCCCGCCCGAGCACCTCGGCGGCGGTGAAGCGGAGCATCACCTCGGGCCCGCAGATCATCACCGTGGTGACCTCAGGGTCGATCGTGACCCGCTCGATCAGGGTCGGCACCACCCCGACGTCGCCCTTCCAGGCGGCGGTCGCGTAGTCGACGGTGGTGCGGACGGTGATCCGGGCGCTCGCCTGCCAGCTCGCCACCTCGCCGCGGAAGACGATCTCCTCAGGAGCACGAGCCCCCACCAGCACGGTGACCCGCCGAAAGCGGCGGCGGCTGCGCAGCAGCTCGTGGACGACCGGGCGCAGCGGAGCCAGGCCGATGCCGCCAGCGACCACCAGCACGTCGCTGCCCATCGCCGATTCCACACCCCAGTCGGTGCCGAACGGGCCCCGGACCCCGATCACGGTCCCGGCCTCGGAGGCACAGAGCTGCTGGCTCACGGCGCCCACGCCGCGCACCGTGTGACGGAGACGGTGCCCCGCGTCGATGGCGCTCACCGAGATCGGCACCTCGCCGACGCCGAAGGCGTAGAGCATGTTGAACTGGCCGGGGACGGGCGTGGCGATCGCCTTCTCCACCGGCTCGAGGGTGAGCGTGATGGTGTCCGCGGTCTCGCGGGCGCGTCCGACCACCCGGTAGGGAACCGGGACCATTGCGTCCGCGGCGCGGGTGTCAGTCGGTAGCGCCAGCGCCATAGACATCGAGAACTCTCAGGCGGACGGACTGGAGGCGTCCCAGGATGACCTTGGCGAAGCGCTGGGTCAGGACGTAACCGAGGTGCGGGTCGGTCTCGCACTTGGCGCGCAGGCAGGCACCGTCGAACGCCACCGCGGCCACCTCTTCACGGGCCTCTGCGTCGAACTGCCAGCGGTAGGGCTCGAAGAGCCAGGACCAGCCGAGCACCTCGCCCTGGCCCAGCGTGTCGATCACCACCCCGCCCCGCCCGGGCACGAAGAAGCTGAGCGCGACGCTGCCGCTGCGCAGCACGTAGAAGGTGTTGGCCGCCTCGCCCTCGGTCAGGATCCGGTCCTCGGGGGAGAAGTGGACGTTGCGGCCGCAACCGGCGACGAATTCGAGAGTGACCTTGTCCAACCCCTGGAAGAGGCTCTCTTCGGCGAGGAGATCGGCGATTGTCTTCATGGCGTTGCTCCGGTCGGGAGGCGGGTCAGCCCATCGGTGGCGCGGATCGCCGCAGCCTCCTCGGTGATGTCGATCCCCACGGGACACCAGGCGACGCAGCGTCCGCACCCGACGCACCCCGAGGTGCCAAACTGCGCATGCCAGGTGGCGAGCTTGTGGGTCATCCACTGGCGGTACCGTGAACGTCCCGTGTACCGCATGGAGCCGCCGTGGAGCTGGGAGTGGTCGACGCTGAAGCACGACGCCCAGGTCCGGTGCTGCTCGCTCTGGTCTGGATCGAGACCACTGGCCTCGCGGAAGTCGACACAGAAACAGGTGGGGCACACCAGGGTGCAGTTGGCGCAGGCGAGGCAGCGGGCGGCGACGGCGTCCCAGCGGGGGTGCTCGAGGTTGCGGACGAGCACGTCCTCGATGCCGTCCGCGGGGAGGGCTTTGCTGATCCCCGCCACCGCCGTCGACCAGACGGCGGCCGCGGCCTCCCGGTCGGTGGGGGCTGCGTCATGGACCGAGACCTTGGCGAGCACGGCGGCCCCGCGGTCCGACCCGATCTCGACCAGGAAGCGAGGGCGGCGGCCGTCGAGCAGCTCAGTCAGGGCCAGGTCGTGGTGGGCGGTTACGCGCGGGCCGGTCCCCATCGAGGTGCAGAAGCAGGTGGCGGCCGGCGTCGAGCAGTTGACAGCGATGAAGAGGGCGTTCTCGCGCCGGGCGGCGTAGTCGTGGTCCGGGTAGTTCGTGTGGAGGAGGACGCGGTCCTGGATCGCGATCGCCGCCAGCTCGCAGGCGCGCACCCCGAGGAACGCGTACCGCGGCGGGTTGGCCGGTGGCGTGACCTCGGCGCCCCCCTCCGTCAGCCGGGCCTGCCAAGTGACCGAGACGGGGGGGAAGAGGAACCGCTTCCAGGAATCCGGCCCCACCACGTAGCCGAAGAGGGCGTTGTCCTTGCGGCGCTCCAGGCGGTAGTGGCCCGGCCCCTGGTCGTCCCCCCATCCTGCCGGCAGCTCTCCGATCTGGGTGATCTCGTCGTAGACGACGGCCCCGTCTCGGACGGTGGGACCGATCACGCGACGGCCGTCGGCGATCAGCGCATCGATCAGGGCCTGAAGTCCCGGCCGGTCCAGGACGACCGGATGGTAGTCGGTGGGGGCCGCGGGGACCATCGCCGTCAGTCAACGCTTCCGGCTGTGGATATCTAGAGCCATTGGACCGCGAATGGGCCGGGACGCACGTCCCAGAGTGGGCCCGGACGCACCCTCGGTTGGGACGGATGATCCCCGCCGTCAGGCCGTGAGGTCGCGCCGTTCGTACAGCACCACCGACGCCCCGAGCAGGACGATCGGGCAGACGATCAGGGGCAGCATCCCGGACCAGGAGACGCCGAGGGTCAGGGCGGCCGAGCCGCCGGACCAGTGGAAGGGCGAGACCGCGTTGGCGAAGCCGGTGAGCCACGGCACCAGCGAGCCGAAGATGCTGAGCGCGTACATCGCCACCGCGAGGGCGGCCGCGCTGCCGCCGCCGACCCCGACCGAGCCGGTGGTGGAGGCGACCAGGAAGGCGAGCATCCCGAAGCCGACCCCCAGCAGGGCGACGGCCAGCACGGTGAGGGTGAGGTTGCCGAGGCTGAGCACGACGCCCTGCGACGGGCCGACGATCACGATCGCCAGCCAGATGGCGGCGGCGACGACGAAGAGGGGGAGCAGGGCGCCGCAGGCCTTCTCGATGGTGAGCCGGGTGCGCCGGACCGGGGTGGAGAGGAGGAGGTCGATGGTGCCGTTCTGCTCCTCCCCCGCCAGCGCCCGGCTGCCGGCGAGGACGCCCATCACCAGCAGCAGCGCGGGCACGATGATGCTGAACAGCTCGGTGCCCAGGTAGCCGGGTGGTGAGAGGTAGCTGACGCCCGCCGGGATGAACGCAGTCCGGAATCCCTTGGGCAGGGTGTTGAGGAGCTGCTGCACCCCCGCGCCGCTGCTCTTGATGGTGGGATAGAGGAAGACGTAGAGCGCCACCAGCGCGAGAGCCCCGACGCTGCACCCGATCAGCGACTGACGGTGATCGGCGAGCTCCCGGCGGAAGACGTCACAACGCATCGGGGACCTCCGCATCGGCCGGCTTCGCCGTGGCGCTCGCAGCAACGATGGCGGCCGCCTCGTCGCTCTCCGAGCGGTAGTAGTCGTGGAACACCTCGTCGAGGTCGACCTCGGCGCTGCGCACCGCGTGGACCCGGAAGCGCGCCGCCGTCTTGATCACGGCGTCGAGGTCGCCGCCCGCCGTGATCGTCAGCGTCCGGTCGCTCGCCGTCACCTGGGAGACCCCGGGGATGGCCCGGAAGACGGCGGGGTCGATCGGCTCGGAGAACTCGATGGAGAGGACGTGCCCTCCCTGCTGGGCGAGCTCGTTGACGTCCTGCACGGCGACCAGCCGTCCCCGACGCAGGATGCCGGCGCGGTCGCAGAGCCGCGCCACCTCGGGGAGGTCGTGGGAGGAGACGAAGATGGTCGCCCCGCGGTCGCGCGCCTCGCGGACCAGGTCGTGGACGTTGCGCTGCATCAGCGGGTCGAGGGTCGCGGTCGGCTCGTCGAGGATGAGGATGGCCGGGTCGTGCATCAGCGCCTGGATGACGCCCACCTTCTGCTTCTGACCGTGG
>JBEKOU010000010.1:0-80326 GCA_049521435.1 Candidatus Dormibacteria bacterium | reverse complement strand
GGCCACGCCCGGGACACGGGCGTGCTCCCCCAGCACTCCGGCCAGCGTCCCCACCTCCAGGTCACCGCCACCCTGGCGACCGTCCAGGGGCGGGAGGGAGCCCCCGCCGCCGAGCTGGAGCTGAGCGGGCCGATCGCCGCCGAGACCGCCCGCCGCCTGGGCTGCGACGCCGGGGTTACCCGGGTGGTGTTCGGGGCGGATTCCGCGGTCCTGGACGTGGGCCGGGCGACCCGGGTGCCGGCGGCGGCGACCCGCCGGGCGGTCCAGGCCCGCGACCGGGGCTGCGTCTGGCCGGGCTGCCACCGGCCGGCGTCGTGGGGGGAGGTGCACCACCTCCGCCACTGGGCCCAGGGCGGCTCGACTGATCTCGCCAATCTTGTCACGATCTGCCGGGCCCACCACTGGAAGGTGCACGAGGGCGGCTGGCGCCTGATCCGCACCGACGAGCGGGTCGTGGCCCTGCTCCCCGTCGCCGATGACTACGGTCCGGACGGAGGCTGGCTGCGTCCTCGGGCTCCCGACTCCGGCTGAGCCCTCCACCACGGTGCGGCCCGCCTGGCTGCCCGGGCGCCCGACACCGGCTGAGCCCAACGGTCTGGCGCTTGGTCTCCGGAAATCCCGAGTGCTACGGTGGGAGCATGGCTACCGCGCGGATCAACGTCCCCGTCGAGGTCGGTCTCCGGCCATGGAAACTGGCCGACGCCGAGGAGTTGGCCGCGATGTACGCCGAGTCAGCGACCGAGCTGGCCGTCGAGGAGCCCTGGTGCGGCCCCGAGTTCCTGACTGCCGCGGGTCAGCGGGAGCGGGTGCGGCGCTGCCTCGCCGACGAGGCGGCGGAGGGGTTCGTCATCACCGTCTCCGGAGCCATCGCCGGCCACCTCTCGCTGGACCGGATCCGTCGCGACATCCTCCAGAGCGCCGACATCGGCTACTGGGTGGCCCCCCGGGAGCGGCACCACGGCATCGCCACGCGGGCCATCGGCCTGGCCGTGGCCCACGCCTTCGACGGGCTCGGCCTCCACCGCATCCACGCCACCGTCGACCTCGACAACGTTCACTCCTGGCAGGCCCTGGAGGACAACGGCTTCCAGCGGATGGGCGTCATCCACGACTTCGCGCTGGTCGGCGACCGCTGGCGGGACGGCCATCTGTATCAGCTCACGGCTGAGGAATGGATGGGCTCGGATGCGACGCCATGAGGCGCCGCACGCTGGCGGGCCTCGTCGCCATCGCCCTGGCGTTGGTGGCAGTGCTCGCCTTTTTCACCCTGCGGGGATGGCCGGGTGCCACGCCGCAACTGGACGGTGCCAGGCCGCAACTGGACGGCCTCACCCCGATGCGTGGGGATCTACTCTGCGGGGCGGTCGCCTACGACAGCGACGCCAACCCTTCCTTCTCGCAGAGGTCCGACGGCGGTGCGCTGATAGGGGTGGGTTATCTTGGGCCATCGGTCGCCGACCAGGGCGAAATCGCGAACGATGAACAGTGTTTCGCGGCCGCCGCCGCCGAATGCGACGCGGCGGCGTTCGAGGGGGGCGACTTCGCCGTCGATTTCGGCCGGACCGAGCTGGTGGAGGTCGAGCCCGGGGCGCACTGTTCCATCGACTACCGATGGACCCCCACGGGCCCAGAGTTTAGCAACGACTACCACTACGGGAAGTGCGCCAACGCGGTCTACACCTCGGCCGCCGGGCTGAGCTTCACCGGCTGCGACGATGGGTACATCGCCATCTCCAGCCTCTTGCCACCCTCGCCAGCTCCTGGATCCAGCTACCCCCCGGCCACCTCGAGCTGACGGGCGAGCTCCCCGGGTTCCGTTGTCGGCACCCGGCAGACGAAGCCCTCGCAGACGTAGGCGGCGGGCCGGCCCTCGACCAGTGACCGGCCGGTCAGTAGGGGCACAGAGCCGCCGGCGCCCCAGGCCAGCACCCGGTAGGGGTCACGGCGCGCCCACACCTCGCGGAGCAGCGCCCGGGTGGCGGCGTCATCGGGAGGGCCCACGATCGCCACCTCCCGCGAGGGGGCGACCAGCTGGTCGAGGACGCAGGCGAGGCTGCCGAGAGCGAGGGGGGCCCGGGCGATGGCCGGGACCAGGGGCCGGACGATCTCCCGGGCGCGATCCCGCCAGCGCTCCTCGCCGGTCAGGCCGGCGAGCCGGAGGAAGAGCTGAGCGGCCATCGACCGGCCGGCCGGTAGGGGGTTGTCCTCCAGGCCGCGGGGGCGGACCAGCAGCGGCTCGGCGTCGGCGGCGGTGTCGAAGTAGCCGCCGTCGGGATCGCGGAACCGGGCCGCGGCCTCCTCGGCGAGCCCGACCGCGTGCTCGTAGTGGCTCGCGTCCCCGGTCGCCTCGTAGACCGCCAGGAGGCCGTCGCCCAGGAAGGTCACGTCCTCGAGGAAGGCGCTGACCCCGGCGGCCCCGGCCATCCAGCTGCGGCGCAGGCGCCCCTCGACGACCACCTCCCCGAGCAGGAAGCCTGCGCAGTTTTTGGCAATCTCGACATAATCTTGCCGCGCCAGGGCCGCGCCCGCCTCGGCGAAGGCTCGCAGCGCCAGGCCGTTCCAGGCGGTGACCACCTTGCCGTCTCGCCCGGGTGCGACCCGCCGGGAGCGGGAGGCGAGAAGCCGCCGGCGCAGGACATCCACCCTCCGGGCCGCATCGTCGCGATCGATGCCCAGCTCCGCGGCGAGCTCAGCCGGTGCCAGAGCGAGAGAGGGCACGCTGCTGCCGTCCTCGAAGTTTCCGTGCTCCGGCACACCGAAGATTCGGCAGGCGAGCCGCGCGTCGTCGCCATCCGCGAGAGCCTGACCGACCTGCTCGGGGGTCCAGACGAAGTACCGACCCTCGGCCCCCTCGGAGTCCGCGTCCTGCGAGGAGGCGAAGCCGCCCTCGGGGAGGAGCATCTCCCGGACGACGTGATCGAGGGTGGCCTCCACCACGCGGCGGTACTCGGGATCGCCGGTCAGCTGATGAGCGTGGAGGTAGACGACGGCCAGCTGGGCGTTGTCGTAGAGCATCTTCTCGAAGTGGGGTACGGCCCACCCCGCGTCGACGCTGTAGCGGTGGAAGCCGCCACCCAGCTGGTCGAAGATGCCGCCCTGGAGCATCCGGTCGAGGGTCGTCCTGGCGCTGGCCGCGGCCGCCGGGTCCGAGCGCCCGAAGCCGCAGCGGAGGAGCAGCTCGAGGGCGGCGGGGTGGGGGAACTTGGGAGCACCGCCAAAGCCGCCGTGCCCCGCGTCGCTCTGCTCCACGAGCCGCGCCACCGCCTGGGTGACGACCTCGGCGGAGGGATCGTCCCCCGCCGGCAGCGGTGGGGGCGCCAGAGCCCGGCGGATCTCAGCTCCGATCCGCTCGACGTCCTCCCGGCCCTGGCTGTAGGCGTCGTGCGCCGCACGAAGGACGGCCGGAAAGCCGGGCAGGCCGCCGCGCGGCCGGGGAGGGAAGTACGTCCCCCCGAAGTAGGGGGCACCGGCGGGGGTGAGGAACACCGTCATCGGCCAGCCCCCCTGGCCGGTCATCGCCTGGACCGCCTCCATGTAGACGGCGTCCACGTCAGGGCGCTCCTCGCGGTCGACCTTGATGTTGACGAAGAGCTCGTTCATCAGAGCCGCGATCGCCGGATCCTCGAAGCATTCGTGGGCCATCACGTGGCACCAGTGGCAGGCGCTGTAACCGACCGAGAGGAGGACGGGGCGATCCGTCTCACGCGCCGTCCTCATCGCCTCCTCGCCCCATGGATACCAATCGACGGGGTTGTCCGCGTGCTGGAGGAGGTAGGGGCTCGACTGCGTCGCCAGGCGGTTGGCCATGGGGGTGGGCGCGGTCAGTGCCGGCGGCGCTGAGCCAGACCGACCAGGCCAACCGCGGACGAGCCGGCGGCGAGGGCGGCGCACACCACGATCCCGGCGAGCGGTGCCCACCCCCCGCCGCCGGCGAGAGCGACGGCGCAGACGGCGACCATCACGATCGCGCCGGCGGCCGCGGAGACGGAGAGGAGATAGGTGGCCGGGGTCACCCAGGTGACCCGCAGGCTCCCGCTCTGGGGCCGCGACGCCATCGCCCGCATGAAGAGGTCGGCTAGCGGGAGGGCCGCCGCGCCCCAGCGCGGAGGCGCGGGCGGCGGGCCGTCGGGAACCCGGGTCCATCGGTTGGGCACTGCAGGCAGGCTAACGCAGCGGGGGGCCGCGACGAAGCGTTTTCAGGGCACCGCGACCCCCGGGGGACGCGTTTCCGGGGCCCGGGGCGGGGCCGCGTTGACATCGCTCATGCGCGCCCATCACCATGCGTGGAACGAACCGGCCCCAACTCACAATTACGCTTGATCCACGGGGCCGGGTCGCATGACGGGGATGCATGCCGCCTGGCGGGGACACGGAGGCCGGCGCTCTGGGCGCCGACGCGACGCGCGCGGAGGATGGCGCGGTCGTCACTCTCCGGCAGCTACCCCAGGAGTTCCTCGGTGACCCCCTCTTCCTCCGGCGGTTCCGGGCCGAAGCCCCGATCGTCGCCCACCTGGATGGCACCTACGTGGTCCGCACCCGCGCCTACGTCGAGGACGCCTTCGGGATGGCCCTCGTGACCGACTACGTGGACGGTGCGTGGCTTCGCCAGCTGATGGCCACGCCCGGGACGCTGCGCGACACGGAGGCCACCCTCGTCGTGCTTCGCGACACCCTGCTGGGGCTGGAGTCGGCGCACCGCGAGGGGATTCTTCACCGCGACCTGCGACCGGAGAAGATCCTGGTCGACCGCCAGGGGGTCTCGCGGGTCGCGGAGTTGGGGATGGTCGCCCGCACCCCGGGGAGCCGCTGGATCCAGGGGAGCCCGGAGTACATGGCGCCCGAGCTCTGGCGGGGCGAGGAGCCGACCATCGAGACCGACCTCTACGCGGCGGCGGTGATCCTCGTCGAGTGCCTGACCGGGACGCCCCCCTACCTGGGCGGGGCCAGCACCGTCCGCGACCAGCACCTGGGCGCCCCGCTGCCCGGTCCCGAGCTGCTGGAGGAGATCGCACCACTGGTGCGCTTCGGGATGGCCAAGTCGCCACGCCAGCGGTACCTTCGAGCGTGGGACTTCGCCGAGTCGGTCGAGGCCGCGGGCATGACGGTCGGCGGCGCGGAGTGGGAGCGCCGCGGCCGCCGCCGTCTCGCCACCGCCGTGGCGGCGGTGCTCGGCCCGCTGCCCGGAAGTGACGCGAACGACTCCCCTCGAGGCCTGATCGGGCGGTCCCGTTTCCGGCGTAGGGTGCGGAGCTAGCCGGCGGCGTGCGCCGCTAGCGCCTGCCTGTACACCTCGACAGTGCGCAGCGCCACCTGCTCCCAGGTGAACCTGTCCAGGACCCGGCGCCGCCCGGCCGTACCGAGCCGGGTCGCGAGGTCGGGGTCGGCGACCAGCTGATTGATCCTCTCCGCGAGAGTCGCCTCGAAGAGCCGGGCCGCCGTCTCGTCGGAGGCCACCGCCTCGGGGTCGCAGGGAACGAGGTAGCCGGTCTCCCCGTCGACGACGATCTCGGGGATGCCACCGACGGCGCTCGCGACCACCGCCGCCTCGCAGGCCATCGCCTCGAGGTTGACCAGGCCGAATGGTTCGTAGATGGAGGGACAGACGAAGGCGGTGGCGTGGCTCAGGACCTGGATCAGCTCGGTGCGCGGCAGCATCTCCTCGATCCACACCAGGGATGCTCCCGCCGCCTGTGCCGCGTCGCGGAGCTCCCGCGCCTCGACGGCGATCTCCGGGGTGTCGGGGGCACTGGCGATGAGCACGAGCTGGGCCGCGCGGTCGATCTGCGGAGCGGCGCGGAGGAGATGGTCGAGGCCCTTCTGGCGGGCGATCCGCCCGACGAAGACGACGAGCGGACGGACGGGGTCGATACCGTGGCGGACCAGGGCGTCGTCACCGTGGTCAGGCGTGTAGGCCCGCGCGTCGATACCGTTGTGGATGGTGTGGACGCGGCCGGGGTCCACCGCCGGGTAGCAGGTGAGCAGGTCCCGGCGCATCGCCCCCGAAACGGCGATCACCGCGTCGGCGGAGAGCAGGGCGGTGCGCTCGCAGTAGAGGGAGAGGGCGTAGCCGCCACCGAGCTGTTCGGCCTTCCAGGGACGAAGCGGCTCCAGGCTGTGGGAGGTGCACACGTGGGGGACTTCCCAAACCAGCTTGCCCAGGTGCCCGGCCAGGTTGGCGTACCAGGTGTGCGAATGGACCAGGTCCACCCCCTCCAGCCCTCTCGCCATGGCGAGGTCCACCGACATCACCGCCAGCGCGACATCCTCCGGTCTCCCGCCCTCGAGCGCCGCCCAGGGCTGGTAGGCGGCGGCCACCAGCGGCGAGCTGCGGGGCTCTCCGAAGCAGTGCACCTGGACGTCGACGTGGCGGGCGAGCTCGCGGGTCAGGTACTCGACGTGGACCCCGGCGCCGCCGTAGACCTCCGGTGGGTATTCGCGGGTCAGGATGCCGACCCGCATCAGCCGGGTGCCGCCCCGATGACCTGGCGCTTGGCGATCACGACGACGCCGTTGGCGGAGACCGTGAAGCGCTTGGCCTCGATCCGTGGGTCCTGGCCGATCACCGCGCCGGAGGGCACCACCACCTCCTTGTCGATGATCGCCCGCCGCACCACCGCGCCCTCGCCGACCTCCACCCCGGACAGCAGCACGCTGTCCTCGACGATCGCGCCCCACCCCACCCGCACCCCGGGGGAGAGGACCGAGCGGCGCACCGTACCGCCGGAGACGATCACCCCCGGACTCACGATCGAGTCCACGGCGAGACCGCGCCGGCCCTCCTCGTCAAAGACGAACTTGGCGGGCGGCAGCGGTCCGTAGAAGGAGTAGATCGGCCACTCCAGGTTGTAGAGGTTGAACATCGGGACCACCGAGATGAGGTCCATGTGGGCGTCGTAGTAGGAGTCCAGCGTCCCGACGTCGCGCCAGTAGCCGTGATCCAGCTCGGTGCTCCCCGGGACGACGTTGTGCTCGAAGTCATATACCGCCGCCTCGCCCCTCTCGACGAGGTGGGGAATGATGTCGCCGCCGATGTCGTGGCCACTCGTCTGCTTCTCCGCGTCCTCGGCCAGGGTGTCGACGAGGAAGGGGGCGGTGAAGACGTAGTTGCCCATCGAGACACGGCAGCGCTCGGGGTCATCGGGGAGACCGGGTGCTCGGGCGGGTTTCTCGTGGAACGCGGTGATCCGATCGCCGTCGCACTCGATGACCCCGAACTCGCTGCACTGAGAGGTGGGGACCTTGACCGAGGCGACCGTCACGCCGGCCCCGCTCGCGATGTGGTGCGCCAGCATCTGGCGCGGGTCCATCCGGTAGAGGTGATCCGCTCCGAAGACGAGGACGTAGTCCGGCTTCTCATCGCCCAGGAGGTTGAAGTTCTGGTAGATGGCGTCGGCCGACCCGGAGAACCAGCGTGGCCCGCGGCGCATCTGGGCCGGCACCGGGGTCACGTAGTTGCCGAGCAGCGGGGAGAGCCGCCAGGCCTGGCTGATGTGGCGGTCGAGGCTGTGGCTCTTGTACTGGGTGAGCACCGCGATCCGTGTGAACTCCGCGTTGACCAGGTTGCTCAGCACGAAGTCGATGAGCCTGTAGACACCGCCGATGGGGACGGCCGGCTTGGCTCGGTCCTTGGTGAGCGGCCAGAGGCGCTTGCCCTCGCCGCCCGCGAGGACGATGGAAAAGACGCGCGGCGGACGGCGCAGGGTTCCGGCCGGGTCCGCCACTCCAGATCGCTGATCTGCCATCTCCGGGAGCGATCATCGCAGACCGCCGGGGAGAGCGGGTTATCGAGTGGTGCCGGGACTGGCCGGGACGTGGCGCACGCGTCGGAGTCCCCGGTGCCACCGGCGACGGTCAGCCGGGCGGGGGTGCGACAACGGCCATGGCCGTGGCGGGGATCATGAGCACCGCGAGCAGCACGGCCACGAACGCGAAGCCCGCTCCGGTCCCCAGGGCGATGCCCAGACCCGCACCGATGAGCGGGCCGGCGGCCGCCGAGCCGATCGGGCTTCCCACCCAGTTGAGCGACATGCTCACCGCGAAGGCACGCCCGAACCAGGCGGGGTCGGTGCGGCGCTGGCGCATCGAGAACATCCCGATGTCGATCAGGCCGCCGGCGGCCCCCCAGAGAAGCATCGCCGCCGCCACCACCCCAAGACCTGGGAGCGGCGCCAGGGCCGCGCAGGCCACCGCGGCCGCCAGCAGCCCGGCGACGATCAGCGGCCGCTCGCGTCCGTGGGTGCCGCGGTGCCCGACCACGATCGCGACGACGCCCCCGGTAACGGCGCTGAGCGCCCAGAGCAGACCGACCACGGCCGCGTTCTCGTGCAGGTGGTCGAGAACCAGCACGGGCAGGCCGACGATGAGCAGTCCGGAGGCGATGTTGGAGACCGAGATGCTCACCGCCAGCCCGCGCAGGCTCGGGTTTCGCACCACATAGGCGAGGCCCTGCCAGGCCTCGCGGATGACGCGCTGGTCGCCGGCGGGGCGACGGGGCAGCCGCAGCGGCGCCATCCCCAGCAGGGAGAGGGCCGCGGCCGCGAACATGGCGGCCGTCGCGATCAGGGCGGCCGGCCGCCCCACCAGGCCGGCGATCGACCCGGCCAGCGGAGCGCCGACCACCGCGGCGACCACGTAGCTGACACTGTCCACGGCGTTGGCCCGGTCCCAGAGGTCGCGCGGCACGAGGATGGGGAAGAGGGTCCGGGTCCCGGCGCCGCTCAGCGGGTTGGTGAACGAGCTGAGCGCGGCGACCCCTACCAGCAGCGCCACGCTCAGCACTCCTGCGGCCCCGAGAGCCACGATGAGCGCCATCGCGAAGGCGGCGACCGAGTAGTCGAGCATGATCAGCTTGATCCGTCCGCTGCGATCTAGGATGGCGCCCGCCAGGGGACTCACGACGATCCCGGGGAAGGCGCTGGCGAAGACGGTGATCCCGGCGACCGCCGGCGAGTGGAATCGCTGGAGGGCGAAGAGGACGAGCGCCACCGACGCCATCTGGCCGCCGATTCGCCCCAGCATGGCCGCGACCACGAGCCGGAGCAGACCGCGCACCTCGAGGAGGCTGCGGTAGGTGAGCGTGTCGGTAGTGCTTGAACTCATGGTTGCTGTCGAGAGTCGGAGCCTGACGGAAGGTGCCCGCCCGCTCGCATGTGCGGGAGCCGTGGGCGGATGGTCGGTGCGCCCGGGGCGGCGGCTCAGATACTAGTCCGGCGCCCTGACCCGTCCTGCTGCTCGCCACGCTCGTCGGGGTCGGTGTGCTGCTCGGCCGACCCCAGAGCGCCGGCCCTCCCCAGCTCAGGCTTTGGGTGCCGAGACCCAGCCGCTCGTCTCTTCGCCCGGCGGTCGGCCGATTGCCCGCTTCAGCAATCCGACCAGCGTCGCGCACTCCTCGTCCGTGAGGCCCTGCAGAAGCCGGCCGACGCCCTCCCGCCAGGCGGTCTCCCTTCGGGTCACCAGCTCCTGACCCCGCGGGCTCAGAGCGACCCTCACCAGCCGTCGATCGTCGGGGTCGCTCATCCGCTCAACCAGCCCCAGCTTGACCAAGCGGTCGGACATCTGGGTCGCGCTGCTCAGCGAGGCCGCGTCGAGGCAGCCGGCGAGCTCACCCATGGTGACGGCACCACGCTGGGCGATGGTGTGGAGCGCGTGCATCTGCTGCATGGTGATGGCTCCCATCTCCGCGTGGATGTCGGCGGGGATGACCCGCGTCATCAAGCGCCGCATTCTCGGCTGCAGGTCGAGGAACTCGTCGACCAGCTCGGCACGGGAACCCGCGGCGGACGGGGAGCCGGCGCTCAGCATCAGCTCGCCTCCTCCAGCGCGTTGGCGAACTGGCTGGCGTAGAGGTCGTAGTAGAAGCCGCGCCGCTCCATCAGCTCGGCATGGCTGCCCTGCTCCACGATCCGACCCGCATTCATGACCACGATCGTGTCGGCGTTGCGGATCGTCGACAGCCGGTGGGCGATCACGAAGCTGGTGCGCCCGTGGCGCAGGCGTGCCATCGCCTCCTGGATGAGCACCTCGGTGCGGGTGTCGACGTTGCTCGTCGCCTCGTCCAAGATCAGGATGGTCGGGTCGGAGAGGAAGGCACGGGCGATGGTGATGAGCTGCCGCTCGCCCGCGGAGACGTTGGACGCATCCTCGTCGAGGACCGTGTCGTAGCCCTCGGGAAGGGTCCGGATGAAGTGGTCGGCGTGAGCGGCCTTGGCGGCGGCAACCACCTCGTCGGCGGTGGCGCCGCTCTTGCCGTAGGCGATGTTGTCCCGGATGCTCCCCGCGAACAGCCAGGTGTCCTGCAGCACCATGCCGAACATCCCGCGGACACTGGCGCGGGGCAGCTCGTGGGCGTCGACGCCATCCAGGTAGATGTGCCCGCCATCGATCTCGTAGAAGCGCATCAGAAGGTTGACGATTGTGGTCTTGCCCGCCCCGGTCGGGCCCACGATGGCGACCGTCTCACCCGGGTACACGTCGAGGTCGAAGTCCTGGATGAGCGGCTTGTCGGGCTGGTATCGGAAGGAGACGTTCTCCAGGACGACGCGCCCCTGGGCGGCGGGCAGGGCGGGAGCACCCGTGCTGTCGGGCGTCTCCTCGTCAGCCGCCAGGAACTCGAAGACCCGTTCGGCGGAGGCCAGGCCCGACTGCAGCATGTTCATCTGGCTGGCAATCTGCATGATCGGGTTGGTGAACTGGCGCGAGTACTGGATGAAGGCCTGGATGTCGCCCAGGGACATGGCCCCGTTGACCGTCAGGTATCCACCGATGACAGCGATGGCCACGTAGTTGAGGTTGGAGAGGAACATCAGCGCCGGCTGGATGATCCCGGAGAGGAACTGGGCGCGGAAGCTGGGCTCGTAGAGGGCCTGGTTCTCGCGGTCGAATTCCTCCAGCGTCCGGCGGGAGCGGCCGAAGACCTGGACCAGCGCATGGCCGGTGTGGGTCTGCTCCACGAGACTGTTCACCGTGCCGGTGTGGGCCCACTGGGAGGTGAAGTGCCTCTGGGAACGCCGCGCGACCAGGAAGGTGACCCCGATCGACATCGGCACCATCACCAGTGAGATGAGGGCAAGCCACGGGCTGATCCACAGCATCATGGCGAGCACCCCGAGGATGGTGAGAATCGAGGTGAGGAGCTGGCTGAGACCCTGCTGGAGGGTCGTGGTCACGTTGTCGATGTCGTTGGTCACCCGGCTCAGCACGTCGCCGTGGGGATGGCTGTCGAAGTACTGGAGGGGCAGCCGGGCGAGCTTGGCCTCCACGTCGCGGCGCATGCCCGAGACGGTGCGCTGCGCAACCCCGGCCATGATGTAACCCTGGGCCCAGCTGAACACGGCGCCCACGAGGTAGAGGAGGGCGATCACCCCCAGGCTCACACCGAGCTGGTTGAAGTCGATCCCATGGCCCGGATGCACCGTGGTGCCGGTCAGCATCTGCGCCAGCTGGCCCTGTCCGTGCATCCTCAGGTACGCCTCCGCCTGAGCCTGGCTCATTCCGGCGGGGAGGGACTTGCCGATGAGGCCGTCGAAGAGGAGGTTGGTCGCGTTGCCGATGATCCGGGGCGCGGCCACCAGGAGCCCGACCCCGGTCGAACCGATCAGCGCGGCGGCGGCGATGCGCCAGCGGTCGGGACGGAGCCGCGCGACCAGCTGCCGCAGCGCTCGCCAGAGATCCTTGGCGCTCTTGGGCGGACCGGCGGCCGCCATCCGGCCCGGCCCGCCGAAGCCACCTCTGCCGTGCCCGCCCCCGGGCCCGCGCATCATGCCGCGTTCTCCCCGAGCTGGGAGACGACGATCTCGCGGTACTCGTCGCAGGAGACCATCAGCTGCTCATGGGTCCCGGACCCGACGACAGCGCCGTCGTCCAGAACGATGATGCGATCCGCGTTGAGGATGGTGCTCACCCGTTGGGCGACGATCACGACCGTGGCGTTGCGTGTCTCGGCGGCGAGCTGCGCGCGCAGCCGCGCGTCGGTGGTCGCGTCCAGGGCCGAGAAGCAATCGTCGAAGAGATAGATGAGAGGCCGCTTGACGACGGCCCGGGCGATCGCCAGCCGCTGGCGCTGGCCACCCGAGACGTTGGTCCCGCCCTGGTCGATGGGGGCCTCGAGCTGCCCGTCCATGGTGGCCACGAAATCGCGGGCCTGGGCGACCTGGAGGGCGTGCCAGATGTCGGCGTCGTTGGCGTCCTCGGCGGCGAAGCGCAGGTTGTCGGCGACCGTGCCACCGAAGAGATAGGCCTGCTGGGGTACCAGCCCGATGCTGGCCCACAGCTCCTCGAGGGCGCGATCCCTGACGTCGACGCCGTCGATCAACACCGCGCCCGACGTGGGGTCGAAGAAGCGCGGGATGAGATTCAGAAGGGTCGTCTTGCCGGCGCCGGTGCCGCCGATGATCGCGGTGGTTTCCCCCGGCTGGAGCTGGAAGGAGAGGTCGCGCAGCACCGGGGCCTCGCCGCCCGGGTAGCCGAAGCTCACGTTGCGGAACTCGACGACCCCCTTCGACACGGACGGGGTGATCGGGTGAACGGGACTGGTGGTGGCAGGCTCGACGCGCTCCACCGCGGCGATGCGCTCGGCGCTCGCCTGAGCGCGCGGGACGAGGATCACCATCACCACGGCGAGCAGCACCGACATCAGGATCTGCATGATGTAGGCGAGGAACGCGGTGAGGTTGCCGATCGGCATCTGCCCGCTGCTGATCAGGTGGCCGCCGAACCAGAGGACCGCGACGCTGGAGAGGTTCATGATCCCCATTAGCGCCGGCATGGCCAGCACGAAGATCCGGTTTACCCGCAGGCCGGTCGCGGTGAGACTGGCGTTGGCGGTGGCGAAGCGGCGCTCCTCGTCCTCCCCTCGGACGAAGGCGCGGATCACCCGGACGCCGGTGATCTGTTCGCGCAGCACCTGGTTGATCCGGTCGATCTTCACCTGCATCGACTTGAACTGGGGTACGGCGACGAACAGCATGGTGAGCACCAGCGCGGCCATCACGGGGACCGCCACCACCAGGAGGAGGGAGAGGGTGGCGTCCTCGTGGATCGCCATGATCACGCCCCCGACCATCATGATCGGCGCCGCCACCATGAGCGTGAGGGCCATCTGCAGGAAGATCTGAATCTGCTGGACGTCGTTGGTGTTGCGGGTGATGAGCGAGGCGGTGCCGAAGCTGTTCATGTCGCGCGCGGAGAAGCGCATGACCCGCGAGAAGACGCTGGCGCGCAGGTCGCGGCCCACTCCCATCGAGGTGCGCGAGGCGAAGTAGGTGGCGATGACGGCGGCCACCCCGCTCAGCAGGGTGAGTGCGAGCATCCACGCGCCGGTGTGCCAGATGTACCCGACATTCCCCACCGAGATGCCCTTGTTGATGATGTCCGCGGTGAGGTTGGGGAGGTAGAGGCCGAGGACGGTCTGGATGACGATCAGCGCGAGGACGATGGTCACCGGCCCCCGGTAGGGTCGGATGCGCCTCAGCATCATGCGGACCAGGGTCACGGGCGGAGCCTCCGAGGTCGCCCCAACGCCGTCGGAAGGGGCTCAGGTTGGGAAGAAGGATCGGGGGGGGTGGTGGCCGAGGTCATATCCTACATGAACTGTACCATTCTTGCCAAGCAAGATTGAGGTTATGTAGGGGATCTGTGACCTTCGGTCCGAGCCCGGCGGCGCGACCAGACGATGAGTGCCAGGCCGGCCAGCACGATCACCCCGATGCAGAGCGCGATGGTGATGAGCCACTTGCCGGTCAGGCTGCCCCCTGAGTAGTTGGGGATGCGCGGAACCGCCTGGAGCTGGTGGACGTAGAGCCCCTCACTGGTGCCCGCCCAGATGGCCGGAGCCACGCTCGAGGGGTCCGCGGTGAGGCTGAGCACGTCGTCGGGGAGTCCGGGGTCGGCGCGCACCCAGTCGTCGCCGTCGTCCGAGGTGAGCAGGGTCCCGTAACCGGCGGTCCCGATGTAGACGACACCGCTCACGGCGTCGGTGTTGAAGCCGGCGATCGAGGTCACCGCCGGGGTACCGGTGATGAGCGTCGCCGGGAGCAGCGCCAGCGAGACCGCCCAGCCGCCCCCCGGGGCCCGCCGCCACACCGTCCCCCCGGTGCTGACGGCGACCACGAAGCCGGGCACGGCCAGCGGGGCGGCGATGAGGTGAGCTCCCGGCCCGAGCCCGGGGCTGCCCGGGTCGCGGCGAGGGACCGCGCCGGCCTCGCTCACGAGCACCTCTCCGGCGGCATCGATGGACCAGGTGCGCGAGCCGGTGGTGACCGCCGGCGGCGCCGCGGGCGGAGGCGCCTCCGCCGCCACGAAGCCGCCGGCCGTCTGGACCATCGACTCGCCCCCCACCAGGGCCGTGATCCGGCCCTGGACCACGGCCACGCGCGAGACGTTCTCTCCCGAGAACGCCACCAGCCGCCACCAGGGACCGGCCGCCTGCGCGGGGGCGGTCGCAGCAGACACCAGGGCCGTCCCCGCGAGGGATACGGCGACGAGCAACCGGGCGCCCCGCGCCATGCGACGGGGGGTCGGCGCGACGCCCGTCCTCACCGGTCGCTCAGGGCAACCTCGACGAGCGGACGAGCAGCGCCAGCCCCCGGATCAACCAGAGCACCCCGAGGATGATCAGGCCGAAGGGAACGAAATAGACGCCCCCGGTGTTGGAGACGGCGCCGTAGCTGGCCACCGTGACGATGATGCCGATGATCAGGAAGATGGCGCCCCCGCTGATGTGGCTGATGGCCCGGCGGCGGAGGTACGCCCCACCCATGGGCCGCATGCGACCCCTCATCCCCATCATGGGATAGCCCATGCCGGGGTACCCGGGGCCCGGTCCGTAGGGCCCCGGTCCGTAGGGGCTCTGCCCGTAGGGCGCCGGGCCGAAGCCCGGCTGACCGGGGGCGCCGGCGGCCGTCGGAGGCACGCCGAACGGCGACGGTGGAGGGCCGGCGGCGTCGGGCGGCGCCCCGTAGGGCCCCGGCTGCGGGGCCGCGCCCGGGCCGGGCGTGCCCCAGGGGGTCGCGGGATCGGGCGGAGGGTAGGCCGAGGCCGGTTCGCTCCCGGGGGGTGGGGCCATCGGCGGAGTGCTGCTGGGATCCGGCGTCCAGGGCGTGTACCAGCTCGACTGGTCGCCCAGAGGGGACGGCGGGCTGGGATCGGGGTTTCCCGAGGATCCGGGATCCGTGGGTGGGTAGCCTGATTGGCTCATCCGGCCGTCTCCGCATGTCAGGGGCGCAGGGACCGAGCATACCGGTTCACGCGCCGTGGGATTGGCGCCCCATCGGGGGATGCGGCGGCGATCAGCTCGGCTCGGTGCACCGTCCGGTCACGTCGCCCGGTGGTGCCGGTTCGCGCGCGGCGTGCCAGACTCTCCTGCCATGGACCGGATCGGCGTCGCGGTGATCGGGTACGGGCTGGCGGGGTCGGTCTTCCACGCGCCGCTGGTTGCCGCGGACCCCGGTCTCGAGGTGCGCGCCATCGTCACCGGCAACCCCGAGCGGCGTCAGAGGGCGCAGCGTGACTTCCCCGACGCCCGGTTGCTCGCCACCGCGGACGAGCTCTGGAACGGCACCGCCGGGATCGGGCTGGTGGTGGTGGCCACGCCCAACCACCTGCACGCGACCCAGGCGATCACCGCCCTCGACCTCGGGCTGGCGGCGGTGGTGGACAAGCCGATGGCGCTCAGCACGGTGGAGGCGCAGGCGATGCTGGAGGCGGCCGCGCGCACCGGCGGCCCGCTCGCCGTCTTCCAGAACCGGCGGTGGGACAGCGACTTCCTGCTGCTCCGCGAGATGGTTGCGAGCGATCGGCTGGGCGGCCTGTTCCGCATCGAGAGCCGCTTCGAGCGTTTCCGTCCGGAGGTCAACACCAAGTCCTGGCGGGAGGAGACCGCCTCCGAGGCGGGGGGCGGGCTGCTCCTCGACCTCGGCGCTCACCTCATCGACCAGGTGCACGTCCTCCTCGGGCGGCCGCAGGGCGTGTACGCGGAGATCGCGGCGGCGCGGCCCGGGGCGGTCGCCGATGACGACTGCTTCCTCGCCCTCGAGCTCGCGGGCGGCGCCCGGGCCCATCTCTGGATGAGCACCCTCGCGCCCTCGATCGGGCCGCGCTGGCGGGTGTGGGGCAGCCGGGAGGCCCTCGAGGTCTGGGGGCTCGACCCCCAGGAGGCGTACATCGTGGCCGGGGGACGCCCCGGGGATGACGGCTACGGTCTGCCGAACGGGAGCCAGCGGGCCGTGCTCACGCGGGGAGGCGAGGCCGGACCGGGGCAGGAGATCCCGCTTCCCGCCGGTCGGTACGGCGACTTCTACGCCGGGGTGGCGGCGGCGATCCGCGGCGAGGCGCCGGTGCCCGTCCCCGCCCAGGCCGGCTGGGACGTGCTGGCGGTCGTCGAGGCGGCGCGCAAGAGCGCGGCCACCGGCACCGTGGTCCGCCCCGAGGCCGGGCCCGCGGGCGCCTGAAGGCGCTCAGAAGCCGTAGAGGCCGGGGAGGACGGCGAGGGTCACCACGACGTCGGCGACCCCATGGACCACGATCGCGGGCCAGATCGAGCCGGTCCTCTGGGTGACCCAGCCCAGCACGAAGCCGAGCAGCATGGTCAGGGGGACGAAGGGGGCGATCGGCCCCTGGTAGACGATGGCCAGGTGGGCGAGTCCGAAGACGACCGACTGGCAGGCGTTGGCGACGAGAGGTGAGGTGAGCCGCTCCAGGCTGCCGAGCAGCAGCCCGCGAAACTGGAGCTCCTGCGCCGCGCCCTGGAGCATGTTGGCGGGGACCAGCCAGGGGGCGTCGCGGAGCACGGCGACGAGCGGCAGCCCCTCGCGCCCGAGCAGGGAGGCCGGAATCGCCAGGAACACCAGGAAGAAGAGCACGATGCCGGCCACCGCGCAGGCCACCGCGCCCCAGCCGAGGTGGAGCAGCCGGAGACGGGGATGGTCGCGGCGGAGCACCAGCCAGACCAGGCCGAGGATGACCGCGGTCACCGCGAACCAGGCCACCGAGGCGTTGAGGTTGGCCTGGTCGCCGGATTGCTGGACCCCGGCGTCGCCGAGCAGGGCGGGTGCCCCGAGAAACGCCGACCAGCCGAGGGTGATCGCGACCAGGCTGACCAGGACCAGGCGGGCGCGGGCCAGGCTGGGCACGACCAGGGAGACGGCGAGCAACCCCAGGGCGACGCCGCTGGTGCGAAGGGTGTAGGGGTCGAGGCCGTTGGGATCGCTGTAGAGGTTCGGCGCCAGCACCACCACTCCGAGGGCCACGGCGGCGATCAGGAGGGGGACGAGCGGCCCCCAGGCGGCGCGCGGCCGTGCCGGCGCGGCGGCGGCGCCGGGGTCAGCCGGCGGCGCTGTGGACAACTCGCCACCGCTCGATGACCTCGGCGACCCCGAGGTCGGGCCTCCCGGCGGCCTCGGCCAGCGAGGTGTTGGCCGCGGGCAGGACCTCGACGCCGATCAGGCGGTGGCAGGCGATGAGGAGGTCCATGTCGTCCTCCGCGATGGGCGCGACCGCCATCATCCCGCGCATCACCACCCAGTCGCGGGTGACCTTGTACCCCAGGCCGATCAGCTTGCGCCCGTCCACGGCCACGTCGCTGAAGCCTGGGCACCAGCCGCCCGCGATGCGGCCGCTGGCAGCGTGCAGGCCGAAGCCGGCGAGGGCGGTACGGAACCAGGCGCTGAGCGAATCATTCATCCAGTCGAGGGGCATCCCCCGCTCAGGAGGGGGCACCCCGACCGCGCAGAGGCCCAACCATCCCGGGCCACCGATGACGAAGGTGCCCCCGGCCGGGCTGGTGGCCAGGCCGGGCAGCCCGGGGAGGGCTCGGACGGCCGCCAGGAGATCGGGCTTGCGGGCCAGCCCGGCGCCGACGGCCACCCTGCGCACCGTGGTGCGGAGCTGGACGGCAACCGTGCCCGGCTCGCCGGCGAGGTGGAGGGGCAGCTCGGGAAGCTCGTCGATGCCGCCTTCGGCTGAGACCTCGGCGACCCTCACCGCCCCGGCGCCTGGGCGGGCGGGCGCGCGCTGGGCCAGGGCGGCGAGCTGCTCCGGACTCACGAGGGGGACGGTAGCGCAGCCCGGCGCGCCGGCATGCGCCGGAAATGACAGGATTGCGAGCCGTGCCCGATCCCACACCGGTGCCCGACCGCCACGTCCACAGCGAGTGGTCGTGGGATGCGGCGCACGGCGAGATGACGGCCACGTGCGCCCGCGCGGTCGAGCTGGGCCTCCCCGCGGTCGCCTTCACCGAGCACGCCGACTTCAACGCCTGGGTGCCGTGCGCTGCCGGCGAGGACGCCTCCGCTGGGGCGGGATCCCGGAAGGACCCCGGTTCGGCGGGGAGGCCGGCCGCTCCCAGCCGCTGGGACTGGTCGCAGGGGCACATTCCCGGGCATCGGTGGCCGGTGCGGACGCCCGTCAGCCCCACCCGGAGCGGCGACCTGGACATCACCGGCTACTGGGAGGCGATCGACCGGTGCCGGGCGGCGTACCCGGGCCTGCGCATCGAGTCCGGTGCCGAGCTGGGCGAGCCCAACCTCTTCCCCGACCAGGTGGCGCGGCTGCTCAGTCACCGCCCGCTCGACCGCATCCTCGGGTCGATGCACTGCATCGACCTGGAGGGCGAGCTGGTCGACATGAGCGTTCCCGAGCTGCTCTCGCCGGAGCATGCGGCCTCCCGATTCCGCCGCTACCTGGTCGCCACCTGCGAGCTGGCGAAGAGCTCAGCTCCCTTCGCCATCCTCGCCCACATCGACTATCCCAAGCGGTACTGGCCGCACGCCACCCTCAGGTTCGACGAGCGGGACTTCCAGGAGGAGTACCGAGCCGTCCTGGTCGCGCTGGCCCGCAGCGGTCGCGCGCTCGAGGTCAACAGCAGCCGCGCCATGGGGCCGCCGCGAGGCCCCTGCCCGGGCCCCCTCCCGCTCCGCTGGTGGCACGAGGTGGGCGGCGAGGCGATCAGCTTCGGCAGCGACGCCCACCGTCCCGAGGACCTGGGCGCCGGGCTCTCCGACGCGGCGGCGATCGCCGAGGCCGCCGGCTTCCACCCCGGAGACGACCCGCTCCAGCTCTGGCTCCGCGACTGAGCCCCATGGGGGCGCGCGGTCCGAACGCCCGCCCGGGTCCGATGGCGTCCGGCACTGTCGGACCGGGGCCCGAGGGACATCATGAGAGGACGCAGCGCGCTCGCGCTCAGGAGGGATTGGTCATGGTCACCGCCGACGCCGACATCGAGATGGGGATCCCCGCCGACGAGCGGTTGGCGGTGGCGCAGGGTCTGTCGCGGCTGCTCGCCGACACCTACACCCTCTATCTGAAGACCCACAACTACCACTGGAACGTGACCGGGCCCATGTTCTCGTCCCTGCACCTGATGTTCGAGACCGAATACATGGAGCTCGCCCTGGCCGTGGATGAGATCGCGGAGAGGGTCCGTGCGCTGGGCGTCCGCGCCCCCGCCTCGTACCGTGAGTTCTCGACCCTCGCGACGATCTCCGAGGACACCGACACCCCGGACGCCCAGGCGATGATTCGGCGGCTCGAGCAGGACCAGGAGACGGTGGTCCGCATCGCGCGCGAGGTCTTTCCGGTCGCCGAGTCCGCCCGCGACCAGTCCACCCTGGATCTGCTGACGCGCCGGATGCAGATCCACGAGAAGAACGCCTGGATGCTGCGCAGCCTTCTCCAGTAACCGACGGGAGAGGGTCCGCCGGGCATCCCAGAGAGGGGAGGACTGCGGGACATCGGGCTGGCGTCCCCGGCAGGGGCGCGACCGGATACGCTGCGCGTGCTCGCTCGCAATTCCAGGAGACCTAGGTCATCAGCGTCACCATCCTCATCGGCGGCCAGTGGGGCGACGAGGGCAAGGGGAAGATCATCGACCTTCTCGCCGGCTCCGTCGACATGGTCGTGCGCTCCCAGGGTGGCGACAACGCCGGTCACACCGTGGTCGTGGACGGCCAGACCTTCAAGTTCCGGCTGATCCCGAGCGGCATCCTCTCGCCGACCACCACCTGCGTCATCGGCCACGGGATGGTGGTCAACCCCAAGTCGTTCCTCGCCGAGCTGGACGAGCTGCACGCGCACGGGGTCAACACCGACAGGCTGGTGATCAGCGACCGGGCCCACATGGTGATGCCGTACCACCCCGTCTTCGACCGGCTGGGCGAGCAGCAGCGCGGCGACGACCGCCTCGGCACCACCCACCGGGGCATCGGCCCCGCCTACGAGGACAAGGTGCGCCGGGTCGGCTTCCGCATCGGTGACCTCACCAAGCCGGTGTTCCTCGAGAAGAAGCTGCGCTTCGTCCTCCGGCTCAAGAACGAATCGCTGACCCGCCTCTACGGTCACGAGCCGTTCGACGAGGGGGCGATCCTCGACGAGTACCTGGAGTACGCCGAGCGCCTGGGGTCGCGCATCCGCGACATCTACCCGATCATCCAGGAGGCGCTCCGCGAGGATCGACGGATCCTCTGCGAGGGCGCCCAGGGGGCGATGCTCGACCTGGACCTGGGCACCTATCCCTACGTCACCTCCTCGGCGCCGACGGCGGGAGGGGCGCTCACGGGGAGCGGCATCCCACCCTCCAAGGTCACCCGGACGATCGGCGTCTTCAAGGCCTACACCACCCGGGTCGGCTACGGCCCCTTCCCCACCGAGCTGGAGGGGACCTTGGGCGAGCTCATCCGCGAGGTCGGGAGCGAGTTCGGCACCGTCACCGGGAGGGCCCGTCGGGTGGGCTGGTTCGACGCCGCGGTGGCCCGATATTCGGTCAACACCAGCGGCATCGACTCGATGGCGATCACCAAGGTGGATGTCCTCGACCAGATCGAGACCCTCCGGATCGCGACCGGTTACATGAGCAAGGGGGAGCACTGGGACCACCCGATGTCCAACATCTCCCATCTCAAGCACGCAGAGCCCGTGTACGAGGAGATGCCGGGCTGGCTGACCTCCACCAAAGACTGCCGGCGGTTCGCGGACCTGCCCGCCGCCTGCCAGACGTACATCGAGCGCCTCGGCGAGCTGGCCGGCGCCCCGGTGGACGTGGTCTCCGTCGGTCCGGACCGGGAGCACACCCTGGTCCGACGCTCCATGGTCTGACCTGGTTTGGCGGGTAGCGAGCGGCAACTCGCCGATCCAGGTCTGAGTTATCCTGGCCCGGCTCGCCGGCCGTCGCCGCCGGCCCGGGCGGGGATGCTCCCTGCGCCAGTTCACGTCTCGCCCGCCCTTGGAACCATTCGGATCGCCACCGCCATCAGGAACCTGAACCTCCCCCGCCACCGGCTGCGGCCGAAACGGCTCGCGGCACCGCTGGCGGCCGGAGCCGCCGCCGCGCTCCTCGTCACCGGCCTGCTCCCCGCGGCCGCCGGCGCGGCTGGCTGGGCGCCCTCAGGGAGCCTTCCGGGGCTCGGGAGCGGGGAGATCTGGCAGGTCGCCTTCGCTCCTCAGAACCCGCTGCTCGCCGCCGCCGCAACCGACAACGGCGTCTACGTCAGCGCGGACGGGGGTAACACGTGGACATCCTCCGGGCTCCGCGGCTCACGGGCCTGGACCGTCGCCTTCGGTGACCAGCCGGGCCAGGGGGTGGCCATCTACGCCGGTCTCGCCGACTCCGGCACGCGGGTGTCGCTCGACAGCGGCACCTCCTGGTCGAACGACTCCGCCGGCCTGCCGAACCTTGACGTGAGGGACATCGCTGTGACCACCGACGGGCTGGCCGCCGGCACCGACGACGGGGTTGCCCTCTCCGCCACAGGCGTGACCTGGTACTCGGGCGGACTGACCGGCGACAGCATCAGCGCCCTGGCGGGGATCGCCGGACCGTCGGGGCCGGTGTTCTTCGCCGGGGTCGACTATGCGACGACCGGATCGCCCTGCTCCGCGGCGCCCGGGTCGACCTGCCTCTTCCGGCGCAATCCCACCGACGGGCAGTGGGAGACGATCAGCTCCGGGCTTCCGTCCGGGGACGTCGTGAACTCGATCAGCATGGGACCGACGTCCCTGACGGTCACGACCAACCCCGTCCTGGTCACCACGGTCAAGGGGACATACCGCTCCGGGAACGGCGGCACATCCTGGACCGCCAGCACCGGTATCCCCCAGAACACCTACCTCACCGACGCCAGCTTCAGTCCGCTCGACCCCAACCTCGTCTACGCCGGAGCCGACGCCGGTGGGAGCAGCGGGGGCGGCCTCTTCCGCTCCACCGACGCCGGCCAGAGCTTCACCGCCGCCAATCAGGGACTGCCGACCAATCACAGCTCCGGCGAGCCGGCACGCCAGGAGGTGGAGAGCATCGCGGTGGCTCCCGGTCAGCCGTACGCGACCGTGATCGCCGCGCTCGACCCGTACCAGGGCGACGCCGCCATCTACCGCGAGGTGGACACCGCCGCACCGTCGCCGCCGGTGCTCACCACCGCATCGGCCGGCATCGCCGCCACCCTGCCCGCATCGGGTACCGGCACCCCGACACCGGCCGGCCAGTCCTCCGGGTCAAGGCCGACGCCCACCCCCGCGCCCAAGGGACCCCTGATCGGGCAAGTGGTGGGCGCCGCGTTCCACTTCCCGACGCCGCTCGTCTTCGAGCTGGCATTGGTGCTGCTCGCGGCGGGGCTCTACATCCGGTGGAGACGGCACTACTACGTGGACGGCCCGCCGTAGCCGAGCACCCGCCAAGCGACGGGAGCAGCCGCAGACCGCGCTGTAGACTGCCGTCACCGTGGCTTCGAGACGCGCCCCTCCCCCTGGAGATGCGGCCGCTCGGACGGATCCAGTGGCTGCAGAGGACGCGGGGATGCGCCGGTGGTTTCAGGGTCTGGTCGCCAACGGGATCGTCCGGCCGGTCGTCCTGACCCTGCTCCGCCTCGTTTTCAAGGTGCGCATCGAGGGCCACATCCCGCGTGAGGCGTGCGTCATCGCGGCGCACCACAGCTCGTATTACGACGGCCCGCTGCTGGGCCTGGTCGACCGGCGTGTGCAGCCGATCTACAACCGGCGCTTCGGGGAATCGCGCAGCTTCGGGTGGTTCTTCCGCGCGGTGGGCGGCATCCCCACCCGATCCGACACGCTCACCCGCGCCTGCGAGGTGATCCGGGCGGGCGGGGTGGTGTGGATCGCCACCGCCGGCTTCACCCCCGGCGAGGTGCAGAAGCGTCCCCGGCGCGGAGCCGCGCGCATCGTCCAGGAGACCGGTGCTCCGCTCGTCCCGATGATCGTCCGGGGACTGGAGGACATCGTGCACATCGGCGAGATCCGGCCGCGGCACTTCCGCCGCCTGGTGCGGATCGTCCTGGGCGAACCCCTGACCTTCCCAGCGGGCGCGACGGTCGCGGAGATCACCGACGCCTGGCTGGCCAGCATCGCCGGTCTGATGGAGGCTTACCCGGCAGCGCCTCGATCCCCTCGCGGCCGGCGCTGAGGAGGTGACGATCCTGCACCTGCCCTGATCGGTCTCGTTGAGTGGGGGTAGCATCGTGGTCGTCCGTCGCCGGCTCCATGGAGGGTCGCGGCGGAGCAGCGACCCGAACCCGTCGATGGAGCGGACCGAGATGCGATCACGGCGGGCCGGCGCGACCCGGCTGGTGGGGCCGCCTCCGCGAGCAAGGTTCGCCGCACTCGCCTTCGCAGTTTTGACCCTCGGTGTGAGCGTCTTCCTCGATGTCGAGATGGCGGAGCACGGGACAGGGTCGATCACGGGAGCGCTGGCGCTGCTCGTCGCGTTCAACACCCTGATGACCGCGCTCGTCAACGCGATGGCTCTCACCAGCCCACTGTGGGTCTGGCACATCTGGCACACGGGGGTCTCCGCTGCCGGTGAGCGCCTGATCGTTCGCACCCTCTTCCGGACACACGTGCTCGAGCGCAGCGACATCCTGGGAGTGGAGGTGAAGCCCGTCAACTTCATGGGGCAGCCGTACTCGCAGATCGTGGGTCTCGCGCGGACCGACGGATCCCACGTCCAGCTCGCGGCGGGCAACGTGGGGCTGTCCGACCCCCACCTGGCAGGGAGCGTGGCTGCGCTGCAGGAGTGGCTGGGACACCCCATCACCGGATGGCGGCCGCCCGTCACCGGTAGGACGCCCCGTCCGGAGGCGCGCGCCGCCGCCCGCCGGTTCGCCGTCATCGGGCTGGGCTTCGCTGTGGCGGCGATCGTCTTCGCCGCGCTGGCGGTGGCGAGCTCACCCAGCGGTTGGCGGTTCGCGATTCCCGGCCTCATCCTTCTGCCGATGCTGATCGGCATGAACGTTTGCACTCTAGTGGGACGGAAGCGCCGCTGAGCCCGACCCGCGGCGCGACCTAACGGGGTGCGGGAGCGCCCTGCCGGCCATCACCCGACAGCGGCAGCCAGAAGGTGACCGTGGTCCCGGCGCCCTCGGCGCTCGTGATGGCGACCTCGCCGCCCTGGGCGCGGACCAGCCCCTGCACGATGGAGAGCCCGAGGCCGCTGCCCCCCTCCTCCCGGGACCGCGTCTTCTCCCCGCGATAGAAGCGCTCGAAGACGTGGGGGAGGTCGGCAGCCGGGATGCCCGGCCCGTCGTCGTGCGCGTCCACCCTTGCGCGGGCGCCGTCCACACGCACCGACCACTCCTGGCGTGCCCCGGGTGCGTACTTGCCGGCGTTGGTGAGGAGGTTGCGGACGACGGTGGCGAGAGCCCCGCGGTCGCAGCGCACGATCACCGGGGATCCCGATAGATCGCGAACCACCTGCGGCGGCATCCCGGGGACGCTCTCGTCGAGCAAGCGGCCCAGCGCCGCCACCAGGTCAAAGTCCTCCGGCCTCTGCTGGCTGCGCGCGTCCACCCGGGCCAGGGTGAGCAGGTCGAGCACCAGCACCCGGAGCCGATCCGACTCCCGCGCCATCATGCCGAGGGCGGCGTCCATCGCCTGCGGGCTCTGGGCGGCGCCGCGGCGCAGGACGTCGATGTAGCCGGCCAGCGCGGTGACCGGCGTTCGCAGCTCGTGCGAGGCATCGGCGATGAATCGCCGCACCCGGTTCTCCGACTCGACCTGGGCCGCGAAGGCGTCCTCGATCCGGTCCGCCATGTGATCGAAGGCGCTGGCCAGCTGCCCGACCTCGTCGGCACGGGGGACCAGCCGGCTCCGGGCGCGCAGGTCGCCGCTCGCCAGCTGCCCGGCGGTGTCGGTGAGGCGGCGGAGGGGACGAAGGGCGGTGCTGGTGAGGAGGAGGCCGAGGAGCAGCACCAGGAGCAGGAGCACGCCGCCTCCGAGGGCGAGCCCCTCGACGTCGCCGGAGAGCACGTTGTCGATCGGCGTCATCGGCTCGGAGACCTCGACCACCGCGGTGGTGCGGACCAGCGTGGGGTCCTTGACCCCCACCGGGAAGCCGGCGACCAGGTCCGAACCGACGATCTCGTGCTGCTCGGCACCCTGAGAGATGAGCGTGTCGAAGGGGCCCGGATCCAGCTGCGGAGGATCGGCGCCGGCGGGGATCACGACGCGCCGGACGCCCGCGGGACCGAAGAGCGCGACCGTCACGGACTGACCCGACGCCGAGCGGATCAGGGTTGCCAGGGTGCGGACCTTGGCGGCGGCCGCTGTGGAGGTCAGATCGCCGCTCGCATACAGCTTCTGCGCCGCCAGCAGGTCGCCGCCCAGGGCCTGGACGCGGCCGTCGATGAGGCTGCTCCGGAGGCTGAGATACTGGAAGGTGCCGAGCCCCGCCAGCAGGACCGCGATGAGCACCAGGTAGGTGAGGGTGAGCCGCCAGCGGAGGCTGCGCAGCGCCCGGCCGATGCGGCTCACGGGGTCACCTCACTCCGGCGCCACCCCGCCGACCGCGTGCAGCCGGTAGCCGACGCCGCGCACGGTCTGGATGCGCTGGTGGTCCGCGTCCGCCAGCTTCTGGCGGAGGTAGCGGATGTAGACCTCGACGTTGTTCTCGTCGCCGAAGAAGTTGTAACCCCAGACCTCGTCGAGGATGCGCTGGCGGAGCATCACCTCGTCGGAGTGCACGGCGAGGAAATGGAGGAGGTCGTACTCGCGCACCGAGAGGTCGAGCTGGCGCTCGCCCACCCGGACCTCGCGGGTCGCGGTGTCGATGGTGAGGTCGCCCACCCGCACCACCCGGTTGAGGTCGGGGGTGCGCCGCCGCAGCACCGCCTTGACCCGGGCCAGCAGCTCCCCGAACTCGAAGGGCTTGACCAGGTAGTCGTCGGCGCCCAGCTCCAGGCCGTGAATGCGATCGGTGGTCTCGTCGCGAGCGCTCAGGATGATGATCCCCCGCCGCGGCTCGCCGGCGATCGCCCTGCAGAGCTCGAAGCCGTCCAGCCGGGGCATCATCACATCGAGGATCACCAGGTCCGGCTTGAACTCGTTGACGGCGCGCAGCCCCTGGTGCCCGTCGCCGGCGGTGGCCACCTGGTAGCCCTCGTGGTGCAGGCCGAGGGCGATGAAATCGGTGATCGCCGGCTCGTCGTCGACCACCAGGATGCGGCCCCGTTCGGTCATCTCGGCTCCGAGTATATGGGCCAATTGGTCCGCTCATCGGACCGGCGCCCGCTTCTCATCGACCTCTCAGCGCTGCCAACCCGGATCCCGGGACGGCCGGAGGCCGGTTAAGAGGGGATGAAGAGCCGGGTCGCTAGACTGCCCCGAATGTCCTCCAAGGCCGCCGGCGTGGTCGCCTGGCTCAGCCGCCGCCCCGCCTGGGCCCGCCGCTCCGGCCCGATGGTCGCCGTGGGGCTCGCCTATGTCGTGGTGGTGGCGGGGATCATGATCTGGCGCGGGATCTCGGTCTCGCCCGACTACCTCCTGCTTGTCTTCATCCCGGTGGCCCTGCTCAGCGGCCGGTTCTTCCGTTTCCTCGGCGACTGGGTCCCGTTCATCGCCATCTTCCTGGGGTGGGAGGCGATGCGCGGGATCGTCCACAACGACGGGATCGCACCCCAGGTGGCGAGCCTCGCCAACCTCGAGAAGTGGCTCTTCTTCGGCCACGATCCCAGCCAGGTCCTGCAGCACGCGGTGAGCGGCACCACCCTGCACGTGCTGGCGGTGGCCGCGACCATCGTCTACTTCTGCCATTTCGTGGTGCCACTGCTGGTGGGCCTGGTGCTCTGGCTCAAGGACCGTGCCCAGTACCTGCGCTTCGTCACCGCGCTGCTCGGGATGTGCTTGGTCGGGTTCGTCTTCTTCATGCTGGTGCCGACGGCGCCGCCCTGGTACGCGGCCCAGGACCACATGCTGGCCGGGGTCACCGACCTGATCAACTCGCAGCACACCCTGCCCAGCGCGATCAGCCCGTTCTACAGCCTGCTCAACCCCAACTCGACCGCCGCCTTCCCCTCGCTGCACGCGGCCTTCCCCACCCTCGGCTGGCTGGCCCTGCGGCGCGTCTACCCGCGTGGCTCCTGGATCCTCTTCGGCTGGTCCCTCCTGGTCTTCATCAGTGTCGTCTTCCTCGGCGAGCACTACGTCGTCGACGTGATCGGGGGGGTGCTGCTGGCCGCGGGTTCCTGGTGGGTGATGATGCGTGTCGTCGTGCCCCACGTCACCGTCCTCCGCACCGCCCGTCCCGCCCTCGAGGCAACCCCCGCACCGCCGCAGGGCGCCCATGCCTGATCGCATCCGGGTCGGCGCCGGGCTGAGCGTCGCCGAGGCCCACAGCCACACCCTGGAGAGCGACGGCATGGTCACCGCGGTGGAGCTGGTGCGCGCCGCCGCCGCCATCGGGCTCTCGGTCATCTGCATCACCGACCACGACACCCTCTCCCCCCTGGAGGAGGCCACCGAGGTCGGCGCCGAGCTGGGCGTCGACGTGGTGGCGGGTGAGGAGGTGACCTGCGCCTTCCCCCCCGGGATCCACGTGGTGGCCCTCTTCATCGACCGGGCGATCCGGATGCACATGCCGGTGGAGGACACCGTCGACGCCATCCACGACGCCGGCGGCTTGGCGGTGGTGGCCCATCCGTTCATGCCCACCTGGTTCGCGTCGATCACCGAGGGCCGGCTCCGCCGCCTCCTGGAGACGCGGGCCGTCGACGGGATCGAGGTCCGCCACACCGCTCCGGTGCTCCCCGGCACCTGGAAGCGGCTGGACGACTTCTGCGCCGCTCACCGGGAGCGGGTGGGGGCGATGCTGGCGGCCGGGGACAGCCACTTCGGGGTCCACGACCTGGGCCGACTGGTCTCGGTCTACCCGGGGAGAGGCGCCGCCGACCTCCGCCGGGCCATCGAGGGCCGCACCACCTCGCCACTCCGCGCGCTCGACCCGGCCGGCCCGCCGCTCTCCCTGCGGCTGGGTCAGCAGCGCCGTTCGCTGCTCGAATTGAACCTGAAGCGGTGGCGCGGGGTGGTCGGAGGCCGCCCCGGCTCGCCGAGCGCCGGCGCCGTGCGGCGGTAGAATCGGTCGCCGAGGGGTGGCCGGCGGCGGCTCCGATCGCCGGCCCTGGACTGGCCCGCTTAGCTCAGTTGGTAGAGCAGGGGACTCTTAATCCCTTGGTCACAGGTTCGAGTCCTGTAGCGGGTACCACATTCTGAATTCAACAACTGGGCTCATGCTGTGTCGACGGCACGGCGCCAGCGGTCTGACAGCAGCGCTGGCAGCACGCTGGTCAGGCGGGAGGTTCGGATCGACGAACCACCTTGCCGACGACCACGAGGACCGTGACCGCGGCCGCCGCCAAGACCACCCCCAGCTCCGCGAGGGAGACGCTGTCGACGACGTTGAATGCCGCGGTCGCCCCGGGTAGCTCTGGCGGCGTTGAGGGGCATGGGGCTTCCCAACAGAACAGATACAGATCCCGAAGGCTCACGCTCACGCCCACCACGGAGATCACCAGCAAGTCGAGCGCCTCCAGTGGGATCCAGAGCAGGAGCCGGTGCCACCGAGCGCGGCGCAGAGCGCGGGCCCAGGCGACGAGGCCCAGAGCGAGCCCCACCGCAGCGATCGTCATCCCCGTGTACGTCTGGGCTATCCGGTCTGGAGCGTGGGTTAGGCTCGATTCGCAGGTCGGCTGGCGGGTCGGGCCCATGAGGAAGGAGATGAATCCCCTGGGGCAACTGCCGCTCGCCACGAAGGGATAGGCGGTCTGATCCGCATTCACCGCGCCGACGAGCAGCACACAGCCGAGGACCAGGAGCGCCACGGAGACGGCGACCGTAACCCACCAAGGCCACTGACGGGCCATCGCGGCGAGTGCCCGGTTCACTGTCGCCACCTCCGATCAGTCCGCTCGTCGCGGTGCGCCCCGAGAGTCGCGCGGGCGGGTGAGCCGCCATCATCGCGCCCTGCGTTTCGGGTCCGGACCTTCTGCGCATGCCAGCGTGTGATCATGCTTACTCCGACACGAGAGAACTGACGCCGAGATTGCACCGGCTCGGATCTTGATCCCTTGGTCACAGGTTCGAGTCCTGTAGCGGGTACCACATCCCCGTTTAACCGCGACCCCGCCGCCCAGCCACTGGAGGCTCCGTGGATCTCTGGCAGCAGACGATGATCCGCCTGGCGCGGAGTGAGCGGGTCACGGCCCTCATGCAGCGTCACGCCGGAGCCACCGCGCTCGCCCGGCGCTTCGTGGTGGTGGGAGGACCGGACGCCGCGGTGGCCACGGCGCGCCGGCTGCGCGGCGGGCGGGGCATCTCGGCGTCGCTCTCCTACCTCGGCGAGTACGTCAACGACCCGGTGATGATCGGACGCACCGTCGAGGCGTCGCTGGCCGTCTCCCGGCTCCTGGGCGCGGCCGCCCTCGACGTCCAGGTCTCCGTCGACCCCACTGCGATCGGCCAGCTGGCGAGCCCGGACCTCTGCCGCGCCAACGCGGAGCGCATCGCCCGCTCCGTGGCCGCACAGCCCGTGGTCGGACGCAACTTCCTGATGCTGGACATGGAGGATCTCTCCCTGGTGGAGCCGACGCTCCGCCTGCAGCGGGGCCTCCTCGACCAGGGGCTCCCGGCCGCGGTGACCCTGCAGGCCCGACTCCGGCGCACCGGGGAAGACCTCCAGAGCGTGGTCACGCGCGCGCCGGCGGTCCGCCTGGTGAAGGGAGCCTTCCCCCGCGGGCCGGAGCACGACCACCAGGGGAAAGTCGCCATCGCGCGCAGCTACCTCGCGCTGGCACGCACGATGCTCAGCCCGCCGGCCCGCGAGGCCGGTCTGCACCCGGTCTTCGCCACTCACGACGACGTGCTCATCGGGCGGGTCGCCGGGCTCGCCCGCGAGATGGGCGTGCCCCAGGACGGCTATGAGTTCGAGTTCCTCTACGGTGCCCACCGGGAGGGCGAGCGGCGTTTGCGAGCTCAGGGCCACGCGGTGCGGCTCTACATTCCGTTCGGGGTCGCCTGGTGGCCCTACGCGGTGCGCCGGGTCGGCGAGCATCCGCGCAACGCGCTCCTGCTCGGCCGGTCGCTGGTCCGGCAGCGGGGTCTGCGAAGCGGTGCTCCGCGCAGCTGATCTGCCGGCCCGGCGCTCGCCGCGCCCGGGACCGGGTCTCGGCGGATGAACCGACCGCTGCTCATCTTCGACGGCGACTGCGGCTTCTGCACGTCATGTGCGCGGTGGGCCCAGCGCAGGCTCCGGGATGCCGACGTCGTGCCCGGACAGCAGCTCGACGTTTCCGCATATGGCCTGATGGCGCGGGACGTATCCGCGGCGGCATGGTGGGTCGACGGCGCGGGTCAGGTGTACCGCGGCCATCGGGCGATCGGGAAGGCACTGCAGGCATGTGACGGGTGGTGGCGGCTGGTGAGCTGGCCATGCCTGACGCCGCCATTCTCCTGGGTGGCCTGGGCCGGGTACGGCCTGGTGGCCCGCTTCCGGCATCGGCTTCCCGGTGCCACGCCCGCATGCCGGGCCCCCGCCGACGACTGATCGTCTCGGTCCGGCGGTCTCTGGGCAGGGACCGGCGGTCAGCCGGCGCCCTGGTGGGGTTCGACGCGGAAGGCCGGGTAGCCGGGCGCGATCCTCGCCAGCTCAGCCTCCGGCGCGTCCGGCCCCACGCCCTGGAAGAAGGCGCCGATCTCCACCTTCCAGCGGCGGAGGTAGGCGCGCAGGACCGGGAGCTTCTCGTCCTCCGGCAGCTCGACGAGCGTCACCGCCTCGCTGCGGCGACCGATGCGCAGCTCCACGTCGGAGCCGGCGCGGACGTTGCGCACCCATTGGGTGACGCCCCGGGGCGCCACCAGGTACCGCGAGCCCTCGTGGGTGAGGAGGTTCACCGGGGTGGTCCGCCACTGGCCCGTCTTGCGGCCGCGCACCGCCAGGATGCGTGAGCCGAGGACGCTGATCCCGATGCGGGTCAGCCCCGCCACCAGCCGGTTGAAGACGTTGGTCGTGAACCAGTCGGGGCGGACGTAGCGGGTGGACATGACCCCATTCTCCGCGGGATGAACCCGGCGACGGCGGCCCGCTGGAGCCGTCGGGCGCTGGCGGCGGGTTTGCCGCTAGCCGGTGAGCCCCCACAACGCGGAGTCGCCGAGAACCGTCTTTGCCGCCGCGGTCTGGAGCGTGCGGGCCTCAGCGTTGGGAAGGCCATCGGCGTAGCCCAGCCCGAGGGGGCTCTGCCGGAAGATCGTGGCGTAGAACACGCACGCCGCGAGGTACGTGCCGCTCACGGTGGGGTGGCTGCCGTCCGACTGCCACATCGCCGGGTGGGATGCGGCGTCGACCACCGTCTGCCAGGCGGCGCCGACCGGCGCCACCGGGACCCCCAACTGATCCGCTATTCCGATGTAACCGGCATCGATCGCGGCCTGCATGCTCGAGTAGTCGGGGAGACCCTCCTCCGGCCAGCCGGCCTGGTGCGCGAAGGTGAGATAGAAGAGCGGCGCGGCGCCGTGCTGCCGGACCATCGCGACCAGCCTGGTCGCCGCCGGGTACATCATGCTGATCCTGTCCGCAGCGAGTGACGGGATCTGACTCTGCTCCTGCAGGACCACCTCGTCCCACCGCTCCGAGCCGATGGTCGGCGCCGTCTCCGAGGCCGACAGATGCTCTGCGAGTGTCCATCCCCCCTCGTCCAGGGCCTCGGTCTGGACCCGATGGCCGCCCGCCCAGGCGAGATCGGCGAAGGTGCCGGGAAGGTCGTTGACCGAGGTGTAGCTGTTGCCGATGAAGAGCACCCGGGTGCAGGTCGCGCCGGGGAGACTGCATCCGGGATTGCCCCAGAGACCGAGCTGGGGCATCGGGAACACGGCAAGGACGACGGCGGCGAGGATCGCCGTCACGAGCGCCCAGCGGAGCCAGTTGACCCCCCTCTCCGGAGTGGCCGCCGGGGGCGGCGATGACGGGTCGACGCGGGAAGGGGGACCGAGCGCGGGTGGAGGCGGAGCGGCGTTGGCCGCCGTGAGCGGGGCACCGCACTGCGGGCAGCTCCCGAGGGTGCCGGGAAACCACGCCCAGCACCTGGTGCAGACTCTGTCAACCACGGCGAGGCCGAGGATGCCACCGCCTGGAAGGGGCCACACCCGCCGCCATGGCTTCATCACAGGTTCGAGTCGCGCGCTGACCGGTCGTACGGTCAGTCCACCCGGGCCCTCAACTCTCGAGCGCAGCGGGGGCGAGTCGCGTCCCTCCGGCGACCACCGCCAGCAGGATAACCGCGACCACCAGGGATGCGATGACCTGGCCCCGGAGGATCAGGACGGCGCCCACCACCGCGCCGCCCAGCATCGCGGCGATCGAGATCAATCGCCGGCCGGCCCGGGAGCCGGTGCCCCCCGCCGCGCGAGTGTCGGCGGCGATGCCGGTGATGGTCATGGTCAGGACGGTCGTCGTGAGGTCGGGGACGGCGAGGCCGCGGGCTGTCGCGTTCTGGATGCCCATGGCCACGGCCAGGACGGCGACGAGGCCGTAGCGAAGACCGCCCTCGATCGCGCCACCGGCGACGGCACAGAGGATCACGCCGGCGACCAGGAGCAGGAGCTGAGTGCCGGTCGCGACCGCGAGCTGCCGCCGGAGGCGTGGGCTGAGGCGCGAGCGGAAGAGGCCACCCCCCAGCGCACCGAGGATGAAGGCGCCGATGGCGACCAGCGACGTGACCACCGTGAACCCGCCGACGCCGACCAATCCGAAGGCGAGGAAGACGACGTTGCCGGTCATGTTGGCAACGAAGACGTGGCCGAGGGTCAGATAGCTGAAGGCGTCGACGAGACCGGTGATCACGGTGAGGCCGATCAGCAGCGGCGGCAGCAGCCCGTATTTGGCCCCGCGCCCGGGAAACAGGGTGTCCCGGACGTCGGTCAGCAGAGATCTCACAACCGCGCTCATGGACCCTCCTCCTACCCGGGTTCAGTGCGGCTCACGCCCGACTCGCAGCGCGCCTGCTCGAGATGGTGGAACGAACACCGGCCGACCGGTCAGTCGGCCCCTTCAGCCCGCCGAACTCGGCGGCTCAGCTGCTCCAGCAGTCGGTAGCCCACCTCCGGATGGGCGACCAGGAGCGGCTTGAACTCCCAAGCCGGCAGCCAGTAGATGGTCACGTCGGTCCTGGCCCGCACGCTGGCGCTGCGCCGCTCCCTGTCGAGGAGGGCCATCTCGCCGAAGGCGTCCCCGGGGCCGAGAAGGCGCGTGCGGCCGTCGGGCAGCTCGACGTCGAGCTGACCTTCTCCGACGACGAGGAAGCCCGCACCGGGGCCGCCCCCCTCGATGATCTCCGTTCCCGCCGGATGGCGGACCTCGTCGAACTTGCCGACGATCTGCCGGATCTCGCGCTCAGGCAGTCCCGCAAACAGCTTGGCGGTGGCCAGGCTTGCCATGGTCAGGATGGTATCAAGGAGGCGGCGAAAGGTCAGCGCCACCATGGCCCGTGGTGGCCGGACCGGAGTGGCCGGACCGGATGAGAGGATGTCAGGGAAGCCGTCCCGGCAGAGAGCCCGCCGCCGGGACGCGAGGAGGTTTGCCATGGAAGACGCCGAAGTCCTGCAGCACATCGAACGGCTGGTTGGTGAGGAGGAGGCGCTGTACGCACACGCGGCGGATGGCCACGGCATGGACAGCGAGCAGCAGCGGCGACTCCGCGACGTCCAGGTCCACCTCGACCAGTGCTGGGATCTCCTCCGCCAGCGCCAGGCCCGGCGCGAATACGGCGAGGACCCCGCCGGCGCCGCGGTGCGTTCGGCGGAGACGGTCGAAGGCTACACGGGCTGAGCCGCGCGAGCCGCCGCCAAGCTCTGTCGTAGCATCTGGTGTCTCACGACGGCGAGGAGAGCCCCATGCGTGGTCGGACAGACGGATCGTCGCGCCCCGACGACCACGCGGCGTCGGAGGTTGGCGTGGCTCGCGGCCGGCGTGGCGCTGCTTCTCAGTGCATGCCACGGGGGCGCCGGCAGCCCGACAGAGCTGACCTCCTCCTCGCCCTCTCTCCCCACGACCGCCGGTGCGAGCGGCTGCGGGGCCGCCGCATCACCCGGATCGATCACCACGAGCCTGAGCGTCGGGGGCCACGACCGGTTGGTCATCGTCCACGTGCCGACCGGCTACCCGGCCTCGAGCCCAACCCCTCTGGTGCTCAACATGCACGGCAGTGGAGTGACGGCGTCCGACCAGGAGGCCTTCAGCGGGATGGACGCCACCGCCGACGCCGACCGCTTCATCGTCGCCTATCCGCAGGGACTGATCCCGGATGGGAGCGGCTATGACTGGACGTGCCCGGCGTCCCCCTGGTCGGGGGCCGGGCCGTCCCGAGCGGATCCGCCGATGACGTGAGCTTCCTCACTCAGCTGGTCGGCGCCCTCGAGGCGCGCTACTGCATCGACACCTCCGAGGTGTACGCGACCGGTTTCTCGGGAGGTGCCCGGATGGCGAGCCAGCTCGCCTGTGACGCCTCGACCACCCTCGCCGCGGTCGCACCCGTCAGCGGCCTGCGCCGGCCGACCCCCTGCCCCGCCAGCCGGCCGGTCCCGGTGATCGCCTTCCACGGCACCGCCGATCCCGTCGACCCGTACGACGGCAACGGCGAGGCGTACTGGACCTACTCGGTCCCCCAGGCGGCGGCGGACTGGGCCGCGCAGGACCTCTGCTCGAGCACGGCCATCACCACCGACGGGTCCGGTCACACGCTCACCACATACCCGGGCTGCGGCGCCGGTTCGGCCGTCGAGCTGTACAGCGTCACCGGGGAGGGGCATGAGTGGCCGGGTGGCCCCAGGATGCCGGCCTCGCTGACCTCGCTGCTCGGTCCCCAGTCCGGTGCCGTCAGCGCGGACGACCTGATGTGGGCCTTCTTCGCGGCTCACCCGATGCCCTGAAGCGGACGCCTCACGAGGGGCCGGGGCCGCCGCCCCACGGCGAGGCGGCGGCACCCAGACCCCTGCGCCGGTCAGTCGTGGCTCGGCAGTGCCTCGCCGGTCTCGAGCAGGGTCTTGAGGTTGCTGACCACCCAGCTCCAGCCGGACGCGACCTCCGCGAAGCTCTCGTCCTCGGACTGGAACTCGTGGATCACGGTGAGCTTGCTGACCTTGCCGTCCTCGGAGGTGATCTCCCAGGTGACCTGGCTTGCCGCGTCGGCGGCGAACTTCGGGTCGTAGCGAAGGTTCCAGCTGTGGACCAGCCGGTGCGGCGGGTCCGCCTCGATGATCTCGCCCTCCACCATCACCGAGGAGCGGTCGCCCGTGTAGTGGGTGAGCTTGGCGTTCGGCTGAAAGGTGGACTCGACGTAGCTCCCGTAGAAGTAGCGGGTGGTGAACTCCGGGTTGGTGATCGCCTGCCAGACCTTCTCGGGGCTGGCGTGGATGTAGATCTGGTAGACCTGCGTGGGCTTGGTTGTGGTCGGGGACACGTGGGCTCCTCCTTCATCTAGCGCCGCCTTGAGGTCGGCGAGCGCCGCCGCCCTCTCGCGGGTGTACTTACCGACCCACCGGTCGGCGATCAGTTGGACGGGGACGGCGTTGAGGAAATGGAGCTTCTCGCGACCCGCGCGCCGGGTCACGACCATCCCCGCCCCCTCCAGGACCCTCAGGTGCTTCATGACCCCGAAGCGGCTCATCTCCACGTCCTCGAGGAGCTCGGTGAGCGTGCGGCCGTCGCGCTCGTAGAGCCGGTCGAGAAGGTGGCGCCGGGTGGGGTCGGCCAGCGCCCGGAAGACCCTGTTGTCGTCCATGACTGCGAGCATAGGTTACTAATCGGTCACGTGTCAATAAGGTCACATGGCCGCGTAGAAGCTCCTCAGGGCCTCCTGATAGCCGGCCTGGTTCTGGAGCCAGTGCAGATGCCCTGACCCGCCGAGGATGACCTGGGTGGCCTCGGGAAAGCGACCTCGGACGGTGGCCACCGACTCGCCGAAGATGTCGTCCGCACCGTAGAGCACGAGTACCGGCCCCGTGTAGTCCCGCAGTGCGGCGAGCTCATCCTCGGCGGCGCGCGAGAGCGATCGATCGGTCCGCAGCAGGGCGGTGGGGCAGCAGCCATCGAGCCACTCCCGGTCGGGTTCGGGTGCGGTCCCCGGGTCGAGGAAGTAGTTGTGCCACGTCTCGGTCATGACGTGGCGCATCGCCCATCGCCGGAAGGGGTTGGGCGGGAAGAGGAGGGAGCCGTAGAGGTAGAGGCGCAGGGTGCCGCCGGCGCCGGCGCGCCCCAGCTCGATCCGGAAGGAGTCGCGCTTGGTGGCCTTCCAGTCGGCGCCCACGCCCAGCGACGAGCTGCTGAGGACGAGGCTGCGAACGCGCGGTCCGTGATGGGCGGCATACAGCTGGGCGAGGAGACCGCCCCAGGAGTGGCCGAGGACGTGCCACGTGGAGATCTCCAACTGCTCCCGGATCGCCTCGATGTCGGCGAGGTAGTCGTCGATCTGGTAGAGGCCGTCGCGGCAGCGGGAGCGGCCGACCCCGCGCTGGTCAAAGCTGATCGCCCGGTAAGTGGGAAGCAGCGGTGCGATGTCCGCTTGCATCGAATCCGGCACCCCCGGCCCGCCGTGGAGCAGCAGGAGCGGCTCCCCGTCCGGCCGGCTGATCCGCACCGCGAGCTCTGCTCCTGCTGTCTCCACCGTCAGTTCACGCATCTCGTGTCTCTCCAAGCGGATTGTCCGCGCGGCTTCAGCGGCACATCCCGGGCCGCGGGGTCAGGCGACGGCGCCCGCCCCCTCGGTGCCGCTGGAGGTCCTGCGCTCGGTGGTCCGAGCGCGCTGCGACGCGATGCCGGGGACGAAGAGCGCGGCGATGGCGCCCAGCGCCAGCACGCCGCTGCCGACCAGGACGGCCGGCTGCAACCCCGCCACGAACTGGACCGGACTCGCGTACCCACCCGCGTGCGAGAACACCGCGGCGAGGACGGCGATGCCAAAGACACCGCCGACCTCGCGGATGGCGTTGTTGGCGCCGGAAGCCTGGCCCGCCTCATGCCCGCGCACCGCGGAGAGCACCGCGTTGGCGGCGGGCGCGAAGACCAGAGCCATGCCGGTGCCGGCGAGGATGAAGGGGATGATCACCGACGCGTACGGCATGCCGGGCGCCAGGGCCCGATCGATCCAGAGCAGGGCGATCGCCTGCAGGGCCAATCCGGTCGCCATCAAGGGGCGGCTGCCCACCCGGTCCGAGAGGATGCCCGCCACGGGGGCGACGAGTATCGGCATGCCGGTCCACGGGAGGGTCCGCAGCCCGGCCTGCAGGGCGCTGTAGTGCTGGGCGGTCTGGAAGAACTGGGCGAGGAGGAAGACCGAGCCGAACATCCCGAAGTACATCGCGAAGGAGACGGCGTTGGTGGCGGAGAAGGCCCGGCTGCGGAAGAAGCGCATCGGCAGCATCGGTGCTGGCGAACGCAGCTCCCAGAGGGTGAAGGCGATCAGCAGCGCGGCTCCGCCCAGCATCGCGCCCATCACGGTGCTGCTCCCCCAGCCGATGGCGTTGGCACGCACCAGGCCGTAGACGACGCCGAAGAGGCCGCCGGTCGCGAGCACCACCCCGGGGATGTCGAACCGGCCGTTGGGACCCCGGCTCTCGCTGAGGCGGAGGACGGCGAGGGGGCCGACCACCAGTCCCACCGGCACGTTGATCCAGAAGATCCAGTGCCAGGAGATGCCGCTGATCACGGCTCCGCCGATGACTGGGCCCAGGGCCACGCCGAGTCCGCTGATGCCCGACCAGATGCCGAGAGCGACGCCGCGCCGGCCGGCGGGGAATGCCTCGGAGAGGAGGGTCAGGGTCAGCGGCATCACCACCGCGCCGCCAGCGCCCTGGAAGGCGCGGGCGGCGATCAGCGCCCCGGCGTTGGGAGCCAGGGCGGCCGCCGCCGAGCCGAGCGTGAAGATGCCAAGCCCGACGATGAACATCCGGCGCCGGCCGAAGCGGTCGCCGAGCGCGGCCCCGGAGAGGAGGAGGACGGCGAAGCTCAGGGTGTAGGCGTTGACCGTCCATTCCAGCGAGGCGATGTCGACGTGGAACTGGAGACGGATGCTGGGCAGCGCAAAGGTCACCACCAGGTTGTCGAGGGTGACCATGAAGAGCGCCAGCGAGACCAGGGCAAGCGTCCATCCGGTGCGGGTCGGAGCGGGGGACCGCACCAGGGCGGGGAACCGGGTCGGTGCGGGGGGCCGGGTGGCTGCACGGGACATCGGGGCTCTCCTTATTGATACATCCATCAATTTGCAGGTGAAAAAAAATTCCGCCTTCTCGTCAGGCGGCGGCGTGAGGGTCCGTGGTCGCGGGCTTGGCCGGGAGGTCCGCGCCTCCATGCTTCTCCTCCCAGAGCGGGGCGCACAGCTCCGGGATTCCGAGAACCGTGGTGACGTTGGCGATCATCCCAGCGGCGAAGAACTCCGCGATCTGACGCGGCGTCGCGCCGCTCAACTGGCGGACGTCGTCCGCCAGGGCCCGGAAGCCGCGGGCGCAGTGCGCATGGATCTCGGGATCGGCCGAGGCCGCATAGGCCTGCAGCTGCATGAGCAGCTCGTAGCGGTCGGCGATCAGCTCCGGGTAGGTCATGCCCATCCGCCCCAGGGCCTCCTCCGGGCTGCGGGCGCCACGGGCGGCCTCCCGGAAGGTGGCCCGGATCCGGCCCTGCACCCGGTCGTGGGCGGCCAGGAAGAGATCGCGCTTGTTGGGAAAGAGCGCGTAGATGTACGGCTGGCTGATGCCGGCGCGCTCGGCGATGGCGGCCGTGCTCGCCGCCTCATAGCCGCGCTCGGCGAACTCGCGGATGGCGGCCTCGACCACCTGCTCGCGGCGTTCCTCCGAGGTCTGGCGCAGCCGGGTGGCGGCTTCACGGGGGGTCATGTGGATGATTATTGATTGGCCTATCACAAAAGTCAACCCCCGGCGGGCGCCCCGGCCCTTCCCCCATCAGCCCATCGCGGCGAGCACCGCCATCAGCCGGTCGCAGGCGCCCTTGACCCCGTGGCGGGCGGCGAGCGCCGCCACTTCCTCGGGCCGGTCGGGGTAGCGGTCGCGCCTCCCCGAGGGCAGCGTGATGGGCAGATCGAGCACCGGCTCGACGACCCGCATCGCCCGGGTGAGGTAGTCGCGATCGGCCTCGGGGAGCGGCGCGTCGCGGAGGATCTCGGGCACCCCGCCGTGGCGGCGAATCAGCTCGGCCGCCTTGGCGGCGCCCACCCCGCGCAACCCCGGGAGCCCGTCGGAGGGATCGCCCCGGAGGACCGCGAAGTCCGCATAGCGGCGACCGGGGACCGCGTAGCGGCGGGTCACCTCCGCCTCGTCGACAACCGCCAGGCCCCCCTTCTCGGGGTAGAGCACCCGCACCCGGGGGTCCTCGACGAGGGCGAAGAGATCACGGTCGCCGCTCACCACCTCGACAGTCCCACTGGTAAGCGCGCTCCACGTGGCGATGACGTCCTCGGCCTCGTGATCGGCGACCCCGAGGTGGTCGACCCCGATGGCGGAGAGGATCTCGAAGATCACGACCATCTGCGGCTCGAGGAGCGGTGGCACCGGCTCGGCCACCCGGTGGGCCTTGTAGGCGGGGATGAGGGCGACCCGCCACGCCGGGCGCCAATCCTCATCGCTCGCCACCGCGAGCTGACGGGGGCGGCGCTGGACGATCAGCCGGGCCAGGGTGTCGAGGAAGCCGCGGACCGCGTTGATCGGCTGCCCGTCGGGTCCGCGGACACCCGCGGGCACCCCGTAGAAGGCGCGGAAGATCATGCTCGAGCCGTCGATCAACAACCAGTCGCAGCTCACCAGCCGCCCACCGATACCGGCGCCTCCACAACCTGCAGCGTAGCCAGGCGAAGCCCGGGAGCGGAACGTCCGGGAAGTCTCGCCGGGCTGGTCGCGCGTCACCCCATTCCGAGCGGCTCGCCACCCCAGCGATGAGACGCGATCAGAAGGCCTGGGACTGCAGCGCCAGCCGCACCACCCGCGCGCCGTCCTCGGCGGCCGTCTCGAGCCGACGGGCATCGAGGAGCTCCAGCATCGCGTCGCCGTCCATCGGCCGGGCCAGGTGGTACCCCTGCGCCCATTGGCGGGGGAAGTCGTCCAGTGCGCGCAGATCCTCCAGCTCCTCGACGCCCTCGGCGACCACCGTGAGCCCGAGGCTGTGGCCAAACGCGAAGATCGCGCGGGAGAGTCCGCCGCCGTCGCGCGACGAGCTGAGTGTGGTGGTGAACGCCCTGTCGATCTTGATGATGTCGACCGGGAAATCGCGGAGCCGGCTCAGCGACGAGTGGCCGGTGCCGAAGTCGTCGAGGGCGATCCGGATGCCCAGTTCGCGGAGCTGCCGCAGGCGCCCGACCGCACCCTCGACCTCGTCGATGGCCAGGCTCTCGGTCACCTCCAGGATCAGGCTCCAGGGCGACAGGCCGGTCCGGGTGAGGACGCTCTGGACGTCGTCGATGAATGCTCCTCTCTGGAGCTGCTTTGGTGAGACGTTGACGGCGACTGCGATGTCCCTCCGCGATCCATGGTCGGGCCAGCGGCGGGCCTCGGCACAGGCCCGCTCGAGCACCCAGAGGCCGATCGGAGAGATGAGCCCGGTCTCTTCGGCGAGGGGGATGAAGTCGATCGGCTGGATCAGTCCGTGGCGGGGGTGCCGCCAGCGAAGGAGTGCCTCGGCGGATACCACCTCTCCCGAGGGGACCTCGAAGATCGGCTGATACTGGACGACCAGCTCGTCCCGTGGCAGGGCCCGGTGGAGGTCGGCTTTGAACTCGTGACGGCTGAGGACCGCCGCGTGCATGCTCGGAGCGAACACCTCCCACCGGCCCTTGCCCAGACCCTTGGCCGTGTACATGGCCTCGTCGGCGTTGCGCAGGATCTCGTCGGCGCCCAGCTCGCCCGCCTCCCCGGTGGCGATGCCGATGCTGGCCCGGACCATGATCTCGGCGCCCATCACCTGAAACGGATCGCGCATCCGTTCGACGATGCGGGTCGCCACCGTCGTCGCCGCCCTGCTGTCGGCCGTGCCCTGCACGAGCACGGCGAATTCATCGCCTCCGAGCCTGGCGGCGACATCGCCGGGACGCAGGCAGACGGCCAGGCGGCCGGCCACCGCACGGAGCAGCTCGTCACCGACCACGTGCCCGAGGCTGTCATTCACTGTCTTGAAGTCGTCGAGATCGATGAAGAGCACCCCGACCCGCTCTCTGCCGCTGGCGAGGGCATCGCGAACGTGGGTCTGGAAGAGGGCTCGGTTGGCCATCCCGGTCAGGGGATCGTGGAGCGCCTGGTGGCGCAGCTTGTGCTGGAGGTCGGTCAGCTGCCGGAGGGAGCTCTCCAGCCGGCCGTTCTCCAGCGTGCTGCCCGTGTGCGCTGCGAGCATCTCGAAGAGGCGCAGGTCCTCGTCGTCGAAGGAGCTCACCTCTCCCAGCCGGTTCCCCACCACCATCAGACCGATCGGCCGTGTCTCGCGGCGGAGCACCGCGACCATGCCGTCGCGGATGCCCAGCACGGCAAGGAACCGGAGTCCGTCCCGGCCCCCCGTCCCCGGTTCGACGATGGCCGGGGCGGCGGCGACCATCCCGGTGACGAGCTTCTGCCCCGCCTCGTCGAGCTCCACCGGCCGCATCGGTTGGATGCCGCCGGCGTTGACCCCGGCACGGACCATCACCTCGCCTTCCCGAGTGGGGAAGATGATGATCTCCGCCATCTCCGCGCGGAAGGACTCGCGCGAGCCCTTGAGCACGTCGAGCAGCGCCTCATCGAGGTTCTCGGCGTGCTGCAGATGGCGGCTGGATTCGTAGAGGAAAGTGATCTGCTGACGGTTCTCGCGCTCCGACACGTACGAGCGATACGCAAGCGCGACGCCGGCCACCGGGACGACCAGCAGCCAGACGACCTGGAGGTGTGACCACATCAGGTTGACGACGATCAGGGCCAGGCAGGTGTTGATCAGCGTGCCCAGCATGGCGAGGCCGAAGTTGCCGGCCAGGCCCCTGCGGTCGATCCGGCCCTCGGAGAGGAAGAGGGCGACGACGAAGGTCGCGGTTTGGAGTGTGCCCGCGACGACGACTGCGGTGAGGGCGGCCAGGCTGGCCGTGTTGCCGGTGGGATCTCCGTGCGGAGCCAGCCGCGCGAAGAGCGCCACCGCCACGGCGGCCGCCAGCACGAAGTTGCTGAGGTTGAAGGCGAGCTTCAGCCGCGATTGCCGCCGATGCAGCGTCAGCGCCACGGCGGCGCCGAGGAGGTAGGCGAGGACGACCGTCAGGGGCCGGTCGAAGAAGAGGCCCATCACCAGCGGGACCTCGCTGAGCGAGAAGGACTGAGCCTCGCGCCGGAACTGGACGTGCACGACGCAGACCTCGGCGACGCAGAAGAGGCCGGCGAGGAGCCACCAGGGGATGGTGTAGGGAGAGGCGCGCTCCGGGAGCCGCGCCACGGCCGCGGCGGCCAGGACTGCCGTCGCGGCCAGGCCGACCGTGAGCAGAGGCACCCGGCCCACGCGCGCTGCGAGCCGGCTCGGGCTCAGGCGCTCCACCACCGCCGTCCAGCGCGTGTGCGACACCGGATTCACCGCGCCGAGCCCGCCCTGCGCACTCGGTCATCGACCGAGGATGAGACCGCTACCACTTGTAGGACGACCAGCCGTCCTTCGACCAGGAGGTCCCGGACCAGGAGACGCCCGACCAGGAGGTCCCGGACCAGGAGGTCCCCGACCACGACGTACCGGACCACGAGGTGCCGTTCCAGCTCCCCGAGGACGTCATGACGGTGGACCAGGCGACCCCGGTCCAGGAGTTCCCCGTCCAGGCGACGTAGTCCCAATCCATGAGGGTGGGGCTCCACACCCAGTAGCTGCCCGACCAGACAGCACCGTTCCAGCTGCCGCCGGACCAGCTGTCCGCGTACCCCTCGACGGTCGCCAGGGATGCCGTGTTGACGGCGTCGTCGAAGATGTCCTGCTCCCCGGAGAGGGCCACTCCGCCGAGGGTGACCTGGAGGCTGCCACGGGCGCCCTGAAGGGTGCCGGTGCCGGTGGATGCCGTGAAGCTCTGGACCGTGGAGGGCAGGGCGGCCTGGACGGCGGCCGACGCCGAGACCTGGCCGTGACCCGTCACCAGTGAGGACGCTCCCGCCACCGGGGTCGCCGTCGAGGTGAGCAGCCCTTTGATCTGGTCGGGAGTCGCGGAGGGGTGCTCCTGGACCAGCAGCGCAGCCAGGCCCGAGGTCACGGCGGTGGCCTGGGAGGTCCCGGTGCCGAGGAAGAAGCGGCTGCCGACCTCAGCGGTCGCGCCGTACTCGTCGTCGATGACGGATCCCGGGTCTCGGAGGCTGACGATGGAAGTCCCGGGCGCGATCACGTCGGGGCTGCGGCTGGAAGTGCCGGCGCTGGAGAAGGGGGCGACGGCAAGCGTGGACCCGCTCCCCTGGCTGGCGCCCACCGCGATGAGGTAGGGGTCGATCGCCGGGTCGGCGAGCCGGGTGGAGCCGGACCCCTGATTTCCCACTGCGGCCACGACGACGATCCCCTCGCGCCAGGCGGCCTCCGCCGCGAAGGCGAGCGGATCGAGCAGATACGACTGGCTGCTGTCCGTGCCGAAGCTGAGGTTGAGGACTCGGATGTTGAAGCCCTCGTCATAGCGGTGCATCACCACCCAGTCGATGGCCGCCAGCACCTGGGAGACGTCGACCGCCCCGTTGGCACTGCCGACCTTGACGTTGACGATGTGCGAGTCGGGAGCGATGCCGAGGAAGTCGGTGGTGTCTCCGGCGTACTTGCCGGAGGTGGCGCCGGGGTCGCGTCCGGCGATGATCCCGGCCATGAAGGTGCCGTGGCCGTTGGCGTCGAGGTAGCGGAGCGAAGAGCTGGAGTTGTCGAAGGAGAGGTCGGCGCCGTTGATGATCTGTCCGGATGCATCCAGCCCGACGACCGGGTTCACCCCCGTGTCGATCAGGGCCACGCCGATGCCGGAACCCGTGTAGCCGTCCTGCCACGCCTGGTCGACGCCCAGCGACTGCTCCACGCTGTAGAGCGACCCCGCGTTGGTGGTCGGCGAGTAGGAGGACGAGGTGAGCTGGACCGGTCCGTCGGGGGTCACCTCGACGATCCCCGGCTGCTCGCTGAGCCAGTCGAGCGCGCCGCTCGGCACCTCGGCCGCGCTGGCCGTGATCAGGGGGATCTGCTCGGTGACCCGCCCACCGGCTCGGGCGATTTCCTGATCAACGGTGGCCAGGGTTCCTGGCGATCCCCGAACGATCACGGGGGTCGGAGCGGAGGGCGGTCCCGCGGGGAGGGGTGCGGCGGCCACCGACACCGCGGCAGAAGCGATCGCCACCCCGGCGGTGAGCAGGCCGGTCAGGATGACGCGGCTGCGCTTCTTGTCATTCCAACTCAACAGCGAGAGCGGAAGCACTTCGCCCACACCTCCAGTTCCACCTGCACTGGCCCCCCCTGAGGGCCCCCACCACGGCCAGACTAGGGTTCTAACGTCGCAATCAATCCAATCATCCTGTGACAGAACGCCGACATCGGAGATATTTCCGATGATCCCGTAACAGATCGCCGATGGAGATCGCATATCGGTGGTTCACCGGCGGAGGCGGCGTTGCAGATCGCATGTCCGGGATTCGCCGGCCGCGGCGCAGCCGAGGTCAGGGGCCCCGAGCGGATGCGGTCGGTCAACCCCCCACGGCTATCCTCGACGCGATGAGCGGAGCACATTTGGGAGCGGCCCCGGTGGGCGTCCGCGCACCCCGGCCGGTGAGAAGGAACCTGGGCCTGGCGGTGGTGATGACCGGTGTGCTCATCACCGCGGTCGACACGACCATCGTCATCCTCGCCCTGCCCGAGATCGAGCGCGGGCTGAGGGTCGACCTCTCCTCGGTCATCTGGGTGGTGATCGGCTACCTGCTGGTGATCACCCTGCTCGCCACCCAGGTGGGCCGGCTCGGTGACATGTACGGCCGGGTGCGGATGTACGAGGCCGGATTCGTCGTCTTCATCATCGGATCGGCTCTCTGCGCCCTGGCCTGGGACGGCTCGTCGATGATCGGCTTCCGCGTGCTCCAGGGCATCGGCGGCGCCCTGGTCACCGCCAACAGCGGTGCCGTCATCGCCGACCTCTTCCCCCCTCAGGAACGCGGCAAGGCCTACGGATTCAACGGCATCGGCTGGAGCGCGGGAGCGGTGCTGGGCATCGTCCTCGGGGGGGTGATCGTCACCTACCTCTCCTGGCGGTGGATCTTCTGGATCAACGTGCCGATCGGGCTCGCCGCGGTCCTCCTGGCCGTGCGCGTACTGCATGACGTCGGCGAGCGGCGGAGTCACCGGCTTGACTTCGCGGGGATGCTGACCCTCGGCCTCGGACTCTTCGGGGTGCTCTGGGCGATGACGTCGCTGGCGTCCACACCCTTCGACCTCACGATCCTCGGCTACCTGCTGGGTGGCCTGGTCTTCATCGGCATCTTCACGGTGGTCGAGTGGAGGCAGGCGGAGCCGATGCTCAAGCTCTCCCTGCTCAAGATCCCGACCATGGCGCCCTCGCTGCTCGCCTCGTTCTTCCAGGGGCTCGCCAACTATTCCGTCCTCTTCCTGGTGATCATGTACCTGCAGGGGACACGCGGCCTCTCCGCCCTTGACGCCTCGCTCCTGCTCGTCCCCGGCTACCTGGTCGGTGGCGCGATCGGCCCCTTCGCGGGCCGTCTCGCCGACCGCGTCGGACCGGTGATCCCGGCCACCTTCGGCCTCGCCGTCCAGGTGATCGCGCTCTTCATCTACGCACACCTGACGGCCGACACCGGGCTCTGGGTGGTGGTCGCGGGCAGTCTCGTCAACGGGCTGGGGGCCAGCTCGTTCTTCCCCGCCAACACCTCGGCGGTGATGAAGGCGTCACCGCCCCAGCTGTTTGGCATCTCGTCGGGGATGCTGCGCACCTTCGCCAACGTGGGCATGGTGTTCTCCTTTTCGATGGCCATCGTCCTCGCCTCGCGGAGCATCCCCCGCCAGCTCGCCTTCGCCATCTTCGTGGGCTCCACCTCGCTGCACGGCCAGCTGGCCACCGCCTTCGCCAGCGGGCTGCATTCCGCCTTCTACGGGTCCATGGTCCTGATGGCGGTCGCCGCGGTTCTCTCGGCCAGCCGGGGCAGCGCCAAGAGCCTGCGCACCCACTCCCATGCCGCTGGGTACCCCGCTCAGGCGGGGGTGCGGCCGGCGGTCGGCGACGCGCCTCCGAGCCACGCCGGGGACTAGGTCTCGCGAATCCTTCCGAGGCGCCGGGCCCCGCTCGCGGCGCCCCCCGTCGCCCCCTCTCAGACGACTTACCTGCCGATCAGTTAGGCTGCTGTGGCACAGCGACCCGGGTCGGCTTCGGCACCCTGACGGAGATCCGGCCGCCACCGGCCGCCGGTGCCGACCCGCGCGTCGCGTGCACCACCTCGGGGAGGTGGCGCACCCGCTTCAGCATCCGCGAGAGGCTCTCGGCGTCGATCGGCCTCGCGAAGAAGAAGCCCTGGCAGAGGTTGACGTCGAGGTTGTTCAGCACGTCCGCCTGCTCAACCGTCTCCACTCCCTCGGCCACGGTGGCGATGGAGAGCGCGCGGCTGAGATGGGCCACGGTGCGCATCAGCTCCTGGCTCTTCACCGACTCGGTGATGTTGTCGGTGAAGCTCTTGTCCAGCTTGAGGAAATCGACGGGAAGGTCCTGGAGGTGTCCGAGCGAGGAGTACCCCGTTCCGAAGTCGTCGATGGCGATGCGGACCCCGATCTCCTTGAGAGCGGCGAACTGGCGGAGGGCGCCGGCGACGTCGGTCATGACCTGCGACTCGACGATCTCCAGCACCAGGTGGCGGGGGTCAAGACCCGACTGGTTGAGAGCGGTGACCACGTCGTGCTGGAGCTGGGTGCCGAAGAGCTGCCGCGCCGAGACGTTGACGCTCAGCAGGAAGTCCTTGAAGAGGCTGGGGTGATTGGTCCGCCATTTCTGGGTCTGGATGCATGCTTCGCGGAGCACCCACGCTCCGAGCGGCACTATCAGGCCGGTCGCCTCGGCGAGCGGGATGAAGTCCAGCGGCGGCACCAGTCCCCGCTCGGGATGCTGCCACCGCACCAGGGCCTCGACGCCCAGGATGCGCCGGTGCTTCGAGTCCACGATCGGCTGGTAGTGGAGGACGAATTGGTCCTGCTCCAGCGCGATCCGCAGGTCCCGCTCGAAGGCGATGCGCTCGAGCTCGCTGGAGTGGACCTCGTGGCGATACATCACGTAGCGGCCCTTGCCCTGGCGCTTGGCATACATCAGGGCGACGTCGGCGTTGCGCAGCAGCTCGCCCGGGCCGGTCTCCCCATCCAGCATGACCACCCCGGCGCTCGCGCTGATCGTGCAGCTGAGCAGCTCGGGGGGGTAGGGCCGCTGCACCGCCTCGACGATGCGGCGGGAGATCACCTCGAGGTTGCTGCGATCCCCGACCCTCGGCAGCAGCACCGCAAACTCGTCGCCGCTCAGCCGGGAGACGGTGTCGGTGGTGCGCAGGCAGCCCTGGATGCGCACCGCGGTGCCACGCAGGACCTCGTCGCCGACGCTGTGCCCCACCGAGTCGTTGATGGACTTGAGGTTGTCGAGGTCGAGGAGGAGGAGTGCGAGATCCGCGCCGGGGCGGACGTTGCGCTCCAGCTCGTGCTCGAAGGCGCGCCGGTTGGCGACCCCGGTGAGAGCGTCCACGCTGGCCATGTCCTCGATCTCTGCGTGGCGCTGCGCCAGCTCGGCCCGGGCTCGGTAGAGATGGACGGTCACCACCAGCAGGGCGGCGCCCAGGATCGCGATGCCGGCGATCACCAGGCTGCAGATGACCGTCCAGCTCCAGGCTCCGCCGGAGATGACGACGCCCAGTCCGAGGGCCACCGCCGCGAGGGCCGCCGCCAGCGCCATGCCGATGAAGAGCTGGAGCGACACCACTCCGCCAGGCCGGGGGACGGGATTGACCAGAGCGGTGGGCTTGCGCATCGAATAGAGCATATGCACTACTCGCGACCCCCCCGATGACGGTATCCCGTCCCCCTTGTGACAGATTGACCGCGCGCTCCGTCACGTGTGGATAGCGCCCTGCCGCGATCGCATATCCCCGTCAAGAAGCCGTGCTATGGCCTGGGCGACCTCGCCGAGGGCCGGGCCTCCCCCCCCGCTGGCCCCGCCCCCGCCCCGCTCGGGAGCCCCCGGAGCCGGTGACGGGATCGTCACCGGGGCGGGCTCGCCGGGTGAGGAAGGACCCTGCTAGTCGTCCGTGCGGGCAAAGGCGAGGCAGGCGTTGTGCCCGCCGAAGCCGAAGCTGGTGCTGATCGCCAGGTCCACGCGCGCGCTCCGCCCGACGTTGGGGACGTAGTCGAGGTCGCACTCGGGGTCGGGCTCGTCGAGGTTGATCGTCGGCGGGACGAAGCTGTCGCGGATGGCGAGGATCGAGAAGACCGCCTCCACCCCGCCGGCCGCGCCGAGGAGGTGGCCGGTCATCGACTTGGTGGAGCTGATCGGGACGGTGGCCGCCCGCGGCCCGAGAGCGGTCTTCACGGCCTTGGTCTCTGCGGCGTCGTTGAGCTGCGTCGACGTCCCGTGGGCATTGACGTAGTCGACCTGGTCGGGCCCCACACCAGCGCGGTTGAGTGCGCGCTGCACACAGCGGCAGGCGCCGGTACCGGTCGGGTCGGGCTGGACCACGTCGACGGCGTCGTCGGTGGCCCCGTAGCCGACCACCTCCGCGTAGATGCGGGCGCCGCGACGGCGAGCGTGCTCGTACTCCTCGAGGATCAGCATCCCGGCGCCCTCACCCATCACGAACCCATCACGGTCCTTGTCGAAGGGCCTCGATGCCTTCTCGGGCTCGTCGTTGCGCGTGGACATCGCCTGCATGGCGTTGAACGTCGCGATCCCGATCCGGCAGATCGCCGCCTCGGTGCCGCCGGCGATGACCGCCACGGCGTCGTCTCGTCGGATCCACTCGGCCGCCTCCCCGATGGCGTTGCCTGAGGACGCGCAGGCGGACACCGCGGCGAAGTTTGGCCCACGAGCGCCGAACTCGATGGCCACCCGGCCCGCGGTCATGTCCGGGATCATCGCCGGGATGGTGAAGGGCGAGACTCGCCGCGGCCCGCCCTCGTTGAGCCGGACCACCCCCTGCTCCAGCCACTCCAGGCCGCCGATCCCCGATGCCACCAGCACGCCGATGTCGTCGCCGATCGAGCGCACGTCCAGCCCCGAGTCGGCAACCGCCTGGCGGGCCGCCGCCAGGCCGAGGGCGACGCAGCGAGAGGTCCGCCGGGATTCCTTGAGCCCCAGGTGGGCGACCACGTCGAAGCCCTTGACTTCACCGGCGATCCGGGTGGAGAGGTCGGAGGCCTCGCAGAGCGAGATGGGAACGATCCCCGAGTGACCGGCCTTGCAGGCGGCCCAGCTCGACTCGACGTCGAGACCGAGGGGGGTGACGGCTCCGAGCCCCGTGACGGCGACGCGCACCCGGCCGTTCCGCGCCGCGCTCACTCGACCGGCCCCTCCGGGAGCTGGATCTGCGCCGGAGCTCCCCCCTGGCTGTGGAAGCCGCCGTCCACGTGGAGCATCTCGCCCGTCACGCCCCGAGAGAGGTCGCTGAGCAAGAAGACGGCCGCGTCCGCCACCGGCGTGGCATCCGTGCTGTCCCACTTCAGCGGAGCCACGTGACCCCATGCATCCTTGAGTCCCTCGAAGGAGGACACGGCGCGCGCGGCGATCGTCTCCAGGGGCCCGGCGGCCAGAGAGTTGACCCGGATGCGCCGCGCGCCGAGGTCGCGGGCGAGGTAACGGACGATCGACTCGAGGGCGGCCTTGGTGGGGCCCATCCAGTCATAGAGCGGCCAGGCGACGGTGGCGTCGAAGGTGAGCGTGACCAGCGAGCCGCCCCGGTCGGGCATGAGGGGCGCGAACTCGGCGGCCATCGTCTTGAGGCTGAAGGCGGAGACCTGGATCGCGGTGGCGACCGACTCCCAGGGCGTGGTCATGAACTTGCCGCCGAGAGCGTCCTCGGGCGCGTAGCCGATGGCGTGGACGGCGCCGTCCAACCCACCCCAGCGCTCGCGCAGGGCCGAGGCGACGGCCGTCACCTGGTCGGGCCGGGAGGCGTCCATCTCCAGCACCGGTCCCTCGAGGCCAAGGCGGCGGCCGCTGCGCTCGGTGAGGCTCATGGCCCGTCCGAACGAGGTGAGGATCACCTCCGCCCCGTGGTCGAGACAGGCGTCGGCGATCGAGTAGGCGATGCTCTTGGGGGTGAGCACGCCGGTCACCAGGATGCGCCGGCCTGCGAGCAGGCCTCCAGGCGCAGCGGTGCTGCGGGAAGTTGCGATCGCGGCGGGCTCAGCGGTCACGGAGGCAGGTCTCCCTCATGGCACGTGAAGGTGGAATCGGAGGAGGCGGCTCAGGTTACGGACTCTCACCTTCCCTCCACCCGGCGGACCAGCTGCAGCATGCGCTGATGCCAGGCGGGGCCGCCCGCCAGGATGTCGCCGCTCCGGAAGACCGCGGTCTCGTCGCCGGTCCAATCGGTGACCACGCCCCCCGCCTCGCGGACCAGCAGAGCGCCGGCCGCGATGTCCCAGAGCCCGAGCCCGAGCTCGAAGAAGCCGCTCCACACCCCGGCCGCACAGTAGGCCAGGTCAAGAGAGGCGGCCCCCACGCGGCGGAGGTCCTCGAACTCGCCGAGCGCGGCGTTCATCACCGCCAGGTAGCGGGCATGCCATTCCGGGTGACGGAAGGGGAATCCGGTGGCGGTCACCCCGGCCGCCGGGCTCTCCATCAGGCTGAGGCGCCGGCCGGCACGGTCAAAGGCGCCGGCCCCCCGCATCGCGACCCACCGGCTGCCCAGCTCCGGAGCGCTGACCACCCCGATGGTCGGTTGGCCCGTTTCGACGAGCGCGATGCTGACTCCCACCATGGGGAAGCCGAGCACGAAGTTGGTGGTCCCGTCGAGGGGGTCCACCACCCAGAAGCGCTCTGCCCAGGAGCCTCCCCCCTCCTCGGCGAGAATGGGAATCTCCGGGGTGGCGGTGCGCAGGATGGCCGTGGCGGCGGCCTCGGCGGCTCGGTCGACGCTCGTCACCCAGTCGCCCCGGCCCTTGGATTCGGGGACGGCGCGGAGGCCGGCGGCGCGTGCCGCTGTGATCACGCGCCCTCCCGACTCGGCCGCGGCGGTGGCGAGGTGGAGGAGGTCGATCGGGAGTCGGACCAAGGGGGGAGCGGCGGTGGCCATCCAGCCCATGATCGCCGATGCACGCTCCGGGTCGTCGCCGTGGCCACCCGGGCGCATCGCATTGGGACACAGCGGCCAGAATCCGACGTCGCCTGGCCGGAGGGACGCGGGATCACTACTCTTGAAGGAGATGGAGCAAGGGCGGGGCCGGTCCCCGATCCTGGTCGGCACCTGCAACTGGGTCGACCACGAGGACTTCTACCCGGACGAGCTCCGGGGTAGGCGGCAGCGCGAACGTCTCGCCTTCTACGCCCGGTACTTCCCCCTGGTCGAGATCGACTCCAGCTTCTACGGGATCCCGACTCCGGACCGCGTCGCCGACTGGGTGGCCCGCACCCCGGATGACTTCGTCTTCAACATCAAGGCCTACCGGAGCCTGACCGGCCACGAGCGCGAGCAGGGACGCCCCCGGCCTCCCACCGCCGATGAGGAGCGCGCCTTCCTCGAGGCGCTGGCACCGCTTCGCGAGTCCGAGAAGCTGGGCGCGATCCACTACCAGTTCCCGCCCTGGGTGGTGAGCGGCCCCGCCGGGCGCGAGGCCCTCCTGCGAGCCCGCGACCGGCACCCCGGCGACATCATCGCCGTCGAGTTCCGCCACCGCTCCTGGTTCGACGGGGAGCGGCTCGCAGAGACAGAGGACCTGCTCCGGGAGCTGGACTGCACCCTGGTCGGGGTCGACGCCCCTCAGCTGGGGAGCGGGACCGCACCGCCCCACCTGGCCGTCACCTCCGACCGTCTGGTTCTGGTGCGCTTTCACGGGCGCAACTACCAGACGTGGTACCGCAAGGTGGCGACGACCGGCGAGCGCTTCGACTACCTCTATCCACCGTCGGAGCTGGCGCAGTGGGTGCCGGCGATCCGGGCCGCTGCGGACCGCGACGTCCCGGTGCACGTGCTGATGAACAACAACCGGAGCAACTACGCGGTGGTCAACGGCTTCGACATGGCCCACCTTCTCGGCGTGCGGATGCCCCGACCTCCCGGGCCGATCCTCCGGCGGATGGAGGAGCGTGACGGGGCAATCCCGGGTTGGGTGAGGGACGTCGGTGAGCCGCCGGCCGCACCCGCTCTCGAAGGAGCGAGGCAGGGGGCCGCCGGCCCGGTTGTGGCACAATCAGAGCAGCTTCATCTCGACGTCTGATTCCGCGGTCAGGTCCCCGGCCGGCTTCGATTTCCGTTGTTGTCCGGGCTTCTCTCTACCGCGAGAATGCGCGAGAATAGCCCGTGCGGGATCTCCGGGTACCCAGCAGGCTGCGCTGCTCGGTCTCGCTCCCCCCATTTCCTAAGAGCACCGAGGTCTCGCTGCCCGGGTTGCGGGTCTCCCGATCGACCGTGGAGGTAATTGTGATGGCCATGGCGTCCCCCCAGCGCAATGAAAGGACTCAGCGCCGGCCGGCCCCCACCGGGCTGGTGGTACGGAATGACGCCGCGACCTACGAGGTCGAGGTCGCCAAGGCGCTCAACCAGTGGGCGGTGACGGTGACGAGCGTGGCCGACGGTCGGATGATCTGCCAGGACTTCTTCAGCCGCCGCTGGGAGGCCGTCGCCCGCGCGGAGGACTTCATCCGGCTGTTGAACCGCTCCGAGCCCCCTCCCGGCTGGTAGCGGCGGCGCTCATTTCCGCCCATCTCGGCGTCAGCTCCGCTGCTCGGGTGGTCACGCACGTCAAGTGCGCTCCCACCCTCCGCTGCTCGCCTCCTTGATCTGGACGGCCTGAGCGCCGCCGGGTTGATCGCCTCGGTGCGCTCCCTCGCCTTGCTCCTCGCCTCCTTGCTCTGAACGACCGGGACACCGCTACCGGTCTTCCGCGGATGCTGCTCGGTGCCTTGATCTGGACGGGCTGAGCGCCGCCGGGTCGTCCTAAGCGGGAGCGGTCGGATCGGGATCCGGCTCGGCCGGAAACTGCACCGCCAGCTCCTCCGACGAGCCGTCCCGCCAGACCGTGATTGCCATGGAGTCGCCGGGGTGCCGGGCGGACACCGCGGTCCGGAATTGGGACTCCCCGCCGGTGAGGGTGTAGGCCCCGATGGCGGTGATCACGTCCCCGGGGCGCACGCCCGCAACCGCGGCCGGGGACCCCTGGCGTACCGGGCCCACCTCGACACCGTAGGCGGCCGGCAGCCCGTGGGCGGCGGCGATCACGGCGGTCACCGTGCGCACTCCCGCCCCGAAGCTGACGCCCGGCCCGGCGTCCCCGTCACGGGGGAGCAGCCGGCTGAGCTGGATGGGATCGAATCCGACCACCAGGCGATCACCGATCTGGAAGGCCGGAACCGTCACCCTGCCGAGCCGGCCGAGCAGGATGGCGCTCGCCGACGGGTCGGTGAGGATGTCCCGGACCCGGTGCTCCACGCCACGTTGAGCGAGGTACTGAAGCGCCGCCGTGCAGGTGGGATCTCCGGCGCGGACGTAGATGGTGACCTGCTCGCTCATCTCGCCGACGAAGGCTAGCGGAACTCGGGGCGGCTCAGCTCTCGACAGGAGCCGGAGGCGGGCTCGGCGGGCCGGACGCGCCAGAGGTGGCGGCGCCCCCGTCGCCGCCGGTCGCACCCCCGGGACGTGGCCCGTGGCGGTGGCGGCGGCGGCGGCGCGGCCGCAGGCTCGACTGTCCGCCCATCGTGGGCGCCCCCTCGATCCCGGTCTGGAGCTGTTCACCGTCCGGCGTGGGACCGGCGCCGGAGAGGGCCGGTGGCGTCCCCCCACGGCGACGGCGACGCCGGCGGCGGCGGGCCGGCTGACCCGTCTCCTGCCCGGCCCCCGCGGTTCCCGCGGCGGGAACGAGCGGCTGGCCGTCCGGACCCAGTGCGGCGGGAGCCTGCCCGGCGGCACCTCCCCGGCGCCGGCGGCGCCGGCGGCGCAGCTGGCCTCCACCCTCCGGGGGACCTGACTCTCCCTCCGACCCGAACGAGTGGTCCGGCCGGCGCCGCGGCGAGACCACGTCGGCGGCCGGGACGTAGCCGCCGGACTCCCGCGCGGCCTCGACCAGCACCCCGTACATCGACTCCTCACCGGACCTCAGGGTGGCGGCGTCGCCGATGCAGACCACGAGCCGCTTGGCTCGGGAGACGGCGACATTGAGCCGGTTGGGGACGCGCAGGAAGCCGATCCGGCCCCGCTCGTTGGAGCGGACCAGGGAGATGACGACCAGGTCCTCCTCGCGGCCCTCGAAGGAGTCGACGGTGTCGATCTTCACCGACCGCTTGAACTTGCGGCGCCCCAGCGCCTGGCGCAACCGTTCCACCTGCTCGGCGTACATGGCGATGACGGCCATGCTCAGCTCGCGGGGGCAGCGCTCGTCGAGCAACCGGACGACGTGGGCCGCCACTCGCACCTCGGTCTCATTGCGCAGCGCGCCGCCGGGGCCGCGGCGCTCCCGGCTTCCCCTCATGCCGTCGGTGTCCACGAAGTGGAGGGCGACTGGCAGCGGCTTGCGGGTCACGAACTCGTACGCCTGGACCTCCGGCGCATCTTGGAGCTGCCCCTCGTACGAGGCGCGCGAGATGTAGGCGGAGATCTGAGGATGCATCCGGTGCTGGATGGTCAGCAGGCACCGGGCCTCCGCGGGAAGGCCGCCGTCCCAGGCCATCTCGAAGAGAGAGGTGTTGACCAGCTCCTCCAGGAAGGGATCGGTCTCGACGATGCCGTAGAGGGAGTCGTCCTCGACCGGGGGCAGCTGCTTGTGGTCGCCGACCAGGGCAAGTGCCGAACCGAGGCGGAGCGCCGGGAGGGACTCGTCGGCCCGTGCCTTGTTGGCCTCATCGAGGATGACCACGTCGAAGTTCATGTCGGTGATCGCCGAGGTGGCCGCGGTCGCACAGGTGGCGAAGTAGCAGTTGGCCTCCATCAGCCGCGGGTCGTCCTCGTCGTCACAGCGGAAGCGCTCCACCGCGGGGTGGACGCGCTCAGCCCGCGCGACCCGGACGGCTCGCATCCCGGGGGTGCCGGCGAGCCGCTCCAGGGCGTTGTCGACGGCCAGGTTGGAGTGGGAGGTGACCAGGATTCGCTCGTCGGGATCTGCGGCGAGACGGCGCTTGACGGCTTCGACGATGACCGTGGTCTTGCCGGTCCCGGGGGGTCCCTGGATGAAGACGGCCTGTCCGGCCTGGAGACCGGAGAGGAGGGCGACCGCGCGGTCCTGGGGCGGGTTGGCCTGCATCCCCTCGGTGAGCCATCCCCCGGCCTCGGTGCTCGGGACGTACGCGGGCGAGCGCACGGTGTCGGCGGCGACCAGGAGCTGAGCCAGCAGGCCCACCCCGAAATCCCTGGTCGCGATGGCGGCCAGCACCGAGCGCTTGGCCTGGTACAGCGACCGGTTGAAGGAGGGGGTGATGTAGCCCTCCGTCCCGGCGTGCTCAAACGTGCGGGTGGAGACCTCGACGGTGTGCCGGCGGTGGTCGATCCGAGAGACCCGACCCACGAAGTTGGGCTCGTCCTCCGGCTCCACCAGCACCGCGGCGTCGGGCGCGAGGGTGATCGTCTCCACCTCGGGGACGACGAACTCGACCTTGGCGATCTCCGGCTGCCTCCGGTCCATCTCGCCGAACTCGCGCCCGCACGATGGGCACTGGGTGTGCTCCCCGGGCCGCCAGAGTGCCCGGCAGGTCTTGCAGCGCCAGAATTCTCGGGCTGCGACGTAGCGGGTGCGCTGGGTCTGAGCGCGACCTTTCTCTGCCCCCTCGAGGCGCTCGACCAGCTTCAGGGTGGCGTAGAGGCGCTCGCTCTTCGCGGCCTTGGCGCCCGCTCGGCGCCAATCCAGGATCCGGAAGGTGTCACTGGCCACGCCATTGGCGGCGGTCACCACCGGGTGACGGGCGGTCAGGGTGAGGATCTTGGCCCCGTCGGGGTGGTCGCTCATCGGCTTGAGGGAGATCACCCGCAGAGCCAGGTGGGCGGGATCCCCACCCGGATCGGGCTGAGGGACGCACTGGAGGGTGAGGTCGGGGAGTGCCAGCCGGACCTGGGGGGGATCCTCGTCGGTGAAGGAGACCGTCAGATGGCCGAGCTCCGACAGCCGCTCGGCGAAGAGGGCGCGTGGATCAGCGCCGGCGGCACCGCCGTGTGCAAGTGTGGTGAGCACGACCATCGCATCACTCTCATCGGGGACGATGAGGTGAAGCCGGTCGAGCGCGAGGTCCGGTGCGATCAGCGGACTGTCAACCTCGATGCGCCGCAGGCTGTGGCTGTGCGGCGTCAGCAGACGTATTCCGGGGACTTCTGAGGCGCGCTCGCGGCTGCGACGCGGCATCTGGCCGGTGTCCGGCCGGGGCAGCGGCTCTCGAAAGCTCCCGCCACCAGCGACTATACCCGAACCGGAGGCGGTTGCGACCGCCGGGCAGAATTGAGTCTCGAGGGTGGCAGTCGCGGGGGCCCTCGACGGGACCGCAGCCGGCCGCGTTGCGACAAACTGTGGCGCGATGACCGCTGTGGCGCCGTGACAGAGCCCGCATCGCCCTCTCCCGGCGACTCCCCCTCGGCCGTCTCCGCCACCCCCCTCGCGGGTGAGGCCGCGCGGGCCCCCCGGTCGAATCCACTCCCCCCGGGAGCCCTGGTCATCGGCATGGCCCTCGCGATCCAGGGGATCACGACCTACGCCTTCGTGGTCATCGCCAACCACGCGCTCGCGCCCAAGACCTACTCGGCGTTCAGCGCGCTCTGGGCTCTCACCTTCGTGGCCGCCCCGGGCCTCTTCCTGCCACTCGAGCAGGAGGTGGGTCGGGCCGCCTCCGCCCGGCGGGTGGCCGGGCTCGGGGCGGGGCCCGTGGTGCGACGGGCCCTGCTCCTCGGGATCGGCATCGCCATCGCCGTGATGGTGCTCGCCGCCGCCGGCGAGAGCCCGCTGGTGGGCACGTTCTTCAACGGCCAGGCCCTGATGCTGCTGGGGTTCCTGGTCGCCATGGCCGTCTACGCCGTCTACTACCTCTCTCGGGGGACGCTGGCGGGATCGGCCCGGTTTGGCGGCTACGCCACCGTCCTCATGGTCGAGGGGGCGGTCCGGATCGCCGCAGCGCTGGTGCTGCTGAAGGCCGGGGTCACCAACGGCGGTGCCTTTGGCCTGGCCATCAGCCTGCCGTGCCTGATCGGCCTCGCCGTCGTGATGCCACGCCAGCGGGGCATCGCCGCCCCCGGACCGCCGGCGCGCTGGAGTGAGCTCTCCTCGGCGCTCGGATGGCTGCTCACCGGATCCTTGCTGGCCCAGGCCCTGATGAACGTCACGCCGCTCGCGAGCAAGGCTCTCTTCTCAAACGGCGACCCCACCGCCGCGGGCCGCATCCTCAACGGGCTGATCGTCGCCCGCATCCCCCTCTTCTTCTTCCAGGCGATCCAGGCGTCGCTGATGCCCAAGCTCTCCGCCGACGCGGCCGCGGGCCGCCTGGACGACTTCCGCCTGCTGCTCCGCCGGATCCTCGTGCTGGCCGCCCTGGTGATCGTGCTCTCGGTCGCCGGGATGGCCCTGCTCGGACCGCCCGTCCTGCAGATCCTCTTCCACAGCAGCCGACCGCTGGGGCGGGGCGACCTTGCCCTGCTCGCGCTCGGCAGCGAGGGGATGATGGTGGCCTTTGCCCTCGCCTACGCCTGCATCGCCCTGCGCGGATACCGTGGTGCCACCGCGGGCTGGGTGTCGGGAACCGTCGCCCTGGTCCTGGCCCTGGTCGTGCTGCCGGGAACGCTGCTCCGAGTCGAGCTCGCCTTCTGCATCGCAGTCGCCGCCGCGTGCGCGGTGATGGCTGTCGCGCTCCGCGTGCGCCTGCGACGCGCCGGTGCGGCGGCTGTGACCACCCCGGCCGGCTGACCGTTCAGGCCCGGCGGCGACACCTATCGCGGCGTCGGGGCGGCCCTCGCGGGGAGGTCGGCGGCGACTGCGCCGAGGTCGGACTCCACCATCATCGCGATCAGCTCGGAGAAGGAGACGGTGGGCCGCCAGCCGAGGACGCGGCGGGCCTTGGCGGCGTCGCCGATCAGCATGGCGACGTCCGCGGGCCGGATGAATCGATCGTCGACCACCACGTGGTCCTGCCAGCGCAGCCCGAGATGGCCGAAGGCGAGCTCCAGGAGCTCGCGCACCGAATGGGTCTCGCCGGTTGCGACCACGAAGTCGTCGGGCTCGTCCTGCTGCAGCATCAGGTGCATGGCGCGAACGTAGTCACCGGCGAATCCCCAGTCGCGCTCGGCATCGATGTTGCCGAGGCGAAGCTCCGTCTCCAGCCCCAGCTTGATCCGCACCGCACCGTCGGTGATCTTGCGGGTCACGAACTCGAGTCCCCGGCGCGGCGACTCGTGATTGAAGAGGATGCCGCTCACCGCGAACATCCCGTAGCTCTCCCGGTAGTTGACGGTGATGTGGTGCCCGTAGACCTTGGCCACCCCGTAAGGGGAGCGGGGGTGGAAGGGGGTCAGCTCGTTCTGCGGGCTCTCCCGCACCTTGCCGAACATCTCGCTGCTCGACGCCTGGTAGAAGCGCATCGCCGGGTTGACCACCCTGATGGCGTCCAGCATCCGGGTGACCCCCAGACCGGTGATCTCCCCGGTGTTGATCGCCTGTTTGAAGGAGAGGGCGACGAAGCTGATCGCCCCCAGGTTGTAGACCTCGTCCGGGTGGGTCGCCTCGAGGACGTTGATCAGCGACGACTGGTCGTGGAGGTCCCCTTCCACCAGGTGCAGCTCAGGGACGATTCGCCGGACGATGGCCGCGCGGGGGTTGTTCTGCCCGCGGATCAGCCCGTGCACCTCGTAGCCGAGGGAGACGAGATGCTCGGCGAGATAGCTCCCGTCCTGCCCCGTGATGCCGGTGATCAGCGCGGACTTGCTCATGGCGCGCATCGTCTCATCCGGGCTCCCCACGCCGTGGGGCCGCGGGCGATGCGGGTGCCTGAGCGGTGGGGGGAACCGTCTGATCGAGCCTGTCGAGATCAGCGGCCACCATCTCGCGGATGATGGCGGGGAAGTCGCGGGTGGGCGCCCAGCCGAGGCGTGCCCGCGCCCGGGAGGCGTCCCCGCAGAGCCGGATGGGCTCGGCCGGCCGGAGCAGCCCGGGATCGGTGACCACGTGCCGGTGCCAGTCGAGCCCGACCGCCGAGAACGCGATGTCGAGCAGCTCCCGCAGGGCGTGGGTCTCGCCGGTCGCCACCACGTAGTCGTCGGGCGCCTCCTGCTGGAGCGCCAGATGCATGGCGCGGACGTAGTCGGGGGCGTAGCCCCAGTCGCGCTCCACGTCCAGGTTCCCGAGCCGCAGCTCGCCGTCCAGGCCCCGTGAGATCCGCGCCGCCGCAGTCGTGATCTTGCGGGTGACGAAGCCCGGGCCGCGGCGCGGCGACTCGTGGTTGTAGAGGATGGCCGTGGCGGCGAAGATCCCATGGCTGCGCCGGTAGAGCTGGACGGTCTGGTGGGCGAAGGCCTTCGCCACCCCGTAGGGGGAGATCGGGCAGAGGGGCGTGGTCTCGTCCTGGGGCGAGGTCACCGCGCCCCCGAAGATCTCGGCGCTGGACGCCTGGAGCAGGCGGATGGGCGCCCCGCTGCCGCGGACCGCTTCGAGCAGGCGAAGGACCCCGAGCCCGGTCACGTCGGCGACGGCCACGGGGTCGTCGAAGGACGCGGCGACCGACGTGGCGGCGGCCAGGTTGTAGATCTCCTCTGGCTGCGCCGCGGCGAGGGCGGCTGTGAGCGAGGCGCTGTCGGTCAGAACCCCCTCCCAGAGGTGGACGGCCGCCGGAACCTCTGGAGGCACGACCTCGCGCGGCATGACCATCCCGTACACCTCGTACCCCTCCGCGAGGAGCAGCTCACAGAGGTAGGGACCGTCCTGGCCGGTGACCCCGGTGACCAGGGCGCGACGGCTGACCGCGGACATGGGCCGACTGTAGCGACGGGACCGGGCACACCGTCTGGGCCGCCCACCATCGGTCGGGGTCGCCGGGCCGGCGCAGCGGGGGCTTCGGGAGCCGCCGGGTCTCATGGCGCGTAGGATCGACGCATGGCCGATCCACAACCGGGAGTGGACCTCTCGGGACTCCACCGCGAGCTGGACTCGCTCAAGTCACAGCTGTGCCGCTGCCAGCACCAGGGCAACTGCCTGAGCTGCAAGGGCTTCGAGGTGGTCCGCCAGCAGGCGCAGGCGGTGGCCGCGGCCGCTTCCCAGCCGGTGCTGATGCAGGTGGCCCAGGAGGCGGCGATGCGCGACCTCTTCTCCCAGCTCGGCGGCCTCCAGGACAAGCTGACCGGCGACCCTCAGCTCTCCGACCTCCTCTCCCGTTTCGCCGAGCGTGTCCAGGAGGACCTCGGCGGCCCCGAGGAGCTGGAGAAGCTCCTCCGCAGCCTCGGTTTCGCCGGACCTGGCGCGCCCGGGGCCCCGACCCGGGGAGCCACCTCCTTCGACGACCGCCCCTCCCCCGGCGGCGATCAGCCTGCGCCGCCCGACGAGGGCCTCTGGCCCCGCAAGCGGCAGCTGCCGCACGCCGACCCCCCGGCCGCACCGGACGACCGCCAGGGCGGTGCGCCGGGACCGGGGCAGCCGGCCGACGACCCCCCCTCGGACAGCACGCCGGGCTGAACCCGGGCCGGCCCATTCCGCGGCGATCGCGCGCGGCGCGGAGGTGCCCCTGGGGCTGGTAGCCCGGGCCGCCACCGGGCTACCAGCCCCCCGGAGATCAGCTCACTGGTCCATCTCCGGCCCTCCCCGGGCGTCTCTCCGCGTGATGACGCTGACCTCGGGGGCGAGCCCCGGAGCGGAGCTCATGAACGTCCCCCGGACGGGGGCGGCATCGCCGTAGTCGCGACCGACGGCGACCGCGATGTGTCCCGGACCGGCCGCGCATCCGTGGGTGGGGTCGTAGCCGAACCACCTGCCGTTCCCGGCGCAGATCTCGACCCAGGCGTGGCTCTCACCCGGTTCGGCCCCGACCTCTGGAACCAGGTAACCGCTGACGTAGCGGGCCGGCCAGCCCAGCTCACGGGCGATCGCCAGCAGCACGTGGGCAAAGTCCTGGCACACCCCCGTCCGCAGCGAGAGGACCTCTTGCAGCGAGGTGGCGACACTGGTCGTCCCGGCCTGGTAGGTGAAGACCTCGCGCAGCCGGTGGTTGGCCTCGACGACGGCGGCTGCCGGGTGCGCCGGGAGGTCGAGCTCACGGATCAGCGCTCTGGTCTCGCCGAGCCGGGGCACCCCGGGTGACGGCAGCGCGAACTCGAGGGCCGGGTGGCAGGAGAGCTCCGCCGCATCCCAGGCGACCGGGGTGCTCAGCTCGTCCGGATGGTCGCCCTCCCACTCGATCACGCTCCGCGCGGTGATGGCGAGCTCGCGGTGCTCCGCCTCCACGGAGACGAGCCAGACGGTGTTGTCGAAGTAATCGCGCTCGGAGTCGATCTCGGCGCTTGGAGAGACCTCCAGGTCGAATTCCACCAGCCGGTATCCGTCTCCGTCCCGGGGCTGAAGGCGAACCTCGTTTCTGCTCCGGCGTGCAGGGGCGGGATAGCGCTGTACCGTGCTGTGGGTGAGGGAGATCATGGCCATGCGTCCACCCCCTCGATCCAGGTGTCCTTGACGCCTCCGCCCGCCGAGGAGTTCACCAGCCAGCAATCGGCGCTCGGCGCCACCCTGGTGAGCCCTCCGGGCATGACCCAGGGGTCGTCGCCATGGATGACGAAGGCGCGGAGGTCGGCCCGTCGCATCTCCGTGGTCCCGTCCGGCTGGACGCAGGGGAGCGTCTCCACCTCCAGCGCCGGCTGAGCGACGTACCCGGTGGGGTTGGCCTCGACCTGGCGCCGGATCCGGTCACGCTCTTGCGGTCGCGCCGACGGGCCAAACATGATCCCCTTGCCGCCGCTCTCACCGACCGGTTTGAAGACCATCTCGTCCACCCGAGCCAGCGCGGTCCTGAGGTGGCTCCGGCTCCCCAGGGTGAAGGTCGGCGGCTGCTGGAGGAGCGGTTCCTCGCCCAGGTAGTAGCGGATCATGCCCGGCACGTAGGCGAACACGGCCTTGTTGTCGGCCACCCCGCAGGTGGGCGCGTTGGCCAGCCCCACCGCACCGTTGCGCCAGGCGGTGAGCAGGAAGGGGCTGCCGATGACCGTCTCCGGCGTTGCCACCGGGTCCAGGTACTCGGGGGAGTAGCGGTGGTAGATGGCCGAGACCGGGCGGGTGGTGGTGCCGTCCGTCCACCAGCAGCCGCGATGGCTGGCGATGAGCTGGTCACCGGTGACGAGCGGCACGCGCAGCAGCCGGGCGAGCTCGCGGTGCTCGTAGTACGCGGCATTGGCGGGCCCCGGAGTGAGAAGGACCGGCGTCCCTTCGCCGGCTCCGCGCCGGGCCAGCTCGGCAGCCAGCCGGCGCGGGTATTCGGCCACCGAGATGGGGCGCGCCGCGGCCATCTCCGCCGGCAGCAGCTCCACCGAGGCTCGACGGGCGGCCAGCGAGTAGGCCACGCCCGAGGGGACGCGGAGGTTGTCCTCCAGCACGAGCCAGCGCCCGCTGACACGGACCAGGTCGATGCCGGCGACGCAGACCTGCGGACCGGTGCGCGCGGCCGGGCCGGCGGCGGCGCGAAGGAAGGACGAGCTGGCGGCCACCAGCTCTCGCGGCAGGATGCGGTCGCCGAGGATCCGCTGCTCGCCGTAGACGTCGCGCACGAAGCAGTCGAGGGCGACCACCCGCTGGGTCAGCCCGCGAGCGAGCTCCTCCCAGTGCGCGCGCGCCAGCCTCCGCGGCAGCGGGTCGAAGGGGATCGGACGCTGCACCAGGGCGCCGCCGTCGAACACGCCGAAGTCCACGGCGTGGTCGGCGAACCAGGCGGTGGCGCGCTCCGCCAGGCCGGCCGCGTCGGCGGTCGACCGGACGGGCGGGTGAGCGCTGGGTGCGAGCATGGCCATGGAGTCGAGTCTCCCGGGCCCGGGCGTTTCGCGACATGGACGCGGACGCCAAACTGCGCCGACGTCAGCTTGTGCGTCCGCCGAGCGCCGCTCGTCGGAGGTGGCCTCCCGACGCGTCGTGTCCGGAGGAATCCGTGTGCGGCGCTCTCCGAACCAACCGCGCGCCACGGACCCCGGATAAGCTTCCGGCGATGGGCCTAGCGGTTCCAGACCTCCCGGACACCGCCCCGGCGTGGCGCGTCGAGGTGGCCGACTGCCTGGACTTCCTGGCCGGTCTCGAGGACGAGTCGATCGACTGCATCGTCACGGATCCCGCCTACTCGGGGATGAACGAGCACATGCAGTTTGGACGGGGGCGGATCGTGGGCCGCTACGGCGAGCCCGGGAACACCCGGTGGTTCCAGGAGTTTCACGACGACCCCGCGACCTTCTCCCGTTTCCTCGGCGAGTGCCACCGGGTGCTCCGGCCCGACCGCCACATCTACGTGATGTTCGACTCCTTCTCCCTGCTCAGCCTGGGCGCGCTGATGCGCGAGCACTTCAACGTCAAGGGGCTCATCGTCTGGGACAAGGTCAACATCGGCATGGGCCATTACTTCCGGCGCCGCCACGAGCTGGTGGTGTTCGCCAGCAAGGGCAGCCGCCGTCTCTCGCGACGCGATCTCGGCGACGTCTGGCGGATCAAGCGGGTCCACCGCGGCGCATACCCGACCCAGAAACCGGTGGAGCTCTTCTCCCGGATGTTGCTGGGGAGCGTCGAGCCGGGGATGGTCGTGTGCGACCCGTTCGCCGGCAGCGGCAGCTCGGCTCTCGCATCGCTTGCCGCCGGCTGCTCGTTCGTCGGCGCGGACATCAGCGGGGCCGCGGTGACCCTCGCGCGTGAGAGGTGCGCCACCTACGTCACCACCGGGAACGATCCTCTGGGGCGGTGAGAGGGTGCCGAAGAACCCCGTTAACAGGGACGGGCCCGGCGACACGCCAGGCCCGTCCAAAAAAGGGGCTTGCGGGGGAGGCACAGCTCCCACGATCACCCGAGCATCATTTTCAGGTGGCCCCGGCCATGGCCGGAACCGGTTCTCCCTGAGGCTACGGGGTGTCGGTCCCACGTGGTCATGTACTCCACGCACAAGTTGAGCGACCGTTTCGTTGTGCGAGCGTCCGCCGCCTGCCACTTCCGCTCTCGGGGGCTGGTCGGATCTGGTGCGCCACGCCTCCGTAGGGCGTGCGGCTCCAGGCATAGACTCGGTCCATGTCTGCCGCGAGCGCCCTGGCCGAGTGCCGGGTCATCGCCCTGAGCGGAGAGGCGGTGCGCCTGGGTGACGAGTGGCGCGACCGCCCCGCCGTCGTCGTCTGGCTGCGCCACTTTGGCTGCCTCCTCTGCAAGGAGCAGGCCGCCGCCTTCCGGGGACGGCGGCCGGAGATCGAGGCTCTCGACGCCGGGCTGGTCTTCGTCGGCAACGGTGGGCTCACCTGGGCGCGGGAGTTCGAGGCGGCTGAGTGCCCGGGCTGCCGGGTGCTGACCGACCCCGGGCTGGAGAGCTACCGGGCCATCGGCGCCCGGCGTGGCTGGCTCTCCACCGTCGGTCCGGCCGGCCTGGCGGCGGGGATCAGGGCCTTCCGCCACGGCCACCGCCAGAGCGGGGTGCGAGGGGTCCCCGATCAGCAGGGAGGGGTCTACGTGATGCTTCCGGGCGACCGGGTGGCGTACGCCTACGTGAGTGGCAGTGCCGGTGACCATCCCCCGATCGATGCCGTCCTCGACGCCCTGCGCGCGCCGGCAGGCGAGGCGGGCCGGGTGGTTCCCGCCGCGGCCCCGCGGGCCGGCTGATCCCCCGCGGCGGGCGACGGGAAGCGGCTGCATGTCCGACGCGATGACCCGGCTGTTGGACCGGATCGACAGGCTGGAGGAGCGCGAGCGCTTCGCCGACGCCCTGGCCGTCGCACGCCGCGCCTGCGCGCTCGTGCCCGACGAACCGGCTGCCTGGGAAGCCCGCGGTGAGATGGCCCTCCGGAGCGGAGAGCTGGCGGAGTCGGCGGAGGCCTGGAACCACCTCACCCGCTTGGAACCGGACTCGGCCAGTGCCTGGTTCGGCCTGGGAGAGGCGCTCCAGTGGAACGGACGCGCCGAGGCGGAGGAGTGCTTCCGGAGCGCCGCGCGGCTCGACCCGCAGACGTACGCCGTTCCCTTCCGGATCTCCCCGGCCGAGTTCGAGGCGGTGGCCGGGGCGGTGCTGCCGGGCCTCCCCGCCCGGGTCATCGACTTCCTGGAGGAGACCGGGACCGTCATCGCGGCCCTCCGGCTGCCCACCGTGGAACTGGTCGTCGAATCGCGCCTCGATCCCCACGCTCTCGGCTACTGGCTGGGAAACGTCTACGGCGTGACCGGCGTCTGGGGACTGGCCAACCCCGCGTCCATCCAGATCTACCAGCTGAACATCGAGAACTGGTGCCCGGACCGGGCGGCGCTCTCCCGCGAGATCGCGCGCACCGTGCTCCACGAGGTGGGGCATGCGGTGGGAATGGACCACGCCGCCCTGGACGCCGACGGATACTGACCGATCCAGGTCAGCGCATGAGGAACGGGAGCAGAAGGTGACCACCGGGATCGCGGCGGCTGAGGCAGCGCTTCGCTACAACATCCGCCCTCTCACGGTGCGCGCGCCCCTCCAGCTGCGCAGCGCCCTCCTGGAGATGGGGGTCGAGGCGGGTCTGGCCGGCGACTGCGGCGAGGCGGTCGCCATCGAAGGCCTCGTCCCCGACCAGGCCTCGGGGCTGGATCGCGCGGCCCGGGCGGGCGGCGTCAGGATGGGCGCCGCACCCGACGGGCGGCGAGCCGTGCTCGCCGGCCCGGCCGCATCCCTCGCCGGAGTGGCCACGCACCTCGCTGGAGAGGGGCCCCCCCTCGATGATCTGGGCGGTGCGTTGACGGCGGCGCTGGCGGGCCATGGGTCACGGCCGCCGCTGCCCTGCGGGGATCGCTGGCTCCGTTTCGGGGGCCGGACCCTGATCATGGGGATCCTCAACGTCACCCCCGACTCCTTCTCAGGCGACGGTCTCGCCGGTGACGTCGCCGCGGCGGTGGCGCTCGCCGAGCGGCTGGTCGCCGAGGGGGCCGACCTCATCGACATCGGCGGCGAGTCGACCCGGCCCGGCTCCGCTCCGGTGGACGCGGCCACGGAGCTGCGCCGCGTGATGCCGGTCCTGGAGGCCCTGGTCGGGCGGCTGCCGGTGCCGATCTCGGTGGACACCCGCAAGGCCGAGGTCGCCAGGGCGGCGATCGCCGCCGGCGCGGGTATGGTCAACGACATCTGGGGGCTGCGGGGAGACCCCGAGATGGCACCCGTCGTCGCCGCTTCGCCCAGGGTCTCCGTCGTGGCCATGCACAACCGCCATGACCACGGGGAGGGCTCGCTGCTCGCGGAGGTCGGCCGCGGCCTCCGGGAGTCGCTGCTGATCGCGGCGCGCCATGGCATCGCCGCTGACCGGGTCGTCGTCGATCCGGGCTTCGGCTTCGGCAAGACGCCGGCCCAGAACCTGGAGCTGGTCCAGCGCCTCGGAGAGCTCGGCGGCATCGGATGCCCGCTGCTCCTCGGAGCTTCGAGGAAGTCGACCATCGGCCTGGTGCTCGAGGGGGCCCCGCCCGAGCTGCGGCTGGAGGGGACGCTGGCGCTCTGCGTCCTCGCCGTGGCGGCGGGCGCGGAGATCGTGCGTGTCCACGACGTCGTGCCGATCCGGCGAGGTCTCATGACCGCCGACGCAGTGCTGCGCGAGATCCCGGCCGCGGTGCGGTCGGCGCCGGCTCCCGGGCGCACCGGATGAGCGGCGGCCCGGCGGCGTCCGAATGGGCCTGGATCGGCCTCGGGTGCAACATCGGCCATCGCGGGCGGGCGCTGGCGTGCCTCCGGGGCGACCTGCTCGAGGCCGGCATCCGCATCGAGGCCGCCTCCACCGAGATCCTCACCCTACCGGTGGGGGTGATCACCCAGGGCGACTTTCACAACCAGGTGCTCCTGGCCCGCAGTCCCGAGCCCTGGCCGGCTGGGCGCTGGCTCGAGGTGTGCGTGGGGGCTGAGGTGGCCTGCGGCCGGCGCCCGACGTACCGCTGGGGCCCGAGGCGTGCCGATGCCGATCTCATCCTCCTGGGCCGCCACGGCGAGGTCGCGAGCGCAGGTTCTCCGACCGTTCCCCATCCCGGGTTGCCCGAGCGCGCCTTCTGGCATCGCCTCATCGCCGAGATCGACCCGGCCGTCGCCGCGGCTTGCCGCGGCTGATCGGTCTGGTGTCGGCGGGGCGCTTCGGCGAAGGGGGGCTTGCGCAGGCGCGAGTTGCAATCGCGCCGAGCACGAGGCGCGGACAGCAAGGCTGTCCGACGCCGGTCCCCCCGGAGCGGATGCGCCCCGCCGACGCGCCCTTCAGATGGGTAGGCGGTCGGCGAGCTGAGGGATGAGGCGCAGGGCGTTCTGCACCTGCTGTGCCATGCCCTCGAAGTCGGGCGGCCGTTCGAAGTCGAGGAGCCAGGAATGCTCGGCGGTGAACTTCTCGACGAGCGTGGTCGTCCCCAGCGAGGCGATCCCGACGTGGACGGAGGGGCGATCCTCGTCGCGGAACACCTTGGCCAGCAGCTCCTGAACGGTGTCCACCCAGGCGGAGACCTCCGCGACGTCGTGGAGCTCGTAGCCCCCGTCCCCCAGGATGAACTCGGCCTCCAGCTCGACGAAGGGCTGGGGAGGGAGTTGGTGGTGGGGACAGTCCTCGGACTCGTCATCGTCGTGGTAGAGGTCGCAGTCGGCACCGGCGCCGTATGCCGCCACGTAGGTGAGCAGCGCATCCCAGGCGAAGCTGAGGTGGACGTGATAGCGCGAGGGCGGCTCGACGGAGGAGAGACGGACGGTGCATTCGAAGCGGCGCTCCCCGACCGACGGCTCCAGGTGGTGCCGCACGTCCTCGATGAAGAGGCCAGCCTGGTCGATGGCCTCAATCAGGTCGGCGGACAGCTCCTCATAGGACGGGAAGGCGGACCGCTCCTGTCCGGGGTGCTCCACCGACTCCGATGCAGGCGGCTCAGCCAACCCGCGCCTCTCGGGGGACCGGGATGGGAGTAGTGCCCACGCCCTCAGTCTAGACGGTTTCGAGCGGGCCTCCCGCCCGGGCCGGCCTCGGCGCGCGCCCGCAACTCCTTCGCAATTCAGCGGCGCACCGGGCGCGGGGTTGTTACTATACGGCCGATCTCAGGTTTTCAGTCCGCCCTTGCGGCACATATATCCCCACACGGAGAAGGGCCTGTGCAGACTCAGGGCACGCTGCAGGAATCGAGCCTGGCATCCCTGCTCCAGACCATGCAGACAGAGCGTGCGACGGGTGCCCTCGCCCTGGAGAGCCAGAGTGACACCGCCTCGTTGTACTTCCTCTTCGGCCACCTCTTCCACGCCGCCAGTCCGTCCGGGCAGGGCGAGGACGTCGTCATCCAGGCCTTGACCTGGCGCGACGGCAGCTTCCGCTTCGACCCCCGGGCCAAGCTGCCTCCGGAGGAGACGATCAAGTCGTCGCCGGCGGAGCTGATCGCCGAGGCCGAGCGAAGGGCGCCGGCGGAGCCGGCCGGCTGGGAGGGTGCCCCGGGATACGACGAATCACCGACCTACCAGGGTGCCGGCTACGCAGAGCAAGCCGGCGGGGGGTACGCCGACCCCGGGTGGACGACCCCCGAGCAGGAGCCTGTGGGGAGCGACTCTCAGGCGGCCGCGGGCTACTCTCCCTGGAGCGCCCCCGCCCCCGCCTCCGAGCCCGTCGCGCCCGAGCCCGTCTACCCCGCCCCGGCCCAGTACGAGCCTCCTGAGCGGAGACCGGCCCCCGCCCCCATGCCCAGCTACCGCCCCGAGCCGCCGGTTCCGGCTCGAGCCCAGTACCGACCCGACGCTCCCCCGGCGGTCGCGCCCGCGCCGATCCCGGCTCCCGTGGCCGTACCGGCTCCCGCTCCGGCTCCAGCCCCCGCGCCGGCTCCGACTCCGGCTCCGGCGCGCGCCCCGGCGCGCGCGTCCGCACCCGCTCGCACGCCGGCCCCAGTTCCCGTGCCCGCCGCCGTGCCCGCCCCCGCGCGGGCGGCGCAGCCGGGCCCGGTCCTCGGTGCCCCCACAGCTGAGCCGCTCGACATCGTCTATCCCCTGCCTTCGGGCCGCGCACAGTACGAGGGCCTCAAGAGCGCCTTCGTCGACTTCCCCAAGCTGCTCCGGACCCTCCGCGGTGACCAGCACACGGGGTACATCCGTCTCACCGCGCCCGACTTCGCCGGGATACTCCTCTTCCACGAGGGTCACCTCTTGGAGGCTCTCTCCAGCAACGCCGGGGCCCGCTCGGGTGACGCGGCCTTCCAGGCGATGCGACGGAGCATGGACGCCGGCACCGGCGGCTTGGACGTCATCGACCTCGCCGGCGAGACGGTCGAGGCTCTGGCCCTGCTCCTCACCGCGCCCCTGCTCTACACCGGTCTGCTCGGCCGCTTCATCAACTTCGACTCCTTGATCGGCTACCTGACCGAGGAGGGGGTGGAGGGAGCCGTCCTCGTGGTTGGCAGCGCAGACATCGGCATCATCCTGCTCAGCCAGGGCAAGGTCCTCGGGGCCTACACCCAGACGAGCCCTGCGCTCAACACGGCGACCACCGCGGTGGCCAAGATCGCGACGGACAAGGCGGCCCGGATCGAGGTGAAGAGCGGCGGCGCTCCCGTGGTGCCGATCGACGTGGAGAACGCACTGTCCCGCGCCTACTGAGCCCCCCTCGGCGCGCGCTCCGGCTCCGTGCCCTGCCCCTCGCCGTCGCGATCCTCGCACCGTCGGTCCTCCTCACCGGGTGCTTCAGCGCTCCGCCGCAGATCGTCGAGCTCAACCCTCCCGCCGGTTCCACCCAGCTGGACGCCAACGCCACCGTGGAGGTCGTCTTTGACCAGCCGGTGACCCACGAGAGCGTTGCGGCGCACCTCAGCGTGTACCAGACGCTCCCGCCGCACCAGGGGCTGCCGGGCTGCAGCATGGCGGCGGCGTTCACGGCCCGCCCCGGGGCGCCCTGCTGGATCACATGGCTCTCCGGCGAGTCGGGGTTCGTCTTCTACCACCGGGGCGCCCTCTTCGCCCCGGACACCGAGTACACCTTTGACCTCGGGGCCGGCGTCACCTCGGTCAGCGGCAACGTCAACTCCCTCGACCACGTCTGGAACCTGACCAGCTCGGCGGCGCCGGTGCTGAACTCGGCCTCCCCGGGAGATGGCGCCACGGCCCCGCGGGATTCCCCGATCGTGCTGTCGTTCTCCCGGGAGATGTCGACATCGGCGGTCTCCTCCGCGGTCTCGCTGACACCCGGGGTGTCCGGCCTGCAGGTGGTGCGCAATCCGCTCGACCTGGGCCAGTTCGAGATCATCCCGGATCGTCCCCTGGATCCTGCGACGGCGTACACGCTCACCGTCAGCCGCCGGGCGACCGACGCGTTCGGTCAGCCCATCCCAGCTCCCATCACCCTCCACTTCACCACCGGACCGCTCTCGGCCCTCGGCCACCTCCTGGTGCTGGCCGGCCCCGGGGTGGGGGACGCCACGGAGGTGGTGCTCGCCCAGCTGACGGCTCCGGCCACCGGCCTACCGATCCCGGCCGAGGTCCTCGCCGCGGTCCCCCTCTGCGCAGACCCCGACGGGTGCGGCGATGTCGGGCCGGGCCAGCCGGCCGCCGTGATCGAGGACGCGACCATCTCGGCCGGCGGGCAGTGGCTCGCCGTGGTCCAGAGCGACACCACCCAGGTGGGGGCGGCCCCCCTGCTCCGCATCATCAACCTGCAGACAGGCCAGGACCAGCTCGACCTGACCGGGGCCACCTGGCCGGCGTGGTCCCCCGACGGATCGACGCTGGCGTTTGTCGCCGGCGATTCGTCGGTCCAGCTCTACGACCCGGCGTCGGGGTCGCTCTCGGCTCTGCAGCCGGGCTCCGCCCCGAGCGGGGCCCCGGTCTGGACGGCGGACGGCGATACCCTCGCCATCCCTGTCGAGGCGAGCGGAGCGAGCCCGGCTCACGTGGACCTCGCAGACCCGACGATCAGCGCTCGGTACCAGCTGCCCGCCCTCGTGGGCAACGCCTCCAACCTGGTGGCCGCCCCCCAGGGCGAGGAGCTGGCCCTCGAGGTGACGTCGCCGTCGTCGCCGCTCCCGACCACCTGGGTCGCCGACCCATCGGGCGGACAGCCGCCGCTCAAGGTCGGCACCGACCTGACACCGGTGGGATTCACCGACGACGCGACCCTGGTGGTGGCGCTGAACGCCCCGCGCGGCGCGCCGCAGCTGGGGGGCTTCGAGATCGCAACCGGCGTCGTCTCGGCGATCACCACCCCTCTGGGTGACGTCGATCCCCAGAGCGCCACGGTCGCGCCAAGCGGACGTCAGATCGCGTACATCACCACGATGCCGTCCGGTGCGGTCGAGGCCGTGATCGCCAACGCGGACGGTTCCGGGCCCCTCCCGCTCACATCACTCGCCCCCGGGCTCCAGGCTCTGTCGGTCGGCTTCGGCGGCTGATTTCATTCGCCTCCTCGCCACGCCGCGTTCGCTGCGGCGGGGCCCCTGAGAGCCCTCGGGCAGCCTGCTAGTCTCAGGGGCCATGCCTCGCTCTCTCCTCTTCCTGATCGCGGACACCGGCGGTGGGCACAGGGCGGCAGCCACGGCAGTGAGCCACTATCTCGGCCGTGCCCACCCGGGCGAGTTCGATGTGGAGGTGGTCGACCCCTTCGCGAGCGCCTCACCACGCCTGCTGGGCCGCACCGCAGGGCTCTACGGTCCGCTGATCCAGCGCGCCCCATGGCTCTGGGGCGGGATGTTCCACGCCACCAACTCCCGGGCCATGGTCAGGGCGGCTGAGCTGGTGCTCCGCTCTGTCGACCCGGCCATCGAGCGGTTGATGACGAGGCTGGAACCGGCGGCGGTGGTCTCCTTTCACCCCCTGCTCAACCGGGCGGCGGTGCGGGCGCGGCGCCGCCTCGGAATGCGAGTCCCAGTGATCACCGCCGTCACCGACCTGGTGGATGTGCACGCCTTCTGGGCCTCGCCCGACGTCGACCTGGTCATCGTGCCCTCGCCTGGAGGCCTGGACCGGTGCCGTCGCAACCGGGTGCCCGCCGACAGGCTGGTCCAGGTGGGTCTTCCGGTTGACGCCGGCTTCACCGACGAGGCGTCCGACCCGGAGACCCGCAGGGCTCGGCGGCTTCAACTCGGGCTCGACCCCGATCGCTTCACCGTTCTGGTCTGCAGCGGGGCGGACGGGTCGGGCGACATCGAGCGACGTGCGCGGCTGCTGGCCGGCAGTGGCCTGGACGTCTCCCTGGTGGTCATCTGCGGCCGGAACCGGCGCGCCTACAACGGCCTGGACGGCCTGCGCGACCGCGCGGGCCGTCTGGTCAGCGTGCACGGATTCGTGACCAACATGGCGGAGTGGATGACCGCGGCTGACATTGTCGTGACCAAGGCCGGACCGGGGACGATCGCCGAGGCTCTCTGCGCCGGACTGCCGCTCCTGATCACCTGGTACCTCCCTGGCCAGGAGCGGGGAAATATGGAGTGGCTCATCGACTCGGGGGCCGGACGCTACGTGCCCGGCGACGCCGAGCTGGTCGACGAGGTCGCGGAGCTGGCCGCGCCGGGGTCTCCAGCCCTGCTCTCGATGCGCGAGGCCGTCTCCCACCTGGCCCGACCGGAAGCGGCCGCGGAGGTCGCCGAGCTGGTGCGCACCGTGGCGCTGAAGCTGTCATGACCCCACCGGGGCCGGAGTCCTCGGTCGATGCCGAGGGGCTGACCCACCTCCGCCTCTACAACTTCCGGAACTACGCGGAGTTGAATTTGCCTCTCGGCCCCGGGCTGAACGTCTTTGCCGGAGAGAACGCCCAGGGCAAGACCAACCTGCTGGAGGCGGTCGCCACCCTCCTCCTCACCAAGTCGCCGCGCACCAGCATCCCGGCGGAGCTGCTCCGCTGGGGGTCCGAGGAGGCGGCCGTCGATGCCGTGCTGGGCAGGAGGTCCCTCTCCGAGACGCTGGCCCTCAGGCTCCGCCGGACCAGAGACGCCGAACCTACCGGTCCGCCCGGGCGTGACGCCACTCCACGCATCTCGCGCACCACGACGCGCGATGGTCACCCGATCGCCCCGCGCGACCTCATCGGACGGTGGCCGGTGGTCCTCTTCTGGCCCGACGACCTTCAGCTGGTGAAGGCCGGTCCGGAGGCTCGTCGCCGGCTCCTCGACATCCTGGTGTCCCAGCTCGATCGAGCCGCAGCTGACGAGCTGATCCGCTACCGGCGGGTGCTCGAGCAGCGCAATTCCCTGCTCCGCCGTCTGCATGACGGTGGCGGACCGCCCGACCAGCTCCGGCCCTTCGACGACGCGCTTCTCCGCCACGGTGCGGCGGTTCAGGTGGCGCGGACCGAGCTGGTCGGGGCGCTGGCCCCACTGGCTGCCGCGGCCATGGCGGAGATCAGCGAGGCCGCCGACTCCCTGGAGCTCCGCTACACGCCCCAATCCGGGGCGGCGAGCGACGATCGCGAGCAGGTGCTGGCGGCGCTGACCAGCGCCCTGGCGCGCGCCCGCGGCGAGGAGCTCGCCCGCGGTACCAGCGTCGTCGGCCCTCATCGGGACGATCTCGAATTCGTCCTCAATGGCCGTCCGGCCCGATCCACCGCCTCACAGGGGCAGCAGCGGAGCGCGGTGCTGGCGACCAAGATCGCCGAGGTCCGCCTGGTCGGCGCGCGCGCAGAGCGGATGCCGATCCTGCTTCTGGACGATGTCCTCAGCGAGCTCGATCCCGCCCGCCGCGAGCACCTCCTCTCCGCACTCTCCGCTCGCGGTGAGCTACCCCAGACGATGGTGACGTGCAGCGACGAGTACCCATTCGGGGCTCATCCATCCCGGCGCTTCCTGGTGCGCCAGGGCACGGTCGTCGCGGGATGAGTGACGGGATGGATGCCGGCCGTCGCCCCGAGCGTGAGCCGGGACCGCTCCACATCACGGAGGTGCTCGGGTCGGCGCTGCGCCGGTTGGGGGTCCAGCGCGAGGTCCGCGAAGTCCAGTTGCGCGACGCGTTCGCGGAGGTGGTGGGGCCGGCTGTGGCGCCCCTCTGCGAGGCGCTCTCGCTGCAGCGGGGTACGGTTCTGGTGGCCACCCGCAATGGTGCGCTGGCTCAGCAGCTCCAGCTCGAGATGCCGACCATCGTGCGCGCTCTGAACTCGCGCATGGGCGGAGAGGAGGTGAAGCGGTTGCGCTTCACCGCCATGAGCTAGGGGACTCGCACCGGCATGATGACGCAGAGGTAGTCGTCCTGTCCCTTGGCGCGGACCACCGCCGGCTGGAGCGGACCGTTGAGGGCCAGCTCGACGTCCTCACCGTCGATCGCCTGGAGGGCGTCGAGCAGGTAGCGGGCATTGAAGGCCACCTGGACCTCCTCTCCGTCGACCTTGGCAGGTAGCGGAGCGTCGTGGTCGCCCACCTCGGCAGCCTGGGCGAGCAGCTCCAGCTCTCCCTTGCCCGCCCGGAGACGAACGGGGTTGGAGGCGTCCCGAGCCAGCACCGCGGCCGTCTTTGCGCTCTTGAGCAGGAGCTCCTTGGAGAGCACGACGATGGTGGTGGAGTGAGCGGGGATGACCTGTGTGTAGTTGGGATAGTTGCCCTCGATGAGGCGCGATGAGATCTCCATGTCACGGAGAGTGAAGAAGACCTGGTTGCGCGCGTCGCTGAAGGCGACACCGACCCGCGGACGGCTGGGGTTGATGGCACGGGCCAGCTCCGCCAGATGCCGTGCCGGGACGATCACGGTGCCGCTAACGACTCCCTCGGTGAGCACCTCAGCCTCGAGCTTCTTGACCGCCAGCCGATGGCGGTCGGTTGCCACCAGGGTGAGCTTCGAGCCCTCGACATGGAGCAGGACCCCAGTCAGCACCGGGGTCTGCTCATCACCGGAGGCGGCGACCGCCGTCTGGGTGATGGCCTGCTGGAGTGCGGCCGCATCGACCTCGAAGGCAGGTGCGGTCTCGCGCGCAGGAAGGGGCGGAAACTCGACAGCGTCGATGCCATGGAGATTCGTTGTCTGCACTCCGGACGTGATCCGGAGCATCTGCGTCCGCTCCTCGACCTCCATGGTGCAGGTCGTGTCATCGAGAGAGGCGACGTATTCCGCCAGGAGCCGCGCAGGGACGGTCACCCGACCCTCTTCCAACACGGTCGCCGCCACCAGGGCGCTGATGGTGAGGTCCAGGTTGGTGGCGGTGACGCGGAGTCCTTCTGCCTCGGTTTCGAGCAGGACGTTGCTCAGCACGGGCAACGTGGAACGCGGTGAGACTGCGCGGGACACCAGGCTGAGTGACGAGCTGAGCGCGGCCGGGGACACCGTGCAGCGCAAAGCGGTATGGGTGCTCGTACCGGAAGGCCAGTTGTTCACCGGAGAGGACTCCTTGGGTGGTGACAGTGTAGAGATAAGAAGAGATTAATAGGGGTGGGGAAGCGGGGGATAACCGCGGTTTCTGAATACGGAGGGGTGGGGACAACCCGGGTGAGCCGGGGAGGGATGGAGCCTGCCCGGAGGGGTTGTCCCCAGCTGATGGCGGGATGGCAGCTTTGCCACATGCGTGTCGAAGGATCTGCACAGGCTTTGGCCCAGCGGCCGTGGAGGGGTGGCGAGGGGGGTGCTGCGGATGCTCTCGGGTGGTGGCGGCGGTCAGCCATGGGCATGGAGGCGCTCTCGGAGCTGACGGATGTCGCTCTGCAACCGGGCGTCTTCCCGGAGCAGCTCGGTGATCTTGTCGATGGCGTGCAGCGCGGTGGTGTGATCCCGACCGCTGAAGGCGTCGCCGATGACGGGGAGCGAAGAGTCGGTCTCCTCCCGGATGAGGTACATCGAGACCTGGCGCGGGAAGACGATGTGCTTGTCGCGGCGCTTGCCCTTCATCTCCTCGACGGGGATGCCGTAGTAGTCGGCGACCGTGTCCTGGATGAAGGGGATGCTGAGCGGCTGGGCGTCGGCCACCGGGATGATGTCGCTCAGGATCCTCTGTGCCATCTCGAGGGTGATGGCATGGCCGTTGATCGATGCGTGGGCGAGGACACGGATCAGGGCGCCCTCGAGCTCGCGGATGTTCCTCTGGATCCGATGGGCGATGAAACTGCAGACCTCGTCGGGAACGAGGCGATTGTGTGGGCCCAGCTTGGTTTTCAGGATGGCAAGGCGGGTCTCCACGTCCGGAGGCTGGATGTCGGCCATGAGGCCACCCTCGAAGCGGCTGCGCAACCGGTCCTCCAGGGTCGGGATGTCCTTGGGTGGCCGGTCGCTGCTCACGACGATCTGCTTCTGGATCTCGTGGAGAGCGTTGAAGGTGTGGAAGAACTCCTCCTGGGTCCGATCCTTGCCGGCCAGGAACTGGATGTCGTCGATGAGGAGGACGTCGACGGTGCGGTAACGGTGCCGGAAGTCGTTGGTCTTGTTCTCCTGGATCGCGGTGATCATCTCGTTGGTGAACTTCTCGGAGGTGATGTAGGCGACCTTGGGGGAGCGGCGGTGGCCCTCGCGCACGGCATGACCGATGGCGTGCATGAGGTGGGTCTTGCCCAAACCTACTCCGCCGTAGAGGAAGAGGGGGTTGTAGGCCTTGCCGGGGGCGTCGGCCACGGCGCGGCAGGCGGCATGGGCGAATCGTGAGGAGTTTCCGACCACGAAGCTGGAGAAGGTGAAGTTGGGATTGAGCCGGGATTCGCCGGCGGGGGCGAGGTCGGTCTCCGGGGCCAGGTCGGAGTCGCTGAGGGGGGCCGGCTCGTCGCGTGGGGGGCTCGCCAGGGGGTCGATCGTGATCTCGACCTGGCACTCATGGCCGAGGAGGCCGGAGAGGACCTCCTGGATGACGGATACGAAGCGCTCGGAGACCCAGTCTCGAGCCAGCCGGGTCGGAACGCCGATCAGGAAGCGCTGGCCGTCACTCTCTACCAGGGTCGCGGTGGCCAGCCAGGTTTCGTAGCTGGGCCGGGCCAGCTGGAAGCGGAGCTCCTCCTGCGCAGAGCTCCAGAGCTGCTGGGCGGTGGTGCGGTCGGTGGCGGTCGGCATGATGCCGTCGTCAGCCCCGATCGTCAAGTTCGCTCCTCGTGCCGCCCAAGCGCCGAAGCCAAAAGCCCAACCTCCCGCGTACCGAAGCCACTTGTCCACAGGATGTGAACAGGAGTGGATAAACTTCGACGTCGCTGCCGGAGGGGCCTGTCTATGTTGGCTGGGGCGACTGGGGGAGCTCGTCCCGCCGGAGCATCCGTCAGTCTAGCAATGGCGGGGGCACTCGACAACCGGCGGGCGTGGCGGTGTGGGCGTGGCGGGCGTGGCGGGCGTGGCCGCCGTGGATGTGGCCTCCGAGCCGTGCCCGCCCCCGTGGCCGGGTGGAGACGAAGGGTGGAGCGGAATCTGGTCGGGGGCGCGCCCGCGGCTCGCTCCCGGGGCTCTCCGGGGGAGGTGTGGGTGGGTGGACCGAATATACTGGCGTGACCACGCCGTCCGGGCGCGGCGCTCCGTGGCGTCCCCGGACGCGATTTGCGATGTCCTCACGGCAGGAGAGATCCGATAAAGCGAACCTTTCAACCCAAGAAGGCGTACCGCCGCAAGACCCACGGCTTCCGGATCCGGATGGCGACGCCCGGTGGACGCAACGTGCTCAAGGCGCGCCGCCTCAAGGGACGGAAGCGCCTCACCCCGACCGGCCCTCGCTGACGGGCAGCGGCAGGCTAGCTGGCCGTGGGCGCTTCGCCTCCGTGCGCACGTGGCGCTGTGTCGGCCGGGCCGGCGCGGTCCGGGTCCAGGCCGCTCCCAACGGACGTGACGAGGCGCGCCTCGGTCTGTCGGTGCCGGGTATGGCCGGCGCCGTGGAGCGCAACCGGGTTCGCCGCCGGCTCCGCGAGGCGGCGCGCGGGCTGCACGACCACCACGGGTACGACCTGATCGTGAGTGCCGACGCCTCCGCCCTGAGGGTCCCCTTCCCCGTGCTCCGCGACCAGGTGGAGACGGCGGCGCGCGGGGCCGTCGCCCGTGCGAGCGTCGCCTCGGGTCCGGTGGCCCCCGGTCCCGCGCCGGCGCCGGACAGGCCATGACGCGCTTCAGCCTCTGGTTCATCCGCATCTACCAGGTCACCCTGGGGCCCGTCCTCGGGCTCATGAGCAGCTGCCGGTACTCGCCCACCTGCTCGCGCTACACCGCGGAGGCCATCGGCCGCTTCGGTCCCCGGCGTGGCTGGTGGCTGGGCGTCCGCCGCATCTCGCGCTGCCACCCGGGCTACCCGGGTGGTCTGGACCCCGTGCCTGACGAGTACGTGACCTGGCGTCAGGCCCGCGCTCTCCACCGGGCCTCGCGCACCGCGCACGGGAGCTCCGCCTGATGCCCGGGCCGATGGTCGCGGGGATCGACCTCAACCCTATCGACTGGCTGAGCCTCCTCCGCTACCCGATCGGCTGGATGATCGAGGAGCTCAGCAAGGTCTTCAACGGCGTCGGGGTGCTTCGGGCCATCGGTCCCTTCGGCCTGGCCGTGGTGGTCACCACCCTGATCATCCGGGCCCTGGTCTTCCCGATCATGGGTTGGAACCTGCGCACCCAGCGGCGTATTCAGCGCGAGCAGCGCCAGGTCGCCCCCCAGCTCAACGAGATCCGGAAGCGGTACAAGGGGCAGACCCGGAAGATCTCGGAGGAGTCGCAGAAGGTCTACGCCGAGCACGGGATCAGCCCGTTCAGCTCGATGTCCGGATGTGTCCCACTTTTGGTCCAGATGCCCGTGCTGTACGGGCTGTACTGGGGCATCCGGGACGTGATCGGCATGGACAACACCGGGACGTCGCACGTCACCTTCGACATCCTGCCCAAGACGTTCTACTTCGGCTTCCTCTGGATCCACAACGTGGCCCAGACCATCGGGCAGGCGTTGGGAGCCGCCAACAGTCCTTCGACAGGCTGCGCCCTGACCAACAGCAAGGGCGTGGCCATCGCCTGCGCGACCGACTGGGGTCATCTCTTCACCCCCCCGACCAATCTCGCGCTGCTGATCTTCCCCATCCTCACCGGGCTCGCCTACTTCATCCAGTCGAAGATGACGATGCAGCCCCTGCGCCCGGACATGAGCGACATGGAGCGGCAGATGGCCTCGTCGATGAAGATGGTCGTCTACTTCATGCCCCTGATGAGCCTCTTCTTCGGCTTCATCTGGCCCCAGGGACTGACCCTCTACTGGATGACCGCCGCCCTGGTCATGGTCGGCCAGCAGTACCAGCTGATGGGCTGGGGTGGGCTGCGGGTTCCGGCGTGGGTGCCCGGAGCGGGACGCACCACCTCGCTCTCGTACTCGAGGGCCGACCTGGACGCCGGCGCGGCCATGCGAGGCCCCGGGCCACCCGGGGGGAGTGGCCCGTCGAACGGTTCCAGGAGATCAGGCCGCGGGCCGTCCCCGCTACCGGAGAGCGGTCCACGGGCCGGCCCTGGTCGAGGCCGGGCCCCGTCGAGAGCTCAGAAGAAGGCGCGCCGCCGCCGCTGATGCGGTGCGGACAGGAGGGTGAACGGTGACCGAAGCTGAGGCCACGAGCGCCGTCGAGGAGTGGGCGAGCGTCGAGACGAGCGGCCAGACCGTGGAGGAGGCTATCGCCACCGCGCTGGCCGAGCTCGGCGCCGGCCCCGACGAGGTCGCCATCGAGGTGCTCTCCCGACCGGCTCGGGTGCTGCCCGGTGAGCGGGTGTCGGGCGCGGCGGAGGCCAGGGTCAAGGTTTCCAAGTTGGACGAGCACACCGCGAGGGCGAGGACGACCCTCGCCGAGCTGCTGGAGCGGATGGGGATCGAGGCCCGGATCGCGACTCGCCGGGCCACGCCCACCCCCGGCGGGCCGATCGCGCCACCTCTGCTGGACGTTTCGGGAGACGACCTGGGCCTGCTCA
>JBEKOU010000009.1:0-105447 GCA_049521435.1 Candidatus Dormibacteria bacterium | reverse complement strand
GGACCGACCTGGTGGGAGCAGCCGTGGGGGCGGCGGGAGCGCGCGGTCAGGGCGTCGTACCCGCCGGCGCGGAAGCGGGTGACCAGCTGGTAGATCCAGCTCTTGGAGATGCCGTGGAGGCGGGCGAGCTCGCGGGGACTCCGACCCTCCAGAACCACCGCATCGACGACGTAGCGCTCGAGACCCATGGGGCACGCCTCCGTGAAGGGTGTCCACTATGTCCCGAGACATGCGTCCACTATGTGGTGGAATCCCACACTCCTGGGCGTACCACCCCTCCCCCCGCCTCCAGGTACGTCCGCCTTCACGCCAGCCGGTTGCGTGAGCCCCGTGCCCCTGGCCCTCGATCGGGATGCCGGGACACGCGAGCGAAGGCCAGAGACCGGGTCGGCGTCAGCCCGCCGCGACTGCGGCCGTCCTGCGCATCAGCGGGTTTGCCTGGGCGAGCACCGGGCGGATGTCCTCTCCGTGGATCGCCGCCAGCAGCACATCGATGTCGGCCCCCTTGGTGACGAAGGCGGAGATCCCCGCCGCCCTGATGGTGCGGATCACCAGGGCCTCGTCGAACGAGGAGTAGGCGACCAGACGGATGTCGGGGCAGACCTCGCGCAGACCGCGCGCAGCCGCCCACCCACCCCCATCGGGCATGTTGACGTCGATCACGGCCACCTGAGGATGGGTCTCCGCCGCCAACAGGATCGCGTCCGGGACGCGGCTGGCCGTGCCCACGACGGTCAGGGTGTCATCGGTCTCGACGATCGCTCTCACCGACTCCAGCATCACCGCGTGGTCGTCGAGGAGCAGGACGGTCAGGTTGCCGGGGACCCCCAGGGAGCCGGGGCCGGCGTTCGCGAGCTCGGGGTGTTCAGTCACGTCAGCGCTCCTCTACGGGTGGTGGTGACCTCATGGTGATTCCGTCACCCCGCGCCGGCCAGATTCGGTTTCGCCATATTCGGATGGCCCAACTGCACCAGGAAATCCTGAGGCCCCTGCATCTGGTCCCGCCGCCGCCCGCCGCCTAGCCTCGGCTGATGACCACCACTTCTGATGGCACTCACCGAACGGCGCGCCAGCCTAGGTTCGGGCGGCTGGTGGTGGCCGCCATCGTCTTCGCGGCGCTCAGCGCCCTCTTGATTGCCATCCACCCCGGTCGCTATCGGCCAACGGTCGCACTTGACGACTTCTCCGAGACGCTGGCGCCCTTGGGGGCGGCCATTGTCTGCTTCCTCGCCGCCCGGCGGCGGAGCACGTCGGCTCGCGCGGCATGGGTGCTGATCGGTCTTTCGGCCTTGAGCTGGGGACTCGGGCAGGCGGACTGGGCGATTCGCGAGGTGATCCTCAACCAGAGTCCCACGAGCCTCTTCCCCTCGTGGCCGGACGTGGGATACGTCGCGGCCATCCCGCTCGGAGTGGCGGGACTGCTAGCGCTCCCCGTCTTCCGCGGAAGCGGCAACCGGATCTCACCGCTCCTCGACGGTCTGCTGATGGCTGGTGGCGCTCTCTTCGTGAGCTGGGCCACCGTCCTGGGGCCCATCTACGCCGAATCCGCGGCCGGCTTCGAACAGCAGTTCCTCAGCCTGGTCTACCCGCTCGGCGACGTCTTCATGGGGACGATCGTGATCCTGGCGCTCTCCCGGATGTCGGCCACCGGCCGCCGGCCGTTCGTCTACCTGGGTGTGGGCGTGCTGCTCGCCGCCCTCGCCGACACCACCTTCGCGTATCTCACCACGGTGCATAACTTCGACACCACCAACCCGACCGACGTCGGCTGGACGCTGGGATACATCCTGATCGGCCTGGGCGCGCTCAGCGCGATGACGTCGACAAACCGGGTCACCGAGCATGCCGTCCAGCAGACCCGATGGCGGACGATTCTCCCCTACGTTCCGATGATCGCGGCCGGTCTCGTGGTCGCCGTGCGCGAGCTGCGCGGGGTCGGCCTCGACGCCTTCATGCTCTGGGACAGCTTCGGCATCATGGTGATAATCCTCACGCGCCAATTCATCCTGGTGCGGGACACTCGGTTGCTCGGCCTCCAGCTGCAGCAGCACAACCGGCAGCTCGATGATCTGGTTGGCGAGCGTACCCGGGAGCTCGACCACAGCCTGGAAGGGCTGCGCGAGGCCAACGACCGGCGGAAGGGCCTGCTACTCCGCCTGGTGACCCTGCAGGACGAGGAGCGCCGCCGGCTGTCCGGCATCATCCACGACGACATGCTGCAGTGGATGGCGGTGGGGCACACCCGCCTCCAGATCGCGCGGCGCGGCATCGCCGACCCCAAGCAGGCGTTGTCGCTGGATCACGCCGCCGACGCGGTTCAGGCGTCGATCACGCGGATGCGCACGCTGATGTCAGAACTGCATCCGCAGGTCGTGGAGCGCGGCTTCACCACGGCTCTGGGTCAGTATCTCGAGCAGGTCGAGCAGGACGGCGATCTCCACTGCGTCCTCGACGGCAGTTTCGCGAACGAGCCCTCCGGGACCATCGCCACGACCCTCTACCGGATCACCTGCGAGGCCGTCGTCAACGCGCGCAAGCATGCCGCCGGCTCCACCGTCACCGTGGAGCTGAGAGACAGGGACGCCGGCTACGCGGTCACCGTCCGCGATGACGGGCCCGGGTTCGTTCCGGAGGGGACGGGCTACTCACCCACCGGCCACGTCGGGCTCAGCTCGATGCGGGAGCGCAGCGAGGCCCTTGGCGGGTCGTGGTCGCTCGAGAGCCAGCCTGGCGCCGGGACGACGGTGAGGTGCTGGGTGCCTCGAGAGGACGCGGAGGCTCCAGCGCTCGCGGTGGTGTCCGATGCCGAGCTGGCGGCCGTGGTCGCGGACCTCGGCGGCGAGGTGCCCGTTCCCGCCCATCCGGTGGCGGCCATGGTGCAGCTGCCAGGCTCCGTGTCACCCGCCTTTCTTGAGACCGGGCGCTTGCGATGAGCCACGCGGACCCCTCATCCTGAGCCGGCCGTTCCATGCGCGAGGTGGGGAAGATACGCCGCATGAAAGATGAAGCCCAAGATTGGCGGGGAGCGGCACCGTCGGGTCAGCCTGACGAGGAAGGGAACGAGTTGGACGAAGAGATGCACCAGCCCGGTCAGCCGCCGACTTGGTGGGACCCGGTGCACCTGGCATCAGAGGTACCCGAGGCAGCACCGTCGTCGGTGGAGAGCACCGACCCAGCCGGTCTTCGGACGCCCTCCGATCCCGCCGAGCCCCTCCCACCTGGCCAGACGTCTGTGGAGGCAGTCGGACGCGATGAGCAGGATGCCGCGGTCAGGTGGCCAGATCTGCTGAACGCCTTGGCGGCGATCGGGCGCTTCTTCATCCGCTCCTTTGGCGGCGTGTAACCCCATCGACACCCCGGCCCGGGGTCACCTACCATTGCTCCACGGTGCCATCGCGCAGCGGGAGGGAGGTTCCATGGACAAGGACCTGGTCGATCAAGTCATCGATGTGGCCCAACGGGTCGTGGCCAGCGGAGCGATCTCCGCGAACGGACACGGGAACGTGAGTCTGCGTGTTCCCGGCGCGCACGAGATGTACTTCACGGGTGGCCCGTCGCTCCGCGGCCACCTGCCATCCGCGGTGGTGCGGGTCGGTCTGGACGGGACGCTGCTGGAGGGCGAGTTGCCACCGATCCAGGGCGCTGTGGTCGCCATGCACACGGCCATGTACGAGGACCACCCGGAGGTCGGCTGCGTCCTGCACACCCATTCGCCCCATGCCACCGCCTATGCGGTGGCGCGACGTCCGATCGGCTGCTGGGTCGAGGCCCTGGCGATGTTCGGGCTCCCCACCGGGGTGCCCGTCGCCGGCTACGGGCCGCGCGGCTCAGCCCAAGCGGTAGCCAACATCCGGGCCGCCGCCCTCCCCGGAGTTCCCGCCGTGCTGCTGGCCAACCACGGCGTCCTGGTATTCCACCGGACGCCCGAGCTGGCGATCCTCGTAGGCGGGGTTGTCGAGGAGGCTGCCCAAGCTGGTCTCAACGCGGCCAGCATCGGCGGCCCCGTCGAGATTGCCGAGGAGCTCCGGGCGGCCGCCCTGCAGCGCGCCATGACCTTCGAGAGACAAGGCACGGTGCGCGCCTAGAGGCGGCATTTCCTCGACAGGCACATCCGACCCGGGTCAGCTGCGCCGGCCCTGTCAGGGGGAGGCAGTCCGAGGGCGGTTGACCAGTGCCGACGTAAGCTTGGAGCCGATGAGCAGTCCGGTCCACGAGCTGTGCGACGCGTACGTGGAACGCCTTGCGGCAGCCGACCCGGCAATGGCCACTCAGCGCGGTCTCATGGGTCACGACGCGCACCTGACGGATTACTCACCTGCGGGCGCCGCGTCGCGCACGGATCTCGACCGGTCGACGCTGCGAGAGCTGCTAACGCTCCCGATCGAGGGCAAAGACGACCGTGTGGCAGCGGCTCTGCTCTCCGAGTGGCTCGAATCGCGGCTCGCCCTCGACGAGGCGGGCGAGACCCAGAGAACGCTGAGCGTCATCGGGAGTCCCTGGCAGTCGATTCGCCAGGCCTTCGATCTCATGCCCCGGGAGAGCGAGCGGGACTGGGAGACGATTGCCGCACGTCTTGAACGCGTGCCCGGCAGCCTGCGGGGGCTTCGGGCTGCGCTCCAAGAGACGACCGAGCGGCAGATGCCACCGGCTCGCCGCCAGGTGCTCGCCTGCGCTGAGCAGGGCTCCACCTGGGCGGGAGAGAGGGGAGGAGCATCGTTCTTCGCCGGCCTGGTGGGCCGCTACGGAGGAGATGACGACCGGCTGCGGCGCCGGCTGGCGGCGGCCGCGACCGCGGCGGCGGGCGCGTACGCAGACGCAGCCGGCTGGATGCGCGAGGAGCTCGCCCCATCCGCTCTTGAACGCGACCCGGTCGGTCCTGACCGGTACGCCCTCACCGCCCGCCAGAACCTCGGCGCGTCCGTCGATCTGCTGGAGACGTACGCATGGGGGTGGGAGGAGGTGCACCGTCTTGAGGCGGAGATGGCGCGGGAGGCCACCCGGATCATCCCCGGCGCGTCGCTCACCGACGTCATCGATGTCCTGGAGTCCGATCCGGCGCGGGCGGCGCACGGGGAGGACGCGCTCAGGGTGTTCCTGCAGAACTTGATGGATCGGACGATCGCGGACCTCAATGGAAGCCACTTCGACATCCCGGCACCGCTGACGAAGGTCGAGGCGATGATCGCTCCGCCTGGCGGAGCCGCCGCGGCCTACTACACCGGTCCGGCAGAGGATTTCAGCCGGCCCGGCCGGACCTGGTATCCCACCCAGGGACGGACCGTCTTTCCGCTCTGGGGTGAGGTCACCACCTGCTACCACGAGGGGGTGCCGGGCCATCACCTCCAGGTCGGGCAGGTCCGCTACCGGAGGGATCGGCTGACACGCTTCCAACGGAGCGTCTGGATCAGCGGCCACGGCGAGGGGTGGGCGCTGTATGCCGAGCGGCTCATGGACGAGCTCGGCTACCTGGACAGGCCCGAGTACCGGCTCGGCTTCCTGCACGCTCAGCTGCTGCGGGCCATCCGGGTGGTGGTCGACATCGGCATGCACCTCGAGCTCCGGATCCCCGTCGAAGAGCGCTTTCATCCCGGGGAGATGTGGACCCCCGAGCTCGGCCGGGACTTCCTCTTCACCCGGCTCTGCTCCCCCCGCGACTTCCTGGCCAGCGAGCTCGATCGTTACCTGGGAAGGCCGGGGCAGGCCATCGCCTACAAGGTGGGAGAGCGTGCGTGGCTAGCCGCCCGCGACGCGGCCCGTCAACGCCTGGGTCCGGCGTTCGATCTCAAGAGTTTCCACGCGGCCGCCCTCGACCTCGGCCCCCTCGGCCTCGATCGGCTCGCCGCTGAGTGTGCCGCGTGGGTGGGGGACAGCGCGACCGACGGCTCGTGACCCGCCCTGCAGTCCATCATCGCTCCGGCAGGACCCTTGTCGCACATCGACTGCGGCGATGTCGTGTCTCTCTCACCGCCGGCGACGCCGTCTGTCGACTGGAGCGGCTGTCTGCCATAGACCTCCGCTAACTGTCATGGGTCTTTGCATCTCCTCAGAACGCTCGCAGCCTCCCTGAGCACCCGCTACATCGTTATCCGACGCGATGATGCCGATTAGCGGCTACGCACCGATGCCTTTGCACTAGTCCTTTCAGTTCGCCGACTCCGACATAGCAACTGTCACGAGACCGCGCTGCAACGTGCAGCCGGTTGCTGACGCAATTGGATGACGTTTCCGTGGTACGGCGAGGACCCATCCCTGCACGCGCACATCATCGCCGGCATGACGACATACGATCCACGCATCCGACCTGCACGCAGGTGGGGGCACGCCCTCGCCGGCGCCGTCATCCTGCTGCCCGCGATCGCGATCGCCGGAGCCATCTCCGACGCGCGAGTCTTGGCCGCAACCCAGACTTCGACCTTCTCCAGCTCAGGAGAGTCGGTCTACGCGATTCCTGCGGGCACCTACTCGTTGCAGGTCACGGTGATCGGGTCGGCCGGCACGACCGTCGGAGGCAATCCCGAGCACTCGGACGGAGCCCCCGGGCGGGGAGCCGAGGTCCAGGCCGCGATCTCGCCCCCGACTGGCATCTCGACCCTCTACGTCGAGGTGGGCAACGCGATTGCCTCCGGCGGCTACGGCGGCGGCGGCACCTCCGACTACGGCGGAGGGGGCGGCGGAGCGTCCGATGTTCAGACCTGCGCCGTGGGCGGCAGCGGCTGCACGTACACGGCCAACCCGACCACCGACCCGCGCCTTGTCGTCGCCGGTGGCGGCGGGGGTGGCGGCGAGGATACCTTCAGCAGCGACGCCAGCGTTGGAGGCGCGGGCGGCGGCGCCGGCTCCCTCGGCACGGCCCTCTCCGGTCCCGGAGCCGGTGGCAGCGGGACGGCATCGGGGAACGGTCAGCCCGGGGGCGGTGCCGGCCTCGCCAGCAGCGCGGCTGCTGCGGCCGCCGGCAGCGCAGCCTCGTCGTGCCCCGGAGGCACCGGCGGCGTCGGGACACCCGGCCAGGGCGGGATCGGTCAGGACAACGTCGACGGCGACGGCTCCATGGGTGGTGGCGGCGGCGGCGGCTGGGTCGGCGGCTCCGGCGGAGGTGAGGGGGACTGCTCCATGGCCGGAGGCTCCGGCGGTGCCGGCGGTGCGGGTGCCAGCTTCGTCGAGGCGACGGCGACCGGCGTGTCCGTGACCACGGCTTCCACCGGTGCCGAGGTCGTCATCACCGCGACATACCTGACCTCACCGGTCATCACCAGCGCGTCCACCACGACCTTCACCAGCGGAGATGCCGGCACCTTCACGATCCAGACCACCGGCGCGCCGACCCCGTCCCTCGACGACGGCGGGGCGACGCTCCCCAGCGGAGTCACCTTCATCGACAACCAGAACGGCACCGCCACCCTCGCCGGGACGCCCGCTGCAGGGACAGGCGGGACCTACGCTTTCACGATCACCGCGAGCAATGGCACCAACCCGGCGGCGACTCAGAGCTTTATCCTCACCGTCGACCAGGCACCCGCCATCACGAGCGCGGCCACCACCACCTTTGCGCTGGGGACGAGCGGCAGCTTCACGGTCACCACCACCGGCTTTCCCGTCGATACGATCTCTGACGGCTCGGCAGCACTCCCCGGCGGAGTCACGTTCGCCGACAACCACAACGGAACTGCAACGCTCGTCGGCACTCCCGCCACGGGCAGCGGCGGCGTCTACGACTTCACGATCACCGCGGGCAACGGGGTCTCCCCCGTCGGGTCCCAGGGCTTCTCCCTCACTGTCGACCAGGCGCCCGCCATCACCAGCGCGGACGCCACCGGCTTCACGGTCGGGGCACCGGGGAGCTTCACGGTCGTCACCACCAGCTTCCCCGTCGATGCCATCTCCGATGGCGGGGCGACCCTCCCGAGCGGCGTCAACTTCGTCGACAACCATGACGGGACCGCGACCCTCTCGGGAACCGGCGCGCCCGGAACGGTGGGCACCTACACCTTCACGATCACGGCGAGCAACGGTGTGACGCCTGCCGCTACCCAGAGCTTCACCCTCACGGTGGGGCAGGCCGCGACCACCACGGTGCTCTCCTCGTCGGTGAACCCGGCCAAGGTGGGCCAGACGATGACACTCACCGCCAGCGTCACCGTGACCTCGCCCGCCTCAGGCACCCCGACAGGAACCACCAGCTTCGATGACGGCGGTTCGGCCATTGCCGGTTGCTCCGCTCAGCCCCTCTCCCTGGGTGCGGCAACCTGCGTGGCCAGCTTCGCCGGCTCCGGCGCCCACTCGCTCACCGCCGTCTACAGCGGCGATCGCAACTTCACCGAGAGCACGGCCCCAACGCTGGTGGAGACGGTCGACGCCGCCGCCACGACGTCCATTCTGGCCTCGAATGCCAACCCCTCGGTGACCGGGCAGACTGTCACCTACACTGCCACCCTCGAGCGCGCGGAACCGGCGTCGGGAGACCCGGGCGGCACCGTGAGCTTCAGCGACGGCAGCGCACCCATCAGCGCCTGTGTGGGGGTGGCGCTGACGGCGGGGACGGCGGCGTGCTCGGTCACCTACGACGCGACCGGTCCGCACTCGATCACCGCCACGTACTCCGGTGACAGCGACGACCTCGGGAGCGCCGCCACCCTGACTCAGGCCGTCGGCCAGTCGGCGACGGCGGTCACGGTGAGCTCTAGCCCCAACCCCTCTGTCCCCGGCGAGCCCGTGACCGTGACGGTCACGGTAGCGGCGCTGGCGCCAGGGTCGGGCAACCCGAGCGGGACGGTCACTGTCTTCGTCGACGGGTCACTGGTGGGTACCTCCACACTGAATAGCGACGTCGACAGCCAGGCGAGCCTCACCGTCACGGGCCTCACGATCGGCAGCCACTCGGTTACCGCCACCTACTCAGGCGACGCCGGCTACGCGGCCGGCGCGTCGGAGGCGACCGCCGACTCCCAGCAGGTCGAAGCGCCCATCTCCACCCCCACCACCGGAGCGTTCGGAGGAGGCGGCGAGGCCAGCGAGATCGGCGTCGGGCTGATCGGGCTCGGGCTCCTGGTCCTGGGCTGGAGGCGGCGCCGCTCCGGACGCTCGCGAGACGCCGCCCAGTAGCGCGGTCGTCAGGTTCCGCCACACGGCGGATCGAAACGAGGCGCCAGCCGGCGTCCATGACTCCTGCGTGGATTTGTGACCGCCAAGAGCCTGCTCGGCTGCGAGGCGATGCCGATGGCCAACGCGCTGGTCGGGCATTCGGTGCGCTACCCCGATCTCCCGTGAGCTGACGGCCCATCACCCAGTGGCAAGCGCGCGGGTGTCAATGACCTTTCCCAACAACTGGCCTGCGGCGTGTGCCGTGCTCTGTCACTCGGGCACCGCCCCAGCCGGCTTTCGAGCCTCAGTAGCCGTAGGGGTTGCCGCCCATCCCCGGAACGAATAGCCGCCCACTCGGCTGGAGGGCGTACCAGATCCCCCCGTACGAGCTGATGCCCTCGCCATTGGCCTGGCCGGGTGAGGTATCGCCGACGTAGTAGTGGACGGGATGGCCGGACACGGTGAGCTGAGGTGTCGCCCCGGCTGGCGCCACCGTCGAGAGCGAGGCCGTCACGCCCGAGCCGGCCCGTGGGGATCCCGAGTCCATCGTGACCGGTGGCCAGACGGCCAGGCAGCTGCCTGAGCACGCGACCGCCTTCCCGTGGCTGTCCACGAGGATGTAGAGGGTGTGGCCACTCGGCCCTGTGAGCACGGTTCCGATGCTTGTCTGCATGGCTCCGATCATTGTCTGGCTCGCTGCCGCGGCCGTCCCGGTGATCGCGGGGCTGACAGATGCGGTGCCGCACGCCGTCACCGATGCCGCGGCGACCGCCGCGGCGAGGACCAGCGGGTGGTGGTCGAACCTCGATCGCAGTTGCTGCACCTCGGGGTGCCTCCCTGACCTGGGGTCCGCCTGCAGGATCAACTCATCTCTACACGCGATATCGCAGGCTGGGGTTCGACCACGCTAGGGACCAGAGGCGTCGCCCGGGCCTCGCCATGACGCGGACTGCGGTCCGCGCCCGTTCACTCAGCGCCGGTGGCGACCGTCCTGCGGAGGAGCGGCATCGGTTGCGCGGGCGTCGGCATGACGTCCTCGCCGCAGATCGCCGCAAGCAGCACGCCGATGTCTGAACCCTTGGTGACGAAGGCAGAGATGCCGGCCGCCGCGATCGTGCGGGTCACCAGCGCGTCGTCGAAGGAGGAGAAGGCAACCAGACGGATGTCGGGGCAGACCTCGAGCAGACCGCGCGCGGCCGCCCAGCCGCCCCCATCCGGCATGTGGACGTCGATCACGGCCACGTCGGGCTGCATGGCTCGTGCCAGGCGGATCGCGTCGGGAACGCGGCTTGCGGTCCCGATGACCACCAGGGTGTCGTCGCTCTCGATGAGCGCCCTCAGGGCCTCCAGGATGACCGCATGGTCGTCGAGGAGGAGCACGGTCAGCGTGCCCGGATGCTTCCGGGAATGCTGTCCCGTGTGTGGGGTCCCACTCCGATCGGTCACAGCGGCGCTCCTCATTGGTGGCTGGCCGTCTGGAGTATGACGCGCCCAGTTCCAATCCGCGACAGTCGGCTGCGCCCTGTGACAGTGATCCAGATTCACTACTCGGCGCCGGCGTCGCGGCTCGGCCGGCCCGGGCCGCTGGGGCGGAGACGCCCGCGGGTCGGCGGCCGATCCTGCCCTGCGTCGCCGCCGGCCGGGTGGCGGGAGTAGCGTGAGCGGCGCATGAAGTTGGGATTGCTCCTCGGTTTCTGGGACGAGGCCGGCCCCCCGCCCCGGCTGCTGGAGACGGTGCGCGAGGCGGAGACGCTCGGCTACGAGTCGGTGTGGACCTCCGAGGCATCTGGCTCCGATGCTCTGACGCCGCTCGCCTGGGTGGGCGCGCACACCACGAGGATGCGGCTCGGGACGTCGATCATGCATATGGCCGCCAGGGCACCGACGGCGACGGCGATGGCGGCCCTCAGCCTCGACCACCTCTCCGGCGGGCGCTTTGTCCTCGGGCTCGGCGTGTCCGGCCCGGAGCTGGTGGAGGGCTGGTATGGGCAGCCCTTCGACCCTCCCCTGGGGCGGACCCGCGACTACGTGGAGATCGTCCGCCGTGTGCTCCGCCGTCGGGAGCCGGTCGCATACCAGGGCCGTCACCTGACACTCCCCCTGGCCGGGGGCTCCGGGTTGGGCCGTCCCTTCCTCTCGATGGTGAGACCGCTCCGCCCCGACCTCCCCATCCTCCTGGCCGCCGAGGGCCCGAGGAACGTCGCCCTCGCCCGCGAGATCGCGGACGGCTGGATCGCCAGCTACTACTCCCCGTACCGCGACGAGCACTACCGCGCGGCGCTGGCGGAGGGGGCCGCCCGAGCGGGTGCGCGGGCCACCGCGGAGGGCTTCGAGATCGTCGCCACGGTTCCGCTCATCGTCGATGACGATGTCGAGGTCGCCGCCGGCCGGCTGCGCGGTCTCTTCGCACGCTTCATCGGTGGGATGGGCCCGCGCGGACGCAACTTCCACTACAACGCTTTTGTGCGCATGGGGTATGAGGAGATCGCCACCCGGGTGCGGGACCTCTGGCTGGCGGGGCGAACGGAGGAGTCGACGGCGGCCATCCCCACCGCGATGATCGAACAGGTCGCCCTCATCGGGCCGCCGGCGAAGATCCGCGAGGAGCTCGTCGAATGGAGAGGGTCACTGCTGACGACCCTGCTCGTCCACGTTACCCCGACAACCGCCGTGCTCAGCCAGGTCGCGGAGCTGGTGCTCGGAGGCTGACGATGGTCGACCTCGACGTCCGCCGCTACCAGGACGGCGATCGCGTCGCGGTGTGGGAACTGCACAACCTCGCCCTGCACGCAGTTGGAGCCCATGCCGGCAACGGTCCGTGGGACGACGATCTGCACCACATCCAGGAGGTCTACCTCGACGCCGGAGGAGAGTTCCTGGTCGGCCTGCTCGCGGGCAGGATCGTGGCCATCGGCGCCCTGCGCCGGCAGGACGAGATCACCGTCGAGCTGAAGCGGATGCGGGTCAACCCCGACCTTCAAAGGCGCGGTTTGGGGCGCATCGTCCTGCGCCGCCTCGAGGAGCGGGCCCGCGAGCTCGGCTACCGCCGCCTGGTGCTGGACACCACCGAGCGCCAGGTCGCGGCGATCGCCCTCTACCGGTCCGAGGGCTTCACCGAGACGGGGCGCGGCCAGGTGTTCGGCTTCCCGTGCATCTTCTTCGCCAAGGAGCTCGCGCCGAAAGCGTGAGCTCCGAGGTTGACCCGCGGCGAGCACCCCGCTCCCGCGAGCGCTCAGGATTGCGGGCGGGCCGCGCGACCGCGTGCCGAGTGATGGAGGGCCAGCTCCCGATGAATGGCGTGGTCAGGGTCGGACCGGAGGGCACGGGCGATCGCCGTGAGTTCCTGGACGGCAGCTCGCGATCGGTGGTGCAGCTCCCGTCGCTCCGCATCGGCCGGGGTGTCTACCGACCGGGCTGGCGGTGGTCCCGGCATGCCGGCCCCCAAACCGGCCAGCCCTCGACCGCCCACATCGGCTACGTCGAGGCTGGTTGCCTGGCGGTCCGTACGGCCGATGGCTCGGAGCTGACGGTCGGCCCCGGCGAGGCCTTCGAGGTCGGCCCCGGGCATGACGCCTGGGTGGTGGGGGACGAGCCGTGCATCGCCCTCGACTTCGGGCCGATCGCGGCCAGGGGCGAGGGGAGGCGCGAGGGGCTGGGGGAAACGGCGCTTCAATCCACGCCGTGAACGCTCTCGCTTGGGCCACTCCTTCTCGACTACGGCCCTGATCGGTGCCGCACTCGCGCTCTTTGCGCTGTTCGCGGCGGTGGGCCGCGTCCCCTTTGCGTCACCGGCCCGGCCCTCGACGTGCGCCAGCCACGGGCACTTCCCGCCATCCGCCCGGGAAGATTTCACCTGTCCGGGGGATGGGCGTGCGCGATTCGCACGCGTAACCTTTGCACTGAATTTGGCGATCTCTCTACAGCGGCCCGCCCGGCCGTTGCTGCCGCTGTCTGCCGTTCGACCAGGGAAGCCATGAAGCGCCTGCACATCGTCGGGGTGAGTGCGATCGCCGCCGGGGTCGCCGCCTTCTTCTTTCAGCCGCGCAAGGGGGTCGAGCGCCGCGAGGCTGTCCGGCGGGGCGGAAAGCGCCTGGCCCGTCACGGGGCCTCTGCCACCTCTCTGATCGGCACTCGACGGCACCAGGCAGATGGTGGGCTGGCTGACGTGAGGGACCGGATCCAGGACGCGCTGCTGGAGGAGCTCGGCGCCGACGGCTTCTCGCTGCGGGTCGTCGCCGGCGACGACGGCACCCTCACGGTTCGGGGCGAGGTGGGGTCGCTCGAGCTGATCCGCCGGGCCAGCGAGGTGATCGAGAGGGCCGGTGGCGGCGCGGATGTGGACAACCTGATCCGGCTGCAGACAACGTCCGCCGGAGGCGCGGTCACCACCTGAGCCTGAGGGCGGTTGGCAATCCCGGGAACTCGCTGCCATGCTGGCGCGTTGCATGGACGTGCGCAAGCGCAGGATCGCGGCCATCGTGGTCGGCTGCGCCATGGCGCTCGCCACCCTGCCCGCTGTGCTGGCGGGCTCGGGTCAGCCGGCGACCGCCGCGCGGCTGGGGAGCACCAACCCCGGTGGCTCGGCACCAGCGTCGGGCGAGCAGTTCGCGATCCAGGTGCTGGACCAGGCGCCGATCCCTCCCGGGGCGCAGCCCTGGAACGCCGCGCCGCCGGCTGTCCTCGACGTCCCGCCCCAGACCATCGCCATCGGCGGCCTCATCGATCTCCACGAGCTGTACCTGGTGGACGAGCCGGCGGTGTTCGGCCAGCACAGTCCCCTCGAGAGCTATGTGCTGGGGCATCTGCCGGCGGGCTCTCGCATCATCGGCGGCAACAGCGGGTTTGGGCCCGCGGGCAGCTCGACGGGGTTCTTCGCGTCCCTTCCCGCCTCCGGAGCCAACGAGAACCTGGCTCAGCTCCTCTACGAGACCACCGCCAACACTGGCGGAGGCTACGTGCTCCGCATCGATGCGCAGGTGGTCTGGGTCCCGGATCGGTCAGGCGCGGACTCCATCCCCCTCCCGGGTGGGGCGGAGCTGACCGGCTATGCCACGCTCTCCCTCGCGAACCCTTCGAGCGGGCCGGTCACGGTGGAGCTCGGGAAGGCTGACAGTGACCGGCTCGCCGCGGCCGTCGACGCGCTCCCGCTGGCACCACGCAGCTTCTGCATGGAGGATGCCCTCCTCTTCACCATCACCTTCCGGCCTCCGTCCTTCAGCCTCAACCCCACCTACTCGGTCTCCGAGGATCTCTGCGGGTCGACCGTGGACGTGAGCGCCGGAGCGACCTCGCTGCCCGCCCTGAGTGACACCGGCTGCATCCTTCGCCACATGGTCGCAGCCTTGCTTCCCGCGGCGGCCGCGGGAACCCGGGGCGCGGTCGAGAACTGCTGAGCCCGGTGCCCGTCGCGGGCAGCGCGGGTCCCCCGTATCATCGACCGGATGCCCGCACTCCACCCTCCCCTCCAGCCCATGCTCTGCCGCCCCGCGGACGACATCCCCCCGGGCCCCGGTCTCGTCTACGAGCCCAAATGGGACGGCTTCCGCTGCATCGTCTTCCGCGCGGGCGATACCCTCCATCTGGAGAGCCGCAACAGCCTGCCTCTGCAGCGCTACTTCCCGGAGCTGCTCGCACCTCTTCGTGCCGCCCTTCCGGAGCAGGCTGTGGTCGATGGCGAGATCGTCATCGCCGGCCCGCACGGCCTCGACTTCGACGCCCTCCAGCTCCGCCTCCACCCGGCCGAATCGCGGGTGCGGATGCTCGCGGCGGAGAGCCCGGCGACCTTCATCGCCTTCGATCTGCTGGCGAGGGGTGACGAGGATCTCCGCGGGGAGCCGCTCGCCGAGCGGACCGCTCGCCTCCACGCCGAGCTCACCCCCAACCCTCAGGTCGCACTCACCCCCCAGACCATCGACCCCGCCGAGGCGGCATCCTGGTTCGAGAGGTACGAGGGGGCCGGGTGCGACGGGGTGGTCGCCAAGCCGCTCGACTCGACGTATCGGAGCGGCGACCGCGGCTGGATCAAAGTGAAGCATCTCCGCACCGTCGACGCGGTCGTCGGGGGATACCGCAAGGACCTCAAGGTGGAGGCGGTGGCATCCCTCCTGCTCGGGCTGTACGACCAGGACGGCGTTCTCCACCACGTCGGCCACACCGCGTCGTTCTCGGCCGCCGAGCGCCGCGACCTGCTGGTGCGGCTGCGGCCCCTGGAGGGCGGCACCTCCTTCGGCGCGGGGCGGACGCCGGGTGGGCCGTCGCGATGGACGAGGGGACGGGAGACGGACTGGGTGGCGGTGCGCCCCGAGCTGGTCTGCGAGGTCGCCTTCGACCACCTTCAGGGCAACCGCTTCCGCCACGCCTCCCGCTTCCTGCGCTGGCGCCCCGACAAGGCCGCTGCCGACTGCGGCTACGACCAGCTGCTGCCGCCTCACCCGTTCGACCTCGCGCGCATCCTGGGCAGCAGCGCCTAGCCAACAGCGGACGGCGAGGCCACGCACGCGGCGTGGCCGCTGCGTCTACGCACCCGCGATGCCGGCGGGGGCGATCCTCGGGACCCGATTGCCGCCGGTACCACCCCCCTGCGCCTCACACGTAGTTAAGGACCTTCGTGTCCTTAACGGGTCTTGATCGAGGGGCACCCCGCGCCTGGAGATCGAGCGGAACGACGCTTTCAATGCGATGTGGGGAAGGTGTTCTTCCCGGACGACCGCGCCTGATCGCCGCCCGCGTGCGTGCTCAGGCCTTGCGGGCCCGCGACGGCGCGACCCGTCGCGGCTCGTCGTCGCCCTTGGGGAAGTGGGGCGGCCAGGGGGCGTCGCCCAGTCCCTCACGCTCGTCGCGGTCGGCCAGCTCCAGCAGGCGATCGAGCCGGTGCGCGACGGCGTCGATGCCGGCCCCCGGGTCACCTCTCTGGGCGAATCGGCGTGGCACCGTCGCCACGGTCAGATCGGCGGGTTCGACGTCGGCCACCTCGTCCCACTCCAGCGGGCAGGAGACCCGTGCATCGGGCACGGGCCGGATCGAGTAGGCGCTCGCGACGGTGCGGTCCCGGGCGTTCTGGTTGTAGTCGATGAAGACGCCGTGGCGCTCCTCCTTCCACCACTTGCTGGTGGCGAGGGCCGGGGCGCGGCGCTCGACCTCGCGGGCGAGCGCGAGCGCGGCCCGGCGAACCGCGGTGAAGCCGTGCTCGGGGACGATCCGCACGTTGATGTGGATGCCCCGCGATCCCGACGTCTTGGGGTAGCCGTGCAGGTCCATCTCCTCCAGCACCTCGCGCACAACCAGAGCCACGTTCCGGATGTCGGAGAAGGGGATCTCGGGCTGGGGGTCGAGGTCGACGCGCAGCTCGTCGGGATGGTCGGTGTCGCCGCTCCGCACCGGCCAGGGGTTGATGTCGATGCAGCCGAGGTTGACCGACCAGATCAGTGCCGCCAGCGAGTCGATGACCAGCAAGTCGGCGCTGCGTCCGCTCGGGAACTGGACCGTGGTGGTGCGCAGGAAGGGGGCGTCGCCGACCGGGGCGCGCTTCTGAAAGAAGTACGGTCCGGCCGCCCCGTTGGGGTAACGCTTGAGGACGGAGGGACGGTCGAAGCAGCCGGTGAGCGCTCCCTCGCCCACCGCGATGTAGTAGTCGATGAGCTGGCGCTTGGTGATCCCACGCTCGGCGAAGAAGAGCTTGTCGCCGTTGCTGATCGCGAGGTCCCGGCCGTCGACCTCGACGGTCTCCGCGCTCACTCCGCGGCGCGATCCGTGGCGCGACGGCGCATCCCCGCCGCCCCACCGCGCCGCTCCCAGTCGTGGAAGCGGGCGACGATGAGCGGCTCCGCCTCCGCCCAGTTGCGGGCACGGTCCGCGGCGGGGACGTCGAGATGCCGGTTCGCCGCGTGGCTGAAGACGATGACGTCGCGCTGCTCGCGCAGCAACGCCTCGATGTTGTGGGGGCCGTCCTCGACGTAGAGGTCGGCGTTGACGGCTCCCTTCTCCCCCATGAAGCAGAGGTCCCAGTAGGGGATGCCGTGCCGGTCCAGCCACTCGACGGTCTGGCCCACCGCGATCCGGTGGAAGTGCTCGATGACGAGACGGTGGGTGATGATCCGGATCCGGATGCCGCGGTTGGAGAGGCGGCGCAGCGCGGGGCCGGCGCCGGCGATCATCCCCATCTCCGAGTAGAGGTTGCGCTCCACCACCGCGAAGCGGTGCACCTTGTGGAACTCACCGGGCTCGATGCCCCACTCGGTCATCTCCCAGCCGACGTCGGCGGGAAGCGACTCGAGGTCCCGGCCGAGCCACTCGGCGATGACCCCGCGCATGAACGGGTAGTAGTCGGCGCAGACGCCGTCCAGGTCAACACCGAGGACGAACTGCCGTGGGCTGTCGGCCACGGGGGAGATTGTGGCCGAATCGGCGGGGCGCGTCACCTCGCGGGGCCCGAACCGGTCCCCGCCCGCCGGGCCCCGCCCACCACGGACACCACGAGGATCAGGACCACCATCCCGATCACGATCGGGAGGCTGTACTTCGACAGCGAGTCGGCGACGTCCTCGGCCGGCTTGCCGATGAAGTAGCCGAGGGCTTCGATCTCGGCGATGAAGGCCAGCTCGCCGGCGGCGTCCAGGAGGATGAACTGCCAGAACGGCATCTTCCGGGGCTCCCCCGCCAGGAAGTAGAAGACGGCGTTGGGCAGCCAGATCACCGGGGCGAGGAAGACCGCCCAACCAGCCCAGCGGGCAAAGATCCGCTCCCCTCGGGCCATCCGGCGTTCCCACCGGGGGTCGTTGCGGCCGAGGAAGTCGATGAGAGCCCGGCCGTAGCGGCGACCGCCGTAGAAGAAGCACGGGTCGGTGCACATGGTGATCGGGAGCGGCGCGAGCAGGGCCACCCAGATGCTCAGGCCGGAGGTCCGGACGGCGGCCCCGGTCAGGATCATCGACGCCGTGGACCCCCGGAGCAGCGCCGCGCGCACCGGCTGGTTGTGCAGGATCAGCCAGGTGCCGAGGGGTAGTCCCGCGTAGTAGTAGATGGAGCTGGCCAGGATGGGCCCCACGATCAGGACGTCCAGCCATCCCCAGCGCCCCTCGATGAGGCGGTGGCGCGGCGGGAGAGGGGGCGTCTCCCCGAGGGACCGGGCCGCTCTCGTGAGAGGTGAGCCGGCGTCGGGATCGCGGGCCGGGAGGGCCGGCTCAGAGGTCACCCGGTCATTGTGGTCATCGGGCGAGACCGGGTCGCTTCCTGGAAGTCAGGCCACCTCCGGCTGGCCGCCCTCCATGCAGGTGACCTCGTTGGCGGACGCCGAGCGGCGTCCCCCCGCCAGGAGGACGGCCACGGCGATCACGATCAGCGCCCCTGCCGCCAGGGTCGTGGCCGTCACGGTCTCGCCGAGGAAACCCCATCCGAGGAGCACCGCCACCAGCGGGTTGACGTAGGCGTAGCTGGACGCCGCCTGGGGCGAGACCTTCCGGTTCAGGTACACGTAGGCGCTGTAGCCGATGACGGAGCCCGGGATCACCAGGTAGAAGAAGGCGGCCACCGAGAGCCCCGAGATCGCCTCCGGGTGGACCTGACCCCACTCGCCGAGCAGAGCGGCGATGAGGCAGAGCGCGGCCCCTCCGCAGAGCATCTCCATCGCGGTCGCGAGCAGCGGCCGGCGGGGCATGGTCGCGCCCCGCGCGTAGATCGAGCCGATCGCCCAGGAGGCCGGCGAGATCAGCGTGAAGGCGAGCCAGAGCGGTGCGGCGGAGCCGATGCTGCCCGGGCGGAGCATGAGCCCGACCCCGACCAGGCCGACGACCAGCCCCGCCGCGCCCACCCGGCTCACGCTCTGGATGCCGCGGAGGTGGGCCAGGGCGACCATCCACAGGGGCACGGTGGCGACCAGCATCGCGACGACCCCCGAGGAGACGTGCAGCTCCGCGAAGGTGAGCACCCCATTGCCTCCGGTGACGAGGAGCACCCCGATGACGAGCGCCGAGCGCCAGTGCCGCCCGGTCACACGGTCGGTCCGGTCGCCGGTCGCGAGGGCGATGGGGAAGAGGAGCGCGCCCGCGATCAGGAACCGAACCCCCGCCATGGCGAGCGGAGGGACGGTGTCGATCGCCAGCCGGATCGCGAGGTAGGTGGATCCCCAGATCAGGTAGACGGCCGCAAAGGCGGCGACGAGCAGGGGCGCAGGGCGGGCTCGAGTCACCCCCGTCACGCACCAGCGGGGGTGGGGCCAGGGAACCTCCGCAGGACCTCGGCGACACTCGGGGGCAGGTCGACGCCCTCGGCCAGCTGGGGGTCGGGACGGGGAGCTCCCGCGACCAGGCGGAGGGGGACCTCCCCCGCCCAGACAGGAAGATGGTGGTCGGCGACCGGGTCGAGCGGCGGTCCGCTGCGGACCTTGGCGGAGCATTCGGCCAGGTCCACGGCGATGACGGTCGTGATCTCGATCTCCTTGGCGCTGGGCTGGCGCACCTCCGCCCACCGGCCCGGGATGCCGTGCTCGACCACAGCCATCAGCGCGGCGCGGCGCTCCTCGGGATCGGTGACGGCCCGGGCCCTCCCCCGCACCACGACGCTGCGGAAGTTCATCGAGTGGCCGAACGCAGAGCGGGCCAGCACCAGGCCGTCGACGTGCGTGACGGTGATGCAGACGCCGTCCAGCGCGGCGGCCAGGCTGCGGTTGGCAGCCGCCCCGTGGAGGTAAAGGGTGTCGCCGACCCGGCCAAACCCGGTGGGCAGCACCAGGGGCTCCCCGTCAACGACCACGCCGAGGTGGCAGATCAGCGCCTCGTCGAGGATGGCGTCGACGGTCTCCCGGTCGTAGCGGGCGCGCTCCGGGTGGCGGTGCAGCTGGACCCGCGGGCTCGCCGGTCCGGGGCTCTCGCGATCGCGCATCTCAGGGCTACCTCACTACGCCTGCATCTAGGTTTCACATTTATGTAATGATACAAATAGGTGAACGTTACCGAACTATTCTACATGACCGGGCGGAGAGCCGTCGACATCGCCGCGGCGATCGAGGGGGCGGTCCGTGACGGCCGCCTCCAGACGGGGGAGCACCTGCCCACCGTCCGCCGGGTGGCGAGCGAGCTGGGGGTGAGCCCGGCAACCGTGGCGGCGGCCTACCGGGAGCTGGGCCGTCGCGGGCTGGCGGTCGGGTCGGGTCGCTCGGGGACCACGATCGCGCCGCGCCCCCCGCTGCACGCGGGGGTCACTGCCCGACCCCGCCCGGGCCTTCGCGACCTCGCCCAGGGACAGCCCGACCCGCAGCTGCTGCCCGACTGGAGCCGGGCCCTGGCCGCCCTGCCTCGCCGGTCCATCCTCTACGGCGCGCCGATGGTCGAAGCCGACCTGGCCGACCTCGCCCGGGAGCGTCTGCGCGCGGACGGGTTGGACGCCTCCCATCTCACCGTGGTGGGCGGCGCCGTGGACGGGATCGAACGGGTCCTCGAGGCCCACCTCCGGCCGGGCGACAGCGTGGCGGTGGAGGACCCCGTCTATCCCCCCATCCTCGACCTTCTCCGGGCCATGTCACTCCGGGCGCAGGCGGTTCGGGTCGACGCCCGGGGCATGCTCGCCGACGACCTGGAGGGTGCCCTCCGCCGCGGTGCCCGTGCGGTGGTCATGACCCCCCGAAGTCAGAATCCCTTCGGCAGCGCGCTCGACGACCTCCGCCGCACCGAGCTGCGCCGGGTGCTGGCCCGCCACCCGGACGTCCTGGTGGTGGAGGACGACCACGCCGAGGCGGTCGGGGGCGGGTCGGTGGTCGGTGTGGCCATCCCCGGCTCACCCGCCTGGGCTGTGGTCCGCTCCGTCTCCAAGACCCTCGGGCCCGATCTCCGGCTGGCGATCGTCTGCGGTGACCAGGGGACGGTGGCTCGGGTCGAGGGGCGGGTGGCGGTCGGGCCCGGATGGGTGAGCCACCTGCTCCAGCGGATGGTCATCAGTCTCTGGTCGCGCCCCGGACTCGATCTCCTGCTCGCGCATGCCGCCGACACCTACCGGCAGCGCCGGGAGGGGCTCATCGACGCCCTCGAGCGGCGCGGCATCCCCGCCCAGGGGGCCACCGGCCTCAACGTCTGGGTGCCGGTTGAGGCCGAGGCCCCGGTGCTGGATTCGCTCGCCGAGGCGGGCTACGCCGCCCTCCCCGGAGAGCGCTTCCGGATCGCCACCGGGCCGGGGGTGAGGATCACGTGCGCGAGCCTCGACCCCTCGGAGGCTGGGCCGGTGGCCGACGCGGTCGCTGCGTCGGGACGGCCGGCGGGCGCCCGCCTCGCCTGAGCGCGCCGACGCCTCCCGTGCGCTTGGCCGCTAGCAGCCGCTGTACACGAGGATCAGGATCACTCCCACGATGTTGATGGTCATGTGGATGATCACCCCCGGCCACACCGACCTCGACTTGGCGTAGACGTAGGCGAGGAGGACGCCTCCCAGGAAGACGGGGAGGAAGAGGCTCGGCTCCGCCCAGCCGGCATGGGCGGCCGAGAAGATGGCGGCGCTCGCCAGCACGGCGGCCCAGAGCGGCAGCCGTCCCTGCAGCCAGCGGAAGGTGAAGCCGCGGAAGATGATCTCCTCGGAGATGGGTGCGATCACCGCGACCGCGAGCAGGGTCAGCGCCAACGAGCCGCCGAACTCGCCGCGAATGCCGACGCACTGGTTGGTGGTGTTCGCTGCGGGGAGGACGATGCGGCCGATCACCCCGCCCACGTCCTCGAGGACGTACACGGCGAAGCCCAGCGGGAGGCCCGCGGCCAGCCAGGGCCACGCCGGAAGCCGGAGGCCGAGCGCGGTCAGCGTGGTGTGCCGCCGCCACCGCACCAGAAGCACGATGAGCAGCAGGCTGGCTCCATACACCGCGATCTCGTCGGCATAGGAGAGCGCCAGGGCTCCGCCGCTTCCGGCGGTTATCCGCAGCCCCTGGGCCGTGGCCTCGGCGAGCCAGTTGGCCCCGAACATGACGGGGAAGAAGCTGATCAGCACCGGGACCACGTCGGTCCAGGTCCACGTCGCCCGGGTCGGCTGCGGTTCCGTCGCGTCGCGCGCGGCGGGGATGAGTGGGGCCGGCCGAGGCGGCCTCACCGGGCCCACAGCCCAGCCGTACGGACCCGGGATCCAGCCGATGGGCAGAGGCCGGACCGCGAGCACCAGGCTGCTGCCCATCCAGTCGGGGAGGCCGCGCCGCCAGCGGGTGGCCAGGGCGGGTACGAAGCCCGCGCCCAGCGTGAGCAGGGACCACCACCACCCGCCGGTGCGGAGCAGCGATTGGCCCCAGGTCAACGACTCACCGCTCCGCGCGTCGACCACCCGGAGGCCGAGTGCGCGCATCCCAGGAGTCGCGCCGGAGTGCCAGCCGATGGCTGGGTAGACGAAGGGCGGGGCGATCAGGCTGAGCAGATCGATCAGCTGGCCGAGGAGGACGAGGGGCAGGTTCTGGTCCGTCAGCGGGATCGAGGTCGCCCCCGGAACGGCCGTCCTGATGAGGCTCGCCCCCACCGTCAGGCCGGCCACGGCGATCACCACGATGAGCACGCCGTCCAGCGCGAAGGCGCCCAACCGGCGGCCAAACCCGGCCAGCTGGAGCTCCGTTCCGGGCGGTGCGATCCCCGGGTTTCCCGGGGTCGCCGGCGCTGACCAGGGTGGCGGTAGGGGTGGGGGCGCCGGGACCCACGACGGCGGCGCGGACCAGGGTGCCTCCGGGCCCCAGCCGGGGGGAGGGGGAGGCGGTGGTGTGGTCGGTGGAGCTTTGTCCATGGGACCGGCGGTTGCCGGTCGGCGGATTGTAAGCGGGTCGCGACCCTGAATCGGTCGCGGGAAACGTCGCGAGAGGTGCCGGACGTCGACCGGTCGGTGCCGCCGCCATCGGGCGGGCTCCGGCGGTCAGTACACCGTACTGAGGCATCCTTCGCTCGGGGCAAGAGCCTGCGGCTCTCGCCCCCCACTCCGTCAGCCTCAGTAGGCGGGGGTGCTGACCCCTTCGGCCGGGAGGTCGGTGGTGAGCAGGACCTCACCGGCATCTCCGTGCCACGGCGAGCCGGCCGTCCATCCCGATCCGAGCGGCCATCCGGCCTCCTCCAGCCGCGACCGTCCGTCCCGGGCACGGAAGTGGAGCTGCGGCCAGCCCTGGCGTACCGCAGTCGCCCGGAGCCGGCGATCGGCGTTGACCGCGGTCGGGTGGCCGACCGCCAGCAGCATCGGGATGTCCCCCGTGCCGTCGCCGTAGGCGAAGGAGCTCTCCAGGTCGACGCGGTAAGCCGCGGCCAGGTGGCGGACTGCCTCCAGCTTGGCCGTGCCGTGACAGAGGGCCACCGTGCCCGTGTAGCGGCCGTCGACGATCTCGGCCTCGGAGGCGACCACCCCGTCGGCCCCCACGATGCTGCCGAGCTTGTCGATCAGCTCATGGGTGGACGCGGAGACGAGGAACACCAGATGGCCGCGAGCGCGGTGCCAGGCGATCAGCTGCAGCGCCTCGCCGTACACGCGGGGGCCGAGCACCCGGGGGATGGCTCGGTCCGCGACCCGCCGGAGCCGGGCGGCATCCATGCCGCGGACGGCGGCGCCGATCCGGTCGACCGCCTGCTGGACCTCCTCCTCGTCGAAGCCGCGAGTGCTGAACTGCAGGCCCCGGATGGCGGCGCCGAGCAGCGCCCGCTTCGGGAGCAGCCCGGCGCGGCAGAGAGGCCCTGCCAGGGCGACGATCGAGGAGCCGCGCACCAGGGTGCGATCGACGTCGAAGAAGGCTGCGACGCGCCAGTTTCGGGGCTCCACGACTACCATGCCCGCTCATGCAAGCACGAATGGGCCTCGCCGCGCCCAGAGTCGGCCAGCTGTTAACCGATGGTCGCACAGTGCTTAGGGAGTCGACGGCCATTGACCACTGGAGGGCCTCGATCGCCCGGGAGGACGCCGCGGACCTCCTCGCCCTGGCCCTGGGGGTGGCGACCGACGCCCTCGACCCCAGGGCGATCGTTCCCACCCGGGCGGCGCTCCGTTACCTCGAGTTCCTGCAGCGGCGGGCCGCGGGCGAGCCGGTGGCGCTCATCCGCGGGGTCGTCGACTTCGCGGGCCTCACCCTGGCCGTCCGCCCCGGTGTGTTCGTTCCCCGAGGATCGAGCGAGCTCCTCGCCCAGACAGCGGTCGCCGCTCTCCGCCGCCGCTCGGTCAAGGTGGCGGTGGACGTTGCCTGTGGAGCCGCCCCGGTCGCCTGCGCGATCGCCGACGCCCTGCCCTCGGCCGAGGTCTGGGGGCTGGACATCGATCCGGCCGCCGTCGCCCTGAGCCGGGCCAATGCTCGGCGCAATCGCCTCGGCAACGCCCACTTCCGGGTCTCCGACCTCCTGGCCGCCCTTCCCCGGCGCCTGCACGGCGAAGTCGGTGCCTTCACCATGCACCCCCCTTACGTGGCCAGACGGGAGGTCCGCACCCTGCCTCGCGAGATCCGAGGTTTCGAGCCTCGCCACACCCTGACCGACGGCTCGCCCGACGGGCTGGGCCTGGTCAGGGATCTGGTCGAGGAGGCCCCCGGCTGGCTCCGGCGCGGGGGCGTGCTGCTCTTCGAGGTCGCTCCCTACCTCAGCCGGTCGGTCCAGGCGCTGATGCGTCAGGCCGATCTCGAGGTCACGGTCCACGCGGACCCGGGCGGGATCACCCGGGTGGTCGGCGGTCGTAGGAAGGGCTGAGGCTCAGCCGCCCAGGTCCACCCCCGCCGCGCTCAGCGCGTCGGTGCCCGCCATCTCCGCGGCCAACCCCTCGTTCTCGAGGGAGCGGTTGCTCGTGGCGACCCCCTGCGCGATCTCAGCTCCCGCATTGGCGTAATCCTGGAAGGCGGCCTTCAGGTGAGGGCCGGCGGCACGCTCGCCGGCGGTGACCGGCTTCCGACCCCCGATGTCCTTCAGGGCGGCTTTCGCGGCCAGGTTCAACTGGCGGGCGGCACCCTCGCAGCCGGTTCCCGGAGTGCCCGTGCATCCGGGGTCCATGGCCGCGATCGGGATCAGGACCTGGCAGATGTCCCTCACCGCAGCCGCCATGTAGCCGTCCAGCGGGCTGCCACCGCTGCAGTCGGAGGCCGGCTGGATCGGAGGCTCCCCGGAAGTCGGGATGGTCGACCCGCTGGGGAGGGGCAGGGGGGTCGACGTGCCGGTGCCGCTGGTCGGCGAGCCGGGGGAGACGCGACTGACGAGGAGGTAGGCGCCGCCGCCCGCCACCGCCGCGAGGGTCACACCGGCCAGGGCTGCCGCCGCGAGCCTCCACCCGGACGCGATCCCCCCGGTCCGGGACGGCGGGGGCGAGGAAGGAGTGGGAGGCGGAACCGGCGCCCCCCACACCGGCCATCCCGGCCCGGGTGGGGGCGGTGGTGGAAGTGGAGGTGGTGGCCCCCAGGGTGACCATCCCGGCGCGGGCGGAGGTGGGGGCGGTGGCGGGGCTTCGTCGTTCACTTTCTTCCTTCGGCAAGTCTGCACAGGCGCGCGGCCGCCTCGCGGGGCCGTCCGGGGAGATCTACCTGGCAGCCCGTATACTCGATCGCAGCGTGCGCCCGTAGCTCAGTTGGATAGAGCACCGGCCTCCGGAGCCGGGAGCGGGGGTTCAAGTCCCTCCGGGCGTACTTTCCCCACGCGGCAGGCCGCGTGGGGGCCCCGGTTCATCTCTCAGGGGCTCGCCGCCCCTCGGCGGCCCGGTCAAGCCGGCCTCCCCTCACCCCGCCAATGAATGCGCGCTGCGCGCGCGGCAGGCCGCGTGGGGGCGCCTACCCTGCTACCACCACTCGAAGGGCCGGCCGTCCCAATCGTCCAGTCGCGGGTACCACGGGTGGTCGGCCAGCTCCTCCAAGCGTCCCTCGAACGCGTCGACCTCGGCGGCGCTCAGCAATCGGCGCAGCGCGCTGCGGAGGGCGGCGCGGGAGTCTCCATCCCGGAGCCGTCGTACCAGCTCGGCGTCGTCGCGATCGAGGTCGTTCCCACCCAGGTCGAGGAGGACCGTCCGCTGCCGCGGGTAGGGGAGGAAGGTGAGGGCGTTGTCGATCCCCCAGACGTGCCCCGTTCCGTCCACGAGCAGGTGGGCGCGCTTGCGGTCGGCGTTGTTGGCGAGGACGTCGAAGACCGCGATCCTGTGGAGCTGTGCCTCCAGGGCGGGGGCCGCGGTCTCCGGCAGCGGCTCCTCCCGCGGGTGGACGTAGAGTTGAACGCTCCCCGGCCCCTGCGGCCCGTCGCGCAGCGCCGTCGGAGGCACCACGCCCATGGCGGCGGCCGCGCTCACCAGGTAGGCGGCGCGCTCGCGGAGGTGGAGGGTGTTGCGCGTGAAGTCGTGGAGCGGCCGCTCGCCGCGGGTCGGCTTGTAGATCGCGCGCATCGGCCGACCCGCGACATGAGGGTCAGGAGCGTCCAGCTCGAGCAGGAAGACTGCATTGCTGGAGTGGACGATCCGGCCCAACGCCCGGATCGGAGCGGTGGCCAGCTGCTCGACGACCGCCGCGTCCTCGCCGGACGCGAGGGCCGCGATATCCGCGGCCGCCCGTGTGAACCTCCGCTGCGCGGACACGGCGTCGGCATCGGCCGCGAGTCGACCGAGCCGTATCCCCGGCCCCGGGTCCAGGTGCCGCCGCCCCCGACGCCGCCGCTGCGGCTCCACGTCCATGGGGAGATGCTAGTGCCCGGCGCCCGATCACCCCCGGCGGTGCGTGCGGCGGGCCACCTGGATGCCCACCAGCGCCAGCAGTGCGACGATCCCCGACAGAAGCAGGATCGCGCCACTCCCCTTAGCGGCCGTGCTGAGGCCCACCGTCAGCAGGAGCACCGCCACGGTGATGAGCGCCAGGTTGGTCACCCATGAGCGCCACCTGAGCGCAGAGCGCGGGGCGCCTCCACCCTGGAGACCGTGGATGATGTCCTCCTCCCGGCTCCTCCGGCGGCGAGGGCCGCGGTCGGATTCGCGGCCGCCCCGGGGGAGATCGTTGCGATCGAGAAGATCCCACCACTCAGGGGGCACGTTCGTCGGCCGCGAATCCGCGGGGAGCTCGTGGGTCGGACGGTAATCGTCGTCGGGCATCACGTCCCACTGCGCACGCCGTACGGTCCGCCGGCTGTGGTGTGGGCGACGACTGGCGGCCGCCTCCCGATGATACCCCCGGGGGCGCGTGGGGTCGACCGCAGCATCGGCTCCGGCCACCGACCGCGGGGGTCAGCCGGTCAGCGCATTCGAGCGCTCGAGCAGGGGCGCGGTGGGCGCTGATCACTCCGGCACGAGGGCGGCCACGCTGCACTCCCTGCAGGAGGCCCAACGCCGCTGCACCCGCTGCGTGGATGCGGGCTACCTCGCGGCCTCACGGCCCGTCTTCAGCGGCCACGCGGAGCAGCGCATCGTGCTAGTCGGCCAGGCCCCAGGGCCGGTGGAGAACGATCGCACCCGGCCATTCGCCGGTCGCGCCGGCCGTCAGCTGATGCGCTGGTTCGAGCGCAGCGGCTTTGCCGGTGAGCAGGACGTCCGCGACCGCGTCTACATGACGTCGATGACGACCTGCTTCCCGGGGCGGACGCCCGACAATCGCGGGGACCGCCGGCCCAGCTCCCGGGAGGTGGCCCTCTGCTCGGCGTGGCTGGACGCGGTCCTCGCGCTCGTGGCCCCGCGTCTGGTGATGCCGATCGGCAGCCTCGCTCTCGGCCGTTTCCTTCCGGGCCATCGTCTGGACGACGCGGTGGGCCGCCTCTTCGACGCCTCGGGAGCCTCGATCGAGGTGCCGGGAGAGATCTCGGCGAGCCTCCCGCTGCTCGTTCCCCTCCCTCACCCCTCGGGGCAGAGCCGATGGCTCAACGACCCCGCTCGTGCCCGCCAATTGGACGGCGCCCTTTCGCGACTGCCCCATCTGATCCGCTGGGCGGAATCCGGATGAGCGAGCGATGCTATCATCGGACGCTGTTTTTGTTTTCGCACAGTGAGGGCCAGGGCGCCTCCGTGCCCGATACCGAATCCACTCCGACGCCCACCGTCAGCGGGGTGGTCAAGGACGCCGAGGACATCCTCGAGCGGATCTTCACACCGCGACCCAAGGCCTCTCCCGCGGAGCAGGCCGAGCGCGTGCTGCGCCGGCCGCGGCGGGTCGTCTACTGCGCCATCAGCAATCGCAACTTCTACTGGCGCCAGCACATCAGCAAGTTCGTGCTCGACGAGGGGGCTGTGCCCATCGTCCCCTTCATGCTCTTCGACTACTACCTGCTCCACACCGTGCCCAAGGAAACCGTCCGTGAGGCCTTCAACAACCTGATCGTCAAGTCCGACGAGATGTGGGTCTTCGGCACCATCTCGCTCGGCGTCAAGGTCCAGATCGGGATCGCCAAGCGTTTCCATAAGCAGGTTCGCTACTACGACATCACCGACCTCCCCTATCGGGTGGTCTCCGTCCCTGAGGCGATGGTCCGCGAGGAATGACAGCCGGCGCGGAGGAGTTCGCGCGCCCGACTCTGCTGATCGTCATCGAGCATGGCGAGGACGAGGGGCCGGGTCTGATCGGGGAGATGGCGGCCGGGATCGGTCTGCAGGTGCTCCGGGTCGGGATGCGCGATCCGCTTCCCCACCTCGATCGGATGCCGATCCTGGTCGTGATGGGCGGTCCCCAGGCCGTGTACCACGCAGAGCAGCGGCTCCGTGACGAAGTTGCGCTGATCCACGACGCGGTGACCCGCGGACTGCCCATTCTCGGCGTCTGCCTGGGTGCGCAACTGCTCGCCTTCGCCTGTGGAGCCGCGGTGAAGCCGGGGGAGCGTGGACAGGAGCTCGGCCTCGGGGCCATCACGCTCACCGGGTCGGGACTCGACGATCCGGTCTTCGCCGGCAGCGGCCCGGCGCTTCCCGTGTTTCATTGGCATAGCGACACCTTTGACCTCCCGCGGGGCTCGTGCCACCTCGCGAGCAGCGACGCGTATGTCAACCAGGCCTTCCGGTTGGGACGGGCCTACGGGCTTCAGTTCCACATCGAGATGGACGCCCAACTCCTCGACGCCTGGTCGCGCCAGATCCCCCTGCCCGAGGACGCGCAGGGGTGGTTGCGGCAGACCGAGGGGCTGCGCCGCGGGGTGATCGGCCGCTGGCTTCAGCAAGCCGTCGACGCAGTCCTCTGAGTGGGACGCGCGTGGTGTACCGGTTCCACCGGTCAGCGCCAGCGGCGCCGCATCTCCTCGCGCCACTCGGGGAAGTAACGCTCGATGACCGTCAGATCAAAGCTGGGAAGGATCGACGCGGCCTCCTCTCTCTCCAGGAGGAACTCGAAGGAGGCGCCCACCAACGACAGCTGGTCGGGTGCACCCAGCTCCTTCGCCAGCGTGTCGGCCGCGGTCACCGCGAAGCTCCGTCCGTCAACGCGCACGCTGAACGCGGAGTCGCCCTCGGCGCGAACCTCGATCATGGCCCAGACGCCCTTTCCGTCAGCCCGCCGCCGGCTCCGGAGTTGGCGATGCAGCTCGAGATCCATTGGCCTTCAGTTTCGGCGTGGGCGTGGGGGTCGACGCCGTGACCGCGCGTGCTGTCCAGCTTCCGTCCCAGGTCCACGTGCTGGCGACCGACGTGCCGTCACAGCTGGAGCAGATCCCGCCAAAGAGGACCACCTGATCGTCCGTCGCGTCGTAGGCGATCGCGGCATCGCCCGCCGCCGGGCTCGTCGAGACCTGACTCCATCCGCCGTCATCACCGCCGCCCCATTGATAGGTGCCTCCCGAGGTGACCACCAGGGCTGCGCTGGATGATGTGGTCAGCTCCCAGGACCCGGTCAGCACCGTGTCGGGCTGGGCTGCGGTGGTGCTCCAAGTGGAGCCGTTCCAGGACCACACCGGCGGGGTTGACGCCGCTGTTTCGTCGACTCCGGCACAGCCCGCGGTAGCGGGGAAGAGGTCGAGCGCGTCCGTTCTGGGGTCGAAGACCAGGCCTGCCTCGAAGGTTGCGGGCGGGGATGACGCCGGGTGGAGCAGCAACCATGCGGTACCGCTCCACTCCCACGTGTCGAGTCCCTGGCAACCGGCGGCCGTGGTCACCAGGATGAGTTGCCCGGTGGCGCTGTCGGTGGCGAGCGCGGCGGGGTGGTCAGATGCCGGCAGCGTGCCCGCCCCCTGCAGCGTCCACGCCGCACCATCCCACGTCCACGTGGCATCGGTCTCTTCGAGCTGACGTCCCGGCTTGGTGATGTCCCCGCCGGTGAGCACCAGGCTCTTGGTTGAAGGGTCGTAGCCAAGCAGCGCCCCGCTGAGCGCCGGCGGAGAGGCGGCCGGGTGCAGCTCGGCCCACTGGGCGCCGTTCCAGCTCCAGGTGTCGGCCAGCGCGTTGACCCCCGTGCTGTCGATGACCAGCCCTCCGTAGAGGATCACGGCGCCGTCCGCCGGGTCGTAGGCCATTGCCGCGTCATCCCGGGCCGAGGGCCGGATCGGCGGCGCGGGAGGGAGTGCGATGGGAGGTGGGCTGGGTGCCACCGCCACGGTCGGATGGCGGGCGGCCGGGGTCAGCACCAGGGTGCCGGTGGCCGCCGCAACCAGGGCCGCCAGGGACACCCCGGTGATCACCGTCCGGCGGGTGATCCGCTGTGTCCAGCCGGCCCGGGGAGAGGGTGGGGCACCCACGGAGAGGGTTTCGAACTCCACCTCGGCGTCCGACTGCGCCGTCTCGCCCATCTGCTCGGTGCGCTGGCCCGCAGTCTCGCCGGCCAGGGCCCGCCGCAGCCGCTGGGCCGGGTGGCGTGCTTCATCGTCCAAGCCGCCGGAGGCGGATCGGTCGAACCGGTGCGCTGGGGGCTCTCCCTCGGTACCGGCGGGGTCGCTGTCGCTCATGGCCTCGGGTCCGTGCCCCCAACGGTACGCCGGCCCAGTGCGCGGGGCACGTCCCGAACCGGTCACGCCGCTGTGGGCAGCTCCTAGATCCGGCGGATCATCTCGCGCTCGACCGCCGCGCGGGCCCGCCGGACCCGAGGCGCGAGGGGGTGCTCGCGGAGAGCCTGCTCCATCTGGCGGAGCAGGGAGTAGAGATTCTTGACCACCTTCACGACGTCCCCGACGTCCGCGCCCGGGGGCACGTCGATCTCTGCCAGCGCCACCCCGGAGGCCCATTGGTACGCGGCGGCGACGAAGTCGAAGGAGAGCGGCCGGAGGGTGGCGACGCCGTGGTGCTCCTCGATCGCAGCGAGCCGTTGCAGGTCGGTGCGCAGCAAGCGGTATCCCCGCTCGACGCCCCGGCTCGGCCACTGCCGGCGAGCGGGTTGGGGCCGCTCCCGTCCTCGATCCTCGGCGACCAGCATGGTCAGCACCCCGACCAGTTCGGCCGGGGTCAGCTCCTCCAGCCACCCGGACGAGACCGCGTCGGCGACCGCCAGGGCGCTCTCGCCGAAGAGCGCCTCGGCGAGCAGTCCCAGCTCGGTCGGCCGGTCGTTCTCCAGGAAGCCGCCCTCGCGGAGCACCCCGCGCAGTGCCCGGAACTCGCGGCGGTAGCGGCCGCGCGCCGAGCGCAGCTCCTCCTCGCCGTGCCGGAGCGTTTCGTCGATCTCCTCGCTCTCCCGGCGGTGCCCGCGATGCTCGCTCAGGTAGGGGCAGCCGGTGCAGGGGCTCTCCTCCACCCGCGCGCGCGCCGCCTTGAGCGACCGCCGCATGGTCTCGAACTTCCCCCCAGGGTCGGCGGCTCGGCCCCCGTAGCGGCCGGCGCGGCTGTCACGCCAGTGCTGGCGCTGGGCGCGCCGCACCTCGGTCTCCATGACCTCGACCTGAGCGGCTGCGCGCAGGTACCGGGTGAGGGTCGCCTCCGAGCAGACATGCCGGGGATGGCGAAAGACCCTCCGTCCCAGGTCGAGGCGCAGGCCCTCGAGATTGGCCTTGCGGTGCACCCAGTGCTCGCTCCGCAGCAGCGCCTGGTACTGCCCGAAGGATCGGTCGAGCAGCTCCTCGGCCCGTTCCAGAGTGCGCGTCTTGAGCAGGGCGAGCACCATCGTGTAGGTGGGCGCGAACTTCGATTCGACGCTCATCTCACCGCCGATGGCGGCGTCGTATATGTCGCGGACGTCGACGTCCGACTCCTTGAGGATGATGCCGTGGCCGAGGGTGTCGATGCCGCGGCGTCCGGCGCGACCCATCAACTGGGTCAGCTCGGTCGAGGTCAGGGCATGAAACCCAGTGCCGTCGAACTTGGTGAACGAGGAGACGACGCAGGCCCGGGCCGGCATGTTCAGGCCGAGGGAGAGCGTCTCGGTGGCGAATACCACCTTGATCAGCCCGCGCTGGAAGAGGGTCTCGACGGTCTCCTTCGCGTACGGGAGCATGCCCGCGTGGTGCATGGCGATTCCGCGGCGGAGCAGCCTGGTGTCGACGGCATCGACGAACACCCGCCGCTCGTCGTCGTCCGCGATGCCCTGGGTGCGGCGCGCCATCTCCGTGTCGATGGCCGACTTCTCGGACGGGTCGGTGAGGTCGAGCCCGTGCACTGCGCATCGGGAGAGCGCTTCGCGGCAGCCGCGGCGGGAGAAGATGAAGTAGATCGCCGGCAGCATCGCGCCGCCACGCAGCCGCTCGATGACCTGGAGGAGGTCGTTCTCCGGGGCGCGGCGCGCGTAGCGCAGCCGCAGGTCGCCGGCACTCAGGTTCTGGGCCTGCTCCAGGGTCCTTCGGGCCACCTGCCCGTGCTCGTCGAAGAGAGGCCAGAGCCGGTTGTCGAGGCAGAGCCACAGCTCCAGGGCAACCGGGCGCTCGGTCTGCGTCACCACCTCGATGCCGCCTCGAAGGCCACTCATCCACGCGGCCACCTCGTCGACGTTGCTGATGGTGGCGGAGAGGCCGGTGATCCGGATGTGGCGCGGAGCCTCGATGATCACCTCCTCCCAGACGGTTCCTCGCGGGTAGTCGTCGATGTAGTGGACTTCGTCCAGGACCACGTCCCCGACCGTGTCGACCCGTTCCGGCTCGTCGTAGAGGATGTTGCGGAGGATCTCGGTCGTCATCACCACCACCGCGGCCGCCTCGTTGACGGTGTGCTCCCCGGTGACCAGGCCGACGTTCTGCTCGCCATACCGCTCCCCGAGGTCGCGGAACTTCTGGTTGGAGAGTGCCTTCAAAGGCGTGGTGTAGATGACCCGGTGGGGCGTTCCGGCGTCCCGCCGGAGCTCTGGCGGCGCCGCCAGACAGCGCCAGATCGCGTACTCGGCGATGAGCGTCTTCCCGCTCGAGGTGGGGGCGCTGACCAGCACCCCTCGCGAGCGTTCCAGCTTCTCGATCGCCTCGAGCTGGAAGGGGTCGAGGGTGAGCCCGACGTGGGCGCTGAAGGCTGACGCCAGGGCGGCGGCGCTCGGGCCGGTCGCCATCGCTCCGGGCACGGGAGGGCCCGCCGGTGCGGGCCCTCCATCGACCGTGCTCACTCGGGGGCCACGTCGCTCGGAGGTGCGTGATGCCGAGGCGTTCGGAGCCCCACGAAGGCGACCGCGGCCCCGAGGAGGCAGAGCACAGCCGAGATCAGCATGGCGTGGTGAAAGCCGCTGGTGAAGCCGCTTCCCTCCGCGTCGGCCGAGCCGCCGAGCCCGGCGACCAGGGGCACCCCCGCCACCGCGAGGAGCCCCGCCACCCTGGTGATGGCGTTGTTGACCCCGGAGGCGATCCCCATGCGCGTGGAGGGGACCGATTCCAACACGGTGGTGGTGAGCGGTGCGGCGGTGAGGGCGAGGCCGAGCCCGAAGATCAGCGCGGCAGGCAGCACGACCACCGGATACGAGGCCGCCGCTGTCACCCGCAGGAAGAGCAGCAGACCCAGGGCGGCGATCAGAGGACCGACGGTGATCAGGCGCCGGCTGCCCAACCGGGAGACGAGCCCCCCCAGTCGTGGGGAGAGGAGAAACAGCAGCAGGGTGATCGGGAAGATGGCGGCTCCGGCGGCCAGGGCGCTGTAACCGGTCACCTGCTGCAGTTCGAGGACGACCAGGAAGAGGGAGACGCTCAGGGCGCCGTACACGAGGAGGGTGGTCAGGTTGGCCACCGCGTACCCTCGGAGGGAGAAGAGCGAGAGCGGGAGCAGCGGGCGCTCTCGGCGAGCTTCGATGATCCCGAAGGCTACCAGCAGGGCGAGCCCGAGGACCACCGCACCGACTGCGAGCACTGAGCCGAGGTCGTGCGCCTCGATCAGGCCGCAGGCGAGGAGGCCGAGGCCGGCCGTCGCGGTGAGGGCTCCGCCCCCGTCGAGGTGCGCGCTGAGCGTCGCGGATCTGACCTCGCGGGCGGGGAGGTGGCGGACTGCGGCCCCGACCGCGGCGCCCGCCAGCGGCACGTTGACGAAGAAGACCCATCTCCAACCGGCGTGGTCGACGATCACCCCTCCGAGGAGTGGTCCGATCACGGTGGCTGCGCCGGAGATCGTCGACCACGCCCCGATCGCCCGTCCCCGCTCCTCGCCGGAGAAGCTCGTGGAGACGATCGCCAGCGCTCCCGGAACCAGCAGGCTGGCCGCCGCTCCCTGGAACAGCCGGGCGATCACCATGACGGACCCGTCCGGAGCCGCCCCGCAGACGGCCGAGGTCACCCCGAAGGCGGCTGCGCCGATGAGGAAGACCCGGCCGTGGCCCACCACATCCCCGATGGCGCCGCCCAGGAGCACGAGCCCGGCGAGGGTGACAAGGTAGGCGTCGAGCACCCATTGCTGGGTAGCGAGGCCACCGCCGAGGGTGCGCGCGATGGCGGGAAGGGCGACGACGACCATGGTCGTGTCGAGCAGCGCCATCCCCGAGCCGAGCACGGTCGCGACCAGGATCCAGCGGCCTGCCGTGCCGGAGAGCGTCAGCCGCCGCGTCACCCCGGATGCAGCGGTCACAGGCGCACGATCTCGAACCGCGAATCCACGAGCAGCGCCTCCCCGTCCTCGCCGACGTAGCGCAACACCTTCTGGCAGACCTCGTCGGCGTGGCGAGCGTCGTTGGAGACGCAGGCCACCCCGAGCTCCACCGCCTGCCAGAGGTCCTGGTCGCCCACCTCTGCGATCGCGACGTCGAACGTACGGCGAACGCGGGTCACCAGCGAGCGCACCACCTGCCGCTTGTCCTTGAGGGACTCGCTCCCCGGGACCTGGAGGCGGAGGACGAGGGTTCCGATGACCATCCCCGGCAAGCTAGCAGACCAGCGCGGGCACGGACCTCCCCTGCCACCGGACACGTCCCGGGAAAGCGTGAGGCGGCCGCCTCGAGGGCGGCCGCCTCCGCTTCGGTCAGACGAGGTCAGGTCAGAAGTAAGGCGGTCCCGCCCCGCGGGCCAGGGCCGGCACGAACTGGGCAGCGTCCACCGTCCCCCATCCGGTGGCGTCGTTGTAGAAGCCGTCCGCCTGGAAGCCCTGGACCGTCACGAGCTGGCAGCTGGTGGTCACGTTCGGGCTGCAGAAGCTGAAGGTGTTGTTCCCGCTCCAGATCGGCACGATGCCATTGAAGGGCTGCTCGGCGATCCGGTACAGCTTCGGGTTGATGTAGCCCAGGCTGTGGCCCGCCATCTGATCGGCGAGGGCGACGATGCCGGAGAAGAGCGGGCTGGCCTCACTGGTGCCGCCGACCAGGCTCCACCCGGGAGCCACGGACGGGTCGGAGGTGTCGAAGAAGTTGACCGCCCCGTTGACGGCTGCGCTCATGCTGATGTCAGGGGTGCCGCGTTGATTGCCGACCACCCGGGCCACACCGTCCTGGAAGGACGGGCGGGAGAAGACCGTCGACAGGCCGCCGCCGCTGGCGCCCAGGGTGCCGGGGGTGCCAGGGCTGAAGATCGGCGAGTAGGAGTCGTTCCACACGCTGGCCGCGGCCGTGGCGTAGCCCTGGGCGTTGAGGTGAAGCTGGGTACCCCCGACCGCCGTCACCAGCGGGTCGGACGACGGCCAATCGATTGCCGGCGTCGCGTAGCAGCAGGTCAGACTGGAGAGGTAGTCGGTGGCTCCCTGATCACCGCTGGCGGCCAGCACGGTGACACCCCGCGCCGCTGCGTTCTCATAGGCGCTGCGCAGTGAGTAGATCTGCGCGGGGCTCGTGAAGGTCTGCTCGGTGGCACCGAAGCTCTGGGTGATGACGTCACCCAGGTGGTGGTCGATGACGTAGTTCTCTGCCGCGATGATGTCGGGGAAGCCCTGGATGCCCTCGGTCTCCGAGGTCGGGGTTTCGACCAGCAGGATGTTGGCGTCGGGAGCGATCACGTGCGACCACTCGACGTCGAGGCTCGTCTCATCGGTCCAGCCGTAGTAGTCGCTGCAGCCGAAGGGATCGTTGCCGCAGGCCGACGCAGGCCCCGGAGCCCCCTCGGGCGTGATCACGTTGAACGAGGGCGGGGCGGGCAGGCCGAACGTCTGGTCAAACGTCTGGAGATCGCTCGCGATGCTGGGCGAGCCGAAGGCGTCGACGATGACGATCGTCTCGCCGCGGCCGTTGATGCCCCGGTTGAAGAGCGGATGCAGGTCATACGCCTGCTGGAGCTGGGACGGCTCGTAGCAAGCGAAGCCCAGCTCCGACTCGCACTCCGCGGTGGTCAGCGGCGCCGGGAACTGGCTGCCGACGACGATGTGCCCGGTGGCGTCCGGTATCAGGCGCACCGCAGCCGCGGCCACCGGGACCGCCGCCGCCGCCGCTCCTCCACCCAAGAAGGAGATGGCGCTGACAGCGACCATCTGGGCAAGCGTGGATCCGCGTTTCACTCTCACTGACGTTCCTCCCAACTCCCCGGTCCACACTGCGGACGCCGGGCCCGGCGTCAACGTAGCAGGCCGTACCCCGGCTGGGAAGGGGGTCTCCTGGCGGAGGGGTCCCTCAGAGCATCCGGAGCAGTTTCTGCCGCAGCGCCTCCAGGCGCTCGAAGTCGCCGATCGACGGGCGCGCGGGCGTCTTCCCGGGGAACTTGAGGTGCTGGACGGCCTCCGCCAGGAGCTGGATGTCCTCCTCGCTGAGGCGGACCGATCGAAGGTTGTGGGTGGGCGCCGTGGGAACGGGGTGGACGGGTGGTTCCGGCAGCGCGGGCTCGGCCGCGGGGGCGGGCTCCTCGGTGCTGCGGAACAACTCGTCCGATCCGCGCAGCTGGGCGCGGCGGAACCCGGGCATCACGGGCGCCCCGCCCCCGCCTTGGGCAGTGCCGGCGCCGCCTCCTCGTCCGGGGCGGGCGTCTCGGCACCCTGGGCCATGACGATGCGAGCGAGGGCGCGGTACGCCTTGGCGCCCGGAGATTCGGGCGCGTACTGGAGGATGGAGAGCCCCGCCAGCGGCGTCTCCGCAAAGCGGATGGAGGCGTCCACCCGGACGTCGAAGACCTCTTTGCCGTAGCGCTCCTTGACCAGCTCCAGAACCTCCTGGCTGTGCAGCGTCCGCGGTTTGTAGATGGTCGGGAGGATGCCGGAGATGCTCAGCTGAGGGTTGAGCTTTGCCCGGACCCGGTCGATCGTCTTCTGGAGCTGCTGCATCCCCTTCATTCCGAAGTACTCGCACTGCAGGGGGATGATCACCTCGGTGGCGACCACCAGCGCGTTGACGCAGAGGAGGCCGAGCGACGGGGGGCAGTCGATGATCGCGTAGTCGAACTCGGGCAGCAGAGGGGAGAGCTTCTCCTGGAGCACCGACTCCCTGCCGAACTCGGTGACCAGCTGCAGCTCCGCGCCCGAGAGCTCGATATTGGCGGGCAGGAAGTCCAGGCCGATGGGCTCCGAGCGCAGCCGGGCTTCGGCGGCGGTGGTGCTCGGCTCGGTGAGGATGTTGTAGACGGTCACCTCCAGCTCATCCGGCCGGCGGACGCCCATGTTGATGGTCAGGTGGCCCTGCGGATCGAGGTCGACGGCCAGCACCCGGGCGCCTGCCTCGGCGAGGGCGGCGGCCAGGTTGACGGCGGTGGTGGTCTTGCCCACGCCGCCCTTCTGGTTGGCGATGGCGATGACCCGCGTCACAGAGCGACCTGAGCCGGAGCGGGGGTGAGGGTGGAGAATCCCGTCGAACAGATGCGCCGCACTGAGCCGGTATCATAGCGGACCCCGCCTACCGCCAAAGCCAATCCGGCAGCGGGCTGAACGATCGAGTCGACGCTGAGGGAGTTCGTCAGTGGCTGAAGCCGAACGTGTCAAGCCGCGCACCCTGTACGTGGAAGAGGCTATCCAGGCGGCGCTCGAAAGCCGATGGCAGGACGCCCTCGCCATCAACCGTGCCCTGGTCGAGCGGCACGGAGGCGTGGAGGAGACCTTCAATAGGATTGGCAAGGCGCTGACCGAGCTTGGCGAGCATCAGGCTGCCCTCGATGCGTATTCGCAGGCGCTGCAGATCAACCCCCAGAACGTGATCGCCCAGAAGAACGTTCGCAAGCTGCGGCTTCTCCTCGAAAGCCGCGAGAGGATCGCCGGAGCCAAGGGGGCGATCGACGTCGACCTCTTCGCCGAGGAGCCCGGCAAGAGCGCCCTCACCGTGCTCAACCCGCCCAAATCCGGAGTGGTGATCGTGGTCGCGCCCGGCGAGGTCGTGGAGCTGCACCTCCGGGATGGCGGCCTCCAGGCCCAGACGACCGCGGGCGTCGTGCTCGGCGACGTCGACAGCAAGATCGCCCGCCGGCTCGTGCCCCTCATCTCCACCGGCAACCGCTACACGGCGGTGGTGGCGCGGGTGGAGGAGAGCCAGATCGAGATCATCATCCGCGAGGCCCTGCAGTCCACCGAGAACGCGCGCAAGTCGTCCTTCCCGGTCAGTCGCCAGAGGCGTGAGGACTTCAGGCCCTACGCCAAGGACTCCCTGCTCGCTCAGCGCGGGGTGGGCGAGGGGGCCTCGGCGGATGGCGAGGACGACGAGGAGGCTGGCGAGGCCGGAGAGCCCCCCGACGAGGCCGAGGCGCTCGCGCCTGACGAGGACTTCGAGGAGCCCGCGCCGCTCGAGGCTGTCGACAGTGAGGACGACGACGTGGATGAGGACGTGCGTCCGGAGGACCAGTACTAGCAGGGTGCTGAGGAACCCTCAGCACTCTGCCGCCCGCGTGCGGGCCCGCGCCGACGCTGGCACAATGCTCGTCACTGCCATGCCCTCCACCGCCAGCCGGTCGCCGTGGCCACTCGTCGGCCGGCACGAGGAGCTGGCGCTGATTGCTCGTGAGCTCGAGCGTCCGGCCTCGTGCGGCGTCATCATCGCCGGCGCTCCAGGGGTCGGTAAGACCCGGCTCCGCGCCGAGGCGCTTGCCCGGCTGCGTCGGGATGGCTGGCTCGTTCGCGAGGTGACCGCCACGGAGGCGGCGGCGACCATCCCGTTCGGTCCCCTGGCGCCCCTCCTCCCTGAGGCGCTCTCCATGAGCCCGCTCGACGTCCTCCGGCACAGCGTTCGCGAGCTTCGCCAAGAGCGTGGGAACGGCCGGTTGGTGGTCTCGGTCGACGATGCCCACCTCCTCGATGCCGCCTCGTCCGCTCTCCTGCATCAACTGGCCAGTACCCAGACCGCATCGCTGCTGCTCACGGCACGCTCCGGCGAGACCCTTCCCGACCCCATCGTGGGGCTGCGCAAGGAGGGGGCCGTCGGCTGGATCGAGCTCCAACCCCTCTCCCGGACCGAGGTGGAGGCACTCCTCGGCCAGGCGCTCGACGGTCACCTGGACGCCGGCACACGACACGAGCTGAGCCGTCTGAGCCAGGGCAACGCCCTCTTCCTCCACGAGCTGGTCGAGATCGGGCTCGGTTCCGGGGCCCTGGCGGAGCGGGATGGCGTGTGGCGTTGGGACGGAGAGCCGGTGGCGGCGGGAGGCCCTCTCGAGGCCATCCAGCAGCGGCTTCGCCCCCTCTCCGCCCCCCAGCGCGAGGCGGCCGAAGCCCTCGCTCTCGCCGAACCGCTTCCCCTCGACGTCCTGGAGAGGCTGGTGGCGCCCGCCGTCATCCGGGATCTCGAGGCAGCGGCGGTGATCACCACGACCACCGTGACAGAGCGACACCGGCGGTGGTGGCAGGTGCGGCTCGCCCATCCTCTCTACGCCGAGGCGCTGCGCGGCGGTCTGACCCCGCTACGGAGGCGCGAGCTTCTCGGGCGGCTGGGGGACGCTCTGGAGACGACTCCGCTCCGCCGCGGTGACGACCCGAGCCGGCTGGCCATGATCCGCCTGGAGGCGGGGCAGCCGGTGCACGCGGAGTCCGCGCTGGCGGCAGCCCGTTGGATGCTCGGCTCCGGGCGCTTCGACACCGCCGAGGCGCTGGCGCGGGCCGCGGTCGACTCGGGTGCGGGGTTCCCCGCGCAGGTCGCGCTCTCCCGGGCCATGACCGGGCTGCGCCGGGCGGAGGAGGCACAGGCCGTCCTCGAGGCCGCGCACCCTGTCGGGACCGCGCAGGCGGCCGAGCTGGCCCTGGCCAGCGCCCAGAACCTCCATGACGGTCTGGGTCGCCCGGATCGGGCCCGGGAGGTCCTTCGAGAGGCGCTGGACCGCCTCCCCGAGGACGCCGCTTTCGAACTGATCGTGACCCGGGCCCGCTTCGAGGTCTCGGCAGGCCACCTCGCGACGGCCGAGGCCCTCAGCACCACCGTCATCGAGAGCGCGAGCATTCCCTTCGCCGCGCAGATCGGAGCCATCAGCGTGCGCGGTCTGGCACTCGCCCTCTCCGGGCGGCCTCTCCAGGCCGTCACCGTCCTGGAGACCGGGGTGGAGCTGCTCCGCGACTCCCCGGAGCTCCTCGCCACCCGCTCCAGCCTGCTCACCGGGCGATGGATGGCCCTCTGGTTCGCGGGGCGGATCCCGGAGGCTGCGCGGCTCGCCGAAGAGGTGCACGACCGGCTCGTCGAGGCCAGCCTCGAACCACTGCGCGGCTACTGGACCGGATTGGTGGGCTGGGCCGCCCTGCTGTCGGGCAAGAGCCGCACGGCCCGGTCATGGCTGGAGGAGGGAGCCTCGATCTGCCACCGCTACATGGCCGGTGGAGGTCATCTGGTGGCGCTGGAAGGGGTCCTGGCGCAGGCCGCCAGCGTCCGCGGCGACCTCCGGCGAGCCGAAACCGCGCTCGCCGCGGCTCACGCCGCGGTCGCTGCGCTCCCCACCGAGCTGCCCTGGGTCGACCTCTGCGAGGCGTGGGTCCTCTGGGCTCAGGACGAGACCACCCGAGCTGCCCCGGCCGCACTGCGCGCTGCCGCCGGCTGGCGCGAGGCCGGCTTCTCCTCCATGGAGGCATGGGCGCTCCACGACGCCGCGCGCCTCGGCGATCTCTTCGGGGTCGAGAGGCTGGCGTTCCTCGCCGGGTGCTGCGAAGGGGACCTCATCCCCGCCCTGGCGGCCCACGTGCGAGCCCTCGTCGATGCCGACGGCCCCGGTCTCGAGCGCATCTCCCTCGATTTCGAACGGATGGGCCTCACCCTGCTCGCCGCCGAGGCAGCGACGGAAGCGGCCGAGGCCTACCGGAAAGCGGGGATGCCGAACCGCGCCCGGGTGCCCATGCTCCGAAGCGCCGCCTTGACGGCCGATTGCGAGCAGAGCCGGTCACCCATCATCGCCCGCCTCTCCACCCGGCGTGCACTGACCGACCGGGAGTTCCAGGTGGCCCAGATGGCGTCTGGGGGCGCGAGCAGCGCGGACATCGCGGCCCGGCTCGGGCTCTCCGTCCGCACCGTGGAGAACCACCTCCAGCAGGCGTACTCCAAGCTCGGGGTGACCTCGCGGGGGCAGCTCGCAGTGGTGCTCGCCACCGTCCCGGCACGCGTCGAGTGAGTACTGACAGCTCCTTCTGAGTACCTGGGGGCGTCTCCACGCCCCGGCTGGGTACCCGGGTACTCATGACGCGGCTCTCGGATCTGCCTAGCGTGCCGCTCGATGAACCGGGAGCTGGCCCTTTCAGAGTTGACGCCGGCTTATGCGGAGGCGCTGCGCCTGCGCGACCAGGGCGCCGACGACGCGGCGATCGCCGACCGGCTGGATCTACCGGTGGAGGCGGTGCCCAACCTGCTGGAGCTTGCTCAGGCCAAGCTCGACACCCTGCTCGTGATGCCCTCCGTGGAGGGGGACTGAGGGTGCGCAATTGGAGTGTTAGGGCAGTTACGGAAGGGAGTGCCGCCGGCTCGGAGAGGGGGAGGACCGCTCCGCGAGGGGGATGGCCTGCCGGGGAGTGCGCCGCCTCGGAGGGCGGCGCACCTATCGTTCAGGGGTTGCGACATCCGCGTATGTGAACCCCGATTCCTAGTTGTGAGAGGCCACCGCCAGGCGGTAGCCTTCGTCAGTCGCCCAAGGCAAATATGCGCAAAGGAGTTCAGTACCTGAAATGCCAGCACAGATAGGTGGACGCACCTACTCCAACGGCGAGCTCGTCCTCGGTGGCGGCCTCGTCCTCGCCCTGATCAACTGGTTCATTCCGTGGTGGTGGGCTGAGAGCTTCAGCTACTCCGGAATCAACGGCGTCGGCGCCTACAGCGAGAGCGCAGGGACGAGCGGCTTCGGTCTATGGTCCGGCTGGCTCGGCTTCCTCGCCCTGCTTGTCATGATCGCGCTCTTCGCCTTCCGGGTCTTCGCCCCCAAGGCGCTGCCGGCGCTCCCAGTCGCCGACTACCTGATCTACACCATCGGCGGCGCCTTCATCATCCTCATGACCGTCATCTTCCTGACCTACGCGGCAGGGGCCAACTACAGCGGGCCCGGAGGCTCGGCAGGGATCTCCATCGGCTTCTTCCTCGGGTTGGTTCTGGCCATCGCGATTGCCGTTGGCGGCTGGCTCACCAAGAGCGACGCCCAGCCGGCGACCGCGCCGATGAACTTCTCGGGGTTCAACCAGACTCCTCCTCCTCCTCCTCCGGCGGGCCTCTGACCGTCGCGGCATAGGCGAGGAGCATCGAGGGCCGCCGTCCCGCGCGGGCGGTGGCCCTCGACCCTTGTCCCAGCGCGTCATCTCGCTCAAAGCAGCCGTCCGCACCGTTTCGCCCCGACCCGGGGCGGAGCCTGTCTAGACTTCGCACATATGAGCGCCCTGCAGAATCCGGCGCGGGGTCGTGCGGGCGGCTTCGCCGATTGGATCGGTGCGGCGGCACAGCGCCGGCGGATCGTGACCGAAGCCTTCGTCGACACCTTCGCCGCCTGGGGCTACGAGTACCTCTCCACCCCCCTGGTTGAACCGCTCGAGACCGTGGCTGCCGGGGTGGGCGGCGGGCTCCAGGCCCAGCTCTTCCGGTTCATGGACGCTGATGGCAGCCTGCTCGCCCTGGTCGGGGAGCGCACCGTGAGCGTCGCCCGGGTCGTCTCCACCCAGCTTCAGGGGGCGCAACCGCCTCTTCGCCTCTGCTACGCGGGGCCGGTGCTCTTCAATCGCCCCCCCCTCGGCGGCCGGCGACGGGAGGCGATGCAGGCGGGCTGCGAGCTGATCGGCCACGGGGGCCTCTCCGCCGACGCGGAGTGCATCGCGGTGGCCGCCGCCGCGCTCGAGCGGGCCGGCGTCACCGGCGTCCAGATCGACGTCGGCCACGCCGACTTCGTCCCCTCCCTCCTCGACTCCGCCAATCTGGACGCCGCGTCGCGCGAGCGGGTCGCCGGCGCGCTCCGCGGTCGCGACCTGGTGGCTGTCGAGGAGGCCCTCCGCGGCACCGAGGCGGGCGACGCTGAGCGGGAGCTGCTGCTCGCCTTCCCCACCCTGCGTGGCGGTCGGGAGATCCTCGACACCGCAGGCGCACGGATCACCGCCCCCCGACCGCGGCGCGTCCTCGCCGACCTGGCGGAACTCTGGGAGGTTCTCGACCGCCACGGAATCACCGCCAATGTCCACCTGGACCTCGGCGCCGTGCGCGACTGGGACTACTACACCGGTCCGACCTTCGAGCTGTTCAGCGCGGATCTCGGCTTTCCCCTGGGCGCAGGCGGGCGCTACGACCGGCTGCTCGCGGCTTTCGGCACCGATTCCCCGGCCACCGGCTTCGTCCTCCACGTCGACCGCTGTTGCGACGCCCTGCTGCGTGGCTCGGGCCAGAACGGCAAGGTTGACGCGCTCCGCCTCGGCTACTCCGCCCGCCGGGCCGGGGAGGCGCCGGCACTGGCCGCCCGGCTCCGTCGCGCGGGGGTCGCCGTCGCCCTCGAGCTCGAGCCCACCGCCCGCCACCGCGAGGAGCCGCTGGTCGACGGCATGGCACGCCTGGACGACGAGGGTGCTGTCCACTGGCGGTACCGGGGCGAGGAGGGGAGTGGGGTCGAAGCGCTCCTCGCCGTCTGCGCCGCGGGCGTCCCGTGAGCGACGGCCTGCGGCTCGCGTTGCCCGGTGGCGCCCTCTTCGAGGACGCCTGCCGGCTGCTCTCGGACGCCGGAGTGGCGGATATCGACGCCGGCCGGTTCGACCGGCAGCTGAAAATCGCCACCCCGACCGCCACCGTCGTGAAGGTGCGGCCCACCGACGTCCCGGTATACGTCGAGATGGGGGCGTGCGACGCCGGCATCGTCGGCAAGGACATCCTCTGGGAATCGCCGCGCGACTGCTACGAGCTGGTCGACCTCCACTTCGGCGCCTGCCGGCTGGTGCTGGCCGCGCCCCAGGGCTCGCCGCTCGCCGAGGGGCGCTTCCCTCAGTCGCTCCGGGCCGCCACCAAGTACCCGATCGCCGCCCGCCGCTTCTTCGACTCGCTGGGACTGGCCGTCGAGTTGATCAAGCTCCACGGGTCGGTCGAGCTGGCTCCGGCGATGGGCCTCGCCGACTGCGTCGTCGACATCACCGCGACGGGACGGACGCTCGTCGCCAACCACCTCGTCGAGGTCGCCGAGGCGGGACGCTCGACGGCTCGGCTCATCTCCAACCAGGCCTCGCTCAAGACCCGGAGCGAGGCGGTCAACCAGCTCGCCGCCGCACTCCGCCGCACCGTCACCGCCGGGATCCAGCCCGGTTCTGGGCGATCGGGTCCGGCTGCCTCGGAGTCCGTCTCGTCCGAGTCCGCACTGGGTGTCTCCGCGCTCCCCGACGGCGGCCCCGGGACCTCCCGGTGACGGTTCGCCTCCGATCCCTCACTCCCGCGGAGTGGCGGGCGCAGGTCCGCGCCGAGCGGCAGGGTCGAGCCGCCCTCCTGGACGGCCAGAGCGCGGGGCCGCTGGCGGCGTGGTTCGAGCTGCCGGTCGCCGCCGAGCACGTCGTCCGCACCATCCTCGACGACGTCGCCCGTGAGGGCGACCCCGCCGTCCGGCGCTGGACCGAACGGCTGGATCACGTGGACGTGGCGGAGACCCGGGTGCCGGCGGGGGCGATGGCCCGCGCCTGGGAAGAGACAGCCCCCGAGGTGCGCGACGCCATCAGCGCCGCAGCGGCCCGTATCCGGGCGATCCACGAGCCCCAGCGCGACACCGCCACCCGGGGCACCGCGACCGCGCACCTTCGACCCCTGCCGCTGCGCCGGGTCGGCTGCTACGTCCCCGGAGGTAGGGCCGCCTACCCGAGCACGGTGCTGATGAACGTGATCCCGGCCCAGCTCGCCGGCGTCGCCGAGATCGCTCTGGTCTCGCCTCCCGGCCCCGATGGGTCCGTCCACCCGCTCGTCCTCGCCAGCGCCCACCGCCTGGGGGTGGCAGAGGTCCACGCCGTCGGGGGTGCCCAGGCCATCGGCGCCCTCGGCTACGGCACCCAGACCATCGTCCGCGTCGACAAGATCACCGGGCCGGGCAACCTCTTCGTGACCCTGGCCAAGCGCGCCATCTTCGGCGAGGTCGGGATCGACGGCGTGGCCGGTCCCAGCGAGATCGTGGTGATCGCCTCGGAAGGCGCCGATCCGCGACTGGTCGCCGCCGACCTGGTCTCGCAGCTCGAGCACGACCCTCTGGCCTGGGCGGTGTGCATCACCAACTCCGCGGGGCTGGCTGCCCAGGTGTCGGAGGCCTTCTCCGCCGAGGCGTCGGCCGCGGCCCGGAGCGGGATCATCGCGCAGGCCGCCGGGCGCCATGGCGCGGTGGTCGTCACCGAGTCGCTGGACGCGGCTCGCCGCCTGGCCGACGAGTTTGCCGCCGAACACCTCTCCCTGCAGGGCGTGGCCGCCGAGGCGCTCCGCGACGAGCCCCACACGGCGTCCGCTGTCTTCGTTGGCCGGCGCTCGCCGGTCTCGATGGGCGACTACGTGGCCGGGCCAAACCACACGCTGCCGACCGGTGGCGCAGCCCGCCACCGCGGGCCGCTCTCGGTCATGGACTTCCAGCGCTGGCAGTCGGTGGTCGATCTCTCGGCCGAGGAGTTCGACGACCTCTCTCCCGTCGCCTGCGCCCTCGCTGCCGCCGAGGGGTTGCGCGGCCACGAGCGAGCGATCCGGCTCAGGATGGAGGATGTGTCCGATGAGTGAGAGCAGTCCGGGTCCGGCGGGGCGGCGGACCGCCACCGAGGATCGGGTCACCAAGGAGACCCGCATCCAGGTCGACGTCCAGATCGACGGCGGCGGGGCGGCCGACATCGACGTGCCCCTGCCCTTCTTTCGCCACATGCTCGAATCCTTCGTCAAGTACAGCGGCATGGACGTCCGGCTCCACGGCTCCGGCGACATCGACGTCGATGCCCACCACCTGGTGGAGGACTGCGGGCTGGCCCTGGGCGCGGCGATCAGCCGGGCCATCGGCGACCGCGCCGGAATCCGGCGCTTCGGCCACGCCTACGCGCCCCTCGACGAGTCACTGGTGCGCTGCGCCCTGGACTTCTCCAACCGACCCCATCTGGAGTGGGAGATGAGCGCCCTCAAGGGACGCATCAATGACTTCGACGTCACCGTCCTTCACGAGTTCGTACAGGGTCTGGCCCTCTCCGCAGGGATAAGCCTCCACGTCGACCTGATCCGCGGCGTCAATCTGCACCACGTCGCGGAGGCCGCCTTCAAGGCCCTGGGGCTCGCCACCCGCGACGCCCTGACCGTGGTCGGGCGCGGGGTGCCTTCCACCAAGGGAGTGCTCTGATGCTCCGGGACGGCGGGCGTCGCGCGCCCTCGCTGGCGCGGGTGGACTGATGCCGAGGAGCCGGCGCGGGCCACGCTTCACCGAGGCGGCCCCGTGATGCCACGGGTGGCGATCGTCGATTACGGGGTCGGCAATCTGCGCAGTGTCGAGCGGGCGCTGGCGCGCGCCGGCGCCGAGACGGTGATCACCCCGGACCCGCGGGTCGTCGCCGGGTGCGCGGGGGTGGTGCTTCCCGGCGTCGGCGCCTTCGCGCCGGCCGCTGCGCTGCTGCTCGGCTCCGGGCTGGGTGACGCCGTGAGGGACGCCGCGGGCCGCGGCCGGCCCGTCCTCGGGGTCTGCCTCGGTTTCCAGCTGCTCTTCGATTCCAGCGAGGAGGGGGAGGGCGGCACCGGGCTCGGCCTCCTTCCCGGACGGGTGCGCCGCATCGTCGCGGCACCTCCGCTCAAGGTGCCGCACATGGGCTGGAACTCGCTCCGGTTGCGCCGCCCCGCGGTTCTCACCGAAGGGGTCGAGGACGGCACCCGGTGCTACTTCGTCCACTCCTACGCAGCCGACGCCGATCTCGAGGACGTCGTTGCCACCGTGGACTACGGCGGCGAGATCGTTGCCATCTGCGAGCGGGGAGTGGTGACCGGTACCCAGTTCCACCCCGAGAAGAGCGGTCCCGCCGGGCTGCGCATCTACGCCAACCTGGTGGCCGCTTCGATGGGCGAGCGGAGGGCGGCTGAGCCGTCCCTGCTGTGATCGTCATCCCCGCCATCGACATCCGAGGGGGCCGCTGCGTCCGTCTCATCCAGGGCGACTACAACCGCGAGCGCATCTACGAGAGCGAGCCCGCCGGGGTCGCCCGGAGGCTCGTCGAGAGCGGCGCCCACCGCATCCACCTCGTCGACCTCGACGCCGCCCGGGGGACGGCGGACGTCGACTCCGCCGCGGCGGCCCGCGGCGTGCTCGAGGCAGCCCGCGCGGGAGGCGTCGAGATCGAGGTCGGAGGGGGTGTCCGCACCCTGGCGGCGGCGGAGCGGTGGCTGGCCGCCGGCGCGACCTTCGTCGTGCTGGGGAGTGTGGCGGTGCGCGAGCCCGATGCCGCCGAGGCGATCTGCGAGGCACTGCCGGGGCGGTGCCTGGTTTCCCTGGATGTGCGCGGCGACGTCGCCCAGGCCGAGGGCTGGACCGAGGGCGCAGGTAGCGCCGCCGCCCACCTGGAGCGGTGGGCCACCTGGCCGCTCGGGGGCCTGGTGAGGACCGACGTCGCCCTCGACGGGATGCTGAGCGGTCCTGACCTCGTGGGGCTCGAGGAGACCGTCCGCATCTTCCCGGGACCGGTGATCGCCAGCGGAGGGATCAGCACCGTGGACGACATCGGCCGCTGCGCCGAAGCCGGAGCCGCCGGGGCGATCGTGGGTCGGGCCATGTACGAGGGCAGCTTCGACCTGCGCGCCGCGATTCTGCGGTTCCCCCACGCCGCAGGCGGCGCGGGGGCCCCATGACCAGACAAGGGGGCAGTTCCGTCCCCCCTCGCAGCGGTGGCGGAGCCACACGCTGCTCACCCCCCAGCTCGGCGCCACTCGGCGCCGGGCGCGCTGCGCGCGCCGGCCGCAGGCGGCCATGAGCCTCGCCAAGCGGATCATCCCCTGCCTCGACGTGGATCACGGTCGGGTGGTCAAGGGGATCAACTTCGTCAACCTCCGGGACGCCGGCGACCCCGCCGAGCTGGCGGCTCGCTACGACGCCGAATCCGCCGACGAGCTGGTGTTCCTCGACATCACCGCGAGCAGCGACGCCCGCGAGATCCTCCTCGACGCGGTGCGCCGCACCGCCGACTCCGTCTTTATCCCGCTCACTGTGGGAGGAGGGCTGCGCGGGCTCCATGACATCGACCGGATGCTGCGCAGCGGTGCCGACAAGGTGTCCCTCAACACCGCGGCGCTGGCCCGCCCCGAGCTCATCGGTGAGGCAGCCGAGCGGTTCGGCGTGCAGTGCATCGTGGTCGCCGTGGATGCCCGCCGCGAGGGCGACGGCTGGCACGTCTTCTCCCACGGCGGCCGCCGCGACACCGGGCGCGACGCCCTCGCCTGGGCCGAGGAAGCCTCCGAGCGGGGCGCTGGCGAGATCCTGCTGACCAGCATGGACCGGGACGGCACCCGGGACGGCTACGACCTCCTGCTCACGCGCGCGGTATCCGACCGGCTCACCATCCCGGTGATCGCGAGCGGGGGGGCCGGTGAGCCCGAGCACCTGCGCGCGGTGCTGGACGAGGGAGGTGCCGATGCCGCCCTGGCGGCCTCCATCTTCCACGACGGCATCCACCCCATCCCGCAGACCAAGGCCTACCTGCGCGAGCATGGGATCGAGGTGCGGCTGTGAAGTTCACCAAGCTCGTCCCCGTCATCCGCGTCGAGGACCTCAACGCCGAGGTGCAGTTCTACAAGGACCTGGGATTCAGCGTCCTCGACGAGGGCGAGGAGTTCTCCGGGTTCGTCGCCATCAAGCAGGGAGACGTGGAGTTCGGCATCGAGATCAGCGAGCGCTTTCGCGCCCGCGCCGCCAACGACTCCGTCCTCTGGCAGTTCCGGGTGGACGATCTCGCTGCGGTGGCGAGGCTCTGCGTCAAGCTCGGCTACCGCCACACGACCCCCGCTGAGTACGGGGAGCCAACGGACGGCTGGGCGATGAATGTCTTCTCCCCCAACGGTTACCGTGTCAATCTGGAAGGCCGCTCGCCGCGCCGGCAGGCGGTCGCTCCGGCGCTCTCCCTGAACCCGGAGCCGGAGGGGCGCAGCCCGGACTTCAGCCGCGGGCTGGTCACCGCCGTCGTCCAGGATGCGGGGACCGCCGAGGTTCTGATGGTCGCTCACATGAATCGCGACGCCTACGAGGCCACCCTGGTCACCCGGCGGGCCACCTTCTGGAGCAGGAGCCGGGAGCGCCTCTGGCAGAAGGGCGAGACGAGCGGCAACTCCATGCGCATCATCCAGGTCCGGCTGGACTGCGATGGCGACGCCGTGCTGCTCCTGGTCGAGCCGGCCGGCCCGGCCTGCCACACCGGTGCCCGATCCTGTTTCATCGCGCCGCCCCCGGGCCTCGATGACTCCTTCGCCGCTCACCTCGGCGAATCCTTCGCCCCGGATGCCGGCGACTCCTCCTTCGCCCCGAGCGAGGATCCCGACTGATGCCGCGGGGGGTGGACCGTACCGGCGGTTACCTCCCCATTGGGGCCTACGGGCTGATCGGCGACTGCCGCAGCGCCGCGCTCGTCGGTGTCGACGGCAGCATCGATTGGTGCTGCCTGCCCCGCTTCGACTCGCCATCGCTCTTCGGTCGGATCCTCGACGCGCGCGATGGCGGGCACTGGCAGCTCCGGCCCCGAGGCGCGTACCGGGCCGAGCAGCGCTACGACGACCGCACCAACATCCTGCGGACCATCTTCTCCGCGCCCACCGGCATGGTCCAGGTGATCGACTTCATGCCCGTCGACGAGGAGACCATCGGGCACCACGCGCGTCCCCACCACCGCCCGCGGATCATCCGCATCGTCGACTGCCTGACCGGATCGGTGAGCATGGAGCATCGACTGGCACCCCGGCCCGACTACGGTCGCTCCCCGGACGGGTTCCGAGCCGAGGGCAGGCGTTTCCACGGCGACGCCGGCGGCCTCCATTTCTGCGTCGTCTCCACGGCCGAGATCCGCGGCGCCACCGGCCGCTTCACCCTCCACGCGGGCGATGCGGTTGCGCTCTCGCTCCGCTGCCAGCGTGACAGCGGGGATTGCACCACCTCCGAGAACGCCTGGACGGTGGAGCGGGCGCTCAGTCTGCTGCGCGAGACCCAGGCCTACTGGTGGCGCTGGATCGGAAGGGTCCGTTACGCCGGAGCCTATCCCGAGGCGGTCTGGCGCTCCGCACTCGCCCTCAAGCTGATGATCTACGCGCCGACCGGCGCCATCGTGGCCGCCCCCACCGCCTCACTTCCGGAGGCGATCGGGGGCCGGCGAAACTGGGACTACCGCTTCACCTGGCTGCGTGACGCCTCGCTCACCCTCTTTGGCCTCTTTCAGCTCGGGCTCCACGAGGAGGCCCACGGCTTCTTCGGCTGGCTGCGCACCACAGGGATCGGCGATGGCGGCAGTTTTCAGAACCTCTACCGGGTCGACGGCGGCAAGCGGGTCACCGAGGAGGTGCTCAGTCATTGGACCGGGTACCGGAGGTCGGCGCCGGTCCGGATCGGCAACGGTGCCGTCGACCAGCTCCAGCTCGACGTCTACGGCGAGCTGCTGGACAGCTCCTATCTCTACGCGCGCTTCGGGGGCGAGATCAGCCAGACGCTATGGAAGGAGCTGCACGCCGTCGTCGACCTGGCCATCGAGCGCTGGCAGCTGCCCGACGCCTCCATCTGGGAGAGCCGCGGCCGCGAGCTCCACTACACCTACAGCAAGTTGATGTGCTGGGTCGCCGTCGACCGGGGCCTGCGGCTCGCCGAGCGCTTCGGGCTGCCCCACGATCGCGAGCGCTGGGAGGAGGCGCGCCGGGCGATCCACCGGCGGGTGACGGCGGAGGGGTACAGCCGGCGCCTGCGCAGCTTCACCCAGACCCTGGGAGGGAGCACCCTCGACGCCGCCATGCTCCGGGCCGGCCAGGTGCGCTTCCTCGAGGACCGCGATCCACGCATCGTCAGCACGGTGCGGGCGACCGCCCACCACCTCGGTCAGGGCGTGCTGGTCAGCCGCTACCGCCCCGCGGAGACCGACGACGGCATCGATCACGGCGCGGAGGGCGGCTTTCTGATGTGCTCCTTCTGGCTGGCCGACGCCCTCGCCCATATCGGGGAGCTGGAGCAGGCCCGACGCCGCTTCGAGCGGCTGCTCGCCCTCGGATCGCCGCTCGGGCTGATGGCCGAGGAGGCGGACGGCGCGACCGGGGAGCTTCTCGGCAACTACCCGCAGGCCTTCACCCACCTGGCCCTGATCGGGGCGGCCGTCAATATCGAGCGCGCCCGCCACCGGCGGCTCGGCATCCATGGGCTCCCGGTCACCGGCCAGCCCGCCGTCGTCCCGGCGACGTGAGCAGCGCCGGCGACACCAGCCCCGCGGGCGATGCCGACCCCACGAGCGACGTGACCGACCCCGCCGCCCCCAATCTGGACCGAGCCTTCGGACCTGGCGCCGCCGCCTCGACCGGCACCGCCCCCGGCCGCGTCACCCTGGTCGGTGAGCACGTCGACTACGTCGGGGGGCACGTGGCGTGCATGGCCGTCGACCTGGCACTCACCGTGGCGGTGCGCCCGTCGCGGGATGGGTGGTGGCGGGTGGACGGGCTCGGTCAGCGCGTGGAGCGCGGCGAGCCCGTGATGGCGGGCGACATCGGTGACCGCCTCTTCGCTGCGGCCCAGGCCCTCGATCGCTGCGGGGTTCCCGTCCCACCCCTGGAGATGGCTGTCTCCGGAGACCTGCCCGCGTCCGCCGGACTGGCCTCCTCGGCAGCCGTGACGCTGGCCGGAGTGGTGGCGATGCTCCGGCTCACAGGACGGCGGCTCAGCGCGGAGGAGCTGGTGACCATCGCGCTCACCGCCGAGCGCGACATCGCCGGCATCCCTTGCGGCGACCTGGATCCCCGCGCCATCGTCCACGCCCGCGCCGGAGAGGCGCTGGCCCTCGACTGTGCAAGCGGTTCGCTGCAGCGGGTCCTCTGGCCGTGGCCCGCGGTCGCGCTGGTGGTGGCGGCGAGCGGCGAGCAGCACGATGTCGGAGGCCGCGAGTATCGGCGGCGCCGCGAGGCGGCGGAAGAGGCCTGCGCCGCACTGGGTGTCTCCACCTGCTCGGAGATCGGCGACCGCTGGCGGGAGCTGGAGCCCAGGCTGCGGCCCCGCGGCCGCCACATCGCCACCGAGACGCTGCGCGCCGCCGCCGCCGTCCGGGCGTTGGAGGCCGGCGACGTCGCGGGCCTGGGGCGGCTCATGGACGAGAGCCACGAGTCACTGCGCCGCGATTGCGAGGTCAGCACACCACGCCTGGACGCCATGGTCGAGGCGGCTCGGCGGGTCCCGGGCTGTCACGGTGCCCGGTTGGTCGGCGCCGGCTTCGGCGGCAGCGTCGTCGCCCTCGTCGACCGGGGCGCGGCGAAGGCCTGCGCGGCTGCCCTGGTGGCGGTCAGCGGTCTCGACGACGCCACCTGGCTGGTACGTCCAGCCGCAGGTCTGGAGGTCACCGCCGCCGATTCCGTCGGGGGCGAGAACGGCCGCTCCTGACGGTCCCGGCCCGAGGTCACCCGCCGTGGGGTGCTCCCCGCGCCCGCGTATAGTTCCGCGCGAAGTCCACCCCGGATCGGAGGTGCCATCGTGACCGACACGCCAGCCGCACGGTGGGTCCCCGAGGGTGGCGCCGGCCGCCTGGCGGAGACGGCTCAGGGCAAGTGCTTCACCTCGGATCTGAGCGTCGACGAGTTTGTCCTGGTGCGTGAGAGCGGCTTCGTGCCCCTCGGTCTGGTGATGGGCACCTCCATGTACCACATGGGTCTGCAGTACGCCGGGTGGAAGCAGTCCGTGGAGCTCACCGTCCTCAGCCAGGCGATGTACAACGCGCGCGAGCTGGCCGTCGAGCGGATGGTCACCGAGGCGGTGCAGCTCAACGCCGACGGCATCGTCGGAGTCGACCTCCGCAGGGTCGGCTACGTCGGCGCGGGTGAGATCCTGGAGTTCCTCGCGGTGGGGACGGCGGTTCGCTTCGAGAAGGCCCCCGGCTCCTTCAAGGCCCCCAATGGAAAGCCCTTCAGCTCCGACCTCTCGGGCCGCGACTTCTTCAAGCTGCTGCGCTACGGCTGGGCCCCCACCGGGCTGGTCATGGGCTGCTGCGTCTTCCACATCGCGCACCAATCCATCCGGCAGACGTTCCGCCAGGCGGGACAGAACGTGGAGATCCCCCAGTACACGCAGGCGATCTACTCGGCCCGCGAGCTGGCGATGTCGCGGATGCAGGCCGAGGGCGAGCGCGACGGTGCCGCCGGCATCGTTGGCGTGAACGTCAACGAGAGCAACCAGGTCTGGGGCGAGCACGGGGTGGAGTTCTTCGCCATGGGGACCGGGGTCCGCCCGGTGGCCGCGTCGACCACCAGCACCCTCTCCTTCATGGTGCCCGTCTAGCATCCGCGCGCCGGAACCGAGGGGGCAGGCACCGCGGTGCCTGATGCCGAGAATGCCGGCCACGACCTGATGCAGGGCGCCGGTCAGCCCCTGTCCGGGCCGCCGGTTGCATAATCATGCACGTCAAACGTATAATCCCCCGACCATGCCCGCCCCTGTGATCCGTGCCGCCGTCTGCGGCGCCACCGGCTACATCGGCGCCCAGTGCGTCGAGATCCTCGATCAGCACCCCGGTATCGAGCTGGTGCGTCTCCTCGGCCGCAGCTCGGCCGGCAAGTCCTTCGCCGCCGCCGTCCCGGGAAGCCGGGTCGACCTCCAGGTCGAGGGCGGGATGGACGTCGGCGACGTGGAGGTCGTCTTCGCCGCGCTGCCCCACACGGTGGCCGCCTCCCACGCCAGGGAGTGGCTCGGCGCGGGCCGCGTGGTCGTCGACATGAGCGCCGACTTCCGGCTCACCGACCCCGCCGCCTACGCGCGCTGGTACGGGCTCGAGCACCCCGCCCCCGACCTCTGCAAGCAGGCGGTGTACGCCTTGGTCGAATTCAACCGCGAGGCGATCGTCACCTCCGACCTGCTGGCCATCCCGGGCTGCTACCCGACCGCCAGCCTGATCAGCACTCTCCCCGCGCTCCGAGAGGGGCTGGTGGAACCCGATGTCGTGGTGGATGCCAAGAGCGGCGTGAGCGGCGGGGGCCGGTCGCCGTCGCTCGGCTTCCACTTCTCGGAGGTGAACGAATCCGTCAGGGCCTATGGCGTGGACGGCCACCGCCACAAGGCCGAGATGATCCAGGAGCTCAACGCAGCGGCCGGCCGCGAGGTGCGGCTCACCTTCGTGCCTCACCTGATCCCCATGACCCGGGGCATCCTGGCCACGGCCTACCTCCATCCGGTCGCTGGACGCCGCGTCTCCGACGTCGCCGAGCTGATGCGCGGGCTCTGCGCGGCCAACGCCTTCCTCCGCTATGACGAGGTGTCTCCCGCGACCAAGTCGGTGACCGGGAGCAACACGGCCGCCGTCAACGTCACCGATCAGGATGGGGTGGCGGTGGTCACGGTCGCCGAGGACAACCTGGTCAAGGGAGGCGCCGGCCAGGCGGTCCAGGCCGCCAACATCCGCCTCGGGCTGGGAGAGACCAGCGGACTGCCGGTATCGTCGCAGTGGCCGTGACCCAGACCGGGGCCTCCGAGATGGAAGCCTTCGACACGGAGGCCTCCGAGACGGGCGCGGCGACCGACGACGCGACTCGCGTCGGCGTCTGCACACCGCTCGGCTTCAGTGCCGGGACCGCCGCGGCCGGCATCCGCGGCGACGGCGACATGAGCCGCGCCGACATCGCGGTGGTGCTGAGCGATCGCCCCTGCGCGGGCGCCGGCGTCTTCACCCAGAACCTGGTCAAGGCCGCGCCGGTGGTCATCTCCCAGCTCACCCTGCGCCGCGGAACCCCGATTCACGCCGTGGTCGCCAACGCTGGCAACGCCAATGCCTGCACCGGCGCCCAGGGCCTGCGCGACGCCCTCCGGATGTGCGCTCTCACCGCCGGCGCCCTGGGGCGCGATCCTGTCGAGGTGCTGGTCTGCAGCACCGGCGTGATCGGCCGTCCGCTGCCGATGGAGCGGGTCGCCGATGGTCTCCGCGCCGCCGCACGCAGCCAGAGCCGGGATGCCGGCGAGCTGGCCGCCCGGGCGATCATGACCACCGATACGGTCCCCAAGATGGCGAGCGCGACGTTCACCGTCGACGCCGTGGAGCACCGGGTGGGCGGCATGGCGAAGGGTGCCGGGATGATCCACCCCGACATGGCGACCCTGCTCGCGCTGGTCACGACCGATGCGGAGGTCGGCGCACCCGAACTCCAGGCGCTGCTCGCCGAGGTCGCCGAGTCCAGCTTCAACTCGATCACCGTCGACGGTGACACCTCGACCAACGACACCCTTTTCGCCCTCGCCAACGGCGCCGCGGGCGGGCCGGCCCTGGTGCCGGGTGGCGCCGGCTTCGCGGCCCTGCGCGAGGCCTTCCTGGGCGTCTGCGAGTCGCTCGCGGAGCAGGTGGTGGCCGATGCGGAGGGCGCCACCAAGCACTTCCGGGTGACGGTGGCCGGCGGTCGTGATGAGGCTGAGGCCCGCCTCGCCGCCCGCACCGTGGCCGTCTCCCCGCTCGTCAAGACCGCGGTGCACGGAGCCGATCCCAACTGGGGACGGATCGTCGCCGCCCTCGGCCGGAGCGGGGCCCATTTCAGCCTCGACCGGGTCCGGGTGACCTTCGCGGGCACCACCGTCTTCGAGCACGGCGCCCCGCTCGACACCGACCTGAGCCCGGTCGTCGCCGCGCTGCGCGAGCCCCGGAGCGAGATCGACATCGACCTCGGTGCCGGCGACGGGCGCGGCCACGCCTGGGGATGCGACCTGACCGCCGGCTACGTGCGGATCAATGCGGAGTACACCACATGAGCACGGAGATCCCATGACCACCCAAGTCGAGACCATGGAGGAGCGGATCCGGCGGGCCGAGGTGCTCGTCGAGGCGCTCCCTTACATCCGGCGCTTCTCCGGCCACACCCTGGTGATCAAGCTTGGCGGGGCGGCGATCGGTGAGGACGTCGACGCCTTTCTCCAGGACGTGGTGCTGCTCCGCTTCGTCGGCATGCGCCCGGTGCTGGTCCACGGCGGTGGTCCCGAGATCTCCTCGTGGCAGAAGCGGCTCGGCATCGAGCCGCGGTTCGTCAACGGCTTGCGGGTAACCGACGGAGCCACCATGGAGGTGGTCAAGATGGTGCTCACCGGCAAGATCGGACCCGATCTGGTTTCGCGCATCCACCGGCTCGGCGGCCAGGCGGTGGGGATGAGCGGCGAGGACGGGCCCACCCTCCTGGTCCGCCCCCGAGGCCCCGAGGCCGGTCAGGACCTCGGTTTCGTGGGCGAGGTCGATCAGGTCAATCCCGAGCCGATCGTCGCCGTGCTCGACCAGGGACGCATCCCGGTGATCGCATCCATCGGCCTCGGTGTCGACGGGGATGCATACAACGTCAACGCCGACACGGTGGCCGCCGAGCTGGCGATCGCACTCAAGGCGACCAAGCTGGTGCTGCTCACCGATGTCGAGGGGGTGCGCGGTGCGGACGGGGAGCTGATCAGCGCCCTCGACGCAGCGGCCGCCGACCGGCTGATCGAGAGCGGCGCCATCAACGGCGGCATGATCCCCAAGGTGCGCGCGGCGCTGCGCGCCCTCGACGCGGTGACGGCCTCGCACATCATCGACGGCCGCGTCTCCCACTCGCTGCTGCTCGAGCTGCTCACCGAGAAGGGCGTCGGCACCATGGTGACCCGGTGAGCCAACCGGCTCCTCAGACCAGCGCCGCCTTCTCCGCCATCGAGGAGCGGGCGGCCACCGTGCTCATGCACACGTACGCGCCTCAGCCGGTGGCGATGCGGAGCGGCAAGGGCTGCATCCTCACCGACGTCGACGGCCGCGAGTACCTCGACCTGGCGGGCGGGATCGCGGTCAACGTGTTGGGGCATGCGCATCCGGCCGTGCTCGGCACCCTGGTCGAGCAGGCCGCCCGGGCTATCCACCTGAGCAACCTCTACTTCTCTGAGCCCCAATTGGACGCAGCGGAGAAGCTGGTGGCCACCGCATTCCCCAGCCGGGTCTACTTCTGCAACAGCGGAGCGGAGGCGATCGAGACCGCCATCAAGATCGCCCGCAAGTGGGGGAAGCTGCACCGCGATGGTGCGTCCACCATCATCTGCGCGCGGGGGGCGTTCCACGGGCGCACCATGGGCGCGCTCGCTGCCACCGCCAACCGCCACTATCGCGACCCGTTCGAGCCGCTGCCGCGCGGATTCATCCACGTCGCCTACGACGATGTCGCCGCGGTCGAGAGCGCGATCGACGGCAGCACCGTGGCGGTGCTGATGGAGCCGATCGAGGGCCAGTCCGGGGTCGTGCCGATGAGCGATGAGACCCTGCGCGGCCTCCGCCGGCTCTGTGACGAGCGCAACCTCCTGCTCATCCTCGACGAGATCCAGAGCGGCATGGGACGCACCGGGAGGTGGTGGGCGTACCAGCACGCCGGGATCGTCCCTGATGTGATGGCGGTGGCCAAGGGGTTGGGCGGTGGGCTTCCCATCGGCGCCGTCCTGGCGGGCTCGCGCGCGGACATCTTCACCCTGAGCGATCACGGCTCGACCTTTGGCGGCGGGCCCCTGGTGACCGCGGTGGCGGCGGCCGTCATCGACGCCATCCAGCGGGAGGGGCTGGTGGAGAACGCTGCCCGAGTCGGCGATCGCCTGCGGAACGGTCTGCTCCAGCTCGCCCAGAGGGGCGCGCCCATCGCCGAGGTGCGCGGTCGCGGCCTGATGCTCGGGGTCGTCCTCACCCAGCCCCTGGCCCAGCCGCTGGTCCTGGCCGCGCTCCGCCGCGGCCTGCTCATCAACGCGACGGGGGCCTCGGCGCTCCGGCTCATCCCGCCGCTCGTCCTCACCGAGGCGCAGGCGGATGAGGCGGTCGAGCGGCTGGCCGCCGCCTTCCTGGTGGTGGCCGGCGGTGCCGCGGAGAGCGATGACGCGCCCGGGGGCAAGCAGCCGTGAACGTCACCTCGGCGCTGGTCCCCGCCGCCAAGGTGGAGCGGCAGCAGGCCATCCTCGACCTGGTCCGCGACCGGAAGGTGCGCACCCAGGACGAGATCGTGGCCGCCCTGCACCGCCGCGGCCTGGACGCCACCCAGGCCACCGTGTCCCGGGACGTCCGGGAGCTCGGACTGGCTCGCGTCCACGACCCGGATGGGCTCCGCTACGTCGCCGCCGCCGGTACCGACGAGCCCTCGCCGGTGAGCACCCGGCTGCGCGCGGTCATGCGGGAACATGTCCGCTCGATGGAGTTCGTGGATCACATCGGGATCGTTCACACACGTCCGAGCAGCGCGCCCCTGGTGGCGGCACTCATCGACTCCGCCCACTTCGAAGAGGTCGCGGGCACCGTCGCGGGTGACGACACGGTCCTGGTCGTGGTCCGCTCGCGGCCGGGCGCGCGCCGCCTCGCGCAACGGCTGCGCGATGCGATGGGCGGGGGGCCGACCGCCGCCCGCGCCCTGGATGGCAATCATCTGAGCGGTCACGGAGGTGTCCGGTGAGCAAGCCCAAGCGCTGCGTCCTCGCCTATTCCGGCGGTCTCGACACCTCGGTGTCGATCCGCTGGCTGCAGGAGCGGCTCGGCTACGAGGTGATCACCTGCACCGCCGACATCGGTGAGGCCAAGAACATCGAGGAGGTCACCGACCGCGCCCTGCGCACCGGCGCGGTGGCCGCCTACGCGGTCGACGCGCGCCGTCTCTTCGTCGAGGAGTTCTGCTTCCCCAGCCTCGCCGCCTCGGCGATGTACGAGGGCGCGTACCCGCTGGCCACGGCCCTGGCCCGTCCCCTGATCGCCAAGATCCTGGTCGACGTCGCCCGCGACGAGGGTGCCGAGGCGGTCGCCCACGGCTGCACCGGCAAGGGCAACGACCAGGTCCGTTTCGACGTCGCCACCGCCGCGCTGGCACCGGAGCTGCAGGTCGTCGCCCCCGTTCGCGACTGGGACATGGGGCGCCCCCAGGAGATCGAATTCGCCCGCGAGCACGGCATCGAGGTCCCCGTCACCCAGGAGTCGCCGTACTCGGTGGACGCCAACATCTGGGGTCGAAGCGTCGAGGCCGGCCCGCTGGAGGACCCCTGGCTGGAGCCCGCCGACGACGTCTACGCCTGGACCGTGGATCCGCACCGGGCTCCTGACGAGGGGGTGGTGATCTCCCTCGGCTTCGAGCACGGCATCCCGGTGACCCTGGATGGCGAACGGCTCACCGGGGACGTCCTGGTCACCCGGCTCAACGCCCTGGCCGGTGCCCACGGGGTCGGCCGGATCGACCACGTCGAGAACCGCCTGGTCGGGATCAAGTCCCGGGAGATCTACGAGGCGCCGGCCGCGGTCGTGCTCCACACCGCCCACACCGCCCTGGAGACCCTCACCCTGGGCCGGGACGTCTTCCACCTCAAGCGCCGTCTCGCCGACGAGTGGGCACGGCTGGTCTACGACGGGCTCTGGTTCGGCCAGCTGCGCATCGCCCTCGCCGCCTTCGTCAACGTCACTCAGGAGCCGGTGAGCGGCGAGGTCAAGCTCCGCCTCTGGCGCGGCACCGTGAGCGTCGCCGGCCGGCGCGCACCCGGCTCCCTCTACCGCGAGGAGCTGGCCACCTACGACCGCCGCCAGGACACCTTTGACCACTCGGCGGCCCGCGGTTTCATCGAGCTGTTCGGTCTGCCGCTGCGGACCCAGGCGCGCATCCAGGGAGCCCTGGAGGACAGCGTGCCGCTCAGCCTCGAGCGCAAGGTCAAGCGGCGCTGATGGCACGGGGCAAGAGCAAGGACCCCGAGCCGGTGCTGGCGGCGCCTGGCAAGGGAAAGCACTCCGAGCCGGCACGGCACGCCCCCGCCAAGGTGTGGGAAGGGCGGCTGGGGACCCGCACCGCCCGCGAGGTCGAGGAGTACACGAGCAGCCTCGGATTCGACCTCCGGCTTCATGCCGAGGACATCGAGGGGTCGATCGCCCATGCCCGGATGCTCCGTGAGGTCGGGCTCATCGGGGCGGGCGACGTCCGCGCCATCATCTCGGGCCTGCGTGCCGTGGGTCGCGAGCTGGAGCGCGGCGAGTTCGCCGTGGACCCGGCCGACGAGGACATTCACGCCGCGGTGGAGCGCCGTCTCCACGAGCTGATCGGCCCGGCCGCCGGACGGTTGCACACCGGGCGCAGCCGCAATGACCAGGTGGCCACCGACCTGCGCCTCTGGTGCCGGCGCCGCACCGTCGACCTGTTGCTCGCCTGCGCCGGGCTCCAGGAGACGCTGCTCGGGCGCGCCGCCGAGCACCGGGCCACCCCGCTCCCCGGCTACACCCACACCCAGCGGGCCCAGGTGATCTCGCTCGCCCACCATCTGCTGGCGTATGTGGAGATGCTCCAGCGCGACGTGGAGCGGCTCGGCGACGGATACCGGCGCTGCGACGTGCTCCCGCTCGGCAGCGGAGCGCTGGCCGGGACCACGCTGCCCATCGACCGCGCCAGCACGCAGCGCGCGCTCGGCTTCGCGGCCATGAGCGCCAACAGCCTGGATGCGGTCTCCGACCGTGACTTCGCCGTCGAGCTGGTCTCGACCTGCGCGCTGCTGATGATCCACCTCTCCCGGCTTGCCGAGGAGATCGTGCTCTGGACCACCGCCGAGTTCGGTTTCGCCGAGCTGCCGGACACGCACGCCACCGGCTCCTCGCTGATGCCGCAGAAGAAGAACCCCGACGTCCTCGAGCTGGCCAGGGGGCGGGTCGGCCGGGTGACCGGCGACCTGGTGGCGCTGCTCACCGTCCTCAAGGGGCTGCCCCTCGCCTACAACCGCGACCTTCAAGAGGACAAGGAGCCGCTCTTCGACGCCGTGGACACGAGCCTGGCGACGCTCGCCATCCTCGCCGACGTCGTCCGCCGGCTGCGCTTCGATGTGGCGGCGATGCGCCGCGCCGCATCCGATCCGATGCTGCTCGCCACCGACGTCGCCGAGCACCTGGTGGCGCGCGGCATGCCCTTCCGCGAGGCCCATGGGCTGGTGGGCGCCGCGGTGCGACGCTGCGTCGCCGAGCGGAGAACGCTCGCCGACCTGAGCGTCGAGGAGTGGCGGGCGATCTCCGATCGTTTCGGCGACGAGGTCGTCGCGCTCTTCGACGTCGACGCAGCTCTGCGCCGCCGCGAGCTGCCTGGCGGCCCCGGCCCGCGGACGGTCGCTCGGGCCCTGACCCGGGCCACGACTCGCGTCGCCCGCACCCGCAAGCTGGCGGCCGGCCTCGCCGGCTGAACCGCACGAAGGCGTCAATTCAGTCTGATTGATCGCTCCCCCCTGGCCCTGCGCCCTCGGGCGCGCCGTGGCGGAGCCGAGGGGCGCCTCCAGGGCGGCGTTCATGCCCACCTCGTGGAAGGCGGGGGACGAATACCACCCTTCAACCCCGTTAAGGACTTCGATGTCCCAAACCCCATGAGATATGCACGTCCCTCCTCCTCTCGCCGGCTGAACCGCCGCTGCCCTCCCTCCCCGGTACCCTGAGCCGATGGCGCTGCCGGTTCTCATCGTCGGGGACGTCCAGGGCGACCACCAGCGGCTGGCCGGGGCGCTGGCCGCCTTCCCCGAGGACGAGGTGGAGACCATCTTCCTCGGCGACTTCTTCACCGGCGGCCGCCCCGGCGACGCCGGTGGCCACAGGGCGGCCCGGATCGCCATGGAGCGGCGCCACAGCCAGGCCATCCTCGGCAACCACGACCTGCTGGTGATGGCGCTGGTCGAGGAGCGGCGCGTGGGTGGGGAGCGGCTGCGCACGCGCGACGGCGAGCTGCTGGAGTCCGTCTGGCGGCGGCGGCGCGGCGACCCTGCCGACCTCGAGGCGCTCGCCGCCGACGCCGAGCTGGAGGCCTGGCTCCGTGGGCTGCCGGTCATGCTGCTGCTCGACGACGGCACCCTGATTCAGCACACCGACGACGACGAGTACTCCGCCCTGGGCGAGAGCGTCGAGGCGGTGAACCGGGCTGCGGCCGGCCTATTGAGCCAGGAACCTGGAGGGGTGGTCCTGCTCCTCCGCCACCTGATCGGGCGCCGAGCCTTCGACGACCGCGCGCGCCTCGAGGCGCACCTGCGGCGCTTCGGTGCCCGGCGCGTGATCCACGGCCACACCCCGCACTGGCAGGCCGGCCCGGACGTGCGCCAGGGGGGACGGGTGATCGGCTTCGACGGCCGATTCTCGCGCCACTGGGGACGCAATCCCGGCGAGGATGCGGGCCCGGTGGGGGCCACCATCGCGCTGCTTCCGCCGATGCCGCCCGGGCTCGCCTGATCCGCTGCGACCGCGGATCAGCCGCCCGCCGCGATACCCGCGTACACCTCGCGCAGGCGGCCGGTCTGGAGGTCGAAGACGAACCCCCGCACCTCGTCGCGGTAGGGCAGGTAGGGGCAGAGGCGGATGCGGTTCACCGACTGGCGCAGGTCGGCGTCGAGGTCGGAAAACGCCTCGAGGGCGAATGGCGGCCGGATACCGGTCTCCCGCTCGATCTGCGCCTTCAGCTCGTCGTCCTTGAACGTCAGCATGCCGCATCCGGTGTGGTGGACCAGCATCACCTCCTTTGTGCCGAGGAGGCGCTGGGAGACGACCAGCGAGCGGATGACGTCGTCGGTGGCGACCCCGCCCGCGTTGCGGATGACATGGGCGTCGCCGGCCTGCAGCCCGAGGATGGCGGGAAGATCGAGCCGCCCATCCATGCAGCCGACCACCGCGATGTGGCGGGCGGGCATGTGGTGGAGCGAGCCGAGGCGCGCGTCGAAGCGGGCGGCGAGAATGTAGCTCTCGTCCAGTATGTCCTGGATCACGGACATGGCCACCTCCTGAGCGGCTCGCACCGCTGCGCGCCTGCGGTCCCCTAGGCGGCTAGGGTGGCACATCTCCCGCGGCGCCGCTGCCACCGCCCGGTGGCCGGTTCAGACGACGTCGACCTCGGCGCGGGCGATGCCCGGGGGCCGGCGGTCCGGCAGTCCGGCGGGGCGGTGACGTGGAAGGGCGCGCGCACACACGAGCGCGGCCAGCAAGCAGACGGTGGCGCCACCGAGGAAGGGGAGGGGCTCGGCGATGCCATAGAGGGCGCCGAGCACGCCGGCGCCGAAGGCCCCCCCGCCGGCCTCGAAGAGGCCACCGACGCCCATCGCCCGGCCGCGCAGCGAGGCCGCCGTCGACTCGCTGATGACGGCGAAGAGAGACGGCTCCACGACCAAGACAGCGAGCGCCTCGACGGTGCCGACGGCGAGGATCGGGAAGATGTTGCGGAGCCATGGGTAGGTGGAGGCGCACGCCGCCACCACGCAGAGCGCGGCCGGCACCAGCAACCGCCGGTCGGCGCGATCGCTCAGCCGGCCGCCCTGGCCGGTGAGCAGAAGGATGGGCACGGCGAAGAGGGAGATGGAGAGCCCGATGACCAGGCTGTCATAGCCGCGCGCGCTCAGATACTGCGGCCAGACGACGTCGTACATGCTGAACATCGTTCCTGCCGCCGCCAGCGCCACGCTGGGGACGAGCAGCGCCGGGCGGAGCCACCACCACCGCCGCTCCGGAGGGAGGGCCGGGGCAGGGCTCGGGGCGGGTGGGGCTGCGGCGATGTCAGCGCCGCGGGTCTCGGGCATCCGGATGACGGCTCCGAGACCGAGGAGCACGGCGATACCCGAGGCGGCGAAGATCCCCGAGTACTCCCACAGCGCGATGGCCCCGCCGATCGCGGGCCCGAGCAGCAGCCCCACCATCTCGCAGCCCTGGAGCTGCGCGTAGCGGTGGCCCCGCTGTCCGGGCGGGGTCAGGTCGGCGAGCGCGGCGCGGAGGGCCGGGACATAGGCGCCGCCGCTCGCTCCCTGGCCCACCCGCAGCAGGGCCAGCAGCCAGAGCGGTCCCACGTTGAGGAACAGGCCGCCGGAGAGGGCGGCGTAGAGGAGCCGGGTGCCGATCAGCACCGGTTTGCGCCCGATGCGGTCGACCAGGTGTCCCGCCGGGAGCTGGACCAGCGTGCTGGCCACCAGGGGCCCGGCGACGAAGAGGGCGATATCCGCGGAGCTCCCGCCTTGGGAGCGGACGTAGAGGGGCACGACCGGGAAGAGGGCGGCGATGCCGGTGAACATCACCAGCTGGCCGAGCAGGAGCCGGTGGGCGGGTTCGAGGCGGCGCGTCAGGAGCGCCCGGAGAATCTCGAGCACGGCCGGCCCATGATGGCATCCGCGCGCGGGTTGCCCGATGGCGCCTGGAGCTACGCCTCCTCCCCGGCGTCAAACGCGGTGCCGTGGAGGTGGGGCATCCCCTCCTCGACGGCAAAGCGCGTCTCGCACATCGGGCATTCCACGAAGGGTGCCAGCTCGTCGTCGAGGGGCGGAAGCATCTGGGTGCCGCATTGGGGGCAGACCAGCACCTGGGGCGAGACGTCGTCATCGCGCTGCATCAGATCGGCCGCCTGGATCAGGTCGACGGCCACCGACTGGCACTCAGCGCAGACAAAGGTTGCGACACTGTCATCGTGCTCCAGGTAGCGCGCTTGGGAATCCACGTAGACCGGGGCGTTGAGTGCCTCGAAGCGGCCGCCGGTGCAGCCGCTCGGACAGCGGAGATCGCGGCGGCGCATCTCAGCGGGGCCGGAGCAGCTGGGCCAGCCGGGCCACGGGCGGCTGCTGGCCCGCGGTGACATAGGCGGTGACGACGACCGACAGCACCATCACCTTGAGCGCATGGATCCACGAGGTGGTGTCGCGGCCCCCGACCAGGGCGGCGACCGCAGCCCCCTCGACGGCCGCGCCGATGGCTCCGGCGAGGTCCCGCGGGGCCACCAGCGAGTAGGCGGGCAGCCGCCCCAAGGCCCCCCGCACCTCGGCCTCGATCCCCGAGGCGAAGCGCGCTCGCAACTCCTGGCACCGGGACTGGAGCGCCGGATTGGAGAGGCTCAGCATCGAGACGTCGAGCAGCGCCCGCCACAGCTCGGGGTGGCGCGCGCAGCGGTCGGCGGCGGCGTCCAGCGCCGACACCAGCCGCTCCAGGGGGTCGTCGATGCCGTCGACCGCCGCCGTCCACGCTTCGCTCATCTGCCGGTCGAGCTCGCCGACCACGGCCAGCAGCAGCGCGTCCTTGGACTCGAAGTAGTAATGGAGGAGCCCCGGGGCAACGCCCGCCTCGCGTGCGATCTCCTTCATCGAGGTGTCCGCGCAGCCCTGGCGGCCCAATACCGTGGCTGCTGCCCGGACGATCTCGCCGCGCCGCCGCCGGCTGATCGCGGCGCGGCCGCCCGCGCCGCCGACCGCCGGGTCCGTCACAGCAAGAGGCATCAGCGATCTTCCTCTAACATTGATTGGGCGCCCGACCAGCATGCTAGCACCGCGGAGGGGTAGCCGGTTCAGCCCTCGGCCACGGAGGCGGGGTGCATTCCGATCCCGAAGCCGCCGGGGCCGGCATGGCAACCCAGCACCCCCCCGATCTCGACCACCCGCGGCAGCTCCCCGGTGATCTCCGCCACCCGCTCGGCCACGGTCCGAGCCTGCTCGGGCCTGGCGGCGTGGGCGCAGATCACCTTGGTCGGACCCCATTCCCGCGCCGCCGCCGCGACCTCGTCGACGAGGCGGGTGAGCGCCCGCGGGTAGGTGCGCACCCGGTCGATCGCTTCGATCTTCCCATCGGTCATTCCCAGGATGGGCTTGATGCTGAGGACGGTGCCCACGAAGGCCCGGCCACCCCCGATGCGTCCGCCGCGGTGCAGGTACTCGAGGGTCTCGAGGGCGAACACCAGCCGCTGCCGTTCTCGGAGACGGGCCAGAGCGGCCACCACCCCGTCCGCGTCCCGGCCCTCATCCCTCAGTGCCACCGCCACCTCCACCGCGGCAGTGTGGGTCGGCCCCACGGTCCGGCTGTCGACGACGCGGATGTCCAGGTCGGGGAGGGCTGCCCGGGCCTGCAACGCCGACCCGTATGTCCCGCTCAGTTCCGCCGAGATGGTGGTGCAGACGATGGCTGCCCGGTCGCCTCCGACCCGCCGGAAGACCGCCTCGAACTCGGCCGGGGTCGGCTGGGAGGTTCGGGGTGGGTGGGGATCGGTCTCCATCCTTCGGTAGAACTCCGCCGTCGTCATGTCGACCCCGTCCAGGAACTCGTCCTCGCCGAAGATCACCCGGAGGGGGACGACGGCCACGTCGTTGGCGGTCGCGTATGCGGTGTCGAGATCTGCAGTGCTGTCGCACACGACGTGGATCCGGCTCACTCAGGCACAGATCCTAACGGTCCGCGTCCTTGTCCCCGGTGAGAGCCACGACCGCGCCACCCGGATCACGTCTGCACCGCCGAGGCCGGATGGTAGAAGAGGCCGAAGGCACCCGGCCCCACGTGGCAGCCCAGCACGGCACCGACCTCGACGATCTCCGGTGGCTCCCCGGTGATGGCGGCCACCTTGGCGGCGAGCGCCTCGGCGCCCTGCCGGTTGTCGGCGTGGGCCAGGGTTGCCACGGTCCGTCCCCAGGCGCGGACGGCGGACCCCAGCTCCTGCACGAGGCGGTCCAGGGCCCGGGGATAGGTGCGCACCTGGTCGAGAACCTGGACCTTGCCGCCGTTGAACACCAGGATCGGCTTGATGCTGAGGACGGTGCCGAGCAGGGCCCGCGCGGCCCCGATGCGCCCCCCGCGCCGGAGGTACTCGAGGTTCTCGACGGTGAAGATGAGGCGCTGCGCCACCTTGAGCCGATCGATGGCGGCCACGATGGCGTCAGCGCTGCCGCCCCGGTCGCGGATGGCCACGGCCATGGCCAGCGCGGCACCGTGGGCCGGCCCGCAGGACTTGGTTTCGACGACCCGGATGTCGAGATCGGGCAGGGACCGGAGCGCCTGCATCGCCGAGCCGGCGGTGCCGCTCAGATCGGAGGAGATGGTGGTGCAGACCACGGCCCCGCCGTCACTCCCCAGCCGCTCGAAGACCTCCGCAAAGGCACCCGGGGAAGGCTGCGAGGTGCGTGGGTGGGGCCCGCCCGCGCGCATCCGGCGGTAGAACTCGCCGGTCGGCATCTCCACCTGGTCGAGGAACTGCTCGTCCCCGAAGATGATGCTGAGCGGGACCACCTCCACATCGTGGGCCGGGTAGAAGGCGGGCCCGAGGTCGGCGGTGCTGTCGCACACCAGATGCACGCGTTTCACTGCGGCAACGATCCTACCCGTCCGCCGCGTGGATGCCGTGCTCGCTCGCCCCCGGCGCTGCGTCACAATCGGCGTCGATGCTGCTCGCCATCGACGTCGGCAACACCGACACGGTCGTCGGCGTCTTCGACGGGAGCCGGCTGGTCACCGATTTCCGGTTGCACACCGAGCCCCGGGCGACCGGCGCCGAGCTGGGTCTGGTGATCGTCTCCCTGCTGCGCTCCGCCGGGCTGGAGCCGGAGGCGATATCGGCTGTCGCCGTGAGCAACGTGGTCCCCGACCTCTCCCGGAGCATCGACGAGCTGGCCCGCCAGCGCTTCGGCCATCCCCCTCTGGTGGTCGGTCCCGGGGTGCGGACGGGCATCCGCATCCATTACGACGACCCCTCGCTGGTCGGAGCCGATCGGATCGCCAATGCCCTCGCCGCCCAGCACCTCTACGGCGGGCCGGCCATCATCTGCGACTTCGGCACGGCGACGACTGTCGACGCCATCGACGCCGCCGGGGACTACCTGGGTGGGGCCGTGGCTCCGGGCCTCATGGTCAGCCACGACGCCCTGGTGGCACGGGCCGCCCGGCTCTCACCTGTCGACCTGGCTGCCCCCGACACCGTCCTCGGGCGCAACCCTCGAGCTTCGATGCAGGCCGGCCTGGTGCTCGGCTACGCCAGCCTGGTGGAGGGGCTGGTGGCTCGGATGCGGCGCGAGATGGGCGGAGATCCCAAGCTGATCCTCACCGGGGGCCTCGCCCCGCTGATGGCCGGCCTCATCCCCCGGGTCCACGCCACCGACGAGCGCCTGACCCTCGTCGGGCTGCGTCTCATCCACGAGATGAACGCCGTCTGAGACCACGCCGGCCTGCGGCGCGGGGCGCTACCTACCATGGCCGCATGACTGTCGCGGACCCCGCGCCCACAGCACCGTCCTCGCCGCCCTCGCGGCTCAGCGCCCCCGCCCGGCTCCGGATCGGGCACCTCCAGGTGGACTCGCCAGTGCTGATCGCGCCCATGGTCGGGATCACCGACGGTCCCTTCCGGCGGCTCTCCCGGGAGCTCGGGGCCGGTCTGGTCTCCGCCGAGATGACCGCCGCCGAGCCGGTGGTGCGCCGCATCCCCCGGACCCTGGAGCTGCTCACCTTCGATCCCGGGGTGCGCCCGGCCGCGGCCCAGCTGGTCGGCTGTGACCCGGCGATGATGGCCGAGGCCGCCGCGATCTGCGCCGAGCGGGGGGCGTCAGTGGTCGACGTCAACCTCGGCTGCCCGGTGCCACGGGTCACCACCCGGGGCTCGGGCGCGGCTCTGGCGAGGGATGTGGCCGCCACGGTGCGGGTGATCCGGGCCATGGTGGAGGCGGTCGACGTCCCCGTCACGGCCAAGATGCGGCTCGGCTGGGACCACTCCTCGATCAACGCCCCCGAGCTCTCCCGGGCCCTGGAGGACTCGGGGTGCGCGATGGTCACGGTCCACGGGCGCACCCGCGCGCAGCGCTACACCGGGCGGGCGGACTGGGCTGAGATCGCCCGGGTCAAGCGGGCGGTCCGAATCCCCGTGGTGGGGAGCGGCGACGTCACCGACGTCCGCGAGATCCGGCGCCGGCTGCTGGCGGGCGAGGTGGACGGCGTCGTCGTCGCCCGCGGCGCCCTGGGCAATCTCTGGTTCATCCGCCAGGCCGTCCACCACGTCGCGACCGGTGAGCTCCTCCCCGACCTCGGCTTCGCCGAGCGCATCGAGCTCACCCGCAGGCACCTGGAGCTGCTCATCGAGCACTACGGGGAGGCCCGGGCCCTGGTGGTCGGCCGCAAGTACGTGGCCTGGACCATCAAGGGGTGCAACGGGGCGGCCAGGCTCCGGGCGATGGTGCAGACCCTGGTCACGCGGACCGACCTCGATGCCATCCTGGGCCAGGCGCTCGCCGCCGGCCTCGGGCCGGGCGGCTGGTTCCAGCCGATCTTCACGAGCGGCGAGGGCTGAGCCCCCGGCCCCGCGGGCCGTTCCCCGCCGCGGCGAGTCGAGCCCATCCCCAAGAAACCTGAGTTCCCGGCTGTCCGAAGATCTGAGCCCGCGCTACCCAAAAAAAGAGGGCGCCCCTGGAAGACCAGAGACGCCCCGAGAGGGGGGGCATATGGGGTGCGGTCCCCGACCGCTCTGTGAATCATAGGTAGCGTATCAGATCGGGGTCAACCAGGTAGGGTCAGTTTGTTACTCGAACGTCGCCACCATCGTTTCACGCGCAGCACCTATACTCCCGTGCTTCCCCACTGATGCGCCGGCGGCGCTCGGCAGGTCCCACCCACGTTCACGAAGGTCAGCCATCGCCATGGACAAGCCGGTCTTGCTCACCAAGGAGGGCCTCGATAAGCTCGCGACCGAGCTCGAGGAACTGAGGACGATCCGGCGCGCCGAAGTCGCCGAACGGATCAAGTACGCGAAGGATTTCGGCGACATCAGCGAGAACGCCGAATACGAGGCCGCCAAGAACGAGCAGGGGATGCTCGAGGGGCGGATCCTCACCCTGGAGATGATGGTCCGCAACGCTGTGATCATCGAGCAGGCGGAGGTCGGCGGGGTGGTCCAGGTCGGCTCGACCGTCGAGGTCAAGGATGAATACGGGACCCAGGCCTTCACCATCGTGGGGCCGGCCGAGGTCGACGTGACCTCGGGCCGCATCTCGATGGAGTCGCCGGTGGGCAAGGCCCTCCTCGGCAAGCGGATCGGCGACAAGGTCGAGGTCCAGAGCCCCGGCGGGGTGCGGGAGCTCAAGGTCACCGCCCTTCGCTGAGGCGTCGGCATCCGGTAAACCGCATCGACCACGTCGAACGGGCCGCATCCTGCACGGAACGGCCCGCCGCTCCGGCACCATGTACGGGCGCATGCCCGACGATCCCCTCATGGCCGAGCGGAGGCGAAAGGCCGAGGCCCTCGCCGCCCTCGGTCTTCCCGTCTACAACGTCGACTTCCGGCCCGACCACACCCTGGAGGAGGCGCGCGATGCGCTGGCCGTCTGGGAGGCGACCGGCCCGCCCGCGGACACCCCCGGGCCCCCGGTCGCCGTCGCCGGCCGGCTGATGCTGCACCGCATCCAGGGCCGGAGCGTCTTCTCCCACCTGGAGGACGAGGGCGGCCGGATGCAGGTGTGGTTCAAGCAGGACCAGCTCGGCGAGCCCGCCTTCGAGGCGGTGCGGTTGCTCGACCTCGGCGACATCGTGGGTGTCTCCGGGACGCTGATGCGAACCCGCCGCGGGGAGCCGACCGTGCTCGTCCATACCCTGACCCCGCTCGTCAAGGCGCTGCGCCAGCCTCCCGAGAAGTTCCACGGGCTCCAGGACCAGGAGACCCGCTACCGCAAGCGCTACTACGACCTGATGTCGAGCGCGGGGCAGAGGCGCCACTTCCAGCACCGGGCCGAGCTGCTGCGCAGCGTCCGGAGCACCCTCGAAAGGCGGGACTTCCTGGAGGTCGAGACCCCCATCCTCCAGCTCATCCCGGGGGGCGGACATGCCGTGCCCTTCCGGACGCATTGGAACGCCCTGCACACCGAGGTCTACCTGCGGATCGCCATCGAGCTGCACCTCAAGCGGTTGCTGGTCGGCGGCTACCGCCGGGTGTACGAGATCGGCCGCGTCTTCCGCAACGAGGGCCTCTCGCCGCGGCACAATCCTGAGTTCACGATGCTGGAGGCCTACCAGGCGTACGCGGATTACGCCGACATGCGCGAGCTGACCGAGGCAATCGTCGTCGATGCCGCCCGGGCCGTCCCGCCAACCGCGGAAGGCGGCGAGGCTGAGGCGACCGAGGCCGGCCCTCCGGGCCCTCCCACCGCTCCGGAGGCGCCGTCCGCGGGAGACGCCATGGTTGCCGTGGCCGACCCGCTCCGCCGCCGCTACGGCGGACGCGATCTCGATCTCACCCCGCCCTTTCGGACCAGGACCATGGCCCGGCTGATCGAGGAGGTCTGCGGCTTCGACCCGGTCGGGGCCTGGGACGACGGCAGCCTGGAGGCGCGGGCCCGGCAGGCGGGGGTGGAGCTCCAGCCCGGCCAGGGCCCCGGCACCGTCTTCAACGAGATCTATGAGCAGAAGGTCGAGCGCACCCTCTTCGACCCCACCTTCGTCCTCGACTACCCGGCGGAGGTGAGCCCGCTGGCACGGCGATCCCGCGACGACCCGCGTTTCGTCGAGCGCTTCGAGCTGGTGGTCGCCGGGCGGGAGCTGGCCAACGCCTTCAGCGAGCTCAACGACCCCATCGACCAGCGCTCCCGCTTCGAGGAGCAGGCGCGCCAGCGCGATCTCGGCGCGACCGAGACCCAACCTCTGGATGAGGACTTCCTGGAGGCCATCGAGGCCGGCATGCCCCCCGCCGGGGGCCTCGGCATCGGCATCGACCGCCTGGTCATGCTGCTCACCGACAGTCCCGGCATCCGCGATGTGCTGCTCTTCCCCACCATGCGCCCGCTGGGCGACGCGGAGGCTGACACGTGATCCCTCTCCAGGCCCTGCGCGACGACCCCGACCACTTCCGCCGGGGGGCGGAGCTCAAGCACGAGGCGGCCCCCGTCGCCGAGATCCTCGAGCTCGACGTGCGAGCCCGGCGGCTCCGCAATGAGGTCGAATCGGCGCAGGCCGAGCGCCGCCGTGCCTCCTCCTCGATTCGCGGCGCCCCCACCGACGAGCAGCGAGCCCAGCTCGCCGAGCTGAAGACCAAGATGCAGTCGGGCGAGGCGGAGCTGGGCGAGCTGGAGGGCCGCATCCAGTCGCTCCTCCTCTATGTCCCCAACCCACCGCACGAGTCCGCGCCCGTCGGCCCCGACGAGAGCGGCAACGTGCCGATCCGCAGCTGGGGTGAGCCGCCGCGTTTCGACTTCGAGCCCCGACCTCACTTCGAGCTGGGTGACCGGCTCGGGATCTTCGATTTCGAGCGCGCCGCCAAGATCAGCGGGGCCCGCTTCGCCATCCTGCGCGGCGAGGGGGCACGACTCCAGCGCGGCCTGATCGCCTGGATGCTGGACATCGCGACCCGCGAGCACGGCTACACCGAGATCCTGCCGCCCTACCTGGTGCGGCGCGAGTGCATGGTCGGCACGGCTCAGCTCCCCAAGTTCGAGGACGACGCCTACCGGACCGACGACGACCTCTTCCTGGTCCCCACCGCCGAGGTGCCGGTGACCAACCTCTACCGCGAGGAGATCCTGGACGGCACGGCACTCCCCATCTGCCACGTCGCCTACACCGCCTGCTGGCGGCGCGAGGCGGGGGCGGCCGGCAAGGACACCCGCGGCTACATCCGGCTCCACCAGTTCGACAAGGTCGAGATGGTCCGGTTCACCCGCCCCGAGACCTCTCTCGACGAGCTCGAGTTGCTGACATATCAGGCAGAATCACTTCTTCAGCGTCTCGGCATCCACTACCGGGTGCTCTCGATGTGCACTGGCGACATGGGTTTCGCCCAGTGGAAGAAATACGACGTCGAGGCCTGGGCGCCGGGGATGCAGCGCTGGCTGGAGGTCTCCTCCTGCAGCGTCTACGGGGACTTCCAGGCGCGCCGGGCCAACATCCGGTACCGGCCGGCGCCGGGCGAGCGGCCCCGCTTCGTCCACACCCTCAATGGCAGCGGGCTGGCCGTCCCCCGAGTCCTCGACGCGGTCCTCGAGACCTACCAGCGTGAGGACGGGAGCGTCGACATCCCGGAGCCGCTCCGCCACTACATGGGGGGTGTCGAGCGCCTGGTGCCGCCCGAAGCATGAGCGATCACGAGGTCGTCTCCCGCGTCGCGGTGGATCGGATGATCGTCACCGGCCACCGCATCGAGGTGCCGCTGGACTGGAGCCGGCCCGGCGGCACGGAGACGATCAGCGTCTTTGCCCGCGAGGTGGTGGCCGCGGAGAAGGCGGACGATCGGAACCTTCCGATGATCTGCTGGTACCAGGGTGGGCCGGGGATGGAGTTCGCCTTCCCGACGTCGCGGGGGGCGTGGCTGGAGCAGCTGCTCACCCGCTACCGGGTGCTCCTCCTCGACCAGCGCGGCACGGGCATGAGCGCCCCGCTCGAGGCGCGGTCGCTTCCGCGCAGCGATCCGGGCGAGCTGGCGGAGTACCTCCGTCACTTCCGCGCCGACTCGATCGTGCGCGACGCCGAGCGATTCCGCGCCGTGCTGCTCGGCGAGGAGGCGGACTGGCAGCTGTTCGGCCAGAGCTTCGGAGGCTTCTGCAGCCTCACCCATCTCTCCCTCCTTCCGGAGCACGTGACCGGGGTCATCATCACCGGCGGCTTCGCCCCCGTGCTCCATGACGCCGGCGCCGTCTACGCGGCGCTGGCGGAGCGGATGGTCGAACGCAACGCGGACTTCCTGGCTCGCTTCCCGGAGGACGCCGAGCGCTTGCGCCGGATCGTCGACCACCTCTCTTCCACGGAGGACGTCGATGCGCACGGGGAGCGTCTCACCGCGCGCGCCTTCCTCACCCTCGGCACCTGCCTCGGCCACCTCCATGGGGCGGCCGAGGTGCACGACGCCGTCGAACGGGCCGCCCACGACCTGGACGCGCTGGGGATGCTCGGTGGTGGCGCGCATCAGCAGGTCGCCGGATTGATGTCGCCGGCGGCCAATCCCATCTACTCCCTTCTTCAGGAGGCGTGCTACACACAGGGCGGGCCGGCCAGATGGGCGGCCGCGCGCGTCATCGAGGCGGATCCCCGCTACCGGCTCGACGCTCTGCCGGCTCCCTGCCTCACCGGCGAGATGGTCTTCCCCTGGATGTTCGAGGAGTGGGCGTCGCTGCGTCCGCTCCGGGCGGCAGCCGAGGTGATCGCCACCCAGGTCTCGTGGACGCCCCTCTACGACGTCGACCGCCTGCGAGCCAACCGGGTCCCTGTGGTCGGCACCGTCTACTGGAACGATCCCTACGTGGAACGCGCGCTGGCCATGGAGACCGCCGGGCTGCTCGGCAACTGCGAGGTGTGGATCACCAACGAGCACGAGCATCAGGCGTACCGGGTGACCCCGGGACGGGTGGCGGAGCGCCTCTTCGCCATGCTCGACCAGCGCCGGGCGCAGAGCCGGCCTCCTGACGCGCGCCGTCCTCAGGGGGACGTCCGCCCATAATCGGCGCATGTCAGGCGGCGTGGAGCGCGAGATCAAGCTGAGCGCGGACGCCGGCTATCTCCTCCCCGACCTCAGCGACCTGACCGCCGGGGTGGTGGTGGACTCGGGGCCGGAGCCCCAGGAGTCGACGTATTGGGACAGCGATGAGTTGGAGCTGGTCCGTCAGGGCTGCGGACTCCGCCACCGCCGCCGCCTCGACGGCCCGGGCGACCCGGGGATCTGGACGCTCAAGACCCCCGGGAGGATGGATGGCGACCGCATGGTGAGAGGGGAGGAGGAGCTGCGCGGCGAGGGTTCGATGCCTCCGGCGGAGCTGCTGTCGCTCATCCCGGAGGCGGTCGATCCCGCCACCCTGCACCCCGTGGCGGTGCTCCGTGCCAGCCGGCGGGTGCTTACCCTGGGCCGGTGGACATCGGAGGCGCAGGGGGCGGCCACCGTCGAGGTGATGGACGACACCGTCGAGGTCAGAGCCCCGGGGGACGGTGCTGTCGTCGAACGCTTCCGCGAGCTCGAGGTCGAGATCCAGGAGGGCGCCGACGATCTCGCCGACCGGGTGGCGGCGCGGCTCCGCGAGGCCGGTGCGGGGCCACCCGAGAGCACCTCCAAGTACAAGAGGGCACTGCGGGCTCTGGGTCATCGGGTCTGAGTGCGGTGAGCCAGATCCTGGTTGCGTTCGCCACCAAGAACGGTTCGACCGAGGAGGTGGCTGGCGCCATCGCGACGGCGCTGCGTGGCACCGGCTGCACTGTCACCCTGCGCCGGGCCCGCGAGGTGAAGGAACCGATCCGGGGGTCCGATCTCGTCGTGCTCGGGGCACCGCTGTACTCGGGGCGGTGGCATCGCGACGCTCATCGGTTCCTCAAGAGCCACCGTGACGAGCTGGGAAGTGTCCCGATCGCCGTGTTCGGGATGGGGCCGCGGTCCGGGGAGGAGGAGGGCTGGCGGCGCTCTCGCGCCCAGCTGGATCGAGCGCTGGCGAAGCGACCCTGGCTCTCGCCCGTGGCGGTCGCCGTCTTCGGCGGGGTGGATCCGCCGCGGGGGCGGCGCGAGCGCCGTGACCTCCGCGACTGGACGGTTATCGGAGGCTGGGCGGCACAGCTGGCACCACGACCCGGCGCGTCAACAGCACCGCCCCCGGAGACGACCCGCTCCGCTGTTTAGGGCGCGGCGTTCGGCGAGTGCTCCCACCGCCGCACCCAGTGCTCCTCGGCGACCAGCGCCGGCACGACGTGCTGCTCCATGAGCCCGTCGTAGAAGGCCTGACGGCGCGTCTCGTCCTCGGCTCCCTCCACCGGCCGCACGGCCGCCTTGCGGTCCTGGATCCAGGGTGGGACACAGCGGAGGATCACCCGGCTGTTGAGCCGGATGGCGCACTCCGGGTCGCGAGCCTCGTCGACCTCGACGTCGATGCGCAGCAGCGGGCCGGTGTTGTCGAAGAGCTTCCAACCCTGGGCCCAGCGCCGGCCGCGGTCCTGGGCGGTCACCAGGGTGAGAGCCTCGGCGGAGACGCGCTCGCCGCTCGCCGGGTGGCCGAGCTTCTCGAGGGCCACGCGCATCCGGGCGTCGAGCGCCTCGGCCAGATAGGAGGTCAGCGAGGGCGCGCGGTTGTCCAGGTCGGGCGGGGGAAACGCGCCACGGAACTCCACCGGCGCGAGGGCCTGGACGACCCGGGCGTGACGGCGGCAGAGGTGCCAGGAGTGGACCGTCACGACGTGGTCAGCGCACCACGCCGTTGGGCACGGGGTGCCGCGCCGGTCACGGTAATCGCACGACACCCGTTCGGAGGCCTGGCAGCCGGGTTCGGAACACGGCTGCTCACTGGGGTGTCCTGGCGAGGCGGCGGGTACGCCGACGATCTGCGCCTCGACCGCCTTCTGGCGCCTCAGCAGCGACACCTGACCTTCCCCCAGCCCAGCGTCCGCCCCCACGGGCACGCCCCTCCTGGGCACGATCAGGCTAACAGGATCGGTCCTCTCCTGTCAAACGCTCTGACACCTGCAGAAAGCCGAAGCGCTGCACAGCATTCTAACTGCGCCGAGTCAAGCGAATGCACCAATCAGGGTGGAGCAACGCTCCGAGAAACGCGTCCGCAGCATGAGCCGCGCGCGAACAACCGCGCTGACAACGCGCCAAACACGAGCCCTTCCTCCGTCACGCCTGACCGCGAGTCACTCCGTCGCGCTCAGCCGGATACCAGCAGTCATGCTCCCTCGCCTCCCGGTCTGGGAACGGCATCCCTCGCCGGGGGCACTTCCGCACCCTGCTAGAGTCCCGGCGACCGTCCACCGATCGTTGGGGAAGACCTATGCGCTGGACAATGCCGCCCGATCGAGTTCCTGAAGCCTGGTTCAACGTCGTGCCGCGGCTGTCGCAGCCGATCGACCCACCGCTCCACCCCGGAACCCGGCAGCCGGCGGGGCCCGCGGACCTCGCCCCCCTCTTTCCCATGGCGCTGATCCTTCAGGAGGTGTCGACCGACCCCTGGATCGACATCCCGGGGGAGGTCCTCGACGTGCTGCGCCTCTGGCGCCCGACCCCCCTCATCCGTGCGCGCCGCCTCGAGAAGGCCCTCGACACCCCGGCGCGGATCTACTTCAAGGACGAGTCGGTCTCCCCGGCCGGGTCCCACAAGCCCAACACCGCCGTCCCTCAGGCCTTCTACAACCGCGAGGAGGGGATCAAGCGCATCGCCACCGAGACGGGAGCCGGCCAGTGGGGGAGCGCCCTCGCCTTCTCCTGCTCGCTCTTCGGTCTCACCTGCAAGGTCTACATGGTGCGGGCCTCCTACCAGCAGAAGCCCTATCGCCGGCTGATGATGGAGGCCTGGGGCGGCGAGGTGGTGGCCTCGCCGGTCGACCAGCCCGACAGCCCCGGGTCGCTCGGCATGGCGATCAGCGACGCGGTCCGCGACGCGGGCAGCCGTGAGGACACTCACTACTCGCTGGGGTCGGTGCTCAACCACGTGCTCCTGCATCAGACCGTGATCGGCCTGGAGGCCAAGGAGCAGCTCCAGATGGCGGGCGAGGAGAGGCCCGACCTGGTCATCGGCTGCTGCGGCGGCGGCTCCAACCTCGGCGGCCTCGCCCTCCCCTTCGTCCCCGACGAGGGTGTCGAGCTGCTGGCGGTGGAGCCGACCAGCTGCGCCACCCTCACCACCGGGAAGTTCGAATACGACTTCGGCGACACGGCCGGGCTCACCCCGCTCCTCTCCATGTACACGCTGGGCCACGACTTCGTGCCCCCCTCGATCCACGCCGGCGGGCTCCGCTACCACGGCGATGCTCCGATCATCAGCAACCTGGTGCACACCGGGCGGATGCGCGCCTCCGCATACAACCAGACCTCCGTCTTCGAGGCCGCCATCCAGTGGGCTCGGACCCAGGGGACGATCCCGGCTCCCGAGACCGCACACGCCATCAAGGCGACCATCGACGCCGCTCTCCAGGCCCGCGAAGAGGGCAAGGAGAAGGTGATCCTCTTCGGGTACTCGGGTCACGGGCTCCTCGACCTCCAGGCGTACGACGACTTCCTCACCGGGAAGCTGGCGGGCAGCTGAGCTCGTACGGTCCTCCCCCGGGCGCCCGGGCTGCGGGCGTCCGGGGATGCGGACCGGACACAGAGCCGGCCGGAGATGAGCGGCGCCGGCTCAGAGGGGCAGGCCTTGCTCCAGATAGCCGAGCGCCTCGTCGATGTCCGGCAGGAACTCGGTCCACTCCCGGGCCGGGTCCTCGACGAGCGGCTCCATTGCGACCAGCATCACCCCGATCACCGCGCCGACGAAGGTGCGCACCCGGACGTCGTCGGCCGGCCGCCCGGCGCGGGCCGCCACCGCCTCGGCGAGCGTACGGAAGGCGCGGACCAGCTCGTTGATCCACCGAGCCCGCACCTCCGGGACAGAGAACGTCAGCGCCATCCGCACCCGCTCCAGCTCGCGCTCCTCGGGCGACAACGCACCCGCGACGTCGCCGATGCTGTGCAGCGCGGCCCGGGCCGCCTGCAGCGGGGTGAGGTCTGGCGGTTGGGCCAGGAACACCTCGAGCAGCAGCTCGTCGTAGTCGTCGCGGAGGATGACGTCCTCCTTGGTCGGGAAGTAGCGGAAGAAGGTGCTCGGCGAGACCTCGGCGGCCTCGGCGATGTCCTCGACGGTGGCACCGTCGTAGCCGCGTTCGCGGAAGAGGCGCATCGCCTCCTGCTGGATGGCGGCGCGGGTCTTCGCCTTCTTCCGTTCGCGGAGCCCGGGACTGCGGCCCTCGATCGCCTCTGATGACGTCATCTCGACCCGATCCTCATGCTGCGCACTCGCTGGGTGCCGTCACGATCCTAACCGCTCAGAACGGCGTGGGTGCGGCCGTCGCGGCGTCTGCCAGCGACGGCAGTGTTCCCGCCCCGGTGGGGTCGGCGGCCCCGGTCTCCGGAGTGGGTGTCAGCGCCGGGGTGCGCAGCGGCATGAACATGAGGGTGAGCACGAGGCCGAGGGCGCAGATGCCGGCCGACACCAGGAAGGCGGCGTCCATCCCCTGGACGAAGGCGCTCCTCACCTCGTGGGCCAGGGCAGCGGAGCCAAGCCGCTCGGCTGCCGCGAGACCCTGGGTCAGGCCCGCCTTCATCGTCGAGACCAGGGCGGCCGGGAGCCCGGCAACGGGGAGCTTGGCCTGATAGACGGAGGCGAGAGCGCTCCCGAACACGGCCGCGCCGAGTGGCCCGCCCACCTTGTTGACCGCCTGGAGCACGCCGCTCGCCACCCCGCTGCGCTCGGCGTCGATCTGGGCCAGCGCCGCCGTCGCCGCGGGGGCGAAGACCAAGCCCAGGCCGAGCCCACCCACGGTCATCCAGGCCGCGGTGACCCACTCCCCGGTGCCGAGGGTGGTGGTCGCCGCCCAGAGCGCGGTCAGGCCGAGGATCAGAAAGCCCAGGCTCACCACCAGCTTGATGCCGAACCAGCGGATGAACCGCGGGGAGGGCACCGCTCCGAGAATGAGGCCGCCGATCATGGGCAGGAGGCGGATCCCGCTGCCCATCGGGTCCACGCCGGTGATCCCCTGGAAGTACTGGGGCAGGGTGAAGATCACGCCCACCATGACCACGCCGCAGACGGCCAGGAGCAGCACGCCCCAGGTGAAGCTGCGCGAGCGGAAGAGCGCGATGTCGATGAGTGGCCGGCCGCCGGGGCGGCGGGTGACGAGGATCTCCCAGCGCAGGAAGGCGAGGAGCAGGGCCACCCCGATGACCATGGGCAGGACGGCGCTCAGGCTGCCCCAGCCGGCCTGACCCGCCTGGATCAAGCCGTAGGTGAGGGCCACCAGCCCGGCGGTGGAAAGGCCAACGCCGGCCGGGTCGAGCCCCGGCTTGTCGGCGGACTTGGTCTCCGGGACAAGGGCCAGCACGGCGACCAGGCCGAGCAGGGCGACGGGAACATTCATCAGGAAGACCCAGCCCCACCACGCGTGGGTGAGGATGAAGCCCCCCACGATGGGCCCGATCGGGAGTGAGACGAAGTTGATCGCCGCCCAGATGCCCACCGCCCTGGGCCTCTCCTCCGGGGTGAAGAGCACCGCCAGGGCGGACATCGCCATCACGATCAGGGGCGCCCCGGCGCAGCCGAGCAGCACCCGGGCGGCGATGAACTCCTCGGGGCTCGTGGAGAGGGCGCAGGCCGCGGACGCCAGGCCGAAGAGGAGGAGGGCGCCGATCATCACGCGCTTGCGCCCGATCCGGTCGCCGAGCAGCCCGGCCGGGAGCATCACCGCAGCGAGCACCAGGAGATAGCCGGAGGAGAACCACTGCAGGTCGGACTCCGAGGCGTGGAGCTTGACCGCCAGGGTGGGCAGGGCGACGCTCAGCACGGTCGCGTCCAGCCCGACCGCGAGCACGGAGAGCATCACGGCACCCAGCGCCCACCACTTGCGGGCACCGCAGCCGGGGGCGATGGCCGGTACGTTCATGGCGGCGTCCTCCTTTTGACACTGACTTTCATCAGATAGTAAGCACCATAGAAGTGAATGTCAAGAGGAAGTAGCTTTCATATTTGACACGAGCCTCTCACGGTTCGGGCACAATCTGCTCAACCCATGCCGACCCCGCCTCCGTCTGCGCCCGACCCGACCGTCGCCCGGCCCCGGGCGGTAACGGCGCCGGCCTCCCCGCGGCTGGCGGAGCCGTTCGGGGTGATGGCCAAGCCGATCGGCCCCCTCTGCAACCTGGCCTGCGACTACTGCTACTACCTCGGCAAGACCAGCCTGTTCCCGGCCGGCGAGCGGTATCGGATGAGTGAGGCGGTGCTGGAGGCCCATGTCCGCGCCTTCATCGAGGCAAGCCCGGGCCCGCTCGTGTACTTCGCCTGGCACGGCGGGGAGCCGACCCTCGCCGGCCTGGACTTCTTCCGGCGTGTGGTGGAGCTGCAGCAGCAGCACCTCCCGCCGGGATGGACCTGCCTCAACAACCTGCAGACCAACGGCACTCGCCTGGACGAGGCGTGGTGCCGGTTCCTCGCCGAGCAGGGCTTCGCGGTCGGCATCAGCATCGACGGTCCCGCCCGCTTCCACGACCGCAGCCGTCCCGATCGCCACGGCCTTCCGAGCCACGCCCGGACGATGCGCGGGCTCGCCCGCCTCCGCGACCACGGTGTCGAGCCGGACGTCCTCTGCACCCTCAACGCGCGGACCGCCGCCGCACCGCTCGAGGTCTACCGTTTCTTCCTCGCCGAGCGGGTGCGCTGGGTGCAGTTCCTGCCCGTGGTCGAGCGGGGCGCCGACGGCGGGGTCACCGAGCGGTCGGTGTCACCCGCGGCGATGTCGGCCTTCCTCTGCGCCGTCTTCGACGAATGGGTTCGCCACGACGTGGGCCGGATCGCGGTCCAGAACTTCGCCGAGGCGCTCCAGGTGGTGAGCGGGCAGCCCGCCAACCTCTGCGTCATGTCCGAGACCTGCGGACGGGTCCTCGCCCTCGAGCACGACGGCAGCGTCTACGCCTGCGACCATTTCGTCGATCCAGCCCACCGGCTGGGCAACGTCACCACCGACGGTCTGGCCCCACTTGTGGAGTCGCCGGCTCAGCTCGCCTTCGGTCAGGCCAAGAAGTCGGACCTGCCCGGAGAGTGCCGGTCCTGCCCGGTGCTCTTCCTCTGCAACGGCGGCTGCCCCAAGGACCGCTTCGACCTGACACCCGACGGGGAGCCCGGGCTCAACCATCTCTGCGCCGGGTACCGCGAGTCGTACGAGCACATGCTGCCCCAGCTCCAGCGGATGGTGAGCCTGGGCCGCTCCGGCGAGGGGGTGGCCGCGATCATGGGAGCGCTGGAGATCGAGGAGCGTGAGGAGCGGCGGCGATGGCGGGTTGCGTCGCGCAATGATCCATGCCCGTGCGGCAGCGGCCGCAAGTACAAGCATTGCTGCCTGGCGAGCCGCCGCTGAGCAGGTGACCGGATGGACGTCGCAGAACTGGTTGCCGAGATCGACGCGGAGCTCCGCGCCCAGGGCTCTCCGGAGCGCGCCGTGCAGGAGAGGGCGTACCTGAAGAGCCGGCTCGACCACTACGGGGTCAGCGTCCCCGCCGTGCGGGCCCTGGCTCGCGGGGTGGCGAAGCGGCGCTCTCGCCTCGAGAGGGAGGAGCTCCTCTCCCTCGTGGATGCGCTCTGGGCGGGGACCGTCTACGAGCGTCGCAGGGTCGCGGTCGGGCTCCTGGAGCTCTGCGGTGATCGCCTCCAGGCGGCGGACACGGGACTGCTCGAGCGCCTGCTGCGCGAATCGCAGACCTGGGCGCTCGTCGACGAGCTGGCCGCCGTGGTGGTCGGCGCGCTGGTCGAGCGCCATCCCGAGCTGGGCGCCGTGCTCGATCGCTGGGCCGCTGACGCGGATTTCTGGATCCGGCGCTCCGCGCTCCTCGCCCTGCTCGTCCCGCTCCGCCGTGGGGGCGGTGACTTCCCGCGATTCACCCGCTACGCGGAGGCGATGCTGGAGGAGAGGGAGTTCTTCATCCGCAAGGCCATCGGGTGGGTGCTGCGCGACACCGCGCGCAAGCGACCTGACCTGGTCTACGCGTGGTTGCTCCCCCGGGTGGCACGGGCCTCCGGTGTGACGCTCCGGGAGGCGGTGAAGCCGCTCTCCCCGGAGCAGCGCGCAGCGCTGCTGGCGGCTCGCTGAGGCGGCGGCGTCCGCCTCCGCACCTCGGCCACCGGCTCACCCGCGGGGGCCTTCCTCCTTGGCGGTCACCACCTGCAGCACCGCGGTATCGAGCATCTGCGTCGACAGCTGACCGTCCGACACCGCCGCGACCAGCGCGTTCACCGTCTGCTGGAACGTCAGGTTGGGGGTCGCGGTGTCGGAAAGGAGCATGTCGGCACCGGCTTCCACAGCTTGCACCGACGCCTGGGCGACGCTCAGCCCGAGCTCGCTGACGGCCGGGGCGGAGAGGGAGTCGGTCAGCACCAGCCCCTCGAATCCGAGCTGCTGCCGGAGCAGCCCGGTGATCGCCGCGGGCGAGAGGCTGGCCGGCCCCTCGGTCAGGCCGGGAATCGAGGCGTCACCCACCATGATCGCGGGGATGCCGGTCTGGACGGCGACCTCGAACGGGAGGAGGTCGGCGCCGTCCAGGATGGAGAGGGGCGAAGTGCTGGCGGGTCCGTCATCGGTGTTGGCGGTCGCGCTGCCCTCGCCGGGGAAGTGCTTGACGACGGGCATCACCCCTCCAGCCTCGAGGCCGGAGGCGAACGCGAGCCCGTACGCGGTCGCCGTCGCGGGCGCCAGCCCAAAGGAGCGGGGGCCGTCGATATGAGTGGCGTCGGGGCCGGGGCCGGTGGCGAGGTCGAGCACCGGTGCCAGGTCCATGGTGACCCCGTTGGCGACCATCTGCTCCGCCGCCGTCTCGGCGAGCTGGTACACGGCTGCCGGGGTCATGGTCGCGCTCATGGTGGCGGGCCAGGGGATCGTCCCCACGAGGTTGCTCATCCGCTGTATCCCGCCGCCCTCCTCGTCGGTCATCACGAGCGGCGCGAGACCTCCTTCTGCGCTCGCCTCCAGCGCCTGGAGCTGCTGATCGAGGTTTCCGGGTGCCGAGGTCCCGTAGAGGAGGATGCCGCCTGCCCCCTCCGCCACCGAGGGTGCCACCGCGGCCACATCCGTCTCCTGGGCGGAGACCACGACGAGCTGGGCGGCGCGGCGGGCCACGCTCCACGAGGAGATCACGGCCAGGGAGGGAAAGGGCGACGGGCTGCTCGTCGTCGCCGCGGTGACCGCGGACGGAAGCGGCGCGGCGGCCAGGACCGGCTCGGGGGGCGCTGCACTCACAGTCCTGGGTGGATGCGGGGGCGGCCCGGGCGCGACCGAGGCCAGGTTCGCGGATGCCGTGACGAGGCAGGCGGCGCCGAGAAGCGTCACCAATGCCGATGGCTTGGGGAGGCGTTGGGTGGCGGCCATATTCCCGGAGGGGCGACGCTGCGCTGTGCGCTGCTGCAGGTATAGCGCCTCCCCGGAGGAACCGCCACCAGATGGAGGAGGTCCGACCCCCGCGCTGGCCGGGCTATCCCTGGCCGGACGGGGTCGCGACCAGCAGGGTGCTGACGTAGGCGACGAATCCCGACACGTTACCTGTCATGTTGCCGGTGATCTGCCCTCCGCAGTCGTAGGCGTCGAGCGTGGTCGATCCCTTCCCACCGCTCCGCACCAGGACGACGGTGTACTCGATCCCACCGGCGCAGCCGTCGCTGCTCGTGGTGGTGCCACTCAGACCGATGCCGTCCGACGCCACCGCCTTCCGGAACGTCGCCAGCGATGCTGCCGAGGTGAGCACCGCCTGTGCCGATCCATACGGGGGCGGGAGAGCCTGGTACGAGTTCACCTGCACCCGGCTGACGTCGCTCGTCACCAGGGGCGTGCCGGCTCCCCCGCAGGCAGCGAGCAGGGCGGCTGCTCCCAGCCACAGCAGCGGCAGGCAAGCCCGTCGGCCCATGACCGGGAGAGGATATCGCCGCGGGCGCGCCCGCGAGCGATCATGTTGGGCGCGTGCCTGCAAGGATCGGCTCTCTGTGCCGTCAACCGGCGACGTCGCGGCGACCCCGGCGAGCGCTGAGATGAGGGTGGAGCCATGGCTGGGCGACATCACCACCCTCGAGGTGGACGCGGTTGTCAACGCGGCCAATTCGTCCCTCCTCGGGGGCGGTGGGGTCGACGGCGCCATCCATCGCGCCGCCGGTCCCGGCCTGCTCCAGGAGTGCCGCACCCTGGGTGGCTGCGCGACCGGCGACGCCAAGCTCACCCGCGGCCACCGGCTGCCGGCGCGGTGGATCGTTCACACCGTGGGTCCGGTCTGGCGGGGAGGGGAGGCCGGTGAGGACGTGGCCCTCGCCTCCTGCTACCGGCGCTCGCTTGAGGTGGCGGCCGGCGCCGGGGCCAGGTCGATCGCGTTTCCGGCGATCTCGACCGGGGTTTACGGCTTCCCGGCCGCACGTGCCGCGGAGATCGCCGTTCGGGCCGCGAGCGACGCGACACCGGCCGCCTGGGACCGCATCGTCCTCGTCGCGTTCGACCGTGGCACCTACGAGCGGTACCGCGGTCTGCTGCCCTCAGCGAGCTCTTCGTGAGGTGACATCGTGGCTGGCGACTCCGTAACGGCACGGCCGCAGCGGCCCGTTCCACCGCCAATGACCGCTGATACCTCAGGAACTCGACGACGAGCGCCGGGCGCTGTCGCCCGGGTCATGGAGCTGCTGGTAGCCCTCGTCTGTGCCGCCTGCGCGACCGGCGTGCCGGCCGGGCCACCGTCTCCCACCGGGGCCCCGCCGAGCCGGACCGCCGCGGCCGCTCCCGCCACTCCGACACCCTCCGGGAGTGTCCCGATCACGACTCCCACACCGGCGGGTCCGGCAACCGCCACCCCGGCTCCGGGCGGGTGGAGCGCGGTCGACGACAGCGCCATGCCCCCGATGAGCGATCTAAACGCCGTCGCCTGCGCCTCGGACACCGAGTGCTGGGCGGTCGGCTCCCTACTCGGTCCCGCCGATGCCCTCTTCGAGGAGTACACGGGGGGAAGCTGGACCGCCGTGTACAGCGCAGATGGCAGCGGTGCCGGCTTTGGCCTCCAGGGCATCACCTGCCTCCCTTCCGGAGACTGCTGGGCGGTCGGCGCCGGCCCCGGGCCCGGTGCCGCCATCGAGTACTACGACGGGAGCGGCTGGACCGCCGTGAGCAGTCCCCCGAGCGGCGCCGGGGGCGACCAGCTGAACGGCATCGCCTGCGTCTCCTCGGAGGACTGCTGGGCGGTCGGCTTCTCCGGCGTCGCGGACGACGCCAATAAGGAGCCGCTCATCGAGCACTACGCCGCCGGCGTCTGGACGGACGTGAGCGGTGCGAGCACCGTGGCGCAGGACACTCTGGCGGCCGTCAGCTGCGCCACCAGCACCGACTGCTGGGCCGTCGGCACGTCGTACGTCGCCTCCGGCGATCAGGGGCCGGCGGTCATCGAGCACTACGACGGCAGTGCCTGGACTCTGGTCACCGGCGCCCCGGTCGGCGCCCCCGGCGAGCTGTCGGGGGTCACGTGCTCCACCTCCACGGAGTGCTGGGCGGTCGGTGTCTCCTACGTGGGCGGCAGTTCCGCTCCGACCGGCGCCCCGTTCATCGCCCCGGTCATCGACCACTACGACGGCAGCAGCTGGACCCTCGTCGCGAGCCCCACCGCCGATTCCGCCTTTCTCGCGGACGTCACCTGTCCCAGCCCCGCGGACTGCTGGGCGGTCGGCGAGGACATCCAGATTCTCACCGGCGGGACCCTGATCGAGCACTACACCGGGAGCGACTGGTCGGTGGTTGTCAGCCCGAGCCTCACCCCCGTCTCCAGCGGTGACGAGATCCTGGGCATCGCCTGTCCCAGCACCACGGAATGCTGGGCCGCCGGCACCATCAACTACACCGGCTTCCCCGAGGAGGCCTTCATCGATGCCGGCGTCACGCCGGGGTGACCCGGCGGGCTGGCCCCACGTGGAGCGTGGCCAGGCGGCCGCGCCGCCCTGATCAGCTCCGCCGCCGACATCAGTCCGGCGCGGCCGGGGCTGGCTCCGGGGCCGGTGCCAGGCTGACCGGCGCGGCGCCCTCGTACGCCGGATCCCACATGGTCGCGTCCACCGCGGCTTCGATCTCCCCGTCTGTCGCCAGGCGTCCCAGCCCCTGGTCGCGGGCCTCGCGCGCGACCACGATGGCGATCCGGCGCGAGACCGCGCGCAGGTCGGTGAGCGCCGGGTAGAGCGCGCCCTCGGCCAGCCGCTCAGGGGTCACCATCTCGGCGAGCGCGGATGCGGCCGCAAGGAACATGCCGTCCGTGAGCTCGCGGGCGTGCGCCACCATGGCGCCGAGCCCGACTCCCGGGAAGACGAACACGTTGTTGGCCTGTGCGATGAGACGCTGCCGGCCCTCCAGCTCGACGGGCGGGAAGGGGCTTCCGGTGGCCACCAGCGCCCGCCCGTCGCTCCAGGCCAGCACGTCGGCGGGCACCGCCTCCGAGCTGGATGTGGGGTTGGAGAGCACCAGGACCACGGGGCGGGGGGTGCGCGCGGCCATCTCGCGGATCGCGGCCTCGGTGAAGAGGCCGGCCCGGCCGCTGGTGCCCACCAGCACGGTGGGGGTCACCTGGCGGATCACCATCTCCAGGTCGCAGGAGGGGCCGGGTTCGAGCCCGAGCCGCGCCAGCTCCTCGCGGGCAAGCGCGAAGGGGAGCTTGTCGTCCTCGACCCGGTCGCGCCCCTCGAAGATCAGACCGTACGAGTCGATCATGACCACCGCGTGCCGCACGGTCTCCTCGGACGCACCCGCGTCCCGCATTGCCGCCTGGAGCAGCCGGGCGATGCCGACGCCCGCGGCGCCGGCTCCGACGAACAGCGCCCGCTGGTCACACAGCGTCCCCCCGGTCTCGCCCAGCGCCGCCAGGATGCCCCCCAGCACCACCGCGGCGGTTCCCTGCATGTCGTCGTTGAAGCTGGGTATCCGTTTCCGGTACCGATCCAGGAGCCGGATCGCGTTGTGCTGCTTGAAGTCCTCCCACTGCAGCAGCGCATGAGGAAAGACGTCCCCCACCGCCTCCACGAAAGCCTCGATGAAGCGGTCGTAGGCGGCGCCTCGCAGCCGCGGCTTGGGGTAGCCGAGGTAGAGCGCATCGCCCAGGAGATGGGGGTTGTCGGTCCCGCAGTCCAGCGACACGGCCAGCGTGAGGGTGGGACGGATTCCGGCTCCGGCGGTGTAGAGGGCCAGCTTGCCGACGGGGATGCCCATGCCCCCCGCGCCCTGGTCGCCGAGGCCGAGGATGCGCTCGTTGTCGGTGGCCACGATCAGACGGACGTCCGGCCGGCCTGCGTTGCGCAGCAGCTCTGGGATGCGATCGATGTCATCGGGGGTGATCCACAGCCCCTGAGGGCGCCGCAGCATGTGGCTGAAGGCCCGGCACGCGTAGCCCACCGTGGGCGTGTAGACGATCGGCGCCAGCTCCTCGAGATGATCGATGAGCATGCGGTAAAAGAGGGTCTCGTTGCGATCGTGGAGCGCGGTCAGGCCGATGTAGCGCTCCAGGTCGTCCCCCTTGCGTCGGAGGTGCTCGAGCTCGAGCGCCACCTGCTGGGGGATGGTCAGCGCTCGCCAGGGGAGCAGCCCGCGCAGGCCGTGGTCGGCTCGCTCCTGCTCGGTGAAGGCGGCGTCCTTGTTGAGCTGCGGGTTGGCCAGCAGCCCATGCCCGCGGGGCGGATCGGAGGGGGCCGGGTGCTCGGCTGGCGCCGGTCGGTTCAGGGGAGAAATCACGCTCGTGATCCACCGTGGGCGGTCGGGGGAGGAGCCCTCCGGCGTGCCCCCACCTTGCCATCCCGCCCGCGATCGGGACACGGCCGAATGGCTCAGATTCCCGAGGCCGTTCGGCGGACAGCGGCCCGCCGGAAGGAGGGCGCGGTTGATATTCGTCAACGCCCCTTGGAGCAGCGAGAGGGATTCGGAATCCCCGAGGGCTGCCGGCCGTTCGGGTATTCAGGGGCGCCGATTGACGTGTTGGCCACGTTGGCGCGGCATCGACGCCCGGCCGCCGGCCGCTGAGACCTCAGCTCGACGCGACGACGGTGGTCCGAGCGATGTCAGGGTCCGTGAAGACGTCGAGATCGTCACGGCTCTGCGTGGAGAACTCCGAGACGATGGCACCCTCCGGCCCCGCCTGGAACCAGTGCAGTGTATTGGGCGGGACGGTGTGTTGGTGACCTGGCCGGAGGACCACCTCGTGCCAGACCGTGTACGCGCCCCGATCCACCTCCGCCGGCCGGCAGGTGGGCCTCTTCGCCGGAGAACCCTCGAGGTAGAGGTACACGAGGCCCCTGCGGCAGCGAAACGTCTCCTCCTTGCCGGGGGTACCGTCGAACGGCGGGTGGCGATGCTCGGGGCAGGTCTGGCCGGGGAACATCACGAGCTCCTTGGCGCAGACACGCTGCGTGTTGACGTACACGACGACCTCCAGCCCTGTTTGATCGAGCTCTGACAGGCCGAAGTCGGACACTTCGATGCTGCCGTGCTCCTCGTCGGTGAGCACGAACCCTGCCTCCTCGAGCAGCTGCGCCGCTCGGCGCCGCGCCACCTGGATCTGGTCCTGTGTCAACACAGCTCCAACATACCTCCTGATCGGGGCTGACGGCCCATCGCGGCGGGGACGATACCGATGGCTCTCAGCGGGAGAGGCCCGCCATGTCGGACACTTGCTGCCGATCCGGGATGCCATCGGTGCAGCCCAGCGCCGTGCACGCGAGGGCTCCGGCCGCGCTCGCAAACCTGAGTGACTGCTCCAATGGCCAGCCCTCCAGGATGCCGACGATCAGCCCCGCCGTGAACGCATCGCCGGCTCCTGAACCGTCAACGACATCGACGCTCGGAGCGGTGAGCCGCCGGGTGTCGGTGGGGCTGCGAACCAGCGACCCCTCGGAGCCCATGGTGATGATCACGGTCTCGGCGCCGGCCTTGTTGAAGAGTGCGGCCTGGCGCTCGGGGTCCCGCTCGCCGGTCAGATGGCACGCCTCGTCGTAGTTGGGCAGGAAGAAGTCAACGCTCGGCAGGATCGAGCGCAGCTCGTCCAGGGAGGCTTCGGCGTCGCCGGGGAGGACCACGTCCAGCAGGGTGCGCGCGCCGGCTCGGTGTGCCGCTCCGAACAGCTCGGCCACCGCCCCCGGGCGGAGGCCGGGCAGAACCAGGTAGCCGCCAAGGTAGACGACCTCCACCCCCGACATCGCGCGGGCGCCGAAGTCCTGCTCGGCGAGCTCGGCGTTGGCCCCCAGTGTGTGTATGTAGCGCCGGTCCTCGCCGACCACGGGGACGATCACCGTCTTCGATGTGCCCCTTGTCTCCGATCGCACGATCAACGAGACGTCGACGCCAAATCCCGTCAGCGCCGAGATGACGAAGTCGCCGAAGGCGTCACGGCCAACCCTTCCCACGACCCTGGAGCCGACGCCCAATTTGGACAGGCCCACCGCGACGTTGGCGGCGCAGCCCCCGACGTCGAGGAGGAAGTCGTCGGTCGCCAGGAGCTCACCGGCGGCCGGCAGGCGAGCCAGCGGAGGCACGAAGAGGTCGCCCACCAGGATGCCCGCACAGAGGACGCGCGGCTCGAGAAGCGGGCGCTCAACTGGCGGGGTCAGCACGGCGTCGGGCTCAGCACGGCAGTCACGGGTCTGGCAGGAGGCTCATCTGACCGCCCCCTGCGGACGTGAGCGCCCGGAGAGGTCGAGGACGTTGCGGGCCGTGGAAAGACTGGTGACCAGGGCGTTCACCATGCCGCTCCGAAGCGCCCCCAGGATCGCGTCTCCCTTGTCTCTCTCGCTGCAGATCGCGACGACGCATGGGATCCGCTCGAGATCCGCTCGCCCGATTGCCACCACGCGGTCCCCGATTCCGTCGGCAACGCCATGCCCGTCCGCATCGAAGAAGGAGCCGAGGATGTCGCCGACCGCCCCGCGGTCGCGCAATCTGCGCATCTCGGACGCCGAGAAGCATCCCATCCTCACCACCGCGCTGTCATCCCGAGCGTTGCCGATCCCGATCAGGGCGACGCTGGCTGCACGAGCGTGCCCGAGGACATCGCGCACGTCGTCATGATGGATGAACGCGTCGCGCACCTCTGGGGTCTCCGCATATGCGGGTGCGTAGAGCACCTCGGCAGTTCCCCGGAACGCCTCGGCGAGGCGGCGGCAGATCTCGTTCGGGTTGACGCCGGTATCCACCAGGGGCGACCCTCCGATGGCACTGACGAACGTCACGGCACGGGCTGGGGGAGTGCCGACGAAGTCGGGCACCGCGCCGACATTCCGGCCCATGCCCAGTGCGATCACGTCTCCGTCGCTGAGCCGGCGCCGGAGCAACCCAGCGGTTGCCCGGGCCACCGACGCACGCTGGCCCGCCTCGTCGGTCTGATCGTTGACCAGCAGGACCTGGTCAAGTCCAAACTCCGAGACCAGCTCAGCCTCGACCTGAAGGCCGAGCTCGGGGGGCACGTTGACGGTGATCTCGACGATACCGACCCTTCGAGCGCGATCCAGCAACCGCCCGACCTTGGGCCGAGAGAGACGAAGGGAACGAGCCACCGCCTCCTGCGTCATCCCCTCCAGGTAGTACCGAGAGGCCACCCGGGTCATCAACTCGATGTCGCGCTCGGCGCCCCGGACCGGGCTCCGTGCGAGCTGGGGCGCATCGCTCCACGTGGGCATTCAGATGACCCGCTCGTTGCCGCCGTCGACCGGAACCTGCGCCCCCGTGGTGCGGGCGAAGGCGGGCCCGCACATGGCCGCGCACATCTGGGCAACGTCCTGACTCCTCACCTCGAGTCGCAGCACGTTCCTGGCCCGATACTCGGCGACACTGAGGCCGTACTGGCGCGCGCGCGCCTCGACGATCTCCTCTGTCCAGAGCGCGGTGTCGAATACCGCGTTGGGATGGATCACGTTGACTCGGATCCCGTCCGATCCCCACTCCAGGGCGGCCACGCGCGCCACCTGGGTGAGCGCCGCCTTGGACGCGGAGTAGGCGGCCGCGCCGGGTCCCGGGGCCGGTACGTTCTTGGAGCCGATCACGACGACCCTTCCGCCGCGAGGAGCCAGGCGCAGGAGGGGGTGCAGGTGATGGAGGAGGACAACCGAGGCGTCAACATTGACGCCCATCACCGCCCGCCAGGCCTCCAATTCCAAGGCCTCGAGCCGCTGACCGGGTGGGAAGACGCCGGCATTGAGGACGGCGATGTCGATGCCGCCGAACCGCCTGACCCCGGCCTCGATCGCGGCTCTCACCTGGTCGGGGTCGGTCACGTCGCACTGGAGGCCGAGCCACGCGGGACCGGACGCCACGTCTGCTACTGCCGGGCTGAGATCCAGCGCCACCACCGCGGCGCCCTGCAGCAGAAGCAGCTCGCTGCATGCGCGACCGATACCCGCTGCCGCGCCGGTGACCAGGGCGATCTCGCCGGCGAGCGGGGCCGGGGTCCCCTTCAACGTGAGCTTGGCCTGCTCCAGGTCCCAGTACTCGACATCGAAGATGTCCTCGGCGGGGAGGGCCCGGTAGCCGCCCAGGTCGGTGGCGTCGCGGATGATCTGGATGGTGTGACGGTAGATGTCCGCAGCCACGGAGGCATCGGCCGCGGATCGACCGGCTGCGACCACTCCCATCTGTGGGTCGACGACCACCCGGGGGGCTCGGTCGAGGATCTTCAACGGTTGTACAGATCGGCCGGCATATTCGGCGAAGTAGTGCTCGTAGTCACGTGCGTAGGTCGCAACGTCGCGTCCCAGCATCGGCAGTCGCTTGGTGCGGATCACGTGGTCGGGTGTTGCCGGACCCTGCTGAGAAACGACCGAGACGTCCGCCCGATTGGCGAAGGCCACCGCGTTCGGCCCATCGTCCACCTGCAGGATCATCGGAGCCCCGGCAACCTCCGAGATCTCGCGCCGAAGGCCGGCAACCTCCAAGGATGAATACGAGGTCGTGGCTGGCGCTGAGGTCCGGCTCCGAGGACGGACCTGCTTGCGTATGTGCGCCTCGGCCAGGGAGACCGATTCGATCATTCGCTCGTACGACTCGCGAGCGGTCTCGCCCCAGGTGAAGATGCCGTGGTTCATCAGCAGCATTCCGATCGTCTGGCGGCCATGAAGCCGGGGATACAGGACGGCGCAGAGGGCGGCCAGCTTGAATCCGGGCATCACGTAGGGGATGTGAAGGAGACGATCGCCGTACACCTCCTCGATCAACTCCGCTCCGTTCGCCGAGTTGGTGAGCGTGATGACCGCGTCCGCGTGGGTGTGGTCGACGTACCTGAAGGGGACGATGGCGTGGAGGATCGCCTCGACCGAGGGGGCCGGCGCGGCGGGGGCGATCGTGCCGAGCCGGAGCTCCCGTGCCATGTCGGTGTCGGAGAGCGCGGTGAGCTCGGCGAGCGCCAGCAGCTGCCGCATCCGAACCGGTGCGAAGCCGGCTGGCTCGATGGTGGCCAGGTCCCAACCGCTGCCCTTGACCCAGAGGATGGCCTGCCTCTCACCAAAGAGGTTGGTCTCGGTGAGCTTCACCGACGTGTTGCCACCGCCGTGGAGCACCAATGAGGGATCCTGACCCAGCAGGCGGGACGAGTACGCCCGAAGATCCAGCTCGGTCTTGCACTCGGCTGCCTGGTCGTCGCGCCAGCGGCTGGCGACCCCGGAGGGGGCGGTGGTGGTCATCTCAGATCGCCCCGCCCGGGCTCTCCACGGCGCTCTTCACGGCCTGCAGGAACTGCGCCGCCAACCCGCCGTCCACCACCCGGTGGTCGACGGAGAGGCTGATCCGCACCATGGGCAGGATGCCGATGACCCCATCCCGGGCGACCGGCCGGTCCTCAACCGTGCCGACCGCCAGGACGGCGGTCTGGTCGGGATCAACGAGTGCCTGGAACTGCTCGACCCCGTACATGCCCAGGGTGCTGACGGTGACCGCCACGGGAAGGCGATCCGCCGGCAGCATCGATCCGGACCGCGCGCGCTCGGCAGCCCCGCCGATCAGAGCGGCCAGCTCGGCCAGCGGCGCCTGATCGGCCTCTGGAATGCTCACCACGCGAAGACCGTCATCGCCGGCGACCGCGAGACCCACGTCCGCTCGACGGAGCTGACGGAAACGCGGCCCGTCATCCACCCAGAGCCGGTTGACGGCCGGGAAGTCACGCAGAGCGGTGGCCACGGCCCGGACGATCAGGTGGGTGTAGGTCAGGCCCGGTCGGTGAGCCGCGGAGACGTTCGGCGGCTGGGTGCTGATGAGGTCGCGCGCTGAGCTGACGTCGACCGAGACGGTCAGTGTGAATTGGGGGATCCGCTGCGCCGACGCGGCCATCCGGCGGGCGATGACCTGTCTGAGCTGGGGAACGGGAAGGAGGTCCGGTTCGTCCGCGATGACCGCAGCCTCCTGCCCGGCCCGCTCGACGTCGCGGACCGTGATCAGAGCACCCCGTCCGGTGCCCTCGACCTTGGTAAGGTCTATGCCCAGCTCACTCGCCAGCCGTCGCGCGGCGGGCAGCGCCGAGACCACGCCCGGTGCATTCCCCGGCGAGCCGCGCCCGGGTTCCGAGCGCGGGGGGGAGCTGGGCGCCGAGCCGCCGGTTGGCGCGCCCAGGGCGGTGGCGAGGTCAGCAGAACCCGAGCCGCCGCCCTCCTCTGCTCCGGTCCGCGAAGCCGGCACCGCCTCACCTGGAGCGCCGATGTATGCCACCGGTGATCCGGCCTGCACAGTGTCTCCGGCATCGCGGAGGACCTTGAGCAGCGTCCCGGCGACCACCGACTCCACATCGATCTGGGCCTTGTCGGTCTCGACGCTGAGAAGGGGTTCTCCCAGCCTGACCGTGTCGCCCTCTCTCTTGAACCATTCGACGATCCGCAACTCGTCAGTGGTCTGACCCAGCGATGGCATGTCGATCCGGTGCGCCATCGTGCCGGCTCAGCCTTCGCAGCAGCTTGCGAGCGCAGCCTTGATCCTCGCCACCGACGGCACCACGGTCTGCTCCATCACCGGGGCGACCGGAAGCGGGACGTCGTGGCTGGCAACCCTCCTGATCGGCGCCTGTAGCGAGTAGAGGCACTCCTCACCGACCCGGGCGGCGAGCTCGGCGCCCCATCCCCCGGTCAGCGTGTCCTCGTGGGCGATCACCAGACGGCCGGTCTTCCTGACTGACGCGAAGATGGTCTCCTCGTCGAGAGGGAGCAGCGTCAGAGGATCGATGACCTCGCACTCGATGCCGTCCCGGGCCAGCTCCTCGGCGGCCGCGAGGCTGCGGTAGAGGCTCAGGTGCGTTGCCACCACCGTGACCGAGGTGCCCGCGCGCTTCACCACCGCCCTGCCGATGGGGAAGAAGTACTCCTCCTCGGGGACGTGCGCGGTCAGATCCATTCCACCGGCCTGCTCCCGACCCTTGCTGCCGTAGAGCAACTTGTGCTCAAAGAAGATGACGGGGTCGTCGTCGCGCACCGCGCTCTTCAGCAGTCCCTTGGCGTGATATGCATCGGAAATGCAGACGACCTTGAGGCCGGGCACATGCACGAAGTAGCTCTCCGGCGACTGACCGTGCTGCGCTCCGCGATTTGCCGTCCCGACCGGACATCGGAGCACCATCGGGACGCTCAACTTCCCATTCGACATGTAGCGCATCTTGGCCGCCTGGTTGACCAGCTCGTCCATGCACTCGAACAGGAAGTCGGCGTATTGCAGGTCCGGGATCGGACGCATCCCCATCAGCGCAGCGCCGATCGCCGCCCCCGCAATCGCCTTCTCACTGATCGGGGTGTCGATGATGCGCTCATGGCCGAATTCATCGGTGAGGCCCAGGTAGACGCCAAACGCACCGCCGAAGCCTCCGGGGACGCCGATGTCCTCCCCGATGAGGAACACCTTCTCGTCGTGCCGCATCTCCTCGGCGATGGCTTCCCGCAACGCCTCGGCAATCGTGAGCCGGCGTTGGCCTCTGGCCGAAGGCGCCGCCGGGGTCACGAGCTTGCCCCGCTGCTGATCACGGTCGCGTGCGCACCGGTCAACGCGTCTTCGGCCCGCGGCAGCGGTGACTGCCGGGCGAACTCGATGGCGTCGTCGAGCGCGGCCTCGACCTGCGCGGCGGTCTCGGCGAGCACCTCTGCGTCCCCGGTCGCGGCGAGGCGTTCGCGGAGACGAACGATCGGATCACGCTCCTTCCACTCCGCCTCCTCCTCACGGCTGCGATAACCCCTGACGTCACCGCGGCTGTGGCCGGCGAACCGGTAGGTCTTGAACTCGAGGAGGACCGGGCCGGCTCCTGCGCGCGCCTCCGCCACCGCGCGCGCGGCCGCTTCTCGCACGGCGAGGACGTCCATCCCGTCGATGATCTCCCCTCTCACTCCGTACGCGGCGGCGCGGGCCGCGACGTCGGGGACGAGGCTGGCCTGGTGGAACGGGGTGGAGGCGCCGTAAAGGTTGTTCTCGCAGGCGAAGACGATGGGGAGACGTTGGACCGCCGCGAAGTTGAGACCCTCGTGAAACGCTCCCTCGTTGCTCGCCCCCTCGCCAAAGAAGCACACGGCCACCTGGTCCGTCCGCATCAGCTTGAATGCGAGCCCGAGGCCGGTGACCACCGTGTTGCCTCCCCCGACGATGGCGATTGCCGGGAGCATCCCGACCGACGGGTCTCCGAGATGCATCGAGCCGCCCTTTCCGCCACAGCAGCCGGTCGCCTTGCCATAGAGCTCAGCCATCGCTGCCCCAAGATCGAGGCCCTTGGCCAGTGCGTGACCGTGTGGCCGATGGGTGGAGGTTATCCAGTCCGTCCGTCGCAGCACATCGCAGACGCCGACGGCGACCGCCTCCTGGCCCTGGCACTGGTGCAGCGTCCCCGGGATCTCGCCCTGCAGGTAGAGGAGGTAGACCCGCTCTTCGAAGCGACGGATCAAGAGCATCTGACGGTAGAGGTTCAGCGCGTGGGCCGCATCGATCTCGGGGGTGATCTGGGCCGAACCGCGCTCCGTCATCCCGGCGGGGGTGTCCGAGCTCATCCGGCACCCAGCCGCGACGCCATCACCTGGCGTCCGCTTCCGCCGTACTGCTGTATCAGGGAGCGAACCTTGGCGGTCATCCGTTCTTGGGCGATGACCATCACATCGGAGTCCTTGTGGGAGCCGAGAAGCCGGTGCACATCGGGGTGGGCACCGGCCGAGCGGATCGCCGGCTCCAGACCAGCCCAGAAGGCGTGCTTGAGGACCGTGCCCACATTGAACTTCGCGACCCCGAGGGCGATCGCCGGCGCCACCGCGGCGGGCGGAAAGCTGGTTCCGCCGTGGATGACCAGCGGCGGTTCGACCCGCTGGTGGATCGATCTCAGTCGCTCCAGATCGATGGAGGCGGGCTGGTCCATGAGGATGTGGACGTTCCCGACCGACACCGCCAGACAGTCCACGCCGGTCTCCTCCACGAAGAGCGCGGCTTCGTCTGGATCGGTCAGGCTGGCACGACTGTCATCCACGCCGGCGGCCGTGGCTTCCGCCAGGCTGCCGAGCTCCGCCTCAACTGCCACGCCCGACTGGTGCGCCACCCGGCAGAGCTCCTTCACCGCGACGATGGCATCCTCGGAGCGCCAGTGTTCGGTGTCGATCATGACCGCGTTGAAGCCCGCGTCGATGCCACGCCTGGCCTGGTCAAGGGTGTGGGCCTCGTTGAACAGAAGGGAGACCTCCACGGAGCTGCCCGCCGCGTAACTGCGTCCGATGGCACCAAGAACCTCGATGCCGCCTCCCGCGAGCCACCGCCCGTCCACCATCATGGCGCCGAACCCAAGAATCACGGGTGCGGACTCCTCCTCCGCGGCGGTGAGGACCGCCTCGAGCGAGCACGCGTCCCACGCCTCGAAGTACCCGACGGCGTAACCGTCGGACCTAGCCTTGCCCAGGATTCGCTGCAGCGGGACGAGCGGCATCTACCGACCCTCAAGCTCGGACATTCGAATCTCCCCGATTCCCGGCGGGCCGGAGCCAAGCATATCCAATCCTGTGAGCAAATATCAAGAGACTGAGCAGATGCTCACCTCGGCCTAGGCCCGCCGGCGGAAGCCTGCCGCGGTGCGGACGCGCTGGTTCGCCGGATCAGCCAGATCAGAAGAGCGGGGCGATCAACTGTGCCGCCTCTTCCAGGCTGGTGACGTCCTCCGCGGTGAAGGCGTCGGGAACATCGCTGTCGATATCGATCTGGCCCACGACCCGGCCATCGCGGTGGACCAGGACGACGCACTCCGAGCGCGTCTCCAGGCTGCAGGAGATGTAGTCGGGATCGCCCGCGACGTCGGCGACCACCTGGCTCACACCGCTCGCCACAGCGCGTCCGCAGATGCCCTCGCCGACCCGGATCCGGGTGTGCTCGGTCGGCCGTCCGCTGAAGGCACTCAGCACCAGGGTGTCACCCTCCAGGCCGTAGAGATAGACGGAGGTGTGGCGCGAGGAGGTCTGGCGGATGGCTCGGGCGGCGCGCTCCAAGCCCGTGATACTCGGAGCGAGGTCACGCAGGGGTCCCCAGGCGGTGTCGGTCATACGCCGCAACCTCTCCCTGCCACCCCGCCGGGCTCTCGTACCTGACCCGGCGGAGTTTCGGTGGCGCTTGGCGGTGCCAGTGCCCGGCGCACCTCGTCGATCAGCCGGTCGACCATCGCCTCGTCGGTGGCCCAGGAGCAGACCAGCCGGATCAGGGTGCCGCGCTCGCCGCGTGACCAGACATGGAAGCGAGCCGTCGCGGCCAGCCGGCCGGCTGCGTCGCCCGGGAGCTCGACGAAGACCTGGTTGGCCTCAGCCGCGCGCGGGGGCACCCCGTGATCGTTGAGCCCGCGCGTCAGGCGCGCCGCGGCGGCGTTGGCCTGGGCCCCCAGCCGGTACCAGAGGTCGTCGCCGTCGAAAAGGCGGGCAAACTGGATGCCCAGAAGCCGCCCCTTGGCGAGCAGCGCGCCGCGCTGCTTCATGTGGTAGCGGAAGTCACGCCGCAGCTCATCGCTGACCAGGACCACGGCCTCTCCGCACAGCGCCCCGTTCTTTGTCCCTCCGGCAAAGAACGCGTCGACCCCGCAGGCCGCGATCAGGTCCAGCCGGGCTCCGAGCGCCGCCAGGGCCGGCGCGAGCCGGGCGCCGTCGAGGTACACCCAGAGCCCGCGGGCGTGGGCGTGGGCGCAGAGGGCCCCGAGTTCGTCGGCGGTGTAGACGCCGCCCGCCTCGGTGGCCTGAGCCAGGAAGATCCCGGCCGGTCGCACGCTGTGCTCGTCCTCGTGCTGGGCCAATGCCTCGTCGACGAGACCGGGGTCGAGCTTGCCGGTGGGCGCGGGGATCTGCACGATGCGGTGGCCGGTGGCCTCGACGGCGCCCGTCTCGTGGACGTTGATGTGCGCGGTCTGGGCAGCTACCACACCCTCATGGGAGCGGAGGAAGGCGCCAAGGCAGGTGAGGTTGGTCTGGGTGCCGCCCACCAGCAGGTGGACCTCGCAGTCCCGCCCGACCTGGGCGGCGATCCGCGCGGCCGCAAGCCGCGAGTACTGATCCTCCCCGTAGCCGAGCTCCTGCCCGCCGTTGTGGGCCACGAGGGCCTCGAGCACCGCAGGATGGGCACCTTCCGAGTAGTCGTCGAGGAACATCAGCATGCCGCGTATGGTGGCAGCCCATGCGTGGCCGCGGGCGCAGCCCTGGCCTCGGCAGCGGTCCCGACCCGGAGGGCCCAGGGTCGTCCACCCCAACCGAACGCGCCCTCCGATCCAGCCCACCCCCCCGGGGCGCGCCGGCACTTGACCGGAGGTGCCCGCCAACCTAATCTCGAAGGCCAAGCCCAAACTCCGCGGCCATCAACATTCGGCACGCCGAGCTGGGCAGTAGGGATACGGGAGGAAAGAGGAATGCGGAGATCGACCGTGCGGCTGCGTGCCGCCTTTGCGACCGTCGCGCTCGGGCTGGCCGGCACTGCCGTGGGAGCTGCCGGGGTGAGCGCGGACACCTCGGCGACCATGACCCAGATACCGGGCACCTACCTTCCCACGACCGCGACGATCACCGGACAGTTCCAGAGCTCACTGATGAGCGTCGAGGTGGTCCTTCAGCCGGGCAACGAAGCGGCCCTCAATAGTCTGCTGACCAACCTCTACACGCAGGGGAGCGCGCAGTACGGCGACTGGCTGGCTGCGGGTCAGTTCCAGAGCGAGTTCGCACCCCCGGCGGCCACCGTGTCCGCCCTGAGCAGCTACCTCGAGAGCAACGGACTGTCCGTCCAGACCACGTCCTCGCCCTTCCTGCTGCGGGCAATCGGCACCAGCGCGCAGCTCGAGGCAGCCTTCGCGACGACCATCGACAACTACCAGAGCCCCAGCGGCGCTAGCTTCTTCTCGAACACTTCGAATGTCTCGGTGCCGAGCGGCCTGGCCTCTAGCGTCCTGGGGGTCGTCGGTCTCAGCAACACGGTCAGGCTGCAGAACAACCTCCAGCTCACACCCGAGGCTTCCAGTGGGTCCGGACGGGGAGGCGGCGGCCAGCCGGCCTGCGAGATCCCCTACCCGACCACCCTGGCCCAGCTCGAGGCGATCACCGCCCCCGGACAGCCGTTCAACGGGTACGGCGGGGGACCCGGCTGCAGCGGCCTGACCCCGTCCCAGACCAACAGCATCTACAACGCTCCCAACGCGGGGCCGCGGGCCCAGGGCGCTGGGGCCAACGTAGCGGTCTTCGAGCTCTCCGCCTACAACCACTCCGACATCACCAAGTGGGCGCAGACCTTCTACGGACCCTGGTACCAGCCGCGGCTCACCGACATCAACGTCGACGGCGGACCGCTGGCCACCAGCACCACGCAGTGCCCGACGGGTGACACCTGCCTGTATGGCTACGGCGGTGACATCGAGGTCCAGGCCGACATCGAGATGGATCTGGCCGTCGCGCCCGACACCAACTCGGTGCTCGTCTACAACGCGCCCAATGACTTCACCGGTCAGACCGAGCTCGACGAGTACACGGCCATCGCCAACCAGGACATCGCCGACTCCATCAGCACCAGCTGGGCGCTGTGCGAGCCGGACGCCGGACTGGCTTACGCCCAGGCCGAGAACCTTGTATTCGAGCAGATGGCGGCTCAGGGCCAGAGCATCTTCGCCTCCGCGGGTGACACCGGTGCATTCGAATGCATCCGGGACGGCACCTTCAGCGACTTCGCTCCGCTCGAGGCCCTCGACCCGGCCAGCCAGCCCTGGGTGACCAGCACTGGAGGCACGTCCTTCGAGAGCTTCGACCCGGGGAGCAACCCCAACCCGAGCTACCCCTACGGGGTCGAGGCGGTGTGGAACACGCTCGACGTCTGCAGTGGGAACAACTCATCCGTGGCCACTGACCCCGGCATAGTGAACTGCAACAGCTACGGCGCGGGCGGGGGCGGGCACAGCATCTTCTGGCCCATGCCCAAGTACCAGCGAGGTCCCGGGGTCATCAACCCCTACACGGTCTACGGCTCGAGCAACTGCGTGCTGGCGGCGAGCGGCCAACCATGCCGCGAGGGACCGGACGTCTCGGCCAATGCGGACCCGCTCACCGGCTACGCGGAGTACTGCACGGGGTCGAGCTACCTCTCGCCCCTGAATCCCGCCAGCATTCCCTATGCGAGCGCTTGCCTCGCGATCACCCCGGCGACCCCGGACGCTCCCGGCTGGTTCCACATCGGTGGCACCAGTCTCTCCGCGCCGCTCTTCGGAGCACTGTTCAGTGACCGCGACGCCTACCAGAGGCACCGCACCGGCAACGCCAACTACCTCCTCTACGCGCTCTACAACAACCCCCAGACCTACTTCACCGATTTCCACGACATCACCGGTTTCCACCAGGTGAGCAACAACAACGGCTTCTACCCGGTGACCCCCGGTTACAACGAGGCCACCGGCATCGGCACGCCGAACTTCGCCGGTCTGATCACCGGCTTCAGCTTCTAGGGTCTTGCGAGATAGGGGTGGGCTCACGCCCACCCCTATCTCCGTCCCCGTCCCTGACCGTCAGGCCGGTCCTCCCCGATCGGTGGGCCGCGGTGGGCCCCCCGTCGGATGCTCCAACTCGACGCCGGGCGGCGGGGCAGCCGACCCATGGGGCTCCGGGACCTCGCCGTGGTCGTAGACGGTGACCATGCTCTCGTCCGGCGCTGGCCCCAGATCGCGAAGACGCTCGCGGATCTCCTGGATCGTCCGCTCGTTCTCGGCCAGCTCGGCGGTCTGGTGCCGGATCGTCTGCTCCATCTCCCACCTGGCGGTGTCGGTGGACGAGCCCCGCGGATGCCCGCGGGTCCAGGTGCCCTCCCATATCACGCGCCGTTCGGCGAGCTCCCCTGCCAGGCGCTCGGCCTGGCGCTCGTGCTGCTCGAGCTCCGACTCGAGGCGATGTGCCATCTCCGCCTCGAACTGCCCACGGAGGGCGAGCTCCCAGGGGCGGAAGAACTCCTCGGCCAGCTCCGCCGCCAGCTGCCGCACCTCCGGGGCGATGGGACCGACGTCGGCCCCCGAGCCGGTCGCCGCCACCAGCGCTGACGACGACGGAACCTCGCCGGGCGGATCGGGCTCGGCACCGGCGGCATCCGCTTTGGTCGGAAGCGGCTGCGGGTCGCCTTGAGGCACGGGCGCCGGCCCGGAAACGGGACGGTGAGGCTCGGTCTCATCCGCGGTCATGACAACTCTCCGCCGTCGCCGGTCCCGGTGGGGCTGCCCGCCGCACTCTCCTGTATAGGCTGCTGCACGGTCACGCTCGCGTTCTCAGGCTCCTGCCCCAGCTCCCGGAGGCGAGCCCGAATCTCTTCCATCTGCCGCTGGCTCTCAGCCAGCTCCGCGCTCTGCCGCTTGATGATCTGAGCCATCTCCCACGTGGAGTAGCTGTACATGCCCCAGTGACGGCGTGTGGGCGTCTGCGTAGGGTCGTGCCACTGGCGACGGGCGGTCAGTTCCTCGGCGAGATCGCGTCCCGACTGCTCCCGATGTTTCAGCTCGTCGGCGAGGCGCCGTTCGAGCTCAGCGCGAAGCTGCCCCTGGAGAGCCGCCTGCCAGCGCTGGAAGAGCTGAGTGGCGAGCTCAGCCGCGAATTGCCTGACCTCAGGCGCGCCCAGCAGCGCGCTCCCGGTCCCATCCGCCGCGACCAGGGCGGTGGAGGATCCTGGCTCCGTGGGGGGCTGCTGTTCGACGTCATCCGTTGGAGCGATCTCGACCGGATGGCCGCCCTCCGCACCCCGATCAGCCGAACCAGCCCGGAGTGTCTCCTCGGCGGGTATGGCATCCATGGGCAGGTCCGGAGTGGGCATGTGCCGTGTCCCCCTTGGCCGAAGGACTCACGTCGGGATGGTCCCACGCCCAGCGCCCGGCCGGCCAGGGGCTCCGGGCGCATGCCGAGCGGGTCGAGAAGCCCAACCTGGCCGCCGCCGCCAACCATCGCCGACCGCTGTTGGGCAAGGCCGAAGGAGCCTGGCTCGCGCGGGAGCCGTTGGCATTTCAGCGACTCTGGCGGAGGGAGAGGGATTCGAACCCCCGAGGGCTTGGCGGCCCTTGCGGTTTCCGAGTGCGCGGTTTGACGTGTTGCGGAGTGTCGTGAAGTGCCGCCGTGCAGGCAAAGTTAGACAGGATTGTGGGGTTGAGTGCCGCCTGGTACCGCCTCGTGCCGCCGCCGTGGGGGTAGGGAAAGGGGTAGTTGTCTTAGCCTAAGCGGGCCGCGGAGTCGGAACATCCCGGACACTGTCGTATTGACGTATGTATGTACATTATGCCATACTCTCAGGGTGAAGCCGCGCCGAGCTGTCTGGAGGGAGCACAACCTGCGGCACATCACCGAGAATCACCCCGAGCGAGGGGTCAGTAAGGAGGATGTCGAAGAGGTGCTTGCGGACTCGGATCGGCTGGAAGCGCCCGACCCTACCCATGGAACCGTCCTCGCGGCGGGCCGCAACAATATGGGAGAGGCGTTCGTGGTGGCCTTCGTGGAGTTGGCCGACGGGGACGCATTCCCAGTTCACGCTCGTCGCGGACATGTCAGTGACACGAGGGTGCAGAGATGACAGCACGACAGAAGACGGAGGATGAGCAGATCGTCTCAGTTGAGCGTTTCCACGACCCGTACGAGACGATGAGCGACGAGGAGTTCGGCTCCTACGTCGACCGCCTCTTCGGCGAGCAACAGGGTCCCACACGGTCGATCACGATCCGGATGCCGGAAGACCTACTCAATCGCATCCAGAGGATCGCGTCGGGGCGGCACATGCCCTACCAGCGCCTGATGAAGCGCATGCTCGAGGAGTCCGTCTCTGGTCTGGAGCGACGCGCCGCGACGCCGGGACGAACGGTCAGACGTGCTAGCTCTTCGGAGGCTAGGGCCACGCGGTCTCGATGACGGGCGAGTGGCGACTGGATGATGGACGCGTGCCTGTCTACGCCGAGCCGGACCGCTGAGGGGACCGGCCCTTCACCCGCGCCGCAACGTGCTGGAGCCCCATCCCTACCCCCACCAGGGCGACCAGGGCCACGAACAGCGGCAGAGCGAGGAAGACGTCGCCGACAGCAGCTTCCTGGCTTGAAGGTGCGCTGGGCGGGCTCGTGACGGCCATGATGACCGAGTACGTGACCAGCAGAGCCAAGGTCCCCCATCCGGCGGACTCGGCGACAGCCACCGGCCGTTCCCCGCGCCGCCCCAGCACGCACCCCTGGACGACACTGGCCAGCAAGGCCGTCAGCCCTAGCGCGGCCGCAATCGCCCCGGCCAACGACAGTGCCCGTCCGTCCGAAGCAACGACTATGACGGTCACCGCAGGCTCCCAGGCGACCAGCAGCACCAGCCAGACAGCTGTTGCACGGCGAGGCAGGTGCGTCCCTGGCAATCTGCGGTTCACATGCGGTGGAACGTTGCGCCGGGTGCCGTCGTTACGGAAACCGGGGGCTTGTCGTGGCCAGCCTTCTGGCGGAGGGAGAGGTGTGGGATTTCACCACATAGTGGACGCATGTCTCGGGACATAGTGGACACCCTTCACGGAGGCATGCCCCATGGGTCTCGAGCGCTACGTCGTCGATGCGGTGGTTCTGGAGGGTCGGAGTCCCCGCGAGATCGCCCGGCTCCACGGCATCTCCAAGAGCTGGATCTACCAGCTGGTCACCCGCTTCCGCGCCGGCGGGTACGACGCCCTGACCGCGCGCTCCCGCCGCCCCCACGGCTGCTCCCACCAGGTCGGTCCCGAGCTCCAGGCGGCGATCATCGCCCTCCGCCAAGAACTCGACGCCGTCGGCTACGACGCCGGCCCCGCCAGCATCCGCCACCACCTCCTCCAGCGCTTTCCCGAGGTTCCCGCCCCCGGCACCATCTGGCGCATCCTCTCCCGCCACGGCCTGGTCACCCCTCAGCCCCAGAAGCGCCCCCGCTCCTCCTTCGTCCGCTTCGAGGCCTCCCTCCCCAACGAGATGTGGCAGGCCGACACCACCCACTGGCACCTCCCCGACGGCCAGGACGTCGAGATCCTCAACCTCCTCGACGACCACTCCCGCCTCCTGGTCGGCTCCGACACCTGCCGCACCTTCAAGGCCCTGGACGTCGTCCAGAGCTTCTACGCCGCCGCCGAACT
>JBEKOU010000008.1:0-107084 GCA_049521435.1 Candidatus Dormibacteria bacterium | reverse complement strand
GCGAGGAAGCGGCGGGGGTCGGCGGCGTGGCGGAAGTGGGCGCAGTCGCGGCGGAGCTCGGCGACCGAGTGGCCCCGGGCCCGGGAGAGCAGCGCCCCCTCGCTGAAGGCGGGCGGGAGGGGAGCACCCGGCTGGCCGTCGGAACTCGGCAGGTCGGTGGCGAGGAGGTCCACGGCGACGACGGGCAGGCCCCTGACCCAGTCGGCGGTCCTCGCCATCAGGGTCAGGTGCGCATAGCCGATCTCGCCCGCGACGAGCGCCTGGGTGCTCTCCGGCATCCGGGCCGCCTGCTCCCCGACCACCAGGGCGTTCCAGGCCGCAGTGCCGCTCAGGTGGCACTCCTCCGTGACCCAGCCGGTCGGGGAGGTGTGCCCCCGCCACTCGTCCTCCCCGCCGGCGGCCAGCTCGGTGACCATCCCGGCGAACTCCAGCTCCATCCGGTCGATGAGCCGGCGCCAGCCGATCATCTCGTCGCGGACCACCTCGCCCGGCCGCACCCCGCGGGGGCGGGAGAGGAAGCGTTCGAGGGCGGCACCGACCCCGGCGAGCTCCTCGCCGGCGCCCCCAGGAAGCCCCACCTCTCGGACGGTCATCGCCCCTGATTATACCAAACGCGCGTTCGCATGGTCAACACGAACACACCCCACAGAGGGACTGGGCCGGCCAGCTGGTCAGGCCGTCAGCCCGTTCGGGAGATCGGACGGCAGGTGGTCGGACGGCAAGCGCTGGGTGAGGCAGGGATGAGCAGTGAGTGGTCCGACTGGTCGCGTGGCTGGGTCCCGTGAGGAAATCGAGCAGCCAGCCCTCGCGCGCCCTCAGCCGGCCCCGGCACGCAGCCGAGCGCGCAGCCCGGCGAGCAGCACCTCGAGCCCCTCCGCGAACTCCCAGTCACCATCCCACGGGTCGAGTGCCAGGTGGACGTTGCGCAATCCCGTCAGGTCGGGCTCCGAGTGCTCCCCGAGGATGGACAGCATCGCATCACCCCGCGTCGCCTCACCCATACCGGTGATCTCACACTGGACGAATCCGAACGTGTAGGCGAGCAGGGTCGTCCACGCCGACCCCGCCTGGCGCGGGTCGAAGCCGGCGGCCTCCAGGATGGCGAAGGCGCGCGCCACCACGACCAGGGTCTCCCGCTGCACCGGAGGCCGGTTGGCGATGAGCGGAAAGAGCTCGGGATGGGCGAGCAGGATGCGGCGAAACGCGGCGAAACCCTGGCGCACAGCGTCCTCCCAGCCGGTGGGGGTCGCCTCGGGCAGGGGCACCTCGCTGAGCACGGTGGCCACCAGCCCGTCGAGCAGCTCCTCCTTGGAGGGGAAGTGGTGATAGAGGCTCATCGCCTCCACCCCCAGGGCGGCGCCGAGCCGGCGCATGGAGAGCGCCTTGAGTCCCTCGGAGTCCACCAGCTCGAGGGCGGTGTCGAGGATGCGGCGGCGGGTCAGGGCGTGGCGCTCGCCCTCGACCGCCGATGTGGTGTCGGTCACGTCTGATTCATTCTGTCGCGGGAGGAATCGCGTCTGCCGGCTCAGCCGAAGCTGGGGTTGCACCCGCTGGGCCTTACGGTGTAAGGTCTGGCCTACCACCTACCTTACACCGTAAGAAGTGGCGGTGATCGAGCAAGAGCGAAGAGACTCCGCCGGCGCGGGAACGGGGCTGCCGGTCCGTGGCCAGCGGAGAGATCGGAGACGGGAATGTCCGGATTGGCCCGAGCTGCCAGCAACCGACCCTGGCGCGTCCTTCTCCTCTTCCTGTTCCTGACGGTGGTCGGGCTGGGCATGACCGGGGTGGTCTCGGGCCGGCTGAACGACAGCCTCTCCCAGTACGACGACCCCTCGACGGCGAGCTCGCAGGCACGCGCCGAGGTGCAGGCCGCCACCGGCGTCGACGTGGAGGAGGGCTACACGGTGCTGGTGGAGCTGCCCGCCCCGGCGAGCCTCACCGCCCCTCCGCCGGCGAGGGTGAGCGAGATGGTCCGGCTGCTCCGCCAGCGCCCCGAGGTGGTGCAGATCACCGACGCGTGGTCGACCGGGGTGCCCGCACTGATCGCGCGCGACGGCAGGAGCGCGATCGTGGTGGCCAGCCTGCGCTCGGTCAACGAGGTCACCGCAACGGACGCGCTGCAGGCGAGCGTCAACGCCGACCCCCTGCTCGCCGGCCACGTGACCCTGGGCGGGTCCACCGCCCTCGACGCCCAGGGAAGCGCGCAGAGCCTGCAGGACCTGCGGCTCGCGGAGACGATCGCCATCCCGATCCTGCTGGTCCTGCTGCTCGTCATCTTCCGGAGCGTCGTGGCGGGGCTGCTGCCTCTCTTCGGCGCAATGGTCGCCATCGCGCTCACGACTCTGGGGCTCCTGCTCGCGACCACCTTCGGCAGCGTCTCCGTGTACGCGCTCAATCTCGTGTATGCACTGGGCATCGGGCTGAGCATCGACTTCAGCCTGCTGATCGTCTCCCGCTACCGCGAGGAGATGAGGGTCGCGGGCCCGGGACACGCCGCTCTCGCGCGGACGCTCAACACCGCCGGGCGCACGGTCCTCTTCAGCGCCGCGACGGTGACGGCCGCGCTCGGCGCCCTACTCCTCTTCCCGATCGTCTCGATCTCCTCCATGGGACTGGCCGGGATGATGGTGACGGTGTCCTCCGCGATCGCGGCGGTGGTGGTGCTGCCGGCGGTGCTGGCGCTGCTCGGCCCGCGCATCGACGCCCTCTCGCTGCTCCGCAGCGGAGCGGCGGCGCAGGCGGCCTCCGACTCCGGGTGGTGGTCGCGGCTGGCCCGCGGGGTGATGCGACGGCCGGCGGCGATCGCCGTGGTGGTCACCCTCGGACTGCTCGCGGCGGGGACTCCGGCGCTGGGGGTCCAGTTCACCGGCTACTCGACCAAGGGGCTGCCCGCCAGCCTGCCGGCGGTGCAGGTCGACAACGCCCTCTCGTCCGACTTCTCCGCGGTGAGCGCGGCGCCGCTCCAGCTGATCGTGAAGGCCGGTCCCACCGGCGCGGCCAGGATCGATGCGTATGCGGCCTCGGTGGCGCGCGTCCCCGGGGTGGTCGGCGTGCAGCGGCCGGTCGCGCTCGGCCCCGATCTCTGGGAGGTCGATGCCACGCTGAGCGGGGCGTCCGCGGTGTCGACGCGGTCTCAGAACGCCGCCAGCGCCGTGGGGCGCATCCCCGCCCCGTTCCCGGTCAGGGCCACCGGGTACACGGCGAGCTTCATCGACTTCCAGTCGAGTGTGGTCGCGCACCTTCCGTGGGCGGCGGCGCTGCTCGCCGCGACCACACTCGTGATCCTCTTCATCATGACCGCATCGGTGGTGCTCCCCGTCAAGGCGCTGATCATGAACATGCTGACCCTGAGCGCCACGCTCGGACTTCTCGTCCTCGTCTTTCAGAATGGCTGGCTGAGCGGGCTGCTCGGTTTCCCACCCCAGGGGGCCATCAACCTGATGACGCCGCTCTTGGCGGGAGCGCTCGCCTTTGGCCTCTCCACCGACTACGGCGTCTTCCTGCTCAGCCGCATCCGCGAAGGGTACCGGGGCGGGCTGCCGACCCGTGAGGCGGTCGCATTGGGACTGCAGCGCGTCGGCCGGGTGGTGACCTCGGCGGCGATCCTCTTCTGCATCGCCGTGGGCGCGCTGGTCCTCGCCAAGACGGTGATCCTCAAGGAGATCGGCCTGGCGGCGGCGCTGGCGGTGCTCATCGACTCGAGCGTGGTGCGCGCACTGCTGGTGCCCTCGCTGATGGCGCTTCTCGGCCGGTGGAACTGGTGGGCGCCACGACCACTTGCCTTCGTGCACCGGCGGCTGGGTTTGTACCGCCTGGAGGGTGGGGAGGTGCAGGCCGAGAGGGCGGCGCTGTGAGGCGCGGCGGGTAGGTCGTCGTGCGGGGTCGCGCCGTGGCGGCTTCGTGGATAAGTGCTACGGCCCGACCGCACTGCCCGCGACCGGATGGAAGCCGGGACAGGTCCGGGCGAAGGCCGGAAGCTCCCAGCCGTCACCGGGAAAGTCGACGGTCGGGTGCGTGCCCGCGGTGACGGCCACGGCTGATTGGAACCTCTCATAGCCGGTGCACCCCTCGAGAATCACCGCGTACGAGCCCGCAGGAACCGATACGTCCGAAGTCGTGGAGCTCCCCGACCAGTCGGCGTGAGCCACGACCGGGCTGACCGTCTGCAGGTCCGCCGCTGGGACCACGAAGGCGCGGCAGCCCTCGGCACCCATCGGGCACGGCGGAAGGTTGAACACCACACCCGTCCAGACCGAACCTCCCGTCAGCTGCCGGACGATCAGCGCTGCCCCGACGGCCACCACCACGACCAGCGCGACGGCGATCCCGGCGCAGCGCCGGCCTCGCCAGGGGCGATGTCGCACCCCGTCCCCGGATGGAGGGATCATGTCGGCGCAGTCTATGCCGCTGTGGCCGGAATGGCTGGACGGGGTGGCAGGGGGCAGTCTGAACACGGACGAGGAGAAGGAACTGGCGATGCGAACCACGAAGCTCGGCCTGGACGGTCCCGAGGTTGGCGTCATCGGCCTCGGCTGCATGGGCATGACCGCCTCATATGACCTGGCGACCCCACGTGACGACGCCACCTCCATCGGGGTGATCCACCAAGCCCTCGACCTCGGGATGACACTGATCGACACCGCGGACGCGTACGGGCCGTACACCAACGAGGAGCTGGTCGGCCGGGCGCTGGCGGGTGGGCACCGCGAGCGTGCGGTTCTGGCCACCAAGGTCGGCCTGGTGATGGGCGGTTCCACTCCGGCTGCCCTCTCCGGCACCCCCTCTCCCGGATCGGGCAGGAACGGCCGCCCCGAGCATGTGCGGAGGTCGATCGACGAGAGCCTGCGCCGGCTGGGCACGGATCATGTGGACCTCTACCAGCTGCACCGGGTGGACCCGGAGGTGCCGCTGGAGGAGACCTGGGGGGCGATGGCGGAGGCCGTGACCGCGGGCAAGGCGCTGCACATCGGTCTCTCCGAGGTGTCGGTGGACGAGGTCCGGCGAGCGCAGGCGGTCCACCCCGTGACCTCGGTGCAATCCGAGCTGTCCCTGTGGACCCGCGACGTCCTGCCCGAGGTGCTGCCGTACTGCCAGGCCCAGGGCATCGCCCTGATCCCGTTCTCCCCGCTGGGCCGCGGCTTCCTCGCGGGGCGCTTCTCGTCGTTCGACGACCTGCCTCAGGACGACTTCCGGCGCCAGCTCCCGCGCTTTCAGCAGGACGCGCTGCGCGCCAACCTCGCCATCGCCGGCCGGGTGCGTGAGATCGCCGAGCGGGTCGGGGCCACCCCGGCCCAGGTGGCGCTGGCGTGGGTGCTCGCCCAGGGCGAGCAGGTGGTACCCATCCCCGGGACCAAGACGCCCAGGTACCTCACGGAGAACGCCGCCGCGGTCGCCGTCGAGCTGCACGCGGCGGACCTGGCCGAGCTCGACGCCCTGCCCGCGCCCGAGGGCACCCGCTACTGATCTGAGTCAGCGTCCAGGGACGGCACCCTCGCCTGGCCGAGTGTTGGAGGACTGTCATGAACAAGCGCGTGGTGATCGGCGGGCTCATCGCACCGGCCATCGTCCTTTCCGGCCTGGGCGGCTACTGGCTGGGCACCCTCCGCTCGAACGTCGAGATGCTCAGCGGCACCGCCTACGCGGGTCAGGGGTGGGCCAGTGTGGATGTCGCTGGAACCTTCTACGGCATCCAGCCGGGCGTACCCTGGGAGGACGCCGACGGGACCTGGCATGTTACCGACGAGTTGCCGGGTTGCCTGAGTAGGGTAGGCAGCTCCCAAGAGATCAAGTTCGGCGGTTTGATCGCTGACAACCCTCACGGCCCGGGGGAAGCCGTGGCCGTTTGGGTCGTCTGCCCCTGACCATGCTCATCGCCGCTCAGGGAACGGCGCTGCCGCAGACGGTGCTCTGCCAGACCGGCTACCAGGATTCGATCCAGCGCCAGCCCAGCACGGTGCTCAGCAGGAGCACACCCAAACCCGCCAGGGCGACATAGAACCCGGGTCCGACGTAGACAGGGCTGTTGGCCTCAGCCCCCACGCCCTGCCAGTTGAGGTAGTCGACCACCATGCCGGTGAAGGCCAGGAAGGTGGTTACCGCCGCCGCCATCTTGGTGTAGAAACCGGCCTGCTCACGACCCAGCAGCCAGGCCAGCAGGGCGCACAGGACGATAACGCCCACCAACCAGCTCGCCCCGTCGATGCCGTCGACGATACGGTAGGCGTCCAGCGCCGGGTCCCAGCGGTGGTGCCAGGGCAGAAACAGCGCCACCGCGTCGCTGACGATCACCAGCATCAGAAGCGCGGGCAGGAGGCGGCGGGACCTCGGCACGCCGCGCTCCGCTTCAGCCGTCAACGATCTCGGAGCCTCATCTTCGTCATCAGCATGTGAGCGTCTCTCAAGGTCCTTGGTACGGCTCGAAGCGTGACGGACTCGGCCTCGCCAGCCCAGGCCGCCCGTCAGGTTCGGCTGATGGACACTCGCCAGGCGAGTGCGCCGGGTGGGTCGAGGTTGAGGGTGCCGATCGTGCGGGCTTCGATCGAATCCACCTGCCACCCATCACGGAAGCTGGCCTTGATCTCGTGCTGGGTAATCCGCCTGGGTCCCCAGTCGCCCGGCTGGCGGTCGCTGAAGCAGAGCATGTAAAGGCGGCCGCCCGGCTGAAGTACGGCCCGAAGGCTGTCGACGTACCGGACACGGTCATCGTCGTCAAAGATATGAAAGAGTCCGCAGTCGAGCACGTTGTCGAATTGTTCGTTGAGGTCAGATAGCTGCAGGGCGTCCCCAACGAGGAACCGGGCGGTCACGCCTCGGTCGCGGGCTTTGCCTTGTGCGATGGCGATCGCTGTCGGGGCCGTGTCGATGCCGGTGGCCTCGTGGCCGAGACGAGCGGCCATGAGGGCATGCTCTCCGGTCCCACAGCCGACGTCAAGCACTCGACCGCGCAGAACGCCTCCCTCAGCAAGTTCAAGGAAAGCGGGCTGAGGACGGCCGATGTCCCATGAGGGTGTGCCGGCATAGGACGCATCGAAGTCCCGGTGCCTCGCTCGAATCGGGCCCGGCACACCATCGAGTGCCCCCCTGTCGTCGCTCATGGACGTTGTGTATCACGACATGGCCCGGTGGCAGCTCGCACCCCTGGCCATACCGTCTCAAATGGTCTGAATGACCCGACCGTCACCCTGGTCGCTCCCGGCGTGCCGGTGGAGGTTTGGGCACTTTGCTCCAGTGATGGTGACCGCATCCTGGCCTGGCCCAGTGTTGGGGGATGACACTTGAACGGCAGGGCCACCATGGGTGGATCCATCACGCCCGGGCCAGCTCCTTTCCGGTGGTCGCGTGGCCTGGCTGGCTCAAGAGCCGTCAGGCAGCGGGACAGGCCACCCAGACCACGTCGCGCATGGTTCCTCCCCCTGGAACCGAAGCCGGCACCCAACCGAAGGTAATCGTCCGCTCCACGCCGACCTGATCGAGGCAGGACGGCCATCCCCCCTCGTGCCAACTTCCCTGAGCATCCTCCCAGAGCGGCACTGTTTCCTGGAAGCCGTACCACCACCCGCCGGCCTCGCCGGACGCCATCTGATCACCCACGTAGACGGTGGCCCTGAGGGTGGTCGTCCCGTTCGCCCAAACGCCAAGGACGTAGCCACCTAGGACCCCGGCACCCACGAGCACCGTGACAAGGGCAGCGACCATGACTCGACGGCTCACTCACTCCCCAGTACTTGGTGCTCAAGCGTGCCGCATTGGAAGCTCGGGCTGATGCCCCTTCCCTCCTCCGGAGACGCCGAGATGGTACCGCGTGGGCGCCGCACGCTCGCTGCGTTTGGGACCACTCGTGCGGTTGCTCAAGTGACACGAAACAGCACACCGGGCTGGCCGAGTGTCTCCCAATGGCACTTGAGGCGGAGGCCGAGCTCCGCCGCTTCGCAGGGTGGCGCGGATGGGGATGGCCCGGTCAGGCGAGCACCGCTACCTCCAGGCCTGGAACTGCGCCGCGGAGGTGGAGGCGGCGGCCACCGCCCTGGCGCCTCCCGCCGTGAGCGAGGAGGACGCAGGACCGCATCGGGGCCTGATCCGCCGGGCCCGGTTCCGCCGCCGAGCCCGGCTCTGACCGGTGTTGGGCTGTCGCCCGAGCGCCGTCAGCAGGCGTTCACCTCTGGGGGCGCGAGCCCTTCCCGGACCAGCGGCGGCGCGAGCTCCACGCGCAGATGGCTGCTCCCATCGCGAGCAGCGCGAGGCCCACAGGCAGCCAGGGGAGCATCCCCGAGGAGGCGCCGGTGTCGGGCGGCCCGACCCCACTGGCGGCCGTGAGGCCCACCTCGTCGATCTCACCGCACGGAGCCGCGCCGTCCGCAGTGTCCACCAGCCCGATCTGGTCCTGAAGCCCGCCGCTGGCGAGCTCCGAGACGTCGACGGTGACGCTCACGCTGCCCGGGAAGGTTCCCGCCGCGACGGGCACGACGGCGCTCGAGACGCAGGTCAGAAGGGTCCCACCCGCGGTGACCGAGCAGCTCCACCCGGCGGCGCTGGGGGTCGCAACGAAGGTCTGAGAGCCGGAGAGGCTGAAGGTGATTACCGGGTCGACATAGGCCGGCCCGCCGGCTGGCGAAAGCCCGGCAGTCAGGGTCACGGTGTACTCGCCGCCCGCGGCGATCCCGGGCGGGATGCCCGAGACGGTGAGGTCGAGGACGGGGTTGGCGGTGACGGCGAAGCTGGTCGCCGCCGTCGAGCCCAGGAAGTCGTTGTTGCCCGGGTAGCTGGCGAGCACCGGGTAGGTCCCGGCCGCCCACGTCCCGGCGCACGACGCCGACCCGGAGCTGACGGTGCTGCTGCAGAGCGTGCTCCCGGCGGAGCTGAAGGTCACGGTCCCGGTGGCGCCAGCGGGAAGGCCGGTTGCCGACAGGGTGACGGTGTCCCCGGAGGCAACGCTGGACGGGCTGGCGGTTGCGCTGAGCGAGGTGGCGGCGGGGACGATGGTGAAGCTGGCGGTGGCCGTGGACCCGAGGAAGTTGCCGTCACCCGAGTAGGTGGCCGTCACCGGGTAGGTGGCGGCGTCGAGCACCGAGGTCGAGCAGGAGGCGGCACCGCCGCTGACCGTGGCCGGACCGCAGAGGGTGGAGCCGCCCGTGATCGCGAAGGTCACCGTTCCGGTCGCCGTCAAGGGCAGGCCGCTCACCGACAGCGTGACGGTGTTGCCGTACGAGGTGCTGGACGGGCTCGCCGATGCCGTTAAGGAGGTCGACGCCTTGGTGATGGTGAAGCTGGTGGTGGCAGTCGAGCCGTTGTAGTTGGAGTCGCCGGTGTAGGTGGCGGTCATCGAGTAGGACCCCGCCCCCAGCTCCGAGGTCGAGCAGGAGGCGCTTCCCCCACTCACGCTCGCCGGGCCGCAGAGCGTGCTCCCGCCCGTGATCGCGAAGGTCACCGTGCCACCAGCGCCGGAGGGCAGACCGGTGGCGGAGAGCGTCACGCTGTCGCTGGTGCTGTAGCCCTCGGTCGACGGGCTCGCCGATGCCGTGAAGGAGGTCGACGCCTTGGTGATGGTGAAGCTGGTGGTGGCGGTGGAGCCGCCGTAGTTGCCGTCACCCGAGTAGGTGGCGGTCACCGAGTAGCCGGCCGCGTTGAGCACCGCGGTTGAGCAAGAGGCCGAGCCCGCGCTGACCGTGGCCGGGCCGCAGAGGGTGGAGCCGCCGGTGACCGCGAAGGTCACCGTTCCGGTGGCCGCCGTGGGAAGGCCGCTCGCCGACAGCGTGACGGTGTTGCCATGGGTGGTGCTGGCCGGGTTCGGCGAGACGCTGAATAGCGTCGACGCCTTGGTGATGGTGAAGCTGGTGGTGGCGGTGGAGCCGCTGTAGTTGCCGTCACCCGAGTAGGTGGCGGTCACCGAGTAGCCGGCCGCGTTGAGCACCGCGGTTGAGCAAGAGGCCGAGCCCACGCTGACCGTGGCCGGGCCGCAGAGGGTGGAGCCGCCTGTGACCGCGAAGGTCACCGTTCCGGTGGCCGCCGTGGGAAGGCCGCTCGCCGACAGCGAGACGGTATTGCCGTAGGTGGTGCTCGCCAGGTTGGCAGCCGCGGTGAGGGAGGTCGAGAGCTTGGCCACCGTCACCGTGTCGCTGCCCGAGGCGGGGCTGGCGTCGTTGGAGGAGACTGTCACCGAGTTGGTGAGCACGCTGCCGCTCGTGGCAGACACCGTCACCGGGATGGTGAGCGCAGACAGGCTGCCTCCCGAGCTGATCGGGCCGGGATCGGTGCAGGTCACGGTCTGGCCTGAGGCCGAGCAGCTCCAGCCGCTCCCGCTCGCGCCCCCGCTCTGCAGCGTCTCCCCGGCTGGCAGAGTGTCGGTGAGGGTGACGGTGTCGCTCTCGGCGCCGGCTCCAGACTGATTCGAGACGTTGACGGCATAGTCCATGGTGGACCCGTGGGCCGGAGCGTGCGAGGCGTTGTCGGTGACCTCGGCGGCCAGCTCAGGCGGGGTGCCGCTGGCAGTGCCGCTGGTCACCAGATTCACCTGGTGGTAGTCGTAGTCGCCGCCGGTCGATCCCACCCAGCCGAAGGTGATCTGGTAGGGGATGCCGGTGGTGGGGTCGATGTACCCCGAGGGGTAGAGGCCGGAGGGGATGCCGCCGTTGCCGGTGGTGGGCAGCGTCCCGGTGAGGACTTGCTTGCTGCCGTTGAGAGGAGTGAACGCCACCGCGAAGGTGTCGTTGGGAAGACTCAACCCAGAGGCGGTCGTCACCGTCGACCCCGTTGGGTTGATGACAATCTCGACTGGAACCTGGGAGCTGGAGCGGGTGCCGCTGGGGCCGCCATCGAGGTTGCCCGTGAAGCCACCGTAGCTCGCCTGATCTGTGCTATCGAGGATGCAGTATCCGATCGACCCGTTGCCCGGGCCCCGCAAAGTCACCGCGTCGGGGTAGGGCCCCTGTCCGAGGTGCTGGTCGCTCCCCTGGTAGTTCGACAGGGTCGGGTCGCTGCATCCCGAGCCCTGGTAGCCGCTGCTGGAGTAGTTGCCCCAGTTGTCGAACCCGATGCCGAGGTAGCCGTAGGTCATCCCCTGATTCGAGCCATCCGCCGAGTAGCCGAGGTCGCCGCCCGCCTGGCCGATGTCCGCCGGCGGTGCCGGGTCGCTCGGGTTGGCGGCGGCCATGAAGAAGGCGATGCCGTCAGCGGCGTCGCCGCCGTACTGGTAGGTGTCGAAGACGGCGTCGATGCCGTAGGTTCCCGGCTGGCTCAGCGAGTAGGCGATCCCGCCCTCCTCCCCGCCGGCGTCGCCGGTGAGCTGCAGGGCTCCGCTCCCCGAGGCGTCGGGCGTCGACAGGTCGCAGCCCGGGATGGGCGTCTGCGAGGTGCTGGTCCCTGCCGTCAGGCAGGCGACGTTTTCACCGTCGGGGGCGCCCGGGACAGTCCAGTTCGGCGATTGTGTCGTCGAGCCCTCGAAGTTCTCCGTGACCAGGGCGACGGAGCTGCCCAGCGCCACCATCGGAGTGAACGCCCAGAGCCCCACGGCGAGGCCGGCCGCGGAGAGCGCGACCAGCGGTTTCCCCACCCTCCCGTTGTAAGAACGGGATTTTGTAGATCGCATAGTCTGGCTGTTGTACCATCCGGTCGGACCCCGTCCCTCGCACCAAAACGTGACGCGCTGGCCAGGTGACGTCACGGAGGCGTGTCGGGCGCGGGCCGATGGTCACATCCCTCGGGTCGATCGGCTCTAGTGACCAGCGGCCGACGCCGTCGTCGAGATCCGTGTCCTGCCCGGAGGCACGCTCCGATGGGTCGCTCCCGTCCGTGACCAGGCGCTTGAGGAGGCGCAACCTGCCCTCCAGGGTGGTGGATCGCAAGATCGCGAGACCTTGAGCTTCCACAGGAGGCTCAGCGGGAAGCGCAGAAGCAGCGTCAGCTGGTCGATGAGCGTCCTCTGATGTGATTAGGAGACCCTGTCCTGGGTCAGGGTGATGTCACCGGATGGATAGTCAGGTGCCACGAGGACGAGGCATGTTGGTGGCGTCTCACCTGGGCGCACGGCTCCGGAACTTGATGTCATCCGGGCTAACTGCTAGCCCGGATAGAACACGGGCCCCTGGATGGTGGGGGTCGCCGAGGCGAGGATCGCCGCGACCACGATGAACGCCACCACGCCCACCGCCAATCCGGCGACGCCCAGGATGATCGCGGCGCGGGCCATGCTCCGCCCACGCTCGCCGGTCGCCTCGATCTGATTGAGGGCTATGCCCCCGAAGATCAGGGCACGAACATGGGCGGGAGGGATCCGATGTCGACCGCGGCGGGCACATCGGGACCCGCGGCGGGGTCGTCCGGCGAAGGCACCCGGCTCGGCCTCAGTCGACCGGGGTGGACGCCGCGAGCGGCTCGGGGCCGCCATCGACCTCGACGTCGAGGATGTGGGCGATGTCCGCAGACGACCGCCCGACGTGCAACTGGTAAGTGCCGCCGTCCACGTACCAGCCGGCCCGCCCGTGGTGGAGGGGCCCGTCGTGGACATGCGCGACGGGATTGTGCCGGCGGCCCGCCATCTCCGGCCACGCCTCGTCGACCAGGTCGTAGTAGGCGAAGGCGCGCTCGCCCAGCTCGAGGCTGACCGTGGTCGACTCCCCCGGGTCCAGGTGCACCTTGGCGAAGGCCCTGAGCTCCTTCACCGCACGCAGGTGCCGCTCCGGCGACCCTGACCCGCCGCCGGGCGGCGCCACGTAGAGCTGCACGACCTCGGAGCCCCGCCGGGCTCCGGTGTTTGTCACCGGGATCTCGACCCGCAGCCGCCCGCCGGCCGCGAGGCGCGAGCTCGCCAGGCGCGGCTTGCCGATCTCGAAGGTGGTGTACGACAGTCCGTGGCCGAAGGGGAAGCGCACCGGCAACCGGCGCGCCTCGTACCAGCGATAGCCCATGAGGAGGCCCTCGCCGTAGCGCACCTCGCTGCTCTCGCCGGGGAAGTTGCCGTAGGCGGGCGAATGCTCGAGCAGGAGCGGCAGGGTGGTGGGCAGCCGGCCACCCGGCTCGGCATCGCCGAGGAGCACGTCGACGAGGGCGTTGGCGTGCTCCTGGCCGGCGAACCACGTCTGCAGGAGTGCGCCGGCAGCCTCGGCCCACGGCATGGTGACGGGCGAACCCGTGTTGACGACGACCACGGCGTCGCGCGTCGTCCGCACGATCCGCCAGACCAGATCGTCCTGCCTCCCGGGCAGGTGCATGGTTTCGCGGTCGACGCCCTCGGTCTCCACCGTCGAGTCGGTGCCGACGATGACCAGGACGGCGTCGGCACCCACCGCCAGGGCCGCGGCCCGCTCGATGCCGGCCTCGTCCTCTCCGGCTTCGTACACGATCTCGACGCCATCGCCCAAACGCCGGCGGAGCGCGTCCAGCGGCGAGAGGAGGTAGTGCGGCCGGACCGTCGCGCTGCCGCCGCCCATGATGCCCGGATGCTCGGCGTTGCGACCCAGCACGGCCACCCGGTGCAGCGCGCCAGCCGCAAGCGGCAGGACGCCGCGGTTGGCGAGGAGCACCGCAGCCTCGGACGCCGCCCGACGCGTGACCTCGCGATCCTCGGGACGGTCCACCGGGTGCTCATCCTGCGGCTCGTCGTCGAGAGCGCCGACTTCCTCAAACACCGTGAGCATGCGCGCGACCTTGGCGTCGAGCTCCGCCTCCTCCACCAGCCCCGCGCTGACCGCGTCGGCCAGCTCGGTTCCGAAGGAGCGGGCGGGCCCGGGCATCTCCAGGTCCAGACCGGCGCCGGCCGCATCGACGGTCTTCGCCAGTCCGAACCAATCGGTCATGACGAAACCCCCGAAGCCCCACTCCCCGCGGACGATCTCGCGGAGGAATCGCGGGGTGTCGGGCACGTGCGCGCCGTTGACCCGGTTGTAGCTGGTCATGAGGGCCAGCACCCCGGCCACCTTGACGGCGTGCTCGAACGGCAGCAGGTAGAGCTCGCGGAGGGTGCGCTCGTCGATCACGGACGAGCTGGTGTAGCGCTCGAACTCGGTCTCGTTGCCGACCAGGTGCTTGACGGTGGCGATCACACCCTGTTCCTGAGCCCCCCGGATGTAGGCGACGGCGAGCTTGGCGGTGAGCAGGGGGTCCTCGGAGAAGGCCTCGAAATTGCGCCCCCAGAGCGGGTGGCGATGCAGATTGACGGTGGGCGCGAGCAGCACGCGGGCGCCCTTGTCGCGGGCCTGCCGGGCGACAGCACCACTCGCCTCCGCCACCAGCCCGGGATCCCAGGTGGCCCCCAGGGCCGTGGCCGAGGGGATGCAGATCGAGGGCGTCACGGCGAGGAAGCTGTCCGTCTCCCCACGGGCGCCATTGGGACCATCGGTGAACTTGACCGAGGGGATGCCGAGGCGCGGGACGGCCGCGGTGTGCCAGAAGTCGATGCCGGCGGTGAGCGACGCCTTCTCGTCGAGGGTCAATGCGGCCACGAGCGCCGGGATGTCACGGGCAGGACCCGTGGTGGATCGGGGCTTGTCGATGCCCTTCTCCTCGCCCTACTCGGAGGGCGCCGCGGCGGCCGCCTCGGCCTTCTCCTTCCGCTCGCTCTTCTCGCGCCGGGTGGACTTGGAGACCAACTGCATCTTGATCTCGCCGTCGACCATCTCGACGACGACGGTGTCGCCGGGGCTGTGCTTGAGCCGGAGCAGCTCCTCGGAGAGCGGATCCTCGATGACCTTCTGGATGACCCGGCGGAGCGGCCGGGCGCCGTAGACCTTGTCGAAGCCGTCCTCGACGATGCGGTCCTTGGCCTCGTCGGAGACGGTCAGCTGCAACTCCTGGGCCGCCAGGTGGGCGGCGACACGGCCGATCATCAGGTCGACGATCTCGCGCATCTGAACGTGATTGAGCCGCTGGAAAACGACCACCGCGTCGACCCGGTTGAGGAACTCGGGGCGGAAGGCCCGCTTGAGCTCGTCCATGATGCTGTCGCGCATCTTGGCGTGGTCCTGGTCGATGGCACGGTCGGCCGACATCGCCGGCTGGAAGCCGAGCGAGAGGTTGCTCTTGAGGCTGGCGACGCCGAGGTTGCTGGTCATGATGACGATGGTGTTGGCGAAGTTGACCGCCTTGCCCTTGGCATCGCTCAAGCGGCCGTCCTCGAGGATCTGGAGGAGCATGTTGAAGACCTCGGGGTGGGCCTTCTCGATCTCGTCGAAGAGGACGACGCTGTACGGGCGGCGGCGCACCGCCTCGGTGAGCTGGCCACCCTCGTCGTAGCCGACGTAGCCAGGAGGCGAGCCGACCAGACGGGCCGTCGAGTGCCGCTCCATGAACTCGCTCATGTCGAGCCGGATGATGGCGTCCTCGTTGTCGAAGAGGAACGCCGCCAGGGAACGGGCCAGCTCCGTCTTGCCCACCCCGGTGGGGCCGAGGAACATGAACGAGCCGATCGGCCGGCGGGCGTCCTTCAGCCCGGCGCGGGCACGCCGCACCGCCTGAGAGATCACCTTGACCGCCTCGTCCTGGCCGATGAGCCGCTTGTGGATCTCCTGCTCCATCTGGAGCAGCTTGGTGGTCTCCTCCTCCACCAGCCGGGACACGGGGACGCCCGTCCACGAGCTGATGATCTCGGCGATGTGCTCCTCGGTCACCTCGGGCACGGTGGCGCCGAGCTTGTCCCGCCAGGCCATCTCCTCGGAGACGTACTTCTCCTTGAGCTTCTTCTCGTTGTCCCGGAAGTTGGCCGCGGTCTCGTAGTCCTGACCGGCGATGGCCTCTTCCTTCTGGGTCACCAGCTCGCGGATCTCCTTCTGCATGGCGCGCAGCTCGTCCGGGGTCGTGGTCAGCTTCATCCGAACCCGGGCGCTCGCCTCGTCGATGAGGTCGATCGCCTTGTCCGGCAGCGACCGGTCGGCGACGTAGCGCACCGAGAGATCGGCGGCGGCCTTGAGGGCCAGGTCGGTGATCTTGACCCGGTGGTGCTTCTCGTAGAGGGGCCGGATCCCGTGCAGGATGTCGATGGTCTCCTGGAGGGTCGGCTCGTCGACGTAGACGGGCTGGAATCGGCGCTCCAGGGCGGCGTCCTTCTCGATGTACTTGCGGTACTCGTTGAGCGTGGTGGCGCCGATGCACTGGATCTCGCCGCGCGCCAGGGCCGGCTTGAGGATGTTGGCGGCGTCGATCGCGCCCTCGGCGGCACCCGCCCCGACCAGGGTGTGGAGCTCGTCGATGAAGAGGACGACCTCCCGGGACTGACGGATCTCGTCGAGGATCTTCTTGAGCCGCTCCTCGAACTCGCCCCGATACTTGGTGCCGGCCACCAGCCCGCCCATGTCCAGGGTGAGCACCCGCTTGCCCATGAGGGACTCGGGGATGTTGCCGAGCACGATGGCCTGGGCCAGTCCCTCGGCGATGGCCGTCTTGCCGACGCCCGGCTCGCCGATGAGGGCCGGATTGTTCTTTGTCCTCCGGGAGAGGATCTGGACTACCCGCTCGATCTCCATGGCCCGGCCGATCACCGGGTCGAGCTGGTTCTTCTGGGCCAGCTCGGTGAGGTCGCGGCAGAACTGGTCGAGCAGTGGGGTCTTGCTCGGCTTCTTCTGGGTCTCCTTGCCTTCCTCTTCGAGGCCCGACTCGTGGAGCAGGCGCTCGATCTCGCCACGCACCTTCTCCAGGTTGGCCCCGAGGTCCTCGAGCACGTGGGCGGCGATGCCCTCTCCCTCGATGAGCAGGCCGAGCAGGAGGTGCTCGGTGCCCACGTAGTTGTTGCCCATCCGCCGGGCCTCCTCGAAGGAGATTTCGATGACCTTCTTGACCCGGGAGGTGGGAATGATCTGCTGGATGATGATCCGCTCGTTGCGGCCGAGAACCGACTCGATGGTGCTGCGCACCTTGTTGATCTCGACGCCCAGGTTGTTGAGGACCTTGGCGGCCAGCCCCTCACCTTCGCGCAGCAGGCCGAGCAGGAGGTGCTCGGTTCCGATGTACGAGTGGTGCGAGCGCTCGGCCTCCTCCTGGGCGAGGGTGAGGACCTTCTTCGCTCTCTCGGTGAACCGCTCAAAGGGATACAAGACAGCCTCCGCGCCCCGCCCGGCCCCCCCACCAGGGAGGAAGGGGCCAGCTCGGGACATGCTCCAACGCTCCCCATTATGCCCATCGAAGGGGTCGGCCACTCTCTCTACGCCCATTTGGAGGAGCGGCGTGCCGAGGTCGTCATCCCCGCCTCCGCAAGCGGCGGCGGTAGGGCGGACTTCTCCACAGTGGATGCCGCCGGGCGCGGTCGACCCGCCGGGTGCCCCGGGCTCACCCCCGGCCGGGCGGGTCGCCGCCAACGCCGGCTGACCGGCGGGGTGCTACGCCTCGGGCTCGGCCTCCGCCTCGCCGGCGGTCTCCACCGGCTCTGACGCCGCCGGCTCGGGCGCGGACGCCTCCGCGTCGGGCGCCTCGGGCTCAGCCTGGCCCTGAGACCCCTCGAGGGCCTCCTCCGCCTCGGCGAGAGCCTCGACCAGGACCGCCTCGGCCTCGACCATCACCGCGTCGGCCGCGGCGACGGTCTCTCCGGCGGACGCCGCCGGCTCGGCCTCGACCTCGGTCTCCCCGGAAGCCTCGGCAAGGACCACCTCGCCCTCGACCTCCGGCAGCGCAGAGGCCTCGACGCTCTCGTCGAGCTCGGCGGCCGACTCCGTCACGACCGCGACATCCTCGGTCGCGGGCTCGGCCGCGGCATCCGCCTCGTCGTCGCCCTGGTCCGAGTCCTCGCCGAGGTCGTAGGTGGGCGGCACGTACTCGGCCGGCCCCTCCGGCCCACCGCCGTGGAGCTGGCGGAGCGAGAGGCTGATCCGGCGCCGGGCGCGGTCGGCGCTCAGCACCATGACCTTGACCTCCTCCCCGATCTTGAGGATGTCCTCGGTGCGCTCGACGTGGTCCCAGGAGAGCTCGCTGATGTGGAGCAGCCCCTCGACCCCATCGGCGATCTGAAGGAACGCACCGTACTTCTTGGTCTTGGTGACCTCACCGTCGACGACCTTGCCGGGCGGGAAGCGGTCCTCGATCGTGTCCCACGGGTCATCGCTCAGCTGGCGCAGCGAGAGGCTGATGCGGGAGAGCTCCGGGTCGAGCTTGATGACCTTGACCCGGACCTCGTCCCCGACGGTCAGCATGTCCGACACGTTGTTGATGCGATCCCAGGACAGCTCGCTGATGTGGATCAGACCATCGGCGCCGCCGAGGTTGACGAAGGCGCCGTAGCTGGTCAGGCCGCTCACCTTGCCGGTGATCATGTCGCCGACCTTGAGCTTCTCGAACAGCTCCTCGCGCTGGCGCGCCCTGTCCTCGTCCTGCGCGGCGCGCTGGGAGACGATGAGCCGGTTGCGCTTGCGGTTGACCTCGAGGATCTTGACGGGGATCTTGGTCCCCACCAGCTCCATCAGGTTGCCGGAGAACTGGCGCGCCACCTGGCTGGAGGGCAGGAAGCCGCGCAACCCCATGATGTTGACGATCAGGCCGCCCTTGTTCTGCTCGCGGACCTCGGCGTCGAGGATCTCGCCCTCCGACTCCTTCTCCGCCACCGCCTGCCAGATCGACTCGGCGCGGGCCTTGCGGAGCGAGAGGATGACCCGCCCCTCCTCGTCCTCGGGCTGGAGGACGTACACCTTGACCCGCTCGCCGGAGACCAGGATCACCGCGGCCTCGTTGCGGCCGGAGAGCTCCCGGTTGGAGATCACCCCTTCCGACTTGGCCCCGATGTCGACGAGCACCTCATCGGGATCGACCCGCACCACCACGCCCTCGACGATGTCGCCGTAAGCAAGGGACTTGACGCTGCCCTCCTCCTCGCGGAGAAGGTCCTCCATGGTGAGCGGCTCGCGCTCCGGTGTTTCTACGCTGGGGGCCAACTGTCTCCTTCTGTCTCTCTCGCCGTGCAGCTCGGGGGGAGCGTGCTGCCGAGGGATGTGGGCCCGGGGACCCCGAATGGTGCCGCTTGGAGGCGAAGAACGGGCGCGTTTGCACCGTTGCCGTGCGACACGGGCAGTCTATCAGGGTACCGCGACAGGACCGGGAGGGGGCGGGGGCCCACCCGCGCCGTGCGGGCAGACCCATCCGGAGAGCGACGAGACCCCCCCGGCGCGGCGCCGGCAGGGGGCGTCAGGCCGGTGCGGGCGCCCCAGCCGGCTGATGAAAACACACTAGCTGCCGCGGCGATGGCGGGGTCTGACGTGATGCGGATGGGCGGGCTGTCCGCCGGGCGGCGGCTGACGTCAGGAGATCGTTGCACCCCGTGACCGGGGCAATACAGGACCCTCGGGGACGGCGTCGCACCGCCGTGCGAACCTCGGTGACGCCATGAGGGTCACGATCACCTGCGAAGAGTGTGGGCACAAGCACCGGCTCGAGCGTCGCATCAGCGAGCCGGGGCCGATCTGGATCATCTGCCACAACTGCGAGCTGCCACTCCAGGCCGTCCTCGAGGGGCCGACCGCCGCCCGCCAGACAGAGACCGCCTTCGCGGTGTGGAAGGACATCTTCAAGCTCTCCGACGTGGGATCTGCCAGCTAGGGCTCCGACCCTCGGCCTCCCTTCCCGGGATCCTCTCCATCTGGTCCGCGTTCGCCTCCGAGTGGACTAACCTTGGAAACCGATGGCACCGGCGACAGCGCAGCCTCCCGCCGCCCCCGCAAACACCCCCATCGAGACCCCGGCAGGCAGCGAGCACCCGGTTCGCGACCCGGGCTGGGACGTGCTGGTCTGGAATGACCCGATCACCCTGATGTCGTACGTGGTTCTGGTCTTCCGACGTCTCTTCGGTTACGACTTCGAGACGGCGACCAGATTGATGCTCCAGGTGCACCACGAGGGCAAGGCGGTGGTCGCCACCCAGCCCCGGGAGCAGGCCGAGGTCTCGGTCTCCCGGCTCCACGGCTTTGGTCTGCAGGCGACCATGGGCCGCGGGTAGGACGCCGGTGGCCGAGGTCCGCAAGCGGCGCGGGCGGATCCAGATCCGTCTCGACGCCGACGAGAGGGCGGTGCTGCTGATGATCGTCGAGCAGCTCGCCCCCAGCCTCGGCGAGGTCCGGCGGACCGTCCCCGTCGCCTACGACGATCCCGAGTTCCAGGCCGAATACGACCGGTGGGTGCGCCCCGAGATCGAGCGGAGCCGCGAGGCCGACCTCGACGTGATGCGGGACTGCATCGGCTCGGGAGAGGACGTCACCGTGCTCACCGAGGAGCAGGCGCTGGCCTGGGCACGCGGCCTCAACCTGCTCCGGATCACCGCCGGCGGGCTCATGGGCGTGGAGGAGGACGGCTGGGAGCAGCATGCAGACGAGGCCCTGCGCAACTCCTCGGAGTTCCGGGTGCTGCTCGCCCTCGGCCTCATCCAGGAGGAGCTGATCGCCGTCCTGGAGGGGTAGGGGTGACCATCAATGCCAGACGTGACCACGGCCGTTGGCCTGGCCGGTGGGAGAGGGTGCGATGAGACGCCGCCTCGTCGCCGCCATCGTGCTGGTGTGTCTTTGCCTGGCGGGGTGGGTGGCCTGCGGGTTCTTACCCCCGCCGTCCGTCTTTTTCGTCGACGATCTCGACGGTCCCAACGTGGTGGTTACTCCGTGGTCGCACGGTCCGGCCACGAGCGTCGAATGCGGGAGTGGCGCTCCAATCGACACGAGATCGGCCCCGAGACAGCCATGGACCGTCACGGTGACCTCTGCGGCGACGGGCAAGGTGCTTAAGCAGGACAGCTTCGTCTTCGGGGACGTGGAGGTGCTCGTACGCAGCGGCGGCTGGGTCTTCATAGGAGCGCCGGCCCCCTCGGGCGGACCGCCACCTCCTCCCGGCTTCGAATGTCCGGGCAGTTCGTGAACCGCGCCTGGCAGGGTGTTGATCCTCGGTTCCGGGGGAGCGAGGGAGAGCTGAGAGGTCGCCCTGGTGGGCAAGCAAGGCCCGTTTTGGTGGAGGCGGCGATCCCCGGCGAGCCGCCGGGAGGTCCTTCGGCGTTCGGATCAGGGCGTCCAGGGTGGCGATCCGGATGAGGTTGTAGACCGCCCCGGTCATCACGAACCACGCCCGGTTGCGCTGCAGACCGATGTAGCGCAGCTTCCGTCCTCCGGCCACGGCCTTGATCGAGGAACTGATCGCCGTCCTGGAGGGGTGGCCGCCCCGCTATGGGCGGGTGGGCGAATGCACCAAGGGCGGGTCGGTCAAGGGAGGGGGGCCCAGCGTCCGGTTGACCCGCCGCGGACGGACGTCATGTGACCTCCGGGCGATGGTGACGAGGAGAGCAAGCGCGGTTGCGGGAAGGAGGGCGTATCCAATGGCGTCGGAGACCCATGACCACTCATCGGCCTCGGCCCAACCCACCATCAAGAAGACGAGGAACCCGATATCCATGGCCTGAACACCGCAGAGGGCCACGAGCCCCAGGCCGCGCCGTCTGACGGCGAAGAGGACTGCGCCCATCAGGTTGACCCCGGTAAGAGCGAACTCCGCGACGGCCCAGGCGGTGTTGGCCGCGAGCTGCTGTGACGACAGCGTGCCTCCGATCTCGAAACCTCTGAACGTCCAATCGATGCCGGCGAGGAGAAGGAGTAGAAGCGACTCCGCCGTCACGATGACGAGGACGAGCGCGGTGATCAGTCTCCGCACCGCGATGGGATTGGGGGAGCGCCTCACCCGAAGAGCCCCGATGGACACCCAATGCCCCAAACAGATCCTCCGGCGCTTGCATCGGTTATGTCCACGATGGTCACAGGGCCGCCTCCCAGCAGAGAGTTATTCGATGCGTCGTAGGTGGCCCAGAAGCCACCGCATGAGACGTCAGTCGCGCTGACATCCTCGAAACCCAGTGCGTCGAGCCGGCTGGCCCACCACGCGTTGACCGCGGCCCCCGACGACGTGCCGTCGTACTCACGCACGTATTGCTGCGGGCCGTAGATACCGCCGCCGCTACCCGGCACGAAGTGGCCATCCGAGAATCCCGGAGGTGCCCCGATCACCACCAGGGCCTGCTCGAGCTGCTGCTGCGAGTAGGGGGTCGTCAGCACCGTCACGAGGATGCCGACGAGCGCGGCCACGGCGAACAGGATCGCGCAGCCATAGAAGGCGCAGTTCCACCGCTTCGGGTCTCGAGCCGGCGACCCGCTGCCCGCCGTCACGGGCCTCTGGTCGTCGCCGTCGCCCAGGCTTGTCATCCCTTTCGCCTCCTCGGTGATCGGGTGGCCCTTCTGAGATCTCTCGGCGTGATCCTGAGCCCCCTTCCGGCTCCGAACCTCAGGGGCAGCCCGTGGCCGCCATCAGGGTTTCCCCCTGTCAGATGTCAAGCTGATATGACCTCACACCGAAACCTGCCCGGACCACGAGGTCCAGGCCGCGCCTGAACCCGAGTGATTCGTACAGCCGCTGGGCAGGGACATTCCCTTCGCCGGTGTTGAGTGTCATACAGGACTTCCCGTTGCTCCTCGCGTATTCGATGCAATGCAACATCAACTTGCGGGCCACCCCACGTCGTCTCGCCGAAGGCGCGACGCCGAGGCTGCGCACATGCGCCTCACCCGGAGGCAGAGGCCCGTGCTCCTGACCGAATTCGGGAAGGCGCTCATGCATCTCCAGGGTCACCGAGCCAAGGATCGCGCCGTCATCGACCGCGACGAAAACCGGGGCGACCTTGACTCGCGACGCCACGTCGCGAAGGTACGCCGAGAAACGCTCATATGAGGGGTCGTCCCAGGGCTCCCAGGCCGATGCGGTGACGCGTCCGGCCTCTTCGTATTCCTCAGGATGGACAGGCCTGATCTCGATCACGAATCGAAGTCTATCGGCGCGGCCTATCCCCGGTCACCGTGAAGAACCGCACCGCACAGGAGGCGCGGGGTGCGTGTGCAGCGAAGGCTCTGCGTAGGCGGCAGCTGCACTGCCGCCGAGGTGGGGACGCGGAACGGCAGCCCTCAGGAGGCGCGGGGGTGCGTGCGCAGCGAAGGCTCTGCGCAGGCGGCAGTTGCAATGCCGCCGAGCAGAGGGCGCGGCACGCCAGTCAAGGCGTGCCGACGGCCGGGCCGCAGCGAAGCACCACCCCGGCGACTCCGCGCCATCACAAGCTCCTAGTACCGCGTCACCTTCAACGAGAGGTCGAGCGCTGTCGCGCTGTGGGTCAACGCTCCCACCGAGATGTAGTCCACCCCGGCCAGCGCATACGCCCGAGCGTTGCCCGGCTGGACGCCGCCACTCACCTCGACAATGGCACGGCCCCGGATCAGGCCCATGGCCTCGCGCACCTGGCCGGGCGAGAAGTTGTCGAGCAGGATGCGGGGCGCCTTGTCGGTGAGCGCCTGCTGGAGCTCCTGGAAGCAGCTGACCTCGACGATCACGTCGTCCTCGGGGTACGCCTTGCGGATGGCGCGGAGCGCCGGCGTGACCCCGCCCACCAGGGCGAGGTGGGTGTCCTTGATGAGGATGGCGTCGTAGAGACCGAAGCGGTGGTTGTCGGCACCGCCGATGCGGGTGGCGTACTTCTCCAGTGAGCGCAGCCCCGGGGTGGTCTTGCGGGTGTCGAGGATGGTCGCCTTGGTGCCCTCGACCGCCTTGACGTAGCGGGCGGTCATGCTGGCGATCCCGGAGAGGTGCTGGAGGAAGTTGAGGGCAACCCGCTCCGCCTTGAGGATGGCCCGCGCCGGGCCGTAGAGGCGGATCACGATCTGGTCCTCCTGGACCTTCTCGCCGTCCTTGGCCTTGGCGTCGAACTGCACGCGCTCGTCGAGGAGCTCGAAGGCGCGGCGTGCCAGCGAGAGGCCGCAGATGACACCGTCCTGCTTGCAGACGACCTTGCCTCGACAGGTCATGGCCGCAGGGATGAGAGCATCGGTGGTGACGTCACCGGCCCCGAGGTCCTCGTCGAGAGCCGCACGGATGAGGGTGTCGAGATGCTCGGGCGCGAGCGTCTCAGTGATGGGCTGCAGGGTCGTGGACAACCTCTACTCCTCTCTTTTCCCGCATGACGTGGGATACACGCCAGCGGTCGATGCTCGTGGGGAAGTCACCACGGTGGTGAGCGCCCCGGCTCTCCTCACGGTGAAGCGCGGCCTCGACGATCAACCGGGCCGCGGTGCGGGCGAGCCGGCCGCGCCGCTGCGCGAGCCAGGTCGTGCCCTCTCCCCTCTCCTCTCCCATCTGCGCGATCGCCTCCCGCGCGGCGGTCAGCGCAGCGCCGGTGCGGCTGATGCCGCAGGCCGACCACATCAGCTCGCGCAGCTCCTGCTCGGCGGCGAGATCGGCGAGCCGGGTTTCCACCGCCACGTCGGGCAGCTGGGTCACCGCTCCCGCGGGCCGGCCCGCCAGCCCGGCGACGGCCGCTCCGCCGGCGTGCCGTCCGAAGACGAATCCCTCCAGCAGCGAGTTGCTGGCCAGCCGGTTGGCGCCATGCACCCCGGTCCGGGCCACCTCGCCGCAGGCGTAGAGCCCGGGGACGGTGGTCGCCCCGTCCAGGTCGGTGACCACGCCACCGATGGTGTAGTGGGCGGCGGGGGCGATCGGGATCAGCTGCTCGACCGGGTCGATCCCGTGGCTCCGGCAGGTGGCGACGATGGTCGGGAAGCGCTCGGCGAGGCGCGCGCCGACGCCGCGGCAGTCGAGGAACACCGAGGCGCTGCCGCACCGGGCCATCTCCTCCCAGATCGACCGGGCGACGATGTCACGGGGGGCCAGCTCGCCCCGGGGATCGGCGTCGAGCAGGAAGCGCCGCCCTTCCGCGTTCACGACCAGTCCGCCCTCGCCGCGGACCGCCTCGCTGATGAGGAAGGCGGGGGCCCCCGCCAGGGCGAGGACGGTGGGGTGGAACTGGATGAACTCGACGTCGGCGACCTCGGCGCCAGCCTCGTAGGCGAGGGCGATGCCGTCGCCGGTGGCTCCGGCCGGATTGGTGGTGTGGCGCCAGAGAGCGGATGCCCCGCCGGTCGCGAGGATCACCGCCCCCGCAGGCACCATTGCCCGCTCCCCGGAGGCGGGATCGCAGAGCTCGACCCCCACCACGCCGCCGGCCCCGTCCTGCACCAGGTGGGTGACCACCTGGCCCTCGAGGACGGTGGCGGCACTCTCGTGGAGGCGCCGCAGCAGGGCGGACTCGATGGCCGCCCCGGTGGCGTCGCCGCCGGCATGGAGAACCCGCGCCCGGCTGTGCGCCGCCTCCCGGTGGAGGTCGACGCCGTCCCCGTCGCGATCGAAGGCCACGCCCCACGCGGCCAGCTGGGCCACTCGGGCGGGGGCCTCCTCGACCATCAGGCGCACCGCCCGTTCGTCGCAGAGGCCCCGGCCGGCGGCCATCGTGTCCTCGAAATGCAGCTCCGGGGAGTCGTCGGGGCCGACCGCGGCGGCGATGCCACCCTGGGCGGCGGCGGTGCAGCCGTCGTCGGTGCTGCCCTTGCTGACCACCAGCACGCGGGCGCGCGGAGCAGCGGTGAGCGCGGCGGCAAGCCCGGCCACGCCCCCGCCAACGACCACGATGTCGGGGGCAGCTCCTCGAAGTCTGGCGGTCACGCTCAGGGCGTCATCGCCTCGGGGAGAGGTAGTCCAGGTCCGCTCCGGTCACGGTGACGCGGTGGATCTTGGACCTGACGACGGTGCGCGGCACTCCTCGCTCCTCTCCGAATCCAGGCTGATAGGGGTCAACCCCCCACACCGACGACCAGCCTCTCATCGGTCCCCGGCGTGAGCACGTCGATCAGCCGGACCGAACCCATTCTAGCAGCGATGAGAATTTCGCATCGAACGTTCATGATCGTGACCGGCGCAAACGTCTCAGCATCGACCACGGCCACGTAGTCCACCGCCAGGCCGGGGCTATCGGCGAGGCGCCACAGGACCAGGTCACGGATCGCCTCCGCGTCCCTCTCGCCGAGCCGGAAGGCGGCGTCGGCGGCGGCCAGGGCGGCGGGGATGGCGAGCGCCTGAAGCCGCTCGGCGGGGTCGAGGCGGGCATTGCGGCTGGAGAGGGCGAGACCGTCCGCGTCACGGACGGTGGGGCAGACTGCGACCTCGGTGCCGGTGTTCAGGTCGGCGGCGAGGCGGCGGACGAGGGCGCACTGCTGAGCATCCTTGTGCCCGAAGTAGGCACGGTCCGGCCGCGCGGTGACGAGGAGCTTGGTCACCACCGTCGCCACGCCATCGAAGTGCCCGGGGCGGTGGGCTCCCTCGAGGGTCTCGGCGAGCGCACCTCGCAGAGAGACCCGAGTGGCGAAACCCTCCGGGTACATGGCGGCCTCGCTGGGAACGTAGGCCAGGTCCACCCCCAGCTCGGCGCAGACGGCAAGGTCGGCGTCCAGCGGGCGCGGATACAGATCGAAGTCCTCGCCCGGCCCGAACTGGGTCGGGTTGACGAAGATGCTCACCACCGTGCGGTCGCATTCCGCCCTCGATCTCTGGATCAATTGACGATGCCCGGCGTGCAGCGCGCCCATGGTCGGCACCAGACCGAGGCTGAGCCCCGCGGCCCGGATCCGATCGCAACGGCGGCGCAGCTCCTCCGGGCCATCGACCCGGGTGAGGTGAGGGCGCCGGTCAGCTGTATGTGTGGGCATCGTCGGGGAAGGTGCCGGCGGCCACCTCGGCCGCATAGGCACGGGTGGCGGCGACCGCCTCGTCGCCGAGCGGGGCGAAGACCTTGACGAACTTGGGCAGCGGGTCGCGGTTCAGCCCCAGGATGTCGTGGAAGACGAGGACCTGGCCGTCGCAGCCGGGGCCGGCCCCGATCCCGATGGTGGGGATGGTCAGGGAGGCGGTCACCGACGCCGCCAGGGGCGCCGGCATGCCCTCGAGCACGAGGGCGAAGGCGCCCGCCGCCTCCAGATCCCGCGCATCGCTCTCGATCCGGGCAGCCACCTCCGCCTCCCTCCCCTGCACGCGGAAGCCGCCGAGGAGGTTGATGAACTGCGGGGTCAGGCCGAGGTGGCCCATCACCGGGATGCCCCGTTCGGTCAGCTTCGCCACCAGCTGGACGACCCGGCCGCCGCCCTCGACCTTGACCGCGTGCATCCCCGCCTGGAGGAAGCGGGCCGCGTTGGCGATGGCCTGCTCGTCGGAGGCGTGGTACGAGTTGAACGGCATGTCCCCCACCAGGAGTTGGTCGGGGGCCCCGCGCGCAACCGCCCGGGCGTGGTGGAGCATCTCCTCCATGGTCACCGGCAGGGTGTTGCGGTATCCGAGCATGACCATGCCCAGGGAGTCGCCGACCAGGAGGACCGGGATCTCGGCCTCGGCCAGGATCCGGGCGGTCGTGTAGTCGTAGGCGGTCAGCATTGCGAACCGCTCGCCGCGGCGCTTGCGTTCGACCAGGCTGCGAATGGTCACTGGCATCTCGGGTCCTCCGTTGAGTACGGCGGAGCGGAGCTGGTGCTTCGCTGCGGCCCGGGCGTCCGAGCGCCCTGACTGGCGCTCGGCGCCCTTGGCTCGGCGCGGCTGCAATCCGCGCCTCCGCCAAGCCTGCGCTGCGCACGCAGCCCCGCTCCGCCTTCGCGGTGTCCGCCTGCGTCTGCGGTTTCGAGCCGTGTGCGCCCTTCGGGCACACGAGTCAACAGGTGGGCGATCTCCTCTCGTCCCTCCTCCCCGGCCAGGTGCAGGATCGCCTGGGCCAGGGCGCGGTAGAGGGCGTCGGTCTCGGGCCGCCCTTCGAGAGCGGCGAGGTGGAGAGCGACGGTCGCCGTGTCACCCCTCACCACCGGGCCGGTGAGGGCGGCGCGAGGGCCGTCGCGGCGGGCATTGGTGAGGGCGCCCTCCATGAGGCCGATCAGGGCCTCCTCGGCTGCGGCCTGCTCCAGTCCCGCCGCGACCAGCAGCTCACCGGCGACGGAGAGCAGGGCGAGGGGTGCGTTGCCCGCCAGCACCGCCGCGGCGTGGTACAGCGCCCGTGTTCCGGGGAGCAGCGCGACCGGACGGCCGCCGAGATCCGCGGCGAGGTGGCGGAGCGGTGCCTCGAGGGCGGGGTCGGCCTCGATCGCCATCACCGCACCCTGGAGGAGCGGGGCCGACCCGGCGCCGGCGAGCGCCTGGAAAGGATGCAGACAGCCCAGGCCGGCGCCGGTCGGGCGCAGCGCCGCCAGCTCCTCGATACCGAGGCTCGCGCTGCAGTGGACCACGGCTCGACCCGTCAGATCGGCACCGGTGGCGGCGACCGCGGCAGCGACCCCGGCAATGGCGGCGTCGGAGACGGTTAGGAGGGTGAGATCGGCGGCGCGGATCGCCGCCAGCGCGGTGGGTGCCGGCCGGGCGCCGACCCGTGCGGCCAGAGCAGCGGCTCCATCCGCATCCCGGCTGGCGATGGCGACGACGGAGCGACCAGCCGCGGTCAGGGCCGCGGCAAGAGCGCCGCCGGCTCGCCCGGCGCCGACGACGGCGATGGTGGCCGGCCAGGCGCCCGCCGAGGGGCTCGGGGCCGCCGTCTCGCCGTCGCGAACTGTCACCGTCTCGGTCACCTCTGGATCCAAGCGGGCTGCTGGGTGCCCGTCCCCGCCGGAGGCGGCGTCAGGAACCTCGAGGCGCCCGCTGGCGTCCCCGGGCCCGCGACCTCCGGATGGGACCGGCCTCGCCTGAGTGTACCGCGAGCCCGCCCGCGAGCCCGCCCGCGATTCCGGCGGCGCCTCAGCGCAGCTGGGGCCGCTGGGAGGTCAGGGAGAGGATCAGCAGGGCCGCGTAACCGATGTCCCAGCCGACGTCGACCAGCAGGGCGATCCGGTCGGCGGGAATCGCGACGCCGATCTGGGTCAGCACGGACACCACGTTGACCACGATCAGGATGAGCAGGATGGCCCGGAATACTGCGAACCGGGCCAGCCAGACGATGAGCGCCGTGATCGACAGGAAGATCGCCAGGAAGATCACGACCATGGGACCGATGTCGACGGTCTGGGGTACCTGTCCCGCCGCCGCCGGCAGCGTGATGTGCTGGAAGAGCAGGCCCAGAAGCATGACCAGCGCCGCCAGCAGCAGGGAGGGGACCGCGAGCGCGACCCGCACCCAGAGCACCCAGTCCGTGCCTCTCGCTTCCTCGACGGTGGGACGTCCCGCGTACCCGATCGGCATCCACGAGGCCGAGGGCGCGTACGCGGCTCCGCCTGACGGATCGGCTCCGGTCGCCGAGATCGGGGCCGCGCCGACCGGATTCCAGACCTGGTCGACCCGGGCGCCCATCGGCGTGATCAGCGGTGCGCCGCAGGCACGACAGCTTGTCGATCGCCCGAGCGGCTGCCACAGCCAGCAGTTGGGACAGGTGACGTCCGGCATCGAGGGGAGTCTCCCAGCCCCCGCTCCCCCGACGGTGAACGGCGCCGTCGCGGCTCGGTCGCAGCCCGCCCCCATGGCGGGCTCGCGCGACACCGGTGCGGAGTGCGCGGTCGGGGTCAGACCCCGGCGGCGACCTCGCCCAGCTCGGGCCCGGTCGGCTCCTGGGCGCCGTCGATCTCGTCCATGATCCGCTTCATCTCGGCCCCCTCCATGGTCTCGACCTCGGTCAGGCGCGTGGCCAGCACGCGGAGCACGGTTTCGCGCCGGCGGAGCACCTCCTTGGCCCGGAGGAAGGCGGTCTCGACCAGGTGGTGCACCTCCTGGTCGATCTCGGAGGCGATGTCCTCGGAGTAGTTGCGCTGCTCGCCGAGGTCCCGACCCAGGAAGACCATCTCCTGGCGCTCACCGAACGTGCGAGGACCGAGCTTGTCGCTCATCCCCCACTCGGTGACCATCTTGCGGGCGAGGTCGGTGGCCTTGCGGATGTCGTCGCTCGCCCCGGTCGTTATGTTGGCCTCCCCGAGGATGAGGTCCTCGGCGCAGCGGCCGCCCAGCATCTGGGCGAGCTGGTCGAGGAGCTCGGCCTTGCTGACCAGGTACCTGTCCTCGGTGGGCAGCGAGAGGGTCCAGCCCAGGGCCATGCCGCGGCTGACGATGGAGATCTTGTGCACCGGGTCGGTGTGCTCCAGGGTCATCCCGACCAGGGCATGGCCCATCTCGTGATAGGCGATGGTGGCCTTCTCTTTCTCGCTGATCATCCGGCTCTTGCGCTCGGGCCCGGCGATGACGCGGGCGATCGCCTCCTCGAGGTGCGGCATGCTGACCAGCTTCCGGTTCTGGCGCGCCGCCAGGATGGCCGCCTCGTTGATCAGGTTGGAGAGGTCGGCCCCCGAGAATCCCGGCGTCTGCTTGGCGAGGACCTCGAGGTCGACGGCCGGGTCCAGCGGCTTGTTCCGGGAATGGACCTCCAGGATGGCGCGACGGCCGCGGATGTCCGGGCGGTCCAGCATCACGTGGCGGTCGAAGCGTCCCGGACGGAGCAGGGCTGGGTCGAGGACGTCAGGACGGTTGGTGGCGGCGATGACGATGACGTGGGTCGCGGTCTCGAACCCGTCCATCTCCACCAGCAGCTGGTTCAGGGTCTGCTCGCGCTCGTCGTGGCCGCCGCCCAGACCGGCGCCGCGCTGCCGCCCCACCGCGTCGATCTCGTCCACGAAGACGATGCACGGCGAGTTTTTCTTGGCCTGGTCAAAGAGATCACGCACCCGGCTGGCGCCCACGCCGACGAACATCTCCACGAACTCCGAGCCGGAGATGCTGAAGAAGGGCACCCCCGCCTCGCCGGCGACCGCCTTGGAGAGGAGGGTCTTGCCAGTTCCCGGGGGGCCGACCAGGAGGACGCCCTTGGGAATGCGGGCGCCCACCGCGGTGAACTTGTCCGGGTACTTGAGGAACTCGACGATCTCACCGAGCTCCTGCTTGGCCTCGTCGACCCCGGCGACGTCCATGAAGGTGACCGACGGCTTGTCGGCGGCGACCAGCCGGGCTCGGCTGCGACCGAAGGACATCGCCTGGTTGTTCCCCGACTGGCTCTGACGGAGCATCCACCAGACGAAGAAGACCATGATCCCGACGAGCACCAGCGTCGGCAAGAGGCTGATCAGGATGTCGGTCAAGTCGCTCCCGTCGTTGGTGTAGTTGGTGTAGCCGGCGGTTTGGAATTCGTGGGTGACCTGGTCACTGTCGCCGACGGTGGTGGTGTAGAGGCTCCCCGCATTGTCATACCAGGTGACCGTACTCCCGTCGCTGCTGATCTGGGTCTGGTCGCTCTTGCTGTTGGAGATGGCCTGGGGTGCGGTGTGGTTGCTCTCCCAGAGGGTGACCGCCGCCTGCAGCTGGCCGCTCGTCTCGGTGGTCGAGGCGGGGCCGGAGCGCCCGTAGAAGACCAGCAGGACGACCACGACCAGGAGCACGCCGAGCATCCAGGAGAAGGGGCGCCGAGAGTTGCGCATCCGAGCCAGTCTATAGCAGGGGCTCCGAACTGCGCGGGAGGCGCGATCGTGGAGTGACAGCCTTGTTCCCGGTTGCTGCGGGTCCGGCCCCGCCACCTTCTTCCAGGAGGCTGCGCTGCCGCAGCGCCAGGGTGGCCAGCCGCCGGCGCGCGCCCGGGAAGACCTCCTCCAGCGCCGGCAGGAGCTCGTGGCGCACCCGGCTGCGCAGGAAGCGGGGATCGCGGTTGCTCGGGTCGTCGATCGGCTCGAGACCGAGGGCCGCGCAGTAGTCCAGGGTCGCCTGGCGCCAGACGCGGAGAAGCGGGCGGGCCAGCCTACCCTCGCGCTCCGCCATCGCCCGCAGGCTCCAGGGGGTGGCGCTGGTGAGGAGGCGCATCAGGACCGTCTCCGCCTGGTCGTCGGCGGTGTGGCCCAGCGCGATGGCGGTGGCGCCGAGCCGGTCGGCGACCGCCGCGAGCCCGGCGTGACGGGCCCGGCGGGCCTGGTCCTGAATGGAGGGGCCGCTCTCGACCTCGACCCTCACCGCCTCGAAACCGAGGCCGAGCCGGGCGGCCAGGGCGGCGACCGGTCCCGCCTCGGCAGCCGACCCGGGCCGCAGCCCATGGTCGACGTGGACGACGTGAAGGCGCCAGCCGCGGGGCGGCGCCAGCCGGGCCACGGCATCGACGAGGGCGGTCGAATCCGGCCCCCCGCTGCAGGCCACCACCACCGTCTCGCCGGGGCGGATGACGTCGCGCCGATCGGCGGCGGAGGCGACGGCGCGGCGGAGCCGGCCGACGGCGGCGACCCGCTCGCCCGGAGGCAACTGCCGGGCCCACGTGGCGGTACCTGGGGTCGAACCAGGGACATACCGGGTATGAGCCGGGCGCTCTACCACCTGAGCTATACCGCCGGAGGAAGCGCCGGGGGCCGGATGCCGGACAGCGACGACATCGGCACCGACGCAGGGGGGAGGAGTGGTTGCGGCGGCTGGATTCGAACCAGCGACCTTCGGGTTATGAGCCCGACGAGCTTCCACTGCTCCACGCCGCATCGGGAGCATAGCGCGGGCCGGGCGCCCCACGCCGCAGTTGCACAAGGCTGGCCGCCCATCCACCCCGGGACGCCGGGCGACCATGCGGTCGCCACATCGTCAGTGGGCGGGGGACGGTGACGTGGCGACGGGGGACGGCGACGTGGCGGCGGGGGACGGCGACGTGGCGGCAGGGGTCGGGCTGAGCGGCACCAGGGTGGGCCCCGCTGGCGAGGGCGACGGGGTGGGGGTGGCCGATGGGATGGGGGTGGGGACCGGGGTGGGGCTGAAGGTGGGAGGTGGGGCGTTGAGGCCACCGGAGGCGGGCGCCGACTTGGCGCCCGGATCGAGGACGTAGACCTTCTCACCGGGGAGGTGGTAGCCGAGCTTGCGCGCCTGGTCCTCCAGCCACGCCGTGCCCTGGGCTTCACTGACCTCCTGGGAGCGCTGCGCGATCTGGGCCGTGAGGGCGGCGTTGGCCTCTTGGAGCTGGGTCACCCGCGCGAGGGCGGCGTGGTCGGTGGCGGCCGCGCCGTACAGCGCGTAAGCCACCCAGCCACAGGCGACGGCCACGACCAGGGCGAGGATCCGCCGCGCCCTGAAGGGGCGGGGTCGCTGAGGAGCAGGGACGTTCATTGCGGGCCTTGGGGGGACGTGGGCGGGAACTGGCCGCGGGATGCGTAGTCTGCTACGCAGTCGCGGAAACCGCAACGGGGTTCGGCCATTTTGTGTGCGGACCCGTCAGAGATGCCCGCATGTTGTGGGGTGCGGAGCCGCGGTGGTGGTGCTTCGCTCCGGCCCGGGCGTCGGCACGCCTTGACCGGCGTGCCGCGCCCTCCGCTCGGCGGCGTTGCAACCGCCGCCTGCGCAGAGCCTTCGCTGCGCACGCACCCCGCGTCTCCGCAACCGCACACGGCCGCCCTACGAGTGCTGTGAAGTTGTCCTCCCATGGAGGATTCGGTCACCTTGTTCCGTAGCCTCGGGAGAGATGACTGGAGACAGCGTCGGGAAGGCGCTGCAGGTGGCCTACGGGCGCCGCCAGCGAGCGATCCGCCCACAGGCGAGAAGGACCGAACCCGCCGCGAGGCCGGCGAGCGCACCAACGAGGGTGGCCGGCAGCCCCAACTCGACGACGGCGAACCACGCCGTCGGTGCATAGGCGCGGAGTCCCAATACCAGCCCGGCGATCGCCCCCGCGACGCCCGCGAACGTCGCGCCGATGACCATCGTGCGCGAAAGCAGCGTCAGCGCGGCCAGGGGCGCCCGTGGTGTGCTCACCCGTCGATTGTCGATGGTCACGTCGCCTTACACGTCGCGCTCACCGCACCGCCGAGGATCTTGTGCCACCTACTTCGGTGTCCGCAGCGGGAGGAGGCGCGGGGGTGCGTGCGCAGCGAAGGCTCTGCGCAGGCGCGGGTTGCAACCGCGCCGAGCGGAGGGCGTCGATCGCCAGTCAGGGCGATCGAACGCCCGGGCCGCAGCGAAGCACCACCCTCGCGGCTCCTCCTTTCTCGGAGGACGCCGAGCGGAGGGGCCGCGAAGCACCCCCTGCGGCTCCGCCTTCCGCGGAAACCCCTAGACCGTCGCCTCCCAGCGCCGGCGCCACTCCTCGGGGCTGAGATCGTGGAGGTCGACGCCATCGGCGCGCGCGATGGCCTCCAGCTTCCGGAAGCGGTCGGCGAAGCTGACGGTGCGCCCGCGGAGGGCATCCTCGGGATTGACCCGGAGCTGGCGGGCCAGGGCGACCGCGGCGTAGAGCAGCTCGCCCATCGCCGCCTCGAGATCCCGGCTCGCCGGGGGCGGGGGCGGCGCGTGGCCGGCGACGGTTCCGGCGGCGGCCGGCTCGCCGAGACCCTCCCCGCTGACGGTGTCGGCGCGAACCGGGGACCAGTCCGCCCCCCGGTCGGCCCTGGCCGGTGCGTCGGCGGCCAGGCGGGCGAGGGCATCGACACCGTCCCGGACCCAGGCCAGGGCGGCGGCGACCGTCGGCGTCTCGTCGAATCCGACCCGGGCGGGCCGCTTCTGCACCCCCTGGGCGAAGGCCAGCGCGGGCAGGGCGTGGGGGACGCCCTCCAGGAGGGAGAGACGCTCCCGCTTCTCGGTGCGCTTCAGCCTCTCCCAGTTGACGACCACCTCCTCCGCGCCGGCCACGGTGGTGCTTCCGAAGACGTGGGGGTGGCGGTGGATCATCTTGGCCCGGGTGGTCTCGGCGACGTCACCGATGTCGAAGCCGTCGGGGCGCTCGGCGGCGATGGCGGAGTGCATCAGCACTTGGAGAAGGAGGTCGCCCAGCTCCTCGCGGAGGGTGGCGGTACCCTGCGAGTCGATCGCCTCCAGGGTCTCGTAGGTCTCCTCGAGAAGGTAGGGGCGGAGGGATCGATGGGTCTGGGCGCGGTCCCAGGGGCAACCACCGGGCGCCCGCAGGCGCTCGACGACCTCATTGAGCTCGCGCAGCGACTGCGCCGCCTCCTCACGCATCGCAACCTCCTATCTGGATAAGGGGAGCCCCAGGGTGGCTCCTCCATCCCTCACCATCGCTCCCGTCGCCGGAGCATCAACCAGACGAACATGGCCATGATCCCGACCAGCACCAGCGTCGGCAGGAGGTCGAGCGGGATGTTGCTGGTCACGTCGCTCCCTTCATTCGTGTAGATGGTCAAACCGGCACGGGCTGGCGGGCCCGGGTCAGCCGGCCCAGCTCCCGCAGCACGCGCAGGAGCACATCCTCCCATTCCGCGTCGGGCGATCGCCCGGGCGGGGGTAGGCAGTAGACGCGGGTCGGCGAGGTCTCGACGAACGCCCGGAACTGGCGTGCCACCACCTCCAGGTCGAGCCCATGGCCGGAGGGGAGCTGGATGACCGCACCGATCCGCCCCGAGACGCCGCGCCCGCCGGCGACCCCGGGGGCGAGCCGCGGGCCCGCCTCGCCGCGCCAGGTCTCGACGGCCTGAGCCCCGGCGGCCACGGCGAGCAACCTCACCCGCAGCGAGAAGACGAGCGCCTCCGCCTCCGGTGGCATCGGTCCGAAGCGGTCGGCGAGTCCCCTCGAACGCCGTTCCAGCTCAGGCTCGGTGACGCAGGCGGCCATGTCCTGGTAGCAGCGCAGCCGGAGCTGCTCCTCCCCGATGTAGCCGGGGGGCAGGAACGCCGCCTGGGGCAGCGAGACCGTGACCTGGGCGGGCAGCTCCGCCATCGGCCGCCCCTGCAGGGAGCGCACCGCCTGCTCCAGGAGCCGGTTGTACATCTCCAGGCCGACCGCCGCGATCTCGCCGTGCTGCTCCTCGCCGAGCAGGTTGCCGGCCCCGCGGATCTCCAGGTCGCGCATCGCCAGCTTGAATCCCGCTCCCAGGTCCTGCAGCTCCCCTATGACATCGAGGCGCTTGTCGGCGCGCTCGGTGAGGGTGCGCTCCGGCGGGTAGAGGAGGTACGCGTAGGCGCGCTGCCCGGCCCGCCCGACCCGGCCCCTCAGCTGGTAGAGCTGGGCCAGCCCGAGCCGCTGGGCGTCGTCGATGACGATGGTGTTGGCGTTGGGGATGTCGAGCCCCGACTCGATGATGGTCGTGCAGGCGAGGACGTCGACCTCGCCCTCGACGAACGAGCGCATCACCGAGGCCAGCAGGTCCTCGTGCATCTGCCCGTGCGCGACGGCGACGCGCGCCTCGGGAACCAGGGCACGCAACCATTGAGCCTCTCTGTCGATGGACTGCACCCGGTTGTGGACGAAGAAGACCTGGCCGCCCCGGGCCAGCTCGCGGGTCACCACCTCGCGGACCAGCGATCCCTCGCGCGCGGTGACGTAGGTCTTGATCGGCTGGCGCTCCTCGGGAGGCGTCTGGATGACCGAGAGGTCGCGGATGCCGGCGAGGGCCATGTGCAGCGTCCGCGGGATCGGCGTGGCCGAGAGCGAGAGCACGTCGACGGCGACGCGCAGCTCCTTGAAACGCTCCTTCTGGAGGACGCCGAAGCGCTGCTCCTCGTCGATGATGACCAGGCCCAGGTTGCGAAACTCGACGTCGCGCTGGAGCAGGCGATGGGTGCCGACCACGATGTCGACGGTGCCCGCCTTGAGCCCGAGCAGGGTGGCGCGCTGCTCCTCGTCGGTGCAGAAGCGCGAGAGCTGATGCACGATGACCGGGAAGGGGCGAAGGCGCTCCGAGAAGGTCAGGAAGTGCTGCTGGCAGAGCACGGTGGTGGGCACCAGGACGGCCGCCTGGCGGCCCTCCGCCACCGCCTTGAACGCCGCTCGCAGGGCGAGCTCGGTCTTGCCGAATCCGACGTCGCCGCAGACGACGCGGTCCATCGGCCGGGACGCCTCCATGTCGCGCTTGATGTCGTCGAGCACCAGCATCTGGTCGGGGGTCTCCTCGAAGGGGAAGGAGCCCTCCAGCTCGCGCTGCCAGTCGGAGTCGATGGAGAAGGCGTGGCCGGAGGCGGCCTCGCGGCGTGAGTAGAGGTTGAGCAGCTCGCGGGCGACGGCCTCGGTCCGCTCGCGCACCCGCCGCTTGGTCCGCTCCCACTCGCCGGTGCCGAGGCGGGAGAGCGCGGGATGGGCGTCGGACCCCCCCACGTAGCGATCGATGCGGTCCAGGTGCTGGACCGGGACGAAGAGGCGGTCGCCGTCGGCGTACTCGAGGAGCATGTACTCCTGCTCGGTGGCGCTCGCCGGGCTCTCGGGGGCACCCGCGGCGGACGAGCCGCGGTCGGCGCGGGATCCCGGTCCGCCCGTGCCGCCAGCTCCGCCCGCCGCCGGGGTCTCCTCCTCGGAGACGCGCCGCATCTCGATGAAGCGGGCGACGCCGTGGTCGCGATGGACGACCAGGTCGCCGGGGGCGAACTCGAGGACGAATCCCGGTGCCGCCGCCCGCCCCGCGGCCGCCCGGCGAGCGCCTCGCGCGGAGGTCGACTCGGCGCGCCGCGCCCCGCGGGCGAGCGGAGAGCCGCGCCGCTTCACGGCACCGAAGAGCTCGTGGTCGCTGAACACGGCGATCCCCAGGTCGGGCAGCCGGAAACCCGCGGACGCCTCGCCGGCGGTGACCAGCAGCGCACCGGCCGCGGCCGGGAGGGTGGCGGCGTCCGAATCGTCGACCATGGTGGTCCGCAGCCCGGCGTCGCCGGCCAGCTCCTCCACCCTCCCCTCCTGCCGGGAGACGACCACGCAGCAGCCGCCCCCGGCCAGCTCCTGGCCGAGAGCCGCGGCGAAGGCGTCCCAGCGCCCGGCGTACGGCTCGGCGCCCCGCCAGCCGAGGTCAGCCGTCGCCGCACCCGCCGTGCCCTCGGCATCGCCGGGCACCAAGTCGACGGCGCCAGCGAGATTGGCGTCGAGCACGCCCACGTCGAGCAGGCCGCTGCGGGCACCGGCGGGGAGCTCGCCCCGCGCCTCCTCCTGCTCCCGGAGGCCTTCGATCTCCTCGAGGTGCCGGACGGCCGCGCGCCGGGCCCGCTCGCGACCGCCGGCGACCAGCACCAGCGCCCCCTTCCCCAGGTGGTCGAAGAGGCTGGAACCCTGGTTGAGGTACGGCGCGAAGAGGTCGATGCCGTCGTCGTAGACACCCAGCTCGAGCTGGGCAAGGTCCTGCTGCCACTGCTCGCGGACCTCCGGCCGGCAGCCGCCGACGTCGAGGCCGGCGACCGCCGCCTGGGCCCGAGCGACCGCCTCGGAGCTCAGGTCGAGCTCGCGGGCGGGCAGCAACCACACCCGCTCCAGCCGGGCCACGGAGGTCTGGGTGTCGACGTCGAAGGCCCGGATCTCGTCGACCTCGTCGCCGAACCACTCCGCCCGCCAGGGGCGGCCCCGATCCAGGCCAAAGACGTCGACGATCCCGCCGCGCACGGCCATCTCACCGGGAGACGTCACCGCCGTCACCCGCCGGTACCCGAGGCGGACGAGGCGCTCGATGACCGCGTCGCGGCCGATCCGAGCTCCGCGGCCGAGCTCGACGGCGCTGTCGAGCGCGCCAGTGGGGAGGGTGGGGCGGAGGAGCCCGGCCGGGGAGGCGACGACCAGGGCGGGCTGGCCGTCACGGAGGAGGGCGAGGGTGGCGATCCTGCGACGGACCACCTCCTCGGAGGGCGGGATGCGGTCGAAGCCGGGGGTGTCCGCCGCCGGCCAGAGGCCCAGCCGCGCCTCGCCACCCCAGAGGCGGGCGTCGGCATAGACGGTCTCCGGGTCGGTGGCGATCACCAGGACGTGCTCGGAGGCGTGACGGCGAACCCACCAGGCGATCAGCCCGACGGCGGCCGAGGGAACCCCGCCGAGGACGCGCAGGGAACCGCTCGCGAGCGCGGCGAGGGGGGCGACGGCGTCCAGGCGGGAGGCGAGCGTGGGCGCGTCGCCGGCAGGTGGCTCAATCACCGGGTGGCGGCCCCTCCGCACCGTCCGGCCCGGGCGGCAGCGGACCGTTGTACTGGCTCATGGCCCGCTCCGGGCCCTCGCGGACGATGGCGGTCACCGCGTCGGCGGCACGGTCGAGGATGGCGGGCAGCGCCTGCCGCTCCTCGAGCGTGAAGGGATCAAGGACGTGGTCGACGGTGTCCTCGCCGGCCGCGGGCCGGCCGATCCCCACCCGGACCCGGATGAAGTCCGGCGTCTGCCAGGACTCGATGAGCGAGCGCACGCCGCGGTTGCCTCCCGCCGAGCCGCCCCGGCGGAGACGGAGGCGGCCAAAGGGGAGGTCGACGTCGTCGTGGACCACGACCACGTCGGAGGTCGGCACGCCGAGGACGCGCACCAGGTGCACGCCCGCCCGGCCGCTCAGGTTCATGTAGGTGGTGGGGCGGGCGAGGACGACATCGAATCCGTCGACCGTGCCAGCGCGCACCTTGGCGGGCCCCTCCCGCCGAGCGCGTGCGAACCGGCCCCGGCCCTCCACGACGTCGAGGACCATCCACCCGCAGTTGTGCCGGGTGTGGGCGTACTCGCCCCCGGGGTTCCCCAGGCCGATGATCAGCGTCGCCATCGCTCTCGCGGCATCAATGCGGTGCGAGGTCGGGAACGTCCTGCCCCGGGAGCAGCCTCCGGGTTTGGGCGGTCATCGCCGCCGCCCGCTCCGGCTCGTCATGATCGTGGCCGAGGCAGTGGAGCAAGCCGTGGACGGCCAGCAGGCGGAGCTCGCCGGCAGAGGCGGCGGGGCTCTGGGCGCGCGCCCTCTCGACCGAGATCGCGATGTCGCCCACCCATTCGTGCCCGTCGCCCGGAAAGGCGAGGACGTCCGTGGCGGCGTCCACCCCGGCGTGATCCCGGTTCAGCCGGCGGAGCTCCTGGTCGTCGGTCAGCCGCACCGCCAGACCGGCGCGGGCGGGCACGCCGAGGAGATCTCCGCTGCCGCGGAGCAGGGGGGCCAGCCCGCCGTCGCGGACCAGCGCCAGGCTCGCGGCGTCGAGGGTGGGCGAGCGGTGGACGGTCACCCGCATGGGGAACTCATGGTGGCGCAGAAAGAAAGGGGCTCGCCGCTGGGCGAGCCCGAAGTGGTGATGACGGCGTCAGCCAGCTTTCGCCCGGCGCTTCCGGGCGGCCACCAGCTTGCGCTTGCGACGGACCGAGGGCTTCTCGTAGTGCTCGCGGCGCCGGACCTCCGAGAGGATGCCGTTCTGCTTGATCTTCTTGTTGAAACGCCGCAGCGCGCTCTCGAAGGTCTCGCCTTCGCGGACCTTGACCTCCGACACGGTTGGGGGATCACCTCCTCGGCGCCGCCACCGGCGGCCTGACTGATGCGGACACCGCTCGTCCCCCCAAGGGACGGGTGGCACGGCGGCGCGGCCGTCGCGCTCGCCGCGGGCTCCAGCCCTGGCCGAACGGAGGCATCACTTTAGCAGGCGTCCGGCTGGGCGGCGGGGGCCCCACTGCAAACAGATGTACGAACCATCAGCTATCATCGGCGAATGCTCGATTTCCCGCCGGAGGCGGCCGGTGCCGCCGCTGTGGAGCTGGACGACGCGCAGCGGCGAGCCGTCGGCCACGGTGCGGGGCCGTGCCTGGTGCTGGCCGGACCGGGCTCCGGCAAGACGCGGGTCATCGTCGAACGGTTTCTCCGCCTGATCCGCGAGGGCACGCCGGTGGATCGCCTGCTGGTGCTCACCTACACCCGCAAGGCGGCGACCGAGATGCGCGACCGGGTCGAGCGCGCCCACGGCCCGTTCGAAGGCGACCCGCCCCTCCTCAACTACCACTCCTTCGCTCAGCGGGTGCTGCGCCACTGGGGCTGGCGGCTCGGGATCTCGCCGGCGTTCCGGATCGCCGACGAAGCGGAGCGGTGGCTGGTGGTCGACGGCATCCTGGGCGAGCTGCGGCCGACCACCCTCTACAACCCGCTGCGCTCCCACGACCTCGTCGACGCCATCCTCGAGGTGATCGAGAAGGCCAAGCAGGAGCTGGTCTCACCCGAGGATTACGCGGACTGGGCCGAGTCCCGCCTGGCCGTCGCCGGGGCCGGGGCCAGCCTGGAGCGCGAGCTGCTGACCCGGCACCGGGAGTGCGCCGAGGTGTACCGACGGCTGGAGGCGACCTTCATGGAGCGGGCCGTCCTCGACCACGACGACACCATCCTCTACGCGGAACGGTTGCTGCGCGAGCACGCGGACGTCCGGGTCGCGGTGGCCGGGGCCATCGACCATGTGATGGTGGACGAGTACCAGGACACCAACTACGCACAGGCCCGGCTGGTCGAGGTGCTGGCCGGGGAGCGCGGCAACATCATGGTCGTCGCCGACGACGACCAGTCCATCTACAAGTTCCGGGGCGCGTCGCTCGCCAACCTCGACCGCTTCGCCCGCATCTACCCGGCCCACGAGCGGGTGATCCTGGACCGCAACTACCGATCCCACCAGGAGATCGTCGAGGCGAGCCGGGCCATCATCGGAGCGGCGCCCCCGGGCTCGCGCATCGAGAAGCGCCTGGTCGCCGACCGGGGCGCCGGTGGTCAGGTGGAGGTGTGGCGAGCCGCCGACGAGCGGGGCGAGGTCGTCGAGGTGGCCGCCGAGTGCCGGCGTCTGATCGACGCCGGGGCCGACCCGACCGGCATCGCCTGGCTGTTCCGGCGCCACGAGGACATGCAGGCCGCGACCCGCGCCCTCCAGGAGGCGGGAGTGGCCTACGTGGTTCACGGGGGCCGCGGATTCTTCCAGCGGCGCGAGATCAAGGACCTGATGGGACTCCTCGGCGCCATCAACGACCCCGGCGACTCCCAGGCGGTCCTCCGCTGCCTGCACCTGCCCTCCTTCGCAGTGAGCAATGGCGGGCGGCTCGCGCTCGGCCAGGCCGCCCGCGACCGCGACCTCCCGCTCGCGTCGGTGATCGCCGGGGAGCTGCCGGAGCTGGGCGCGGAGGACCTGGCGACCGCCCGCCGGCTGATCGACCTTCTCGTCGATCTCCACGCGCAGGCCTCCCGGGACGATGTCCGCGACGTCTTCTACGCCGCCCTCGAGGGCAGCGAGTTCCTCGGCGTCCTGGACGACGCCGAGCCACTGGCGCGGGCTCAGCTCGGAGCCAACCTCAACAAGTTCGGCGAGCTCCTGGAGGGCTTCGCCGACTGGAGCAACGACCGCAGCCTGGCCCTGGCGCTGCGGTACCTCGAGATCCTGCGGAGCAGCCATGCGGCGGACGAGATCGCGGCGGTCGAGGCCACGACGGTGGGGATCGGCCTGCTCACCGCGCACGCGGCCAAGGGCCTGGAGTGGCCGGTCGTCTTCCTCGGACGCTGCACCGAGGAGCGCTGGCCGGGGATGGGGGGCTTCCCCGCCCGTCTGACCCTCCCCGACGAGCTGGTTCCGGAGCCCGCCCCCGAAGGTGAGGCGAGCCGGGACGAGGAGCGCCGCCTCTTCTACGTGGCGGCGACCCGGGCCCGCGACCGCCTCGTCCTGGTCCACGCGCGACGCTACCCGCACTCCTTCCGCGACGAGCGCCCCAGCCCCTTCCTGGCCGCCCTGGACAGGGCCGATGGGGTGACCCGACGGGCCATCGAGGGCAGCCGGCCACCCGCTCGCCGCCAGCCCGCCGCGGCGATGGGCCTGCCCACGGCGACGATCCGAGCATCCGTCTCCGACCTGGCCGCCTTCAAGGACTGCGCCCGCCGCTACGCCTATCGCAGCGTCTACCGCCTGCCGGTGCCGGCCTCGCCCCAGCGCTGGTACGGAACCCTGGTCCACACCGTCCTCCAGGCCCTGGCGGCCCTCCGCCAGACCGGCGGCGAGGCCGGGCCCGACGAGGCGGCCCGGCTGTGGGCCGAGGCCTGGGAGGCGTCGCGGGGCCCCAAGGGCGCTCACGCCGAGCTGCGAAGCCTGGGCGAGAGCCAGCTGCGGCGCTACGCAGCGTCACCCGGGTGGCGTGACGCCGAGCCCCTCATGGTCGAACAGCCCTTCACCCTCGGGGTGGGCGCCGGCGACGTGACCGGGCGATTCGACCGCATCGACGCCGGGCCGGGCGGGGTGCAGGTGGTCATCGACTACAAGACGGGCCCGCCGCGCGAGGAGGAGTCGCTGCGCAAGGACCTCCAGGTCCGCGCCTACGCGGTGGCGCTCGCACGCGAGCAGCACAGCGACGAGGCCACGGTCGAGCTGCACTGGCTCCAGACCGCCGAGGTCAGCCGGATGACGTTCGATTCGGTCGCCCTGGGCCGCTTCCACTTCCAGGTGGAGAGCACGGCCCGCGAGCTGGCCGAGGCCCGCCGCACCCACGACTTCCCTCCCAGGCCGAGCGGCTGGCGCTGCGGCCACTGCGAGTTCCGGATGGTGTGCGACGAGGGGCGGGAGCAGTAGGGGGCAGGCTCAGGGGTCGGCGGGGAGGGCCGCCGAGATCAGGACGGAGCCGCGAAACCCGTCACACCCGCTCGGCCCGCGTCCTCTTTCGGCTCTCCGTCGTCGAGCCAGGCCAGGGGACAGCGGGGCCCCTCGCCCTCGTCCACCAGGAAGGGCAGACCGTTGGCCGACGTCTGGCGGATCGGCACCACCCGGAATCCCGCACAGGTGAGGGGCTGACCGGCGAGGTAGGCGGGGCAGTCACCGGTCGCGGTCGGGCCCGTGCAGATGTCGGCCACCCGCCGGGTGTGCGGGTCGAGGAGGAGGAAGAGTCGGTCGGCCGGGGTCGACATGGGTGTCTCGGTGCCTATCTCGCTACGTGTCCAGCAATCCCCCGGACCATGGTCCGCCGGGACCGCGGCCCTGGCCATGGCCATAAGTCCTGGCTGATTCACCGGCTTATGTCACATGACATTGTGATCGGGGACCCATAGCCTGTAAGGTCAGAGAGACGATTTCTGGGGGGCTCCCCTGGCCGGTGCCCCCGCTCACCCTCCGGAGGTTCCCATGAACAGCCCGGCGCCGTACCTGCACTGGGGATTCATCCTCATCTCGCTGCCCAACCTGGTCCTGATCGGGGTGATGGTGCTGCTCTTCGTGGCCGCTCTTGTCGCCCCCTTCCCCCACAACCGCGCCAAGCACCGGGACGACGACGATGAGTGAGGCGGGCGACCTGGGATCGGGCGGGGGTGCTCCCCTGCCTGCCGGCGGCTCCACCGCAGAGGGTGAGCCCGGGTGGACCGCCGCGCTGCGCCGCCGCCTGGACGGCCGCCTCCCCCTCGAGGAGGTGCTGCCCACCCGCCAGCCGGCCTTCGTCGGCTCCTGGGTGTACGTCTTCGGGGTGGTGACCATCGCGGCTCTGGTCTGGGTGCTCGTCAGCGGGTGCGTCCTCGCCTTCATGGGCTCGGCCTGGTGGCACACCTCCAACCTGGGCCACTTCTTCAACAGCATCCATTTCTGGTCGGTGCAGATGTTCTTCATCTTCATGGTGCTGCACCTCTGGGGCCAGTACTGGGGCGCCGGCTGGCGCGATGGACGCGCCAAGACCTGGATGGTGGGGGTGGTGCTCTTCCTGGTCAGCATCGTCACCGCCTTCACCGGCTACCTGGTCCAGCAGAACTTCGACTCCCAGTGGATCGCGGTCAACGCAAAGGACGCCATCAACTCCACGGGATTGGGCGGGTTCTTCAACGTCCTCAACTTCGGGCAGATGTACGGCATCCACGTGATGCTCTTCCCGATCGCCCTCACCCTCCTGGTGGTGCTCCACATCGTGCAGGTGAGGAGCCGGGGGGTGGTGCGGCCGCTGGGTGACCCGTACGTGCCGGACACCGGGGAACGAGCGTCCACAGGAGCCCCCCGATGAACGCCCACCGCCCCAAGTTCGACAAGGCCGACTACTACCGCGGGGTCCGAATGACTCCCTACGATCTGATCAAGGAGATCTCCATCGCCACGGTGGGCATCCTGGTCGTGGTGCTCATCCTCTCGGCGATCCTCTCCTCGCCGGACGTCCCCTCGGCGACCATCCAGGCATGGGCCAAGTCGGATCCGGTGGACTTCGTGACGACGGCCGCAAGCGAGCTGTCCGGCCAGACCACCACCGCCCAATACGGGCCCCCGTACACGACCGGCAGCGGGTCGGTGCAGAGCATCGGCCCGATCGAGCCGCAGGTGTGGGCCGGGGTGCATGTCGCCGTGAACGCGCCTCTCGACTTCGTGCTCCAGCCTCTCTCGCAGGCCACGGTCGGCGACCAGACCCTCGCCTCGGCGCTCACCACGTTCAACGATGCGAGCGCCACCCAACAGGGGAAGTGGCTCGCCGCCTACGACCAGGCCCTGGGCAGCGCCCAGCTGGTCAGCAACGAGGTCAGCGTGCCAAGGGGCGACTACGGCCCGGTGCCAGTGCTCATGAGCCGTCTGCTCACCCTCGCCCGCAGCGGGGGCCTGGACGCGCTGCTGCTCACCAGCGACCACTTCTACCAGACGGACTACAGCAGGCCCCTGCTCTTCCTGAGCGATGGCGGCTACTTCGAAGGCCTCGCTCAGGCCCAGGACCTGACCGGCAGTCAGTGGGGAATGATGAACGAGACCGGGCGGTATCCCGGCCAGGCGTGGCTCTGGCTCTACACCCTCTGGTACCAGATCCCGCCGTTCAGCACGGCGAGCAACGCCGACCTGCTGGTGGTCGCGGTCATGACCCTCCTCAGCCTGGGCCTCCTGCTCGTCCCCTTCATCCCCGGGCTGCGCGACATCCCACGCTGGATCCCCGTCCACAAGCTCATCTGGCGGGAGCACTACCGGAGCATGACGAAGTGAGGAACGAGGGCCCGTGGGCGCTCGTTCCGAGCGCAGGACGCTCCGGTACGCGGAGCGGATACCGGAGCATGACGAAGTGAGGAACGGGGTGGCGGATTGGCGCGAGACCAAGCTGTCGCAGATTCGCGCCCTGATCAAGCGGGCCGACCCCGAGGTGGTCGAGGAGGCGAAGTGGAAGAAGCCCTCTCAGCCGGAGGGGGTTCCGGTGTGGTCCCACCACGGTCCGATCTGCACCGGCGAGACGTACAAGAGCGTCGTGAAGATCACCTTCTTCAAGGGGGCTTCCTTGAAGGACCCCACGCGACTGTTCAACTCGAGCCTCGAAGGCAACGCCCGGCGCGCCATCGACTTCCACGAGGACGATGAGATCGACGAGAAGGCTTTCGCGACTCTCGTTCGAGCTGCGATCAGCCTGAACGAGTCCTCGACCACCAGCTAGTTGACAGCTGGCCAGAGAGCGACCGGCTTCGATGAGCAGCCGGCCGGGGTGTCCCAGGGGCTTCCGGTGCCGGCCTCAGGGCCACTCGCTGGGCTGGCTCTCCTTGCGCCGGGCGACGAAGGCGGCAACCTCGGCGCGCCGCTCCAGGCCCAACTTCATGAGGATGTTGGAGACGTAGTTCTTGACGGTCTTGTCGGCGAGATGCACCCGCTCGGCGATCTGCCGGTTGGTCAGCCCCTCGGCGACCAGGGCCAGGATCTTGCGCTCCTGGGGGGTGAGGTCATTGATGATGTCCCCGGGGGTGACCACCTCGCCGCGCAGCCGGGCCAGCACTCGCTCGGTGACCTGGGGGTCGAGCAGCGAGTGACCCCCGGCGACCTGGCGGATCGCCCCGATCAGGTCGCCACCGTGGATCTGTTTGAGGATGTAACCCGACGCCCCGGCCATGATCGAGGTGAAGAGCGCCTCGTCGTCCGCGAACGAGGTGAGCATCAGGACGTGGGTTTCGGGGTGGGCCGAACGGATCTCCCGGCAGGCCTCGATCCCGGAGCGGCCCGGCATACGGACGTCCATCACGACCACCTGGGGGTGCAGCCGGGCAACGGCCTCGAGAGCGGCGTCCGCATCTCCGGCCTCCCCGACCACGTCCAAGTCGGGCTCGGTCTCGAGAAGCCGCCGGAGGCCCAGCCGGACCAACTCATGGTCGTCACAGAGCAAGACGCGAATGGTGTCTCTGGATTCCATGGCCCTGAAGTCTACGCTCATGACTGCTCAACCTTGCCCTGAAGGGACCCCCTCTGTGGGTCCTCGGTCACCAGAACCCGGGTCCGCGAGGCCCGGAGGGTTGGGGCCGCGCGGATCGGAGCGGCCCTGAGTGGAGGCCGCGGCCCGGGTGGTCAGCCGCCCGATCCCCCGGTGCCCCCTCGGCGCCGGGCGCGGTCGGCGAGCGCCACGATGCAGAGGACGACCACCACCAGGGCCAATGTCCCCGCCAGCCAGAGGCAGGCCAAACCCCACTGCTGCAGCGACATCAGTGCTGCCCTCTCATCGCGGGACGGTCGGTGGCGACGCGGAACATCCCCTGCGGCTCACGGTGCGGCGGCTGGGCGAGCCGATGGTCCCCCTCCCGCACCTCGCGCCGGAAGGGCCACACGACCCCCGCGGGTCGGGACCGTGGTCGCGACGGCCCAGCAGGCCCGAACCCCTCACGGCCGCCTGACCCCACCAGAGTAGTGACCTTTTCCCCTAGTCCAGAGGGTGACGGCGCAGGGATGCTCCGAGCGTGGGCCCGGGAACCTCTGGTTCCGAGGCCTGACCGTTACGACCCGTCCGAGCTCCCTGCGACTCCAGGCGCCGATGGTGTGGGCTCTCCCCGGCGCTTCCGGTGGCCGCAGGGAGCGAGGCGGGATCGTATTCCACCCCGCGGTGGACGCACACCCGCAGGGTGGAGCTTGCGGCGAGGCCGAGGCCCATCGTCTCGGTGACCATCGGCCCACGACATCAGGCGGCCGGTTTCCGTAGGCTGGGACGGTGACAAGCGACACCGCAACCCCACCTCCGATCTCGCTCACCTGGAGCGCTGACGCCGCCCTCGTCGACGGGGCGGCCATCACCATCCGCCCGCTCAAACCCGACGACGTCGAGCCGCTCCGGAGCTTCTACACCGCCCTCTCGGCGGAGAGCCTGCGGCTCCGCTACTTCTCGGCCAGCCACCAGCTGACCGACGAGGAGCTGATCCGGCTCACGACGAGCGACGCCGCGACCCACACCCACCTCGGCGCCTTCCACGCCGGACGGGTGGTTGGTGTGGGCGACTTCAGCGTCTCCGCGCCCGGCGAGGCCGAGGTCGCCTTCGTGGTCAGCGACGAGTTCCACGGTCGAGGCGTCGCCTCGCTGCTCCTGGAGTACCTGGCCGAGGTGGGCCGCGCGGTGGGGATCACCCGCTTCCGCGCCGAGACCTACGCCGAGAACCTGCCCATGCTCGACGTCTTCCGCCACGCGGGGTTCATCGAGAGGGTGGGGACGCCCGAGGCGGGCGTCGTCGGGGTCAGCCTCGACATCAGCGACGTCCGCGGCGTGAGGGCGGCGAGCGGTGAGCGTGAGCGGCTCGCGTCGGTGGCCGCGATGCGCGGTCTGCTCGAGCCCAAGAGTGTCGCCGTGATCGGCGCCGGGCGCACCCCCGGCGGGATCGGCCACGCGATCCTGCGCAACCTCGTCCTGGGCCCTTTCAACGGCCGCGTCTACCCGGTCAACAAGAGCGCGGACAACGTCTCGGGGGTCCCCGCCTGGCCCTCCATCGGCGCCATCCCCACCAAGGTGGACGTGGCGGTTATCGCCGTCCCTGCCAACGCCGTCCTGGCCACCGTCCGCGAGTGCGGCGAGGCCGGCGTGGGTTCGCTGGTGATCATCAGCTCCGGCTTCGGCGAGACCGGCAGCGATGGTGCCGCCAAGGAGCGCGAGCTGCTCGACGTCGCCCGCAGCTACGGCATGCGCCTGGTCGGGCCCAACTGCATGGGGATCATCAACACCGACCCCAACGTCCGGCTCAACACGACATTCGCCCCCAGCCAGCCGCCCCCCGGGAACATGGCCTTCTTCACGCAGTCGGGGGCGCTCGGGGTCGCGGTCATCGACGAGGCGGGGCGGCTCGGAATCGGGCTGTCCGGCTTCGTCTCCGCTGGCAACAAGATCGACATCTCGGGCAATGACCTGCTCCAGTACTGGGAGCAGGACGACCGCACCGACGTGATCCTGCTGTACCTCGAATCCTTCGGCAACCCGCGCAAGTTCGCGGAGATCGCCCGCCGGGTCTCACGACGCAAGCCGATCATCGCCGTCAAGGGCGGGCGGAGCTCGGCCGGCATCCGGGCCGCGGCCTCGCACACCGCCGCCCTGGCCTCGCCCGACGTCTCCGTCGACGCCCTCTTCCGTCAGTCGGGCGTGATCCGGGTCGCCTCCCTGGAGCAGCTCTTCGACGTCGCCCGGGTGGTGGCCACGGCCCCGCTTCCGGCCGGCAACCGGGTCGGCATCGTCGGCAACGCGGGCGGCGCCGGCATCCTCACCGCGGACGCCTGCGAGGCGGCCGGCCTGGTCGTCCCCGAGCTGGCGCCCGAGACGACAGAGAAGCTGCGGGCGACGCTCAACGCCGCCGCCGCGATCGGCAACCCCATCGACATGACCGCGATGGGTGGACCGGAGGAGTACCGGGCCGCGCTCCAGGCAGTGCTCGCCGACCCCGCCGTCGACTCGGTGATCACGATCTTCACCCCGCTGCACACCGACGCCGTGGGCATCGCCGAGTCGATCCGCACGGTGGCTCGCGAGGCCACCAAGCCGGTGCTCGCCGCCGTCTTCGGAGAGGCCCAGGAGCGGCTCCGGGCCAGCCACGACATGCCGGTGTTCACCTTCCCCGAGGCGGCCGCCTATGCGCTCGGCATGGTGACCGACTATGCCTCCTGGCGCCGGCGCGACCCCGGGACCGTGGTGATGCCCGCCGACATCGACCTGGGAGCCGCCCGAGAGATCGTGCGGAAGGCGCTGGCCGCGCATCCCGAGGGCTGCCAGCTCGGTCCGCTCGACGCGGCCGCGCTGATGCGGGCGGTGGCCGTCCCGGTGGCGATGACCACCCGGGCCGACACCGCCGATGAGGCCGTCGCCGTCGCCGAGGCGATGGGGTACCCGGTGGTGCTCAAGGCGGCCGCTCCCGACATGGTTCACAAGACCGAGCGCGGTGGGGTGCTCACCGACATCGCCTCCGCCAAGGCGCTGCGGATCGCCTTCGACACCATGGAGGCCCGGCTCGGAGACGAGATGGGAGGCGCGATCGTCCAGCCGATGCTGGGCGCCGGTGTGGAGACCATCGTCGGCGTCGTTCGCGACCGCCACTTCGGGCCGCTGCTCGTCTTCGGCTCGGGTGGGACGGCCGTCGGTCTGACCGGCGACCAGGCCTTTCGCGCCGTGCCGCTCACCGACCGCGACGTCAGCGAGCTGATCCGCGAACCCCGGGGTTCGGCGCTTCTCTTCGGGTATCGGGGGACATCCCCCTGCGACACCGAGGCGCTCGCCGGGATCATCCAGAGGATCAGCGCCCTGGTGACCGCGCTTCCCGAGATCGCCGAGATGGACCTCAACCCGGTGATCGTCAGCCCCGCCGGCGCGGTCGCTGTCGACGTCAAGGTCCGGGTGGAGGCGGTCGCGCACGACCCGGTCATGGAGGCGCGGCACCTGCGCCGCCCGGGCTCGGCCGGGCACTAGGAGGAGGGTCCCGGGACGCCGGGGCGTCCGTCGAAGTGCCGGGAGCGCGGGACATGCCCCGCGCACCCGCGGTTCCGGGGTGGGGTCGAGGTCGGCACCGGCTGCGACGCCGTGCCAGGTACCTCATACCCCGGGAGTGAGGACCTCCGGCCCTGGTCCGGCTTCTCAGGGGCCAGGAGAATCGGCCGCGCATGGCCGTCGATCTCGCGCGCTGGCAGTTCGCGATCGTCACCGTCTTCCACTTCTTCTTCGTTCCGATGACGATCGGGCTGGCGTTCCTGGTGGCCGTGATGCAGACCCTGGCGCTCATCCGGAAGGACGAGACCTGGGACCGGCTGAGCCGCTTCTTCGGCCGGATCTTCCTCATCAGCCTGGCCGTCGGTGTCGTCTCCGGGATCGTGCTCGAGTTTGAATTCGGCCTGAACTGGTCGGCGTTCTCGATCTTCGTGGGCAACATCTTCGGCGCCCCCCTCGCCATCGAGGGTCTGCTCGCCTTCTTCATCGAGTCGACGTTCATCGGCCTCTGGATCTTCGGGAGGGGACGCCTCTCCCCGCGCGTGCATCTCGCGACCATCTGGCTGGTCAGCATCGGCACCGCGCTCTCCGCCTTCTTCATCCTGGCCGCCAACGCCTGGATGCAACACCCGGTCGGTTACACGGTCGAGGGCAGGCAGGCGGTGCTCACCAACTTCTGGGCCGTGCTCGGCAACTCGACCCTCTGGGCGTCCTTCGTCCACACCGTGGCGGCCGCCCTCGCCACGGGCGGGGCGCTGGTGCTGGGCATCAGCATCTGGCGCGCCCGCCGCGCCCCCGACGACGGGGAGCGCGAAGCCTACCGGCGGGCCACCGCTCTCGCCTGCGCGGTGGTGCTGGTCACCGTCGTGGTGACCGCGATCTCCGGCGACCTTCAGGCCCGGCTCATGGACGTCCAGCAACCGATGAAGATGGCGGCCGCCGAGGCCCTCTACAACACCCAGAACGGGGCCAGCTTCTCGCTGCTCACCATCGGCAACCTGAGCGGCCAACCGGTGTTCCAGATCCGCGTACCCCACCTGCTGTCGCTGATCGCCGACCTGAGCTGGAACGGCCAGGTCGTCGGGATCAACCAGATGCAGGCCAGCGAGGTCGCCAAGTACGGGGCGGGCAATTACGCGCCGGTCCTCTGGCTGACCTACTGGTCTTTCCGGGCCATGGTGGGCGCCGGCATCCTGATGATCGTGGTGTCGGCGTGGGGCGTCTGGCTCTGGTGGCGGAAGCGGCTCACGGCCACCCGGTGGTTCCTGCGGGCCGCGGTGGCCGGCGCCGTGCTGCCGATCATCGCCAACGCCTCCGGGTGGATCTTCACCGAAGCGGGGCGGCAGCCCTGGATCGTCTACGGCCTGATGCAGACGGCCAGGGGCGTCTCGACGGTCGGCGGGGGGGACGTGGCCCTGACCACGGCCGCCTTCGTCGCCGTCTACACCGTCCTCGCCGTCCTCGCCGTGGTGCTGGTGCTGCACGCGGCCCGCCACCCCTTCGATGAGATCGGTGAGCCCCCCGAGGACGCGGATCTCGCCTCCGCTCCCGGACTGGTCTACTGAGGAGCCTGATGTGTCCACGTACACCGGGCTGAGCGCTCTCTGGTTCTCCCTCATCGGGCTGCTGTGGGCCGGCTACTTCTTCCTCGAGGGCTTCGACTTCGGCGTGGGCATGGTGAGCCCACTGGTGAGCCGTGACGACACCGATCGCCGGCTCTGCATGAATGCGGTCGGGCCGGTGTGGGACGGCAACGAGGTGTGGCTGCTGGTCGCCGGAGGCGCGACCTTCGCCGCCTTTCCGCTCTGGTACGGGCTGCTGTTCCAGGGCGCCTACCTCGCCCTCTTCCTGGTGCTGCTCGCCCTCATCGCGCGGGGCGTCTCCTTCGAGTTTCGCGCCAAGTTCGACGATCCCCGGTGGCGGCGGGTCTGGGACGTCGCCAACTTCGCCGGCAGCCTGGTCGCGGCCCTCATCTGGGGTGTCGCCTTCACCAATTTCGTCCACGGGCTGCCGCTGTCTGCGGCCGGCTACACGGGTGGCCTGATCGGCCTGCTCAACCCCCTGGCGCTGGTCGGCGGGTTGGCGACCCTCGCCGTCTTCGCCTTCCACGGCTCTGTCTTCCTCTCGCTCAAGACGAGCGGCGAGCTGATGGACCGGGCTCAGCGCCTGGCCCGGGTGGCCGGCGGTGCCGCCGTCGTCCTCCTCGCCGCCACCGTCGCCTGGGTGGCGGCGAGCGGCCGGCCCTGGCAGACCCTGGCGGGCGCGCTCCCCGGCGCCATCCCGCTCGTCCTTGGCGTCCTGGCGGTGGTGGCTCTCGCGGTCGCCACCCTCCTCGTCGTCCGGGGCAGGGACGGCCTCGCGTTCGCCGGCACCGGGGCGGCCATCCTGCTCGCCATGGGGGCGGTCTTCGGGGCGATGTGGCCGGCCGTGATCCCGGCGAGCAATGGCGCCGCCCTCGGTCTCACCGTCGCGGCTGCCGCCTCGCATCCCTACACCCTGGAGGTCATGACCGTCGTGGCCGCGATCTTCACCCCCTTCGTCCTCCTCTACCAGGGCTGGACCTACTGGGTGTTCCGGCGGCGTCTCCAGCGGCCGGCCGCGGTGGCGGCCGCGGCACCCAGCGCCAGCGGAGGCTGAGAGCTTGCCCGCCGGCGCCGGCATCGCCCGGAGAGCGGCGGGGAGCGCAATCGGACCGGTGGAGCGCCGGCTGCTGCGGCAGCCGGCAGTGCGCCGGTCGGTGGCGGTCTCGGTCGTCATCGGCCTGGTGTCCGCAGCCACCGTGGTCGTGCAGGCCCTGGCGCTCGCCGGCCTCCTCGCCGGCGCTATAGGATCCGCGACCGAGGCCGTCCTACCGCCGATCCTCTGGCTGGCCGGGGCGATCGCCATCCGCGGCCTCTGCGCCCTCGCGGGCGAGCTCCTCGCGGGACGCGGCGCCGTGGTGGCCAAGGCGGAGCTCCGCCGGCGCCTGCTCGACGCGGCTCTGCAGCGGGCGTCGGGTGGCGGCACGGCCGGCGGCGGGGTGGGCGCTGGCGACGTGGCGACCGTCGCCGGTCGCGGCCTCGATGCCCTCGACGCCTACATCGGCCGCTGCCTCCCCGACCTGGTGCTGGCCGTCGCGGTGCCGCTCGCCCTGCTGGCGGTGATCGGGGCCCTGGACTGGGTGTCCGCGATCATCGTGGTGGCAGCCCTCTGCCTCTTCCCGGTGTTCGGCATCCTGGCCGGGCAATCGAGCGGCCGGCTGGCGGCGCGGCGCTGGAGCCACGTGGAGGCGTTCGGCAGGCAGATCGCCGACGTCTTCGAGGGGCTGCCGGTGCTCAAGGCGTATGGACGCACCACCCGCCAGCGGGAGCGGATCGCGGACGCCGCCGAGGGCCTGCGCCTGGCCAGCCTCTCCACTCTCCGGGTCGCCTTCCTCTCGGCGCTGGTGCTCGACACCCTCGCCTCGGTGTCGGTCGCCCTGGTGGCGGTCCCGCTCGGGCTGCGGCTGCTCTCCGGATCGATCCATCTCGCTCCGGCGCTGGCAGTGCTGATCGTGGCCCCTGAGGTTTTCCTGCCCCTGCGCCGCGCCAGCGCCGAGTTTCACGAGAGCACCGAGGGCCTCGCCGCGGCGCGGCGGGCGATGGATGTCATGGAAGGCGGCGGTCCGAGCTCGGAGCGAGGCGATACGAGCCGAGCCGGGGACGTTGCGACTGCGGCGCCTCGCGAGCCCGGCGATCCGGCCCACGTACCGGTGGCACTCCACGGCGTGCGCGTGGAGCTGCCCGGAGGCTCAGCGGCCGTGCTGGACGGTGCGTCACTCACCATCCTGCCGGGAGAGAAGGTGGTCCTGGTCGGGCCGAACGGCGCCGGGAAGTCGACCACCCTCTCCCTCCTGCTCGGGTTCATCTCTCCCTCGAGTGGATCGGTGACGGTCGGAGGAGCGGACCTGCGCGGCCTGGATCCCGAGGCGTGGCGGCGCCGGCTCAGCTACCTCTCGGAGCGCCCGACCCTGATCGCCGGCTCCCTCGCCGACAACCTCCGGCTCGCCGATCCCGCCGCCGGGGACGACCGGCTGCGGGAGGTGCTCAACGAGATGGGCGCGGGCGATCTGGTGGCGAGCCTGCCCCACGGGCTCAGCACCCAGCTCGGGGAGGGCGGTCGCCAGGTCTCCGCCGGTGAGCGCCAGCGGATCGCGCTGGCCCGGGCGGTCCTGCGCAGGGCCTCCCTCCACCTGCTCGACGAGCCGACATCCCACCTGGACGACGAGACCGAGGCGAACGTGGTCGAGGCGCTCGGCCGGGCTCTCTCCGGACGAAGCGCCCTGATCGTCACGCACCGCCCGGCGGTGTTGAGGCTGGCCGACCGCGTTGTCACCCTGCGAGGCGGGTGCTTCGTGGCGGCGCCGGACGCGAGCATCGGCACCGCAACCGACGCCACCCTACCAGGGCCGCACCGATGAGGCGGGCTGAGCACCGGAGGGTGAGCGCCCTGCGCCTCAGCCGGTCGGCCGTGCCACCGGCGCGCCGTGACCTGGGCGTGGCCGCCGCGGCGGGAGCGCTCTCGGCGGCATGCGCCATAGGTCTCCTCGCCACCTCGGGCTGGCTGCTCACCCGCGCCTCTCAACGACCGCCGGTATTCGACCTGGCAGTCGCCATCGGCGCGGTGCAGGCGTTTGCGCTCGGACGCGGGGTCACCCGCTACGCGCAGCGGCTGGCCGTTCACGGCCTCTCCCTAGGGACGCTCTCCCGGCTCCGTCTCTGGCTGTATGACACCGTCCTACCGCTGGTCCCGGACGGCCTGCGCGCGGCGCGGTCCGGCCCGCCGGCGGCCGCCTCCCGGGCGGTGGGATCGCTGCTCAGCGGATTCGTCGCCGACACCGAGGACGTGACGGAGGCCCTCGCCAAGAGCACGACGATCACGATCGACCTGAGCGCCAGCGTCATCCTGGGCACCGCGGTCGCCGCGCTGCTCGACCCCGTGGCCGGAGCCATCCTGCTCGCCGGCGCGGCGGTCGGGGTCGCCATGTCGGCCCTCGGCGCTCGGCTGGGGCGGTCCGCCGCCGGCAGAGCCGCCGCAATCCGCGCCGAGCTGGCCGGCCAGGTGGTGGATACGGTGCGCTCAGCGCCCGAGCTGGTCGCCTTCGGCCGCCAGGACGTGATCGCCGCGCGGCTCGAGGGCGCCCGGCGCCGCGCCCGCACCGCGGCGCTCCGGCAGGCGCTCGGCGGGGGTATCGCCCGCGCACTGGTCACGTGGACTGCCGGCGCAGGGCTCATCGGGGTCGTCCTCGTGGGCCTGGCCGCCCATCGCGCCGGTCAGCTCTCGGGAATCATGCTCACCGTCCTGGTCCTCGTCTCCGTCGCAACCCTCGACCAGGGCAACCTGCTCCCGGCGGCCCTCGCCGGACGAACCACCGGGAACGCGGCCGCAGCCCGGCTTGCGGAGCTCGCCGACCTCGACCCGCCGGTCCGGGAGCCGCTCGCCGATGCGGGCCCACCCGACATCGGAGAGGGCGCCGTGCTCGACCACGTCGAGGTGCTGGCTCCGGGCGCCCGGCGGTCCGCCTCGCGCCCGATCGACGGCATCTCGGCGTCGCCCATCCTGGCCACCCCCATCCTTCATGACGTCTCGCTGACCGTGCCGCCGGGGCGGCGCCTCGCGCTGGTCGGCCGGAGCGGGGCGGGCAAGTCGAGCGCGCTCCACGTCCTCCTCCACTTCCTGGAGGCCTCCTCGGGGACGGCCAGCATCGGGGGCATCGACGTACAGCTGATAACCCGCACCACGATGGCCGGTCAGGTGGCCTGGCTGGCCGAGGAGACTCATCTCTTCGCAGCCACCCTGGCCGACAACCTGCGGCTGGCCCATCCGGAGGCGACCGAGGACGAGCTGGTCGCCACCCTCGATCAGGTCGGCCTGGGGGGCTGGTACCGCTCCCTGCCCGACCGTGCGGGGACGGTGCTCGGGGCCGGGGGACGGGATCTCAGCGCTGGTGAACGTCAGCGTCTCGGCATGGCGCGAGCGCTCCTGTCCGGCGCTGAGCTGCTCCTCCTGGACGAGCCCACCGCACACCTCGACCCGTGGTCATCGGGTCACGTGCTGGCCGAGCTGCTCGGCTCAGCGGGCTCGCGGTCGGTCCTGGTGGTGAGCCACGAGCCCGGGATCGCCGGTCAGGTGGACGCGGTGGTCACCCTGGAGCAGGGGCGGGTGGTGGCCGTGGAACCTGCGGCCTGACTGGTCCCACCGAGTGGGTGCGCTTCGACCCTGGCGATCAGGGCCGCACGCTGCGAAGGTGGGGTCGGCCCAGCACACGGGTCGCCATATGCCCCAAAACGACCTCCTCCAGCACGTCCACGATCGGCTCCGCGGCGGGGTCTCGCTGGTCTCGCAGCTCGAGGACCTTCTCCGCGAGCGGGGCAATCAAGAAGCCAAGCTGGCGGCATTCGCCAGGGTGTCCGACTACCTCCAGGATGTGGTGCTGCCCCATCTGCGGGCCGAGCAGGCGGCGGTCTATCCCGAGGCCGAGCGCCTGACAGGGATCGATCCAGGGCTGGTGCGCCGCCTCAACGACAACTGCGAGGAGCTGGAGCGTCAGGCGGCTCGGATTCTGCACGACCACGCCCGCTTCCGCGGCGGCGTGCACGACAACGTGGGCAGCCGGCGGCACATCACGACCCTGGTCCGCCTCCTTCGACGCCACCTGCAGGCGGTGGAAGGCGAGCTCGTCCCCTTCCTCGACCACCAGCTGGCCGACGCGGACCTCTACCAGATCTACGAGCGGGTCCAGGAGGTGAGCTTCGAGGAGGAGATCGCCGGCCGGGTGCCGGTGGGAGCCGAGGCCGCCGTGGCGGCGGCGCGGCGGTTGCGCGACAGCCAGGGGATCGATGCCGAGCTCTTCTTCCTGGGTGAGTACGTCAGCGATCCCCAACTCGTCGAGCGCACTGTCTCCAGCACCATCGAGGCCTGTCACCTGATGGGGTCAGCGGGTCTGGCCGCGAGTCTCTCCATCGACCCGACCGCCCTCGGGCTGCTCTCCGACGCCGACGCCTGCCGCCGCCACGTCGAGCGGATCGCCCGCTCGGTCGCCGAGCAGCGACCGGGTCGCCTGAACCTGGTGATGCTGGACATGGAGGACCTGACGCTGGTCGAGCCGACCCTGCGCCTCCACCGCGAGCTGCTGGCACTGGGCCTGCCGGCCGGCATTACCCTGCAGGCGAGGCTGCGCCGGACGGCCGACGACCTCGGGCCGCTGCTCAGGCTTCCGACCGCAGTGCGCCTGGTCAAGGGAGCGTTTCCCGCCGATGCCGAGCACGACCACCAGGGCGGGCGGGCGGTCAGCGCGGCCTATCTGGCCCTGGCCACCAGGATGCTGGCGCCCGAGGCGCGCGAGGCGGGACTGCGGCCCGTCTTCGCCACCCATGACGCGACGCTCGTCGGCCGCATCGCCGCCCTGGCGCGGAGCGCGGGGTGGGGGTCGGACCAGTTCGAGTTCGAGATGCTTCTCGGCGTCCGTGTGGACCTGCAGCGCAGGCTTCGCGCCGAGGGCTTCACGGTGCGTGCTCACCTGCCCTTCACCACCGCCGGACAGACGTCCGCCTTCCCCGGAGGCGGCGAGCATCCCGCCGAGGCGCTGCATCTGGGGGAGGCTTAGCAGGGTCCGGAAGCGCCCGGCTCGGCGGCCCGCCGTGCGCGGCCGGACCAAACGCGCTTCCAGTGATCTTGTGCGGAAGGTCCAATGCTCTGAGCGTCGCGCCCGCCGAGAATCTCTTCATGGAAGCTCGCGTGCTCTCGATCCTGGCGGTCAGGTGCGTCGACTGCGGCGACGCCGAGAGGCTGATCACGGTCACCGCCGACGCGGTCATCAGCCGTTGCTACGTCTGCGGTGACGTCGAGATCAGGCGGCGGGGGGCGGCGTCCCCGGGCCGGCGGCGGATGGCGGTGCCACCAGCCCACGCGGCCAGCTGATCCCGGGGTGCCCCGGCCGGGGGTGGCGGCCCCCGCGACCATGGGTCCTTCGGCTCTGCCGGAGAGGGGGTCGGGGACCGTAGCATGTGGTCATGGACGGAGTAAACCAGAACGGCGGCGCCGGTGCCGATCCGGCAGCGCCGACCTGCCACGAAGAGGTCTGCATCACCTGCTCGGATCAGGCGGTGCCCCGGCGGGTGATCGAGCTAGGTGAGCTGGGCACAGCCCTGGTGGGGACCGAGGCGTTCAGCGAGGAGATCAGCGTCGCCCTCGTGGATGCCGGGCCGGGCGACACCGTCCTGGTGCACGCGGGGGAGGCGATCGCCGTGGTCGCGAGGGCCTAGCCATGTGCCTCGGCATCCCGGGCGAGGTGCTCACCCTCGACGCGGAGCGCCCCGGCATGGCCACCGTCAACGTCGGCGGTGCCCGCCGGCAGGTCAACGTGATGCTGATCGAGGAGGACGGCGTCCTGCCCGGCGACTGGGTGCTCATCCACGTTGGCTTTGCGCTCGCCAAGATCGACGAGGAGGAGGCGCGGCTCACCCTCTCCCACCTGGAGGAGATGGGCCAGGCGTACCGCGACGAGCTGCAGGCGATCGCCTCGTCGCGCATCGACTGATGGGCCCGGAAGGGATGCGCTTCGTCGACGAGTACCGCGACCGCGAGAAGGCGCAGGCACTGGCGGCGAACATCGCGACGCTCGTCCAACCGGGACGTCGCTACGGCCTGATGGAGATCTGCGGCGGACACACCCACACCATCTACAAGCACGGCATCGAGGACTACCTCCCCGAGGAGGTGCAGCTCGTCCACGGGCCGGGGTGCCCGGTGTGCGTGATCCCGATGGGCCGGGTCGACGACGCGATCTGGATCGCCGAGCAGGAGGGCGTCATCATGACGTCGTTCGGTGACCTGCTCCGTGTACCCGGTGCCAGCGGTTCCTTCCTCGACGCCAAGGCGCGCGGCGCCGACATCCAGATGGTGTACTCACCGCTCGACTCGCTGAGGATCGCGCGCAACAACCCAGATCGGCGCGTCGTGTTCATGGCCATCGGCTTTGAGACGACCACGCCCTCGACCGCGATGACCGTGCTCCGGGCCGCCGCCGAGGGCCTGGAGAACTTCTCGGTCTTCTGCAACCACGTCACCATCATCCCGGCACTCGAGGCGATCCTTGCCTCCCCGGACCTCCACATCGACGGCTTCATCGGCCCCGGCCACGTCTCCACCGTGATCGGCTGCGAGCCGTACCGCTTCATCGCCGAGAAGCACGGACGTCCCTTCGTGGTTGCGGGCTTCGAACCACTCGACATCCTCCAGGCAATCCAGATGCTCCTCGTCCAGCTCCGCGACGGCCGCTCGGAGGTCGAGAACCAGTACACCCGCGTCGTTCCCTGGGAGGGGAACCAGAGGGCGCTGCAGGCGATCGACGAGGTGATGGAGCCGCGCCCCACCTTCGAGTGGCGCGGACTCGGATGGATCCCGGACTCGGCGATGCGCATCCGCGAGAAGTACGCGCGCTTCGATGCCGAGCGGATCTTCGACGTCCCGGCCACGCGGGTGGCCGACCCCCCGGCGTGCCAATGCGGAGAGGTCCTGCGCGGGACGATCAAGCCATGGGAGTGCAAGGTGTTCGGCACCGCGTGCACCCCGGAGACGCCGATCGGGACGTGCATGGTCTCCTCGGAGGGGGCCTGCGCCGCCTACTACAACTTCGGGCGATTCACCCGGCTTCGGGTCCGGCAGGCGGGCTCGGCGTGACCGAGCGGAGCGAGCAGGAGGTCCTGGAGCGGATCGAACGGATCCGTCGCCGGCGGCCGAGGATCACCGACGAGCGGATCACGCTCTCGCACGGCTCGGGGGGAAGGGCCACCCACACTCTGATCGACGCACTCTTCCTGGAGGCCTTCCGCAACCCGTTCCTCGAACCACTCGAGGACCAGGCCGTCTTCTCCGTCGGAGCGGAGCGGCTCGCCTTCACCACCGACACCTACGTCGTCTCCCCGCTCTTCTTCCCCGGAGGCGACATCGGTGACCTCGCCGTGAACGGCACCGTCAACGACCTGGCCGTCTCAGGAGCCAGGCCCCTATACCTCTCGGCAGGATTCGTCCTGGAGGAGGGATTCCCGATCGCCGACCTCCGGCGCATCGCCGCCTCGATGGCCAGGGCCGCGGAGCGTGCCGGGGTGCAGATCGTCACCGGTGACACCAAGGTCGTCCAGCGGGGCAAGGCGGACTGCTGCTTCGTGAACACGGCCGGGATCGGCGTGCTGGAGCGGCCGGTGCGGCTGTCGGCCGCGGCGGCGCGCCCGGGCGACGCGGTCATCGTCTCCGGTCCGGTCGGCGACCACGGGATCACCATCATGCTGGCCCGCGGGGAATTGGGCATCGAGTCCGATCTGCGCTCCGATACCGCACCGCTCACCGAGCTGATCTCCCTCTTGCTGGACGCGGCGCCGCGGACCCGATTCATCCGCGATGCGACCCGGGGCGGCGTGGCGACCATCTGCAACGAGCTGGCCCTCGCCTCGGGAGTCGCGGTCGTCCTCGACGAGAAGTCGATCCCGGTGCGGCCCGAGGTGCGCGGAGCCTCGGAGATCCTCGGCATCGACCCCCTCTACGTGGCCTGCGAGGGACGCTTCGTCGCCGTGGTCGCCGGGGACGAGGCCGAGGCGGCGGTGACGGCGTTGCGCACCCATCCGGAGGGCGGGGCCGCCGCGGTGATCGGACGGATCGCCGACGACCCGCCCGGGCTGGTCCTGGTGACGACCGGCTTCGGCGGGATGCGCATCGTCGACATGCTGGTGGGTGATCCGCTGCCGCGCATCTGCTGAGGGCGGGCGCCACCACCCGGCACCGGAGGCTACGATGTCGGGCCGTGAGCTACATCGACATCGCCTGCGTGGCCATCCTCGTGCTGGCCCTCCTGCACGGTCTCCTCAAGGGCCTCTTCCGGCCGCTGATCACCTGGGCGTTCGTCATCGCCGGGGTGGCGGTCGGCTTCGGCCATCCGGGCGTGGCCGCCAGGTTCGCTCCGAGCGCGGGTTGGCGACCGCTCATGGGTCTGGTCGTGGTCGTGGTGTTCACCGTGGTCGGCTTCCTGGTGGCGCACCTGGTCGCGCCCCGCATCTACCGTCTCATCCCCGGGATGGGCCTCCTCGACCGGCTCGGCGGCGCGGTGCTGAGCCTGGTGCTGGCATTCGTGGTGCTCTTCCTCCTGCTCAACGGCCTGGTCACCGTCGATCGCACGACCGCGCCCATCGACGGAATCACTCCCGTCTCCGTGGCGGAGCTCCAGCAGATCCAGCAGCTCGTCGCCAGCAATCCCGCGGCCTCGATCGCGCTGAGTCAACCACAACTCCAGGCGCTGGAAGGAGAGGTGAGCTCGGGATCGTCCGCGACGCCGGCCGCGGACATCGGTCAGCTGAGCACGGTCCTCGGCGTGCTCCGCAACGTCCACATCCAGATGATGCAGAGCAAGGTCGCACCGGTCATCTTCAAGATCGGCGAGAGCCTTCCCTTCCTGGGCAACGGGCAGACCTGGCCGGCCAGCTGACGGGGGCGGACAGACCGGGTCAGATCAGGCCGGCGGCGTCCCGCCCCCCGGCCACGACGGCCTGGCCGAGGCTGATGCCACCGTCATTGGACGGTACCCGGGAGTGGGTGAGCACCCGGAAACCGCCGCCCAGGAGGCCCGCGCGAACGCGCTCGGTGAGCAGGACGTTCTGGAAGACGCCGCCGGAGAGCGCCACCACCTCCAGCCCGCTCGCCGCGCGCACGCGCCGGCAGGCGGCGACCGCGGCGTCGGCGAGGCCGTTGTGGAAGCGGGCGGCGATCACCGGCCCCGCCACCCCGGCCCGGACGTCGGCGACGACCGCGCGGACCAGGCCGGCCGTCGCCATCTGGATCGGCTCCCCCTCCTCGATCGCCACCGGGTAGGCCGAGGTCTCCGCCGGGTCGGCCAGCTGCTCCAGCTCCACGGCCGCCTGGCCCTCGTAATTGATCCGGTCCCGGACCCCGATGAGCGCCGCGACGGCGTCGAAGAGGCGGCCCGCGCTGGTCGTCATCGGGCTGGCGGTCCCGGTGCGGGCCAGGGCGCTGACCGCGTCCCAGCGATCGGCGTGGTCGCGCATCACCGCCAGGCCGGTGGGTGGGTCGCCGCCGTACGCGGCGGCGAGATGCGCTGCCGCCATCCGCCAGGGTTCCCTGATCGCCATGACCCCGCCGGGCATGGCAACCGGGGCGAGGTGGCCGGCCCGCCGGAAGGAGACGAGGTCGGCGACCAGGATCTCCCCGCCCCACATCGAGCCGTCGGTGCCGAAGCCGAGACCGTCGAAGGCGACCCCGATCACAGGTCCCGCCTCCCCGTTGTCGGCGAGGCACGACGCGATGTGGGCGTGGTGGTGCTGGACCCCGATCCTGTCCACGCCGTCGAGGTCGACGGCGAACTTGGTCGAGAGGTACTCCGGGTGCAGGTCGTGCGCGACCACCTCGGGGTGGACGTCGAAGACGCGCATGAAGTGCTCGATCCCCTCGATGTACGACTGCAGGGTCTCGTAGTTCTCGAGATCGCCGATGTGGTGGGAGACGAAGGCGCGGCGGCCCTTGCCGACACAGAACGTGTTCTTCAGTTCCGCGCCGCAGCCGAGCACAGGCCGGGGGAAGGCGTGGGCGACGGTCACCGGTTGGGGGACGAAGCCGCGCGAGCGGCGCAGAGGGGTCTCCCTCCCCCCCATCACCCGGATGACGGAGTCGTCGGTACGGATGTGGATCGGACGGTCGTGGGTGAGGAACGCGTCGGCGATGCCGCGCAGGCGGGGCAGCGCCTCATCGTCGCGGTAGGCGATGGGCTCGTCCGAGACGTTGCCGCTGGTGAGGACAAAGGCGGCCTGGAGACCGCGCGCCAGCAGGTGGTGGAGAGGGCTGTAGGGGAGCATCACCCCGAGCGAACGGTTTCCGGGAGCCACCGCGGCGGCGACGGGAGCACCGGAATCCCGCTGCAGCAGCACGATGGGGCGCCGCGGGGAGGTCAGGGCGCGCGCCTCCGCCGCACCGATCGTCCCCAGGGCTCGGGCGCCCTCCAGGTCGGCGACCATCACCGCGAGCGGCTTGTCCTCGCGATGCTTGCGCGAGCGCAGGGCGGTGACGGCGGGCTCCGACCCGGCGAGGGCGGCCAGGTGATAGCCGCCCACCCCCTTGACGGCGAGCACGCCGCCGGTGGCCAGCACCCGGACGGCGGCGGCGACCGGGTCGCCCGCGATCGGCGCGCCGTCGCGATCGATCAAGCGCAGCGACGGGCCGCAGGCGGGACAGCAGACCGGTTGAGCGTGGAAACGGCGGTCCCGTGGGTCCTCGTACTCGCGCCGGCAATCCGCACACATCGCGAACCCGGACATGGTGGTGAGGGGCCGATCGTAGGGAACGTCGCGGATGATCGTGAACCGCGGCCCGCAGTTGGTGCAGTTGATGAACGGATGGCGAAAGCGACGATCTCCCTGGTCAAACAGCTCGGCAAGGCACTCGTCGCACGTGGCGGTGTCCGGGGAGATCAAGGTCTGGCGCTCCCCGGCCGGGTCGCTCTCGACGATCACGAAACCAGCGCTCCCGGTCGGGCTGATAACCTCGGTCTCGACGCGATCGATGACCGCCAGCGGGGGAGCCTCGGCCTCCAGCGCCGCCAGGAACTGATCCAGCGCCCCCGGATCCCCCTCGACCTCGATGAAGACCCCTGCGGGGTCATTGCCGACCAGACCGGAGAGGCCACGCGCCGATGCCAGACCGTGGACGAAGGGGCGGAACCCGACGCCCTGCACCACCCCCTCGACACGGACGCGAAACCGGCTGGCGGGGGCGGAGGATAGCGGCTGCCGATCCATCGCACCTCACCATATCGGCCCGGGGGCGGGCCGCGGGGCGGGGCGCCCGGATCGTGTGGCCGCCCGAACACCGAAGGTCCTGTCGAGACTTGGGGCCGCGGACCCTGGTGAGGGCCCGACACGCAACGGCAGAGTGAGGAATCGACATGACGGCGGCCGCCGCTGAGAGCCTCACCCCCCCGCCTCACGGTGGTCGTCTAGTGGCCGAGCGCCTCCACGCTCATGGCGTGGAGGCGCTCTTCACGCTGGGGGGCGGCCACATCGTCGAGCTGCTGGACGGCTGCATCGACGCCAAGGTCCGGGTCATCGGGTTTCGTCACGAGTGCGCCGTCACGATGGCGGCCGAGGGCTTCGCGCTCGCCACGGGCCACGCCGGGGTTGCCGCCGTGACCGCGGGTCCAGGCTTCACCAACGCGGTCACCGGGTTCGCCGACGCGGCGGTCGGGAACGTGCCCCTGATCCTGATCGGCGGCCGCACCGCGCTCAAGAGGCGCGGCCGGGGGGCGGTTCAGGACGTCGACCAGGAGGGGATGCTCGCTCCGATCGCGAAATGGCACGCGGTGGCCTACAACGCCCAGACCCTCCAGCGGCTCACCGACGAGGCCTTCCATCAGGCGGCGAGCGGACGCCCCGGGGCCGTCTACCTCGAAGTGCCTCACGACGTCTTCATGACCCGGATGGAGCCGGCGGCGGGGCACTGGGGCTTCCCGGCATCGCCGACACGGTCCGCGGCCTCGCCGGGTGAGCTGGAGCGGGCCCTCGAGGCCCTCAAGGCCGCGTCCCGCCCGGTCGTGCTGGCTGGCAGCGGCAGCTTCTGGTCGGGTGCGGGCGAGGAGATTGCGGCCTTCTGCGCCGCCGCCGAGATCCCGGTGACGACAACGAGCGCCGCCCGCGGTCTGGTCGCCGACTCGCACCCGTGGTGCCTCGGCTCCCTGGTCCACGCCGGCACCGCGGTCGTGTCGGCCGACTGTGTGCTGGTGCTGGGCAGCGCCTTCAACGGCAACCTCGTGTACGGCGGCCCCCCGCTCTTCAACGACGAGCAGCTGCTCATCCAGGTCGACATCGCCGGCGACCAGGTGGGCGGCAACCGGCGCGCAGACATCGCCGTGCAGGGCGACGTCCGTGAGGTGGTGGCCCAGATGCGGCAGAGTGGTCTGCGCAGCCGTTCCGGGCGCGCGTGGCTGGAGCAGGGCCGCGAGCTCGTGGAGATCTCGCGCCAGATGTGGGACCAGCAGATCGACGACTACAAGGGAGCGCTGGTGCACCCCGGTGCCCTGGCGCGCGAGGTCGCCGCGTTCGCGCGTGAGGCGTGGGGCGGTGCTTCCACCCTGGTGGCGGACGGCGGCGACACCCTCACGTGGGCGCTGGCCTACGCGGAGGCGGAGGGGTCGGGACGGCTGCTCTCCACCACCACAGCACTCGGCACCCTCGGTGTCGGTCTGCCCTTCGCCCTGGCCGCCAGGGTGGCCCGACCGGAGGAGCCGGTGGTGCTCATCACAGGCGACGGCGCCTTTGGGTTGAGCGCGATGGAGATGGACACGGCCGCCCGTCACCACCTGCCGGTCATCGTGGTCGTCGCCAACAACGGCGGCTGGGGAGACGTCCGGCACCACCAGCGCGAGATGTACCACCGCGAGGTCGCGAGCGCCCTCGCCGACACCCGGTACGACCGGCTCGCCGAGGCGCTCGGCTGCCACGGGGAGCGCGTCGAGCAGCTCGCCGACCTGCGTCCCGCTCTGGAGCGCGCGGCGAGCGCCGGCGGCCCCGCGCTGATCGACGTGCGCACCGATCCCGACGTGCTCTCGGCGCTGCTCCGGGCGATGATGATGGTGGGGATCATGTAGCCTGCCGCGAGGCAGGCCCCGGCTCAGGCTTGCAGGGTGCGGAAGGACCCCGCTAGTGGTGCGCGACCCCGGCGAGCCGGTGCTCGGTCGCCCGGTGCAGGCTGAGCACCTCGCTGCAGCCGGTGGCGTGCACGACCATCACCGGGACCCGGCTCCGGTGGAGCACGCTGGTGCTCACGCTGCCGAGGAGCAGAGAGCGCAGGCTGCCGCGTCCCCGGGAACCCATGACGACCAGGTCGTGCCCGCCGCGCTCGAGCTCCCGGATGATGGCGTCCGCGGGCCGCTCGCAGACGACCGCGGTGTCGACCTCGATCCCGTCCGGCACCCGGTCCCGCGCCGCCTCCGCGATGCGCCGCGTCTCCGCCTCCACGTCGGACTCGAGCTGCTCGACGTCGACCCCCACCGGCGCGACCGCACCTCCATACCAGACGAACGGACGCCACGCGCAGAGAAGGGTGATCCGGGCTCGCTGGCAGCGCGCCAGGTCCACCGCCTGGTCGAGGGCGGCGTCGGCGTGGGCCGATCCATCAACGGGAACCAGGATGCTGTGGAACATCGGATGGTCTCTGGCGGTCCGACCGGATCGGAGCGGGCTGAGGGAAGTCCTCCGGCACCCCCAGTCAAGCGCGCCTCGGCTCGTCGCGATAGGGTCGAGAGGGTGCCTGATGACAGGCCCAAAGGTCATGAGTCGGCGCTCAGCGCATCCGCTCGAGCTGACTCTCCAATCTGATCGCCACCTCGGCCCGGCGGCCGGCCTCGCCGACGGCCTCCACCCAGGCCTCCGGCACGGGGAGGGTGCGCGCCTTCAGGTAGCGCTCGAGTGCCTCCCGCTCCTCCCGCTCGGCGATGCGTGTCGCCGCGTCCATGGGCCAGTGCATCTCCGGCTCCTCATCTCGTGGTGGTGTGCTGACGTCCAGTCAAGCCTCATCGACGCATCTGCAATAGGGTCCATGGACAGGAAGTGTCCGGGCCGAAGGTCCGCACGTGGGGTGTCCGAAGGCCCGGACGCGGTCCGCCGGACACCTTCCGGAAGCCCCGCCGGGAGCCCGACTGCGGGAGCGGCGAAGCCGGCCCGCGGCCAGCCATACTGGGGGCGAAGCACTGATGGGAGGAGCGCAATGACCCAGACGTCCACCGACGCGGCTGCTGCAGGCCCCCTCTCCGACCACGATCTGGCCCTCATCGACGCCTATTGGCGGGCGGCGAACTATCTCTCGGTCGGTCAGATCTACCTGCTCGACAACCCGCTGCTCCGCCAGCGGCTGCGCCCGGAGCACGTCAAGTCCCGGCTGCTCGGCCACTGGGGCACAACCCCCGGGCTCAACTTCATCTACGCCCACATGAACCGGGTGATCCGCAACTGGGACCTCAACGCCATCTACATCGTCGGGCCTGGGCACGGCGGCCCCGCCGCGGTGGCCAACGCCTATCTCGAGGGCACCTACAGCGAGGTCTACCCGCACATCACCGAGGACGAGGACGGGCTGCGCGCGCTCTTCCGCCAGTTCTCGTTCCCCGGCGGCATCCCCTCCCACGTGGCTCCGGAGACCCCCGGGTCCATCCACGAGGGCGGTGAGCTCGGTTACGCGCTCTCCCACGCATATGGCGCGGCTTTCGACAACCCCGATCTGCTGGTCGCCTGCATCATCGGCGACGGTGAGGCGGAGACCGGCCCGCTCGCCACCGGTTGGCATTCCAACAAATTCCTGGACCCTGCGACCGATGGAGCGGTCCTGCCGATCCTGCATCTCAACGGGTACAAGATCGCCAACCCCACGGTGCTCGCCCGCATCCCCGAGGAGGAGCTCACCTCGCTGCTCGAGGGCTACGGGCACAAGGTGTACTGGGTCTCGGGTGACGACCCCGCGAAGATGCACCAGCTGATGGCGAAGACCCTCGACACGGTGATCGCCGAGATCACCTCCATCCAGAAGCACGCCCGCGAGACCGGTGACACCACCCGGCCCGCCTGGCCGATGATCGTCTTCAAGAGCCTCAAGGGGTGGACCGGGCCCAAGATGGTCGACGGGCTGCCCACCGAGGGCACCTGGCGGTCGCATCAGGTGCCGATGGCCGAGGTGAAGACCAACCCTGACCATCTCGCCCTGCTCGAGACCTGGCTCAAGAGCTACCGCCCCGACGAGCTGTTCGACGAGAACGGGACCCTGGTCGCCGAGCTCAAGGCCCTTCCGCCCAAGAGCTACCGGCGGATGAGCGCCAACCCGCACGCCAACGGCGGGCTCCTGCTCCAGGACCTCGTGCTACCCGACTTTCGCAACTACGCGGTCGAGGTGGCGCGCCCGGCGACGACCTTCTCGGAGCCCACCAAGGTGCTCGGCTCGTACCTCCGCGACGTGACCCGGGCCAACACCAAGCGATTCCGCATCTTCGGTCCCGACGAGACCAGCTCCAACCGGCTGCAGAACGTCTTCGAGGTCACCAACCGTCAGTGGGAGGGTGAGACGCTCCCCACCGACGACCACCTGGCACCCGAGGGCCGGGTCATGGAGATGCTCTCCGAGCATCAGTGCCAGGGCTGGCTGGAGGGCTACCTGCTCACCGGGCGGCACGGGCTCTTCAACTGCTACGAGGCCTTCATCCACATCATCGACTCGATGTTCAACCAGCACGCGAAGTGGCTGAAGGTCACGCGCGAGATCCCCTGGCGGCGGCCCGTCGCCTCACTCAACTACCTGCTCTCCTCCCTGGTCTGGCGCCAGGACCACAACGGTTTCTCGCACCAGGACCCGGGCTTCATCGACCACGTGGTCAACAAGAAGGCGGAGATCATCCGCGTCTACCTTCCCCCGGACACCAACTGCCTGCTCTCGGTTGCAGACCACTGCCTGCGCAGCCGCCATTACGTCAACGTCATCGTGGCCGGCAAGCAGCCTCAGCTCAACTACCTCTCCATGGACGACGCCATCCTCCACTGCACGCGCGGCATCGGGATCTGGGAGTGGGCCTCCAACGACGAGGGCGAACCCGACGTGGTGATGGCGTGCTGCGGCGACGTGCCGACCCTGGAGGTCCTGGCCGCGGTGGCGATCCTGCGCCAGGAGCTGCCCGCCCTCCGCGTGCGGGTGGTCAACGTGGTCGACCTAATGCGACTGCAGCCGGACACCGAGCACCCCCACGGTCTCTCCGACCGCGAGTTCGACATCCTCTTCACCACCGACAAGCCGGTGATCTTCGGCTACCACGGCTACCCCTGGCTGATCCACCGGCTCACCTACCGTCGGACCAACCACGCCAACCTTCACGTCCGCGGCTACAAGGAGGAGGGCACCACCACCACTCCCTTCGACATGGTGATGCTCAACGACCTCGACCGCTTCCACCTGGTGCTGGACGTGATCGACCGGGTGCCCGGGCTGCAGTCGCACGCCGCCGCCCTGCGCCAGCGGATGGTCGACGAGCGGGTGCGCTGCCGAGCGTTCACCCGGATCGGTGGCGAGGATCCACCGGACATCAGCAACTGGACCTGGACGCTCTGAGCTGACGCGAAAGTCCGGACCGTGAGAATCCTGGTCGTCAACGCCGGGTCGAGCAGCCTCAAGCTGTCCGTGCTCGACGATGCCGACAGCTCGCTGGCGTCGGAGACCGTCGACGCTCCGGTCGGACGCATCGACGACGCGGCATTGCGGGCCGCCATCTCGGCGAACTCCCCCATCGACGCGGTCGGACATCGCATCGTCCACGGCGGCACCGAGTTCACCGAGCCGGTGCTCATCGACGCCCGCGTGCTCCGCCGGCTCGAGCTGCTGACCGACCTGGCGCCACTGCACCAGCCCAAGTCGCTCCGCGGGCTCGAGGTGGTCACCCGCCTGCTCCCCGGCGTGCCCGCCGTGGCGTGCTTCGACACCGCCTTCCACGCCCGCATCTCGCCGGCCGCCGCCACCTATGCGCTGCCGGCGCAGTGGCGGCATCGCTGGGACCTCCGGCGCTTCGGCTTCCACGGCCTCTCCCACGCCTACGCCTCGCGGCGAGCCGCCGAGCTGACCGGCCGCAAGCTGGAGGAGCTGCGGATCGTCACCTGCCACCTCGGCGCGGGCGCCTCTCTCGCCGCGGTCAGCGGCGGGGTCTCGGTGGACACCACGATGGGCTTCACCCCCCAGGAGGGGCTGGTGATGGCGACCCGCTCGGGGAGCGTCGACCCCGGCCTCCTCCTCTGGCTGGAGGAGCACGTTGGGATGCCGCCGTCGGAGCTGGCGACCACATTGGAGTACCGCTCGGGGCTGCTCGGAATCTGCGGCAGCCCGGACATGCGGGTGATCCTCCAGGCCGAGGCCGATGGCGACACGGACTCGGCGCTCGCGGTCGGCGTCTACCTCCACCGGCTGCGGGCGGGCATCGCCTCCATGGCCGCCGCCATGGGCGGGCTCGACACCCTGGTCTTCACCGGAGGGGTCGGCGAGCACGCCGCCCCGATCCGGGAGCGGGCCGCCGCCGAGCTGGGCTTCCTGGGCATCGACCTCGACCCCGAGGCCAACGCGCGAGCCGCCGGGGACGGCGAGATCGGGGCGGAGGGCGCCTCGGTCAGGACCCTGGTGATCACGGCGCGCGAGGATGTCGAGATCGCCCGCGGCGTGCGCCAGGTGCTCGCCGCGCCGTCGCAGGAGACTGCGGGGCGCGCGCCGGAGAGGTGACAGCGCGGGGTAAGGACCAGGCGGCTCGCCGCCTCATCCTCTGGGACGTCGATGGCACGTTGGTGTCGTGCGGACCCGCGGGTCGCGAGGCGCTGGAGATGGGAGCGCGGCTGGCCTCGGGACTGACGGCACTCCCCCACCTCCCTATGGGCGGCAAGACCGACCCGCAAATTGCCGGCGAGATGCTGCTCGGCGCCGGGGTGGCGCCGGCCGACCTCGACACCCTGGTGCCGGTCGCCCTGGCCGAGACGAAGCGGGCGCTGGCCGGCTGGAGAGAGCGGATGGGACGGGAGGGGTACGTCCACCCCGGGGTCCGGCGCCTCCTCGACGAGCTGAGCGGCACCGCGGGCGTCCGCCAGACGCTCCTGACCGGCAACGTGGCGGTGAACGCCGCCGTCAAGGTCGGCGCCTTCGGCCTCGAGGGGTACTTCGACCTCCCGGTCGGGGCCTATGGCGACGACAGCGCGGAGCGGGAGCTGCTGGTCCCGATCGCGCTCGGCCGGGCGCGGGAGCTGCGCGGTGAGACGTACGAGCCGGAGCAGGTGTGGGTGATCGGCGATACGGCGCGCGACCTGGCCTGCGGGCGCGCGGCCGGGGTGCGCTGCCTCCTCGTGGGCACGGGGCGGGACGGCTTCGAGGCCGTCCGCGGGCTGGACGCCGACGCCCTGCTGGAGAACCTCGCCGACACCGCGCGGGTGCTGGGCATCCTGCTCGGGTAGAGGGATCCAGGCGGAGACTTCGAGGGCCACCGGGACGGCTACCATCAGCGCGCCCGGCGGGTGGCGAGACGGCGGTCACCGGCTCCGAGCCGTCGGGCTCATGAGGCCAGCCATGTCAACCCCCGCGGCCCCGGATCTCAAGAAGCGCCTGGCGCCGCTGCTCGCCCCCCCGCGCGAGCCGGTGCTGGTGGATGTCCCCGAGCTGGGATGGCTGATGGTGGACGGAGAGGGGCCCCCCACCAGCGAGGAGGGTGGCCCACCCAGCGAGTTCCAGCTCGCCATCGGAGCCCTCTACTCCGTCCTCTACACCGCGAAGTTCGCGCTCAAGCGAGACGGCCTGGTGGTGCCCGTCCTCCCCCTCGAGGCGCTCTGGTTCAGCGCCGGAGGGGCGACCTTCGACATGACCAGCCCGGCGGCCGGGTGGAGTTGGCGCGCGCTCATCGCGGTGTCCGACGACGTCACCCCGGAGGTCGTCGAGGCGACCGTGATGGAGGTCCGCGCCAAGAAGGGGACGACGCCGGCCCTCGACCGGTTGCGCCACGAGCGCTGGTGCGAGGGTCGCTGCGCGCAGGTGATGCACGTCGGTCCGTACAGCGCCGAGGCCCCCACCATCGAGCGGCTGCACGCCTTCGTAGCATCCCAGGGCCTCCAGCTTCGGGGCGACCATCACGAGATCTACCTGGGCGACCCGCGCCGGGCCGCGCCGGAGAGGCTGCGGACGATCATCCGCCACCCGGTGGCCGGAGGAGCGTGAGGTCCCCGTCTCGCGGGCGAACCTGGGGCGCCGGCAGGCTCGGGTTCGCTGCGCTGGCAGTGGCCATGGTGGCCGCGGCCGCAAGTCTGACGACGCCCGTGGCATACGCGGACGTGAGCGCACCGGGGACGTACACCTGGTGGTCCTGGCCGGGCACCGGGTACAGCAGTTTCGAGTGGGACCTGACACCGGAGACCGACCCCAGCCCGGAGGGGATCTTCTGGTCCCATCAGTTCTGGTTCGTCAACTCGGACGTCGGAGGCACCCCCACGGCCGGATACTTTGGGCTGCAGACCGAGGGCTCGGACCCGACCGGGAAGATAGCCATCCTCTCGATCTGGAACGCCGTCAGCGCCACGGGGCCCCAGTACGCGCAGCCGTTCAGCGAAACCGGCGGTGGGTACACGGTGCGCCTCCAGTACGACTGGGTGGTGGGGCACACCTACAGCCTCAGCGTCGCCTCGGTCGCCACCTCCGATTGCTCGCCAGCCGGGCCGTGCTGGAGCGCGGCGGTGCAGGATCTCTCAGGATCAGACCCGACCGACGGCGGCGCCATCGAGGTGGTCGGGTACGTCGGAGTGCCAGCGAGCTGGGGAGCACTCTCCGGGTCGGACGGGTCGGTGATGTGGACCGAGCTGTACAGCGGCCTCGCCAGCTGCTCAGCCCTCATCACCGCCGATGCGCGGTTCACCGACGTCACGGCCGATGGGGGGACGGTCAGCGCGACCTTCGCGAGCAACAGCACCAACGAGGGTGGCTGCCCGGGCACCGCCTCGGTCAGCGCGATCAGCGGTGGGGTCGAGCAGGTCCTGGAGGGCACGCCTCCGGGGCCGACAGCCACGCCGACGCCCACACCCACACCGACCGCTCCACCCGTGCCGACGCCGGTGCCGACGCCGCACCCCAACGCGGTGCCGACATCCATCGTGACCCCGACAACAGCGACGACGTCCAGTCCGACGACGAACCCGGGCACGACCCCTCCGGCGATCCCCGCATCCGGCGCTGCCGTCGGAGGCGGGCAGACTCCAGCGCCGGCCGCGCTCTCCCCAGCCGGCAGCTCACCAGGGGGGACCAGGGGAGGGGTTGATGGGCTTGGTCTCCTGCTGCTCCTCGCAGCGCTTGCCATTGCGGGCGCTTGCGGCCTGCTCACGGTTCGGCATCGCCAGAGCCGCCGACGGGCGGCGGCCGGCGGGGACCAGCCACCAGAGCTACCCACGTCTCCCTCACCCCCGCCACCGCCGCCACCCTCACCCACGGGTCCGCCCGCGCCGGCCGTGCCGGGTCCGAGCACCTAGCAAGGCACCAGAGGTCTCCCCAGCGCCTACGATCGCGGGATGGCTGACCAGGACCCGCTCTCCGAGCAGGAGTTCTGGGAGATCTACCGCAGAGTCCCCCGCCTCACGGTCGAGGTCGTGGTGACCGGAGAGCGCGGCGTGCTGCTCACCCGCCGGGCGATCGAGCCCTGCAGAGGTATGTGGCACGTCCCGGGTGGGACCGTGAGATTCGGGGAACGGCTCGTCGACGCGGTTACCAGGGTGGCCCGGCGAGAGCTGGGGATCGAGGTCCTGGAGAGCCGGATGCTCGGCTACATCGAGTACCCGAGCCATTGGGAGAGCGGCCTGGACAGTCCCGTCGGGATCGTCTTCCTGGTCGCGCGTCACGCCGGGCCCCTGGCGGTGAACGCTGAGGCCGACACACACGGGTGGTTCCGCCGGCTCCCGGCCGAGATGCACCCCGAGCAGGTGCGCTTCCTGGAGGACGCGGGCCTGGCCGGCCCGGGACCCGACGGCGCAGAATCGGCGGACATCGACAGCCGGAGGATGGACAGTGGCGACTGACGAGCTTGCAACCCTGCGCCGCCTGGCGCACCAGCTTCGCGTTCCCCCGGAGACGAAGGTCAAGCTGCCCCATGGCTTCGACCCGGGGCACACCGCGACCTTCGTGCACGAGTCCGACGCGACAGAGTCCCTGGCGGCGGGGGTGCAACTGCTCAGCGAGTACCAGGCGCGCCTGGCGGCGCAGGACACGTACGGCGTGCTAGTGGTGCTGCAGGCGCTCGACGCCGCGGGCAAGGACGGCGCCGTCAAGCACGTCATGAGCGGCGTCAATCCGCAGGGCGTCTGGGTGCGCAGCTTCAAGATCCCGTCCCCCGACGAGCTCAACCACGACTTCCTCTGGCGCTACACCCGTGACCTCCCGCCCCGCGGGGTCATCGGCATCTACAACCGCTCCCACTACGAGGAGGTGCTGGTCGTCCGGGTGCATCCCGAGAACCTGGAGCGCCAGCACCTGCCCGCCGAGTCCCGGGGAAAGGACGTCTGGGAGCGGCGCTTCCGGGCGATCAATGAGTGGGAGGCCCACCTCACCGCCAACGGCATCCGCGTGGTCAAGATCTTCCTCAACCTCTCCCCCGGCGAGCAGCGCAAGCGCCTGCTGGCGCGGATCGACGACCCCACCAAGAACTGGAAGTTCTCGTCGGCGGATCTGGTCGAGCGGGGACACTGGGACGAGTACCAGCACGCCTACTCGGAGGTTCTCGCCAACACCAGCACGGAGCACGCCCCCTGGCACGTCGTCCCCGCGGACCACAAGTGGTTTGCCCGGGTGGCGGTCTCGGCGGTGGTCGTCGACGCCCTGGCCGCCATCGACCCCCAGTTCCCCAAGCTCGACGCGGCGGCGATCGCCGACCTCAAGAAGGCGCACGCCCAGCTCCTGGCCGAGAAGGATTAGCGCGTCACCGCGGCGCTCGGTTGCCGGCGCGCACTGAGCCCTCACGCGCCATACCGGGTCGAACCGGAGCGCCCATGGCGGCGAGCCGGTCCGAGAACCCGGTCGCATCCATGAGCACGCGCATCTCACCGGCGGCGTGCTCCGAGGGATACATGCTGCCGAGCCCGAGCTGGGCACGGATCTCCTCGCGGCGGTCGATGAACCCCCTCCATCTCGGGCCGAAGGCCTCGGCGAGCCGCGGGAGGAACTCGGGGGGGGTGCCCCCCATCCCCTTCTCGTAGAACTGGATAGCCCAGTCGGCGAACATCTCCACGTGCCTCACCCCGCGGCCCGCCTCCACCTGCATGCCGCGGATCACCTGGTTGATGACCGCGACCGAGTTGCCCCGCGGGCAGCGGCTCTGGCAGGTGTAGCAGTAGAAGCAGAGCCAGACCGAGTCGTCCTCGAGCAGGGTCGGATCGCCGTCGCGCGCACGTCGCGAGATCTCTCGCGGCGAGTAGTCGGCGAAACGGGCCGCCGGGCATCCCGAGGTGCAGATGCCGCACTGCAGGCAGGAGAGCAAGCCCCCGATGTGATCGTGCATGCGCGGGTCGGCGAGGATGCGCTGGAGAAGGTCGGGTGCCGGGGCCTCGTCGAGAAAGACGTTGCGGGCGATGATCGCGTACGGGTTCGCGAGGCCGTCGTCGCTCGCCGGATTCACGTGACCGTTCTCGCTCGCCGGGCCCACCGTCGCGCCGCCACTCGGGCTCATGCTCTCTCCCCACCGGCCGCGGACGCGACCGCCGCCGCCGCGGGCGCCGCCCGGAAGAACTCTGGCCAGAAATGGACGTCGACATCGGCGCGTTCGTGGCGCACGGCCAGCCGCACATTGTCGCGGCAGAGCAGGCAGGGGGTGACGATGGGGGCGTGCCGCTCCGCGGCGAATCGGACCAGCTCGGTCACCCCTCGGGTCGGACCGCGGTAGGCGCCTCCCAGCGCACCGCAGCAGCTGGCGTGCAGCGACGGATGCGCCAGCAGCGGCTCGGTGCCGGCCAGCTCCGCCGCCTCGGCCATGATCGCGAGCGTGGCGTCGCGGTCGGAGAGGCAGCCCACGTAGGGCACGAACCGGGCGCTCCGGGCCGTGAGTCGGCACTCACCGTGACGCGCGCGCTCCACCATCAGAGCCCACACCGGGACGGTTGGCGTACCGGCCGCGGCCAGCGTTCGCTCGCAGGCCGGGCAGGCGGTCAGCATGGTCCCGGTGAACACCGGCGGCCCCACCTCTCGATCGCGGGCCGGGTGCCCGCAGCAGCGGGCCTCGTCGGGCTCGGCGAGCCTCATCCCGGTTCCCGCCGCCAGCGCGCGGGTGGCCTCATATGCCTCCCGATCAACACGCAGCGCGCAGCCGGGGTAGAAGACCTCGAGATCGTCGGCGGGCGCGACCGGGCGCGACGGCCGCCTCACCTGGGCGCGGACGGCGCCGGCTCCGAGAGACAGCGCATTCAGCGGGCCCCGGGGCAGGAAACCGCGCATGGCCATGCGCAGCCCGAGAGTCAGGCTGTTGAGGGTCCGGCGGTGCTGAAGCTGACGCGCGGCCAGGTCGGCGCCGCTGCGCTCGGGGCAGCGCACCCCATCGCCGGCGCGCTGCAGCACCCGCACCTCGGCGAGCACACCTGCGACGTCCACCCCCATGGGGCACGCCTCCGTGCAGGCCCCGCACTCGCTGCAGCGCCAGACGTCCTCGGAGGCGAGGAGGCGCTCGGCGTCCTGAGCGATGACGAGCCGGACCACGGCGCGCGGTCCATCGGCGAGGTCCAGGCCCTGGGGGCAGGCACTCCGGCAGCGACCGCACTGATAGCAGGCGCGGCAGCTCTCCGCCAAGGCCTCGACGGCCACGCGGGTCCTCTCTGCGACCGGAGGCGTCACCTCTCCCCCACGGGCGACGTCAGCTCTCGCTGACGGACGGCGGCCTGCACCTCGTCGACACGATCGCAGAAGCTCCGCAGCCGGTGCCCGATGCCGGTGTGGTCGACGGCGCAGAGATGCCACTGCTCGATGGGCATGGTGCGACCCATCTGGGTCACCAGATCCGCGGCGAGAGCGACCTGCTCGGCCGCACTGGAGTCGCCCCGCTGGTAGTGGCACCGCCCCTCCACGCAGCCGGCGAGGAACACCCCGGCGGCACCGAGGCGCGCCGCCTCGACAAGGTGAAGCGCGGAGATCCGGCCGAGGCAGGGCAGCTCGATCAGGCGCACCCGCTCCGGGTACCGGTCGCGGCGCTGGCCACTCAGGTTGAAGGTGGCGGCCGCACACTCGGCGCAGGTGAAACCGACCACGGGGCCATCGACTCCGCCGGCGATCATCCGGAGTCGGGAGAGGAGGGTCTCATCGTCCAGCGAGTGGGTGATCGCGAGCTCCGGACAGCTGGCGGCGCAGATGCCGCAGCCGCGACAGACGTCCGCATCGACCACGGCGACCTGGGCGGCCGGGAGAACGCTGGCCGGGCGAGGGGTCGCGGCGTCCCGGTCGACCAGCGCGAGGGCGCCGAAGGGGCAGGCGGCCACGCAGGCGGCGCACCCGACGCAGCGAGCGGCATCGACGGTGGCCGGGCAGACATCCTGCCGGCCGCCCGAGGTCAGGTACTCGTGAACCCTGGCGGCGACGGCCGCGGCATCGGTGATGGACTCGGCGATGGTCTTGGGACCCGACGCGGAGCCGCAGACGAACACGCCGTCGGCGCGCGTCTCGGTGGTCCGGTTCTTGGCGTCGAGCTGGGCGACGAAGCCGTCGGCGTCGAGCGGCACCCCGGTCAGGCGGGCGACCTCCGCCGAGTCCTCGGCGGGCACCAGCCCGGTGGAGAGCACGACCAGGTCGGGGTGCAGCCGGCGCAGCTCCCCGGCCCCGATGTCCTCGACCTGGACCACCGGCCGGCCCTCGCCATCCATCTGCACCTCCGCGGGTGAGCCGCGCAGGAACTCGACGCCGGCGCGCCGTGCCGCCAGGTACCAGGTCTCGTCGCGGGCCCCGGGAGTGCGCAGGTCCTGGAAACAGATGGTCACCCGCATCTCCGGGAAGAGCTCGCGCAGACGGATGGCGTGCTTGATCGCGATCATGCAGCAGAGCCGGGAGCAGTACGGGAGGCGGCGCTCGTCCCGCGACCCGGCGCACTGGATCATGACCAGGTGGCGCGCCGGTGCCCGGCCCTGCGACGACTGCTCCTGCCAGCTGTCCAGCTTCTCGGCGAGCTCGACCTGGGTCATGACGTGAGACCGGCCATACCCGAGGTGGGTGACCAGATGCCCGGGTGCCGGCTCGCAGCCGGTGGCGATGACGACGGCTCCCACGCTGAGCTGCTCCAGCTCGGCCGCCGGGGTCAGATCGATGGCGTCGATGGGGCACACCTGCGCGCAGGCGCCGCAGAAGGTGCAGGTGTGGAGGTCGATGGAGCGCAGCACGCGTCCGTCATACACCTCGCCGGTGATGGCGGTGGCCTGGCCCGCCGGGCCCGGGACCGGGCAGGCCGCCTCGCAGAGCCCGCAGTCGATGCACTCGGTGCCCACCATCTCGGGAAGGGTGCGCACCTGGACGGTGAAGTCCCCGGCCCGCCCGGTCACCGACTGGACCGTGGTCCGCCGCCGGATCCGGAGGTTCGGGTGGTCGACGGCGACGTTGCGATAGAGGCACTTCCGCACGCCCGTCTGGGCCACGGTCGCCGGCAGGCACGGACCGCAATCTCCGGTCGGGAAGACGGCGCCGATGGCGGTGGCGCGCCCTCCGATGAAGGGCCGGCGCTCGAGCAGCTCCACGGGATGCCCCATCCGGGCCAGCTCGACCGCCGCCTGCGCGCCCGCGACCCCGCCGCCGACGACCGCGACCCTGTTGGCGCTCGGCCGGGGCGCGACCCTCCGCTCCTGGCGTGCCGGGAAGCGAATCGCCGCCTGGGCGATCCGGAGCGCCTTGTCGGTCACGGCCTGACGGGCGTCGCCGTGCACCCACGAGCACCCCTCGCGGATGTCGGCAGCTTCGAGGCGGAGGCCGCGGTCCGTCAACCCCTGCAGCCGGCGAGCCGCGAAGTCGGACGAACAGCCGGCGAGGAGGAGACGGCCGGCAGCGTCACCGAGCTCCAGCAGCTCGACCAGGCGGCCCTTCGCCTCGCGGCCGCACCACATGGCCCGCCGCTCGACCGTCACGTCCGGGGCGGAGAGCCCACGCTCGAGGACATCGAAGTCGAGGTTGCCCGCCATGGTGCCGGCGCACTCGCAGAGGAGCACGCGGGTGCCGTCGCCGGTCACGAGCGCGCCCCCAACGCGGCCGGCGCCCGGAGCTCTGCCTCCACCCCTCCGACGGGCACCGAGCAGGCCTCGAGAGCCGCGGTCGGGCAGGCGCGGACGCAGGCCCCGCAGCCGGCGCAGAGGTCGGCGCTGAAGAGGATGCCGCGGAAGGTGCGGATGCGCTCGGGGACGCGAAATGGGCCGCTCGGCTCGTGGCGCGCGATCCGGCGCAGTGCCGCCGCCAGCGCGCCACGAGCCGTCCCCGCGGGAGCGGCGAAGAGCTGGGCCGGGTCAAACCAGTCGTCCTGGCGCATGGCGCCGGTGGGGCACGCGCTCACGCAGCGCCCGCAGCCGACGCAGAGCTCGTCGTGGCGGACCACCTCGCAGCCCAGCACTCCGGCGCTGACCCCGGAGGTGGCTCCCCGGAGCTCGCCGGCGATCTGCCTGCCGCGTGCGCTCAGAGGCATGTGGTCACGACCTCGGAAGCCGGGGAAGGCGCGCGATGGTCGCGTCCATCCCCCGCGCGGTGGCCACGAATCGCGGCGTGTCGGCCGCGCTCATGGTGAACATCGCGGCGCGCTCGGGCTCGACCCCGACCGACTCGAGCAGCCGGCGCACGAAGGCCACCCTGTCGAGGGCGTGGAAGTTGCCCACCCGGTGATGGCACTGCCCCTCCAGGCAGCCGCCGACGTAGACGCCGTCGGCGCCGTCGGCGAGGGCGGCCAGCAGGTGCAGCGGCGAGACGCGGCCGGTGCAGGGGACCATGATGGTGCGAATCGTCGGCGGCAGCGGGGTGCGCGCATTGCCCGCGGCGTCGGCGGCGCTGTACGCGCACTCGCGGCAGAGGAAGGCGACGATGGTGCGCTCGCCGTCGGCCGCATCCGCGATGACATCGGACCCGGGGACGTCGGCCGCGCCCAGCTCGGGCACGCGGGCCTGGGGGGTGGCGACGGCCGGCGCGGTCACACCGTCGCCTCGGCGAGGAGCTCGGCGTCGGAGAAGCCGCCCACGGTCATCGCGCCCGATGGGCACTCGGCGGCGCAGATGCCGCAGCCCCGGCAGCTCGCCTGGTCGACCAGCGCGTGCGCCCGCTCTCCGTCGACGAGGCGCACCGCACCCTCGGGGCAGACGCTCACGCAGACCCCGCAGCCGATGCACACCCCCGGGTCGGAGAAGGCGACGTCGACCGGGGTGGCCGCCATGCCGCCCTGGAGCATCGAGGTCACCCGGGCCGCCGCCGCCTTGGCCTGGGCGATGGTCTCGGGGATGCCCTTGGGCCCCTGTGCGGTGCCGGCGATGAAGATCCCGGCGCGCTGCGAGTCCACGGGACGGAGCTTGGGGTGGTACTCCTTGAGGAAGCCGGCCGCACCCTGCTGCAAACCGACCACGCGGGCGATCTGGGTGGTGCCCGCGGACGCCTCCAGCCCGGCGGAGAGGACGACGAGATCGAAGAGCTCCTCGTGCTTGCCGCCGGTGACGGTGTCCTCCCAGCGCACCCGGAGGCTCTTGTCCTGCTCCTCGGCGAGCTCGCCGACCCGGCTGCGCACGTACCGGACGCCCCGCTCGGCGACCAGCTTGAGGTACTCCTCGTGGCCCTTGCCGGGCATCCGCAGATCGGTGTAGGCGATGGTCACCTGGGTGCCGGGATACTGCTCCCGGATGAGCGACGCGTGGAGGGTGGCGAAGAGGCAGCAGATCGCCGAGCAGTGCTCGTTGCCCCGCGAGGTGGAGTCGCGCGACCCGACGCACTGGAGCATGAAGACGCGCTTTGGCACCTGCCCATCCGAGGGACGGCGCAGCTCGCCGCCGGTCGGGCCCGATGCCGACAGCAGGCGGGCGAGCTGGCTCTGGGTGAGCACGTTGGCGTAGCGGCCGTAGCCGAGTGGCGGCTTGCGCCGCGCGTCGAACTCCTGATGCCCGGTGGCGATGACCAGGGCACCGACCGTCACCTCCTCCTCCCACGGCTTCTGGGCGAGGTCGATGGCGCCGGCCGGGCACGCCTGCTCGCAGGAGCCGCATTCGGAGCAGCCACCGCAGGAGAGGCAGCGCCTGGCCTCGGCCAGCGCCTCCTCCTCGCTGAAGCCCAGGCGAACCTCCTGCCAGCTGGTCCTGCGCTCCTCCGGCGCGAGCAGCCGCATCTCCTGGCGCGGCCGCGTCTTCCGCCGGCTGAGCTCGCCGTCCGTGACCTCGGCCCGATCCCGCTCCACCGGCCAGACGTCGAGGAGCTTGTCGCCGCGCAGGTGGTTGTGGATGCCCCGGGCGGCGCGCGCACCGGCGGCGATCGCTTGGATCGCGATCAGCCCGCCTCCGCCCGCCGCATCCCCCGCCGCGAAGACCCCGCGGCGACCGGTCATCATCGTCTCCCGGTCGACCACGATCTGGCCACCCGCGACGGCGACACCGGAGGCACCGGTGAGGGCGTCATCGCCCAGTGCCTGCCCCACACAGAAGACGACGGTGTCGGCCTCCATCTCCAGCGGCTCCCCGTCGGCCGGCAGCGGCGGCCGCCAGCCCCGGGCGTCGGGCTCGGCCAGGGTGCAGGGCTGGAAGCGGATCGAGCTGACCACCCCGTCCCCGAGCAGCGCGACCGGCATCAGCGAGGGGGCTAGCTCGACCCCCTCGGCGACCGCCTCGGCGAGCTCACCCGGCTGGGCGGGGAGGGTTGCGCGATTCTCGATGCAGGCCATGGTCACCCGCTCGGCGCCCAGGCGCAGCGCACTGCGCGCCGCATCGACGGCGACGTCGCCGCCGCCGACCACCACCACCCGCCGTCCCAGGGCGATGGGGTCGCCCAGCGCCCGGGACCGCAGCAGGTCCAGACCGCCGATGACCCCGGCGAGCTCCCGGCCCTCGAGGGGTAGCAGCCGAGCCTGGGGCAGGCCCAGCGCGAGCAGGACCGCCCGGTATCCCGAGGCGAGCAGCGAGTCCACCGTGTAGTCCTCGCCGCACCGCTCGCCGGCGCGCAGCTCGACGCCATGAGCGAGCACGCGCTCCACCTCGGAGGCGACGACCTCGCGGGGCAACCGGTACTCCGGGATGCCCAGGCGGAGCATCCCGCCGGCCACCGCCTCTGCCTCGAACACCGTGACTTGATACCCGAGCAGGGCCAGGTCGCGCGCCGCGGTCAGTCCGGCCGGGCCCGCCCCCACCACGGCGATCCGCTCCTCGTACCGGCGGACGGGAACCTCGACGGGGCCGGCGGCGCCGGCCTGATCGGCCACGAACCGCTTGATGGCGGCGATCGCGACCGGCTGGTCGAGACGGCCCCGGGTGCACTGCTCCTCGCACTCGTGGGGGCAGATGCGCCCGCAGACGCTCGGGAACGGGTTGGGGGCGCTGGCCACCCGGTACGCCTCCGCCCACCGGCCCTGGGCAGCCAGCGCGATGTAGCCCTGAGCGGCGGTGTGCGCCGGGCAGGTGGCGGTGCAGGGGGCCCAGCCCCGGTTGTCGATGGCAAAGGTCGAGGGGACCGCGTTCGCGAACGGGCGCGAGATCGCCTTGCGCCGGGTCACGCCGAGATCGAACTCGCTCTCCAGATCCACCGGGCAGACCTCGGTGCAGGTTCCGCAACCGACGCACTGGTCGCTCACGAACCGGGGGTTGTGCCGGAGGCGCGCCCGGAACTCACCGGGGGGTCCGCTGAGGGCGGTCACCTCGGTCAGGGTGTGGACGTTGATCCGGGAGTCGGTCGCCGCGTTGGCGAGCCGCGGCCCCAGGGAGCACATCGCACAGTCCTCGGTGGGGAATGTCTTGGAGAGCCGGGCCATGTACCCGCCCAGCGACTGCTCCCGCTCGACCAGGTGGACCGTGATCCCGGCGCCGGCCAGCTCCTCGGCCGCCGAGAGCCCGCCGATGCCGCCGCCCACGACCAGCGCGGAGCGGTTGAGGAAGGTGCGGGATGGCTGGAGCGGGCGCTGACGTCCCGCCCGCGCGATCGCCGCGGCGAGCACGGTCTGCGCCTTGCGCTGAGCCTTCTCCGGCTCGCGGCGGTGGATGAAGGCACAGCCCTCGCGGAGGTTGGCGAAGGCAACGGTGTTCTCACCCAGCTCCAGGTCGCGGGCGATCCGCTCGAAGGTCGGGCCCTGGAAGCGCCGGGAGCAGGAGCCGATGACGATCCGGTCGAGGCCGCGATCGGCCACCACGTCCTCGATCAGGCGGCGCCCCTCGGTGCCGCAGAGGAACTGGGAGACGGCGACGTTCACGACCCCGTCGAGCGACCGCCCAGTGGCGGCGAGCGCGGGGAGGTCGAGGACGCCGGAGATGTTGCCCCCGCACTCGCAGAGGAAGACGCCGCAGCGGGTCACAGGGGAGCCGCCTGGCGCGCCCCGATCCGCGTGAGAAGGGGCTCCAGGTCCTGGGAGTGGGCGGCGACCCCGCAGACGGTGTCCGGGTCGGCACCGAGCGCCAGCGCCACCAGCTGCTGCACATGCAGATGGACGAAGGGATACTCCTCCTCGGAGTCGCGCTCGATGATGGCGTGATGGCGGTCGAATTGGACCGCGCAGTTTGGACACATGTGCACGCAGACGTCGACCTTCTCGGCGGCGAGGCGGCGCAGCTTCTCCCGGGTCACGGCCATCGACATCGAGGGGTTGACGAAGCGCTGGCGGAAGCCGGCTCCGCAGTGGGTCGTCTTCTCCGGGTAGTTGCCGGTGCTGATCACCCCGGCGGGTTCGAGGAGGTCCTCGGCGAGCATCAGGTTCTCGCTGTCACCCAGGACCTCGTCGGGGAAGACCTTGCAGTAATGGCAGGCGGGGTGGCTTGCCACCCGGATGCCGCCCAGGCGGCGCTTCACCAGCCCGGCCAGCTTCTCGTGTTGCGACCAGAGCACCTCGAGGACGTGCCGATGCCGGATGGTCTGGGCGATCGTGTCGTCGTAGACGCGTCCGATCTCAGCCAGGGAGCGGTTGACCTCCTCGCGATGCTCGGGGACCTCCAGAACCCGGTGCGCCTTCTTGTTGATGGCGTAGCAGGTGGAGCAAAGGTAGGCCTGGATGGGATGCCCCGCCTCCACCGCCACGCAGGCGTTCCGTGCGGCGATCGCCAGGGTGGTGGCGAAGGGCATCAGGTCGGTGTAGTAGCCCATCCCGGTACAGCAGGTCTGCTCGGGGTTGACGATGTACTCCACCCCGAGCTTCTCAAAGAGCCACTTCGTGGCTGCCTCGGCGCCCGGGTACTCGCTGGAGACCATGCAGCTGCGGAAGAGCTGGACGCCGCCTCCGATGGGGTCGACCTCCGGGGTCGTGTGTGGCATGGAGCGGCTCTGTCTATCTCATCGAGAAGCTGGTGGGGGCCCCTGGGTGCTGGCAACCGGGACGCAGACAACCGGGCCAGATGAACCTCGATTCCGCGTGGCTGACTATTGCATGTGCCAACCTATTGCATCAAGGACTGTTAGCCACGGCTAAAGTTCTCTTTTACAGAACGGTGGGATCCTCGTCGGGGAAACGAACCGTGATCAGCTCCAGGGCGTCGGGTGCCTCGTGGACCCGACTGCAGGCGGGGCAGACCACCATGTGGCCGGCACACTGCTCCGGATCGACCTCGCCGGCGAAGCCGCACTCGCAGGTGAGCACCTGGCGAACGGTCTCGATCTCCAGAGCGGCGTCTGCCAGCGCTCCGCCGGCGGTGAGCTGGCGGAATGCATCGGTGAGCTCGCCGGCATCGACCCCGTCAGGGCAGCGCACCTGCACCGCGACCACCTGACGCCCACCGGCGCGCCGCACGCACTCGGCGACGAGCTCGGTGACGAGCGAGAGCTCATGCATGAGGTGTCCAGACGCCCCGCGTCCCCTCCAGGATCACCTGCAGAACCACCTCCACGGCGCGCGGGATGGCGAGCCTCACACTCTCGCTCAGCTCGGCACCCGGCTCCAAGCTCTCCGCCCCAACGCTGACCAGCACCGCGTCGGGGGTGGCGGCGTAGAGATCGCGGGTGAGCGCGAGGAGGTCCTCCGGGCCCATGCCGTGGGAGAAGGGACCCGGCGGGCGCGCCGCCTCGCCGTCGGCCGGGCCCGCCCCCGCCACGGCATCCGTGGTCCGCCGGGGGGCCAGCGCCCGGACGCTCACTGACCCGACCGGCCGGTCGGCGGCGGCATCGACGATCACGACCAGCCGCGCCCGGCTGGCGTCGTCGGCCAGCTCGGGAAGGAGCTGATCCGAGACGATCACCGAGGCCCCGGTACCATCCAGCCGGGCGGCGAGCAGCTCGCCGACCTCGGGGCCCACGGCGTCGTCGCCGCGCAGCGTGTTGCCGCAGGCGACGACCAGCACTCCCCGATGGAGCAGCTCCACGGGTTCGCCCCCCGACGCCGGGCTCAGACCTGCCCCGCCGGGCGCATGGTCCTTCCGACCCCCATCAGCGGGAGACCTCGCGCAGCAGAGACCCCTCGGCGTCGCGGATGTCGACCTGGAGCGGCATCTGTCCGACGGCGTGGGTGGAACAGCTGAGGCAAGGGTCGTAGCAGCGGATCACCGCCTCCACCCGGTTCAGCATCCCCTCCTTGACCTGATCGCCCTTGATGTAATGGCGAGCCGTCTGGAGGACGCTCCGGTTCATCGCCAGGTTGTTGTGGCCGGTGGCGATGACCAGGTTTGCCCACTCCACCAGCCCGTCGTCGTCGACCCGGTAGTGGTGGATGAGCACCCCGCGGGGCGCCTCCGAGACACCCACGCCCTCGTGGCGGTTGATGTCGGCGCGGGCCCGCACATGCGGGCTCAGGACGTCGGGCCGGGAGAGGATCTCGGCGATCACGTCGATGCAGTGGACGATCTCGATGAGCCGCGCGTAGTGGTAATGGAAGGAGCTGGAGGGGTAGCGCCCCAGACGCTCGCGGTACTCGGCCAGCTCGGCGTCAGCCGCGGGGGTGCCGAGACGCTCGGCGACGTTGAGCCGGGCCAGCGGACCGACGCGGTAGATCCCCGCCGGGTAGCCGAGCGGCTTGAAGTAGGTCGACTTCAGGTACGACCACGGCTCGACGGTCTCTCCGAGGTAGTCCCCGTAGGCGCGGGGATCGACCCCATCGGCCATCACCCAGCCGCTGCTGTCGACGACCCTCAGCAGGCCGTCGGAGTAGGCGGCGTTGCCGCCCTCGTGGACGAGCCCCATGTACAGGCTCGGGAAGTCGCCGAAGTGGGCCACCTCGTCGGCCCACGACGCCACGTTCTTCTTGAACCATTCGAGGGTGCGGTGGGCCCGCGCCCGCGCGTCGGGGATCTCGGCCAGGATGGAGTCGCGCTCGGACGCCTCCAGGGGACGGCTGACCCCTCCAGGGACCACCCATGCCGGGTGGATGCGCTTCCCGCCCAGCCGTTCGATGATCCGCTGACCGAAGCGGCGCAGGGCCACGCCATCACGGGCGAGGTCGGGCGTCTGCCGGGCGACGGTGACCAGGTTGCGCAGGGCAGGGTCGGAGTCGAACCCGAGCAGCAGGTCGGGGGAGGAGAGGTAGAAGAAGCTCAGCGCATGGGACTGGACGATCTGGGCCAGGTTGAGCACGCGGCGCAACCGGACGCCCACCGGCGGCACGGTGACCCCCAGGATCTCGTCGCACGCCTTGGCGGAGGCGACCATGTGGCTGACCGGGCAGATGCCGCAGATCCGCGCCATGAGGGAGGGCATCTCGTGGACCATCCGGCCCTGGCTGATCCGCTCGAAACCGCGGAACTGGGTCACATGGAAGTGGGCGTCGGCGACCTGGCCCGACTCGTCCAGCTGGATGGTGATCTTGGCGTGTCCCTCGATCCGGGTCACGGGTTCGATGACGATCGTTGTGTCAGCCAAAGCAGGTCACCCCCGCGGTAACGGGCACCCGCCCGGAGATCAGGTCGTCGAGGACGCTGTGGATCAGGTCGGCCGAGGGCGGGCACCCGGGCACGAAGACGTCGACCTTGACCACGGCGTGCACCGGACGTGACATGGGGAGGAGCCGCGGCACCATCGGACCGGGGAGCCGGGGATTGATGGTGACGTTCTCCAGGTAGGCCCGCTCGAGGATCGCAGCCGGCCCGATCTGGTTGCGCATCCCAGGGACGTTGGAGGTGACCGCGCAGTCGCCGAGGGAGACCAGGATGCGCGTGTTGCGGCGCACCTCGTGGATCTTGCGAAGATCGTCCTCGGAGCTGATCGCCCCCTCCACCAGGGTCACGTCGACGTCCTTGGGGAACTCCTTGATGTCCACCAAGGCGCCGTAGACGATGTCGACCCGCTCGGTGATCTCGAGCAGACGCTCGTCCATGTCGAGGAGCGACATGTGGCAGCCGGAGCAGCCATCGAGCCAGATGGTGGCGAGGCGTGGCTTGCTCATCGCGTGCGTCCCTCATGTGCCACCAGGTACGGCAGGTAGGGCCGGCGGCGCCGCGCCTCGGCGACCGACCTCCCCTTCTCGAAGAGCGCTCCGGTGGGGCATACCTGGACGCACTTCCCGCAACTGGTGCAAGTGTTGGAATCTCCCCAGGGAATGCCCAGGTCGGTGATCAGGCGGGCCTCCGTGCCGCGTCCCATCACATCCCAGGTATGGGCCCCCTCGATCTCGTCGCAGACCCGAACGCAGCGGGTGCAGAGCACACAGCGGTTGTGGTCGATCCCGAAGCGCTCGTGGGTCGCGTCCACGCTCGCCTGGGGAGAGAGCAGGGGGAGGTCGAAGTGGGTGAGCCCGAGCTCGACCGCGAGGTCCTGGAGAACACAGTTGCGGTCGGCGACGCAGACCGAGCAGATGTGGTTGCGCTCGGTGAAGAGCAGCTCGACGATCCGGCGCCGGTGCGCGGCCAGCCGCTCGGAGTTGACCGTGACGTTCATCCCCTCGTCGATCGCGGTGACACAGGCCGGGAAGAGCTTGCGCTGGCCCTCGACCTCGACCACGCAGAGCCGGCAGGCGCCGACGTCGGAGAGGCCCTGAAGATGGCAGAGGGTGGGGATGTCGATCCCGTTCTCGCGTGCGACCTGAAGGATGGTGTGTCCGGTCTGACCGGCGACGTCCCGGCCCTCGATGGTCAGGGTGAGCACGCTCATCGTGCAACCTCCCCGGCCGTGACGGCGGCTTCTCGAGGCTCCATCGTGCAGACCCCCGCCGGGCAGACGTGGTCGTCGATGTGGGCCATGTACTCGTCCCGGAAGTAGCGGAGGGTGGAGAAGACGGGGTTGGGGGAGCCCTGGCCGAGCCCGCAGAGGCTGGTGTCCCGCACCATGCCGGCAAGCGACTCCAGCTCGGCGAGCTCGTCACGGCTGGCCAGGCCGCGGCTGATGCGGTCCAGCAGACGGTACATCTGGACGGTGCCGACACGGCACGGCACACACTTGCCGCACGACTCCTCGCGGCAGAAGTCCATGAAGAACTTGGCCACATCGACCATGCAGGTCCCCTGGTCCATGACGATCATGCCGCCGGAGCCCATGATCGAGCCGGCCTGGGCGAGCGACTCGTAGTCGACCGACATGTCGAGCAGCGCCTCGGGCATGCAGCCACCGGAGGGACCGCCGGTCTGGACGGCCTTGAACTTCCCGCCTCCGGGCAGGCCGCCGCCGATGTCGAAGACGATCTCGCGCAGGGTGAGGCCGAGGGGCACCTCGATGAGGCCGGTGTTGACCACGGCCCCGGCGAGCGCGAAGACCTTGGTCCCCCGGCTCTTGCCGGAGCCGATGGCCGAGTACCACTCGGCCCCGCGGCCGATGATGGCCGGGATGCTGGCCAGCGTCTCCACGTTGTTGATCAGGGTCGGCTTGCCCCACAGACCGGATGCGGCCGGGTAGGGCGGCCGGGGCCGGGGCGTGCCCCGCCCTCCCTCGATGGAGGCGATCAGGGCCGTCTCCTCGCCGCAGACGAAGGCGCCCGCACCAATGCGGATCTCGACCTCGAACTCGAAGCTGGTGTCGGCGATCCTCGGACCGAGGAGGCCGGCGTGCTCCGCCTGCCGGATCGCGGTGGTGAGGCGCTTGACCGCCAGCGGGTACTCTGCCCGGACGTAGACGTAGCCCTGGGAGGCGCCCACCGCGTAGCCCGCGATGGCCATGCCCTCCAGCACCTGCTGCGGGCTGCTCTCCAGGACGCTGCGGTCCATGAAGGCGCCGGGATCGCCCTCGTCCCCGTTGCAGACCACGTACTTGCCGTGCGGGGATTCCGTCTTGGCCACCGTGGTCCACTTGAGACCGGTGGGATAACCGGCGCCGCCCCTGCCGCGGATCCCGCTCCGGGTCACCTCGCCGAGCACCTCGGCCGGGGACATGGTGGTGACCGCCTTGGTCAGCGACTCGTAGCCGCCGACGGCGACGTAGTCGTCGACCTGCTCGGGGTCGATCCGGCCGCAGTGCTCGAGCACCACCTTGACCTGGTGTGAGAAGAAGGGGTCGGTGGCGGTCGGCCGGCCACCTTTGCCGCCGGTGAGCCCGTCGACGACACCGTCCAGGGCGGCGTCGTCTCCGGCGGTAACGTGGTCGAAGAGACGCTCCGTCTCCGGGACCGCGACGAGCGGCCCGGCGGCGCACAGCCCCAGGCAGCCGACGCGTTTCACGGCGACGTCGGTCAGGCCGCACGCCGTGACGCGCTCGCAGAGCGAGTCGAACACGCTGTCGGCCTGCATCGACAGGCAGCCCGCGGCCATGCAGACGTTCGCCGAGGCGCGCACCGGGCCCTCGGGGATCAGGGACTCCTGGCGGCGCCGGCGCGCCGGTGTCGGACTTGCCGCTTCCGTCATAGCGCCTCCAGCATCTGTTCCACGCTGTCGGGAGATATCCGGCCGTGCACCTCGTCATCGACGACGACGGCGGGGGCCATGCTGCAGGCCCCCAGGCAGCGGGCCCGGAGCAGTGAGATCCGGCCGTCGGGGGTGGTGCCACCCGCGTCGATGCCGAGCTGGTCGTGAATCCGGCGGAGGATGGCGGCCGCCCCGTTGATGTAGCAGGCCGTCCCCATGCACACCACGCAGGTGTGCTCTCCCTGAGGCTTGCGGACGAAGTGGGAGTAGAACGTGGCCACGCCCAGCACGCGGCTGGGGGGCACTCCGAGCGCCTCGCTCACGTAGGTCAGGGCGTCGTCGTCCAGGTAGCCGAAGACCTCCTGGACGGTGTGGAGGACCTCGATGAGGCCGTCCGGCCTCGCCCCCAGGCGGCGGATGCGGACATCCACCTGACGCCAGCGTTTGTCGTCGCGGGGTGGGGAGGCGGGGGGCGCGTCGGCCGCCACGGTCATCGGCTACTCCTCGATGAAGATGCACTCGCCGGCGCACTGGGCGACGGCGTCTCGAACGCCTTCCTCGTGCTCGGTGAGCACCAGGGCCATGCTGCCCTTGCCTCCGGGCTGGTCGAGCACCACCCCGTCCTGCTTCACATACGAGAGCCCGTCATCGAGCTGGGTGAAGACAGCCGGGCAGAGATCCTCGCAGAGGTTGTCTCCGGTGCAGTACTTCTGGTCGATCCAAACCTTCATGCGTTTACCTCCTTGGTCCGGCACCCACGCCAACCCAGGAGCGCAGGGTAGCCATGTAGTTGGCCCGCTCGAAGGCCTCGCCGGCCTCCGCGGTCACCCGAGACACCGATCCGCGCAATTGGGCGGCCGAATCGTATTCGTGTTCTGCAAGCCAGCTGCGGAGCTCCGCCTCCACCCCGGCGACCCTCTCGGGCCCGGAGCGGAGCAGCTCCGAGGTCATCATCACCGCGTTCGCGCCCACCGCCAGCGCCTTGGCGGCGTCCTCACCCGAGTGCACACCCGAGGTCGCCGCCAGTGACACGGAGTCAGGAATCTGCGGCCGGAGCATGGCGATCCAGCGCAGCGGCAGACCCAGCTCGACGCGGGTGGAGAGCTCGAGGCGCACCTGGACACCCATGGTCTCGAGGTCGATGTCGGGCTGGTAGAAGCGGTTGAAGAGCACCAGGCCCGAGGCGCCCGCGTGGATGACCTGACGGGCGAAGTGGGCCAGCGACGAGTAGTAGGGCGAAAGCTTTACCGCCACCGGAACCTTGGCCTTGGCGCAGACCTCGGAGATCAGCTCCAGATCGGCCGTCTCGATGTCGGCAGCGGCAAACTGGGGGTTGGCGGCCACCCGGTAGACGTTCAGCTCGACGGCGTCAGCACCGGCGCTGGCGACCAGCTCCGCGTACCGGCTCCACGCCCCCACCGAGGTGGCGTTGAGGCTGGCTATGACCGGAACGTCCACCGCCGACTTGATCCGCCCCAGATTGGCCAGGTATCTGTCGGCCAGGGTGGCGCCCGCGATGGGGGGGAAGTAGTCGCCCGCTTCGGGGTTGACCCCGGCACCCGCCTCCAGGGCGGCGGCGAGCCCCAGCTCCTCGGCAACGATCTCCTCCTCGAAGAGGGAGGGGAGGACCAGGGCACCCACGCCGGCCGCGACGAGACGTCGGGCGGACTCGATGTCCCCGGTGAGCGGGCTCGGGGAGGCGACGAGCGGAGACCGCAGCGTCAGACCGAGGTACGTGGTGGTCAGGTCGACGGCGTTCGCGCTCACGGCTACGCCTCCTCATCGGCGGCTGCTGGGGCCGGAGCCGCATCGCTGCCGTCCGCGCCCTCGACGTCCGCCTCCTGGTCGTCCTCGACGCCGTCGCTGACGAGGGTCCGGTGCACTCCGGCGAGCTGGCTGTAGTAGCGCCAGCGCTCGGCGGCATCGCGCTCCAGCAGCTTCATCAGCTCACGCGAGCGATCCGGATCGCTGCGGGCGAGGGACGAGAAGCGCACCTCGGACTTGACGAACTCGGCGACGGGGATCGAGGGCTCACGCGAGTCCAGGGTGAGCGGCTGGCCGGACTCCTCCACGCTGGGGTGGAAACGGTAGAGCGGCCAGTAACCGGAGCGCACCGCGTCCTTCTGGTGGGTCATGGAGGTCGACATCTCGATGCCGTGCGCGATGCAGGTCGAGTAGGCGATCACCAGCGATGGTCCGGGCCACGCGTCGGCCTCCAGCAGCGCCTTGATGGTCTGGACGTCGTTGGCCCCGATGGCGATCTGGGCCACGTAGACGTTGCCGTAGGCGCGACCGATGGCGCCCAGGTCCTTCTTGGGAGTGCCCTTGCCGGAGGCCGCGAAGCGGGCGACGGCGCCGCGCTGGGTGGCCTTGGAGGCCTGCCCGCCGGTGTTGGAGTAGACCTCGGTGTCGAGCACGAGAACGTTGATGTCGCGACCGGAGGCGAGCACGTGGTCGAGCCCGCCGAAGCCGATGTCGTACGCCCAGCCGTCGCCGCCGACGATCCAGACCGACTTGCGGACCAGGCTGTCGGCGAGCACGTTGAGCTGAGCCGCCTGTCGCGCAAGGGTGTTGCCCGCAGGGCTCAGGGTGGCGAGTCGCTGCTTGAGCGAGGCGACCCGCTCACGCTGGGTGAAGACCGCCTCCTCATCCGCCTGGGTGGCCCCCAGGATGGCGTCCGCCAGGGGCTCTCCGACCGCCGCCGAGAGTCCGTGCAGCAGCGACCGGGCGGCCCGCTGCTGGGCCTCCAGGCCGATGCGGATACCGAGACCGAACTCGGCGTTGTCCTCGAAGAGCGAGTTTGCCCACGCAGGGCCGCGCCCCTGCCGGTTGGCGGCCCAGGGCGTGGTCGGAAGGTTGCCCCCGTAGATCGAGGAGCAGCCGGTCGCGTTGGCCACCAGCAGGCGATCGCCGAAGAGCTGGGAGATGAGCTTCAGGTACGGGGTCTCGCCGCATCCCGCACACGCCCCCGAGAACTCGAAGAGAGGCTCGAGCACGGCGGCGCCCTTGACGGTGTTGTGGGCGAGGAGGCTGCGGTCCAGCTCCGGGATCGACTGGAAGAAGTCCCACCGGGTGCGCTCGAGGTCGCGGTGCTCGAGGACGGGCTCCAAGTTGAGCGACTTGTGCCGGGCCTCGGTCTTGGAGCGGGCGGGACAGACCTCCACGCAGAGGCCGCAGCCGGTGCAATCGTCGGGCGCGACCTGGATGGTCAGCAGGTGGCCGGCCAGCTCCTTGGATCGGAAGGCCTTGGAAGGGAAATCAGCAGGAGCCTCCGCCAGCGCCTCCGGAGCGTAGACCTTCATCCGCACGGCGGTGTGAGGGCAGACGATCGCGCACTTGCCGCAGTCGCTGCAGATGACCGGGTCCCAGATCGGGATCTCGGAGGCGATCGCGCGCTTCTCGTAGCGGGCGGTGCCGGACGGGAACCTCCCATCGGCCGGCATGGCCGAGACCGGCAGCGTCTCGCCCCGATCGGCGATCAGGACCGAGGTGACCTCGCGCACGAAGCGGGGCGCGTGGCTGAAGTCGCGGACCAGCCCGGAGCCGTCCGCGCCGCCGACTGCCCCCTCGCCGGGCAACACCCGGGTGAGCCCGGCGAGCGCGGAGTCGATGGCGGCGATGTTGCGGTCCACCACGGTCTGGCCGCGCCGACCATAGGTCTTGATCACCGCCCCCTTGATGTCGGCGATGGCCTGATCGACGGGCAGGACCTTGGCGAGTGCGAAGAAGCAGACCTGCATCACGGTGTTGATGCGCGACCCGAGCTGTGCCTCGGTGGCGATGCGCTGGGCGTCGACCACCCAGAGCTCGATCTTCTTCTCCACGATCTCCCGCCGCACGGTCCGGGGCAGCCGCCCCCAGACCTCGTCGGACGGATACGGCGAGTTGAGCAGGAAGATGGCGCCGGGCTTGGCCCAGTCCAGCACATTGACCCGCTCCAGAAGACCGTAGTCATGGCAGGCGACGAAGTCGGCACCGGTGATCAGGTAGGTGGAGCGGATCGGCTGCGGCCCGAAGCGCAGGTGCGACACCGTCGTCGTGCCCGACTTCTTGGAGTCGTAGACGAAGTAGCCCTGGACATGTTTGCCGGTGCCGTCGGAGATGATCTTCGCGCTGTTCTTGTTGGCTCCCACGGTGCCGTCGGAGCCGAGCCCGTAGAACATCGCCTGGAGCTCGCCCTCGGGTCGGGACACGGCGAACTCCGGGTCCCAGGCCAGGCTGGTGAGGCTCACGTCGTCGTTGACGCCGACGGCGAAGTGGCGGTGGGGCTTCTTGGCGGCCAGCTCGTCGAAGACGGCCTTGGCCATGCCCGGGGTGAACTCCTTGGAGGAGAGCCCGTAGCGCCCGCCCACGACGAGTGGCGGGGCGGTGAAGGGGGGATTCTCGGACTCCATGGCCTCGTCGAGGGCGGCCCGCACGTCGAGATAGAGGGGCTCGCCGACCCCGCCCGGCTCCTTGGTCCGGTCCAGGACCGCGATGCTCTTCACGGTGCGTGGCAGGGCGGCGACCAGCTCCGCGCTCGGGAAGGGACGGTAGAGGTGGATCTTCAGCATGCCGACCCGCTCGCCGCGGGCTCGCAGCACCTCGACCGTCTCCTCGACCGCACCACAGCCGGAGCCCATCAGCACCACCACGCGGTCGGCGTCGGGTGCCCCCACGTAGTCGACCAGCCCGTAGCGCCGTCCGGTGCGCTGGGCCAGCTCCTCCATGGCATGGGCGACGATGCCGGGGATCTCGCGGTAGAAGGGGCTCGCAGCCTCGCGCCCCTGGAAGAAGACGTCCGGGTTCTGCGCCGTGCCGCGCACATCAGGGTGGTCTGGGCTCATGCCTCGGAGACGCACTTCCTCGATGGCCCGCATGTCGATCAGCGCGGCCAGGTCCTCGTTCTCCAAGGGGGTGACGCTGGAGAGCTCGTGCGAGGTGCGGAAACCGTCGAAGAAGTGGAGGAAGGGCACCCGCGAGGTGAGGGTGGCTGCGTGGGCGACGAGGGCGAGGTCCTGCGCCTCCTGCACGGTCGCGGAGGAGAGCATCGCCCATCCGGTGGAACGGACCGCCATCACGTCGGCGTGGTCGCCGAAGATGGAGAGCGCGTGAGTGGCAAGGCTGCGGGCCGCGACATGGATCACCGCGGGCAGCAGCTCGCCGGCGATCTTGTACATGTTGGGGACCATCAGCAGCAGCCCCTGCGAGGCGGTGAAGGTGGTCGCCAGCGTGCCCTTCTGGAGGGCACCGTGGAGGGCGCCGGCGGCACCTGCCTCGGACTGCATCTCGACGATGTCGGGGACCTCGCCGAAGAGGTTCGGGACTCCGGCGGCAGCCCAGTCGTCGGCGTGTTCGCCCATCGGAGAGGAGGGCGTGATGGGGTACAGAGAGATGACTTCAGAGAGGGCATAGGCCACGCGGGCGGCGGCCTCGTTGCCATCGATGCAGATGCGCGCGGATCTAGTCAAAATTTCGGTGTCACCTCCGCCGCACGAGCCGCTGCGAAGCGACCCCGTTGCCTGGATTTCGGACCTCACGAGTCAATCAGAAACGGAGCGGGGGCAACAGGGTCGAGAGACGTCAGTTAGCGCGGACCAAAGGTCCTCACCGTCCGCTCTGCGGCGGCCCGCAAACGCCGCCCCGGCAGGGCCGGGAGGACCGCGATCAGAGGGACCGGAGAAGCCCGCGGTCCCATCCCTGAGGTCTGAAAGTCCCCCATCCGAGAAGGCCATTCGACCCTACTGCCCCTCCACACAGGCCGGACCTGGCCCTGAGGGTCAGGACGAATTGGCCCTGGTTGCCGATGCTATGTGCCGCGCGAGCCGGGAACATTGATCAGAGTGAGCACCGTCAGCGACGAGACCCATGGCCGCCACGGCTGGCTGCGCCAGGTCCGCATCATCCAGGGGGGGATGGGCGTCGCCATCTCGGGATGGCGGCTCGCCCGCGCCGTCGCCTCCCACCGCGCCTGCATGGGGGTCGTCTCGGGCACCGCGCTCGACAGCGTGGTGGCGCGCCGGCTCCAGGACGGCGACACCGGCGGCCATCTCCGCCGCGCCATGGAGGCGTTCCCCGACCAGGGGGTGGCGGGCCGCGTGCTGGACCGCTTCTTCGTCCCGATGGGCAAGGGGGCGGCCACGCCGTACCGCCGGGTGGGGATGCAGACGCACGTGGAGCGGCCCCTGGTGCGCGACCTCACGGTTCTCGCGGCTTTCGTCGAGGTGGTCCTTGCCCGGGAGGGGCACCAGGGCCGGGTGGGGATCAACCTGCTGACCAAGGTCAAGGCGCCGACCCTGCCCACCCTGTACGGGGCCATGCTCGCCGGAGTCGACTGCATCCTGATGGGCGCCGGCATCCCCCGAGAGATCCCCGGGGTCCTCGACGCCTTCGCCGAGGGCCGGGGCGCCAGCCTGCGCCTCCTCGACGGCCCCACCACCGACGCGCCGGCGCCGATGCTCCGCTTCGACCCCGCGGGCGTCGGCTACGGTGCGGCGCAGCTCCCCCGGCCCGCCTTCCTCCCCATCGTCTCCGCGGACTCGCTGGCGGCCATGCTCCTCCGTCGCTCGACCGGTAGCGTCGAGGGCTTCATCGTCGAGGGGCCGCTGGCCGGGGGGCACAACGCGCCGCCCCGAGGCCGGACCGTTCTCGACGAGACCGGCCAGCCGGTGTACGGCGAGCGCGACCAGGTGGACACCGCCCGGATGGCCGAGCTGGGCCTCCCCTTCTGGCTGGCCGGCGCCACCGGCTCCCCGGAGAGCCTGGCCGCTGCCCGGGAGGCGGGAGCGACCGGGATCCAGTTGGGCACCCTCTTCGCCTTCTCCCGGGAGTCGGGGATGGACCCGGAGCTGCGGGTCAAGATCATCCGCGACGCCCGCGAGGGCGGAGCCGAGGTCCGCACCGATCCTCGCGCCTCCTCGACGGGATACCCCTTCAAGGTGGTCCAGATGGAGGGCAGCGTCTCGGAGCCCGGCGTGTACGAGGCGCGGCCGCGGGTATGCGACAACGGGTATCTGCGCGAGCCGGTGTCGACAGGTGGGGGCTCGATCACCTACCGCTGCGCGGCTGAGCCGGTGGCGGCCTACGTCGCCAAGGGGGGCTCGGAGGAAGACGCGGCGGGGCGGCGCTGCCTCTGCAATGGTCTGCTCGCGACCTGTGGCCACCCCCAGGTGCAGAAGGACGGCACCGTGGAGCCACCGATCGTCACGAGCGGTGATGACCTGGGCCGGCTGGTCGGCCTTCTCCCCGCCGACCGGGACGAGTACAGCGCCGACGACGTGATCCGCTACCTGACGGGCGCCGCCTCAGCACTCTGACGCGGAACCCGGTGGTGCTGAGGCACCCTGCAAAGCGGCGGACGCGGGAGGCCCCCTATTCTCGAAGCAGTGGCCGCCGTCAGTTGGGCCGGCTTCGCCGCCGGCATCGCCGTCCTGCTGCTCACCGCGGCGAGCGTCTTCGGGACGCTCGTCGTCCCCCGGGCCACCGCGCCCCGGCTGACGGTGCTCATCACCGGTGTGGTCCGGCGGGCCTTCCTGCTGGTCACCGACCGGGTGGACGACTACCTGACACGGGACCGGATCGAGGCCCTCAACGGCCCGGCCCTCCTGATCGGCCTTCTGGTGGCCTGGGTCGGCCTCGTCTTTCTCGGCTACGCGCTCCTCTTCTGGCCCTTCGTGGACAGCTTCGGCAGCGCGCTCCAGATCACCGGGTCGTCGATGTTCACGCTTGGCTTCGAGACCCCACGGGGTACGGCCCCGGTCGCCCTCGCCTTCCTCTGCGCCATGAGCGGTCTGGTGATCGTCGCCCTTCAGATCGCCTACCTGCCAACCCTCTATGCCGCGTTTAACCGCCGGGAGACGCTCGTGACCATGCTCGCGTTCCTGGGCGGCGTCCCGGCCTGGGGCCCCGAGATCCTCATCCGCCACGAGCTGATCGACAACAAGGAGCGGCTCGGGTGGTTCTACGAGCGCTGGACCGAGTGGGCCGCTGATGTCTCCGAGTCCCACACCACCTACCCGCAGCTGCTCTACTTCCGCTCTCCCAAGGCCCTCCGCTCCTGGGTCGTCGGTCTGCTCGCGGTGCTGGATGCGGCGGCGCTTCAGCTCAGCCTCTCGCCGATCACGGCGCCGGCGTCGGCCCGCCCCCTCCTGCGCATGGGCTACGTGGCCCTGCGCGATCTGGCCGGAACGCTCGGGATCACCGTCGATCCCGACCCCGACCCCGCGGACCCCATCCAGCTCTCCCGCGCCGAGTTCGATGATGCGGTCGAACGGCTGCGGTCGGTGGGGTGGAAGCTGGAGAGAGACCAGGACGAGGCCTGGAGGCACTTCCACGGCTGGCGGGTCAATTACGAGGCCGCCGCCTACGGTCTCGCGCTCCGGCTCGACGCCCCACCGGCACTCTGGTCGGGCCCGCGCCGCAAGGGACGGGACGAGGTGATCAGCCCCGTCCGCCCCTCTCATCGCGTCCCGCTGGAGGGTGAGAAGGAGAAGCTGCTGCAGGCCAGCGCCAAGCGCAGGGCCGCACGCCGGGCCGCCGAGCACCAGCTCCACGCCCACCACGACGAGAAGACGGAGACCCCGAGGTCATAACGCAGGAGAGGCCAACGGCCTCATCTGCTAGTGACCCTGGCCCCTATCCCGGTTGATCCGGGCCGGTGATGCTCGACTGATGCTCGTGTCCGATTTCGTCCAGATCGACCGGCCGTTCGACGCGGTGCGCGACGAGCTGGTGACCGCGGGGCCGGGCTGGCTCGCGGAGTCCCTGGTCGCCGCCTACGAGGAGGGTGAGCAGCTCTCGCTCCGCGTGATCTCGTCGATCGGCCCCATCCGGGTCGGCAAGCGGGTGTGGGCGGAGCTGGGCGAGATGGTGGTGAAGCCCGACCGGGTCACCCAGCCGCTGCGCTGGCGAGCGTCGGGGGCGACCGGCCTCTTCCCCGCCATGGTGGCTGAGCTCGAGTTCACTCCGATGGGGACGTCCATGACCTCGATCAGCTTCATGGGCCGCTACGTGCCGCCGCTGGGGCCGCTGGGGCGGGAGGTGGACCGGATGCTCCTCCACCGGCTGGCCGAGGCCAGCGTACGGGCACTCCTGGCCCGGGTCGCCGAGCGCTTCTCCGACGGCGCCGCGCAGGCCCGGCTGCAGGCCGCTGGAACATCCTCGGCAGTGGGAACACGAACCGGGTGACACCCGAGGCGGCCGCGACCCCGGGTCTCCGCCCGTTGGAACCCTCTGCACCCGGGCGCGCCGACGCTCGAGGGAACGAGGACGGGCCGGCGAGAGGCCTCCCCCGCCACCGGACGCGCGAAAGGTCTCGGGTGGTCAGCCGGCCGCCCCAGCGGACGGTCGCGATCGACCGCTACCTGGAGACGATCTTCTGCATCGCCGCCGAGGACGAGCCGGTCCGGCCGAGCCGGATCGCCCAATGGCTCGGGGTGAAGGCCCCCACCGTGAGCATCGGGCTCCGGCGGCTTCGAGCCGGAGGATGGATCCAGACCGAGCTGGACCGGCGGGTCACCCTCACCGCGGCGGGCCTCGCCGCCGCCCAGACCATCGTGCGCCGTCATCGACTGGCCGAATGCTGGCTCACCGACCTGCTCGGGCTGGACTGGGCGAGCGCTCACCTGGAGGCGACCCGCCTCTCCGCCTCGCTCTCCGACACCGTCCTCGCCCGGCTCGACATCGCGCTCGGCGAGCCGGCGATCTGCCCCCACGGGCACGCCATCCCGGGGCGGGCGGCGCCGTACGGACAGCTGGTCGCGCTCGCCGACCTCTGTCCCGGCGCGGCGGGGGCGGTCCGCCGCATCTCGGAGATCATCGAGCACGAATCCTTCGAGCTCCTCCGCGCACTCGCTGCCGCCGGGGTGGGCACCGGGGTCGAGGTCACCGTCGAGCCCGGCGGGAGCGCGGACGAGATCACCCTGACCGTGGGTGCCCGGCAGCACGCGATCGCCCTCGCGCCCAAGACCGCGCGGATGATCTGGGTGGAAGTCGTGGGCCCCTCGGCAAGCTCCGCCCCGGACGGCCCCCGGGCGCAGTCGGGTTTGGCCCGAACATCATCGCCTCAGGGGTCGGAGACCACAGCGCCGAGGGAGGCACGGGACATCGGTGTAAAGGGGCCATTGGGCTCTGGTGCGCGGGAACTGCAGAGGCCACCCTGGGATGCCTTAGGAGGATCGGCTTGATGCGCACCGCGATCGTGTACGAGGGGACGCAGGGCAGCAGCGCGGCCGTGGCCCGGATCATCGCCGCCGAAGCCGCCGTGCACGGCCCGGTCATCGTCGGAGAGGTGCACGAGATCCCGCTCGCCGAGCTCGACGGCGTGGAGTTCCTGGTTGTGGGCGGGCCGACCCATCACTGGGAGGATTGGGCGGACGTCGCCCGCACCCAGAGTGCAGCCCACGTGCTGCGCGACTTCCGCCCGCCCACCGCCGGGGTGCGGGGCTGGCTGGACCACCTCCCGCCGCGGCCGAGCTTCTCCGCCGCCACCTACGACACCCGGGAGCCGGGTCTGCGCGTCCTCAACGGGACCGCCGCCCTAGCCCTCTACCGCGCCCTCCGCCGCCGAGGCTGCCACCTGGTCACCCGCCCGGCTAGCTTCCTGGTGAAGCCTGGTCAGGTGTCCGAGCTGATGGACGGGGAGCAGGAGCGGGCGAGCAGCTGGGCGGTGCAGGTCTTCCGCCGGGCGGAGCATCACCACCCGGTCCGGGTCGGCTGAGCCTTCCGGCAGCGCGTCGCCGGCATCGGCGACCATGAGCTGCCTCGGTTCCTCGGCGACATTCCGCACCACACCTCGGCGCACCTCGACTGACGCCTCGGAAGCGCCGGCCGTCCCCGGGGACTTGCCGATCGCGGCGATACTAGACAAGACGAGACGTATCATCTAGTATCGTCGCATGACGACAACCCCAGCCGTCAGCGGCACGGTCGGCGTCGCCCCGACAGAGAGCGCACGCGATCGGATCCTCGGTGCCGCCCGGCGTGCCCTGAGCACCGGGGGACTGCCTTCACTCTCCACGCTCGCCGGTCAGGCGGGTGTCTCACGGGCCACGCTCTACCGACTGGTGGCATCCCGAGGCGAGCTGCTGCGGGTTCTCGAGATCGAGCCCGACCCCAGCGCGCGTCAAAGGGTGCTGGCCGAGGCCGTCACCCTCTTCGGTGCCCACGGCCTGTCCGGTCTTTCCATGGATGACCTGGCTGAGCGCGCCGGCGTTTCCCGTGCCAGCCTCTACCGGCTCTTCCCTGGCAAGGCTGCCCTGTTCCGGGAGGTGGTGCGCGACAACGCGCCGTTCATCCCGGTCGCGATGGCCTTCGCCCAGCACGCAGACGACCCTCCGGAGCAGCTGATGCCGGCGATAGCGCGGGCCCTGGTCCGCAGCGCTCAGGGCCACGTGGGACTGGTTCGCATCCTCCTCGTCGCGATAACGGGGCCGGATGTCGACGCCGCGCTCGCGCGCCAGCTCGCGCTCTCCGAGACCATCGGCCCGCTCGCCGCGTATCTGACCCGGCAGATGGCGGAGGGGCGTCTGCGGCAGATGGATCCGGTGCTCGCGCTCATGGCCTTCGTCGGCCCGCTGATGATGCACCTGATGACCCGCGACCTCGCGGAGCGGGCCTTCGGCTTCGACACCCCGTGGGAGGCCGTCGCCGATGAGCTGTCGTCCGGATGGCTGCGAGCCATGCGGCCCGCCGGGGAGGCGTCCCGATGAGCACTCCCGCGGTGGCTGTCTGCGTCGACGGCCTGGCCAAGGCATTCGGGACGATCCGAGCCCTCGACGGCGTCTCCCTGACCGTCGGCGACGGTGAGATCTACGGCCTGCTCGGGCCCAACGGCGCCGGCAAGACCACGCTCATCCGCGCTCTGGTCGGGCTGGTCACCCCCGACGCAGGGACCGTGACGGTGCTCGGCTGCCGTCTGCCCGACCGGGCCATCCTGGCCGAGGTCGGGTACATGCCCCAGTCGCCCGCCCTCTACGCCGATCTCACGGTGGACGAGAACGTCCACTTCTTCGCTTCGGTCCACGGTCTCGAGCGGCATGCGGCGGCGCGGAGCACCGCGGAGGCGCTGGAGCTCGTCGACCTCAGCTCGCGGCGGAGCTCGGTCGTGGCCACCCTGAGCGGGGGGATGCGTCAGCGCGTGTCACTGGCATGCGCGCTGGTCCACCGGCCGCGCCTGCTCCTCCTCGACGAACCCACGGTCGGGGTCGATCCCCAGCTGCGGGCGGAGCTGTGGCAGCGCTTCACCGCGATGTCCGGAGAGGGGACGACCATCATTATCTCGAGCCACGTCATGGACGAGGCAGAGCGCTGTGGGCGCCTGGGCCTGGTGCGCTTCGGCCGGATGCTCGCCGAGGGCACCTCCGCCGAACTGCGCCGGCTGGCCGGTGTCGAGCGGCTCGAGGACGCCTTCCTCGTCCTCTCGGAGAGCACCTCGTGAACGGGCGCCGTGCGGGTGCGATCAGCCTCCGCATCCTCCACCAGTTCCGCCATGACCGCCGGACCCTGATGCTCCTCTTCGGGGTGCCGATCATCCTGCTCGGCCTCTTCTACTTCCTGACCGGCGGCGGCTCCGGACTCCCCGCGGTCGACGTGGTCAACCTCGACCAGGGTCCGCTGGGGGCGGTCCTCGCCGCCGACCTCGGTCAATCGACCGAGATCAGCGTGACCCGCACCACAGAGGCAAAGGCGGCGAGCGACCTGAGCGCCGACACCGTGGCCGCCTACGTCGTCCTGCCAGCCGATCTCTCAGCGCGCGCGCTGGGCGACGACGTCATCGCTCCGACGGTCCATCTGGAAGGCACCCAGCCCGCGCTCACCCAGCCGGTGCTGCTGGCTCTCGATCAATCGGTGACACGCGCCTCCCGCAACCTGGCGGCCGCGGCGGGAGTTCGGGTGCCGGTGCTCTTGCCTGGTCTCGACTACCTTCACGGCGGGCCCGGTCTCGACACCCTCGACTACTTCGGGGGTGCGTTCATCGGGCTGGTCGTATTCCTCCTCGTGTTCGTCGTCACCATCATCGCCTTCCTGCGGGAGCGCAGCCAGGGAACCCTGGAACGGCTGATGGCGAGCCCGCTCCGGCGCGCCGACATCGTGGTCGGATACATCGGCGGCTTCATGGTGGTGGCGGCGGTGCAGGCGGTGGAGGTCGTGGTCTTCACCCTCTACGCGCTCCACGTCCACAACCAGGGCGACGTGGCATTGATCGTCGTGCTCACCCTGCTGATGACCCTGGTCGCGGTCAACCTCGGCATCTTCCTCAGCATGTTCGCGACCACCGAGTTCCAGGCGGTGCAGTTCATACCGCTGACGATCGTCCCCCAGGTGCTGCTGAGCGGGATCGTCTTTCCGGTCGCGACGGAGCCGGGTTGGCTCCAGGTGGTGTCCAGGCTGCTGCCGCTCACCTATGGCGTCGACGGGCTGCGCGACGTGATGCTGAAGGGCGACGGGCTGGCGTCCGGGCCTCTGCTGGTCGACATCGCCGTGGTGGTGGCCTTCGCGGTGGCACTCATCGCAGCGGCGACGGCAACGCTCCGGCGAAGCGCCTCCTGAGGACACTCCCCAGGTCAGAGCGCCGGAACCGGCCCGAAGGCCCTCCCGCTCACGAAGGTGCCCTCGATCGAGACGAAGCCGACCCCCTCCTCGCTGCCGAACGGCCACTCGCGGGCCAGCATCGCCCGGGCCTCGGTCAGCTCGGCCGCGCCGGAGATCTCCGACGCCACCCCCTGGAGCAGGACGCTCCAGCCCCAGGCACCGGTCGGGTCGTACCGGTCGGTCTCGAAGGCGACCACCGAGCGGCGCACCGCCGCGTCCAGCTTGACGCCGGGCGCGCTCCGGAAGACCACCCTCTCCCCGGCCACGAAATAGTCGACGGGCAGGATGACCGGAAGCGCCCGCACGCTCACGCCGACCCGCCCGACCGCCTCGGTGGCGAGCAGGTCGAAACAGCGGGCGCGCGACAGCTCACGCAGGCTGAAGAGGCGGTGCTCCATGGACCCCCAGCATTCCCGCCAGAAGCCTGCGGAGGCTAGGGGCAAGCGGCTCACTCATTTCGGGACTTGCGGCCCTATCCGAGAGTGACCACCGCGGCCAATAGACCCCCCCGGAGGCCGCCATCGGCCCGCGCGGGAGGGACCCCAAGGACACTGGCGGAGGGGCCGGCGCCGATCGACCATGCGTCCATGGCGCATCTGATGCACAGCCTCGACAACGTCGCTTGGGCCGTCATCACGGCCCTGCTCGTGATCACCGCGGTGGCGCTGCTCGGCTTCCTCTTCCTGGCGGCGATCTGAATCAGCGCTGACCGAGGCGCCGGCCGGTGACCTCCTCGATGGTGACCCGCACCCAGCGCTCGGGCGCCCTGGTGACCCAGGAGTGGAGGGGCCCCCGCCGGAGCGCCTCGACCTCCCCGGGGTCGCTGACCACACTCGCGGTTCCACGCACCACCACGCTCCATCCGGAGCGCTCCAGGGGATGGCTCTCGTCGACCTCGAACACCACCTGTTGACCCTCGCCGACCGCGCCGAGCGCCGTGCCTTCGGCCGTGCAGAAGACCACGGCGTCCTCGTCCGCCAGGTAGTTGACAGGGAGCACCATCGGCCGACCGTCCAGGAGGAAACCCAGCCTGCCCACGAAGGAGTGGTACTGGAGGAGCTCGAGGCACTCCTTCCGGTTGAGGTCGTGGAGCGGTCTCTGGCTGGTGGTCATCGGCTCCTCCTCGCGGTCTCGCTGCGCTGCGAACACCATACCGAGAAAGCGACCGCTTCCGGAACGCTCGCGTGCCAACGGCGGCTGCCGGGGCTGCGCGGCGGTCCCGGGCGAGCGACCTTCGGGCCGTCCGCCCCCGGCCGATGGCCCCTACCTCGAGGTCTCTCACCCTAGACTTCGCCTCATGACCGAGGCGACCCGGACCTCCCGACTCCTCGACGCCGTTGTCGCCCTCTCCGCCGATCTCAGCCTTCCGAATGTCCTGAAACGAATCGTGGAGGCGGCGGCGGCGGTCAGTGGGGCGCGCTACGCGGCCCTGGGCGTGCTCGGTGCGGGCGAGTCCGATATGGAACGGGGCCTGGTCGAGTTCGTCACTACCGGAATCGACAGCAAGGGCATCCGGGCCATCGGCCGCGTCCCCCGGGGTATCGGCGTCCTCGGCCTGCTGGTCACCGACCCCAGGCCGCGGCGGATCGCGGATATCGGGGCTCACCCCGCCTCGGCGGGCTTCCCCCCGAACCACCCGCCGATGAGGTCTTTCCTCGGGGTTCCGATCACGGTGCGCGACCAGGTCTTCGGCAACCTCTACCTGACCGACAAACAGGATGCTGCGGAGTTCTCCCAGGCCGACGAGGAGCTGGTGGTGGCGCTCGCGGGCGCGGCCGGGGTCGCCATCGAGAATGCCCGGCTCCACCAGCGGCTGGAGCAGCTGGCGGTCCTCGGCGAACGGGAGCGGATCGCGCGCGACCTCCACGACACCGTCATCCAGCGGCTCTTCGCCACCGGGATGGGTCTCCAGAGCCTGGTCGGCCGGATGGACGGCAGCGACCTGAGCGAGCGGCTGCAGCAGGCCGTCGACGAGCTCGACGAGACCATCCGCGAGATCCGCATCACCATCTTCGACCTGGAGGCCCGCGACGCCGAGAAGGCGGGCCTGAGAGCTCGGGTGCTGGCCCTGGCCGGCGAGACGGCGGCGACCCTCGGCTTTGAACCGAGGGTGCACATGGATGGACCGCTCGACGCCGCCAGCGACGCCACCACCCAGGAGGAGCTCCTCAAGACCCTGCGAGAGGCCCTCTCCAACGTCGCCCGGCACGCCAACGCCAGCACGGTCGAGGTGCTCGTCCGGGCCGGCTCGGGAATGATCACCCTCCGCGTCGCGGACAACGGAGTGGGCTTCTCTAAGGACGCTCAGCACGGTCACGGCCTCGACAACATGCAGGCCCGGGCCGACTCACTGGGAGGCGTCTGCGAGTTCAGCGCCCGCCGTGGCGGTGGGACGGTCGTCACCTGGCGGGTGCCGGCCGCACCCTGAAGGCGGGCGCGGGTCGAGGGGAGCCAGGTGGAGGGGCCACGGCGCTCCGGGGGCGGTTGCCTCCAGTGCTTCCTCACTGACGACGTGAAGCGGGCCGGGCCCCTCGCTTGACCTGACCCGACCATCATGCCCGCATCCCGGCGATCGGCACCGGAGGACAAAGTCACTCATCGGCCCAGTTGTAGACCCTCTATACGCTGGGCCGCTGGTCATATTTGTTAATGACGGCTGGCCCTGGTTGCGATCGGGAGGAGCCCCCAGCATGGAGGCATAACGGCCTGACACCACTAGGGAGACCTCACCATGACCAAGGCACTTCGCTGGCGGGTCCTCGTACTCCAGGCGGGACTCGTCCTCATCCTCGGTTTCGTCGCCGGCTTCGCCTTCTGGGCGGCCGGGTTCACCCACAACTCCGTGACCACCCAGCTCGCGGCCCAGAACATCACGTTCCCGGCGGCCAACAGCGCCGAGATCACCTCCCTTCCGGCCGTGGACGCCGCCGCCATGCGCCAGTACGCCGGTGACGTGATGACCACCGGCCCCCAGGCCGAGGTCTGGGCTGACAACTTCATCAAGGTGCACCTGAGCGAGATGCCCACCTACGACGCGGCGAGCGGCCTGGCTCGGGCAAACCCCACCAGCACGGTGGACGCCCAGACTGAGGCCACCGTCTTCCAGGGCACGACCCTCCGCAGCATGCTGCTCAACGCCTACGGCTGGTGGACGGTCGGCACCTACGCCCTCTACGCCGCCATCGGGCTGACCATCGCCGCGGGCGTGGTCCTGCTCACCTTCATCTTCGAGCTCTGGCGCTGGCGCGTTGAGGCCCGGGGGACGGTGCCCGCAACCGTCCCGGCTCCCGCCTTCAGCCCGGTGGGATCGGTGCCGGCCGTCGGCATCGCCCAGATGACCAGGCACGACAGCTAACTGACCCCCCCAACTCGTACGGCCCGCCGGTATCCACCGGCGGGCCGTTCTCATGTCCAGGGCCGGACCGACGGCGAGGTAGCAGTGGATCAGGTGCGATCAGGTAGCGTTACCCGGATGCCCAAGGCCGCCCACAACGACCCCGCCCCGCATCCGCCACAGCCCGCCGGCGGGCTCATCACCATCCGGTGGTGGCGACTCCCCGAGCCGTTCGAGAGCGAGTTCGACTGGGAATACCGGCCCATCCCGCCAATCCCCGACGAGCTCGGGAAACGCCTACTCGGCGTCGTCGCGGATCGCCTCTCGCCGGCGGCACCCGCCGAGGAAGGCCACACCGAGAAGGCGGGCGACGCGGAGAAAGCCACCACGCGACGGACGAAACCGGCCAAAGGGGGCGACTGACCCCAAGCTGGGCGGAAGTCGATCCGGCCGCCCCGCAAACCGCGACGCCCAGGCCGCTCAGATCAAGGAAGCGAGCAGCGCAGGAAGGGAGTGCACTTGACGTGCACGACCGACCGAGCAGCGGAGCAGACGCCGAGCTGGGCGGAAATGGACGCCGCGATCAGGCGGCGGGGTTGAAGTGGCGCCACTCCCCCGCCCCCGGCTCGTCGTCGTCCATCTCGACGTCCTCGGGGAGCTCGGTGCGCCAGGGGAGCATGAGGTCAAA
>JBEKOU010000007.1:0-132209 GCA_049521435.1 Candidatus Dormibacteria bacterium | reverse complement strand
CGATCAGCTGACCCGAGCTCGAGAAGGTATACGCGTCCTGCGCCTGCCGGGTGAAGGTCCACGTCCCGTTCGCATTCTGGGTCAGGGTGGCGATGTCCCGCGGCACCGCCGGCGTGTAGCCGGAGCCATCCTGGTCGAAGACGACCTGGGCGCCCCCCTCCTGGGTGATCGTGACCGGCCCCGTTCCCCCCGGCTGGCTGAGCGACATGAAGAGGTTGGAGGTCCAGCCATACCCGAGGGGGCCGTCGGTCGCCGCATTCAGGGTGTCGTACGTCCGCGCCACCTGAAGTGGGACACCTCGACCGGGAATGGAGATGTCGGTGACCGCCTCATCCATGTCACCGAATTCGGGGTTGACCGGCTTGCCGAATGCCGTGGCAGTGGCCAGCTCGTTGAGAAGGCACGGGATGCAGAGGTTGCCGAACGGCTCCTCAGAGGAGGTGATCGGGCCGCCCACCAACGCCTGCTGGTGAGGCATTGCCGCGATCGAGCCGATCATCGCGAACCAGTACGCGGAGAGGTTGTCCCAGACGCAGTCGGATGTGTCGATGCCAGTGGCGGGTTCGGTCGCGAAGTCACCGCATGCCGCGGGGAGTGAGGGGGTGCCGTTGAAATCGACAGGGTTGCAGTCGGCGACCGCGATGCCGGGGCACCCGATCGCGCCGAAATCGGCCCATGTGGGGGGTGCTGCTAGAACGGTTGCGCTGGAGGGGCCTTTCCATTCGCCGGTTCCCCAATACCCGTCAGAGGCCGGGTTGTCGTTTGCAGAGTTGGCAATGAACACGCTGCTGAGGCCGCCTGTGCGTCCGTCGTTGCCGTCCGTGCAGGTGGCCTGGCCGTCGACGGAGAGGCACGTCTGATCATCTCCATTGCCGACAGTGAGGGTGATGAGCGCCCAACTGGTTTGCAGGGTGAAGGTGGGGGCGGGGGCGAGAATGACTGTCAGGTTTCCGTTCCACTGGACGGTAAGGGTGGTGCCAACCACGCTGTAGGACAGGGGTGAGTTGTAATTATTGATTTGGCCGTTGGGGCTGGAGAGTAAAGCCCATGTGCTCCAACTGGTATGCGGGTCGATGACATCCTGGTTGAAAGAGAGGTTCATAATGGCAGCGGGGTTGTTGTAGTTGCACGTCAAGCCGATGCCGGTCGGGTCGATGTCCGCGTCATCGGCGGGTCCTTCGATCCCGGGGCATGACCAGGTGTCGCCGCTGTTGACGCCATTTTCGATGTCGACGCTCGGGGCCTGACCGTTTCCGGGGACGGTGCAGGGTGGCAGGGTTGCACTTACCCCTGTGTCGGCACCGAATCCGCCGCCAACGACGGTGTCGCTAGGGGTGCTGGCTGTGCCGTCAGAACACCACATGTAGGGGTCGGTGGGGGCGTAGAGGTCGTTGTAGAGATTGCCGACACTGACCGACGAACTGTCGGCGGCGGCCTGTATCGCTCGAGTCGCCTCAACGCGGGGGGTACTGCTCGCGGCGGCTACGTACTCCGCGCGGGCGCCGACGAGCCCCACCACGAAGGCGACCGACATGACGAGTGCGAGCTTGCGGCCTGCGGGTCGAGCCACGGGGCATCCTCCTGTCCGACAGATCCCGGCGCACGCCGGTAGTCATCGATGAGGGCATCCCCGCCCCTCTCAGCACCCGAACCTTGAAGGGAACCACACGCGCCATTCAAGGGCCCTATGGCCTCATTTCGCTAGGTCGTACGGCCTTTCCGCCGCCGTGCCGAAGGCGTCAGGACGGACGGGTCAGTTATCTGAGGGAGCAACGAAGAATGGGCTGGTGGCCCTGCCATCCGCGCCAATCGCTCTAGTGACATTGAGAGAACACTGGGGTGGGCCAGTGTCACCTCGCCGGAGTGGCGTGAGCAAGACAGCCGTGAGGGCACCGGCGCGAAGGGGGAATGGAAACTTCCACCGTGGCGGGGACGTGCGTGCAGTCCGCCGCCAATCGAGAGGTGCGCAGGCGGCGACAGGACAGCCGTGAGCGGAACCCCTGGCCCGCACGACCGCGACCGCCCTGAGGGTTACTTCGCCTGCTGCGCGGCCGCGGCTCGGATGGTGCGCGCCTCATCGTCGGGGAGCTTCCCCTGGAGCAGGCGACCCTCGTCGTCGAGCAGTTGCTGGATGGCCTCTCGCGCTCGATACTCCAGCCAGCTGTCATCGACGAGGTCGAGGTCGACGTGCAGGTGCGCGTCGTTCGCCAGGATCTGCCAGCCGGCTGCCAGGTTCTCGTGAGTCTTTGAACGGCTTGCGCTGTCGAGGAATGCCGCGGCGGCGACCAGCAGTGCTGCGGCCAGCGACACGACTCCGGCGACAATCCGCCCTGCGGCGGAGGCCAGGGCGGTGATCCCCGCGATGCCGGCCAGGGCCGCGGCGGGCAGGCCGACGACGAAGTACGTCCGATCCCAGAAAGCCGCCTTGCGACGATGCACGCCGGCCTGTTTGGTGGCCTCCGCGATGATCTGCACCAGCTCCTTCCCGACGCCCTCGGCGCGTCGCTGGGCAGGCTGCGGTTGATCCGGCGGGGTCTGCATTCTCGCGACTCTACCAGTGGGCCGAATTCCGCGAGCTCAGTGTCTCGATCCCCGGGTGGGAGGCGGGTACCCTACCGGCGTGGCGACAGCAGAGGGGATCTCCTGTGGTTGCCGGCCGCGGCCGGAGGTGACATGACGCCACCGCGGGACGACCAGCCCTCGACCCGACCGCTCCTCGACAAGCTCGGGGTGCGGCCGGGAATGCGCACGGCGACGCTCGGACCCTTCGCCGCCGACTTCCTGACCTCGCTGCGGGCCCGAGCCGCGGAGGTCACCGGCGACCCAGCCGGCTCTGACATCGTCTTCTTTGCCGCCGAGGACCGGGCTCAGCTGGCGCAGGTGGTGCGCGTGGTCAGCACCCTGCGCCACGATGCGGCGCTCTGGGTCGTCCGGCCCCGCGGCAGCTCCGCCATCACCGAGGGCGACACGCGTACCGCGGGCCTGGAGGCCGGCCTGGGCGACGTCAAGGTGGTGCACTTCTCGGAGACGCACAGCGCCATGAAGTTCGTCTTCCGGCTAAGGGACCGCTGAGCCTTCACCGGACGCGGTTCCCGAGAGGCCGAGGAGCAGCGCGATCACCACCGCCATCCCCGCCGATGCCGCGACCCCGACCACGGCCCCCGGGCCGGCGGGCAGCGGAAGGGCCGGCTCGATGACGGCGAGCAGGGTGGCCCCGCCGGCGAGGAGGAGCGGCACCGCAAGCCTCCAGCTGAGGACACGCCCGGGACGCCCCAGCCACCAGATGGCGGCGAAGACGTAGGGGTCGAGGAGGTAGTACGGCCAGGAGGTCTTGGCGAGCATGGGCACGCATGCCGCCGCGATCGCCAGCAGGCCGTACACGCGCGGCGCCGCCCACCCGTCGCGCGGCCGCCAGGCCAGGGCGGCGACGCTCAGCACCAGCGCGGCCCCGGCGAAGAGCACGGCATCCGAGTGGCGGACGAAACCGTCCCAACCCGATCCCAGGAACGCCACCCAGAGGGAGCCGCCGACGATGGGCAGCTCCCCTCGGTAGGTGACCAGCGAGTAGACGACGCCGGAGCGGTTGGCGAGCAGGAAGGGGGCGATGACCGCGGCGGCGGTGAGCGCGGCGGCCCCCGCCAGCGCCGCCGCCGGCCGCATGCGCCGGTCAAACAGCAGGGCGATGAGCAGGGGGACCAGGCAGATGGCGGAGACGCTCTTGGTCATGACCGCCAGGCCCAGGCAGATCCCGGCCCACACCGTCCTCCCCCGGCCGAGCAGCCGCACTCCGAGAAGGATCAGCCAGAGCTCCAGCGGCTCCTCGATGTGACCGAAGCCGACCAGGGCCACCCAGAGCGGCGGTGCCAGGAGGAAGACGGCCGCCACCAGGAGCCGCTGGAGAGGCCACCCCCGCCACGTCCGCCGCAAGCTCCCCCGCCCCGCCTCGATGGCGAGCACCGCCTCGCGGGCCATGAGCAGGGAGAAGACGGCGAAGGCCCCGACGGTCAGGGCGTCGCGCAACCGCATGCTGTCCTGCCACCCGACGGCGTTGACGATCGCCACCACCAGGCCGAGCGGCAGCAGGCTCACCGGTCCGTTGGCGTTGGGATAGGGGCCGGCGCGGAGCGTGTAAACGAGAAGCGGGTGCCCGTGCAGGGCGATCTCCGCCGACGGCCAGAAGAAGACGTCGAGGTCGGTCCTGCTGGTGTCGAAGAGGAGCACGGCGACGGCCGAAGCGGCCATGAAGGCGATCGCCAGCAGGGGGATGGCCGCGCGTCGGAGCGGAGCGTGCGCGGCGACCGGCCGCGGACGCGGGGGGCGCAGCTGCGGGGCCATCCGTCAGGCCGTGGTCGCGAGTGGCGCCGGCTCGGCGGGCTCGACGCGATCCGGCGGGGGCACGCGGCCGGCGTCGCCGGTCGGCGCCGGTTGGGCGGCGGGCACCCTGCCGCTGCCGGCCAGGAACCAGACCGTGCAGACGACCAGCAGCACATTGCGGACACCGATCCCGGCCAGGAACCACCCGGAGTACCGCAGCACGGGCGAATACTCGACCGCCACCTGGTAGAGCACCGGGAAGATCAGCGCGGTGAGCAGGAAGACGGCCAGCCAGCGGTAGCGGAAGCCCTCCACGACGGCGAGCACCGGTGCCACCCAGAGCAGGTACTGGGTGCTCAGCACACTGCTGGTGCAGAGGAGCACGAGCAGGGCGCCCACCACGGCGTGACCCGTGTCCATCCGCCCGGTGAGCTGCCTCCACCACACCCAGAGCATCCCCACCGCCAGGCCGATATCCCCGGCCGCGGAGGCGACCCCACTCAGGCGACTGACGAGATCGTAGGAGACAGAGGCATAGGCCGGGTGAGCGGGAACGCCGACCAGCGACGCCAGCCACATGAGGGTGGCCGGCACCGACTCGACCTGCACCGGGCGGCCGAGGTTGTACGTGATCGCGCCCCACCCGTGGGCCGGATCGACGACGTGGGCCAGGGCGAATCCGCCTGCCACGATGACCGTGCAGACGACCAGGCCGGCGGCCAGCCCGCGGACGAGCACAGAAGCGCCCCTGCCCCGTGCGGTGCGGGCGTGGGCGATGAGGGTGACGGGGAGCAGGACGAGGGGGAAGAGCTTGACCAGTGTGCCGACGCCGATCACGGTGTAGGCGGGACCGAAGCGCCGCCTTTCGACCAGCCATAGGCAGCCCAGCGCCATCAGGGCAGGCAGGATGTCGTAGCGGAAGAGAAGCGTCGCCGGGCCGGCGGCCAGGGCGTAGGCGCCGTAGGTCCAGGCGCGGGACGCGCCCTTCCACCGCCGGATGGCCACGAAGCCGAGGACGAAGAGGGCCGCCATGCCGAGGGCGAAGCAATCCTGGCCCACGGACTTCGGCCCGATCAGCGCCAGGGCAAAGGGGATGACCGCGAGCGGCGGGTACTCGTGAGGGAGCGACGGATGCGAGAGGTGCCCCCAGAAGGCCAGCGCGTCGGTGCGATACAGCGCCACATCCGCCTGCCGCCAATCCCCGGGCAGCCAGACGCTGATGAGCGCGCCCACCAGGTAGAGCGCAAACAGGACGCGCGCGACGCGCAGCCAGGGGACGGATCTCAGCCGGTCGATCGCGGCATGATACGGCGCCGCCCTCGAACGGCACTGGAGGCGTTCTGAGAGGCGTGGGGGTGGTGCGCAGCGAAGGCTTTGCGCAGGCGGCAGATGCAATGCCGCCGAGCGAAGGCCGCCGAGCGCCAGTCAGGGCGATCGGACGGCCGTGCCGCAGCGAAGCACCGCCCCCGCGCCTCTCACCACCGGCCGGTGCGACGTCTCACCTCGCAGCTACCCCGGGGACCCCTCCTCAGGCGTCCGCCTCCGCCATCGAGCGAGGGAATCGGACCAGCGAGAACTGGAGCGTCCCGCCCGGCACCATCCAGGGGAGGATCTCCTCCCCGAACCGGCCGGCGATGACCGCGGGATCGGGGTGCTCGGCGAGCATCCGGCCCACCTCGCCGGCGTCTCCCCGCCAGATGCTGAGCCCGCGGAAGGCCCGATCGGGCGCGCCCAGGAGGGGCCCGGCGGCGAGCAGGTGGCCCGCCTCGTGCAGATCGGCGAGGTGCGCCATGTGCCGATCCTGGAGGTCGTCCAGCGCCGCGTCGTCGAGAGGCGGAGCGTCGGAACGGAGGATCAGCAGGGTCACTGTGTAGTGGTCGAAGTGCATGCCGCGCTCCCTCCTCTCCCCTCTCGTCGCTACCGGATCGGCTAGCGGTACTCCAGGACCAGCTCGGCCACCTGCACCGCGTTGGTCGCCGCCCCCTTGCGGAGGTTGTCGGCGACCACGAAGAGGGCCAGGCCGTGCTCGCGGCTCGGGTCGCGGCGAATGCGGCCGACGTGGACCTCGTCCGAACCGGCCACCTCACGCGGGGTCGGGTACACCTGGGAGGCGGGATCGTCGACGACCCTGACCCCGGCGGCGCCCTCCAGGATGCGGCGAGCCTCGGCCGGGGCGGCCTCGGTCTCCAGCTCGACCCACACCGCCTGGGCGTGGCCGATCGCCACCGGCACCCGCACCGTGGTGATGCCGACCCCGAGGTCGGGGAGGTCGAGGATGCGGCGGACCTCCTGGACGACCTTGACCTCCTCCTCAGTGTCGTCGCCGTACATCTTCCAGCCACCGGGGATGACGTTGCCGTGAAGGACGTGAGGGTAGACGTGGTGGGCCGGGACCTCTCCCGCGACGTCCTGGCGCGCCTGTTCCTCCATCTCCTCGCGGAGCGCCCGCCCCGCCCCGGTGGCCGCCTGGTACGTGGCGACGGTGACGTGGCGGAGGCCAAAGGCGCGGTGCAGCGGCGCCAGCGCCACCGCCAGCGGGGTGGCGACGCAGTTGGGGTTGGCGATGATCCCGTGGTGCTCACGCACCTTCTCGCCGTTGACCTCGGGGACCACCAGGGGGACCTGCGGGTCCATCCGGAAGTAGCTCGACTTGTCGACGGCGACGCCGCCCCCGGCGGCGACCAGGGGGGCGTACTCTCTGGACGTGGCCCCGCCGGCCGCGAAGAAGACGATGTCGCAGCCCTCGAGGCGCGCCGCGTCCACCGCCGCAACCGTCAGCGCCTCACCGCGGAAGCTCACCGTCCTGCCGGCGCTGCGCGGAGATGCGAGCGCCCGCAGCTCCCGCAGCGGGAACTTGCGGTCCTCGAGGACCTGCAGGACCGTGGAACCGGCGGCTCCGGTGGCACCGACGAGGGCGACGGATGGGGCGGACGACGTCACGTTTAGATTGAGCCTCCTGGATGACTAGGCCGGGCTGCCCGACCCCGATTCTTGGGCGTCGGCCTGACCCTTGGCGAGGTCGCGGATGGCCTCGCGTCGGGAGAGGTTGACCCGGCCGCGGTCGTCGATCTCGATGACCTTGACCATGATCTCGTCGCCCACGGCGACCACGTCCTCGACCTTCTCGACCCGGTGCTCGGCGAGGTGGCCGATGCGGACCAGCCCCTCCTTCTTGGGCGCGATCTCGACGAAGGCTCCGAAGCCCATCAGGCGGGAGACCTTGCCCTTGTAGATGCGGCCGATCTCGATGTCGTCGGTGAGGTCGCGGATCATGTCGAGTGCCTGCTGGCGGGACGCCGCGTTGGCGCTGGAGATGAACACCCGGCCGTCGTCCTCGACGTCGATCTGAGCACCCGTCTCCTCGACGATGCGGCGGATGGTCTTGCCCCCTGGGCCGATGATCTCGCGGATCTTGTCCGGGTTGATCTGGATGGTGTCGATCCTCGGCGCCCACGGGCTCATCTCGGCACGCGGCTCCGCCAGCGCCTCGGCCATCTTGCCGAGGATGTGGAGGCGACCGACGCGGGCCTGCTCGAGGGCACGCTCCAGGAGCTCCCACTTGAGGCCCCGGATCTTGATGTCCATCTGCAGACCGGTGATCCCGGCCGCCGAGCCGGCGACCTTGAAGTCCATGTCGCCGAGGGCATCCTCCATCCCCTGGATGTCGCTCAGGATCGCGGCGCTGCTGCCGTCGTCGGCGCTGATCAGGCCCATGGCGATGCCCGCCACCGGTGCCCGGAGGGGCACCCCGGCGTCCATCAGGGCGAGCGTCGAGCCGCAGACGGATGCCATCGACGTCGAGCCGTTGCTGCTCAGGATCTCGGTGACGATGCGCACCACGTAGGGGAACGCCTCGTCGTCGGGCATCACGTTGTGCACGGCCCGCTCGGCGAGGGCTCCGTGACCGATCTCGCGACGGCCCGGGGAGCGCAGCGGCCTCGCCTCACCCACCGAGAAGGGCGGGAAGTTGTAGTGGTGCATGTAGCGCTTGAACTGCTCGAGCCCGAGCCCGTCCAGCTTCTGCTGGTCCTGGCCGGAGCCGAGGGTGACCACGGAGAGCGCCTGGGTCTGGCCACGGGTGAAGAGGGCGCTGCCGTGGGTGCGGGGCAGGACGCCGACCTTGCACCAGATCTGCCGGATCTCGTCGGTGCGGCGCCCGTCGGGGCGGATGCCCTCGGTCAGGATGGCGTTGCGCACCGCCTTCTTGATCTCGGAGTCGAAGGCGCGCCCGATCTCGCCCCCACTGGCGGGGAAGCGCTCGGCGAGCTGGCCGGCGACCTGCTGCTTGAGCGCGTCGATCTGGTCCTCGCGGGCGGCCTTGTCGGCGTTGCGGGCGGCCGCGGTGGCCTTCCCGGCGACGGCCTCGTGGACCGCCTCGGCGATCTCGGGGGCGATCCCCCACTTCGGATAGTCCATCGGCGGCTTGGCGCCGAGGGTCTCGCGGACGTGGAGCTGGAACTCGACCAGCCGTTTGATCTCGTCGTGGGCCAGGCGCAGCGCCTCGAGCACGGTGCTCTCGGGGATCTGGCTGGCGCCCGCCTCCACCATGGTGATGGCGTCGGCGGTGCCGGCGACCACCAGGTCGAGGTCGGATTCCTGGAGCTGCTGCAGGGTCGGGTTGAGGATCAATTTGCCGTCCAGCATCCCCACGCGCACGCAGCCGACCGGCCCCGCGTGGGGGATGTCGCTGATCTGCAGCGCGAGCGAGGCGCCGGTCACCGCCAGGGTGGTCGGGTCCTGCTCCTGGTCGGCCGAGACGACGGTGGCGACCAGCTGGACGTCGTTGCGGAAGTCCTTGGGAAAGAGCGGCCGCATCGGGCGGTCGATCATCCGGCAGGCGATGATGGCCGCCTCGGTCGGCCTCCCCTCGCGGCGGGGGAAGCTGCCCGGGATGCGCCCCGCCGCGTAGAGCTTCTCCTCGTAGTCGCAGGTGAGCGGGAAGAAGTCGATGCCCTCGCGCGGTGCCTTGCTCGCCACCGCGGTGACCAGCACCACGGTGTCGCGGCAGCGGATGAAGAGGGCGCCGTTGGCCTGTTCGGCGATGTGGCCGGTCTCTACGGTGAGGGTCTGGCCGCCGTAGTCAGTGGTGAAGGTCGTGGGTTCTTTGTCAGCCATGTGTGCTCCGGAAGTGGCCACTGCCGTGACGGGCGGCGGTGGTGTCCGAAGGCGAGGCTGTTGGAGGCTGCGGGCCGCGTCATGGGTTCGCGCCGCGCGGCGGCTGCGTCACCCTGGCGCGCAGTCCCCAACGTCTCGCCGGCTCGTTTCGATCGCCGTACGTTGTGGAGGTGGCCGTTGATGAATACGGGTGAGCCGAGTGGCTCAGGGAAGGTGCGGGAGAGCCCTCCTGTCGGGTGGGGTCGTGAGCTGCCAGGTTGCCAGGTCAGCACCCGCCACAGAGGCGTGGGGGCGGCCGGCACCGGCGGGGAGAAGGGCGCTCTGATCTCTCCTCAGCCCGGATCGCGGTGACACGAGGGTCACTTATCGCCGGAGCCCGAGCCGGGCGATGATGGCGCGATACCGCTCCACGTCGGTGCGGGAGAGGTAGTCGAGCAGGCGGCGGCGCCGGCCGACCATCTTGAGCAGCCCGCGCCGCGAGGCGTGATCCTTGGTGTGCTCGCGCAGGTGCTCGGTGAGGCCGACGATGCGCTCGCTGAGGACCGCGATCTGGACTTCGGGCGATCCGGTGTCGGTGTCGTGACGCCGGTGCTCGGCGATGATGTCGGTCTTGGCGCGAAGCTCAGGCAAGGGGTGGCCTCTCCAGTGGGCCCGGGTGGGCCAGTCGCCGGACCGAGAGCGGGGCTCGGGGAGCGGGCGTGCCCGTCCCTGGGCCGGGCCCTCTGTCGGTCCGGGTCAGCATACCAGGGGCGGGGCCGCGAAGCGGAGCGCCTGGGGCAGGACCGTGATCTCGGCGGGAGCGCTCCCCACCTGCTCCCCGTCCACGTCGAAGCGCGGGGGGCTCTCCCCGTCGGCGACGGCGATGCCGATCGAGCGCGCTCGGTGGGAGGAGACGGCCGCGAGGCCGAGGTGGGTGCCCCGGAAGAGGCGCGGGACGGCCAGGAGGGCCCCGAAACGGGAGATGTCCCCGACCACCACCACGTCCAGCAGGCCGTCGGCCGGGTCGGCGCCGGGGGCGATGCGCATCCCCCCGCCGAAACAGCGGCCGTTGGCGATGACCACCTGCTGCACCCGCTGCCGCGTGGTCACCCCGTCGATGGTGAGGAGCACGTCGCGGTTGCGGAAGCTCATCAGCTCGGTGACCGAGACCCCCAGGAAGGCGGCGCTGCCGAGCAGGCCCGCGCGTTTCTGGCGGCTGCGATTGATCCTGGTGACGACCTCGCCGCCCAGCCCGCAGTCGGCCACGTTGGCGAAGAGCCGGTGGCTGCCGTCGGCGAAGACGATCCTGCCCACGTCGATGGTCCGGGTGGTCCCACCGGCCAGGAGGCGGGCGGCGGCGTGGGGGTCGGTGGGCAGTCCGAGGGTGCGACGGATATCGCTGCCGGTGCCGCTCGGGATCAGGCCGACGGTGAGGTCGCGCGCGAGCGGGGCACCCCGCTCGTCGAAGCAGCCGTTGACCACCTCGTTGAGGGTGCCGTCACCCCCCACGGCGACCACCCGGCGCACCGGCGCCTTCCCGGTGAGCTCCCGGCGGGTCACCGCGGTCGCGTCGCCCCGGCCGGTGGTCAGGTGGGAGTGGATCTCGATGCCGGCCTCCCGGAGTGCTGTCCGGATCTGGGGCCAGCGCCGCAGGGTCTGACCCCCGGCGCTCACCGGGTTGACCACCACCAGGGTGGAGGTGTCGATGGTCACGGGGTCAGGGCATGGATCGGTGGGCAGCCGGTTACTCACCGATCCAGGTCAGAGCGTGGGCTCGGATCGTGTCCCGGTACCAGGCGAAGCTCGACTTGGGGATGCGAGCGCCGCCCGGGTAGTCGACCCAGGTGAGACCGAAGCGCTTCGAGAAGCCGTACGACCACTCGAAGTTGTCGAGCAGCGTCCAGACGAAGTAGCCGCGCACGTCGACGCCGGCACCGATCGCGTCCAGGACCGCGCCGAGATGGCTGCTGATGTAGGCGATGCGCTCGGGATCGCGCACCTCACCGTCGGGGGTGACGTAGTCGTCGTTCGCCATGCCGTTCTCGAGCACGTAGAGGGAGCGGGGACCGTAGTCGTCCCGGACCCGGAGGAGCAGCTCGGTGAGCGCGGCCGGCTCGATCTCCCACCCCATGGTGGTGCGCTCCCAGTCGGGACGGTGGACCTCCACAGCGTCGAGGTCGGCACCGAACGCGTCAGTCGCAGGGGACACCGGCACCCAGTACCCGGCCGCCCGCGCCTCTGCCATCCGGCTGGTGGCGCAGACCATCCGGGGTTCGTAGAAGTTGACCCCGAGGAAGTCCGTGGGCTCGGCGATGACCCGGAGGTCGCCGTCCCGCACCACGGAGAAGCCCGGCGTGAAGCCCGCGTAGTGGGCCACCATGTCGGCGGGATACTCGCCGCGGAGCACCGGGTCGAGGAAGAGGCGGTTGAGGTTGCCGTCCGCCCGGCGTGCGGCGGCGAGATCGTCGGGGTGCTGGCTCGCCGCCCGGGTCGGCTGGAGGTTGAGGTCGATGCCCACCCGCGCACCGGGCACGGCCGCCCGGATGGCCTGCACCGCCCACCCGTGGGCGAGCAGGAGGTGGTGGGTGGCGGCCACCGCCAGCCCGACGTCCTGGCGCCCCGGGGCGTGCTGGCCCTTGGCGTAGCCGAGCCAGGCAGGGCACCACGGCTCGTTGTGGGTGACCCACATCTCCACCTCGCCGCCGAGCGCCCCGGCGACGAGGGCGGCGTAGTCGGCGAAGCGGCCCGCCGTGTCCCGTGCCGGCCAGCCGCCGGCGTCCTCGAGAGGCTGCGGCAGGTCCCAGTGAAAGAGGGTGGCGACCGGGGTGATCCCCCGCCGGTGCAGCCCCTCGACCATCCGGCGGTAGAAGTCGAGACCCCGCTGGTTGGCGGGCCCGCTGCCGGTGGGCTGGATCCGCGGCCAGGCCACCGAGAAGCAGTAGGCGGGGACGCCCAGGTCGGCGGCCAGGTCGAGGTCCTCGTCCAGACGGCGGTAGTGATCGGAGGTGACGTCCGCGTTGTCGTCGTGGTGGGTGGCGCCCGGGGTGTGGCTGTACGTGTCCCAGATCGAGACCCCCCGGCCATCGGCGTGGACCGAGCCCTCCAGCTGGTATGCGGAGGTCTTGGTCCCGAAGAGGAAACCCTCGGGGAACCTGCGGGACGGCTGGTCGATGGGCACGGTCGGCATCTCCGTGTGCGGGACGGCGTCGCGGCATTGTCCTCCGTGAGCGGGGTTGAGTGGCCGTCGCGGCCGCGGCGACGGGGTCCGGCATGGCGCCGCGGCCGCGTGCGATCTCGTGACCGGGGTCGGGATCGGCGTACGTGCGTGTGCTATGGTCGCCGCCGCGGGAACGAACGGAGCAGGAGCGTCCTGGTGGTGAGCGCGGTGAACGTGCGGCTGGCGGAGAGCGACTTCGGCTACTTCGACCCCGCCGCGGCCGAGTTCGTCATCACCCGGCCCGACACCCCCACCCCCTGGATCAACTACCTGGGCGAGGGTCGCTACGGCGGGATCGTCTCCAACACCGGTGGCGGATTCTCCTTTGACCGCGATCCGCGCAACCGCCGGGTCAGCCGCTACCGGTACAACGCGGTCCCCGAGGACCAGCCCGGGCGCTACATCTACCTGAGGCGCCAGGACACCGGCGAGTTCTGGGGGGCCACCTGGCAGCCGGTCCGGGGGGCGCTCGATCACTACGAGTGCCGCCACGGCGCCGGCTACACCCGGATCACCACGGAGCGCAGCGGGGTGCGGGCGGAGACCCTCTACTTCGTACCCCCGGGCGGGCCGGAGGACCCCTGCCCGGTCGAGCTGTGGGAGCTGCGGCTGACCAACACCGGGGACCGGCCGGTCGTGCTGCGCACCTTCAGCTACGTGGAGCTGAGCTTCCCCGATGCCATGGGTGACCTGCACAACATCGACTGGACAGGCCATGTGGTGAGCGCCCGGCACGACCCGGAGCTGCGGGCCATCCTAGCCACCACCCGATTTCGCCCCACCACCACCTTCTTCGCCTCCGACCGGACGCCGGTCGGTGCCGACTGCAGCCGGGAGGCGTTCGTCGGCCCGTACCGGGGGCTGGAGAGCCCCGCCGTGGTGGAGGCGGGCTCCCCGACCGGCACCGCCTCCCCGCGCGGCAACGCCATCGGCTCGTTCTGCCACGAGGTGGCGCTCGAGCCCGGCGAGAGCGCACGGATCGTCCACATGCTGGGGATCACCGAGACTCCCCCGGCGATCCCCGGGGTGGTGGCGCGCTGGTCGGACGCCGGAGCGGTCAGCCGCGCCTTCACGGCGCTGCGCTCCGACTGGGAGAGGTACCTGGGCAGCTTCACGGTGCACACCCCGGATGCCGACACCGACGCGACGCTCAACCTCTGGAACCCGGTCCAGTGCCGCACCACGCTGTACTGGTCGCGCTTTGTCTCCGGCTACGAGACGGGCCTGGGACGGGGCATGGGGACGCGCGACAGCGCCCAGGACACCTTGGCCACCTCCCATGTCGAGCCTGACCTGGCCGAGGCGCGCCTGGAGCAGCTCTGGGCGCTCCAGTTCGTCGACGGGCACGCCTGGCACCAGTTCCTCCCGCTCACCGGCGAGGGTGGGCCGGGGCTCGCCGCGGAGCGGCCGGCCTGGCCGCAGTGGTTCAGCGACGACCACCTCTGGCTGGTCATCGCCACCTGCGCCTACCTGCGCGAGACCGGGGACTGCGACATGATCCACCGGCTGGTGCCGTACCAGCCGGGGCCGGACGGCCTCCCCCCTGAGGACGCGGACGACACCGTCTGGGGCCACATGACGGCGGCCATCGACTTCGTCCTCGCCCATCGCGGTCCCCATGGCCTCCCCCGCGCCGGCTACGCCGACTGGGACGACACCATGAACGTCGACCACGGGTCGGGCCGGGCGGAGAGCGTCTGGTGTGCCATGCAGTTCTGCCGCGCCACCCTCGACCTCACCGCCCTCTGCGACCACCTCCACCGCTCCGAGGACGCGGTCCGGTTCCGGCGGCTCCACGCGGAGATGGCCGCCGCGGTCAACGCCTCCGCCTGGGACGGCGCCTGGTACGCGCGCGCCTTCGACGACGAGGGACGTCCGATCGGGGTGGCCTCGGAGGTGCGCCACCGGATCAACCTCGTCCCTCAGAGCTGGTCGGTGATCGGTGAGGTCGCGCCTCCCGAGCGGGCCGAGATCGCCATGAGGTCGGCGCACGACCTGCTGGACACCCCGTACGGCCTCAGCGCGCTCTGGCCCCCGTATGACGGCGGCGATCCTCGGGTCAACGGCACCGCCACCTACCCACCGGGCGCCAAGGAGAACGGCGGCATCTTCTGCCACGCCGCCGCCTGGTCGATCATCGCCGCGGCGCAGCTCGGCGACGGTGACCGGGCCTACGAGTACTACCGCCAGCTGCTGCCGCTCGCCCGCGCCGACGTCGTGCTGGCCGCGGTCGAGCCCTACGTCTACTGCCAGAACATCTGCGGCCCGGCGCACCCCCAGTACGGCCTGGGGAGGAACGCGTGGCTCACCGGCGCGGCGGCCTGGACCTACGTCGCCGCCACCCAGTGGATCCTGGGCATCCGCCCCACCCACCGCGGGCTGAAGGTGGCGCCGGTGCTGCCCACCGCCTGGCCGGGATACGCGGCGAAGCGCCTCTTCCGCGACACCTGGTACGAGATCACGGTCCGCCGTGAGGGGCCGGGCAACGACGTTGCGCTGACCGTGGACGGGGTGGACATCGACGGCGACGTGGTGCCGCGGCCTCCGCTGGGGACCGAGCGCGTGGTCGTGGAGGTCGTCCTCTCCTAGCGCCGGCGATCGCCATCGGGGACCGGGCGGGCTCCGGAATGGCGCGCTAGTCTTGGGGTGATGGCAGGCGGCACCAGGTCGGTATCCACCGAGATGTGGCTGCTCGTCGGGTTGGTCGGTGGCTTCGTCGTGTACATCTTCCCGACGGTCGGACTTCTGCTCGCCATGCTCCTGCTCGCCATGGCGGTCAGCGCGTCGATGCGGGGCCGGCCCCGAGCGGCGTGGGCCGCGTGCCTGTGCGGGATCTGCGCCGTGCTGCTGCCTTTCGCCATCGCGGTGACCCTCGCGTCCCCGCTGCTGGGCGGGCTCCTGGTGGCCCTCTGCGCCGGAGCCGTGGTCCTGGGGATCGCCGGGCTGAGAGTGCGGCGCGACCTCACCGCCCGCACCGGCGGTCGCTGAGGGCGAAGGACGGCGCTCGCCGGGCCGGCGGTGCTGGGCGGCTCGGCGAGGTCAGGCGGCGGGTGAGGCGGCGCCCGGCGTGGCGGGGGAGGATTCGAGTGGCGCTGTGCCGGGCGAGGGGCTCGGGCTCGTGAAGATGAACCTGGCTCCGCCGACGACGGACCCCACCGCCCAGCAGCTGTCCTCTCCCAAGCACGCCACCCCTTCGAGATCGACCCCGCTGGGGAGAGACGACACCGCGGTCCATCCGCTCCCCTGCTGCCACCCCTCGATCAGCAGCTGGTAGACGAGGCCCGCCTGGTTCGCCGCGCGCTCAGAACCGGTCTCCTCCGCACCCACGACCCAGCAGGCGTCGGGCGCGACGCAGCTGACCGACTGCAGGCTGCTGGCGACGCCGCTGAGCAGGCCGGTGACCAGCGTCCACGCCGTGCCCTGGTAGTGCTCGGCGCTGTCCCCACCCACGGCCCAGCAGTCGTCCGCGCCGGCGCAGCTCACCGCCACCAGGCCGGGCGCGTTCGGACCGGGGACCACGGTCCACCCCGCGCCGTCACCGTGCTCGATGAGGCCGCCGCCGGTCGAGGCGTCCTCCCCCACCGCCCAGCAATCGGCCGCACTGAGACAGGTCACGGCACTGAGGAAAGAGTCACCACCGCTTCCCGTGGCGGCGGCAGGATCGGCGACCACGGTCCAGACGCCGCCCGTGTACGCCTCGATCAGGGGCGCGGTGGTTGCGTCGGTCGACCCCGTGTCAGATGCGCCGCTGCCCACCGCCCAGCAGTGATCGGCATCGGGGCAGCTGACGCCGGAGAGCGTGCCGCCGTCGCTGAGGGCCGGGCCCTGCACGACCTCCCACGCTCCGCCCGCGTAGTGCTCGAAGACCGGCTGGGCAAGGTAGCCGGAGACACCGCCCACCGCCCAGCAGTCTGTGTCGCTGTCGCAGGCGACCGCCGTGAGCGGTTCCGCGGGCTGCCCGACGATGCTCCAGGCGCTGCCGTCGTAGTGCTCGATGAGGCCGCCGCTCCCCCCGTATCCCGCTCCCACGGCCCAGCAGTCGTCGCTGCTCGGACAGGCGATGCCGGCCAGGCCCACCCCCTGCGATTCACTGGAGCCAGGCAATGCTGAGGGGACGGGCGCGCTGATCGCGCTCCAGACGCCGCCGCTCAGCCCCTCGATCGCGCCGCCGAGCCCCGGCAGCGACTCGCCCGGCAAGACCTCGATCGGCAGGGACGGGAGCGGCGTGGTGGTGGGCTGGCCGGTGCTCCCCTGCGGTGATGCGTGCTGGTGCAACGGGCCGGTGTCCGACGAGAACACCGCCGCCGCGGTCGACACCGCCACCGCCGCGAACACCACCACCGCGCCCAACATCCGGCCGAGGGGACGGAGACGCCGGGAGTGCGGCACCACGCGGCTCTCGAAGCCGTCGGGGATCGGGCGGTGCGCGGACTCGTCGAGGAAGCGGTGGAGCCGCTCGCGGTCTTTCTGGTCGAGCTCGTCGGGGGTCATTGGCTCATCACCTCTCGCAGCGCCGCCAGGGCGCGATGCAGATGGCTGCGCGCGGTGCCGGGGCGGCAGCCCAGCAGCTCGGCGCACTCGTCGAGGGAGTAACCGGCGTAGTAGTGGAGCAGGACCACCGCACGCTGCCGCGGCGAGAGGCGGTCGAACGCCCGGGCCAGCTCGGGATCGGAAGCAGGGGCACCGGTGACCCCCACCCGCCCATCCAGCGCTGTCTCGCGGGTGCTGCGCAGGCGCAGCCGGACGCGGTGGCTCAGGCACCGGTTGATGCAGATGCGGGTGAGCCAGGGGCCCTGGTCGCCGAAGCCCTGGGTGCGGTGCCAGGCCCTCCAGGCACGCACCATGACGTCCTGGACGGCGTCCTCGGCCTCGGCCGGGTCGCGGAGGATGGTGTAGGCGATCCCGAAGAGGCGCCTGGCCTCGCGCCGGGCCACCGCCTCGAAGGCCTGCTCGTCCCGCTCGTCGACCCGGGCACCCTCCACGGTCGCTGATTGGACCATGCAGTGACAACCCCCGAGGGGCCGAGCCGGTTTACGCGCTACAGCTCCGCAGGCGGCGCCGCCGGCTCCAGCAGGCGCCGTGTCTCGGCGACGTCCAGGCGCATCTGGGCGATGAGGGCGGCCTCGTCCGGGTACCAGCGCTCCTCGCGCAGCCGGTGCAGGAACGCGAGGCGGACCCGCTCGCCGTAGAGGTCGCCGTCGAAGTCGAGGAGATGGGCCTCGACGGTGAGGCGGTCGCCGCCGAAGGTGGGCCGGTAGCCGATGCTCGAGGCGGCGGGGAGCCACACCCCCCGGGCGCGGATCCAGCTGCTGTAGATGCCCATCTCGGGCAGGCACTTGCCGGGCTCGACCCCCACGTTGGCGGTGGGGAACCCCAGCCTCCACCCCACCCGATCGCCGTGCTCCACGGTGCCGTCCAGGAAGTAGGGGTGGCCGAGCAGCTGCGCGGCCGTCTCGACGTCGCCGGAGACGAGCGCGGAGCGCACCCGGGTGGAGGAGATCGTCTCCCCGTCCTCGGCCACCGACTCGACGGTCTCCACCGTGAAGCCGTGCACGGCCCCGAAGCCGCGGAGGAAGTCGACGTCGCCACGGCGGGCACGCCCGAGGGCGAAGCCGGCTCCGACCACCAGGTGCCGGAGATCGAAGCGGTCGAGCAACCGCTCGCAGAAGCGCTCGGCGCTCCACTGGCTCACCTCGCGGGTGAAGTTGACCACCACCACCCGATCGATGCCGGCGGCGATGAGCCGCTCGCGCTTCTCGTCGAGGGTGGTCAGCTCGGGCGGGACGTTGCCGGGGTCGAGGACAGCGCTGGGATGGGGCTCGAAGGTGACCGCCACGGCGATGCCGCCGATCTCGCGGGCCGCTGCCACCGTGCGCGCCAGCAGCTGCTGGTGGCCGCGGTGGACGCCGTCGAACACCCCGATGGTGCAGGCCGCTGGAGGCGGCGACGGTCCGCGCTCCGGGCCGAGGGAGTGCTCCAGGGTCATCGACAACGGTTCATCCCCCGCATCTCAGCTCCCGGTCAGCCGGCCATGACCTTCGTCGGCCGGAAGCGGAAGCCGGTGACCTCGCCGACGGCGACCAGGTCGCCGGAGGGGGAGTGAGCCCGCGTCTCGCCCTGGGGCAGGCCGGCGGCCACCCGGGGGAGAAAGACGGCCTGCCCGTTGCGGACCAGCGCAACCGCCGGCGGTCCGAGGAAGACCTGGGGCAGGAAGCTGACCGCGACCCAGGTGGGGAGAAGCGCGGTGGTGGGGTCGTCGAGCTCCCTCAGCTCCTCGATGGTGTGCGCGTCGGTGATCTCCAGTGATCCGTACCGCGTGCGCTCCAGCCAGCTCAGCAGGCCCCCCACCTCGAGCGCGTCGCCGAGGTCGCTGGCGAGGACCCGCATGAAGGTCCCCTTCCCGCACTCGACCTCGAGGTCGGCCTCGGCGACGGCGCCGGGCCGGAAGCCGGTCAGCTCGGCGCTCACGATCAGGGCGGTCCGTGGCTGGCGCTCGACGTGCTCCCCACGCCGGGCCAGGTCGTAGAGGTGCTCGCCCTCGTGACGGACGGCGGAGTGCATCGGCGGGATCTGGGAGATCTCGCCGACGAACTGCCGCAGCGCGGCGCGCACCTGATCCGCGTCCAGCCCGCGGGCGTCGCCGCCTGGGGTGACGCTGCCCTCGGTGTCGAGCGTCTCGGAACGCTCACCGAGCCGGACGGTGCAGCGGTAGGTCTTGGTCTGCCGGTGGAAGTGGTCGATGAGCCGGGTGGCTCCCCCCAGGCAGACGGGGAGCAGGCCCTGCGCCATGGGGTCGAGGGTGCCGGCGTGGCCGACCCGGCGCTCCCCGTAGATCCGGCGCACCTGGCGGATGCAGTCGAAGGAGGTCTGGCCCATCTGCTTGTTGAGAGCCAGCACGGCGCTCAGGGCGCCCCGGCGGGGCGGGGCCGCGGGGGAGGCTTCCACGGCTAGCTGGACGAGCCCAGCAGGGCCCGGGCCACGTCGAGGACCCGCTCGCGGGCCGTCTCCAGAGGCTCGCACAGCTCGGCGCCGGCGGCGCGCCGGTGACCACCGCCGCCGAAGGGGGTGCACACCCGGGTGGCGTCGATCTCATCGCGGCTGCGGACCGAGATCTTGGTCAGTTGAGGGCCGGCCTCCTTGAAGAGGACGGCGACCTTCATCGGTTCGACCGTCTGGAGTTGGTCGATCACCCCCTCCGCCTCCTGAAGGGTGGTCCCGGTCTCCTCGAGCATGGCGGTGGTGATCTCCGACCAGATGAGGCGGCCGCCGCTCTCTGTCTGGCTCCGCGCGACGGCCATACCCTCGAGGTGGAGCTGGGCGACGGTGCGCGACTTGTAGCTCTTGAGCGCGATCCAGCCCGCGTCGGCCCCCAGCCCGACAAGGTCGGCGCCGAGCCGGAGCGCGGCTTCGGTGGTGTTCTCATGGCGGAAACCACCGGTGTCGGTGAGAAGCGCGGCGTAGAGGTTGGTGGCGGTCTCCGGCGAGATCGGGCAGCCCATCGCCCGGAGCAGGCGATAGACGACCTGACCGGTGGCGCTCGCCGCGGTGTCGACGACGTTGATCTCCCCGAACCCGTCGTTGCTCGCGTGGTGGTCGACGTTGATCACGTGGGCGACGCGCTCGACCAGCTCCGCCTTGTCCCCGAAGCGGTGGACGGTGGCGCAGTCGAAGGTGAAGAGGAGGTCGAGAGCGGGTGGATCTTCGACGATCGTCGCGTACCCGGGAAGGTAGGTCAGGGCCCGGGGGAGCGGGCTGGGCACCACGGTATGGACGCTCTTGCCCATCTCACGCAGCGCCTCAGCGAATGCGAGGGCCGAGCCGAGGCTGTCGGCGTCGGCGTCCTTGTGGGCGAGGCAGCCGATCTCGCGCGCGTCTTCGATGAGGCGCTGGATGTCGCTCGCGGCGTCGGCGACCTCTCGGAAGCGGCGCTCCGCCACGGTCATGAGGGCTCCTCGCCGGGGCCTTCATCGGCGGGCGTGCCCGGATCGAGCTCCCGCAGCATGCTGCTCATCCGCACCGAGTAGGCGATCGACTCGTCGAGCTGAAACTGGAGGTGCGGCGCGCTCTTCAGGTTCTCCAGCCGGTGGCCGAGCTGGGCGCGGAGGTAGCCCTCGGCGTGGCGCATGGCATCCACCACGGCTCGGCGCTCCGGATCGTCCCCGACCGCCGAGATCATCACGGTGGCGGTGCGCAGGTCGGGAGAGATGCTCACCCGTGACACGGAGGCGAGGTGGACCCGCGGGTCCTTCATCTCGGTGAGCATCAGCGAGGAGAGCTCCTGGCGGAGCTGCTCGGCGATCCGCTCGGGCCGCGGCGGCCGGGAGGACGGGCTGAGCACCGGCTGGAATCGGGATGCGCCAGGATCTCCGGGGCGACCTCTGCTCTTGGCGTGAGGCATGAACGCCGGCACGGTCAGATGTTCTGCTGCTCGGTGACGTGTGCCTCGAGGACGTCGCCCTCTGCGAAGTCGGCGAAGCCGTCGAGGGTGATCCCGCATTCGTAGCCGCGGGCAACCTCACGAACGTCGTCCCGGAAACGCTTGAGGGCGTCGATCTTGCCCCGGCCGACCTCGCGGCCGTCGCGGCGCACCGTGCACGTGGCGGCGCGGGTGATCTTCCCGTCCACCACCTGGCAGCCGGCGATCGCCGGGCGACCGTCGACGCTGAAGACCTTGCGGACCTCGGCACGGCCCTGGTAGACCTCGACGAAGGACGGCTCGTACATTCCCCGGATCGACTTCACGATGTCGTCGGTGACCTGGTAGACGACGTCGTAGAAGCGGACGTCAACGCCCAGCTCCTCGGCGGCGGCCTTGGCGCGTTCGTCGGGATGCACGTTGAAGCCGATCACGATGGCCCCGGAGACGGCGGCGAGGTTGACGTCCGCCTCTCCCACCGCGCCGACCCCCTCACCGACGATCTTGATGGTGACGTTGGGGTCCTCCAGCTTGGTAACCTGGCTGCGGAGAGCTTCCAGCGAGCCGTTGGCCTCGGCCTTGAGGACGAGCGTCATGGTCTTGGTCTCGCCCTGCACCGCGGCGAAGTCCGAGAGGGTGATCCGGCGGACCGGCTGGGCGATCTTTGCCCGCTGCTCATTGGTGCGCAGCTCGGCCAGAGCCCGCGCCGCCTTCTCGGTCTCCATCACCTGGAGGACGTCGCCGGCGGTGGCGACGTCGGTGAGTCCGCTGATCAGGACCGGCTTGCTGGGACCTGCCTCCTTGACCCGGCGACCGGCGTCGTCGGTGAGCGCCCGGATCTTGCCGTAGACCCGGCCCACCACCACGTTGTCCCCGATGCGGAGGGTGCCGTTCTGGACCAGGACGGTCGCCACCGGGCCCCTCCCCCGCTCCAGCTCGGAGTCGATGACGGTGCCGACCGCGAGGCGGTCGGGATTTGCCCGCGGCGGGCTCACCACGTCGCTCACCAGCAGGATGGTGTCCAGGAGGTCCTCGATCCCCTGGCCGGTGACGGCGCTGGTCGCCACCGTGGGCACGTCGCCGCCATAGCTCTCGGGGAGGACCTGGTGCTCGGCGAGCTGCTGGAGGACGCGATCGGGGTTCGCCCCGTCCTTGTCCGACTTGTTGAGGGCCACGACCAGCGGCACCCCGGCGCTCCGGATGTGGTGGATCGCCTCCTCGGTCTGAGGCATGACCCCGTCGTCGGCGGCGACCACCAGGATCGCGATGTCGGTGACATCCGCCCCGCGGGCGCGCATCGCGCTGAACGCCTCGTGGCCCGGGGTGTCGATGAAGGTGATCAGCCGGCCCTGGCGCTCCACCTGGTAGGCGCCGATCCGCTGGGTGATGCCTCCGGCCTCGCCGGCGGCCACGCTGGTGGTCCGGATCTTGTCGAGGATCGAGGTCTTGCCGTGGTCGACGTGTCCCAGGACGGCGACCACGGGGGGACGCGGAACCAGCTTGGCCGGGTCCTCGCCGGAGAGGTCGAGGAGGGGGTGGCGCGGTCGCAGCGCGCCGGTGGCGGAGGCGGTCGCCGCCTCCTTGGCGAGGGCCTCCTCCGACTCCGCCTCGAAGCCGAAGTTGTCCGCGGCCAGCGCGGCCGTGTCGAAGTCGACCGACTGGTTCAGGGCGGCCATCACCCCGTTCTGCATCAGGTAGGTGATGAGCTGGGCGCCGGACACGCCGAGCCGCTCGGCCAGCTCCTTGACGGTGAGACTGGCCGGCAGTCTGATCTTCTTCATCGTGGCGACGGTGGTTCCTCCTCGGCGAGCTCGCTGAGCTGATGGCCCAGTGCCTCGGGGTCGATGACATTCTCCCCTACCCGCAGGGATCGGCTCAGGCTGCGGCGCCGCTGGGCGATCCGCAGGCAGGCCATGCCGGAATCCCGGCAGAGATAGGCGCCGCGGCCGGGCGCACGGGCGGGGATGTCCAGGATAACCGCTCCCGATGCCCCGGCGACCAGACGGACCAGTTCGGGGCGCGGCCGCCGGCGCTTGCACCCCACACAGGTGCGCATCGGAGCCCTCTCTGCTGCGTTCGCCCCGTCTGCAGTCGCCGGAGGGGTCACGACTGCGTTCGTCCCGTCTGCAGTCGCCGGAGGGGTCACGACGGCTCCTCCGCGGCCGCCTCCGCCGCTGGCCCCGCGGCCGTGATGTCGATCCGCCATCCGGTGAGGCGGGCGGCGAGACGGGCGTTCTCCCCTCCCCGGCCGATGGCGAGGGAGAGCTTGGTGGGGTCGACGGTCACGTGGGCGGTCCGGGTCTCGGTGTCCAGCTCCACCCCGACCACCGGCGCCGGGATGAGCGCGTTGGCCACGTAGTGGGCGGGCTCGGGATCGAAGCGGACGATCTGCAACTGTTCGGTGCCGAGCTGAGAGGTGATGGCGCGGTGCCGCATCCCGTGAGGCCCGATGCAGGCCCCCTGGGGGTCGATGTCGGGATCGATCGCCTCCACCGCCACCTTGGTGCGGCGGCCCGCCTCGCGGGCGATGGCGCGGATGATGATCTGTCCCCGCCCCAGCTCGGGCACCTCCTGCTCGAGGAGGAGCCGGACCAGCTGGGGATGGGACCGGGAGGCCACCACCACGGCGTCGCGGGCGCGCCGCCGGCCCTCGAGGATGACCACCTTGAGGTGCTGGCGCGGTTCGAGCTCCTCCCCCGCCGCCTGCTCCTCCGGCGGCAGGACCACCGTGGTGTCCCCCGCCCGCAGGTACCAGCTGCCGCCCGCGGGACTCTCCACGATCGCATCGATCAGCTCGCCGCGGTGAGTCGTGGCCTCGCTGATCACCCGATCCGCCCCGGCGTTGCGGAGGCGGTCGAGGACTGCGCTCCGGACGGCCTGGGCCGCCTGGCGGGCGGCGTCGCCGGCGAGCGGCGCCATCACCGTCTCCCCGCCCGCGGGGTCGGGGCGGAGCACGTCATGCACGCCGCTCCGGAAGTCGACGCGGGCGGTGAGGCCGGGATCGTCGACGACGAGGCGGCGGTACGTCTCGACGATCGCCCGCCCGACGATCTCGGTCAGCTCGTCCTCGCTGATGCCCGCGTTGGCGGCGAGCTCGGCCACGGCCTCCAGGATGTCGCCGTCGCCAGGGCGGACGGCGGGCGGGCGGCCACGAGGGGGCATCAGATGTCCACCGCGGTGCGTGCCGCGAGGATGTCCGCCGCCACGATGGTCAGCGGCCGGGGACGGCCCCGCCCGGTGCGCGCCTCGATCTCCACCGTGGGCCCGCCGGCCGCGATCAACCGGCCCTCCACCACACGCTCGGCGTCGCCAGTCCGGACCCGGAGGTGCACCCGGCGGCCGAGGGCGGCTCGCCACTCCTCGTCGGTCCGGATCGGTCGCTCCGCCCCTGGGGAGGAGACCTCCAACGAGTAGCGGGTCTCGATCGGGTCGTAGGCATCGAGGATGGCGCTGGCGGTCATCGACGCGCGCTCGCAGTCGTCGAGGCCGACCCCGCCCGGCCGGTCGACCACCAGCCGGAGCACGCTCCCCGGTCCGCTCCCCTTCCATTGCACCTCGACCAGCTCGACCCCGGACTGCTGGAGGGCGGGGCGGAGCAGGTCGGCGAGGGCGGTGACGTCGGGACGGCTCATCGACACGGCTGGGACGATCGTATCGGGTGGGTCCCCTCAGCGAGCATGCCGGGGGCGAGGGCGACGCTCGTCAGCTGACGCGTACGGGTCGCGCGACCACGCCGCGCTGGGGGCGGCCGGCGGTCTTCTCCGGGCGTGCCTTGTTCCAGGCGACGAGGAGGGTGGAGGCGTTGAAGATCGAGCTGTAGGTGCCGGTGATGATGCCGATCAGGAGGGCCAGCACGAAGCCCTGGATCGACGACCCGCCGAAGAGCACGAGGGCGAGCAGCACGAAGATGACGGTCAACGAGGTGTTGAGCGAGCGGGCCATGGTCTGCACCGTCGAGAGGTTGACGATCTGGTCGAAGGTGAAGCGCGGCCCGACCCGGAGGTTCTCCCGGATCCTGTCGAACACCACGATGGTGTCGTGGATGGAGAACGCCACGCCGGTCAGCACGGCGGTGATGAAGTAGTTGTCGACCTGGCCCAGCGAACTGAAGTGACCCAGGATCGCCCAGATCCCGGCGAGCACGAAGATGTCGTGGAGGAGCTTGAAGAAGGTGCATGCCGCGAACCGCCAGCGATTGACCTGGCGCTGCTTGCCAAACTGGTAGGCCAGGTAGAAGGCGATCATCAGCGAGGAGATGAGCACCAGGGCGATCGCCTGGCCCACCGCGCTGTTGGCGATGGTCTGACCGACGGTGTTGACGCTCTCGCTGCCCGCCTCGAAGTGGTAGGCGGCGTCGAGGGCATTGTACACGGCCTGCACCTCGCCGGTGGGGAGGGTCTGGATCATGTACACGTCATTGCCGGCCTTGTCCTTGCCGAAGCTCTGGACGGTCGGCTGCAGGCCAGGCACGGTGCTGTTGACCGTGCTCACCAGCTCCGCCGAGGTGACCGGGGTTGTGTAGGCGGCCTGGATCTGGTCGCCGCCCGCGAAGTCGATGCCCAGCCGGAACCCCCATCCGATGATGGCCACGATGCCGGGGATGATGATGGCGAGCGAGGCGAGGAAGAACCAGTTGCGGTTGCGGACGATGTCGAACCGCCCCGTCCGGTGCTGCTCCTGGTACTCGGGGTGGATCTCGGTGTAGAGGGTCGGATTGCGCCCGATCCTCCAGCGGAGCATCACGCCGAGCAGGGACTGAGTGATCAGGACCGCGCTGAAGAAGCTGATGGCGACGCCGATGCCCAGGGTGATGGCGAAGCCCTTGACGATGTCCGAGCCGAAGACGGCGAGGATGACGCAGACGATCTCGGTCGAGATGTTGCTGTCGCGGATGGCGGGGAAGGCACGCCGGAAGCCCAGCTCGATGGCGGCGCCCACCGAGCGCCCGTGGCGCAGCTCGTCGCGCGTGCGTTCAAAGATGAGCACGTTGGCGTCGACGGCCATGCCCACCGATAACACGAAACCGGCCAGGCCGGCCAGGCTCACCGTGACCCCGAGGAGCTTGTAGGCGGCCAGGTTCATGATGCTGTAGAGGATCAGGGCGATGCTCGCCAGCACGCCGGGGAAGCGGTAGTAGCCGATCATGAAGAGGATCACGACGAGGAGGCCGACAGCGCCGGCGAGCAGGGTCGCGGTCACGGTCTGAGCGCCCAGGGTCGCGCCCACCGTGTCCTGCTCGACGGTGCCGATCTCGGCGGGGAGGGCTCCCGAGTTGATCTGCGACTGGAGGAGCTGCGCCTCGCCGAGGGTGACACCGGTGATCTGCGTGCTGCTGCTCGACTGGCCCTCGACCACCGGGGCGCTGACCACCTGGTTGTCCAGGAAGATCGCGACCATGGAACCCGCAGCACAGCTGGTGTCGGGGGAGCAACCGTCGGCGCTGTACACCTTGTAGGCGGCCCCGGTGATGTTGCTCCACTCGCTGGCCCCGGGCCCGTTGAAGGTGATATCGACGGCCGGGTTGCCGTTCGAGTCGGTGCCGAGGCTGGAGCTGGAGATGTCGGCGGCCGGAAGCTTGCTGTCGATCTTCCAGTGGTACCCGGACGGATAGAACTCGGTCTCGTTGAGCTGAGAGGGCTGGTAGAGGTCCTCCTGGTCCACGCAGAACCCGTCGCTCGGGTTGTCGATGCAGTAGCTGTTGCTCTTGGCGGCCCCCGCCGGCGGAGCCCCCGACGCGGCGGTGGCGAAGCGGATCAGATAGGTGCTGCCCAGGACGCTCTCGGCCTTGGCCAGCGAGACCCCGGGGAGCTCGACCGAGATCTCGTCGCTGCCGACCGGCTGGACACTCGCCTCCGAGACGCCGAGCGAGTTGACCCGGTTCTGAAGCACCGGGATGGTGTCGGCCTGGGCCGCCGACACGCTGACCCCGTTGCGGGGTCCGGAGCGGCAGGGCGGGTTGGCGTCCGCGGGGAGGTTCGGGCCCTGGCAGACGGCGATGGTCAGCTCTGAGCCGCCGACGATGTCCAGCCCCTTGTGGAGGGTGATGTTGTAGCCGAGCACGTTCAAGTTGAAGACGTCGACCACGACGGCGACGATCAGGACGACGAAGATCGTCGCCACCTTCCACTTGGTGACCCGCAGCCAGTTCACGACGGCGAAGTGTAGCCGAGCGGGTCACCGCTCTCGGTGTCGAGTTCACGCAAGGGGTCGCCGGGGAGGGCCGCGAGTACGGCCGGCAGACCGCGGGCGATCCCGGGGCGGGTGCGGCGGATCTCCTCTCCCGGCTCCCTCATGCCCCGAAGAGGACCTCCTGGCCCCCGCTTCCCGCGCCTGGGGCGCTCGATGGAGGGGTGAGTCCGAGGTGGCGGTAGGCGGCCGCGGTGGCCAGCCGCCCGCGCGGGGTGCGGACCACCAGCCCGAGCCGGATCAGATAGGGCTCGACGACGTCCTCGATGGTCTCGGGCTCCTCCTGGACCGAGACGGCGATGGTCTGGACCCCCGACGGGTGCCCGGAGAGGGCCCCGCAGAGGGTGCTGACGACCCGCCGGTCCATCTCGTCGAGGCCCAGCTCGTCGATGCCGAGAATCCCCAGGGCGGCCACGGCGACCTCCTCGTCGATGCTCCCCCCGGCCCGGACCTGGGCGTAGTCGCGGGCGCGCCGGAGCAGCCGGTTGGCGACCCGGGGCGTGCCGCGGGCGCGCCCGGCCAGCAGGTTCGCCCCCGCCGGGGTGATCTCCACCCCGAGCAGCCGCGCCGAGCGGACGATGATCGCGGTCAGCTCCTCAGCGGCGTAGTAGTCGAGCCGGAAGGTCACTCCGAAGCGGTCGCGCAGCGGACCGCCCAGGGCCCCGGCCCGCGTGGTCGCCCCGATCACGGTGAACGGCTTCAGGCTCAATCGGAGCGTCTGGGCCCCCGCCCCCTTGCCGGCCACGAAGTCGAAGGCGAGGTCCTCCATGGCCGGGTAGAGCGCCTCCTCCACGGCACGATTGAGGCGGTGGATCTCGTCGATGAAGAAGACGTCCCGCTCCTCGAGGGCGGTGAGGATGGAGGCCAGCATCCCCTGGTGCTCCAGTGCCGGACCGCTGGTGAGGCGGGCCTGAACGCCCATCTCGTTGGCGATGATCTGAGCCAGGGTGGTCTTCCCGAGGCCGGGAGGGCCGTAGAGGAGGACGTGGTCGACCGGCTCGGAGCGGGCGCTGGCGGCCTCGATGAGGATGCGAACCTGCTCGCGGATGGTGGGCTGGCCCACGAAATCCTCGAGCCGGCGGGGGCGGAGGATGGAGTCGGCCGCCCTCTCCTCGTCGAGTTCCCCGGGGCTGACCACCCGGCTGTCGGTCATGTCGCGGCTCCGACGTCGAGGAGCCGCAGCGCCCGACCCACCAGGGCCGTGACGTCTCCGTCCGCCTCTCCAGACGCCGCGAGCGCGGCCCGGACCGCGGGGCGGGCCTCCGATTCGCGGTAGCCGAGCCCCACCAGCCCGGCCACGGCAGCCTCCACGGCCTGCGCGGCAGCCGTCGGCACCGCCGGCCCCAGGGTGAGCGCGAGGTCGCCGAGACGGTCGCTCAGCTCCAGCACGACCCGTTCCGCCGTGCGCCGGCCGACGCCGGGCACGGTCGCGACCAGGGCGACGTCGCCGTCCCGGATGGCCCGCACCATGGTGGGCAGCTCGGCCCGGCCGAGGATCGAGAGCGCGGCCTTCGGGCCGATGCGCTCCACCCCGATGAGGAGGCGGAAGAGGCGCAGCTCGTCCCGGGCGAGGAAGCCGTAGAGACGGATCGCGTCGTCGCTCACCGAGGTGTGGATGTGGAGGGTCACCTCCCGCTCCCCCATCTCGTGGAGCGCGGCGAGGGTGCGGAGATGGCACTGGACCTGGTAGCCGACCCCGCCGGTCTCCAGGACCACGTGGTCGGCGTCCGCGATCACGACCTGGCCACGGAGCCGGGCGATCATCGGGGTCCGGCCGGGGTGGTGGCCGCCCCGGCCCGCGGGGCGGGACGGGGTGCCGCGCCGGCGCCGCCGGCGCGCTCCCGCGCGGCGGCGATGGCCAGCTCCAGCGCCGGGCTGACCCGAGAGGCCGGAGCGCTCGCGACCGGAGGCTGGAGCCCAGCACGGTGGTGGTGGCAGATGGCGGCGGCGCAGGCGTCGGCGGTGTCGTCGGGCCCCGGGATCTGCTCGACGCCCAGCATTGCCTCGCACATCCGGAGCACCTGGCGCTTGGTGGCGCCCCCGTAGCCGGCGATGGATTCCTTGATCTCGTTCGGGGTGTACTCGGCGACCGGGATCCCGGCTGCGGCCAGGGTGCAGAGGATGACGCCCCGTGCCTGGCTGACCCGCATGGCGGTCTGCCGGTTGGTCGAGAAGAAGAGCCGCTCCACGGCCGCCACATCGGGATGGAGAGACCCGGCTGATTGAGCCAGGAGTAGGGAGAGCTCCAGGAGACGGGGGCCGTCGGCAGCCTCGGCTCCGGTCTCGATGCACTCGGCGTGGACCAGCCGCAGCGAGCCGGGGTGGCCCTCCACCAGGGCAACGCCGGTGCGCCCCAGGCCGGGGTCGACGCCGAGCACCCTCACGTCAGTTCGCGGCTCTGGACACCGATGCCGGCGTCAGAGGCCCCGTCCCTTCGTCGTCACGCACGTCGGTGCGCTCCTCATCGGGCCACCCCTTCCTTGGCCTCGGGGCCCAGACCGGCCCCCTGGCGGGGGCCTGCCACGACCTGTTCACCGAGGCTCCGGTGCCCGCATCAGGAAGTGACCGACTCGAGGACTTCGTCGGGGATCTCCGCGTTGGCGTAGACCTGCTGGACATCGTCCAGCTCCTCGAGGCTGTCGAGCAGGCGCAGGACCTGCCGGGCCTGGGGGGCGTCGAGGGTGACCGAGGTGACCGGGTTCATGGTCACCTCGGCCGCCTCCACCGCGTATCCGGCCGCCTCCACCTGCCGCCGCGCTTCCTCGAACAGATGTGGCGCCAGCGACACCTGGACGGAAGAGCCGTCGACGGCGATGTCCCCGTCGGCGCCCACGTCGAGCAGGTCGAGCAGCTCCAGCTCGATCTCCTCGGGGTCGCGCTGGCCGGTCTCGATCCGGATGATCCCCTGGTTGGAGAACATCCAGGCGACGCTGTTGGACTCCCCCAGCGAGCCGCCCGAGCGGGTGAACAGGTTGCGGATCGCGGCCACGGTGCGGTTGCGGTTGTCGGTGAGGACATCCAGCATCACGGCCACCCCGTGGGGCCCGTAGCCCTCGTAGCGGACCTCCTCCAGCTTGACCCCGTCCTTGCCGCCGGCGCCCCGCTGGATCGCCCGCTCGATGTTGTCCGCGGGCATGTTGACCTCGCGAGCCTTCTGGATGGCCAGGCGGAGCCGGAAGTTTCCGACGGGGTCGGCACCGCCCTCTCGCGCCGACACGGAGAGCTCGGCGGTCACCTTGGTGAATGCCTGGCCGCGCTTGGCGTCGACGATCGCCTTCTTGTGCTTGATCCCAGCCCACTTGCTGTGCCCGGACATGCTGCCTCCGGCGACGAACGGACGTTCAGATTCTAGGCTGTATCCGGCCTCTCAGTCTACGAGGCGCGCACATGGCTGGGTTGGCGGGCGATTCGATGCGATTGCGCCAGATCCTTGTCACGCACAACACGGTTGACAGACCGGTCCGCCGGGGTACCCTACTCACAGAAGCCATCCGCGTTCCATATGGAGGTAGGGCTTCGATGCGTGGTGTATACGAGTTCCTGAGGGCCACTCGGGCCGAGAGGTGAGGCCCGGCGCGGGCCCTCGCCATCTCACCCGGCGTGCGCCACCGTGAGACCGCCCTCGAGGTGGTCCGGCAAGTAGGTCGATTGCAAGAGCGCTGCGGGATCGCAGGTGACGAGGCGAGACGCCCCGGGCAGACCACCTGGCACCGGATGGTGCCGCACAAGGCCCGGCTTTTCGTCGGGCTGCCGAATATCGGCAAATGAATTTGAGGGGCCGGCACCGCCGGCCCCTTCTTTATGTGCGTCAGGGGGCAGGGCGGCTGACGGCGGGGTGGCCCGCCCAGGCGAAGCGGAGCGGCCGATCGGCGGCCCGCGTGATCCCCACGCGGGGGGCGATGGCGAGGGGAACCTCCGTCTCCCTCTCCAGGATCCGCAGGCGCGAGCCCGGGTCGCAGAGGTCGAGACCGTTGTCCGCCAGGGTGAGGCCGAGGGCCGCGCCGAGGTTGCCGGGGCCGCGGAGGAGCTTGGCGAGGGCCAGCGGCCGGCCTCCCCGGGCTCGCCGGGCGCGGACCACCTCCTCCCCCACCTCGAGCGCGGCGGCGCGGAGCAGGACCGCGCCGGCGACGCCCTCGGGCTCGCAGACGACGTTGGCGCAGAAGTGCATGCCGTAGGAGAGGTAGACGTAGAGGTGAGCGGGGGGCCCGAACATGATGGCCGCTCGCGGGGTGGGGCCCCGGTGGGCGTGGGAGGCCGGGTCCTCCATCCCCAGGTAGGCCTCCACCTCGACGACCCGAGCGCGGACCTCCTCGGCGGTCCCCGGGTCGCAGACCAGCCGCGACCCGATCAGAGCAGCGGCCACGTCGATGGTCGGCCCGGCGAAGAATCCCCGATCGAGTGCCGGAGCGTTCCGCGAATTCGCGGCTTCGGCGGTGCCCGTGGAGCCCATCGGCCCCATGGTAGGTGCGCCCGCGGGCGCTCAGGCCGGCTGGTCGAGCCGGTCGATCCGGTAGCCCACGCCGAACACGGTGGTGATCCGGAAGGGCAGCCGGTCGAAGCGCTCGAACTTCTCCCTCAGCCAGCGCACGTGGACGTCCACGGTCTTGTGGTCGCCGTAGAACTTGCTTCCCCAGATCCGCTGGATGATGACCTGGCGGGACTGCACCTTGCCCGCATTGAGGAGGAGCAGGGAGAGGAGGTCGAACTCCTTGGGCGCGAGGTGCAGCTCCTCGCTGTCGACGTGCACCGTGCGGGCGCCGCGGTCGATCCGAAAGTTGTCCAGCTCCTCGATCTCGCGCGCGTCGACGCGCTCCTTGCCGGTCATCTCCGCGCGGCGCAGCGTCGCCGACACGCGCGCCAGCAGCTCGTTGAGCGAGAACGGCTTGGTGACGTAGTCGTCGGCACCGACGTGCAGACCCACCACCTTGTCGAGCTCGCTGCCCTTGGCGGTGAGCATGATGATGGGGACCGTCATCTCCTGACGGAGGATCCGGCACACCTCGAGCCCCGACAGCTCGGGGAGCATCAGGTCGAGAAGGATGAGGTCGGGCCGCTGGCGGCGCGCCGCCGTCAGAGCCTCGGTACCGGTGCTCGCCTCGCTGATGACGAAGCCTTCCTGGCTCAAGTTGTAGCGGAGCGTCTGCCGGATCGAGTCCTCATCCTCGACGATGAGAACGTGTTTGGCGGGCGCGGTCACCAAACGGACTCCGCCGCCGGCGGGGATGACGTGGTGAGAGCGATCGCGCGACTCATCGGCGAGATCATTATGCCCCTCCGTCGATGCGCGGCGCGGAGCCGGCGTGCGCGGGGCCACGAAACATTATCGCAACGTTAACGCCGAGGGGCGCAAGGCCCACAACATTATCGGAAGATTAAGCGCAGGTTGTCGGATCACTAACGCGCTGCTGCGGTGCGGTGTTGCCAACACCATCGTCATCGGAGACCGATAACATCTCATCACTTGGCCACCGACCGCGTCCGTCCCCGCACCGGGCTGACTCCGATGAAACGCTCCACATCGTCTCCGTCGGCAAACCACACGCTCTCCCTGCTGCGATCAGTCGGTGAGCAGCTGGAGGGGGGCCACGGGCTGATAGCGGTGGACAAGAGCGGGCGGATCCTGCTCGCGACGGAGGAGGCCTGCCGCCTCCTCGACCTCTCCGGCGAGGGCGAGGGTCATACGCTCGCCGAGCTGGGTGCGGACTTCCGGCTGCTGCGCGTGATCACCGCCTGCCTTGACGCCGAGGCGGCGGTGGAGCGAGAGATCGCGAGCGCGCGCGAAGTGATCGTGGTGCGAGCCTTTCCGGTGCAGAACCAGACGATCGCCGTGATCGTCCTGGTGCGCGACGAGACCCGCCTGCGCCGGCTGGAGCGGGTGCGCCGCGATTTCGTCACCAACGTCTCCCACGAGCTGCGCACCCCGATCACCGCGATCCGGCTACTGGTCGAGACCCTGCAGAAGGGGGCGTTGGAGGAGCCCGAGGTCGCCGCGGGCTTCGTGCACCGCATCGCGCTGGAGGTCGGCCACATGGCGCAGATGGTCGAGGAGCTGCTCGAGCTGAGCACCATCGAGTCCGGGCGCCAGACCATGAAGATGGAGCCGGTCCCAGTGGTCGACCTGGTCCGCACCGTCGATCGGCTGCTGCCGCTCGCCGAGGAACGCCTGATCGAGGTGACGGTCGACCTGGACCCCGCCACGCCTCCCCTTCTCGGTGATCCCCGGCGGCTCGGTCAGGTGTTGCGCAACCTGGTTCACAACGCGATCAAGTTCACCCCGCCGGAGGGCAGGATCACCGTCAGCGCCCGCCCGCTCCTCGAACAGAGCCGCGTCGAGCTGGTGGTCCGCGACACCGGCATCGGCATCCGTCCCGAGGACCTCCCGCGGATCTTCGAGCGCTTCTGGAAGGCCGACAGCTCCCGTCAGCGGGACGGCGAGGGCTCCGGGCTCGGTCTGGCGATCGCCCGTCACGTGGTGGAGGCGCATGGCGGATCGATTCGGGTGGTGTCCGAGCCGCGCCGCGGGGCCACCTTCATCGTCGAGCTGCCCGCGGCTCCCCGCGTGGCGGCGGAGATGGAGCAGGGATGAGCTCCGCGGACCCGCCGGCGCAGGGTGACCCCCGAGATGCGGAGCCGGGCTCTTCACCGGTTCTTAACCAGCCTGAAACCCGGCCACAATCCGCCCCTCCCTACTCTCGAAGCGTGGTCACCGATTCCATGCAGCTAGCCGGGGTCAATGTCGCCACCAGCGAGGAGGTCTCGGCGGGCGTCGCCGTCGAGGGGCTCACCGTCAAGTTCCGTGGCACGCCGCTGATCGACAGCATCAGCAACCTCTTCGAGCCGAACAAGGTCACCGCCATCGTCGGTCCCACCGGCTGCGGCAAGACGACGCTGCTGCGCTCCATCAACCGCATGCACGACCACGTCACCGGCATGCAGGTGAGCGGGAAGGTGGTCGTCGAGGGCGTGAATGTGTACGGTGCGGACGTCAACGTCCGCGAGGTGAGACGCCGGGTCGGGATGCTCTTCCAGCGGCCCAACCCCTTCCCCCGCAGCATCGCCGAGAACGTGGGGCTCGCTCCACGGGCTCACGGTCTCGCCAACCGCAGCAACGTGCGGGAGCTGGTCCAGGAGAACCTCACCAGGGTCGGCCTCTGGGACGCGGTGAGCAGCCGGCTGCACGGGTCGCCCTTTGGGCTTTCCGGCGGCCAGCAGCAGCTCCTCTGCCTGGCCCGCACCCTGGCGCTCTCGCCCGATGTGATCCTGCTCGACGAGCCCACCTCGGCGCTCGATCCCGACACCACCGATCACATCGAGTCGCTCATGAAAGGGCTCTCGGAGCGCATGACCGTTCTCATCGTCACCCACAACCTCGCCCAGGCGAGCCGCATCAGCGACAACGTGCTCTTCCTCATGAAGGGCAGCGTGGTCGAGGCGACGTCGGCGAGGACCTTCTTCCACGACCCGGCGGACGACAGGAGCCGGGCCTACGTCAGCGGTCGGATCGGATGAGATCGCACAAGCGACCCTCATCACAATCGTCACATTCATCCTTCGAAGGGGAGGTCTCATGAACGTTCGTCGTCACGCGTCCATCGGGTTTGCGGTGATCGCCGGGGCGGTCCTGGTGAGTGCCTGCGGCTCCACGAGCACGGTGGCGCCCGCCACGAGCGCGCCCAGCAGCTCGAGCGCGAGCGCGAGCAGCAGTCCCACCGCAATGGCGGTGCAAACGGGCAACCCGGCCGGCCCGCAGACCCTCTCGGAGGCCGGGTCGAGCCTGCTCTACCCGTACCTGCAGAAGCTGGCCCCGGGCATCAACTCCGCGTTTGCCAACATCACGCTGACCCCCGCCGCGGGCGGCTCGGGCACGGGCCAGTCTGAGGCCCTCAGCGGGACCATCGACATGGGCGGCTCCGACGCCTACCTGAGCGCGGCCCAGGTCTCGGCCAACCCCGGGGCACTCAACATCCCGATCGCCGTCTCGGCTCAGGCGGTCAACTACAACCTCGCCGGGTTCCCCAACCTCAAGCTGAGCGGTACCGTGCTCGCCCAGATCTACCAGGGCACGATCAAGGTGTGGAACGACCCAGCCATCGCCGCCCTCAACACCGGCGCGACCCTGCCGGCGACGCCGATCATCCCGATCCGGCGCTCCGACTCCTCGGGTGACACGTTCATCTTCACCTCCTTCCTCAGCGCCACCAATCCCACCTGGTCGAGTGGCCCCAGCTTCGGGACCACGGTGAGCTGGCCAACCGTCGCCAGCGAGCTGACCGCGGCCGGCAACCCGGCCATGGTCGACACCTTGCACAGCACCCCGGGCGGCATCGCCTACGTCGGGATCAGCGTCGAGGGCGCCGCCCTGGTGGACGGTCTCGGTGAGGCCGAGCTGGAGAACGCCTCGGGCAGCTACGTCCAGCCGGATTCGACCACGATCACCGCCGCGGTGACCGCCGGTGCCACCAACGTTCCGGCCAGCCTCGCAGCGTCCCTGATCTACGAGACGGGGGCACAGGCCTACCCGATCGTCAACTTCGAGTACCTGATCATCAACCCGTCGAAGATCACCTCCTCGGACACCGCTCTCGCGATCCGCACCTTCATCGAGTGGGCCATCTCCCCGACCGGAGGCGCCACCGCGGACAACCTGAGCGCCGTGCAATTCGTGCCCCTTCCCAGCAACGTGATCCCGCTGGTCAACACAGCGGTCGCCCAGATCACCGGCTAACATGATCCTGGTCCGTCGCCGGGCCGGTGGAGTGCCCACCGGCCCGGCCCGGGTCGCTCGGACCCGCACTCACGAGTTGACCCCCGGAGACCGCGTCCTCCAGTGGGTATCCGGGATTGCGGCCACGATCCCGCTGGCGGGGATCCTCTTCATCACCACCATCCTGGTGGTGTGGGCAATCCCCGCCATCATCTACAGCGGTTTCACCGTCTTCACCAGCGACAAGTTCTTCATCGGCAACTTCTACAACCCCAACTTCTCGTCGGTCAACGGCGTTGTGGCGCCCTACGGCGCCAATTACGGGGCGCTCACCTTCATCATCGGGACCCTCTCCAGCTCGCTGATCGCATTGGTGCTGGCGGTGCCGATCTCGGTGGGCGGAGTGCTGATGCTCTCGGAGTGGATCCCGCGGCAGCTGGAGGGACCGCTCTCCACCTTCCTCGAGCTCCTCGCCGGAATCCCCAGCGTGGTCTTCGGCTTCTGGGGTCTCACGGTCTTCGGGCCGTTCCTCGGCGCGCACGTCTTTCCGGCGCTCTCCCACCTCGGGGTGGTCCTCCCCTTCTTCAAGGGATCGTGGGCCTACAACGGCCAGGGATTGCTCACCGCCTCACTGGTCCTCACCCTCATGATCATCCCGATCATCGCCTCGACCACGCGGCAGCTGGTCAAGCGGGTGCCGGTGCTGGCCAGCGAGGGCGCCCTGGCGCTGGGCATGACCAAGTACGAGATGGTCCGCGTGGTCACCATCCCATATGTGCGGACCGGCATCATCGCCTCGGCCCTGCTCGGCTGGGGGCGCGCGCTCGGTGAGACCATCGCCGTGCTGCTGATCATCGGGATGGCGAACAACCCGCCGGTCAACATCTACGGCACCACCTCGACGCTCGCCTCGACGATCGCCGACGAACTGGACAGCGCCCTCAGCGATGGCACCGGGATGGCGGTGCGCGCCATGGCGATGCTGGGCCTGCTGCTCCTGACCATGAGCCTGATCACCAACCTCACCGGCCGGCTGATCGTGCGCCGCATCAGCTCCGATGCTCTCCCGGTGGGCCGTGGAGTCTAGAGCCCCCCGCCTCCGCCACATTCGCGGGATCGTGTTCTGGATCCTCTGCGGCTTCGCGCTGGTGGCGATCATCACCCCGGCGCTTGCCGTTGTTATCAGCGTGCTGGTCAAGGCCGCCCCCGCCCTCAAGTGGACCCTGCTCACCAACACCACCCAGAACGCCACGAACCCGGGCCTGCAGAACGCCATCCTCGGCACCCTGGTGCTCAGCCTCGGCGTGGTGGTGGTGGCCGGTCCGATCGGGATCCTTGGCGGCATCTACCTCGCTGAGTTCGCACCGAAGCGTCTCGGCGGCACGCTGCGCTTCTTCTCGGAGGTACTCGCCGGTGTGCCCTCGATCGTCATCGGCCTGGTCGCCTACACCGCCCTGGTCGTGTCGTTGCACTGGGGCTTCTCGGTCCTCAGCGCCATCATCGCGCTCTCCCTGCTGACCCTCCCGTACATCGTCAAGACCACCGAGGTTTCCCTAGCTCAGGTGCCGCGCACCCTGCGCGAGGCCGCCATTGCGCTCGGTCTCTCCCGGATCACCACCATCCGCAAGGTGCTGCTGCCCCCGGCCCTGCCGGGCATCATCTCCGGGATGGTGATCGCGCTGGCCATCTCCACCGGCGAGACCGCTCCGCTCCTGTACACGGCCAGCTTCAGCCAGAGCAACCCCAGCGCCGGCCTGTTCCACAACCCGATCGGGTACCTCACCTACGTGACCTACTACTACGTCCAGCTGCCCGGCGCTCAGAACCAGGCCCTGGCCAGCGCCGCGGCCGGGGTCACCATCCTGCTGATCCTGCTGCTGATCTTCGGAGGCCGCATGATCACGGCCCGCTCGCGGAAGATGGTGGCCCGCCTGGACGTCTAGCCGGGCGGGTGACCGCAACAGTAACGGCCTAACTCACCCGCGGGGCGCTCCCTCGACCCGGCGGAGATCCAGGGCGGCGTGGCGGCAGCTGGGCAGACGGGATGACCGGGGTGTCACTCACCATCTCGCACAGTTCGCGGTGAAGCTGCGGCTCCGCCGCTGCAATGACCGAATCAGAGCTCACAGTCCAGGGCAGGCCTTCCCTGTCGGTCACCGTCGCGCCCGCCTCGCAGGCAAGAGCGATACCGGCTGCGACATGGAGCGTTGGAGCCGAGAAGAAGATGCACGCAGCCACCCGCCCGGCCGCCAGATGCGCAAGCGTTAGGGTGGTGCCGAAGGATCGGACGTCCCACCTGTCGGCGCGTAGGGCCTCCATGGCCCAGCGCGCGGCCTTCGCGCGCTCCGCCCCGTCGCGCGGCCACCCTTCAAACACAAGCAGCTTGCTCTGTGCGTTGGCGGCCACCGGGCGCCAATCGCCGTCCGTTGCGACGAAGGCACCCTGGCCACGCTCAGCAACGAGGATCTCTCCCGTCGAGCCATCCCCAACAGCACCGATCACGACCTGTCCGTCCTCAACGAGTGCCACGTTGACAGCGAAAAGTGGGATGCCAAAAGCGTAATTCGTCGTTCCACAGATAGGATCCACCAGCCAGTACGGCGTGCCGGGCTCGGCCTGTCCCCCACCTTCCTCGCCGATGACCGGGAAGTCGAATGCTCCCGTCAGCACCGACCGAACCGTCTCTTCGACCACAATGTCGGCAGCCGTCACCAGATCACGGCCGCCCTTGGAGCGGATGTCGTCCGCGCCGGTCCGGCTGAGCGCAAGCTCCAGCCCGCGGCCCACAGCCTCGCCGGCCGCGGCCCACTCCCGGCGATGCCTACCTCTCGTCCCGGCGGGACCACGGTTCGAGAAACCTGAGCGGGCACGGGGGACGATCAGCCCAGCTCCTCGATCCGGCCGCTCTCCAGGAAGATCAGGTCCTCGGCGAGGTTGGTGACCCGGTCGCCGATCCGCTCGAAGTTCTGAGCCACCATGATCAGCTTGGTGCCGCGGAAGACGGCGTCGCCGTCCTCGGTCATGAGCTGGATGAGGTCGTCGACGATGCGGTGGTGGATCCGGTTCACGCGGTCGTCGCGTGCGGCAATGGCACGAGCCCTGTCGACGTCGCGGGCGATCAGGGCCGCGAGGATGTCCCGCACCTGCGCCTGGCACGCCTCGGAGAGCTGCGGGAGGTCGACGTGGCTCGAGAGGGGCGGCAGGTTGGCCAGCTCGCGGCCGCTCTTGGCGATGCTGGCGCAGTGATCGGCCATCCGCTCCAGCTCGCTGGCCATGTGGAGGAGGCCGAGCGCCTCGCGAAGCTGTGAGGGTGCCGTGGGGTGGGCTAGCGCGACGAAGGTGAGCGTCCGCACCTCGACCAGAAGGGCGTTGACGCGGGCGTCGTCGTGGATGACCGCGGCGCAGATGTCGACGTCGCGCTCGACCAGGCCGAGGGTGGCGCGGGTCATGGCCCGGTCGACCTCGTCCCCCATGGTCAGCATCAGGTCGCGGATGCGCTGCAGCTGGGCGTTGACGCCCGTGGCGGGGGCCTTGCGCAGGGATCTCGTCTCGACGGTCTCGCTCACGATGAGTGTCAGCTTAGGACATGACGCCCGATGCCGGCGATCGCGCCCCGCCGCGGTGCGGGGGCGCTGCCGCGGCCGTTCCCGACTCCGTCAGCACCCCCGTGACCGGGCCCCGGCTCAGCCCGCCGCCACGTCCGCCTCACGCATCTGGGCGACCCTGATGTGGTTGCCGAACGGATCGCGCAGTCCGAAATCGATCCCATAGGCCTGTTCGGTGGGCTCCTGGGTGATGTCGACACCCCTGCCGCGCAGCTCCTCGCAGCTGCGCGCGGCATCGTCGGTGGTGAAGAAGAGGTGGCCCCCGCTGCGCCCCTTGGTCAGCAGGTCGCGGACCTGCTCGGTCGTGGCCGGGTCGAGCATGGGCGGCCCGGGCTTCTCCAGGAAGATCTGGCGGTCGGGTGCCCCGGGCACGTTGACGGTGAGGAAGCGCATGAAGCCAAGGTCGGCGTCGGTGTTGACCTCCAGACCGAGCTTGCCCACATAGAAGTCGAGGGCCTGATCCTGGTCGAGCACGTAGATCTGCGAGATCCTGAGCGAGCTGAGCACCTGCTGCCTCCCCGTCGAGCGGTGTGGACCGATGTCGCCAGGGTATCGGACGCCGCGCGGCTACGCTTCTCCAAAACTGCTGGGCCGACCCCAGGCCATCGCGAAGCAGGTGGGCACCGCGGAAGCCGCCTGACGGTGTCGATCCGCACGTCCCGCATCCCGGTACTCCGACGGGGTCAGTCCGACCACCTGGCGGAAGGTTCGGCTGAACGTCCCCAGGCTGGCGAAGCCGACGTCGAGGCAGACGTCGGTAACGCTGCGGTCCGTCCGGCGGAGCAGGTACATGGCGCGTTCGACACGGCGTCGCTGCAGGTATCGGTGCGGGGTCTCGCCGAAGGCGGCCCGGAAGGAGCGGATGAAGTGCGCCTCCGACATGACCGCGATGGCCGCCAGCGCCGGCACGTCCAGCACCTCTGGGTAGGCGCGATCCATGGCGTCGCGAGCGCGCAGCAGCCGCCGGTTGGACTCCTCGGTCGCGCGGGTCACGGCAACGGTCGCCCGCGAGCCGTTGCTACGTGCGCAGCTCGGCGGTGCAGCGGGTGCGCAGCGCGAGCATGACGGCCTCCTGCCACTCCTGCGCCTCCTCGGTGGTGAGGGTTCGCTCGGGGCTGCGGAAGGTGAGCCGGAAGGTCCATCCCTTGCGCCCCTCCCCCAGCTGCGCCCCACGGAACTCGTCACGCAGCTCGACCGCCTCGAGGAGGGGTCCTCCCGCCTCCCGCACCACCAACAGCGCGTCGCCGGCCCGCTGGAGGATGGGGACGGTGACCGAGAGATCGTGGGTGACGGCCGGGAATCGCGGGACGGGCCGGTATTGGGCGGGGCGGTGGGCCTGGTTGGCGAGCTCCTCGAGGTGGAGCTCGGCAACGGCGATGCGGCCGCGCAGCTCGAACCGCTCCGCGGTATCGACGTCCAGCTCCCCGACCATGCCGACACGGCCGCCGCCGGCACGTATCCAGGCGGCGCGGCCGGTGCGCAGGCCGGGAATCTCGGCCGGCTCCACGGTCACCGATTCCCCGCTCAGGTCGTGGAGCAGCCGTTCGACGAGCGATTGAGAGTGACGCAGAGCGGCTGCCGCCGCCGTCGCGTCACCCTCGACGTGGGTCACCAGGCCCAAGAGGAGCGGCTCCGCGGGGAGCGGGGGGAGCTTGCGGTCCTCGCCGTCAGGTGTGGAGCCGGGGGCCAGTCCGTCGCGCTCCCCCTCCCAGAAGGCGCGTCCCAGCTCGAAGATGGCGGCGCCGGAGACCCCGCGGCTCTGGTTGAGAGCGAGCACCTGGCAGAGACCGGGGAGCAGGCTCACCCGCAGATGGGTCATCTCGTCGCTCAGCGGGTTCAGCAGCGGTATCGGATGGCGGCCCTCGCCGAGACCGGGCAGCCAGCGGGCCGCATCCGGCCGCAGAAAGACGTAGGGGAGGACCTCGTCGAAGCCGGCGCCGACGCAGACGTCGCGCACCCGGTCCTCCATCGGGGCCTCGGCGGCCAGCTGGCGGACCTCGGTGCGGTGACCTGGCAGGGTGCTCGGCAGGCGCGCGTAGCCGAGCCCGCGGCCGACCTCCTCGGCAACGTCCACGGGGATGCGGACGTCACGCCGGAAGTAGGGCGGATGGACGGTGAGCCGGTCTCCCGCCTGCTCGACCGCGAAACCGAGGTGGGCCAGGACCGTGGACGCCTCGTGGATGTCCACCGGGTAGCCGAGCAAGCCTCCGAGCCATGCGCCGGTCACCTCGATGGGCTCCAGGGGAGGGAGCGGCGAGGGATGCTCGTCGATGGGGTCCTTCAGCACATGACCCCCCGCGATGGAGGCGATCAGGGCCGCGGCCCTCCCCAGGGCCAGGGGCGCCAGGTCGTCGGGCAGCCCCTTGTCGTAGAGGGCGGAGGCGTCGGTCCGCAGGGAGTGGCGGCGGGAGGTCGCCCGGATCGCGGCCGGCTCCCAGTTGGCCGCCTCCAGGAGCACGGCGCGGGTGGCGTCGCCGATGGCTGTCGAGGTGCCGCCTATCACCCCGGCGAGGCTGACCGGCACGCCGCCGGCGGCGATGATCATGTCCGCGGGGTCGAGGGCGCGGGTCGTCCCGTCGAGGCACTCGAGGCTCTCCCCAGCGCGAGCCCGCCGCACTGTCAAAGTGACCGGGCGGCCCCCGCCATCCAGGGCGGCGACCCGCTCGATGTCGAAAGCGTGGAGCGGGTGGCCGAGCTCGTGGGTCACATAGTTGGTGACGTCGACCAACCCGCTGATCGGTCTGAGCCCGATGGCGCGCAGCCGCCGCTTGAGCCAATCCGGCGACTCCCCCGCCGCCACCCCCTCGATGACCACCGCGGTGAAGCGGCGGCAGCCCACCGGGTCCTCGATGCGCACGCGGGCACGCTGGCTCGATGCGGACGCGGAGAGCAGCCCCTCGGGGACATTGACGGCGGGCTCGCGGAGGGTTTCGCCGAGGGCGGCGGCCAGCTCGCGCGCGATCCCGACGTGGCAGAGGCAGTCGGGCCGGTTGGTGGTCACCTCGACGTCCAGGACCACGTCCAGGGGCAGGACCTCGTGGAGGGGCTGGCCCGGCCTGCCCCGCTCCAGGATGAGCAGCCCCGCCGCGTCCTCGCCGATCCCCAACTCGACGGCCGAGAGCATCATGCCGGGGGAGCTGTACTTGCCGCCGAACATCGACCGGATCCCGAGCGGTTCGGGGAAACCGGGGAGGACCGTGCCTGGCGGCGCGTAGGGGACCAGGTCCCCGACCTTCACATTGGGTGCGCCGGTCACGAGACGGATCGTCTTTCCGTCCCCGATGTCGATGTCGGCGAGCCGGACCCCGCGGGTCGACTCGGGGATCGCCGCCAGCTCCAGCACCCGGGCCACGATCGTGCCGGCGGCGGCGCGTTCGACGCGGTCGACCTCGGTGCCGGTATCGACCAGGAGGCGGACCAGCTCATCGACGGGAGCGTCGAGATCCGCGTACTCCCGGAGCCATTCCAGGGAGATCTTCATCCCTGGCCCACCAGGCGGACGTCGTTCTCGTAGAGGATGCGCACGTCGTCGATCCCGTAGGCGAGTTGGGCGGCCCGCTCGATGCCGAAGCCGAAGGCGAAGCCCGTGTAGCGCTCCGGGTCCACGCCCACGTTGCGGAGCACGTCCGGGTGGACCATCCCACTCCCCAGGACCTCGATCCAGCCACTGTGCTTGCAGAGCCGGCAGCCGCCGCCGCCGCACACCATGCAGGAGACGTCCAGCTCCAGCGAGGGCTCGGTGAAGGAGAAGTTGTGAGGCCGCAGCCGAATGGCGCGCTCCGCGCCGAAGATGGAGCGGGCGAGGAACTCAAGGGTGCCCTTGAGATCGCCCGCGGTCACCCCCTCGTCGACGAGCAGCCCCTCAACCTGGTGGAAGACCGGCGAGTGGGTGGGGTCATTGTCACGGCGGAAGACCTTGCCGGGCACGATCACCCGGAGGGGTGCGCCGAGGGCCACCATGGCGCGGATCTGCACCGGCGTCGTCTGGGTGCGAAGCAGCCGGGAGTCGTCGATGTAGAAGGTGTCCTGGGTGTCGCGGGACGGGTGCCCCGGCGGCATGTTGACGAGGGTGAAGTTGTAGCGGTCGTACTCCACCTCCGGGCCGCTCAGGGTGAGGTACCCGAGCTGGGTGAAGACCCGGCGGATCTCCCGGGTCATCCGGGTCACCGGGTGGAGGTGGCCGCGCCGGAGCGGCGGGGCCGGCGAGGTCAGATCGAGGGCCTCGGCCAGGACGGCGACCTCACGCTGCTCCCGCGCCAGCTGGGCGCGACGGGCCTCCACGTCCTCCTCGAGCCGGCGGCACGCCTCGTTGACCGAGATGCCGTACTGGCGCTTGGCGTCGGCATCGGCGATGGTGCCGATACGACGCCTCATCAGGGTCAGCTCGCCGTCGCCGCGGCCGAGGAAGCGGGCCCGTGCCTGGTCGAGGGCAACCAGGTCCGTGGCGGCGCGCACCGCCTCCAGTCCTCGCCCCAGGACCTCGTGCAGATCGTCGGTGACCTCGCCCTCAGTCAGCGTCTCTCTCCGCTGGTCGCGCGGGCCGCCGTCAGGCGGCGGAGAGCGCGCCCTTGGCCACCGCAACCAGACGGTTGAAGGCGTCGGTGTCGGTGACGGCGAGGTCGGCCAGCTGCTTGCGGTCGATGTCGATACCGGCCGACTTCAGACCGTGCATCAGCTGGTTGTAGGGCAGCCCGTTCTGGCGGGCGGCCGCGTTGATCCGGGCGATCCAGAGGCCGCGCATGTCGCTCTTCCGCTGCTTGCGGTCGCGATAGGCGTACGCCAGCGAGTGCATGACCGCCTCGTTGGCAGATTTGTGCAGCCGGTGGCGGCTCCCCTGCATCCCCTCGGCGCGATCGAGGACCCGCTTGTGGCGAGCGCGCTGGGTTACCCCCCGTTTGACCCTGGCCATGGCGGGACCTCCTTACAGATACGGGGCGTTCTTATGGATCTGGCGGAGGTCGGCATGGGATACCGCCGCCTCGCCCGCAAAGAGCCGCTTCCGCTTCTGGCTCTTCTTCTCCAGGATGTGCGACTGGCTGGCATGCCGCCGCATCACCTTCCCGGTGGGGGTGACGCGGAAGCGCTTCTTCGTACCCCTATGGTTGCGAATCTTGGGCATCTGGCTGGCTCCCTTCAACGGCCGGCTCATCACTCGGCGCAACGGCCTCGTGGTCCCGGTCGTCCTCCGCTCGCGTGGTCTCAGGTTTGCTCGGCTTCTTGTGGGCCGGGCTGAGGATCATGGTCATGTTCCGGCCCTCGACGAGGGCGTTGCGTTCGATGGCGGCCAGGTTGCGCAGCTCCTCGGCCATCCGGTCGAGCAGCTTGCGTCCGTACTCCTGGTGGACCAGCTCGCGCCCGCGGAAGACGATGGTCAGCTTGACCTTATCCCCGTCCTCCAAGAAGTGCTTCACGTAGCCGAACTTGGTCTGGAAATCGTGCTCCGAGATCTTGGGCCGGAGCTTCATCTCCTTGACGGTGATGACGTTGTGCTCGCGCCGACTCTCCTTCTCCCGCTTGAGCGCCTCGAACTTGAACCGCCCGTAGTCCATCAGCCGGCACACCGGGGGCTGGGCCTGGGGAGCCACCTCCACGAGGTCCAGCTCGCGCTCGAGGGCGAGCTGCTTGGCCCGCTCCAGGGCAACGATGCCGAAGGCCTCTTGGGTGGTGTCGTCGAAGAGTCGGACCATGGGCAACCGGATCTGGTCGTTGACCCGCAGCTCTCGGAATGCGATGGGGTGGGACCTCCCGAAAAACCGGCTGAAACAAAAAACGGATAGCTTCCGCTATCCAGGCTGGGTCGGCTGGACCTTCAAGGCGGACCCGGAAGGTGGGGCCGTGTTCACGGACCCTCTTGGCGGCGCACTAGGCGTCCAGCGCCGGAGCATACCACGGGGGCGGCGGAGCCCCACGCCGCAGGCGGCGCGGCGACCCCTTTCCTTCTCACAGGGGCTCGCCGCCCCTCGGCGGCCCGGCTCAGCCGGGCTCGCCTCACCCCGCCATCAGGGCGCGCCGCGCGTGGAGGAGCAGCTCGCGCGCGCCCCGGGCCCCGAGCACCGGAGAAGCGATGTTCGCGATCACCTGCCAACCTGCCGCCTCCACGCCGGCGAGGGCGACCGCCAGGGCGTCGGCCAGACTCGCGTCGTCGCTCGGAGCCGTCGCCCGGCGCAGCTCGAACATCGGCTTGACCAGGCCGACGAGGTCGGCTCCCGGGGCGAGGTGGATGCGGTCCAGCTGGGCGACGGCAACGCTGAGCGACAGGTAGGAGACGTCGATGCTCACCACCTCGACCGCATCTGGGACCAGCACCGGCGTGAGGTCGGCGACGTTGGTCGCCTCCAGGTTGACCACGCGCGGGTCCTGGCGCAGCGACCCGAGCAGCTGGCCGTGACCCGCGTCGACGGCGTAGACGCGCCGCGCACCCGCCTCCAGGAGGACACGGGTGAAGCCACCGGCGGCCGCGCCGACGTCGAGGGCCACCCGGCCCAGAACGTCGATGCCGAACGCGGCGAGGGCGGCGGAGAGCTTGGCCTCGCCGCGCAGGGTCGCCGGACGCCGGCGCCGCACCTGCGCCCCGGCTGGGACGCGGGCCTCGGGATTGATCACGGCGAAACCATCGACCTCGATCTCCCCGCTCGCCACCAGGGCGGCGGGGTCGGCGGTGGGGTCGAGCTCGGCGACCAGGTCGGTGAGCCTGCGCAGGCGCCGCGTCAACGCTCTCGGCAAGCCGGCGATGCCGGGCGCGGGTCGCCCCGCACCCTCAGCTCGGCCGCCGGCTCGCGACCTCGTCGTTGAGCAGGGCGATGAGGTCGGGTGCGCTCCGCTGCTCGGTCCCGCCACGGCGCGTGTCGCGCACCGTGACCACGTCGTCACCGCGCTCCACGTCGCGCTTGCCCACCACGACCACGTACGGCACCTTGCGCAGCTCCGCGTCGCGGATGCGCGCCTGCATCCGGTTGCCCGGAGAATCGCTGACCGCGGCGCGAAGCCCCGCCGCCCCCAGCCGATCGACCAGGCTCCGGGCGCAGTCCATGACCGCCTCGACGTCGTCCTGCACGGGCACCACCTCGACCTGGACGGCCGCCAGCCAGAGGGGGAGCTGGCCCGCGAAGTGCTCGAGGAGGATGCCGATGAAGCGCTCCAGGGATCCGTAGATGACGCGGTGGATGGTGACCGGCGTGCGCGCCCCACCCGAGGCGTCGATGTACTCGCAGCCGAACCGGCGAGGCTGCTGGAAGTCGAGCTGAATGGTCCCCGTCTGCCAGGAGCGGCCGATGGCGTCCTTCATCAGGATGTCGATCTTGGGCCCGTAGAAGGCCCCCTCCCCCGCCTCGACGGTGAAGGGAATCCCCTCGTTCGCTTCCAGGATGCGCAGCAGCGCGGCCTCGGCCAGATCCCAGGTCTCCGGGTCGCCCATGAAGTCGGCGGGCCGCGTTCCGAGCCGGAGCGAGTACTCGAGGTCGAAGATGCCGTAGTAGATGCGCGTGATCTCGAGGATGCGCGCGTACTCCTCCTCGATCTGCTCCTCGGTGACGAAGATGTGGGCGTCGTCCTGCATGAACTTGCGCACCCGCAGCAGCCCGTGCAACGTGCCCGAGCGCTCGAAGCGATGCAGCGGGTCGATGTCCGAGTAGCGGAGGGGCAGCTCGCGGTAGCTGTGGCGGCGCAGGTTGAAAATGACGTGGGCGTTGGGACAGTTCATCGGCTTGAGGCCGTAGGTGGTCTGCTCGTCCACCGGGAAGAGGAACATGTCGTCGCGATAGTGGTCCCAGTGACCCGACGTCTCCCAGAGGGCCTTCTCGTTGATGAGCGGCGTCATCACCTCCTGGTAGCCGCGGGCCCGGTGGTCCTTGCGCCAGAAGTCGATCAGCTCGTTGAGCACGATCACGCCGTTGGGCAGCCAGTAGGGCATGCCCGGCGCCGAGGCGTCGAAGTGGAACAGCTCCAGCTCGCGACCGAGGCGGCGGTGGTCGCGGCGCTCGGCCTCGGCGATCCGCTCCAGGTAGGCGTCGAGCTCGGCGGGGCTGAACCAGGCGGTCCCATAGACGCGCTGGAGCTGGGGGTTGTGCTCGTCGCCGCGCCAGTAGACGCCGGCGACACGAAGCAGCTTGACGGCGGCGATGGCACCACTGTCGGAGACGTGGGGCCCGCGGCAGAGGTCCACGAAGGCACCGGTGCGGTAGACGCTCACGCCGGTGACGTCCGGGGCCAGACGGTCGATGATCGCGACCTTGAACTCCTGCCCCATCCCGTCGAAGAGATGCCGGGCTTCGTCGCGGGGCAGCACCTCGCGGTGATACGGAACGTGTCGCTTCACCAGCTCGCCCATCCGGGCCTCGATGGCGGCCAGGTCTCCGTCGGTGAGGTGGCGGTCCTCGGGGAGAAGGAAGTTGTAGAAGAACCCGTCCTCGATCGACGGACCCACGTCGTACTGCGTCCCCGGGAACAGCTCGCAGACGGCTGCGGCCATGAGGTGGGCGGCGCTGTGCCGGAGGATGTCCAGGGTCAGCTCGACCGGGGCCTCCAGCGGCGGCCCGGCTTCGGCGGCATCGTCGACGTCCTCTGGCATGGTGGCCGCATTGTACGGAAGCGGCGCCTCCGGGTCACGCCCGCGGCCGCCTCCGGCTCAGCGGAGGTGGCCGCACCCGACGTGGGGTGCGAAGGGCCCCCGCGCGGCAGGGTCAGACGACGAGACGGGACATGCCCCGCGGCACGTCCTCGCGGCTCTCGCCGAGGAGCTCGATCTCGGCCTCCGGGTTGGCGAACGACGAGCCCCAGATCTCCAGCGAGAGCTGGTGGGCGAGCGGCAGCACGGTGCGCCGCGAACCGCGCTGTGCCTGGGCCCTCAACCGCTCGAGCCGCTCGGGGTCGATGGCACAGCAGTGCACGCTGCAGTACTTGTTGGTCGGCTTCTTCACCGGTTCGCCGCACCCCCGACGAGCGCACAACCGCACCGCCGGCAGGCGACCTTGAGTCGCGTGTCGCACACCCACCTCCATGAGTTAGGCCAGTCTACGACTGCTCACTGGTTGGCTGTCAACACCCCATTTCAGGTCTGCAAGGAACAGGTGTGTGAGGAGTCCGCCGATCGGCGCGCAGGGTGCAAGCGGCAGAGGTGTGCACACTGTGGACAACCGGTGACCGCGCATCTGACGATGCCTCTCGTCGCTTGTGCGAAAGCTGTTCGCAAAGTCCACTTGTGACGATTTGCCTGCGCATCCGGTCGGGGTTCCGACCCGGGCACACGACGAAGTCGCGGTGAACGCGCTGTGCTCACCACACGGGCTTCGCAACATCCAGTGCGATGATTGTGACGTCCTGCGAATGCGCGGGAACACGCCGATGGCGGGAGCAGGACCCTCGCATCCGGGAAGGTGTCGCATCACGCTCCTCACACCGACGCGGATGTCGCCCGCGGCGGACGTGGGCGCATCAGGGATCGAACCTGAGACCTCAGCGATGTCAACGCTGCGCTCGTACCAACTGAGCTATGCGCCCGCGCGTCCGCGCAGATCAGGCCGGGATGATACCGCGAGCGGAGGTCCCCGCCGATCTGGCAGCGGATTCGTCATGCGGGGAGGCCACACGGATCCGATTGGGGGAACGGCGGGCCCACGACCCGGCGACTGGCGAGCGCCCGGCTGAGCCGCGCCGAATCTGATGGCGGGGTGAGCCGAGCCCGGCTGAGCCGGGCCGGCGAGGGGCGGCGAGCCCCTGTGAGAAGAGGAGGGTCCCGCGCCGCCTGCGCCGTGGGGCACGGCGAGCCCCTGTAAGAAGGTGCAGGGGTCCCCAGCGCTCAGACGGGGGTGCCCACGCCGCCGGCGGCGTGGGGGGCGCGGGCCCCAGCCGGGGTGTGTGCCTGGCGCAGGTCGGCGGTCGTGACCTCCACGAGGAGCACGCCCTCGCAGCCGTGGCAGATCACGTGGAACTGCTCGGGGCGACGGATGGGGCGGGCCACCGCCTGGCGATATCCACAGCACTCGCACGTCACGATGGCTCGCATCTCTCCCCTTGCGCCTCCACCCTCCTCGAGCCGGCGCCCCTCTGGGCGGCCACCTCTCGCGGAGTTCCCCGACTTTGCCACCGGCGTCGGGCCGGGCTGGACCTGACATGGCACCGCGACCTGGCCGTTGCAGCGCCGTGTCAGCGGCTGGAAGTCGCTCCAGGAGATGTCGCGTCCGCCGGGGCGGGGTGGTCCAGCACGGCCAGCCGGCTCCAGAAGATGAGCCGGAAACTGAGGCCGACGGTGATCACCAGAGCACCGAAGACATCGACGACCCCGATGACCGAGTGGAAGAGGTCGACGGCGCCGCCGAAGGCCAGGAGCGGTAGGGCGATGGACGCGTTGATGACGGTGAAGACCCCGCCGAAGATCCGGCCCCGGGACTCCTCGGTGGTGCCCTCCTGGAGGACGGTGAAGGCCGGGATCAGGATCGCTCCGAGGGCGCAGCCGAAGACGAGGGCCAGGAACACCACGGCGGGGACGAGCCAGCCGCTGATGCCGAGGTCCTGAAAGACGGGGGGAAAGACGCCCATCAGCACCAGGCAGGTCCCCGTGGTCATGAAGGCGAGGACGCTGATCCAACGTCGGGAGAGGGTGATGAGATGCTGCCCGAGGATCCCCGCCATCGCCACCAGCCCGACCATGGCCGGGCCCAGGACGATGGAGATGTCGTTCGGGGAGCGGTGCAGCACCTTCTGCAGGTAGGGCGCTCCCAGCGCGTAGATGGTGAAGACCATGATCAGCGCCAGGCCGAGCTGGATCATCCCCCAGCGCAGCGCCGGGCCCCGGCGGAGGATGCCGATGCCGTCCTGGAACTCGCGGAAGACGTGGGTCTGGGGACCCGCCCCCGCCTCCACCGCCCGCAGCGACGCGCCGATCCGCCAGCAGGAGAGCGCGGCCAGGGCGAAGAGGCCGGCGGCGATGTAGAAGGGGACGAGATCCCCGAAGAGGATCAGGCACACGGGGGCGAGCACGCTGCCGAGCAGCAGGGTCAAGATCACCGTGGTCATGAAGAGGGACATGGCACCCTGGATCTGCTCGCGGCTCACCAGGGAGGGGATGCTGGCCGCCTCGGCCGGAGCGAAGACCTGACCCACCGAGCTGAACAGGAAGGTGATGATCAGGAGCGGCCATGCCTGGTGCTGAAGGAAGGGGATCAGCTGGCTCACCGGGATCAGCACCAGGAGGCCGGCCCGGAGCAGGTTGGTGAGCATCATCAGCGACCGCTTGTCATGGCGGTCGGCGTAGACCCCGGCGGGGGCGGAGAGCAGCACCCCCGGGAAGGTGAAGGCGACCGCGACCGCGGCCACCGCGGTGGTGAGGCCGGTGAGGTCGTAGACAACAACGAGCAGCGCGAACTGGATGAAGTTCTGCGCCAGCTGGCTGCCGCATTGGGCTCCCCAGAGGAAGCGGAAGTCCCGGCGGCGGAGCACGCGGGCAAAGCCGGAGGCATCGTCCGGGTGAGGCGGCAGTGCGGGACGGACCGCGTGCAGCGGGACGTGTTCGGGCAGTGGCTCGGGCAGCCGTTCCCCGCTCATCCCATCTCCCCCGCGGCTCGGGCCAGGCATCGCCATTCGTCCAGATCGAGGGTCTCCGGTCGCCGACCCGGGTCCACGCCGCAACGGGCCAGCACCGCTTCGACCAGGTCGGCACGGTCGCCGAGGGCGCGGCCCAGGCCATGGCGGAGGGTCTTGCGGCGCAGCTGGAAGGCAGCGCGGGCCAGTCGGAGCACATCTCTCCTCTCCGCCTCGGGCATGGGCCGGGCGGGGTGCATCCGAATGATGCTAGACGCCACCGCCGGTGCGGGCATGAAGCTCGCCGGCGGCAGGTCACGGAGCCGCTCGACGTCCGCCACCGACCGCACCGCCACCGTCGCCAGGCTCCATCCCCCAGGGGGGGAGGCGATCCGCGCCGCGACCTCGCGCTGGACCAGGAAGACCCCCCGTCTCGGCGGGACCGCCGCCTCGAAGAGGTGCGCGAGCAGGGCCCCGGTGAGGTTGTAGGGGAGGTTGCCGGCGGCGAGATGGTCGTCGGGGAGGCCGAGACCGGCCGCGTCGACCCGGAGCGCGTCCGCCTCGATCAGCTCCACGTTGGCGAGACCGCGGAGGGTCACGCGGGCGGCCCGGATGCACGCCGGATCGAGGTCCACGGCGACCACGCGCCCGGCGCGCCGGGCCAGCTCGGCAGTCAGCACCCCGATCCCCGGCCCGATCTCCCAGACGGTGTCACCGGGCGCCGGGTCCAGCGCCTCCACGATGGCGTCGAGCGCTTCCCGGTCCACCAGGAAGTGCTGGCCGAGCCGGCGCTTGGCGAAGAGCCCGGCCTGGCGCGCCACCCTCGTCACCGTTGCCGGGTCGGTGAGATCGAGCGGACGCGTGGCCGCGCTCACCCTCTCCCCCTCCCGACGCCGAGTGGCCGTGTTCCCGCAGGGCGCGCGACCGGATCACCCATGGAGGAGGCCGTCCGCCGGGAGGGCGAAGAGTCGCCGTGCGCTGGCCGTGGTCTGCGCCGCGACGACACCCGGCAGGACGCCGCGCAGTCCCGCGACCGCCGCCGCGGTGGCCGCCACGAAGGCGGGGGTGTTGGGCCGCCCCCGGTGGGGCACGGGCGCGAGAAAGGGCGTGTCGGTCTCCACCAGGTACCCGTCAGCGTCGACCTCGCGGGCCGCGGCCTGGATGCCCTCGCTGCGGGGGAAGGTGACGATCCCCGAGAAGGAGACCAGGAAGCCACGCGCCCGGCATAACTGCGCGTGCGCCGCATCGCCCGTGAAGCTGTGCATGACCCCGTGCACGCCGGGAGCGGCGTCCACCGCCACGAGCACCTCGGCGTGGCTGTCGCGATCGTGGATGACCACCGGCAGGGAGTGGGCACGGGCCAATTCCAGCATCTGATGCAGAGCGGCACGCTGCACCGTGAGCGGCGTTTCGTGGTAGCCGGGTCGCCAGTACTGGTCGAGCCCGACCTCGCCGACGCCCACCGCCAGCGGGTGCCGGAGCAGCTCGTCGAGTGCCTGGAGTTGGGCCCGATCGGGGGCGGCCCGCTCGTGGGGGTGCCAGCCCACGGTGAAGAAGACCCCCGGGTGCGCTTCCGCGACCTCCCGGCAGCGGTCGCTGTCCTCGACGTTGAGACCCGGGCAGACGATCTGCACCACGCCGGCCGCCGACGCCTGCTCCAGAGCGCGCTCCACCCCGGAGGTCCCCTCCCGCTCCGCGAGGATCTGGAGGTGGCAGTGGCTGTCGACGAGGGGTTCGTGGCTCGCGGCGGCGCTGCCCGGGTCGCTCATCGCCCGCCCAGGATCGCCTCACGATCCAATCGGGGAAAGAGGATCTCACCCACCCCGACCGGATCTCCCGCGTGCAGCGCCGGCCACGATTGGGCGGCCTGGGTCAGGTCGGCGCTCAGGTCGATGCCCAGGTCGCTCGCGACCCGCGCGGTGGCGCGGGGGACGAACGGGTTGAGCAGCCCGGTGCTGACCCGAACCGCCTCGAGCAGCTCGGCGCAGACGGTGCCCAGCCGGTCGTCGCCCGCGTTCTTCAGCTTCCAAGGGGTGGTCTCCTCGACGTACTTGTTGGCTCGGGCCACCAGCCGGCGGACCGCCGCCAGGGCCGCGGTGAAATCGAGACCGTCCATGGCCTGGTCGTACTCCGGCACCACGGTGGCGGCGAGCTCACGCAGCTCGGCGTCGATGGGTTCCTCCCCTCCCCGCTCAGGCACCCGGGCCTCGAAGTAGCGCTGGACCATCTTCTCGGTGCGGGACACCAGGTTGCCGTAGTCGTTGGCGAGGTCGGCGTTGTAGCGGTCGACGAAGCTCTCCATCGAGAAGTCGCCGTCGCGGTCGAAGGGGACCTCGGCCATCAGCACGTAGCGCACCGCGTCGCTGCCGAACTGCTCGATGAGCGCGGTGGGCTCGACGAAGACGCCCCGCGTCTTGCTCATCTTCTCCCCGCCCAGGGTCATGAAGCCATGGGAGTGAACCCGCCGGGGGAGCGGGATGCCGGCGGCCATCAGCATCGCCGGCCACATCACCGCGTGGAACCGGGTGATGTCCTTGCCGATGACGTGGACGTCGGCCGGCCAGAAGCGCGCGAACTCCTCGTCGTCGGACGCGTAGCCGACCCCGGTGATGTAGGCGATCAGCGCGTCGAACCAGACGTAGACCACCTGGGAGGGGTCGAAGGGGAGCGGGAAGCCCCAATCCGAGAAGCCGCGCGAGATGCTGACGTCCTCCAGCCCCCCTCGGATGAGCTGGAGGATCTCGTTGCGCCGGGGCTCGGGGACGAGGAAGCCGGGGTGCTTCTCGAGGTGCTCGAGGAGGCGTTCCTGGAAGTCGCTGAGCCGGAGGAAGTAGTTGTCCTCCTCCACCAGCTCGACCGGGCGCTCGTGGACCGGGCAGAGCCCCGCGACCAGCTCCTTGTCGGAGTAGTAGCGCTCGCAGGAGGGGCACAGCCAGGCGCGGTACCACCCCTTGTAGACGTATCCGGCGTCGTGGACAGCCTGCATCAGCCGCTCGGTGCTGCGCCGGTTGGCGGCGCCGCTGGTGCGGACGAAGGCGGTGTAGTCGATGTCCAGCGACGCCCAGAGGGAGCGGAACCTCTCGGCCTGGGAGGCGACGAACTCCTCGGGGCTCACGCCCCGGTCACGCGCGGCTCGGAGCACCGACTGGCTGTGCTCGTCGGTCCCGACCGTGAAGCGGACGTCGTCGCCACGCAGCCGGTGGTGGCGGGCGAGCACGTCGCAGCCGACCTTCTCGTAGACGTGGCCGAGGTGGGGGTCGCCGTTGACGTAGTCGATGGCGGCGGTGACGTAGAAGGTGCTGCTCATGTCCCGATCACGACTGTGCATTCGCCCCGCGGGGGCTGCCGGCGTAGCTCTTCGGCCAGCTCCCGGGCGGTGCCGCGGTGGAAGGTCTCGTGGACTTTAGTCAATTCCCGGGCGATCACGACCGGGCGGTCGCCGAGGAGCGGCTCGAGGAGCTCCAGGGTCTTGGCCAGGCGGTTGGCGGCCTCGAAGAGCACCACCGGCACGCCCAGCGCCAGGGCCGCCTCGACCGTGCGGCGCAGCTTGCCAGGGGAGCGCGGGGGGAAGCCCAGGAAGACGAATCCACCGCCCCCGCCCAGCCCGCTGCCGCTCACCGCAGCGGTGACCGCGCTGGGGCCGGGGACCACGGTGACCGTGATCCCGGCCCGGTGGGCGGCGGCGACCAGCCGGCTGCCGGGGTCGCTGATGGCGGGCGTCCCGGCGTCGGTGCAGAGGGTGAGCCGCTGGCCCGCCTCCAGCCTGGCCAGCAGGGCGGGGATGCGGCGCTCCTCGTCGAAGGCGGGCAGGGAGATCACGGGACGCTCGATGCCCAGCGAGCGCATCAGGATGCGGGTGCGCCGGGTGTCCTCGGCGACCACGGCGTCGCAGTCGCGCAGCGCGCGTTCGGCGCGCCGGCTGACGTCCTCCAGGTTGCCGATCGGCGTGGCCAGGACCGTGAGCAGCGCCCCCATCGGCGTCTCCGAGTCCGTCAGCGGCCCCAGTCGCGGGGGTAGCGGAAGTCGCGGTCGATGGTCCGGTTGGAGACCTTGGCGATGAGCGGCGGCCGGCGCTTGTACTGGCTGTCCCTGACCCGGCGGTGGATCTGCTTGACGAAGGCATCGTCGTAGCCGAGCCCGTGCAGCTCGGCCCGGGTGCGGCGCTCATCGATCATCTGGTGGAGCAGCTGGTCGACCACCGCGTACTCGAAGCCGAGCTCGTCCTCGTCCGACTGCCCCTCCCAGAGGTCGGCGGAGGGCGCCTTCTCGATCACCGCCGCGGGCAGCCCGAGGTGCCGGGCGAGGGCGAAGATCTGGGTCTTGTAGAGGTCGCCCAGCGGATTGAGGGCGTGGGCCATGTCGCCGTGGATGGTCCCGTAGCCGAGCAGCAGCTCGGTCTTGTTGGACGTCCCGATCACCAGCCCTGCTCGCGCCAGCGAGAGGTCGTAGAGGATCGACATCCGCTCCCGCGCCATCTTGTTGCCGCGCCGGTTGCGGTCGGCGTCCGGCTCGCGGTCGAAGTAGGCGTCGATCTGGGGGGAGATGTCGACGACCAGCGGGACGGTCCCGAGCTGGGCAGCGACCAGGCGCGCGTCCCGCTCCGAGGCGGGGCTGCTCGCCCGGTACGGCATGATCACCGGGACCGCGTTCTCCGGACCGAGGGCCCGGCAGACGACCGCCAGGGTGAGCGCGGAGTCGACGCCTCCGGAGAGGCCGACCACCCCGCGCTCGAAGCCGACCTTGCGCACCTCTTCGCGGACAAATCCGGTCAGGATCTCGGTGACCAGGTCGCAGTCGACCGCGAGCGCGCCGCCCGGGGCGGCGGCACTCAGCCCGGCCGCGGTCTCACTCACGCTCATGGCGGTGCAACCGCCGGCACTCGGCGTCGACGATGTCATGGCGCTCGTCGCGCAGCATCGGGTTGGCGATCCGGGCCCGGCGGAGGGCCGCCAGGTCGAGACGGTGCAGGGGCATCGCCTCGTCCCGCCCGGCGGGCTCGCCGACCAGATGCCCCTCGGGGTCGACGACCCGGGAGCCTCCCCAGAAGTTGATCCCATCCTCGTATCCGACGCGGTTGCAGTAGACGACGTAGGTGGTGAAGAGCTGGGCGTAGGTCCGGGTGATGACGTCGTAGCTCTGGGCGGTGCCGAGCTCGGATCCCTGTCCCACCCCACGGCCCGGCGACGCCGACGGGCAGATGATCAGGTCGACGCCGGCGCGGGCGAGCAGGTACGCGGAGCTCGGGTGCCAGAGGTCCTCGCAGATGAGCACGCCCACCCGCCAGGGGCGGCGCGGTGCGGCGGAGCTGAGCGGGGCCTCGAAGGCTCGGAACCGGTTGCCGGGGGCGAGATCGCGGGCCTCGTCGAAGAGGCCGTAAGTGGGCAGGTACACCTTGCGATGGAGATGCACCACCGCGCCGCCCGAGAGGTAGAGGACGGCGTTGTGGAAGCGGTGGTCATCGCTCTCCAGGATGCAGCCCACCACGGCGTCCACACCCCGTGACGCCTCGGCAAGGGCGTGGACCTCCGGGCTGTCGAGGCGCAGTGCGGTCTCGGTGACCAGGTCCTTGAGAAAGTACCCGGTGAGCGAGAGCTCGGGGAAGACCACCAGGTCCGCACCGCCCGCGGCGGCGGCGCTGATCAGCTCCAGGTGGCGGGCGACGTTGGCGCCGAGGTCGCCGAGCCGGGGTGCCATCTGGGCGAGCGCGACCACGATGTCGCTGCGCGGCCCGGTCTCTGGCGCCACGGCCGGGGTGGGCTCGATCTTCACCACGGTGTGGATTCTCCACCATCCTCGGTCCCGCCGACGAACTGGCCGACCCGGGTGACCACCCCCGAGACCGGCTCGCGCGCCACGTTGGCCGGCGGCAGCGCCTCCAGGAAGCGGCGCGCGTAATCCCGGCTCTGGAGGCGGGAGTCGGCGATCACCACCACCCCCCGATCGGTGCCCGAGCGGATCAGCCGGCCGAACCCCTGGCGCAGCCGGATGACCGCCTCGGGGAGCACGTAACTCCCGAACGGATCACGCATCTCGGCGGTGCGGGCACGGACCAGGGGGTCGGTGGGGACCGCGAAGGGGAGCTTGGCGATGATCACGCACTGGAGGGCGTCCCCCGGCACGTCGATCCCCTCCCAGAAGGTGCTGGTGCCGAGGAGCACGGTGCGCGGATTCTCGACAAAGGAGGTCAGGAGCTGACGCCGGGTCCCGTCGAGGCCCTGGGCGACGACGGAGATCTGGCTGCCCGCAAGACGCCGCCCCACCAGGTCGCGGACGCGGCGGAGCGCTCCGTATCCCGTGAAGAGGCCGAGGGTCCGTCCGCCCAACCTCCGCCCGATGCCGGCGGTGATCGCCGCCAGCGCCTGCTCGTATTCGGGATCGTCGTAGGGCGGGATGTCGGTGACGACGATGCAGAGAGCCTGGTTCAGGTAGTCGAAGGGCGACGGCAGCGCCAGCTCCTCGGTTCGCGCTCCCAGCCCGAGCCGCTCTCGGATGAAGCCGAAGTCCCCGGCGATGGCGAGCGTGGCCGAGGTCAGGACGACGGTGCGCGCCGCATCCAGGAGCCCCTCCCCGAGAGCGGCCCCCGCCGCCACCGGCGCGTCGCGCAGCTCCGCCTGCTCGGCCCGCAGCTCCAGCCAGGCGACGTGGCCGTCCCGGCGGTGGAGGAGCACCTCGTCGATGGCGGCCGCCGAGCCCTCGAGGGCGGACGCCGCCAGACCCAGCTCCTCCTCTCCCCGGTCGGGCTGGGGGAGGAGATCGGTTTCCAGGCACGCCGGGCCCGCCGTGCGCAGGGCGCCGGCCGCACGGCCGAGGGTCGAGACGGCGTGATGGGCGCTCCGCACCAGGGTCTGCAGCCGCGGCTCCTCGAGCAGGTCGTCGGTGACGCTGAGGCTACCGGTCGGCAATCCCCCTCCCCCGCCGAGCCGCTCGGCCAGCAGTCCCTTGGCCTCGCCGAAGAGCCGGTTGGCGGCCTCGCGGCACGCGTCGAGGGTGGTGGCCAGGTCGGGATCGAGGACGTCGGGGAGGCGGTCGAGAGCCCGCACGACATCGGCGCTCCGGAGACGGTGGCCGCCCGATTGGGTGGCCTGCTCCTCCAGGTGGTGGGCCTCGTCGATGACCAGTGCCGAGTAGTCGCCGAGCAGGTGCCCCTCCGCGGGCTCGTCGCTGAGCAGGAGCGCATGGTTGGTCACCACCAGCTCGGCCGTCGCCGCCGTCCTGCGGGCCGCGACCATGTGGCATGCGCCATTGGCCCAGTTGGCGCAGGCGCTGCCCAGGCAGTCATCCCCGGTCGATTCGACGGCACGCCAGAGATCGCGCTCCAGGGCTCCGAGGCGCAGCTCCGCCCGGTCTCCCGTGCTGGTCAGGTCGAGCCAGCGGAGCAGCTTGAGCTTGAACCTGATGACGTCGAGGTCCGGACCGCGGGGGCCGGTGTCGCGGTGACGGAGGTGGCGCTGGAAGCGCCGGAGGCTGATGTAATGGCTGCGTCCCTTGAGCATCGCCCAGCCGAGGGGACGGGGAAGGTGAGGCTGCAGGGCGGGCAGCTCCCGGGTGGCGAGCTGCTCCTGGAGGGTGATGGTGTGGGTGGCGACCACGGCACGGCCGCGGCCTCGCTCGATCCAGATCGCGAGCGGTGCCAGGTAGCCGAGTGTCTTCCCGACCCCGGTGCCGGCCTCGACGAGGAGGCGCCCGCCACGCTCCAGGCTCTGAGCGACGGCTCGTGCCATCTGCTCCTGGGTCTCCCGGTACTCGTAGCCCGGGCGTTCGGCGAGCGGGCCTCCCGGACCGATCAGGGCAACGGCGGCGCCGGCGAGCGGCCCGGAGAGGAGCGCCTCGCGCTCGCTGCGGTCGGGGTCCCCGGCGCCGGCCGCACCGGGGGCCGCCGCTCCCGTTGCTGGACCGGGTGGGGTGGCCGCGGCCTCGCCGCCCGGGTGCGGCCGGGCCTCCCTCTCGGGGTGCGCGCTCCGCTCGTTGGCGGCGAGGTCGAAGAAGTGCCCGAGCGACGTCCCCGCCTGGGAGGCGACCCGGTGCATCTCCCCGAAGGTCGACCTCCGCAGCGAGGCGGCCTCTACCAGCAGCCACCGGAAGAGCTCAGCGGTCGCCTGCGCGTCGCTCAGCGCGCGGTGGGGACGCTCGTGATGGAGCCCGAGCTGACGGCTGAGTGCCCCGAGGTTGTGGCTGCCCGCGAGGGGGAGCAGGATGCGTCCGAGCTCCAAGGTGTCCATCGCCTCTCTCCGACCAAAGGTGTCGGGGAGGAGCTGGCTGCAGAAGGCGAGGTCGAAGCCGGTCCCGTGGCCCACCAGCTCCGCCCCCTCACAGAACTCGGCGAGCTGGACCATCGCCTCGAGCGGGGACGGCTGGCCGGCCAGATCGGCGCCGGTGATGCCGGTCAGCCGCTGGACGGGAAGGGGCACCGCGATGCCGGGGTCGACGAGGAGCTGAAGCTCGCGGAGGGTCACCCCGTCCTGCTCGAAACGGACGGCGCCGATCTCGATGACCCGCTCACTCCTGGGCGACAGGCCGGTGGTCTCCAGGTCGAAGGAGACGAATTCGGTGGTCATCAGGCGGTGGGCGGAGGCACGGCCCGGTAGTCCGTCGTCCCGTCGAAGATGCCGCGGCGTGAGAGCGGAAGGACCTCCGCGATCCGCTCCATCAGCAGGTCCGAGACCTCCTGGTTGGACCGGCGCGGGCCTTCGGGGTTCTCCGGGGGGAGTGGCGCGGCGCGTCCGAATCGGAGGTGGACCGGCGCGTGGCGGGGTCGGATGGAACCGAGTGGCAGGGCACGCTCGGTGCCCCAGATCCCCACCGGGAGGATCGGCACCCCCGCCGCCCGGGCCAGGAACCCGGCGCCCGGGTGGGGCCGCTGCAGCACCCCGTCCGGGCTGCGGTGCCCCTCTGGATAGACGACCACGGCATGCCCCTGTCGCATCAGTCCCACCGCCTGGCGGAGCGCCGCCCGATCCGCGGTGCCGCGCACGACCGGGAAGGCGTGGTAGCCGACGATGAAGAAGCGGCTGATCGGGGAGCGAAAGTAGTCGCTCTTGGCCATGAAGTAGACGTCCCGGCGGGGCATGTAGGCGCCGGTGACGGGTGGGTCCGCACCGCCCACGTGGTTGCAGACCACCAGCAGGCCGCCTCGTGGAGGGACCCTCTCGGTGCCGGCGATGTCGAGAAGATCACCGATGACCACGCGGCAGACGAGGCGCGCCACCGCCGTCATCCATCGGTAGTTGAGATCGAGCCCTGCGGGCGAGAGGTGGGTGCGGGTCACAGGCCGGCCGCTCGGCAGAGGCGCAGAGCCAGCTCCACCATCTCGTCGATGCCGTGGGTCCCGGTGTCGATCACCACCGCGTCGGGAGCCGCGCCCATCGCCGGGGCATCGCCGCTGTCCCGCCCCGAGATCTCGACCGCGAGCGTGTCGGGGTCGACGGACGCCCCCTCCCGCTCGAGCTGCGCCGCGCGCCGGGCGGCGCGAAGCGACGCCTTCGCCTGCAGATAGAGCTTGACGGCGGCCTCCGGGAAGACCACGGTGCCGCAGTCCCGCCCCACCGCGACCGCCCCTCGGGCGGCGGGCGCGCGCTGCAGGGGGAGGAGATGGCGACGAACGTCGGGGAGCTGGCTGACCGCGGTGAGGAGCGCCGCGTGCCGTGGATCGCGGATCTCGACCCCGGGGTCGATCCCGTCCACCCGCACCTCCCAGCTGTCGTCGTCGGGCGCGGTGTTGACCTCGATGGCCACGCGGCTCGCCAGAAGGGCGATGCGACCGAGGTCGCCGGCTCCGAGGCCGGCCCGGTTCGCGGCCACGATGACGGCGCGATAGAAGAGGCCGGTGTCGATGAAGGGGAGGCCGAGGGCCAGGGCCAGCCGGCGTCCGAGAGTGGTCTTGCCGCTCCCCGCCGGCCCGTCGACGGTGATGACGGGCCGGCTCATGGTGGCGTCATCCCCACCGCCGTGTAGAGCGCCCCGAGCTCGGCGGGGGTCAGGAGCCGGACCCGGCCCTCCGCCAGATGGCCAAGCTTGAGAGGGCCGAGGCCGATCCTGACCAGGTCCAGCACCGCAGCGTCCAGGGCCGCGCAGAGGCGCCGGATCTCCCGCTTGCGCCCCTCGCCCATGGTCACCTCGATCAGGTCTGCCCGCTCCGCGCGCGGCCGCCGGACGTCGAGCGGGCGAGCCAGCCCGTCCTCCAGCTCCACGCCCTCCAGCAAGCGCTCGATGTCGGCATCGCTCAGGCCGCGCCCGAGGACCACGCGGTAGCGCTTGGACACCCCGTAGCGGGGGTGGGTGAGCCGGTGGGCCAGGTCTCCGTCCGAGCTGAGCAGGAGCAGCCCGCGGCTGTCGGCGTCGAGCCGCCCGACCGGCACCAGCCCGGGCACTCGCTCGGGGAGCAGATCCATCACGGTCGGCCGGCGATGAGGATCGCGGACGGTCGTGACCACCCCGGCCGGCTTGTTGAGCATCAGGGTCTCGATCCGGTGCCCACCCGCGACCGGCCTGCCGTCGACCCAGACTCGATCGCGACCGGGGTCGACGGTGGCGCCCAGCGCGGCCTGGGTCCCGTTGACGCTGACGCGCCCAGCCTCGATGAGGCTGTCCGATCCGCGTCGAGAGGCCACGCCGCGCCGGGCGAGATACCGATTGAGCCGCTCTCGGGTGACCGCCATCTAGATCAGGTCCGCCGGCGCCGGCTCGTCCTCGGAGGGCGCGGCCAGGGCTTCGGACCACGCCCGCTCCTGCTCCTCCGGAAGTCCGATGTCTCCAGGAAGTGGCGGGAGCTGGTCGACACGCTCCAACCCGACCAGCTGCAGGAAGCGCAGCGTCGTCCCGAAGAGGCGGGGCTGTCCGGGGGTGCTCGCACGGCCGATCTCTGCGATCAAGCCCCGCCGTTCCAAGCTCTCCAACACCGCCTCGCAGTTGACCCCGCGGATCGATTCGATCAGGGCGCGGGTCACCGGCTGGCGGTAGGCGACGATGGCGAGCGTCTCCAGGGCCGGACGGCTGAGTCGCGCGGGACGCTCGGGGCTGAGGGCGCGCTGGACGGCCCACGCCGTCTCCGGGCGGGTCACCAGCTGCACCTGGTCGCGGTGACGCTGGAGCATCAGCCCGCGACCGCGGAGCTGGCCGGCCAGCGACTCGGCGGCCCTGTCGATGCGCTGCGAGGGTTGTCCGAGTATCTCGGAGAGCTCGCTGACGGTCACGGGACGGTTGAGCACGAAGCAGACGGACTCGAGAGCCAGGGCCAGGTCCTCGGGTTCGCTGCCGGCCACCCAGTCCGGCACCCGGGGGCGGCCGATCTCGTCCAGCTCGAGGGTGAAGCCCTCCTCGCGGTCGTCCTCCCCGTCGAGGGGCAGGCTCGCCAGGGCCTCCTCGGGTGAGAGGTCCTCGTGGGCGGGGTCGACCGTGGCCTCCACGTCGAGGTCATCCTCCGGCTCGCCGAGCGCCTCCTCCGGGCGCAGTGGCGGCTCGGCCGGACCATCGCCGCGCACGGCGCTGAACGTTCGCTCCTCAGTCACTGGTCCGCACCCGGATGGGGCCGAAGGGCTGGGGCTGGTCGACGACTGCCACGCCGCGCTTCAGCAGCTCGAGCAGGGCGAGGAAGCAGGCGACCGCCTCCAGCCGGGTGGTCACCTCGGCGAAGATCGCCTCGAACTCCACCGGCCCTCGGCCGAGCAGCTCGACAAGCCATGCGACCTTCTCCTCGACCGAGAAGGTGACCATCCCGACCGGCAGCGCCGCTGCGTCCTGGAGCCGCTCGAGCACCTGCCGGAAGGCGGCCGCAAGCCGGTCGGGGGGGATGCGCAGCCGCTCCAGGGGGAGGACCTCGGGGGCGACCAGGCCGAGGAAGCTGCGCTCGCCCGTCTCGGCGGGCTCGAGCAGGAGCGCCTCCATGGCCGCGCGGAACAGCCGGTACTCGGCGAGGCGCCTCCCCGCCTCGGACTCGACGACCTCCTCCTCCTCGAGCTCGGCGGTGCCCTCGGTGACCTTGACCGCCTTCATGGAGAGCAGACGCGCCAGCAGCGACAATGCCTCGGCTGCGTCGCGAAGGTCCCCACCCAGCTCGCTCCCGGTGAGCTGGCGGCTCACCTGCGTGGTCACCTGAGCGACCGGGAGGTCACGCAGGTCGACGTCGCCGCGCTGCGCAGCGAGCACCAGCTCCTCCAGGGTGCCGCTGAACCCACCGACCTCCACGGGAAAGCGGTGAGGCCATCCGGTGCGGCCGCCGGAGGACGTGCTCTCACTCATGGCGGCCCATGGTACGTGGTCGCCCAGCCGGGCGAAGGAGGCCTCTCGGTGCATCCGCGCCCAAGATGCCTACTCTTCGGTCCGCCCGAGGTAGCCCACGTCTCTCAGCCCCTTCTGAGCCTGGGACGTCATCTCGCCGATCAGATGGTCAAGAACGCGACGAATCCAAGACCTGAGCACCATCTGGAAGGCCGACCGCATCGATGGGTTGACATCCGCGAGGTTCACGACCAGCGGTTGGGCTCCGTCCGCGAGGAGCCGGAAAAGACCTGTGGGGCGTGCATCGGCGCGGACGAAGGCGCGTATGACCACTGCGACGCTCGCCTGCCCCGCGCCCTGAACGTTCCCACCGAGATACACGCCCACGTTGGACTGTCTAAGTATCCGCCGAAACCCGTCGGGGGCGGCCGGCTGATTAGGCAGCGCGGTGGGATCATTGGGCTGGGTGTACAGGGTGACACCTGGAGGCAACTGCAGTGACTTGACCTCGTCGTCTGCGGCTTCGTAGACGGCCTGGATGAGGCGTGCCGCGACGAGGTCGATCTCGACGTGCGCCAGCCCGCTCGGCGTCGAAAGTAGGTTCCCGAGCATGGCGACACGTTCCTTAAGGGCGGCGCTGAGCTGGCCGGTGACAATCTGTACGGCGTCGTTCACGCGGTCGAGAATGAAGTCGATGAATGTCTGGCGGTCGCCTGCGTCGGCCGCGCGCAGAGACCGAAGATACTCGGGCGTATCGTCGGAGAAGACGACCAACGGAACAGAGGCAGCCTGGTACAGAAAGACTGACGCGAGAGCGCGCGCCACGCGGCCGTTCCCATCCTGGAAGGGGTGGATCCTGCTGAACGCATGGTGGGCATACGCCGCCTGGACCACGGGATGCTCCGCAAGGAAGACGGAGCCGGAGAGTTCCTCGACTAGGCGGTGCATTTCCACGGGGGTATCTGCCACCGGCGCGTAGGCGAACCACGTGTTGTCGTGCTGCAGTACGTGGTTGGATTGGTGCTTATACTCACCTTTGAGGAGCGTCTGAAGCTGCCATCCTTGCGGGGTCAGGACGCGCACGTTCTGCTGCGGTCGGCAAAGCTCCTCATGGAGGCGCCTTATCCAAGCCTCGGTGACCGGCATTGATCGAGTGGCAACATCCAGGGCCAGTTCGTAGGCACTCAGCTGAGCCTCGATGAGTTCGCGTACGTTCTCACCCTTCTCCAGGACTGCCGCCTGCCATGCGGTGGCCTGGGTCGCGACACTGAACGTGAACCCGCGGTCGACGTCATAGAGCCCCTCGATGGCTCCCGTGTCGACGGCCGCCGCTCGCATAGCCACCTCGATGGCGCGCCGACGGTCGTCACTCGTCGCTTCTCTCCCCGACGCCGCGATCGCTTCGACTAGCCCATCCCAGCGCCTCGGATCAATGGTCACCCCCTCCCAAGACTGCGCCTGGTCTATTGGCCGATATGCCGAGTCCAGCTCTGAGAGCTGCTGGTAGAGACGAGCCGTATCGTCGATCGCAGGAGTCGCGGGTTGACTCGGACCCGCGCCGGTTGTGGGATCAAACATCAGCCATCACACGGGCGACGATACCGGCTCTCCGGGGTTGTTGGTGGACGTTCGTCAACCGACTCCCTGGTGGGCTCCGGCGCTGGCATTGCCCTCGCGGAGCAGCTCTCCGGCGCGTGCTATCGCGGCCGCGGTGGTGCGCCCCGACATCATCCGGGCGATCTCCGACACCCGCTCCTCGCCCTCGACCCGGCGCACCGTGCTCTCCACAGCGTCGCCGCCTCCCAGTCGGGAGACCAGGAGGTGCCAGCCGGCGCGGGAGGCGATCTCGGGGCGGTGGGTGACCGCGAGGACCTGGCGGCCCCGGCCGATATCGGCGAGGAGGTCGCCGACCCGCGCCGCCGTCTCGCCGCCCACACCCGTGTCGACCTCGTCGAGGACCAGCAGCGGCTGGCCGCCCCCTCCTCCGGCGGCGGCGAGCGCCAGGGACAGCCGGCTGAGCTCTCCCCCGGAGGGCCCCTCGTCGAGGGGCAGCGGCACCCCGCCGCGATTGGCGGCCAGCCGGAACTCGACCTGGTCGACACCCTCGGCGTCGCAGCGGAGCGGGCCGTCACCCAGATCGACACCGTCGGCGTCGGCGACCACGCCGAGGGTCACGCGGAAGCGCGCGTCCGGAAGCTCGAGCACGGCCAGGTGCCGCTCCACGGCCTGCTCCAGCGCGTGGGCCGCCTCGCGCCGGGCGGCGCTCACCCGGCGCGCTGCCGTGGCGGCGGCGGCCTGGGCGGCCCGGGCGTCTCCCTCCAGGGCGGCGATGTCCACTCCACCGCGGGCGGCGTCGCAGATCCTCCCGGCCGCCTCGAGAACCGAGAGGGCGGCGCGGATCGAGCCGTGCCGGCGCCGGACCCGGGCCAGCAGGTCGAGGCGCTCCTCGACCGCCTCCAGCCGGACCGGGTCGACCTCCACCCGGTCAGCCAGGCGCCGGGCGGAGAGGCCGAGATCGCGCAGCGCGGCGCCCAGCGCGGTCCCCTCGGCGCCCAGCTCGGCCAGGGCCGGATCGACCCCACTCAGCGCCTCGACGCCGACCAGAGCGCGTTCGAGAAGGTCCGCGGCTCCCGCCTCGTCGCCGGTCACGGCCTCCGCGAGCAGGGTGGCGGCGCTGGCGATGCCGGTGGCATGGCGGAGACGCAACCGCTCCGCCCCGAGCTCGTCCTCCTCACCCTCGCGCAGCCGCAGCGGCTCGAGCTGGGCGATGGTCGCCTCCGCCTCGGCCAGCTCCGCCGCCGTCCTGCGGCTCGCCACACGCCCCGCGGCGAGCGCCGCCTCAGCGCTGCGCAGGCGGCGATGGGCGTCCGCCATCGCGGCGCGAGCCTGGAGGACAGGATCGGCACCCGACTCGTCGAGGGCTCTCCGCTGCCAGGCTCGCTGCAGCAGCCGGTGGCTCGCACCCTGCGCCGTGACGTCGGCGAGCTGCTCGCCGAGCTCCCGCAGCGTCGCCTGGGAGACGAGAGCGCCGTTGACCCGGCACGTCGAGCGTCCGGAGCTCCCCGCATCGCGGGTGAGGGTGATCAGGTCGTCGGCGGGGATCCCGAGCCCCGCGAGGAGGATGACGCTCTCCGAGCTCGGCTCAAAGACGGCTCGGACCGAGGTCCCCTCCCCCACCGCCTCGCCCTCGACGCGAGCGCCCAGCGCCCAGCGCACAGCCCCGATGCACAGCGACTTGCCGGCCCCGGTCTCTCCACTCAGGGCTCCGAACCCGGGATCGCAGTCGAGGCGCGCGTCGCGCACCAGGGCGAAGTTGCGGAGGCGGAGCTCGAGGAGCCGGGTCACTCCCGTTCCCTGCCGCCTGGGGCGCGGTCGGCCGGCTTGAGCGGAAGACCGAAGTGGACCTTGTCCCGCAGCTGGCGAAGGAACGAGGGGGAGTCCGCGCAGCGGATGACCGTCAGCTCGGGCCCCGGGCCGATGCGGACCCTGCCCCCGGCCGTGAGGTTGCCCTGGTATTGACCGTCGGCGGCCACGTGAACCCGACCGTGCATCACGGTCACCTCCACCTCGGTGATCTCGGGCAGCACGATGGGTCTGGTGATGACGGCGTGCGGAGCGAGGGGGACCACCGTGATGGCACGCACCCGAGGATCGATGGGAGGCCCCCCGGCGCTCAGCGCATAGCCGGTGGAGCCGGTGGCGGTGGAGACGATCACTCCGTCCGCGTCGAACTCCCCGAGGAGCTCGCCATCCGCCTCGACCCGAAGACGCACCAGGACCACCTCCGGGGACTTCATCGCGATGTCGTTGAGCGCCAGCAGGACTCGGCTCTCGCCGGTGGCATCCTCGTCGCTCCTCTCGCCCGGCACGATCTCCGACGCGAGCATGCTCCGCCGTTGCCGGACGGTCCGGCCCTCGGCGAACGCCTCGATGGCGCCCGGAAGCTCCTCGAGCTCCATGTCGGTGAGGAAGCCGAGCCGGCCCCGGTTGACGCCGAGAACGGGGATGTCGCGCGGCGCCGCCAACCGGGCCCCGAAGAGGAACGTCCCGTCGCCCCCGAGGGTCACGAGCAGCTCAGTGCCCTCGGCGTGCTCGGCGACGTCCTCGACGGGGCGAATCTTGGTCGTCCAGGTCCGGTAACCGCACCGGACGGCCGCCTCCGTGGCGGCGGTCACGGTCTCGGGACTCTCCCCCGGGTGCAGCAGGAAACCGATGGCGCCTCTGGTCATCTCTCCACTCCATGGCCGCCCTCGGGCGGCGCCCCGGCCAGCCGGAAGCGGACCAGCAGCTCCTGGTTGCCCCGGGTGCCGCGTATGGGCGCGGGAAGCGGGCCCGCCGGCTCCGACGCACCGAGCTCACTCACGCACCATTCGAGAAGGGCCACCGCGCCGGCCTCCGCCGCCGCCAGATCCCGGACGATCCCGCCTCGAGAGACAGCGTCCCGCCCCAGCTCGAACTGGGGCTTGAAGAGGGCGACCACCTCGGCCCCGGGCGCCAGCCGGGCGATCGCCGGGAGGACGAGCCGGAGCGAGATGAAGGAGAGGTCGAGGGTGATGAGGGTCGGCGCCTCACCCGGGAGGCTCTCGAGGTGGCGCAGGTTGGTCCGGTCCAGGATCGAGACGCGTGGGTCGCGAGCGACGCGGGTGAGGAGCTGGCCGTGGCCGACGTCGACGGCGTAGATGCGAGCCGCTCCCCGGGAGAGCAGCACGTCGGTGAAGCCCCCGGTCGAGGCGCCGGCGTCGAGGCAGACCCTGCCCCGGCAGTCCACATCGAAGGCGTCGAGGGCGGCCACCAGCTTCTCGCCGGCACGGCTCGCCCACGGGCTCGCCTCGCCCACCATGCGGAGCTCCGCGGCCTCACCCACACGCTGGGCCGCGCTACGCGCCTGCCGGCCGTCAACCTCGACCATCCCGGCGGCCACCAGCGCCTGGGCCCGCTCGCGACTGGCGGCGAGGCCGCGCTCCACGAGCACGAGATCGAGCCGCTGCGCCGTCGTCGTCACTAGAAGGGGATCTCGTCCGGGTCGATCTCCAGTGCATCCCCGCGCTGAGTCGCCCGCGTGAGCGGCGCACCCGGGGGGACGATCGGGAGCTCCGCGACCTCGCGTTCCGGCTCCAGCGACCTCTCCGTGATCCGCCCGCCGGCGCCGACCACCAGCTGGGTGACCTTCTGCTCGGTGCGATCGAGCAGGCTCCCGCAATGCTGAGCCAGCCGGGCTCCCCGCTCGTAGGCGGCGATTGCCTCGTCCAGCGCCACAGCTCCCCGCTCCAGCCGCTCGATGATCTGGTCGAGCTCAGCGAGCGCACGCTCGTAGCTCAGGCCCTGGATGTCGTCCCCGGCCGGTCGCGCTCCGCCGCCGGCCTCGCTGCCGTCGCCCTTCATCCTCTCTCCCGAGTGTCGTGCCCGGTATCGTACATCTGTTCGTCCTGGTCTGTCGAGCCCGCGGACTCGACCGTGCTGACCACGAGGCCCTGAGCCAGGCGGGTGCGGAGGAGCTGACCAGCCCTCACCCTCGCCGGGTCGGTGAGCACCGCGCCACTCGCCGCCTCCATGGTGATCGAATAGCCACGTTCCAGCACGCGCAGCGGTGAGAGCGCGTCGAGCCGGTCGCGGCGAGCGCGCACCTCCTGGCGGCGCTGCACCAGCGCCTCGCCGACCACCCGGGCCAACCGCCGTCGCTGGCCGCCGAGGCGCTGGCGCTCCAGGGCCAACCGCTGCCCCGGAGAGGCGAGGCGGAGTCGCGCCGTGGCGGCGTCGAGGCGCCGCCGCTTGGCCGTCAGCGAGGCCAGCAGGCCGGCCCGCAAGCGCTCGGCCCGGAGGTCCAGCTCCTGGCGGTGACCGGGCAGCCGCCGGAGCGGCGACGCGCTGTCCAGGCGCAGCCTCTGGCGTTCCAGTGAGCCTCGCTTGACCGAGAGCTCCTGGCGCGCCGCGGCTCCGAGGCGGGCCCGCCGCGCGCCCAGCTCCACACCCAACCGGCGGGCGTCGGGGGCCACCAGCTCGGCGGCGGCGGAGGGGGTCGCCGCCCGGCGGTCGGCGGCGAGATCGGCGATGGTCGTGTCGGTCTCGTGGCCGACGCCGGAGACCACGGGCAGCCGGCCGGCTCGGATGGCGCGGGCGAGCCGCTCGTCGTTGAACGGCATCAGGTCCTCCAGCGATCCGCCGCCGCGGACGAGCAGCACCACCTCGGCGCCGCGCACCGACTGGGCCCGGTCAAGGGCGAGGAGCAGGGTCTCGACCGCCCCCTCCCCCTGCACCGTCGCCGGGGAGAGCACCAGGTCGATGCCGGGGGCCCGTCGGCCGACCACGGTCAGGACGTCGCGCAGCGCCGCCCCGCTGCGGGAGGTCACCACCACCACCCTCCGGGGGAGGAGCGGCAGCGCCCGCTTGCGCGCCTCGTCGAAGAGCCCCTCGGCCGCCAGCGCCCGGCGCCGCTGCTCGACAGCGAGGGCGAGGGCGCCGACCCCCGAGGGCTCCAGCCGGTCCGCGTAGAGCTGGTAGCGCCCCTGGGCGTCATAGACCTCGATGCGACCGTGGACGATCACCGTCATGCCGTCGCCCGGCCGGAAGGGGATCTCGGGCCGCTGCGATCGCCAGACGACGCAGCTCAGCGACGCGTTGGCGTCCTTGAGGGTGAAGTACAGATGCCCCGAGGCCGGCATCGAGAGGTTGCTGATCTCCCCCTCCACCAGAACGTCCTCCAGATCCGGGCTGCGCGCGATCACCCCGCGGATCAGCGCGGTGAGCTGGGCGACGGTCAGGGCGGGGCGCAGGATCACCGGCGGTCGCCCCCGTCCGGGGGACCCTCCAGGGCTGCTAGAGACGAGGTCGGCTTCATCGATCGAACATATGATCGCTCAAAGGAGGCCCCCACCGCAGGGCCCGCTCGTCCCGGTCCCCTGCCGCCAGAGGCGGGTGCAGCGGTCGGCTCACGCCCCGCCGGCCGGCCGGCCCGCGCCCCGCCCAGCGCTCACACCCGCTCCCGGGCGATCCGGCCGAGCACCCCGTTGACGAGGGGGACGGCCTCCTCCCCGGCGTACACCCGGGCCAGCTCCAGGGACTCGTCGATGCTCACAGCGACCGGGGTCGCCGGCTCGTAGAGGACCTCGTAGGTCCCGAGCCGCAGCACCGCTCTCTCGACCTTGCCGTAGTCGACGAGGTCCCAATTGACGCTCGCCTCGGAGATGGCCGCATCGATGTGGGCGACGTGTTCCAGCGTCCCCTCGACCAGGGTGCGGGCAAACTCGACGGTGTCCCGGGGCGCACCCATGTCGCCCGCCTGATACTCGAGGGCCGGGCGCGGCTCCTTCTCGGTCCCCTCCAGCTCGAAGAGCACGCGCAGCGCCAGCTCGCGTCCGCGGCGCCGCCTCCCCGCGGACCGGCTCATGCCGCGAATTCGACCTCGCTGACGTGGACGTTGATGGTGCCCACATCCAGGCCGAGCATCCGCTCCACGGCGTCGGCGACCCTCTGCTGCACCTCTGCTCCGATCTTGGGGACGGAGTGGCCGGCGAGCACCACCACCCAGAGGTCGATGTCCAGGGTGCTGTCGTCGCGGAGCTCGACGCGGGCGCCGCGGTGCGCCGCCGAGCGGCGAAGGATGCGCTCCAACGACTGGCCGGCGGCCTGGTACATGGCGTGGACGCCCTCGACCTGGAGGGCGGTGAGGACGGCGATCCAGGCCACCACCTCGTTGGCAACCCGGGTAACGCCGAGGGAGGTGCGGAGGGGCGGACGGTGACCGTCGGTGGCGGCGTCTGCAGGTGCTTCCGTCACGCCCTCTCCAGGTACCGTCCGGTGCGGGTGTCGACGCGGACTCGGTCGCCGGGGTTGACGAAGAGCGGGACGTCCACGGTGGCCCCGGTCTCCAGGGTCGCGGGCTTTGTCCCCGCGTTGGCGGTGTCACCCTTGAACCCGGGATCGGTCTCCTGCACCACCAGCTCCACCGAGGTGGGCAGCTCGACGCCGAGGATCTTGTCGTCCCACATGAGCAGGGTCAGGTTGACGTTCTCCTTGAGCCAGCGAGCACCCTCGCCCACCTGCTCGGGAGAGAGCGGTGTCTGGTCGTAGGTGGTCGTGTCCATGACCACGTACGCGTCCCCGTCTTTGTAGAGGAACTGGGCCTCGCTGCGCTCGATCCGGGCGCGCCCGAACTTCTCCTCGGGGCGGTAGGTCTCCTCGGTCACCGCGCCGGTCGAGAGGTTCTTCATCTTGGTGCGCACGATGGCGGTGCCCCGGCCCAGCTTCATGTGGTTGAAGTCGAGGACCTGGAGGAGCTGACCGCCCCGCTCCACCGTGGCCCCGGGACGGAGGTCGCCTGCATTGATCATTGGTTCAATTCTCTTCTCTCTCGCACGATCCGGGTGGCTGCCTCCAGGGCGACCGCATACCCGGAGACGCCGAGCCCCAGGATGACCGAATCTGCGGCCTCCGCGGTGAGCATGACCTTTCGGTAGCTCTCGCGCCGGAAGGTGTTGGTGAGGTGGATCTCGACGATCACCCCTGGGAACGCCCGGAGCGCGTCGAGCAGGGCCACGCTGGTGTGGCTGTACGCCCCGGGATTGATGACCAGGGCATCGGAGCGCCCGGTCTCGGTCTCGATGAGGTCGATCAGCTCGCCCTCGCCGTTGCACTGCTCGGTGCGGATGTCGACCCCCATCGCGGCGGCGCGCTCGCGCAGATCGGTGTCGACCTCCGCGAGGGTGCGGCCGCCGTAGAGCTCGGGCTCCCGGCGCCCGAGGCTGCCCAGGTTGGGACCGTTGAGGACAAGGATCCTGGTCATCTCGTTTGCAGCACCTCCTCGAGCGTCTCGCGCACCAGGTCCGCGGGCACGCGCTGGTCCAGGACCGGCTCGCCACGCCGGGCCAGGAGCACCCAGCGGACCTCGCCGCCCACCGCCTTCTTGTCGTGGCCGAGCCGCCGCAGCACGGCCGCGGGCAGGACGGGGGGCAGCGGTTGGAGCCGGAGCCGGTCGAGGAGGCGATCCTGCCATTCCCGGTCGGCCGCGGAGAGCCCCACCATCTCGGTCGAGAGCCGGCCGGCGACCCGCATCCCCGCCGCCACCGCCTCGCCGTGGGTGACCGTGCCGTAGCCGGTGGCCGCCTCGATGGCATGCGCGACGGTGTGCCCGTAGTTAAGGACGGCCCGTAGCCCGCCCTCGCGGGGGTCGCGCCCGACCACCTCCGCCTTGATCGCGGCGCAGCGTTCGATGATCGGGGTGAGAGTCGTGACGTCGCCCGCTCCAGCCCTCTCCACGCCGTCGTCGAGGAGGGTGGGGAGGTCGGTGTCGGCGATCATCGCGTACTTGGCGATCTCCCCCAGACCGGAGGCGAGCTCCCGAGCGGGGAGGCCGCGCAGCAGGACGGGGTCGGCGAGCACCGCCCGCGGCTGCCAGAAGGCTCCGGCCAGGTTCTTGGCGGCGCGGAGGTTCACGCCGGTCTTGCCCCCGATCGAGCTGTCGACCATGGCGAGGAGGGTGGTCGGCACCCCCAGCCAGGCGATCCCCCGGCAGAAGGTCGCCGCCGCGAACCCGGCGAGGTCGCCGACCGAGCCCCCACCCACCGCGATGAGGGCGTCGCGCCGGCCCAGCCCCAGGGAGGCGAGCCGTTCGAGCAGCCGACCGGCGGATGCCCAGCTCTTGGCCGTCTCGCCGCCCGCGAGGCTCACCAGCGACGCCTCCCGGCCCGAGGCGGCGATGTGGGCGGCCAGGCGGCGGCCAGCGGGCTCGACGCTCCGGTCGCTGACCACCGCGACCCTCCGGCAGTCCGCCGGCAGGTGGGCTTCGAGGTTGGCGGCGGCACCCTCCCCCACGATCACCGGGTAGGCGGAACCGGAGGTCGGGACCGGGATGGAGCCGACCAGGGGGAGGATCGCGGCCTCCGCCTCCTCCGGTGAGGTGCTTCCGGTGTCGATGCGGAGATGGGCCTCGGCATAGGCGCGCTGCCGCCGTCGCCGCAGCTCGGTGAGGCGACCGCCGACGTCGCCCCGGAGAAGGGGCCGGTCCGCGGCCTCGCCCAATCGCTCCAGCAGGATGCTGTCGGGGGCGTCGAGGGCCACCACCCAGGCGGCCTCGAGCAGGAGGTGGCGCGCCGCGAGCTCACCGAAGAGCCCGCCGCCGCAGGCGATGACGACCGCGCGAGGGCGCTCCAGCAGCTCGGTCACGGTGGCCAGCTCCACCCGCCGGAACGCCTCCTCCCCGTCCAGGTCGATGATCTGGGCCGGGCTGCGCCCGGTGCCGCGCTCGATCTCCGCGTCGGTGTCGCAGAGCTCCCAGCCGAGACGCTCGGCGAGTCGCCGCCCGAGGGTGGTCTTGCCCGTCCCGGGAAGGCCGACCAGGGCCACCGGCCTGGATCCGGCCGCAGAGGCTGCGATCAACGGAGCCGCCTCGTGCTGCGCCGGTATCCGGCCAGGTTCCGGCGCATCTCGGCGAGCGAGTCGCCTCCGAGCTTCTCCGCCATGGCCGCCGCGATCACCCAGCCGAGCATGGCCTCGGCGACCACCGCGCCGGCCGGCACGACGCAGATGTCGCTCCGCTCGTAGTGGGCGTTGACCTCGGCGCCGGTGTGGGCATCGACCGAGCGCAGCGGGGCGAGCAGCGTCGAGATCGGCTTGAAATGGACGGTCGCCCACACCGGCTCGCCGTCGGTGACCCCGCCGGTCAGCCCGCCCTGGCGATTGCTGAGATGTCGAAACCCCTCGCCCTCGACATACCTCGGGGAGTCGTGGACCTGCGAGCCGGGAGACCGGGCGGCGACCACGGCGGCCCCGATCTCGACGCCCTTCACCGACGGGATGCTGCAGAGAGCCTGGGCGATCAGACCGTCGAGCTTCCTGTCCCACTGCGCGTAGCTGCCCAGGCCGGCGACCACGCCGGAGGCGGTCACCACCGCGCTCCCCCCCAGCGTGTCGCCGCGCTCGCGGGCGCCGTCGATCGCCGCCACCATCCGCTCCGAGGCCCCGGGGTCGGGACAGCGCACCGGCGACGCCTCGACGGCGACCGGGTCCACGCTGTCGCGCCAGTCGATGGCCACGGCTCCGATCCGCTGCACCCACGAGCTGACCTGGACGCCGAGCCGCCCCAGCAGCGCAATGGCCACGGCCCCGGCCGCGACCCGCGCCGCCGTCTCCCGCGCGCTCGCCCTCTCCAGCACATCGCGGGCATCATCCAGGTCGTACTTGAGCATGCCGGCCAGGTCCGCGTGCCCGGGGCGGACCCGGCTCACCTGCTTGCGCTTGAAGCCGGCGGCGGTCACCTGCATCGGCCCCCGCCAATTGTCCCAATCGCGGTTGGTGATCACCAGGGCGACGGGCGAGCCGAGGGTGAGGCCGCCGCGCACACCGGCCACGATCTCGGCGCGGTCGTGCTCGATCTGCTGGCGCTTGCCCCGGCCATAGCCGCCCTGGCGGCGGCGGAGGTGCGGATCGATGTCACGCCGGGCGTCGAGGCGGAGCCCCGCGGGCACGCCTTCCACTATCACCGTGAGCTGGGGCCCGTGGGACTCCCCGGCCGTCAGGAAACGGAGCATCGGTGCGGCTTCGGCAGAGACCGGCGCGGTGGTCGCCGGATCTGCGGCGGGGACGTCATCACTGGGAGGAGCTCACTCGTGCGGGGCGCGGTCGGCGCCGCTGGCTGCGCCAGCGATTCTACGGGTCAGGAGGGCTGATTCCCCGTCGCGCCGGGATCCGTCATGCCACCGGGGAGCCGTCGCGCACGTAGATCCACTCCGGACCGGAGAGGATCAGGTGGAAGTCGCCGGCAACGTACGCCTGGAGCGGCGCATACGCTCCGCTCAGCCACACCTCGGCGGGGAAGCCGAGGACCAGGTAGTCGGCATGCGTGATGGCGGCGCGGTAGGCGGCAACCCCTGCGGCGGGGTCGTCGGAGAAGGCGAGCTTGGTACCGAAGGTATCGACCATCGCGGTGCAGCCGGGAGACGCGGAGACGAAGCGGTCGCTGATGACGAGAACGATGGGCGCGCTGGAGATGCTGCAACCGCCCTGCGGGATGACCGCATCGACCGCGGCGGCGGGGTCGCTGACCGACGACCCCTCCACCTCGAAGGCCGACGCGCCGACGAGGAACACCAGGATGACAACCACGACCCGCAGGTCCCAGCGCGGGCGTCTCGCGCGGGCCGCGAGCCGGTCCGCCGCCACCCCCAGGGTGATCGCCAGGAACGGCCCCAGCAGGGCCGCGTACTGGGGGAAGTACTGGTCGGGGACGAACTGCGCGGCGGCGACCAGCGCCGCCGCGATGATCGCGAACCGCTCCAGGGCGTCCGTCCGCCTTCCGTGCACGGCCATCCCGGCGACGATCACCGCCAGCACCAGCAGCGCGGCGGCGATCGCCCCCGCCCCATCCGCCCCGTTCAGCGCCATCCATCCCAGCCGCACGGCGACCGGGGCCCGCTCCGCGCTCCGCCCCAGCTGGGTGAGCACCACGTCGCGAAAGAAGGAGCCCGGCGCGGCTGCGATGAAGGGAAGTGAGGGAACGCCGAACCCGGCGATCACCCCCGCCGCGAAAGGGAGGAGACGGCGCCGTGGATCCGGGAGGCACATCCCGGCCAGGACGACGGCGGGGAAGAACGCCGGGAGCTTCACGGCTGCGGCGAACCCCACGGCCGCTCCGCCGATCAGCCACCTCCTCCGGGACGACGCGCAACTCCCCCCCTCGAAGACGATCACCGCTCCGAGCAGGCAGAAGAGATCGACGAGCGGTTCGAGCAGTCCCGCGTTGAGGGCGTACAGCTCCGCCGGGTAGACGGCCATGACGGCGCACGCGACCAGGGTCAGCAGCCGGCCCCGATGCCGCACCAGCATGCCGACGAGGACAACGTTGGCGACAGCGACGAGGATCGCCCCCAGCCGGACGGCGGTCAGGGCGCCACGGGTGCCGACCAGATCGGAGAGGAGCGCAGCCGGGCTGAGGAGCAGGGTGCTCCCCGGCGGCTGGACCAGCACGAAGTCGCGGTACGGAACGGCTCCGTGGACGAGGCGGACCGCTGACCCCAGGTAGACCGCGATGTCGGCGGTCCTCCCCACCAGGTAGCCGGGACGGCTCAGCTGGAGGCCGTCCAGGGCGGCGGCGACCACGGCGCAGAGGAGGATGACGGTTGCGGTCGGGCGATCACCGAGCAGGGCGCGGAACGCGGCGGGGCGCCGGGCGGGCTGCGAAGGCGGCGAGACGGGCGCCGCGATGGCGTACGTGCCCTCCTCCACCCCGTTGACGGCGGCGTTCATCGCTGGATTCTGCCACGCGTCCGGCGCCGGTCAGACCCCGCCGGCACTCCCCTGGGGGGCCGGCGGCATGGCCCGCCCCTCCTGCTCGGCTGCACCCGGGTAGGCGATGACCCGGTAATCCTCGATGGCCTGGAGGATCTGCGTGTAGAAGCGGTCGGGCTTGGGGACGAGCCGCAGCACCTCGGTGCCGTCGCGCCCCGCGGACTGGATCTCGAGCGAGCCCGCCCCGATGAGCCGGTCGGCGAAGGGGCGGCGGACCACGGTGTCCTGGATCCGGTCGAGGGCGATGGACTCGGTCACCCGCGAGATCACCCCGCGGGCAAGGATCATCCGGTGGCTGGTGAGGGTGTACGTCTGGAACCGCCAGCGCAGGACCCGGAACAGATACCAGGCCACCACCACCACGGCCACCACCGCGTCGGCGATCGCCTTTGCCCCGCTGACCCGGGTGCCACTCACCTGGTCGGGCACGAGCTGGATCAGCACGAGCAGCACGCCGAGGCAGATCACGGCGACGAGCGTCGCCGGCACCAGCACCGCGACGTGCTGCCGCTCCGTTGCCACCACGGTCTCGCCGCTCAGGAGGTGAGGCGTCATGCGCCGCAATGATGCGGCATGAGGGCGCGTCTCAGGTGAGAGGGAGATTCTGGAAGATGACCAGCACGGCCCCTGCGCAGAGGAAGGGCCCGTAGGGGATCGGATCCTTGAGGCTCCGCACCCGTGTGACCAGGAGGATCAGCGCGACGGCCCCGCCCAGGAAGATGCCGCCCGTCACCGCGTAGATCGCCTGCAGGTGCCCGGGGCTGTCCAGGCCGAGCCCAGTCACGGCGCCGATCAGGGCGCCCAGCTTGGCGTCGCCCAGCCCGATCCCGCGGCGTGAGATCAGATGGAAGAGCACGAAGAAAGCTCCGACCACCAGGGCGCCGGTGAGCGACCGGGTGAACGAGAGCCCTGGAGTGATGGCGGAGAGCCCCACGGCCACCACGATGGCCGGGTAGGTGATCTTGTCGAGGATCAGCCGGTGCTTGAGGTCGAAGAGGACGATCTGGACGAAGACGGCCAGCCAGAGGAACGTCTCCACGGCGGCCCACGTCAGCGTCTCGTGCCCCGCGAAGAGGCTGAACACAAAGGCGCCCAGCACGGGGGCGAGGCCCCACTCCAGCCAGGTCCACCCGTACTGCTCGGGCAACCAGGGCGCAGCCGATTCGGGCTCGTCACCCCGTTCCCTGGCCGCCTCCGCCGCCTTGGCGACCTCGGCCTCGTACTCGGCGCGCTCCTCGTCCTCCTCCTGGCGGAGCCGCTCCAGCCGCTCCAGCACGACGTTCAGCCAGCCGGTGCCGAGCCCCAAGGCGGCGCCCGCCGCCCCCGCGGCGAGCGTGAAGGCGAGATTCATCAACGCCCCGCGGCGGCGCGGTTCGCCGGTCGCCCGGTCATCCGGAGAGCGCCTCCTCCAGTGCGGCACGGGCGGCGTGCCACGGAGGATCGACACCCGTCCAGAGCTGGAAGCTGAGCATCCCCTGGAAGAGCAGCATCTCCGCGCCGTCGGCGGCCCGGAGACCGCGCGCCTGGGCGGCGGCCACGAGGTCGACGGGACGGGGTCGGTAGCGGAGGTCGGCGACGATGCATCCGGCGGGCAGCAGATCCACAGGCACGGGGATCCCGGCTACGCCGGTCGACGAGGCGTTGACGAGGATGTCGGCCTCGCGGGCGGCGGCCTGGACCGCCTCGGTGTCCTTCCAATCGAGGGCTCGGGCGTCGGGCGAGACCCGTAGGCAGAGCTCCTCCGCCTGATCCAGACGCCGGGCGACGACCACGACCTCATCCGCGCGCATCCGGCAGAGGGCGAGCACGCAGGCGGCAGCGCCGCCGCCCGCCCCCAGCACGATGGCGCGGGCGCCGGGCTCGGGACGGAGTCGCTGGTAGGTGAGCGAGAGCTCGAAGCCGTGGGCGTCGGTGTTCTCCCCGATCAGCTCCCCGTCCTGGACGACCAGAGTGTTGACCGCCTGGCAGACCGCGGCGTCGCCCTCCAGCCGGTCGCAGGCGGCCGCCAGCGCCGCCTTGTAGGGGACGGTGACGTTGCACCCGCTGAACTCCCCGGCCCGCAGCTGCCGGAGCAGCCCGGGGAGCTCCTCCGGCGTGACGTCGAGCGCGGTGTAGTCGCCCTGGAGATCGCGGGCGTGGAGCGCGGCGCGATGCATCGCGGGACTTGGCGAGTGCCGTATCCCCGATCCGATCAAGCCGAGCTGGAGCCACTTGGGCGGCGCTACTGGCATCGTCGGCCCGCCGTACCGATCAACACGAGTTCGAGTATTCCTGAACCTGCTGCTCGTGGACGGCCTCGGTGACCGAATAGTGGTTGTGTCCGCACGTATCGGTCACGTAGAAGAGGTACGTGGTCGTGGCCGGGGCCAGCGCGCCACCCAGGGTGGCGAGCCCGGGAGAGTCGATCGGCGTGGGTGGCAGGCCGGGGTTGAGGTAGCTGTTGTAGGGAGTGGGGATGGCCTCGTCGGCGGCGGACATCGGCTCACCGGACAGGTGCAGCCCATACATCACGATGGCGTCGATCTGCAGGTCCATGTGGGCCGCCAGCCGGTTGTTGACCACCGAGGCCACCAGCGGGTAGTCGGCGGCGAACCGGGCCTCGGCCTGGATGATGGAGGCGGTGATGAGATCGTCGTACGCCTGGGTCGGTGACGATGGCAGCTTGGGCACCACGTTCTGGGCGAAGGCGGTCAACTGCTTCTGGACCACCTGCTGTGCGGTGGCGCAATCCGGCACCGTGTAGGTCGCCGGGAAGAGGAATCCCTCCAGCGAGGTGTCCCCGGCCGGGCGGATGCTGAGGAAGGGCGCCGCGTAGCCACCCTGGGCGAGCGCGGCGAGGTACTCCGGCGCGGTGATGTCCAGCCCCTCGGTCGCGGCGATGCGGTCGGCGATCTGGTCGATCGTGAAACCCTCGGGGATCACGAAGGTCACCGGCTTGCAGTACTGCGGCCCCTCCAGGACGTTGATGATCTCGCTCGCCTCCATCGCCGAATCCACCAGGTACGCGCCCGCGTGGAGGTGCACGCCCCGGATCCGGGCATAGGCGGAAAAGAAGAGGGCGCTCTTGATCAGCCCCTGGTTCTGGAGACTGGTCGCCAGCTGATCGAGGCTCTCTCCTGGGCTGACCGTGATCGCGGTCGGAGCTTCAGACCCGGTATCCGCCGCCTCGAGCTCGATACGGCCGTAGACGAAGACGGCCGCAACGAGCAGGGCCAGCACCACCACCACGCCGATGAGGGCGAAGAGCACGCCGAGCCGCCCCCGCTCGCCGCGCCTCACGGCAAGGGGCTCCGGGGGTGGGCGTCGAGGTAGCTCTGCAGGATCAGGGTGGCGGCCACCGCATCCACCGTACTCCTGCGCCGGACCCGCCGGACGCCCCCGGCGATGAGGGCCCGCTCCGCCTGGACGGTGGTCAACCACTCATCCCACATGGTCACCTCCACTCCGAGCCGGCGGCCGGCGTCGGCGGCGAAGCGGCGTGCCAGGGCGGCAGCGTCGCCCTCACTCCCGTCCAGCCGGCGGGGCAGGCCGATCACCAGCAGCCGGCAGCTGCGTTCAGCGCAGGTCTGCTCCAGCGCGGACCAGAACTTGGGATGCCGGCGTTCGAGGGTGGCCAGTGGAGTGGCGATGGTGCCGGTGGGATCCGCACCGGCGAGGCCCACCCGGCGGGCGCCCAGGTCGACGCCGATGGCGGCACACGTCGCGCTCACGCTGCGGATCCCGGCCGGAAGCTCAGCCGCTTGCACTCGACCCGGGACCGGTCGAGGTCACGAAGGTCTCCACGATGTGGATGCTGGAGCTGGAGAAGGGCATGAAGAGGGACATGATCGGGGTCTCGTCGACGGTCACACTCTGGACGTTCGGGATCGCCTGCTCGACGATCCCCTTCACGCTGCCGGGATTGCGCCCGCTGAGCTGGCCCCCCAGCTGACCGAGGTCGACCTTCCCGTGGTAGTAGTCGACGCCCGACACGGAGAGCGCAAAGCTGCCGTCGCTGCCCGCCTGGATGACCTGGAGGTTGGTGAGCTGCAGCTGGGAGGGAACCAGGCTGTCCCCCGCGGGGAGGTTGGATGAGGCCTCCAGGTCCTTGAGAACCACCGCATCGAGATCGCTGGGGTTGTAGACGGTCTCCTGGGCGGTCATGGTGACCGTCACCATCTCGGGGGTCAGGACCGTACCCGGGGTGGTCGGGGGGAAGGTGGAGGGGCTGACCACGTAGGTGATGCTCTTGCCCCCGCCGTTGGGATCGACGGCGACCTTCTCCTGGCCGGCCTTGGCGGTCAGGTCCGCGGTCGCCTTCTGCCCCAGCTGGGTCTCTATCTGGCCGAGCTGCTCCTGCCAGTTGGCGATGTCGGAGGCACTGGCCACGGTCTCGGTGGCGGCATCGACCCCCCCGGTCGGGGGCGCCGGGTTGGTGACGCTGATGTCAAGCTGCGAGCAGAGGGTGATGCCCGGGGCACATGAATCGATGGCCCCTGCCGGCACCGAGTTGCCGGCCGTCCCCGCGCTGAGATCCACCACCGGGACCTCGGGCGTCCCGGGAACGCCGTCGCCCTTGAAGCTCACGTAGGTGTCCTGGGAGACCGAGAAGATCACGCTGTTGTCCGCTGTCGAGAAGGCGGTGCCTTCCTGGACGAGGAGCGGCGAACAGCCCGACGAGCAGAGCGGGTCGGTGGTCGTCAGCTCGAGCTCGGACGTGGCGGCCACCGCCGTGACGTTCTGGGTTCCCGTGGGAGACGCCTGGAAGGTCTGGCTGGCGGTATCGGTGATCTGCTTGCTCAGGATGTAGTCGGGCTGGCCGGCCTGGGCAGTCGACGTCGTCCCCTGAATCGTCGGCGTCACCGTCAGGGGCTGCTCGGCCACCGCGATGGTGACCGTGGCGGACGTGCCGAGGAGCAGGAAGAGGACGATACCGAGCGCAAGGAGCCCCACCACGATGCCGTAGATGACCCTGCGCGAGGGGAGGCGAAGGCGTCCCGCCGTGGAGCTCAGAGGCGGGGTGGGCGGCTGCCCACGGCCGGAGGGCGCGGCCGCCGGCAGCGGGAGCGGTGTCAGCGCGGGGGTCGAGGGCGTGCCGATCCTGCCGGCGCCGGGTGCGGCGGCGGCCGCTGAGCGCGCCGCCGCCCAGGGCGACAGCGGCTCCTCCTCCTCCTCCTCGGGGATCTCGGAGAGGGAGGTCCACGGGCTCCCCGGTCGGGGCGCTGGTCCCGCAGGCGACGCGGGGAGGAGCGGGCCGCGGGGCGCCGCGGCCGCGTAGCCCGGGCCCGCGACGCGCGGGGTCGGGACGAAGTCGGTGGGCGACTGCGAGGCAGGCAGGACGGGCTCCGGCGAGACCGGCGACCGGGGCGGGGCGATCGGTGCGCCCCAGGGCCCGGTCCTGGGGGCCGGGACCGCTCCGGGCGCGGTCGCCGCCACGCCCGGCGGTACCGAGCCGGCGGCCTCCGGGACCAGAGGGAGATCGGCGCCTGCGGCGGCCGGCGGCGTCAGGGGACGGGGGACGTACTCGAACGGCGGGGCCGCCGTCGCGCTCGCCCCACCCGGTGCCGGCCCGGCTGGCCGGGGCAGGAACGGCGCCTGGGGGCGGGGCGACGGCATCTCCGACCGGAAGCCGGGGCGGGGCGACTCGACCGGTATCCCGCTCTCGAGCGCGGCCACCGAGCTGTACACGGGCAGTCCGGCGCGCTGTGCCACCTCCTGGATGCGGGGATCCGGGCTGACGACCGTCGCGGTCAGCCCGCGTTTCATCGCGACGCTCCGCAACAGGCGGACGTTGAGCGGGGTCTGGAAGGCCTGGGCTCCGGGCGGCACCGTGAGCGCGATCTCGTCGCCGGGCTCCGCGGCCTGCAGCTTCCCGGCCAGATCCGAGACGTCGTCGTCCGGGCCGACGTAGATCAGCCGCTTGGCCATTCAGCAGGCCTCATCACACCTTCATCGCCTTCATGACGCGCCGCATCAGGCCCCCCAGAGGCTGGTCCGCGTCATCTTCCAGGGACACCGCATGATACGCAAGCCCCATCGGGGTGACATCCTGACTCCCGACCAGAAGGCCGGTCGAATCGTGGATCCCCTGGACGTCGTCCGGACCGAGCACCGTGACCGTCGGCTGGCGGCTCATCGGCAGCATCTCGGTCCAGTCCAGGGCCGAGAGCTGTTCCGCAACCTCGGGCAGGGCCGCCCCGCCGCCACCGAGATAGAGCGCCGGTGGCAGCTGCTCCTTGCCGGACAGCTCCTCGAGGGTGAGCGCGACCCCCTGAGCGAGCACCTCCGCCGTCGGCTCCAGGGTGGCGCGGGCGATGGCGTCCTGTTCGGCCGGCAGGCGCCCTTCGGCGTGGGCCAGCTTGAAGCGCTCGGCCTCCTCCAGGCTCATCCCCATCTCGTTGGCGAGCCGCCGGGTGAAGGAGCGGCCGCCCAGGGCAAACATCCGGATCGCCTCGATGCCGCGGCGAACGACGGCGATGTCGGTGGTGCCGCCGCCGATGTCGATGTAGATGCCGCCGAATTCGTACACATCCTCGGTGGCGCAGCCACGGGTGAGCGCGTAGGGCTCCGCGACCGTCGCCACCAGCTCCAGGTCCAGCTCCTGGGCGATGGTCTGGAGGGCCCCGATGTGGGTGAGCGGCGCGAAGGTGTTGAAGACGGAGATCTCCAGGACCTGACCCTGGAAGTCGAGCGGGTTGGTCACCGCGTAGCCGTCGATGTGCACCGAGGTGATGCTGCTGTGGACCAGCTTGACGTTCACCTCGGCCACACCCAGCTCGTGGGACATCTGGCGCACCGCCTCCTTGAGAGCGCGGCGCTGAACCGCCTGGAGAGCCGTCGCGACGTCCGCCTGGGTGATCCGCGCCTGCGGCTGGGGGCGGGGCATGGTCATGGTGGTGCTGAAGCCGCGCACCTGCTCCCCGGCGATGCCCATCACCACCTGGCCGGGGATCGTGCCGCACATGTCCTCGGCCTCGGTGAGCGCCCGATCGCAGTTGTCGATGACCCCCTGGATGTCGGCGACCGCACCCGACTGCATGTCGGAGAGGGACTGGCGCACCTTGCCCACGCCGATGACGATCCCCGTGCCCTCCTCCCGTTTGACCACCAGGGCCTTGACGAACTCGGTGCCGATGTCCAGCACGGTGTAGTGGCTGTGGAACTCGCCGCGGCGCCGCAGGAGGGTGAACTTCTTGCGTCCGATCATCGTGCCAGCTCCTCCAGCGCGGATCGGAAGGCCGCCACCGCCTGGGCGCGCCGGCCCGGGTCCCCGAGCCCCCCGCGGCCGAACCCCGGCTGTCCCCCGCCCCTGCCCCCGGACGCCTGCGCCGCGGAGCGCACCAGCCGTCCGGCGTCGACCCCGACCGCGAGAGCCGCGCCGCCCGCCTTGGCACAGACCGTCCCCTCCCCGAACACGGCGGCGATCCCATCGCCTCCGAGGCTCTCGGCGAAGATCCGGTCCAGCAGCGAGACGGCGTCGTCCCCGCTGAGCGCCCCATCGTCGACGACGGCGAGTGCCAGGCTGCCGGCGTGGGTCACCTCGACGGAACGCAGCGCAGCGCTCACCGCGTCTCCCCCACCCTCGCGGGGCTTGCGCTGCAGCTCACGGTTCTGCTCGAGCAGGCGGGCGACGCGGTCCGGGACCTCGTCGAGGCGCGCCCTGAGCGTCCGAGCGGTCTCGCGGAGCAGCGCCTCCGACTCCTCCCAACGCCCCACCGCGGCGCCGCCCGCCACCATCTCGATGCGCCGCGTGCCCTGTCCGATCGAGGTCTCGGAGACGGCGATCACCGCCCCGATGTCGCCGCTGCGCCCGACGTGGGTGCCGCCGCACAGCTCGCGCGACCAGCCGCCGAAGTCGACCACCCGCACCAGCTCCCCGTACTTCTCGCCGAAGAGGGCCATCGCACCGGAGGCCTGGGCCTCGGCGACCGGCATCTCCCGCACGTTGCGGACGAGGTTGTCACGAACGGCGGCGTTGATGCGCCGCTCGACGGTCTGGATCTCCTCGGGGGTCAGCCCGCGGGGGAAGCTGAAGTCGAAGGTGGCGTGATCGGGCCCCACGAAGGAGCCCCGCTGCACCACGCTCTCGCCGAGGGTCTCGCGGAGCGCGCGGTGGAGCAGGTGAGTGGCGCTGTGGTGCCGGGCGGTGGCGGCGCGGCGCTCGGGGTCGACCTGGGCGGTGACCGTCTCGCCCCGGCGCAGGGTGCCGGTCTCCACCCGGACCCGATGAGCCCTGCCCCGGACCGGGCCGTCGGCCAGCTGGAGGCAGTCGAGCACGCCGGCGCGGCCGCCCTCCCAGCTGAGCGTGCCCGTGTCGCCGACCTGCCCACCCGCCTCGGCATAGAAGGGGGAGAGATCGAGGAAGACGACGTCCTCCTCCCCCACCGCCAGGGTCTCGCGCTCGCTCGCGGCACCGATGCGGGTGACCGCCGCGCCGATGGCCAGGGAGTCGTAGCCGACAAAACCGGTCGCGATGGTGAGGACCTTCTCGAGCCCGCCGGCCAAGCCGGGGGATCCGCTCGTCGACGCGCTCCATCCGCCAACCGCCCGCCGGGCGCGGCTGCGCTCGCGCTGGGCCTCGAGGGCCGCGTCGAAGCCGGCCCGGTCCACCGACACCCCGCGTTCCCCTGCCATCTCGACGGTTAACTCCACCGGAAGCCCAAAGGTATCGTAGAGACGGAAGGCGTCCTCGCCGGAGATCACTGAGCCGCCCGCCCGGAGGATCGCCTCAAGCCGCTCGACGGCGGCCTCCAGGGTGCGGGCGAAGACCTCCTCCTCGCCTCGGATGGTCGCCTCCACAAGCGCGCGGTGCCCGGCGAGCTCGGGATAGGCGTCGTGCATTGCCGTCACCACGTCGCCGACGGCCAGGGAGAGGCCCCCCTCCAACTCCACCCTCCGGGCGTGGAGCGCCGCCCGCCGGATCACCCGCCGGAGGACGTAGCCGCGCCCCTCGTTGCCGGGCAGGATCCCCTCGGCGATCAGGAAGGTCGCTCCTCGCGCATGGTCGGCTAGCACCCGGAGCGAGCGCGACCGCTGGATCGGATCGTCGCCACCGGCCGCCCGCCGCTCGAGCCCGGCGACGATCGGAGCGAAGAGGTCGGTGTCGTAGTTGCAGCGCACCCCCTGGAGGACCGAGGCGATCCGCTCCAGCCCCATGCCGGTGTCCACGGTGCGCTGCGGCAAGAGCGCCCTGGAGCCGTCCTCGGCCTGGTCGAACTCCATGAAGACCAGGTTCCAGATCTCGATCCACCGATCGCCGCCGCATTCGTCCTGGGGGGTGCACTCGGTGCGCCCGCAGGAGCAGGGCCCGCCGCGGTCGAAGTAGATCTCGCTGTCGAAGCCGCACGGCCCGGTCGGGCCGGCCTGCCACCAGTTGTCCGTCAGCCGGGCCACGCGGCGATCGGCGACGCCCAGCTGATTGGTCCAGATGTCGAGGGATTCGCCGTCGTCGGGGTAGATCGAGGGCCAGAGACGCTCCGGTTCCAGACCGAAGACCTGGGTGAGCAGCTCCCATGCCATCTCGATCGCGCCCCGCTTGAAGTAGTCGCCGATCGACCAGTTGCCGAGCATCTCGAAGAAGGTGTGGTGGGTGCAGTCGCCCACCGAGGAGATGTCGTCGGTGGTGAGCCCGGAGCCGCGAAACACCTTCTGGCACGAGGTGAGGCGGGGGCTTGGCGGGATGCGTTCGCCGCTGATGTAGGGCTTCAGCGGAACCATCCCGGCCACGGTGAAGAGCAGCGACGGGTCGTCGCTCGGGATCAGAGATGCGTTGGGCAGGACGTGGTGCCCGCGTTCCTCGAAGAATCCGAGGAAGCGCTGCCGGATCTCGTGGCTGCGCAAATGGGGGGAGCTCGTGAAGGGTGGGACACCTGGCGGCCGCTGGGCGGCACCGCGCGGGTGCGGCGGCGCCCTTCGTCCGAGGTGCGGAGCGGGGTGATTGTATCGGACGGCGGAGGGCTTGGCCGATGCGACCGGGAGAGGCATGCCGGGCTCACCCCGCCGGCTCCCTCCGGTGGCTCGCCGGGCTCAGACGCGCACCTCGTCGCCGAACTCCCGGCGGAGATGCTCGACCGCCGCCCGCTGCAGCCGCGAGACGTGCATCTGGGAGATGCCCAGGCGCTTCGCCACCTCGGTCTGGGGGAGCTGGTCGACGAACCGGAGCGCCATGATGCGCCGCTCGCGCGGGCTGAGATGAGCCATCGCCCGCTCCAGGACGTCGCGCATCTCCACCCGGTCCAGGCCCTCGTCCTCCCCGCCCAGCCGCTCCCCGAGCATGCTGCCGTCCTCGGCGTCGCCGATCGGCGCCTGCAGAGAGACGGTGTGCTGGGCGGGGCTCACCTCCAGGGCGGCCAGGACGTCGTCGGGCTCCAGACCGAGGTGGGAGGCGATCTCCTCGATCGAGGCGGGTCTACCCAGCCTCCCCTGCAGCTCCTGTTCGGCCGCGTGCACCCGGAGCAGGTTCTCCTGGAGCCGCCGGGGCACCCTCACCGCCCAGGAGCGGTCGCGGAAATGGCGCCGGATCTCGCCCATGATGGTGGGGGTGGCGAAGGTGCTGAACTCGTTCTCCAGCGCCGGGTCGAAGCGGTCGATGGCCTGGATGAGCCCGAGGAACCCGACCTGTTCGATGTCCTCCAGGGGCTCGCCGCGATTGGCGAAGCGACGCGCGATGTAGTGCACCAGGTCGCTGTTGAACTCCACGAGCCTTTCCCGGACCGAGGGATCGCGTGTGGCGCGGTACTCCCGGAGCAGCCGCCGGACCTCCTCGCGCAGCGGGGTGTCGCGCGGCTTCGGCATCGTCCGCCTCTCGGGCGTGGCTGCGGGGCCGCCCTGAGTGGCGGCGCTCACCGCACGAGGTACTTGGTCAGCCGAACTCGGAGGCCGCCGGTGCGCTCATCCATGCGGTACCCGAAGTCGTCCACGAAGAGGCCCATCACCCGCATGGCCATCTCCTCCGCCTCGCGCGCCTCGGCCGCCGCGGCAATGGCCTGGCGATGGGCCGCCGCTTCCAGCTCGGCACGCGACAGGCTGCTCCGGACCCGGACCTCGAGCGCGTTGTCGGCGAGGGTGAAGACCAGCCGGATCTGGCCGTTGCCCGGGCCGGCCACCCGCTCGGTGAGCGAGATCGCGTTTTCACAGGCCTGGCAGACGGCGATCACCAGGTCGTCGAGGGCCTCGACGTCGAGCCCGGCCACCGCGGCGAACCCCGCGACCGCCCGCTTGGCGACCAGCACGTAGCGCCGCTCCGCGGGCAGCCTCAGCTCCGATGTCGTGGGGGTCACATCCGGGGCATACCCGAGCTGAGACATGCCCAAACTCACGAGCGACCCCACCCGCGACCGGGCAACGGCTCCCCGCTCACGCGCCCGGGGTCTCCACGGGCTCGCGGGTGCTGGCGGTCCGGCCGGCGGCCACCCCGTCCTGGATCGCGCTCTGGATGTCCTCGTCCCACTGGCGGTCGGCGGCCTCCTGGCGGCGCGCGCGCACCCGCCAGTAGACGACCCCCGCGGCGATCGCTGCCGCCGCGATCAGGCCCTTGCGGCCGAAGGGGATGGGAAGACGCATGGCCGGTCCTCCGTGTGGCACCGGGACGGTCCGGGCTCGGGCCCTGTGCGGGTGGATGAGGCTTCGATTATGGCCGCCCCGGGTGGCTCCGCGGGGATCGGAGGAGAGCCCCGGCCACCTCCAGGACGGCGATTCCGGCGGCGTCCGCCAGGGGGTGGAGCGGCCCGAGCGGCGGACCCCCGCCGTGCAGCTCCAGTGCGACCAGCTCGCCGGCGACAACCCCGGCCGCGGCCAGGACCAGGGCGGCGAGGTACCCGAGCCGGCGGGGCCACACCAGGCGGGTGAGCTGGGCCCCGATGAGGGCGAAGAGGACCCCGAGGAGGATGCCCGGGCTCACGGGCGCCGCGCTCGGCGTGAATCGGTGATGACCCCAGCGCCGGTGCCGCGGTCCTGGGCTGAGCCCGAGGACCAGGTGGGTTCCCGCACGGCGCTTTTCTCCTTCCCCGTCCGAGGGGCGCGAAGGCCGGCGGCGGATGTTGGGATCCCGGTGTCTTTTCTGTTGGTCCAGCCGCATGAGGCGCGCTGCGACCGGCGAGGGGCCACGGTCATGGTACCCGGCTGGCCGCGCTGCGCTGACATCGGAGCCGATCGCTCATCGCGCCACCCGGCTCACGTCCCGATGAGCAGAGCGTGCAGCGCGTCCGCCACCTGGGCGACCGCGGCGGTCTCCTGGCGGCCGGTGTCCAGGTCCTTCCAGGTGGCGGCTCCGCGGGCGGCCTCGTCCTCCCCCACCAGGACGGCGGCGCGAGCACCCTGGCGGGCGGCCGCGGCCAGCCGGCGATCCAGGCGGCGGTCGGACGCGTCGAGGACGGTGGTGATCCCGGCGGACCGCAGACGGCGCGCCACCGCGGCGGCCGCCGGCGTGTCGCTGCCGGTGACGGGGAGCACGACGACCTGCTCGCGCCGGGGAGCGGGTCCGAGTCCCTGCTCCCGGCAGACGGCGAGGGTGCGTTCGACCCCCAGGGCGTACCCGCTCCCAGGGGTCGCCGGGAATCCCAGCACCTCGGCCAGCCCGTCGTAGCGGCCGCCGCCCCCCAGGGCGTTCTGGGCCCCCTGGAGCGACTCGTGCCAGAGCTCGAAGGTGGTGTGCGCGTAGTAGTCCAGCCCCCGCACCAGGCGGGGATTGAGCTGGAAGGGGATCTCCGCGGCGGCCAGCAGGGTGGTGACCTCGGCGAAGAAGCCCTGGCTCTCGGGGCTGAGCGACGGGCCGATCTGGGGCGCCGCCGCCACCAGGCCGGCATCCCGCTTGCAGTCGAGCAGGCGGAGGGGGTTGACCCCCAGGCGGCGCCGGCAGTCCTCGCAGAGCCGGTCCTGGAGCGGGGTGTAGTACTCGACGAGGACGGCCCGGTAGCGGATCCGATCCTCGAGGTCGCCGAGGGTGTTGACCTGGAGGGAGAGCCCGCTGACGCCGAGGGCCTCGTAGAACCGCCAGGCGACCTCGATCACCTCGGCGTCCAGCGCCGCCGAACGCTCGCCGATCGCCTCGATGTCGAGCTGCCAGAACTCGTGGTAGCGACCGGCCTGGGGCCGGGCGTAGCGGAACATCGGCCCGGCGAATTGCACTCGGACCGGCCTGCGGACCTGGTCGAGGTGGGCGGAGAGGACGGCCCGCAGCACCCCGGGGGTGCCCTCCGGCCGCAGGGTGAGGGCTCGGCCACCCCGATCGGTGAAGGAGAACATCTCCTTCTCGACCACATCGGTCCCCGCCCCCGTTCCCCGCTCGTACATCTCGGTCGCCTCGAAGACCGGGGTGTCGATCAGCTCGTAGCCGTGGGCGGCCGCCACTCGGCGGTGGGTCTCGAGCACCCAGGCGAAGAGGGCGGCGTCGGGAGGCAGGACGTCATTCGTGCCCCGCGGGCGGGTGATGGGCGGCATCGGGGGCCAAGTCTACCCGTGCTGCCGCGCGCCGCCCCGGCCACCCCGTCGCCCCTCCTCGGAGCCACCGACCGCACGCTGTCTAGGAGACCCCCTCCTCGATCAGCTGGGTCTCCGCGTAGGTGGTGAGCGCGGTGGACACGATCGTGGGCATCGGCGTCATCGGAGTGTACTTGTAGCCGACCCCGACCACCACGAGGTCCTCCCCGGGGACGACACAGCCGCTGGGGGGCGTCGCCATCGCTGTCCAGGTGGTGCCGCTGCTGTTCCACGACCCAAAACCCGGGTGGGCTGTTTCCACGCTCCACTGGGTGCACAATGTTGGAGGCCCGGTAGCCTCATTCCTCAGGTCGAAGTACCAGATACCGACACACGAGGCCGAGGTACCACTGATGGTGAACGGCGGGTACGAAGCGGTGTCGAGGGTGGTTCCGTTCCAGATGCAGTCGGTAGTGGTGGTGAGAGCGGAGAGGCCCCTCTGAGCGGAGATCGCCGTCGTGATCGGGGTGCCTGAGTAGGTACTGAGCACCTGGACAGAGGCGGCTCGCGCTCCGGCGCGGGCCGCCTCTTCCACACCGAGCCGGCTGGCGAAGTAGCCGCCGAAGTCGATGGTGGCGAGGACCAACAGGAGAAAGAGAGGAGCGACCATCGCGAACTCCACCATGGTCTGTCCCGACACCCCACGGCGCCGCGCGCGCCTCAATTCGCCACCACGAACGCGTAAGTCGCCGAGGCGTGGAGCCCGATGCCGAACACCGAGTTCAGGATCGAGAATTCGGGGCCGGGCGAGGACTGGCTCCAGGCGTAGGACACGGTGACCTGGACCAGCTCGCCCGTCCCAGCGGTGCACGTGCCGCCATTGCCGATTTCCTGGAACCCGTTGCTGCTCCCAGCATCAACGGCATCCGCCGAATACCACCCACAGAGACTGAGGCTGGACGGCGAATACGACCCGCCGGTACTCGACCAGTACGAGATGGTCACGCAGCTGACCGGGATTTGCGAGCCGAGTCCAAGACTCGCCGGAAACGCGCCGGGGATCACGACCGTGCTGGAGCCGCCTGGCGCGGGGGGGGTCGTCCCCGATCCACCCGGACATCCCGTGCCACCCGTCTGCCCCGACCAGCAGCAATCGATGTTGTCGATCGGAAGTCCGCCCTCGGGCACGGTGAGGGCCTCGGCCTCCTCCTGGATCACGCCCTCCGTGAAGTCGGACTCGCCGATCAGCAGAGCGCTCGTGAAGGTGCCACCGCCGGTATTCACAACGCAAGTGGTGAACTCGAACGGTGCACTGGTCGATGCCGCACCGCAGGAGATGCTGGTCGGCCCCCCCGAGGCGCTGGCGCTCACGGTGAAACCGCCGCTGAACTCGGTGAAGCCGGCGGTCGAGACGACGTAGAGTGTCGAAGCGGCGGCGCTCCCCCCCACCGAGCTGCCGGATAGGGTGGCCGAGAGGCCGGCGCAGCTCCAGCCGCCCGCGCTCAGCGGGACCGGGTTTGGACAGCTGCTGTTCCACGGGGATGCTGTGGTGTTATCGCTGGCGTAGCGGGCGCCGTCGCGGACCACGGTCGCAATGTTGTCGACGTGCTCCAGGTAGTAGCCGTAGTCCACGACCGACAAGGCCAGCAGCAGGAGCAGGGGAAAGATCATGGCGAACTCGAGCATCGCCTGGCCGTTGCGCCGCGACCGATGGCGCGGATGGCGGCCGGGCTCCGGCTCTTCCCTGGCCCTTGTCATCACCGCTCCATCATTCCATGCACCACCACAGGCGGCTTCCCGCCACCGCAGCCTAGCCCACCAAGACAGAGATTCCTGTCGACGGACCGCCACCGTTTGGTAACAGAGAGCCACCACCCCAGCGTGCGGGACGCTCAGCCGGACAGGCCACCCGGCCCGCCGCCATTCAGCTGCACGTCGTTGTTGAGGTCGAAGGTGAAGGTTTCGTACCAATCGAACTCGTGGCACGAGGGCAGCGGCCAGGTCTGGTTGTAGTTGGCGTACACCTGCATATAGTCGACGATCATGGGCGCGCCGAGCGGGGTGGTGCAGGAGTTGCCGCTGCCCTCCACCGGCCCGGACGTCCCGTAGTTCGCCATCACGTAGGTGGCGGCCGGCGCATAGATCGCGCCGTTGTGGTCGCTGTCCCCGTCCGGCGTCTGCGAGGCCGTCTCGATCCAACCTTGGTTGTTGCGGTCGAAGATGATCCCGAGATTCTCCTGCTGCCCGGTTTCCGGCGGGAACAGGTTCCACTGGTAGTCGCAGGTCAAATCTGAGTTGTTCGCGTCCATTGCATTATCGGTCTGGGAGTTGCCTGCGGTCTCATAGGCTTGGGTCGAGTTGCTGTGGTCATATTGACACCAGGTGTTCGGGGGCGCGCTCGCGTCGAGAACCAGCCCTGCGCCCACCTCACCACCGGCGTTGCAATAAGCCGGGGCTCCGCCTGCGGTGGTGGAGCAGACGAAATCGAGGGTGACGCCGCCAGCTTTGCAGTCCAGCCCCTGTATGGAGTTGGTGTAAGCCGTGGAGTCGTCCGACTCGACGCTCGGATTCACACCTTCGATGGTGAGCCCGCCTGCTGTAGCTGGTCCTGACGGTGAGGGATTGCCGTAGATGATGTAGGTACCAGCGTCGAAGATCACATCGACACCGTCGCCGTTGTTCAGGCAGCTCTGGCCGCCTGACGGCGCCGAGGAGTTGTGAATCGACCCGTTGATGACGATGTTCTCGTAGCAGCCCGGATGCAGGGTCGTGTTGACCGTGATGTTGTCATACGTGTTGCCGTAGTTCTCGCCATTGGGGCAGTTGGCCAAGTTCTCAAGCGGCATGCTCATGTTGATGAGTGGGTCGGCGATTGGCGCGGTGTTGACGGAGGGATTGTTGGGTGACGTGGTCGAAGCCGGCTTCCAGGTGAGGCCGGCGCCACTGCTGCCGCAGTTGTCGGTGTAGGTGCCCGCGACATCCACGGCGCCGTAAGGGGTGCCGCCGCCTTTGGTGGTGTCGATGGTGGCGGCGTCGTTGCTCCCCTCGCAATCGAGACCGCGGTTGATATCCATGTTGGCATCGTCCGAGGTCAGATCCAGGAGGTCGGAGTTGGACTCGATCGTGAGTCCTTCGGTCACCCCCGATGAGACGTCGGCGCCGTTCTGTCCACCGAGGATGCAGAGCACGCAGTTCAGGTAGAGCGAGCCCTCGCCCGTGCCTCCGGTCCCGCCCACCACCTGGGCCACGGCCTGGTTGCCCACCGAGAAGCTGCCGGATTTGAAGGCCGCCGCGCCGATGTAGGTGTGCCCGGTGCTCCCCACACTGGCTCCGGCGTAGTAGACGGTCGTGATGACGGGGGAACAGCCGCTGGGGGTCCAGGTCACCGGGGTCGGGGTCGACACGTTCTGCACGGAGGCGGAGCACATCGCGGTGCTCGGAGTCCATGTCAAGGTGTTGCCGTAGAAGGCGAGGCTCAGAGAGCAGGGAGCGGAGGGACCAGTGCAGTCGAGCTCGGCGACGTTGACGGCCGCCGTGAAGGCCCCGCTGACGGAGGGTAGCGTCTGGTCGTTCACATTCGACCAGATCCAGTAGGTGGCGGCCAGCGCGGCGGCGTCGGAGACGTCCTGGTCGGTGCGCGACTGGTCGTAGGCGATCCCCGAGTCCAGGTCGAGCGCCACGAAGCCGGTGATGACGACCAACAGCAGTGCGAACAGGGGCACGATCTGGCCGCGCTGCCGCGCTCGGCGCCGAGGCGCGACCGCCCCCTTCGGGGGGCGCGCGCGCCGGTCTCCCCTCTCCGGTCGGATCGACGGCGCCTGGGGATGGAACGAGGACCATACGGGCCGGTGCATCGCGTCAAAGGTGGCAGATCCCGGTAACGCGCCGGTGGATTCCCGGTCGCAAGCCGTCACCCCGTATGTGGAAGTGCTCCGATTGGCCCCACCCGGGACCGACCAGGGGTTACGGCGACCGGCAGGAGGCCGCGATTCGCGGGGAAAGGAAGTTCTGCGGCCCTAGCCCACGTCCCTCGCCACGGTGTGGACATCGCGGACCTGCTCCAGGCGCTCCAGGAGGCGGCTGAGCTGGGTCAGGTTGGAGATCTCGACGCTCGTCGAGATCACGGCGGTCCGGTCGTCGTAGACCTGGACGTCGGCCCCCACCAGGTTGATCTTGGACTCGGCGATCACCGCCGCGATGTCGCGGAGCAGGCCGGTCCGGTCCCAGGCCTCGACCTTGATGGTGATCGGGAAGACCTGGTGGGCGCCTCGCTCCCACTCGACCTCGACGAGCCGGTCGGGGTCCTGGGCGTGCCGGATGCTGACGCAGTCGGCCCGGTGGACGGTGACCCCCTTGCCCCTTGTGATGTAGCCCCGGATTGGCTCGCCCGCAACCGGCTTGCAGCAGCGGGCAAAGGTCGTCAGCATGTTGCCGACCCCGTGCACCCTGACCTCGCCGCTCGGCAGGGACGCCGGTGCGGTGAGCGGGATGGCGGGACCCCGGCCGTCCTCGTCGGTGGGCGCAGCGTCGCGGTCGGCGTGGCGGAGGACCACCGTCCGGCCACTCAGCTCGCCGTAGCCGATGGCCGCCAGGAAGTCGTCCACGGTCGGGTACTTGAAGTCCCGGGCCAGCTCCTGCAGGCCGTCCTCCTTCAGAGCGGCGAGCGAGGTCTGGCGCAGGCGCCGGAACTCCTTGTCCAGCATCTCCCGACCCTTGGTGACGTTCTCCTCGCGCCGCTCCTTCTTGAACCACTGCCGGATCTTCTCCCGGGCCGTCGACGTCTTGACGAAATTCAGCCAGTCCCGCGAGGGTCCGTGGGGCGCCTTGGTGGTGAGGATCTCCACGATGTCGCCGTTGACGAGCCGGTAGTCGAGGGGGACCATCCGGCTGTTGACCTTGGCCCCGATGCAGTGATGGCCGACCGCCGTGTGCACCCGGTAGGCGAAGTCGACCGCGGTGCTCCCCGCCGGCAGCGAGCGCACGTCGCCCTTGGGGGTGAAGACGAAGACCTCGTCCTGGAAGATGTCGACCTTCACGGTGTCGACGAAGGCCTCGGCGTCGAGCAGCTCCTTCTGCCAGTCCATGAGCAGGCGGAGCCAGCTGTAGCGCTCGTCGAAACGCACCTGCTGCGAGCCCGCCTTGTAGTGCCAGTGGGCGGCCACCCCGTACTCGGCGGTGTGGTGCATCTCCACCGTCCGGATCTGCACCTCGACGGGCTCTCCGGTGTGGGAGATCACGGAGGTGTGGAGCGACTGGTAGCCATTGCCCTTGGGCATCGCGATGTAGTCCTTGAAGCGGCCCGGAATCGGCTTCCAGAGGTGATGGACCACGCCCAGGGCGCTGTAGCAGTCCTTCACCGAGTCCACCACCACGCGCACCGCCATCAGGTCGTAGATCTCCTCGAATTCCTTCTGCTGGCGGCCCATCTTGTCGATGATGCTGTAGACGTTCTTGGATCGCCCGCTCAGCTCGGCGCGCACTCCGACGGCCTCCAGCTCACGCTGGAGGATCTCGCTCACGTCGCGGACAAAGACCTGGCGCTGCTCCCGCCCGCTCTGCAGCCTGGCCTCCATGGCGTGGTAGCTGTCGGGGTCGAGCTGGGCGAAGGCCAGATCCTCCAGCTCCGCCTTGAACTGCCAGATGCCGAGCCGGTGGGCGAGCGGCGCGTAGATGTCGAGGGTCTCCTGACTGATCCGCCGGCGCCGCTCCTCGGCGTGGGCGCCGACGGTGCGCATGTTGTGAAGCCGGTCGGCGAGCTTGATGAGCACCACGCGGATGTCCTCGGCCATGGCCACCAGCATCTTCCGGATGTTCTCCGCCTGGGCCTGTTCACGAGTGTGGACGTGGATCTTGCCGAGCTTGGTGACCCCCTCGACGAGACGGGCGATGGGTTCGCCGAACTCGCGCCGGATCTCGTCCAGGGTGACGTCGGTGTCCTCGACCGTGTCGTGGAGCAGTGCTGCGGCGAGGGTCTCGGCGTCCAGGCGCAGCTCGCTGAGGAGGACCGCCGCCGCCAGGGGGTGCTCGACGTAGGGCTCCCCGGAAAGCCGGAACTGCCCAAGGTGAGCGCGCTCGGCCACCGCGTAGGCGCGGTGCAGCATCCCGCGATCGGCCTCGGAGAGGTAGGCGGTCCGGGACTCGAGATCGGCGTAGGGCATGGCTGCCCAACGAGTGTACCGGGGACCCCGCTCGGGCAATCGTCACATCCCGGCGCCCGACTCGCCGCCGTTACCGCCGGCGAGCCCCCTCCGCTGCCGGTCTGGTCGCCAAGTTGGTCCTGGCGGCCCGCGGTGCGGATATGCTTCGGGCGCGCATGAGTGAGTCTGGTGGAGACTACGGCCAGCAGCCGCCGGGGCCGTCCCCGGATGCGCCGCGCAGCGCCGACGGCCGGTTCTGGTGGGACGGCCAGCGTTGGCGCCCTGCGGGCATGCGACCGGTCGCGCCCGCCGCCTGGGAGGCTCCCACCCCGGCCCCGCAGGCCGCCCCGCGTGCGATCGCGACGCCGGAGAGCCACGCTGCACCGCCCGCCACCGCTCAGGTGATGCCCCCGGTCGCGGTGCCGCCAGGCGCTCCCGCCCCGCGGGCCGCGTATCCGCCCCCGGCAACGTCGCCGCGGATGCCCCAGGCGCCGGCGGAAACCCCGTCACCGGCGTCGCCCGCCCCTTTCTCCGGCGATCCGGACTGGCAGGCCCGCCTCTCCGGCCAGGCAGCGGCCGCCCATCCGGCGCCGCTCCCCGGCCACACGGAGAAACCGGCTCCCGCTGCGGGCTCTCCGCTCGGCGCGCAGCCGCCTCCCCTGCCGAGACCGGACGACTGGCCGATCGAGCCGGCCGGGCCTCCGATCGCCCCGCCGCCGGTTCCGGGACCGATCGCCGGGGGCTGGCAGGCCGGCCCGTCGGGACCCGCCTCCCCGATGCCGCCGATGCCCTTCTCGATCCCCGAGGACTGGCAGCCCCGGCCCCCCAGCCAGCCGCCCGCGGTGCCACCCGGGGTGGCGCACCCGGTGGCATTCGTCGATCCGACCACATGGCAGGCCCCCGGTGAGCCGGCCGCGTCGAGGACGCCGGCCGCCCAGGGCTGGCCGTCCCGGTCGACCGTTCCGCCCCCCGGAGCACCGCTCCAGCCGCCACCTTCCACCCCATCCCGAGCCCAGGTCAAGCAACCCCCGCTGCCCCGGCCCTCCCGGGCCAAGCCCGCGAAGCGGCGCCCGACGCTGCTGCGCTGGGTGCTGCTCCTGCTGATCGTTGTCCTCGTGGTGGTGGCGGCCTACGTGTACGCCACCCACGGAAAGTAGGGTGCGGGCCCGTCCCTAGCAGGGTGCGCTAGTACGCCCGGGCGATCACCGCGACCTCGGACGAGACCTCACCGCAGGCCACACACCGCCCCACCTCCCCGCTGCGGTCGCGGCGCAGCACCCGGATGGTGAGCGCGTGGGCGGCCGACGTGACCGCCTCCTCGCAGGCCGGACGTTCGCAGAAGGGGGCGTTGGCGAAGACGGGTCTCTCGGCAAAGGCCTCACGCAGCTCATCGAGGCTTCTGACCTCGACACTCCGATCCCGGAGCAGCCCCTCGGCCCGAGCCCTGATGCGGGACTGGGCCTCGTCGAGGCACGCGGGCAGCCGGGCGGCCACGCCGTCGAGCGGTTCGGTCCAGCTCTCGCCGTCGACGCGGCGCGTGACGGTGACCTGGCCGGCGGCGAGGTCGCGGGCGCCGACGGTCACCCGGAGCGGCACGCCCCGCAGCTCCCAGTGGGCGTACTTCTCACCGGGGCGTGTGCCGTCCCGCCGGTCGATGCGCAGGCGCACGTCACCCGCCTCCGCCTCGATGCGCCGGCACGCCTCGTCGACGGCCGCGGCCCCCTCCGGGTCGTTGCTCCGGGTGACCGGGACGACCACGACCTGGATCGGTGCGACGCGGGGCGGCATCACCAGGCCGGCGTCGTCACCGTGGGCCATGATCAGCCCCCCGATGATCCGCGTCGACAGCCCCCACGAGGTCTGGAAGGGATGCTGGAGGACGTTCTCCCGGTCGCTGTAGCTGATGCCGTAGGCGCGGGTGAAGTTCTGCCCCAGGTGATGCGAGGTCCCCGATTGGAGCGCCCAGCCGTCGCTCATCATGGCCTCGATGGAGAGGGTGTACTCCGCACCCGCGAACGTCTCGGACCTCGTCTTTCGGCCCGGGATCACCGGGATGGCGAGCCACTCCTCGGCCAGCTCGCGGTAGCACTCGAGCCCGGTGTCGACCTCGGCGGCCGCCTGGGCGTGGGTCTCGTGAAAGGTGTGCGCCTCCTGCCAGAGGAATTCGGAGGTCCGCAGGAAGAGCCGGGTGCGCTTCTCCCAGCGCATCACGTTGGCCCACTGGTTGATCAGGACCGGCAGGTCGCGGTAGCTGTGGATCCAGTCCGCGAACATCGAGCAGATGATCGTCTCGGAGGTGGGCCGGATCGCCAGCCGCTCCTCCAGCTCCTTCTGCCCGCCATGGGTCACCCAGGCCACCTCGGGGGCGAATCCCTCGACGTGCTCGGCCTCCTTGAGCAGGTACGACTCCGGGATCAGGAGCGGGAAGTACATGTTCTCGTGCCCGGTCCGCTTGATCATGTCGTCGAGCGCCCGCTGGATCCGCTCCCAGAGCGCGTACCCGTAGGGGCGGATGACCATGCAGCCCCGGACCGGGGCGTAGTCCGCCAGCTCGGCGCGGCGCACGGTGTCCGTGTACCAGCGGTCGAAGTCCTCGCTCTTGCGGGTGATCGCCTTGGGCATCGGGGCCCGTTCGTCAGCCATGGCCGCCGAGTTTACCCGGACAGCCCCCTGCCACCGGAAGGGAGACGCGGGGGTGCGTGCCGAGCGCAGGTTTGCCGCAGGCGCGGGTTGCAACCGCGCCGAGGCAAGGACGCGGGATCGCAGTCAGGCGGTCCCGACGTCCGGACCGGAGCGAAGCACCACCCCTGCGACTCCCGCTGATGCGGAAGCCGTCGCCGGGCGTCCCTCAGACGACGGTCAGCGGGGTCATCGGACGGGCCGGCTCCGGGGCCGTCACGCCGTCGCTCAGCCCATCCGGCAGCGGCTTGCCCGCTGCCAGCAGCTCGGCATCCTCGGCAGCGACCGCGCGCAGCTCGGCGACCAGGATGTCGATCAGCTCCGCTTCGGGGAGCGTCGCCACCACCCTGCCGCCCTTGAACAGGATGCCCTTCTGCTTGCCGCCGGCGATCCCGATGTCGGCGTGCATCCCCTCGCCCGGACCGTTGACGACGCAGCCCATGACCGAGACGGTGATGGTCCGCCGGATGCCCTGCATGGCCTCCTCGACCCGCTTCACCATCGGGAACATGTCGATCTCAAGCCGGCCGCAGGTGGGGCAGGCCACCAGGTTGGGCCCGTGGGGCTTGTCCTCGAGGTTGGCCAGGATCTGCCTGGCCACCCGGACCTCCTCCTCCGGTGCGCCGACCAGGGAGACGCGGATGGTGTCACCGATCCCCTCGGCGAGGAGGATGCCGATGCCCATGGCGCTCTTGATGCTGCCGGTGTCGACCGGCCCCGCCTCGGTGAGCCCGAGATGGAGCGGGTAGCGGTTGCCCAGGGCGGCGAACTTGCGGTTGGCCGCCAGGTTGGTGGCGACGTCCGACGCCTTCAGGGACACCTTGATCTGGTGGAAGTCCAGCTCTTCGAGGATGCGGATGTGGCCCAGGGCGGCCTCCACCATCAGCTCCGCGGTCTCGTCGACGCTGCCCCCGCGGCCCCGCTCCAGTCCCTTGCGGCCGGGGATGCTGCCGGCGTTGACCCCGATCCGCATCGGGACCCCGCGGTCGCGCGCCTCGCGGGCGATGTCGGCCACCTTGGCCGAGTCGGTGATGTTGCCGGGATTGAGCCGGAGGCAGGCGACCCCCGCCTCCAGCGCCTCCAGGGCGCGGGGGGCGTCGTAGTGGACGTCGGCGACGATCGGCACGGGCGAGCCGCGGACGATCTCGCGCAGCGCCCGGCCCGCCTCCGGGGTGTCGCAAGTGACCCGCACGATGTCGGCCCCCGCGGCCGCCGCCCGCTCGATCTGGGCGAGCGTCCCGCTCACGTCCTCGGTCTGGGTCTTGGTCATGGTCTGGACCGAGATCGGGGCGGCCCCGCCGATGACGACTCCACCCACGTTGATGGGGACGGTCCGGCGGCGGTTGGGAGGGGTCATCTCAGTGCACTCCCCCACCGAGGTGGTTGATGTCGTTGATGGTGATGAGCACGAACAGCACAATGATGACGGCGAGGCTGATCGCGATGGCGATCGCCTGCCGCACCGGGTCGATCCGTCGCCGGAGCACCGCCTCGATGGCGATGAAGAGCAGCCGGCCGCCGTCCAGGAACGGGATCGGCAGCACGTTGAAGAAGCCCAGGGCGAGGCTGATGATGCCGATCAGGCTGAGGTACTGAACCCAGCCCTGCTGAACCGAGGTGCCGGCGGCGGCGGCGATGCCCACCGGTCCGGAGAACTGCTGGCTCGCCTGCGCCGGGTGGACGAAGAGCTGGCCGATGACCTGGATCAGCGAGGACGCGTAGGCGGGGATCGCCCCGAAGCCGTCTCGCAGCGCAGGGAAGAGGGCGTCGCCGGGTACCTGGGCTCCGTACCCGATGCGCCAGGCGGCCTGCACGTGGCTCGTCTGGCTCCCGTTGCCATCGTGGACGTCGGAGATCTGGTCGTTGCTGAACCGATCGGTGCTGTCCCCCTCGACGAAGCCGCTCACGGTGACCGGGCTCCCGCTGCCGAGGATGGCGGCGGGGTCACCGGTGCCAGCCGGCGTGCCGTCCACCGAGGTGATGACCAGAGCGTCCCCCGCCAGCTTGCTCGGGAAGGTGCCCGACCTCCCCTCGGCGTAGACGACCAGCTCCGGGGTGATGGTCGCGGTGTGGTCGGCGCCATCGGTGCCCTGGTAGACGACCGGCGTCGGCCGGCCGTCGCTCCTCTGGACGGCGGCGTAGAAGCCGTCGTCAGTGGCCGCCGTCGACGCGTAGCTGATCGTCGAGCCCCCCACGCTGAGGATGACGTCGCCGTTGACCAGCCCGGCTCGGGCGGTCGGCTCCCCCGACGGAACGTAGGAGGGGCTGGGCTGGGCGGCCACAACGGTGAGGCAGATGGCCCCGAAGACCAGGTTGAAGACCACCCCGGCGGCGATCGTCGCCAGGCGCCGGGGGATGGAGGCGCGATAGAAGTTGCGTTCGCCGGCGTCGGCCTCTCCCTCCAAGCCGAGCATTCCCGGCATGCGCACGAAGCCCCCCACCGGCAGGGCCCGGATGCCGTATTCGGTGTCACCTCGCGTGAAGCTCACCACCCGGGGGCCGAAGCCCACGAAGAACTCGTCGACCCGGATCCCGGAGAGCTTGGCGAGGACGAAGTGGCCGCCCTCGTGGACCACCACGACGATGGTGATCAGCACCAGGAAGGCGATGACCGCGACGATGAATCCGATCACGCCGACCCCATGCCTCCGGGATCGCCCAGGGCCGCCCCCGCAGGCAGGGCCAGCGCGCCGGCGACCCGCCGGCGGGCCCACCCGTCAGCGGCGAGCACGTCCTCGAGGGAGGGCTCGGAGACCACCGGCGACGCCTCCAGCGCCTCCCCCACCAGCTCGGTGATCTGGTCGAAGCGGCAGGCCCCCCGCAGGAAGGCGTCGACACAGACCTCGTTGGCCGCGTTGAGCACGGCGGGCGCGACACCCCCCCGCTCGCCGGCTCGCCGGGCCAGGCCGAGGGCCGGGAAGCGGCGAGGGTCGACCTCCAGGAACTCGAGCGGCGAGACGGCGGGCAGGTCGGCCGGCGGGGCGATCCCCGGGAGCCGCTCCCCGTCGGCGAGGGCCAGGGCGATCGGCACGCGCATGTCGGGCGCGCCGATCTGGGCCTTGGTGGCTCCGTCTCGGAACTCGACCATGGAGTGGACCACCGAGCTCGGATGGATCACCACGTCGATCCGCGGGTAGTCCACCTCGAAGAGGAAATGGGCCTCGATGACCTCCAGCCCCTTGTTCATCATGGTGGCGCAGTCGATGGTGATCTTGGGACCCATATTCCAGGTCGGATGCCGGAGCGCCTCCTCGGGGGTGACGCCAGCGAATGTCGCCGGGTCACGCTCCCGGAAGGGTCCACCGCTCGCGGTCAGGATCAGCCGGCTGACGCTCGCCGGATCCTCGCCCCGGAGACACTGCCAGAGAGCCGAGTGCTCGCTGTCGATGGGGACGATGCGGGCGCCCGTCCGGAGCGATCGGGCGCGCACCACCTCCCCCGCCATCACCAGCACCTCCTTGGTGGCGGTGGCCACGATGGTCCCAGCGTCCAGGGCGGCCAGGGTGGGGCGGAGAGCCGCCGCGCCCGTGATGGCCACACAGACGACGTCCGCCGGCATGGCGGCCACCTCGCAGGCGGCATCGAGGCCGATCCCCCACCCCGGGGGCACCTCCGCCCCCGCTTCGGGGGCGACCACGCCGACACGGGCCGACCCAAAGCGTTCGGCCAGCGCCCGCAGCCCCGCGATGTCACGCCGGGCCACCAGTCCCACGACCTGGAAACGATCCGGGAAGCGCGCGATCACGTCCACCGCCTGCCGACCGATCGAACCGGTGGCCCCGAGGAGGACGACCCGGCGCGGGGCCGGCGAGGGAGATGCGGGGTCCATGGAGCCGGGGTGGTCCTCCGGGGGGTGAGGTGAGCGGTGGGGAACGGCGGTGCGGCCGGGCGCGCTCACCGGAAGGCGATCAGCACCAGGAGGCAATATACGGCCGGCCCGGCGAGGAGCAGGCCGTCGAGGCGGTCGAGCAGTCCTCCGTGACCCGGGATCAGCCGGCCCGAGTCCTTGACCCCCGCCTGCCGCTTGAGCGCCGACTCGGCGAGGTCGCCCCCCTCCGCGGCGACGGCGATCAGCAGCCCCATACCCACGGCGACGAAGGGATTGAGCGAGATGACGAGCGGCCCGGCGATCCCGGCGACCAGCATCGCGCCCACGGCTCCTCCCACCGCCCCCTCCACCGATTTCCGCGGCGATATCGAGGGGAAGAAGGGGTGCCTCCCCAGGGCGTGTCCGGTGAAGTAGGCCAGGGTGTCGGTGGCGACCACCGCCCCGACCACGATCGCGACCAGATCGCGCCCCACCCCCGGGCCCGCGCCCGACCAGTGGTAGAGGCCGAGCAGGCTGCCCAACCCCACCCCGAGATAGAGGGCGCCGCCCAGTCCCGCGGCCGACCCCTCCCAGGGGGAGTGCAGGAGGACGCCGGCCACCATCCCGGCGGCCAGGGCGGCCGGGAGGATGACCTCGAGATTGCCGCCCGCCCCGGGGAGGACCGCCCGCTCCGCGAGCCAGACGGCCAGCGCCACCACCAGCCAGCGCGGCGCGGGGACCGGGCAGCGCGCCAGCAGGCTGGCCAGCTCCCAGGCGCCGAGCGCCGCGGCTGCTCCGACCAGCACGTCGAGGGGGATGCCGCCGACGTAGATCAGGCCGGCGACGAGCGCAGCCAGGACGGCGCTCGAGGCCACCCGCGGGAGCAGATTCATGCGGCGCCGGGGAAGGGCACCGACCGGTACGGGAGCACCCTCCGCCGCCACCGGGAGAGCGCCGACCACGCCGGGCGCCGGGGGGGTGGTCATCCCACCGGGCTGGCGACCGGGGTGCCGAGATCGGCGCCGGCCGGGTCGGCCACCTGCCCGAAGGTCCGCCTTCGAGAGCTGAAGTCGCCGAGCGCCACGCTCAGGTCGCTGGGCCCGAAGTCCGGCCAGAGCGCCTCGGTCACGTGCAGCTCGGCGTACGCCCCCTGCCAGAGCAGGAAGTTGCTCACCCGGAGCTCCCCGGCGGTGCGGATGATCAGGTCCGGATCCGGCAGCCCCGAGGTGTAGAGGGCCGCGGAGAGGGTCGCCTCATCCAGGGTGCGAAGGTCCACGCCGTTGGAGGCCAGCTCGCGGATTGCCTCGACCAGCTCGCTGCGGCCCCCGTAGTTGATGGCCACATTGAGGATGTTGCCGCCGTTGTGAGCGGTCAGAGCCTCGCAGGCGTCGACCTTGTGGCGGAGGCGCGGGCTGAGCTTGGCGCGGTCCCCGATGACCCGCAGCTGCACACCCTTGGCATCCAGCTCCTCCACCTCGCTGTCCATCGTCTCCTCGAAAAGGCGCATCAGGGAGGTCACCTCGCCCCGGGGTCGCTGCCAGTTCTCGGTGCTGAAGGCGTAGAGGGTGAGAATGTGGACGCCGGCGTCGTCGCAGGCCTCCATGACCCGCCGTATCGCCCGGACCCCGGCCCTGTGGCCAGCAACCCGCGGCAGGTGCCGGCGCTTGGCCCAGCGGCCGTTGCCGTCCATGATGATGCCGATGTGGCGCGGCAGCTCAAGGCGGGCAGGCGCGGGGATGGCGGTGGGTGGGGGTGGTCGGAGCATGCCTCTCTCGAAAGAACGGCCGCAGACGGCAGGCCGTTTCGGTGCGCTGACGCTAGTGTCCCACGCTCCGCGGCGGGCCGACGCGGCGTGCTTCCGGGACCTGGATGGGGCGACCCTAGACCTCCAGGATCTCCGCCTCCTTCTTCCTGGCGACGTCATCGACCTTGGACACGAACTGGTCCGTGATGTGTTGCACCTGGCCGAGTGAGCGCTCCAGCTCGTCGTGACTCAGATGGCCGTCCTTCTCCACCCGGCGGAGGTGCTCGACCTCGTCGCGGCGGATGTTGCGCACCGCCACCCGGGCCTCCTCCGCCCGGCGGGCGCACAGCTTGCTGAGCTCGTGCCGGCGCTCCTCGGTCAGCTGGGGGATCACGATCCGGATCAGCTGGCCATCGTTGCTCGGGGTGAGCCCCAGGTCGGAGCGCTGGATCGCCTTCTCGATGGCCGGGATGGAGGTGCGGTCGTAGGGGCGGATCACCAGCTGGCGCGCCTCCGGCGTGGAGATGCCGGCGACCGCCTGGAGCGGTTGCGGCACTCCGTAGACCTCGACCTGGAGCCGCTCCACGAGTGACGGGCTGGCCCGGCCGGTCCGGATGCTCGACAGCTCCTTGTGGAGCGCCTCGACGCTCTTCTCCATCCGGATCTCGGCGTCGACGAGCCGTCCCTCGATCTGGGCGAGCGCTTCCTCGGCCTTGTTCGGCTCGGTCATGTGGTCACCTCCGCGTCGACGCGGGTGCCGACCTCCTCACCGAGGATGACCCTCTCCAGGTTGCCCTCGGCGTGGAGGTCGAACACGATGATCGGCATCTTGTTGTCCATGCACAGGGTGAGCGCGGTGTTGTCCATGACGGTCAGGCCCCTGGTCAGAACCTCGAGGTAGGAGAGATGGGCGAATCGCGTCGCGGTGGGGTCGCGGATCGGGTCGGCGCTGTAGATGCCGTCGACCTGGGTCGCCTTGAGCAGCGCGTCGGCGCCGATCTCGGCGGCTCGGAGTGCAGCGGTGGTGTCGGTGGTGAAGAACGGGCTCCCATGTCCCCCGGCAAGGATCACGACCCGCCCCTTCTCGAGGTGGCGAATGGTTCGCAGCGGGATGAACGGCTCGGCCACCTGCTGCATGGCGATGGCGCTCTGCACCCGGCACTGCATGCCGAGACGCTCGATCGCGTCCCGAAGGCTCAGCGCATTGATGACGGTCGCCAGCATCCCCATGTAGTCGCCGGTGACCCGCTCGATGCCGTGGCGGCTGATGTCGGTGCCCCGGACGATGTTGCCTCCGCCGACCACGATGGCGAGCTGGACCCCGCGCTCCACCACCCGCTGGATCTGCTGGGCGATCCGCCGGAGGGTCTCCATGTCGATGCCGTACGCCTCGCTGCCGACCAGTGCCTCACCGGAGAGCTTGAGGACGATGCGCGAGAACACCGGACGGCGACCATCCGGTCCCACCGGCCGGGTCAGGTCCACGGAGGGGGCGTCCGGGGTCACGTGCTCGCGGCTCCGTCCCCCTCCGGCGAGGTCTCCCCCACCCGGTAGCGGACGAAGCGGGCCACCGTGATGTTCTCGCCCAGCTTGGCGACCGCTTCCTGAACCAGCTCCTTGACCTTCTTCTTGTGCTTCTCGTCGCGGATCCAGGGCTGCTCGAGGAGGCAGACGCCGGCGTAGAAGGCGGCGAGCTTGCCCTCGACGATCTTCTCCAGCATGGCCTCGGGCTTGCCCTCGGCCTGGGCGCGGAAGACGCTCCGCTCGCGCTCGACGATCTCCGCGGGCACGTCCTCAGGACGGACGTACAGCGGCTCGGCCCCGGCCACCTGGAGGGCCAGCTCGCGCGCCAGCCGTTTGAAGTCGTCGGTCTTGGCGACGAAATCCGACTCGCAGTTGACCTCGAGGAGGACACCGACCTTGGGGGGCATGCCGCCGACGCCGTGGAGGTAGGCCTCGATCACGCCCTCGTTGGTGGAACGGCCGGCCTTGTGCTCGGCCTTGGCCGCACCCGAGGCGCGGAGGCGGTCCTTGGCGACCTCGAAATCGCCGTCGCTCTCGACCAGAGCGCGCTTGCAGTCCATCATCCCGGCCCCGGTCGCCTCCCGGAGCTTCATCACGAGAGCCGCTGGAATCTCAGCCATCACGACTCCTCCGCCGGTCCGGACCCGGGCTCGGCGCTGGAGGCCACGGCTGCGGCTTCGGGAGCCGGCTCCGCGGTGTCGGGCGCTGCTTGAGACGCGGCCAGCTCGCTCTCATGCTCCGCCTCCGCGCGGGCGGCGAGGGCGGCAGCGGCATCTGTCTCAGCGCGCTCGCGCAGCTCGCGCTCGCTGAGCAGGCGCTGCCCCTCGAGGATGGCGTCGGAGAGCGCGTTGACCATCAGGCGGCAGGAGCGGATGGCGTCGTCGTTGCCGGGGATCACGTGCTGGATCAGGTCGGGATCGCAGTTGGTGTCGACCAGGGCGATGATCGGGATGCCCAGCTTGTTGGCCTCGTTGACCGCGAGCCGCTCCTTCTTGCAGTCGATCACGAAGAGCGCACCGGGAAGCCGCTTCATCTCGACCATGCCGGCGAAGCTGCGCTCCAGCCGCTCCAGGTCGTCCTTGTTGGCGTTGGCCTCCTTGCCGCTCATCCGCTCGAACTCACCGCGCTCGTTCATGCCACGGAGCTCGACGAGCCGCTTGAGCTGCCGCTGGATGACCTGGAAGTTGGTGAGCATGCCGCCCATCCAGCGGTGGACGACATACGGCTGGCCGGTCCGGGTGCAGGCTTCCACGATGGAGTCCTGCGCCTGCTTCTTGGTGCCGACGAAGAGCACCTTCTGTCCACCGCCCACCAGCTCGCGGGCGTAGTCGCAGGCGTCGTCCAGCATCTGCTGGGTCTTGGCCAGGTCGATGATGTGGACGCGGTCGCGCGACGTGAAGATGTAGTCGCGCATCTTGGGGTTCCACCGGCTGGTCTGGTGGCCGAAGTGGACTCCGGCCTCGAGCAGCTGGCGGAGGGTTGCTGCCGGCACGGCGGCCTCCTTCCGGTCTGGGTTGGCACCTCCGCCCGGGGTTGACCGCGGCGGCGACCCCGAGGGGCACCCGCCGTCGCGTGGACCGGGCGTGTGAAATCAGCCCGAATTGTGCCACACGGCCTCCGGGCCGGTGGCGAGGGCTCCCCATCCGCGCTGGAAACGGTTTGGACCGCGGTCCCGGTCCGGCCGTCAGACGGGTGGCTCCTGCGGGCGCGGCGGCTCCGGGGGGGGCGGCGGCTCCGGGGGGGACGGCTCCGGGACCGGCCGCACGGGCCGCACCATCTCGGTGCCCTGCGCCCGGATGTGCCAGGCCGGGAGGGCCCGCCAGCTGATCCCATCCCACCATTGATTGCCGTCAGGAGAGCGCAGGGCTCCTGGCGGCGCGCTCACGAACGCATCCTGCCAGCCGGCCCCGTCGAACCACTCGCTGCGATCCGCCGAGAGGGTGCCGATGGGGAGGATGGGCGGGGCGGGGGGCGGCGGGAACTCCGCCGGGGGCAGGGGCGGCCGCGGGTTGGGATACCCGGCCCGAGGATCCGCGCCGGGCGTCGTCCCCGCTCGGGCGTCGGGCGCCATCCCCGTGACGATTCCCACGGGGGCAGCCGTCTCGGCGGTCTTGCGGTGCTCCAGGTAGCCGCCGATGCCGACCACGGCGGCGAAGGCGATCGAGGCCCAGAGCGCCCACCCGGGGGAGGTGGACCCCTGGCTCACGTAGAGACCGCCCTCGATCGGCCAGAACAGGAGGAAGAGGACCACCTCGATCCCCGCGACCCCCATCCAGGGGGATCGCCAGATCGGCGAATCCGGGACCAGGCCGCCCAGTCCCAGCTCGGGGACCTTGACGGCGACGAACCAGCCGATGGCGGCGATCTCGATCAGCGCGGGCAGGAGGCCGAAACCCTCCCACAGGGTGCCGGCGGACGACGAGCTCGAGCCGGTGCAGTAGATGTCCGCGACCGGGCAGGTGAACGAGATCTGGATCCAGCCGCCCATGAAGGAGAAGACGAAGAGCAGGAGGAGGCCGCCGGCGACCAGGGCGTCAGTGGCCGTCATGCGACGCAGGACCGCACCGAGGTCGACGCTCAGACCGGGCCGGCTCCGCCCGGCCCCCAGCTCGCCCTGGCCGGGGCCGATCTCAGTGAGCTGCGGTGCCGGCTGCTGGGGGGCGGGCGGTGCCGGCGGAGGCTGCGGCGGGGTCGGATCGGACGGCTCGGCGGCCGGCGAGGCCGATGGCGGCAGGGGTGGTCCCGGCGTGGACGCTTGCGCGGGGTGCTCGGGAGGCGGCGGCGGTCCGGGGATGCCCACTCGGGCCCTCAGAGGATGTAGCGGCGCACGTCGTCGTCGCTGATCAGGTCCTGGAGCTGCTGCAGGACCATCTCCGAGTCGACGACCACCCGCTTGCCGGCGTGGTCCTCGGCGTGGAAGGAGACCTCCTCCAGAACCTTCTCCATGATGGTGAAGAGGCGCCGGGCCCCGATGTTCTCGTCCTGCTCATTGACCCGATGGGCCTGGCGGGCCAGCTCGGCGACCCCGTCGTCGGTGAAGGCCAGCTCAACCTGCTCGGTGCCGAGCAGCGCCTCGTACTGCTTGGTGAGCGCGTTGTTGGGCTCGGTGAGGATGCGCTGAAGATCGCTCTCGCTGAGCGGGCTCAGCTCCACGCGGATCGGGAAGCGCCCCTGGAATTCGGGGATCAGGTCGCTCGGCCGGGCGACGTTGAAGGCGCCCGCCGCGATGAAGAGGATGTGGTCGGTGTGCACCGACCCGTAGCGCGTGTGGACCACCGAACCCTCGAGGATGGGCAGCAGATCGCGCTGGACACCCTCCCCGCTCACGTCGGGCCCGTGATCCGGCGACGGGCCGCAGATCTTGTCGACCTCGTCCATGAAGACGATCCCGGCCTCCTCGACGTCCTGGATGGCGTCGTCGTAGACGCGGTCCATGTCGATGAGCCGGTCGGTCTCCTCCTCGGCGAGCGCGGTCCGCGCGTCGGCGACCTGCATGCGCTTGGTCCGCTTGCGCGGTGGCGCCATCTGCGAGAAGAAATCGGAGAGCGAGTAACCCACCTCCTCGAGCCCGCTCCCCGCGAAGCCTTCGAAGGCAGGCTGGAAGGGCTCCTCGACCTCGACGTCGATGTAGCGCTCCTCCAGATGCTTGGCCCGCAGCTGTGCGGCGAGGCGGCGGCGCAGCCGCCGGCGCAGGCGCTCGAGCACCCCGCCCGCAGCGCGGCCGTCGCCGGTCTCCGGCTCCGGCGCGGCCGCCGGCGGCGCCTCGCCCGTCGCTGCGATCGACGCGTCTCCGGCGGTGCCGGCGGGCAGCTCGCCGACCTGGAGCGCGGCCGGATCGCTCGTCTCGGCGGCGGCGACTCCGGCGGCGTCCCGGGCGCCCGTGACGTCGGGGGCGCCACCACTCGGGGAATCCCCGGTCGCCCTGGCGGCGGGGCGGCCGGCGACCTCGGTCGACCCGGCCGCCAGGCGCATCTCGGATTCCACGAGGATGTCGAGGATCCGGCGCTCGGCCACCTCGCGAGCCCGCGCCTCGACCTCGCTCACACGCTCCTCGTGGACGTCGGTGATGGTCTGCTCGAGGAGGTCCCTCACGATAGCCTCGACGTCGCGCCCCACGTAGCCGACCTCGGTGAACTTGGTGGCCTCGACCTTGATGAACGGGGAGGCGGTCAGCTTGGCCAGGCGCCGGGCGATCTCGGTCTTGCCCACTCCGGTCGGACCGATCATCAGGATGTTCTTCGGGAGCACCTCGCGGCGCATCTCGTCGCTCAGCCGGCGGCGCCGCACCCGGTTGCGCAGCGCGATGGCGACGGCTCGCTTGGCCGCCGCCTGCCCCACGATGTAGGCGTCGAGGTGCCGGACGATCTCGGTGGGACGAAGGTCGTCCGGGTCGCGGGCTTCGGCGGCGTCACGGGTTGGGTCGCCGCCGCCATGGCCGTTCGCCGCCGACGTCGGGCCCGGATCCGCCGCCGCAGGACCGCCGTCATGGGTAGGAGGAGCGGAGGGAGAGGGCTGCGCGGCGTCCATCGTCACCTTCCGGCCGGCTCCTCCGCGGCCGCCGTGGCGATCGGGGGTGTCTCCGCGGGAGTGTCGCCGGCCGGTGCCGTCTCGGTCGAGAGGGTTTCCACGGTGATCTGGTCGTTGGTGTAGATGCAGAGCGAGGCGGCGATGACCAGGGAGCGCCGGGCCACCTCCGCAGCATCGAGCTCGGTGTTCTGGAGCAACGCCTTGGCCGCCGCCAGCGCGTACGGCCCGCCGCTTCCGATCGCCGCCAGGTCGTCATCGGGCTCGATGATCTCGCCGTCGCCGGAGAGCAGGAGCAACTGGTCGCGGTTGGCGACGATGAGCATCGCCTCCAGGTGGCGAAGATAACGGTCGGTTCGCCATTCTTTGGCTAGGCCGACCGAGGCGCGCAGGAGGTGGCCCTGGTGGCGGTCGAGCTGCTGCTCGAACTTGTCGAAGAGGGTCAGCGCATCGGCCACCGCGCCGGCGAAACCGGCCAGCACGGTGTCGCGGTGGAGTCGCCGCACCTTGGCGGCGCGGTGCTTCATGACGACGTCGCCGACGGTCACCTGGCCGTCGCCGGCGATCGCCACCATGCCCGCACGGCGGACCCCGACGATGGTGGTGGCATGCGGCCGTGGCGTCACGAGGCGACCTCCGCCTTCGCCGCCGGCGCCTTCCGGGGCGGCCGGTAGGTGCACTTCGGATAGCCGCTGCAACTGATGAAGGGGCCGAAGCGTCCCTGGCGGCGGACCAGGGGTTTGCCGCAGTCGGGACAACTCTCCCCCGTCTGCTCGGCCGCCGGGGCCGCCGCGGCACCGGCGGAGCTGCTGCTCTGAGGCTGTATGTACCGGCAGTCGGGGTACCCCGTGCAGCCGACGAAGCTGCCGCGGCGGCTCTGCCGCCGCGCGAGCGGGCGGGAGCACTCCGGGCATTTGCCCAGATCCTCCGCGTCGCCCACCGGGTCGGCACCGGCGCTGGGGGCGCTCCCCGCCGTGGCGGTGCTCCCGACCGTGGCGGCGCCCTCCGGACCGCCGCCCTCGGCCCCCGGGATGTCGCGGAGGAAGCGGCACTTGGGGTACCCGCTGCAGCCGACGAACGGGCCTCGCTTCCCCTGACGCTGCACCAGGGGCTTGCCGCAGCGCGGGCAGCTCTCCCCGATCGGCACCGCGGACGACTGCTTCTTGTCCTTGATGTAGTCGCACTCCGGGTAGCGGGAGCAGCCCACGAAGGCACCGAAACGCCCCTCGCGGATGACCAGCTCGCCGGTCCCGCACTGCGGGCACACCTCGCCCGTCGACTTGGCCGGGACCTTGACCCGCTGCATGTCGGTGTGGGCCTTGTCAACCGTGGCGTTGAACGGGGTGTACCAGTCCCTGACCGTGGGTTCGTACTTGCGCTTGCCCGCCTCGATCGCGTCCAGACGGCGCTCCAGGTCGGCCGTGAAGTCGATGTCGACGATCTCTGCGAAGTGCTCCCGGAGCAGCCCGTCGACGGTCTTGCCCAACTCGGTCGGATAGAGGCGGCGCTCCTCCTGGCGCACGTACCCCCGCTCCTGGATGACGTCGATGGTCGGGGCGTAGGTGGACGGGCGGCCGATGCCGCGCTCCTCCATCTCCTTGACCAGGGACGCCTCGGTGTAGCGCGGCGGCGGCTGGGTGAAATGCTGCTCAGCGCTCACCCCGGCGCAGACCAGACCGTCCCCGGGCAGGAGCGCGGGGAGCTGGCCGTCCCGGTCGCGCTCCTCGTCGCGCTTCCAGACCCGCTGGAAGCCGTCGAAGACGAGCACCGACCCGGTGGCGCGGAAGATGAAGTCCGAGGCCGCGATCGTGACCCGGGTGTTGAGGAAGCGGGCCGGCGCCATCTGGCTGGCCACGAATCGCCGCCAGATCAGCTCGTACAGCCGCGCCTGCTCCCGAGGCAGCAGCTCGGCCACCTGCTCCGGGGTGCGAGTGACGTCCGTCGGGCGGATCGCCTCGTGCGCGTCTTGGATGTTCTGGCCCGGGCGCTGCCGGGCGTGGCCGGTGCGGAGGTAGTTCTGCCCCATCGTCTCGCCGATGTAGGCGGCGGCCTCGGTTCTCGCCTGGTCGCTGATCCTCGTCGAGTCGGTGCGCATGTAGGTGATCAGACCGACGGGGCCCGAGCTGCCCAGCTCCGCGCCTTCGTAGAGCTCCTGGGCGATCGACATGGTCCGCCGGGGCGAGAATCGGAGTCGGGTGCTGGCGTCCTGCTGGAGGGTGCTCGTCGTGTAGGGGAAGGGCGCCGAGCGCGAGGTCTCCGAGCTCTCCACGCCCTCCACCTGGAACGGCGGCACGTCGGTGGGGCGATGCCCCGCCTCGTCGAAGTTGAGAGCGCGCATCACCTCGAGGGCGTCCGCCTGGGTGGCCAGCACGATCCGTTCGGCGGGCTCGCCGCTGTCCGCTCCCTCGACGCCGCCACGCTTGGTGCCACGGCCCCGCTTGGGGGCCGACGCCGCCTCGAGCGCGTCCCGCCGGCCCTGGTAGCGCGCCGTGAACCGGCTCTCGCCCTTCTCCAAGTCCGCGTCGAGGCTCCACGACTCGGTCGCGACGAAGGCGTCGATCTCGTTCTCACGGTCCACCACCAGGCGGACGGCGACCGACTGCACCCTGCCCGCGGAGAGCCCGGTCCGCACCTTCCGCCAGAGCAGGGGGCTCAGCCGGTATCCGACCAGGCGGTCGATCACGCGGCGCGCCTCCTGGGCGTAGACGCGGTTGCGGTCGACCTTGCGCGGAGCCTTGAGCGCCGCCTCGACGGCGCTCTTGGTGATCTCGTGAACCTCGATCCGGTCGGGGTCCTTGAGCTTGAGCGCCTCGGCGAGGTGCCAGGCGATGGCCTCGCCCTCCCGGTCCGGGTCGGCGGCGAGCAGGACCTCGTCGGCCTTCTTAGCCGCGTCGCGCAGCTCCCGGATCTGCTTCTCCTTGCCGCGGATGACCACGTACTCGGGACGGAAGCCGTTCTCCAAGTCGACCCCAAGGGTCGACTTCGGGAGGTCGCGGATGTGCCCCATCGAGGCTTTGACCGTGTAGCCGGCGCCCAGGAACTTGGCCAGGGTGCGAGCCTTGCTGGGAGACTCGACGATGATCAGACGGTTTGGCATTGGTGTCCTATGGCGGCAGGCGCCGGCCGCACCCTCCGGGCAGGGCCGAAGCCGCCAGATGATAGCAGCGGCCCCCTGCGCCGACCGAGGCCTTCTTCCACTCTAGCCCGGATCATCACCCGGAGTGCCTCCCGGCCAAACCTGCATCGACGAGGGCGGCGCCCTTGTCAGCGGGCTGCCGGGAGCCGCGGCCCCGCAGGGTGGTGCTTCCTGGGTGGGCTTCGCCCTCCCAGCGCGGCCGAGAGTCGAGCCGCCGGACCGGCCCAGAGCTCTGGGCGCGCTCGGCGGCAGCGGTCAGGCCGATTCTCGTTCGGCAGACCTCCCACGAGCGGCGGCCTCGTCCCAGCGCCGCTCGATGCCGCCAAATCGCCAGATCGAGAGCGCCACCACCCAGGTCACCACGAACAGCCCGACGATGAAGAATCCCGCCTCGTTGATGTTGAAGTTCGCCATGAAGTTCCAGAAGCCGCCCGAGAGCTTCAGCTCCGCCGCCAGCAAGCCGAAGATCTCGATGGTGCCGATCAGCATCGCCACGGCCACCGAGAGCCCGGTGATCGTGATGTTGTAGTAGACCTTGCGCACCGGCTTGGAGAACGCCCAGCCATAGGCGAAATTCATGAAGGAGCCGTCCAGCGTGTCCATGGTTGCCATGCCCGCCGCGAAGAGGATGGGCAGGCTGAGCACCGCGTACCAGGGCAGCCCCGCGGTGGCGGCACCCGCGGTGGCGGCGAGCAGCGCCACCTCGGTGGCGGTGTCGAAGCCGAGGCCGAAGAGGACCCCCACCGGGTACATCTGCCAGGGGCTGTGAATCGCCCGCATCATCTTGCCGAAGAAGCGGAACATCAGGCCACGTGAGTTGAGCTGCTGCTCGAGCTCGGCGTCGTTGTACCGGCCCCGGCGCATGTTCATGAACACCTTGACGATGCCCACCAGGATGACCAGATTCAGGATGGCGATCAGGTAGAGGAAGGTGCCGGAGACGAGGGTTCCGACGATTCCTCCAAAGCTCTCGATCGTCGAGTTGGGGTTGCTGACCTGGCCGATGATCGCGCGGGCCGCAAACGTCAGGCCGACGCCGAGGACGAAGACGATGGTGGAGTGACCGAGCGAGAACCAGAACCCAACGGACAGCGGCCGCTTTCCCTCCGCCATCAGCTTCCGCGTGGTGTTGTCGATCGCGGAGATGTGGTCGGCATCGAAGGCGTGGCGCAGCCCCAGCGTGTACGCGGTGATGGCCACGCCGATGCCGAGCAGCTTGAAATGCTGGGGCAGGATGGCCGCGATGAAGATCCCCCACCCGAGCACATAGAGCGCAACGATGAAGCCTGCCATCGCGCCGATGCGCGTCCACTCGCGGGGGGTGAGCGCTCCCCAGACGCGCGACCAACGGCCTGCGTTTGCTGCCATGGTATGCCCTCTCCTGGCCCGAACCCGTCCAGCCTGAGGCTAGCACAGATGCAAATCTGTCGCAATCAACCCTCAGTCTCAGCTGAAGGCGGCTAGCACATCAACTGGCGCTCAGCAATCAGGGCAACCGCTCGCGCCAGCCGGCCAAACTCAGCGTGCGGCGCCCGCAGGGCGGAGGGGTGGCGCCGAGCGCCATCGAGGCCGGCGCCGGGAGCGAGGAGCCGAACCCCGCCCCCGGCGCGCGGCCGACACGCTAGGCGCGCCCGGAGGTGGGGGAAGCGAGGGCCGGGTGGTCCCGCCAGGCGGGCATCGTGCGCATGTACTCGCGGGTCTGCCGCTCCGCGGCGGCGCGGTCGAGGCCGTCCTTGCGCATCGACCACTGGGTCATCCTGTCGAAGCGCTCCTCGAAAGGCTGCAGCTCGCCGCTCTCCGTCGTGCAGTGCGCGCAGTAGGGGATGTCCTCGTCCCCGCGTGCGTGATCGGCCGGTGATGTCAGGGGCATACCGCAGCTCAGGCAACTCGTTTCCGTGGTCATGACTCCTCCTCCTTGTCGGGGGTGTGACTACCGGCATCGGCAGCTCTCAGGAGCGCGCCGAGACCCTCGATGATGGCTGCGCGCGTGGCCGCGGGCAGGGCGGCGACGGCGTGCAGAAAGGGATCCTCGAGATTGCGGCCGGCGAGGGCGGCGGTCTGCTCGCGACCTCGGTCGGTGAGCCACACGAAGACGCGGCGCTGGTCGCCGTCGTCCTTCATGCGCTCGACGAGGCCCTTGGCCTCGAGACGGTTGACGACCTCGGTGGCGGTGGCGTAGCTGATGCCGAGGTGGCTCGCCTGCTCGCCCACGGTGAGGGGCCCGGCGGCGGCAAGGTGGCGCAGGTACGACAGCATCCGCGGGGTCACCGCGGAACCGCTGATGACCTGACGCTGAGGCTGGAACCGACGCCACATCTCGCCGTAGAGGCGCGAGATCTCCATGCCGTCGTGGACCGCCTGCGGGCTCGCGGGCGTGACCGGGACACTCCCGGTGCGGCTCACGACCGATCCCCCCCGGGGGCTGCCTGTGTCGTTATCCGTAAGTATTTCGTCACGAACATTTCGTCACGAAGGATATTTCAGAAACACCCGAGGTGTCAAGCCCCGGCCGGCCGGAGCCGGGCGGCGGCGGTTTTCGAGTAGAAGTGACCGGTGCGCCAGCTCGGGAATTCAGCCGATTTCGCGGGCAGAACGGTCCGGACGACGTTCGCGTCGCTGGCCATCCCCAACTACCGCCGGTACGTCAGCGGCCAGGCCGTCTCCCTGATCGGGACCTGGATGCAGACCACGGCCCAGTCCTGGCTGGTCCTCACCCTGACCCACTCGAGCGTGGACCTGGGCCTGATCGTGGCCCTGCAGACGCTGCCGGTCCTCCTGCTCGGCGCCTACGGAGGGGTCGTCGCGGATCGGGTCGACAAGCGGAGGCTGATGATCCTGCTGCAGTCGCTGATGGGGGTGCAGGCCCTGGTGCTCGGGATCCTGGTCACCACCCATGTGGTCCAGGTGTGGGAGGTGGGGCTGCTGGCGGTCATCCTCGGGCTCAACAACACCTTCGAGAACCCCGCCCGGCAGGCCTTCATCCTGGAGATGGTCGGGCCCCGCGACCTTCGCAACGCGGTCAGTCTCAACTCGGTCCTCGTCAACGTGGCCCGCGCCGTCGGCCCGGCGATCGCCGGGCTGCTGATCGCGAGTGTTGGCGACGGGATCTGCTTCCTCCTCAACGCGGTCAGCTTCATCGCGGTGGTGTTCAGCCTGGTGACCATGGACCGCTCGAAGCTGCAGCCGTCGGTCCCCAGCGGACGCGCCCGAGGGCAGCTGCGGGCGGGGCTCCGCTACGTCGCCCGCACGCCGGACCTCGGCGTCCCCCTGCTGATGATGGTGCTCATCGGGACCTTCGCCTACGAGTTCCAGGTGGTCTTGCCGGTGCTCGCCAAGCAGACCTTCGCGGGAGGCGCCACCGCCTACGGTTTCATGCTCGCCTCGATGGGCGTCGGCGCGGTGGCGGGGGGGCTGGTGACCGCCGCACGTGGCCACACCGGGCTCCGGCCGGTGACATTGGCGGCGTCCGCCTTCGCGGTCGTGCTCTTCTTCGCCGCCGGCGCCCCGAGCCTGATCCTCGAGTACGTCGCCCTGGCCGCCGTCGGGTGGGCCAGCGTCTCGTTCATCGCCCGGGGCAACTCCACACTGCAGCTCAGCGCGGCGCCCTCCATGCGCGGGCGGGTCATGGCCCTCTGGGCAATCGCCTTCCAGGGCACCACACCCGTCGGTGGTCCCCTGATCGGCCTGATCGTGGCCGGCGAGGGGGCGCGGGCCGGCCTGCTCACCGGTGCCATCAGCTGCGTGGCGGCGGCCGCGGTGGCGTTGGTGTTCATGAACCGCCTCGCGCAGAGGCGGGCCACCACCGAGGCGGATGAGAGGGCCGCCCCCGAGGAGGCGGAGACGGCCCTCGGCGTGATCGACCCCGAATAGCCAGCGAGGTCGCCGGTCGCACCACCCAGGCGCCTCGACACCGCACCACGTGCGGGGTCTTGGTGGGTAGGTACCACCGGCCGACTCTCGCGTCGCGGGCCCGTCTACCCGTGGTTAAGGCTGCAACCTCGGAACGCGGTTGCCCATCCCCAAATTAGGGTGGTCCCGCACCACCAGCCCGCCGGGGAGGCTGCGCACCTGCCCCTCCAGTTCGAGCTCGCCCAGCAGGACAGCCAGGCCCGAGGCACGCAGGCCGAGGGCTCGCCCGATCAGCTCGCGAGGGACGGGCTCCGCGCTGACGAGCGCGAGCAATCGCGACGCGTGGTCCCGGGCTCCCTCGGGTTTGCTCCCCCCTCCGTGACCTGGCTGCGCAGCCTCTCGGCCGCGCTCCGACACCGCTGGGGCGGTGCACTGCGGGAAGACGTCGGCCAGATCGCTCACATCCAGGTAGGGGCGCGCCCCGTCGCGCAGGAGCCGGTTCGAGCCCTCACTGAAGGGGCCGAGGATGGAACCGGGCACCGCCAGCACCTCCCGACCCAGGTCCGCAGCCCACCGGGCGGTGCTCAGAGCTCCGCTCTTCTCCCCCGCTACGACCACTACCACCGCCCGGGAAAGCGCAGCGATGATCCGGTTGCGATGTGGAAAGTGCCAAGCGCGCGGAGCGTCCCACGCCGTGTACTCCGACACCAACGCACCCCTTAAGGACACTTCTGTCCTTAAGGCCCGATGAGAGCGTGGGTAGTCCACCGCCAGGCCGCAGCCGAGCACGGCCACGGTCTGCCCCCCGGCCGCCAGGCAGCCGCGGTGGGCGGCCGCGTCCACTCCGAGGGCAAAGCCGCTGACTACCGTCACTCCGCGCCGGCAGAGGTCGGCGCCGATCCGCCGGGCCACCTCCTGCCCGGTCGCGCCGGCGGCGCGCGACCCCACCACCGCCACCCCTGGCAGCACCGGCAGCTCACCCTCTACCCAGACCGACGCGACCCGGTATCGATCGCCCAGGTCCCCGAGGTCCGAGAGCCCCGCCGGCCAGCCCGGGTCGCCCGGATGCAGCAGCCAGCGGCGGGGCTCGGGCGGCGTCACAGCGCCGGGACCCGTAGCTGGAAGGCCTCGATCACCGCCTCCCGGCTGACCCGCTCCTCGCCGCCGAGGTCGGCGATGGTGCGGCTGACGCGCAGCACCCGGTGGTAGGCGCGAGCCGAGAGGCGCCACCTCTCCCCCGCCATGGTGAGCGCGTCCCGGCCGCGCGCGTCGAGGCGGCAGACGTCCAGCAGCTGTTCACCGTCCAGCAGCCCGTTGGCTCTGGCACCGGTGGTCCCAACTCGCTCCAGCTGACGCGCCTGAGCCATCGCCACCCGTTCGCGGACCCGGGCCGTCGATTCCTCGGGCGACCCGCTGAGGAGGGCCTCTCCATTCAGCCGCGGCACCTCCGCGACCATGTCGATCCGATCTCGCATCGGCCCCGAGAGCCGGGACCGGTAGCGAGCCACCATCGGCTCGGGGCACCTGCAGCCGGGGCCGCTCAGCTCGCCGAGGCGGCCGCACGGGCACGGGTTGGCCGCCGCCACCAGGACGAACTCGGCGGGGAAGACCACGCTGGCCCGGACCCGTGCCACCGCCACGCGGCGTTCCTCGAGCGGCTGCCGGAGGGCCTCGAGGTGGGAGCGGGGAAACTCGCAGATCTCGTCCAGGAAGAGCACTCCCCGGTGGGCGAGGCTGACCTCCCCGGGTTGGGCGATGCCGGCGCCGCCGCCGATGAGACCCGCCCGGGAGACGGAGTGGTGGGGAGCCCGGAACGGCGGCCGCACGCTCGTGGCCGGCCGGTCGGAGAGGCGGCCGCGGAGGGAGTAGAGGGAGGCCACCTCCAGCGCATCGTCCGCGCCGAGGTCCGGGAGCAACCCGGCAAGGGCGCGGGCAAGCATCGTCTTCCCCGCTCCGGGGGGACCGAGCATGAGCAGGTTGTGCCGCCCGGCCGCGGCGATCTCGAGTGCTCGCTTGGCGAGCGACTGGCCGCGCACGGCGGCCAGATCGACGCCGCCAGGAGCGCAGACCTCGCCCATCGGCGGCGCGGCCACCGGCTCCAGGGCGAGACGCCCCTCGAGGTACGCGACCGCGACCGCGAGGCTCTCCACGCCGATGACCTCGATCCCCTCCACCAGGGCCGCCTCGACGGCGTTCTCCGCGGGGACGATCAGGCGCCGGATGCCCGACGCGGAGAGGCGGCGGGCCATCGGCAGCACCCCAATCACGCCCCGCACCCCCCCATCGAGCGCCAGCTCACCGATACAAGCGACGCCGTCCAGGGGCAGCTCCCGCTCGGTGCGCAGCAGCGCCACCGCGATGGCCAGATCGAAGCCGCTGCCCTCCTTGGGCACCTCCGCGGGCGCCAGGTTGACGGTCACCCTTCGTGGGGGGAAGTCGAAGCCGGCGTTGCGGACGGCGGCGCGAACCCTCTCGCGCGCCTCCTGGATCGCCCGGTCGGTCAGACCCACGATGGTGAAGCTCGGCAGCCCGTTGGCCACATCGACCTCGACCGTCACCGGGACGCCGGAGAGTCCCTGCACGGCACAGCTGATGGCGGTCGCAACCATACAAACCAGTATAGCTACGTCAGCCCGGCTGCCACCGCCCGGGCGCTGCGCCGGCTCAGGAGACCCGCGCGGCTGACCGGCTCAGGAGGCCGGCTCCATGACGCAGACCCAGCTCTCCGAGACGCTCTCCGTGGTGCCGTTGCTGGCGTCGTTGGCCAGCTCGCCAGCCGTCAGCGAACCCGAGCCGTCTGCGCTCACCTCGGCGGTGAAGGTGGCGGTCTTGGTGTTGTTGGTGGACCAGCTCAGGGTGTCGCCGAGGCTGACACTCTGGGCCACGGCGGTCGACGGGTAGGTCCCGGGGCCGCTGTACGGGTTGATGACGAGGTCGAAGCCGAGATCCTCGCCATTGACGGTGACCTGGGCGTCACCCGGATCGGGCGCCTGAAGCGCGGCTGCGGCCGAGCCCGGCGCCTCTCCCCCGTACTGCGCCCAATCGGCACAGCTCAGCGCGCCGGCCCCCTGGTCGGAGTCGACGAAGCCACCACTGGCGCTGACCGAACCGCTGATCGTGTAGCAGACATAGAGGGTGAGCCCGCTCGGGGCGGTGGCCGGAGGCGCGATGGAGCACCCGCCCGGACCGGTGGTGGGACCGGGTCCACTCGGCGAGGGCGAACCGCCTCGTGTCACCGAGGCGCCGGAGGCGGGCGTCGGACCGCCGCTGGGCGACACCCGTGAGGCGGGGTGCGTCGAGCTCGGCCCGGGAGCGCTGGACGACACCAGCGCCGCACAGAAGCCGACCGCCGCCGCGACCGCGGCGATCACGGCTCCAACGCTGCGCCTCCGTCTCATCCGCCGGGGATGATACGGGCGGGAACTCCCGCGGGTGGGGAGGGGTCCGCCCCCTCAGCCTCCGACGGCGTCCCGGATGTGTTCGCAGCTCAGCAGTCGGAGCTCCCGGTCCAATCGCACGGCCACCACGTCGATCCGGCATGGCTGGTCTCCGCGACCGGAGGTCTGCCGGAAGGCGTCGAGGAGGACTCGGAGCTTGGCCTGCTTGCGCCGATCCACCGCTTCCTGGGGAAGGCCGTAGCGATCGCTCCGGCGCGCCTTCACCTCGACCGCGACCAGCACGCCGGCCTCCTCGCAGACGATGTCGAGCTGGCCGAGACGGCAGCGCCAGTCCCGCGCGATGATCCGCAGGCCGGCCGCCCGCAGATGCGCGATGGCGGCCTCCTCCCCGGCAGCGCCCACCCGCGGTCGAGTGGGGACCGGGGGAGGAGCCGGAGGCTCAGACGTTCCCCGGCTCCGTCTCCTCGGCCGCAGCCTCGACCTCGCTGATCGGGGCGGTCTCCGCCTCGTCCGCGTCCTCGTCGGCGGCACCCTCGGCGCCTGCGGCCTGGGCGCGGCGGACCGCTTCGGCCTCGCCTCCGAGCGCCTGGCGACGCTCCCGGATCCGGGCCCGCTTGCCGACCTTCTCGCGAAGGTAGTACAGCTTTGCCCGGCGCACGTCGCCGTGACGGAGCACCTCGATCCGGTCGATGCGCGGCGAGTGGAGCATGAAGGTCCGCTCCACCCCCACCCCGTGCGAGGCGATCCGGCGGACGGTGAAGCTGGCGCCGATCCCGGTCTTGCGGGAGAGGGCGATCACGACCCCCTCGAAGACCTGGATGCGCTCGCGGGTGCCCTCGACGACCTTGACGTGCACCCGCACGGTGTCCCCGCTGCGTAGCACAGGGACCTCGGCCTTCTCCTGCTCCCGCTCGAGGAGCTCGACGACGTTCACTTCGTACCTCCAGAAATCGCGCCCGACGACCCTAGCAGGTCGGGCCTCCGGCGCCGAGTTGCCTCCCGGCTCTGGCCGCGGCGCCACTGTGCGATCGCGGCATGGTTTCCCCCGCGCAGCACCTCCGGCACCACCTCGCCCTCGAAGTCGGCCGGACGAGTGTAGAGCGGAGCCTCGAGGCCGCCCCCGGCGGCCTCCGAGAAGGTCTCGTCGGCGAGCGAGTCGGCCGATCCGACGACGCCCGGGACCTGACGCGCGACCGCGTCGATGACCGCCATGGCGGCGATCTCGCCGCCGCTCAGGACATAGTCCCCGACCGAGAGCTCCTCACCGATCTCGGCACGGGCGCGCTCGTCGACGCCCTGGTAGCGACCGCAGACGAGGAGCAGCGCACGCTCGGCGGCCAGCTCCCTGACCACCCCCTGGTCCAACCGCCTTCCCTGCGGCGAGAGCAGGATCGACCTCACCCCCGGCACCTCGCTCCGGATCCGGCGGAGCGCCCGGATCAGTGGCTCGGGCTTCAGCACCATGCCCGGCCCGCCGCCAAAGGCGATGTCGTCGACCTGACGATGGCGCCCGGTCGTGAAGTCGCGCAGGTCATGGACCCGCAGCTCGAGGTCGCCCCGCTCGAGGGCACGCCCGACCACGCCGACCCCCAGGGGGCCGGGGAAGACTTCGGGGAAGATGGTCAGCACCTCGAACCGCATCTCTTATGACGGGTCGGCCCGCTCAGGCCTCCTCCTCCTCCCACGGGGTGAGGACGATACGGCCCCCGCCCAGGTCCACCTCGGCGACGAAGGCGGACACCATCGGAAACCGCCTCTCGCCGGCCTCGCTCTCCACCACCAGCACGTCGTGGGCGGGGCCGGCCTCCACGTCGGAGACCACGCCGACGGCGTGCCCGTCGGGATCCACGGCGGCGAGTCCCACGAGCTGCCAGACGAACCACTCTCCCGGCGGGAGGTGCCGCGCCCGCTCCGGCTCGACGCAGAGGTAGGCACCGCGCAGGAGGCCGGCCGCCTCCGGGGTGTCGACACCATCGAAGGCGAGGAGCAGGTCGCCGTCGCCCAGCCCGCGCGCCGAGCGCACGGTCAGCTCGCGCCGGGTGTCCTCCACCGTGACCCGCACCCCACGGCGGAATCGACGGGCGTCGCCACCCAGGCTCTCCGCCCGCACCTCGCCGAGCAGCCCGTGGGCGCGGCGGACGTGAGCGGCACGGAGCAGGGCCGGACGCCCATCGGACAGACCGGGGGTGGATCGCGGGCTCATCGCTGCTCGGCCAGCTCCACCTGGACGCGCTCGTGGCCGCGCAGCCCGGCGGCCCGGACCACGGCGCGCACCGCATCGATGTTGCGCCCGCCCTTGCCGATCAGCTTGCCCATGTCGGCCTCCGCGACCCCCACCTCGACAACGGTGGTCCGGCCCTTGACCATCGATCGGACGGTCACCGCCTCCGGGGCGCCAACCATCCGCTCGATGATGAAACGGGTGAGGTCAGCGTAGTCGGTCACCTATTCGTCCTCGCTGACCGGTGCCGTCTCCACCTCGGCCGCGTCCTCGGCCACCTCGGTCTCGACTGCCGCCGCAACAGGCTCGGGCTCGACGGCCACCGGTTCGGTCTCGACCGCCACCGCAACCGGCTCGGGCTCGGTGGCCACCGCAACCGGCTCGGCCTCGGCGGCCTCGGCCTCGCCTTCCTCGGCCTCGCCTTCCCCGGCGCCGGCGACCGGCGCGGACCTGGCGGCGACCGGCTTGCTCTTGGCGACGGCCGCCACCGGCGTCGCCTCGACCACCGTCTCCTCGAGAGCGGGTGCCGCCCCTAGGCCGACCGATCCCCGCTCACGCTTGGGATTGCCGGCCAGGATGCCCTGGGCGACCAGCAGGTCGCGAGCGCTGTCGCTCGGCCGGGCGCCCTTGCGCAGCCACTCCCGGACACGATCGGCATCGATCTTCACCGTGGCGGGCTGGGGCAGGGGATCGTAGTAACCGAGGGCTTCGATGAAGCGGCCATCGCGCGGGCTGCGCGAGTCCGCGACCACCAGCCGGTAGAAGGGCCGCTTCGTCGTGCCAATCCTCTTCAGGCGGATCTTGACCAAAACTTCTCCTTTGCGATTGTTCCGAGCCCGTTGCTGACGGGCATGGAAAGCATCGATACGATCATGGCCGGGGCAGGCCCAGCTGCGACGGGTCCATGCCCTGAAGCTGGCGCAGCATGCGGGCGCGCCCGCGCACCCCCTTGGCGCCCCGGCCGCCCACCGACTTCATCACCGCCTGCATCTGCTCGAATCCCTTGAGCAGCTTGTTGACGTCGGCCAGGGTGGTGCCGCTGCCCGCGGCGACGCGGCGCCGGCGGGAGCTCTTGAGCACCTCGGGATGGATGCGCTCGTGAGCGGTCATGGAGAGCACGATCGCCTCCATCCGGGAGAGATCCTGCTCAGTCGGCATCATCCCGCCCGCCTGCTTGACCATCTGCCGGCCGCCCGGGATCATCCCCAGGACCCCCTCCAGCGGTCCCATCTTGCGGAGCTGGCGCATCTGTTCCAGCCAGTCGTTCATGGTGAAGCGCCCGGCCAGCATCTTCTTGGCCGTGTCCTCGGCCTTGTGCTGGTCCATCTGGGACTGGGCGCGCTCCACCAGGGTCAGGATGTCGCCCATGCCGAGGATGCGCGACGCCATCCGCTCCGGCTGGAAGGGCTCCAGCTCGGAGACCTTCTCCCCCACCCCGGTGAAGAGGATGGGCTTGCCCATCGACTCCTTCATGGAGAGGGCCGCGCCGCCACGGGCGTCGCCGTCCAGCTTGGTCAGGATGATGCCGTCCACGCCGACCTGCTGGTCAAACTCCCGGGCCACGTTCACCGCCTCCTGCCCGGTCATCGCGTCGACGACCAGCACGGTGTCGTGGACCGTGATCTTCTTGCGGATCTCCCTGAGCTCCGCGAGCATCGGCTGGTCGATCTGGAGGCGCCCGGCGGTGTCGAGGATGACGACGTCGCAATTGAGCCGCCGTGCCTCCTCCAGCCCGCGCCTGCAGAGGTCGGGGGGCTTGCTCTTTCCGTCGGGCATGGCGACCGGTATCTGGTTGTCCTTGCCCAACTTCTCGAGCTGCTGGGGCGCCGCGGGACGCTGCGTATCGGCGGCGACGAGGAGTGGGCGGTGCCCGTCCCGGCGGGTGGCGAGCGCCAGCTTGGCGCAGGTGGTGGTCTTGCCGCTGCCCTGCAGGCCGATCAGCATGACCACGGTGGGCGGCTGCGACTGGTAGCGCAGCTTGCGCTGCTCGCCCCCCAGCAATGCCACCAGCTCCTCGTTGACGATCTTGACGATCTGCTGGCCGGGGGTCAGCGATTCGAGCACGTCGGCGCCGACAGCGCGCTCACGGATGCGATCCACGAGGGCGCGGGCGACCTTGAAGTTGACGTCCGCCTCCAGCAGGGCGAGGCGGACCTCGCGCATCCCCAGCTCCACCTCCTCCTTGGTCAGCCGGCCCCGCCCGGAGAGCGACTTGAAGATGTCCCCGAGGCGGTCGGAGAGGGATTCGAACATGGCTAGCCTCGACGTCCCAGACGGGCGCGCAACCCCGCCTCGACGGCGTCGCGCCGGGCGAGCTCGGCGGCGTGACCCAGCCTGGCCTCGAAGTGCTCGAGCTGGGCCAGGCCCCGGCGGACCAGGTCGTGGGCACCGCTCCGGCTGCAGCCGAGGCTCTCGGCCAGCTCGGCGAAGGACCAATCCTCGTCCAGGTGCAGCCGGCACGCCTCTCTCTGGTGGTCGGTGAGCAGCGCGCCGTAGACGTCGAGGAGGCGCTGGAGGTGGGCGGTGCGGTGGAGGGCGTCGGCACTGGCCGGGGCCCGGAGGACTGTCAAGGTCAAAGCCTGTACAGTGTACCCGATCGCCCGGCCGCCCTATCCCGTGGCCGGCGTCTCCAGCACCCCGGCGAAGAGGGCGTCCAGGTATGCCTGCGGGTCGAAGACATTGAGGTCGTCGATCCCCTCCCCGAGGCCGACCAGCTTGACGGGCACTCCCAGGTCCTCCTCGATGGCGAGCACGGTCCCGCCGCGCGAGGTGCCGTCGAGCTTGGTCAGCACGATCCCGGTGAGCCCGAGCGCCTCGTGGAACACCCGAGCCTGGGCGATCGCATTCATCCCGGTCGGCGCCTCGATGACGAGGAGGATCTCGTGGGGGGCCTCGGGGAGGACCCGGCGGGCGACGTTGCGGACCTTGATCAGCTCCGCCATCAGGTTCACCTTGGTGTGGAGACGTCCCGCGGTGTCCACCAGAACGCAGTCGATGCTGCGGGCGACGGCGGATTGGAGGGCGTCGTAGACCACCGCCCCGGGGTCGCCACCCGGCTGGTGGGCGACGAACGCAGCATTGGTGCGGTCGGCCCAGAGGCGCATCTGGTCGATGGCGGCTGCGCGGAAGGTGTCGGCGGCGGCGATCAGGACCGTCCGCCCCTCGATCTCCAGGCGGTGGGCGAGCTTGCCGATGGTCGTCGTCTTGCCGCTGCCATTGACCCCGACCATGATCACGACCGCCGGGACGGACTCGATCCGAAGCCGGCGGTCACGCGCCTCCAGCACCGCCAGCATCTCCCCCTTGAGCGCCCGGATGGCCTCCTCTGGGGAGGTCATCCGTTCCTCGCGAACGCGGGTGCGCAGCCGGTCCACCAGTCGCTCGGCGACGGGAAGTCCGCAGTCGGCGCCCACCAGCACCTGGAGGAGGTCGTCCCAGAAGGAGTCGTCGAGGTCCCGGCGGAGCAGGACGGCGTCGCGCACCTGCTCGCTGAAGCTGAGCGAGGCGCGATCCATCCGTCGCGACATCCGCCGCCACCACGCCTCCCGCCGGGGCTGGCTGAGTGGCTGGGTGGGGCTCATCCCCGCCCCTCCGCGACCCACCCGTGAGCGGCGGGCGGCCGCCCGGCCGGCGCTCTACGAAGCGACACGGCGGAGGGGCGACACGAGCGTGCCGGTGACGTCGGCGGTCCCCGCGTCGGGGGCGAAGCGCACCGAGAGCAGCGAGCTGACCCCCGCGCGATCGATCGTCACCCCGTAGAGGGCGTCAGCGGCGGCCATGGTGACGTGATTGTGCGTGACGACGATGAACTGCTGGCTGGCCGAGAGACGGGTCAGCAGACGGGTGAAGCGCAGCACGCTGGTGTCGTCGAGCGGCGCGTCCACCTCGTCGAAGACGTAGAAGGGCGACGGATTCACCTGCTGCAGGGCCAGGACCACGGCCAGGGCGGTGAGGGCTCGCTCCCCCCCGCTCAGCAGGCTGAGCGGCTGGAGCCGCTTCCCCGCCGGTTGGGCGAGGATGGCCACCCCGAGGAGATCCTCGTCCGCCCTCCTCCTGGCGACCGGCTCCGCCTCGGCGCCGGCGATCGGGGCCGGCTCCGGCGGGCTCTCCAGGCGGAGCGTCGCCCGACCCCCCGGGAAGAGCTCGACGAACAGCTCGGCGAAATGGGCGTTGACCGCTCCGAAGACCGCATCGAAGCGCCTGCCCGCCTCGCCCTCGAAGCGGCGGACCAGGTTGCCGACCTCGGCCGAGGCGACCGCCAGGTCGTCGCGGTCCGTGCGCAGCCGGCCCACCCGCTCCTCGAGGGCGGCGTGCTGCTCCGGCGCCAGGGCGTTGACCGGCCCCATCGCCGCGATCCTCCGCTCCAGCCGGGAGATCTCGCGCTCGGCGCGCTCGGCCGCGGCCGGATCCAGCTCCGCGGTCTCCTCGTCGACCGTGTCGCGCACCGACTCCGCCTGCTCGGCGAGCCGCATCTCCGCAACCTCGACCTCGCTCCGGGCCGCGTTGACCTCGTCCTCGGCACGCGCCACCACCACCCGCACCTCGCCCCGCTCCGTCTCCAGCGCGCTGAGCGCCCGCTCCTCCACGGCGAGCGGCCCCGCGGTCCGCGCGAGGCTCGCCGCGGCCAGATCGACTCCCTGCTCGGCGGTGCGGGCGGCGGCCGCAGCGGCCCCCCCGTGGGCCAGCGCAGCGAGGACGTCGGTCTCGGCACTCACGACCCGGGCGTCCGCCTCCGCCAGCCGGTCGACCGCTTCGACACGCCGCCTCTCGCACTCCAGGCGGCGGCGGTCGGCGGCTTCGGCGGCCAGACGCAGCTCGGCCAGCTCCGTGTCGGCGCGCGACCGTTCGACGGCGAGCTCGTCGCTGCGGTCGCGCAGCTCTGCCTGGCGGAGCCGAGCCTGTTCCGCCGCCGCGCCGAGGCCCTGCTGACCCTGCTCGGCGCGGTCCGCTTCCAGGGCGGCGTTCCCGGCCGCAGCAGCCGCCGCCGACCGAGCCTGGACGCGGCGGCCCATCTCCGCCTCGAGCGACGGGATCCGCTGCGATTCCATCGCCGCGGCGATGCCGGCGGCCGCCGACTGCGCCGTGGCCGCGGCCGCCTCCCGCCGCCGTGCGGCCAGCTCCGCCGCAGCATGGGCCAATGCGGAGTCCGCGGCCGCGACGACACCGGAGCGGCGCCGCACCTCAGCGTCAGCCTCCGCCTCCCGAGCGGTGGCCGCCTCGGCGGCGACCTGGGCCTCGCGCGCCGTTGCCACCAGAGAGAGGGTGGGTGCGCTCCCGCCACCCGCCCGCGCCCCGGCGGCGGTGATGACGACACCGTCCGGGAGAACGGCTCGCGCGCCGGCGTGGGCGGCGATCCTCCGCGCCGTGGCCACCTCGGACACCAGCCAGGTGCCGGCCAGGCAGTGGGCGGCTGCAGCTCGGGCTCGCGGCTCGACCTCGACGGCGTCGATGGCACGTCGGGCTCCGGCCAGAGGCAGCTCCAGGTCCGGCTCCGAGGCCTCCACGCGGGCGCCCCCGGTGCCGTCACCCTCCGCCAGGACCTCTTCCCGGACCTCGGCACCGCGGAGCAGCCCGAGAGCCCGGTCGACGTCGCCGACCACCCAGGCTCCGAGATGCGGCTCGAGGGCGGCCTCCACCGCCGCGGCGTCCGCCGGATCCACGACCCGGAGGGCATCGACCAGCCGGATCGCGCCGAGCTCGGCGACCTGAGCGCCGATCGCCCCGCTACCGCCCAGCCGACCGTCCACCTGGCCGCGAAGGCTGGCGGCCCGGGCCAGCGCCTGGGTCGTCAGCTCGCGCCCTTCGACCCGGCGCTCCTCCGCTTCGAGGAGCCGCTGCCGCGCTCCCGCCAGCTCCGCGGTGCAGCGTGCGGCGTCCGCCTCCGCCGCCCCGGCGGCGGTCTCCAGCTCGGCGAGGCGCGCCTGGGCGGCCCGCGCCGCCGCCTCCAGCTCCCCCGCCCGCGCACGCGCCGAAGCCAGCTCCGCGGTGGCGGCCTCCGCCGACTGCTCCAGGAGGTCCCGGTTCTCGGCGCGATCACGCGCTGCGGCACGGGCGGCCGCGGTCGCCGCGACGGCCCGGACCAGCTCCCGCTCTGCCGCCTCCACAGCGCGCTGCGCGGCCTCAGCTCGAGCGGCCGCCTCGGCGCTCTGGACCCCCAGCCGAGCGGCGGTCTCCTCCAGCTCGCCGCGTCGCTCCCCGGCGTCGCGGCCCCCCCCGTCCAGCTCCTCCAGAGCGCGTCCGGCCGCCTCGATCTCGAGAGCGGCGGCCCGCGACTGCCGGCGCGCGTCGGCCCGATGCAGGGCCGCGGTCCAGGCGCGATCGGCGAACCGCCGGGCCTCGCCGCGGCATCGCTCGGCGGCGACGCGGGCCGCCTCCAGACGATCCCCGGCTGCCCGCTGGCCGGCGCGGGCGGCATCCACACCGGCTCGGGCCGCATCCACCCGCTCCGCATATCCCGTCTCCGCCTCGTTGGCAGCCTCGAGGCGGCGCTCCGCGGTCTCCAGCCGCCGGCGAGCCAGCCTGGCCCCGGCCCGCGCCGCGCGCCATTCCTCGCGAGCCAGGCTGCCGCGGAGCGCCGCCAGCCGCTCCGCCAAGCCCCGCAGCTCAAGTGCGGCCTCCCGCTCGCCGGCCAGCTGCTCCAGGCGGGGCTCGGACTCCCCGAGGCGGTCGGCCAGCCGCTGCACCGCGGCGCCCACCAGCACGAGGCGCCGCAGCGCGTCGTCGCACGCGACCCGGAGGGGGCGGACGCCGGCCGCCTGCTCCACCAGGGAACGGCGCTGACGGGGAGACGCCTCGATGATCGCCTCGATGTCGTGCTGGGCGACCACCGCATACCCGTGCTGGGTCAGCCCGGTGCCGCCCAGGAGTCGCTCCACGTCGCGAAGCCGGGCGCGCTCGCCATTGACCCGATACTCGATCTCGCCGCCCCGCACCACGCGCCGGCTGATCGCCACCTCGGCATCGTCGACCGGCAGCTGCCCGTCCTCGTTGTCCAGGGTCAGCTCGACCTCGGCCACACCCATCCGGTCGCGCCCCTGACCCCCGGCGAAGATCATCTCGTCGAGGCGGGTGCCACGGAGCTCCCGGGCGTTGGTCTCACCCAGCGCCCAGCGGACAGCGTCGACCAGGTTGCTCTTGCCGCTGCCGTTGGGTCCGACCACGCCGGTGATGCCCGGTTCGAACCGGATCTCGGTGCGGTGGGCGAAGGTCTTGAACCCGCTGACGACGAGACGCTGCAGCCTCACCCGCCGGATTCTCCGTGTCGGGCCGCCCTGACGTCAACATCTGGGGCCCCCTGAGAGTGACCCCCACAAGATGTCGGGGCGAGCTGCCGTTCGGCGCCGGTCCTCACGGAGGCGGTGGCGCCGCGGGCGGAGACCCGGGGGCGGGCGAGCTCGAGGGCTTGGACCTCCGACGCGACGACCGCGATGGGGGGCGAGAGGAGGGCGAAGGCCCCGAGGCTCCCGACCCCGAGGGCGAGGATGCGGACGGCGCGGGCCCGACCTGGGCCGGCGCGGGGAGCGGAGGCCCGCCGGCCAGCGGGCCGGTCGGCGGGTTCGCAGCCGGAGGCGACCCGGATGGCTGCGAGCCCGGCACCGACGACGGCCGGTGCCGTCCCCGGCCCCCGCGATGGCCGCGATGGTTGCGCCGTTGGGCCGGGGTCGAGGCCGGTTCGGCCGGGGCGACGACCGGCGGCGGCACCGGCTCGGAGCGGCGCTTGACCAGCCCCTGAGCTGCGGCCCGGATGGCGCGCAGCAGACCCCGCTGCCGGGGCGGCTCGGCAACATGCGCCGCCACCGGGGCCGCCGGCGGCCGGGAGGCGGCGCGGCGATCGGCTGCAACCTCGGCAACCCGGCGGCGCACCCGGGCAGGCTCGGCAGAGGGCGCCGAGCGCGGGCCACGGGCGGGGGCGGCAGGGCGCCGGCCCTCCGGAGCCGTCAGGCCCTCGACGGCGAGGCGGGCGGCCGCCTGCTCGGCCGCCTGCTTGGTGCTCCCCCGCCCCTCGGCGAGCACCTTGCCTGCCACGACCGCCTCGGCACGGTATTCGCGGCGGTGTCCGGGCCCGCCGATGGCGGTGACCCGGTACGAGGGGGTGGCGCCGAGGCGCAGCTGAGCCGCCTCCTGGAGCCGGCCCTTGTGGTTCTCATCGCTCCACTCGGAGAGGTCGCCGATGCTCTGGAGGAAGACGCGGGTCGCGACCCGGTATCCCTGGTCCAGGAAGATCGCCCCGATCATCGCCTCGAAGCAGTTGGCCTGCAGCGAGGGGAGCAGCCGCGCCCCGGTCTTGGCCGCCCCCTTGCCGAGCAGCAGCGTGTTGCCCAAGCCGAGCCGCTCGGCCAGCTTGGCGAGCGACATCGTGTTGACCAGGGATGCCCGGAGCTGGGTCAACTGGCCCTCGTCGTACCCCGGGAACCGCCGGAAGAGGTACTCGCCGACGACCAGCTCGAGGACCGCGTCGCCCAGGTACTCGAGCCGCTCGTTGTCGTGGCCGGGACCGCTCGGCTCGCCCCGCTCGTTGTTCCACGAGGCGTGGGTCATCGCCTCACGGAGAAGCGACGGCCGCCGGAAATTGATCTGCAGCCGGGCCGCCAGGTCGTCCAGGCCCTTCTGCTCCTCGCTGCTCAGCTCGGCGCGGGAGCTCAGCTCGGGGAGGGGGCCGCTGGGCTGCTCGGTCTGGGACACGATGGGCGACGGCCCGGCGGGCAGCTCGAGACGGACCGGCGGCTCGGCGGGCGCCAGGGGGAGGTCGAGAGTGGGGGTCACCGCAACGGGGGCAGGACCCTCGGCCGGCGGCCGCGCCGGCTCCGGGGTTGCCTCCGGGCTGTCGGCGGCGGCGGGCTTGGTCGTGCCGGACGGCCTGCGCGACCGGGTGCGGCGGCGGCGCGGGGACGACGGCTCGCTCCCGGCGTCGTGAGGGTGGGTCGCCCCCGCCCCGCCGGCATCCGCAGTGGTGCCGGGGGCGGGAACGCCGATCTCGACCGCCGCCGGGAGCGACGCGCCGCCGAAGTCCAGGGAGAGCTCGGGAGCGGGAGCCTCTAGCTCTCCGCCCCGCTCTTCTCCTTGATGTAGTCCCAGGCCTGACCCACCGTCCCGATCCTCTCCGCGTCCTCGTCGCTGATCTCCATCTGGTACTCCTCCTCGAAGGCCATGATCAGCTCCACGAGGTCGAGCGAGTCCGCGTTGAGATCCTCGACGAACGACGCCTCCGGCGTCACCTGGTCCGGCTCCACGCCGAGTTGCTCGGCGACTATCG
>JBEKOU010000006.1:0-141061 GCA_049521435.1 Candidatus Dormibacteria bacterium | reverse complement strand
GCCGGCGCAGGCAGCGCGGCGTCGGGTGGGGCGGGCGTCCTCGGCGTCGGCGGAGGCGGCGGCGGCGACGGAGGCGGGGGAGGCGGCGGGGGCTGGTACGGCGGTGGCGGTGGCGGTGGGTGGAACAACACACTCGCAGGTACGGGGGACAACGGCGCTGGCGGCGGCGGGGGCAGCGGCTACGGTCCTTCGATCGGCACCAACTACCTGCGCGGCGGCGGCTCGGCTGGCTCGACCGACGGCAGCGCGGTCATCTGGTGGATGACGGCGACCACGCTGAGCCCCACCCTGGGGGCGTCGGTCACCCTGACCTCGCATCTGCCCAGCGGCGCGGCTGACACCGAGACGTTCACGGTCGGGTCGACCACCCTCTGCAGTGACGTCACCGTGGCGTCGGACGGGACGGCCACATGCACGACATCGGCCCTACCCCTTGGGACCGATGACGTCACCGCCAGACCGCCCGTAGCGAGCGACCCCTATGCCGGCACCACCGAGGTTCTGGAGGTCGACGTGACTGCGGCGGGCACCAGCCCGACCGCGACTCCGACCGCGACTCCGACCGCGACTCCGACCGCGACCCCGACCGCGACCCCGACCGCGGTCCCGACGGCGATCCCGACCGCGATCCCGACGGCGATCCCGACCGCGATCCCGACCGCAATCCCGACCGCGACCCCGACCGCGACCCCGACACCGACGGCGACGCCAGTACCGCCACCGGTGCCCGCCACTGGTGCGGGGGGCTCCGGTGGGGTGCCAGTGGCGCCGGCGCTCTTCCTGCTGCTGGGCGGAGGCATCCTGCTCGCGACCTCGCGGCGGTTCCGCCGGGCGCGCTGACCCGGCTGTTCCCGCGCGTCGCCCTCAGGAGGGCTGGCCGGTGGTGACCGCCTCGCCGCCGGCCAGCTCGAGCACCACCTCGGCGGGTGTCACCATCCGCTCGACCCGAGTGCCGCTCAGGTGGACGCGGACCCCGCGCACCCCGGCACTGCCCGGGGCGCCGGGCTCCCAGCCGTCGGCATAGAGGGCCCGCGCCTCTCCCCAGGTCGCGGCGTTGCGGAGCTGGCGGCCGTCCGTGAAGCCGAGGACGCCCAGCCGGGTGGGGTAGCCGAAGCCGACCTGGCCTCCGCTCGCCAGGAACGCCCGCACCTCGGCGAGCGGTCTCGCCTCCGGAAGCGGTGACGGCTCCGCCAGCAGGGCGTCGGCCAGGGTCGGCATCTCGCCGCTACCGGCCATCTCCCGCACCGCGATCCGCGCGGCATGACGCCCGGCCCGCTCGCGACGCCGCCGCTCGGTGGCGATCTCCTCCTGACGGGCATGGATCTCGCGCAGCTGCCGGTCGTACGGGGACATGGCCGTCCGGGTCGCCCGCTCCGCCTCGGCCAGCCGGGCCGCCTCGGCATCCAGCGCGGGCGCCTCCAGGTTGCGGAGGTGCTCTGCGCCGACCCGGGGCGGGAGGAGAGGAGGCGGGATCGGCTCGGGCGTCTCGGTCATCGCCACCGATCATGGCCCCACCGTGGCCCGGTGTGAGTCGGGGATCCCCACGCGGCCCGCCGCGAGCGCGCAGCGCGTCTACTGGCGGGGTGAGCCGAGCGCGGCTCCGCGGGGGTAGGCGCGCAACGTCTGCGCGCCGAAGGGGGGCGGGAGCCCCCCTGAGGGGCGGCGAGCCCCTGTGAGAGGTGAGGGGTCCCCACGCGGCCCGCCGCGAGCGCGCAGCACGTCCATTGGCGGGGTGAGGTGCGCCCGGCTTGGCCGGGCCACCGAGGGGCGGCGAGCCCCTGTGAGAGGTGAGGGGTCCCCACGCGGCCCGCCGCGTGGGGTAGCGTGCCCATCCATGGCCGATCCCGCTGACCCGGTCCGCATCGAACGCGAGGGGGCGGCAGCCCTCGTCACCATCACCCATCCGCCCGTCAACGCCATCAGCCGCGCGGCCGCCGGGGCAATTCTGGAGGCGCTCACCGCGGCGGAGGCGGACCCCGCCTGCCGTGTGCTGGTGCTCACCGGTGTCGGCGATCGCTACTTCTCGGCCGGCGCCGATCTGACTGAGTTCCCCCGCGAGGGCGATGACGTCACGGCTTCCGTCGATGTGACCACGAGGCTGGAGGCGTCACGCCTGGCGGTCATCGCCGCGGTCAACGGCTTCGCCCTGGGCGGTGGTTGCGAGATCGCCCTGGCCTGCGATCTGCGCATCTGCAGCGAGAACGCCCGCTTCGGTCAGCCCGAGGTGATGCTCGGCATCATGCCCGGCTGGGGCGGCACTCAACGGCTTCCCCGTCTGGTGGGCCGGGGGCGCGCGCTGGAGATGCTGATGACCGGAGATCAGATCGACTCCGGGCGCGCGCTCGAATGGGGACTGGTCACCCGGGTCGTCCCCCCCGCCGATCTCCGCAAGACGGCGCTCTCCCTTGCGAACCTGATCGCCCTGCGTCCTCCGCTGGCCGTCGCCGCCATCAAGCGCGCGCTCCACCTGGGCCTCCAAGGGTCCCTCGAGCACGGGCTGCTCCGCGAACGAGAGGAGTTTGCCCGCCTTCTCGCCACCGAGGACGCCCGCGAGGGGCTGGCCGCCTTCCGGGAGAAACGCACGATTCCGCCCACCTGGCGCGGCCGGTGAGCCTGCAGGCTCCAGCCGTGGGGCGAGCGCGAGCCGGGTGGCTCCGGCATCGGCGTCGCTGCCAATGATCGTCCCAGTCATCAGCCCCATTGCCCTGGTGGCGCTGGCCGGGACGTCGTTCACGCTCACCGCGCTGAGATGGCGGCGACTCGTCGAGGTGATGAGCCAATCGAGGCGCCCCGACCCGCGCGGTGGCGACATTGGTGGGCGGCTGAGGTCGTTCTTCGTGAACGTCCTCGGCCAGGGACGGTTGCTGCGCTGGCCCTATGCGGGGGTGCTCCACGCCCTGATCTTCTGGGGCTTCCTGGTCCTGATCACCGCCATCGCCCAGGGCATCGTCGAGGCTCTGGTGGTCGGCGTCCGGCTCGACACCATCCCCTTCATCGCCCCCGCGCTCGCCTACCTCCAGGATCTCTTCTGCGTCCTGGCGCTGACCGGGGTGCTGCTCGCCCTGATCAACCGGCTCGTGATCCGGCCCGCGCGCTTCCGCGGCAGCCATCGTCGCGACGCGCTGCTCGTCCTGGTCTGGATCGCCGCGCTCCTCGCCTGCATGGAGCTCAACTACGCGACCCTCATCGCCGAGCACTCCTCCGAGGCGCTGGCGGCCGACCGCCCGGTGGCCTCGGCGTTCAGCAACCTCTTCACGCCACTCGGATCCGGCAGCAGCGCGCTGATCGTGCTCCACGGAGTCTTCTTCTGGGCGCATCTCGTCCTGGTCTTCGGTTTCCTCGTCTACCTCGGCTACAGCAAGCACCTTCACATCGTGACGGCGGCCGTGAACGTTGTTTTCCGCGAGTCGAAGCCGAAGGGACGGCTGCATCCCCTTGACATCGATGCCGTGATGGCGGCGCCCGACGCGAGTGACCAGCACTTCGGCGCGGCCGCCCTCGAGCACTTCTCGTGGAAGGACGTGCTCGACCTCTACAGCTGCACCGAGTGCGGCAGGTGCCAGTCGCACTGTCCCGCATACCTCACCGGCAAGGTGCTCTCCCCCAAAACACTCATCACCGACCTGCGCGACGCCGTCTACGAGCGGCTGAAGGGCGGCTACGGGGCCACCCGGCACACTGCCCACCCCGAGCGGGGGATCCACGCCCCCCAGGGGGAGCCGGCGGGTGAGCCGGTCATGTGGGTCACCGGCAGCGGGCCGGGATCCGTCGGCGACCTTCCCGGCAGCTTCCAGCCGTCATGGCTGTCTCCCGATCAGGTGGCCACCGCCGCGGCGAGCAACAGTGGCGAACGTCCCCTGATCGGCGGCGTCATCAATGAGGAGACGCTCTGGTCATGCACCATGTGCGGGGCGTGCATGGACCAGTGCCCGGTGTTCATCGAGCACGTCCCCAAGATCGCCGAGATGCGGCGCCATCTGGTGCTCGACGCATCGCGTATGCCGCGCCAGGCCGAGGCGGCGCTGCGCGCCATCGAGAACGTCTCCAACCCCTACGGCATCTCGCATCAGAAACGGGCCGACTGGACGATCGGCCTGGACGTCCCGCGCATCAGCGACCACCCAGATGCCGAGTACCTGTATTGGGTCGGCTGCGCCGTCTCCTACGACGAGCGGGCGCGGAGCATCGCCACCTCTCTGGTCAGCATCCTCCAGACCAGTGGCGTCGACTTCGCCATCCTCGGCGGCGAGGAGCGCTGCACCGGCGACCCGGCACGCCGGATCGGGAATGAATACCTCTTCCAGGAGCGCGCCAAGCAGAACATTGAGGTGCTGGCGAGGCACCGCGTGCGCCGCATCATCACGAGCTGTCCCCACTGTTTCAACACCTTCGCCAACGAGTACCCGGACCTCGGCGGACGCTACGAGGTCATCCACCACACCGAGCTGATCGACCGGCTGATCACCTCGGGGCGAATCGTTCTGGAGCGGCCGATCGAGGAGACGGTGACGTATCACGACTCCTGCTTTCTGGGCCGGTGGAACGGCATCTTCGCGCCGCCGCGCGACATCCTCGAACGCATCCCCGGGATGAGGGTGGTGGAGATGAAGCGGAGCCGGCGCGAGGGGATGTGCTGCGGCGCGGGAGGCGGAAGGATGTGGATGGAGGAGGGACAGCCGCGGGTCAACCACGGCCGGGTCGACCAGGCAATCGAGACCGAGGCGACCCGGGTGGCGACCGCCTGCCCCTTCTGCCTGACCATGCTCGACGAAGGGATCGCCTCCCGGGGGGCGCAGGACCGGGTGGCGGTCGACGACATCGCGGTCTACGTGGCCCGGTCGATGCGACGTGCCGCCGGCGATCTGCCTCTGGCTTCACCCCCGACCCCGGGTTGACACTCGACTCGCCGTTACCGTAGTGTCGACGCTACGCCGCTCGGGCGCGGCGCGTCTTTTCAACGTTCTGTTCCGCGCGCACTCACGAGGTTCGGTGACAGGTCCCGTGACGTCGCAGCAGCTCCGGTGATGCAGGTCCTGGCGGTCGCCGCCAACAAGGGTGGGGTGGGCAAGTCCACCCTGGCCTTTCAGATCGCCGCCGAGCTGGCCCGTCGCGGGCTGCGGGTGCTCGCCGTCGATGCGGACAAGCAGGCCGACCTCACCCGTTACGCCCGCGGGCCCCGCCTCGCCGGCGTGGGCCTCGACGCCGTGCTGGCGAACCCGCCGGCGTCGCTCGACCCTCGGCCCTACATCGGTCCGGTCTCCGACAACCTGGACCTGCTGGGCAGCTCGCCCCGGCTCGCCGAAGCGGACCGGGTGCTCCACTCGGCTGAGGGCGGGCCCTTCCTCATCCAGAGCTGCCTCGGGGTGGTCGCCGGCGCCTACGACTGGGCGGTGATCGACACCGGTCACTCCGAGCCGATCATCGCCGCCGTGCTGGTGGCCGCCGACCAGCTCCTGATGCCGACCACGGCCAGCGCGCCGGACGCCCGTCACGCCGGGGATATGCTCCAGACCGCCCTCCGGGTGCGGGAGCGGTGGGGCCTGGAGACCGGCGACCTGGTCCAGCGCTCCCTGATCGCGATCTGGCGGCGCCAGCACAACGGGGTGGCCGACGCCGATGTCATCGAGGATCTCCAGCAGCGGTTCGGTGAGCTGGTCTGCCCGGTCGTCATCCCTCACAGCTCCCGCATCTCCGAGGCGAACGACCAGCGTCTCACCGTCCGGGAGCACGCCGAGATGTTCGGGACCGCCCGCGACCGCCCGCTGCGGGCGGCGGTGGAGGCCTACGACGCGATCACCGACCATGTCCTGGCGCGTGCCCGAGTGGCAGCCGGCGACCCCTCCGGGCTGAGCCTCCTCGAGGAGATCGATTTCGAAGAGCCGGACCTCGCCCGGGTGGCGTCAGCCATCCGCCGGGTCAAGTCTCGGCGCGGCCTCGACGACGACGAGCTGGCCGAGGTGCTCGGCCGCTCGGTTGACTGGGTCCGGCACACCCTCGCCTTCGGTGCCCGGCACCCCGAGGGGGAGGACCGCCTCACCATCCGGCCGAGGTCTCGCGTCGCCGTGCGCGAGCTCGTCGACTCGCGGCCCCCGCGTTGGCGTCCCTGAGCGGGGCCGAGGCCCCTCGCTTCACCCGCGACCGGCTCACCTGGCTCACGTACATCAGCATCTCGGCGTATGCCTTCTATCTCTACGCCCTCGGCCCGGTCCTCGCCTTCCTCCATCAGGAGATGCACCTCTCCTACACGGTCACCAGCGTCCACTCGACCATCTTCTCCGTCGGGGCCGTGATCACCGGACTGACCTTCGATCGTTTCACCCGCAGAGCGGGGCGCCATCGGGTCTTCTGGCTCTCCGCCGGGGCCACCGCGGCCGGTGCCCTGCTCTTCGTGGTCGGGCACCAGGTCGCGGTCACCCTGCTCGCCGCGTTTGTCCTCGGTGTCGGATGCACCTATCTGGGCGCCGGCTGCTCGGTGGCCCTCGCCGACCGCCACAGCTCGCACCGCGACAAGGCCCTCCTCGAGGCCAACGTCGGCGCGAGTGGCACCGGCGTGGTGGTGCCCGCGCTGCTCGGCGTCCTCGCCGGCACCGCCGTCGGCTGGCGCCCGGCTCTGCTGGTGCCGGTGGTGGCGCTGGCGGTGCTCTTTGCCCTGCTGCGCCGCACCGCGTTTCCCGTGCCCGCCGCTCCCGCCCGTGCGGCCGGCCGCCTGCCGCGGGGCTTCTGGGGGCCCTGCCTGCTGGTGGCGCTGGCCGTCGGCATCGAGTTCACCGTGATCTTCTACGGTGTCCCGCTCCTCCACATCAGCGTCGGGCTCTCGACCGGGGACTCCGCGGTCGTCCTCAGCCTCTTCATCGCCGGCGAGTTCGCCGGGCGGCTGACCGGAGCGTGGCTGACCCGGCAGCCGGGGCGCGCCGCGTACGTGATCGCGGTGGCCCTGGGGGTCGCGATGGCCGGTTTCCTGGTGCTCTGGCTGGGCCGCGCGGTCGTGCTGTCGGCCGTCGCCATCTTCGTGACCGGCGCGGGGGTCGGCAACCTCTACCCGCTCAGCCTGGCCATGGCTCTCGGCGCGGGCGCGGGCAAAACCGATCAGGCCATGGCCAGGACCCAGGTTGCGGTCGGGGTGGCGATCGGCACCGCGCCACTCCTCCTGGGCGTCCTCTCCGACCACGTCGGGGTGCTCCGTGCCCTGACCGTGGAGCCGGCCCTCATCGTCGTGGCGGCGCTGGTGCTCCTGCTCGTCGTCCGCGGCGGTAGGGTCGCGGCTTAGCCGCCATGGTCGTCGCCGTGCTCACCGGCTGCGCCTCCGGTCCGGCCACGACGTCGGGTCTCCCGAGTGCGAGCAACCCTGCCAGCGCCAGCCCGACCGCGGCGTCGGCCGCGACCCAAACCGAGCTCCTGGCTGTCGGCCGGCAGGTCCACTTCCGGCGTCGCGGCCTCTCCGTGATCCAGAAGGGCTCTCCGCTGCTCCGGGGGCCGTCACCGGTCGATCCTGGCCCCGCAAGAATCGGTCGGCACCGGGCTCCGCGGGTCAGACCGCGATCACGGTGACCAGAGGTTCCAGGCCTGAGAAATCATCCGGGTTGCGCGTGTAGAGCGTCAGCCCGCGCGCATGGGCGGTGGCCGCGATGAGGAGATCGGCCGCGCGCCTGCGGTGCGAACGTCCAGAGAAAGCCACTGCGGCGACCACCTGGCCGTAGCTGCGCGCCGCCGCACGGTCGAAGTCGATGGGGTCGAAGAGCGCCTCGGCCTGCTGCAGCCTGAACTGACGGCGCGCGCGCTCCGCCGGCTCCGCCGCGAGGTGCGGCCCCGCGGCCAGCTCGGCCAGGGTGATGGCCGACACCGCCACCTCCTCGGGCAGGGCGGCCACGACCCGCGGATCGTCCCAGTCGATGACGACCGAGGTGTCGATCAGTCCCGCCGTCACTCGGAGGTCCCCGGCTCAAGGTCCTGGTCGACGACCCGGTCCAGGTCGGCCCGGAACGTGCCACGCTCGATGTGAGGACCGTGCGCCGCGACCTCCGCCAGCTCCGCCGTGGGCACGAAGGTGCGCCGGCCACCGCGCAGGGGGCGCAGTTCGGCGACGGGGGTCCCATTGCGGGTGATCACGAAGCTCTCACCCGCGCTCACCGCGGCGATGATCGCGGCATTCTGGTTGCGCAGCTCCCGCTGCGGGATCGTGGTGCTCATCCCGCGACTGTAGCATCCTGAGCTACGATCTGCTACGAGTTCTCGGGCTCCCGCGCGCTCGGCCCTTCAGGGGTCGGCGTCCGGCCGAAGGCGGCGAGGTAAGCCGGGTCGGGACGTCCCTGGAGGTGGTGGACGTAGGGCACCAGCACCCGAGAGACGATCACCTGCAGGGCGGCGGCGATCGGTACGGCGAGCAGCGATCCGATCAGGCCGGCGAGCGCCCACCCGACCACCAGGGCCAGCACCACCGCGAGGGCGGGGAGGGCGAGCACCCGGTTCATCACCACCGGCACGACCGTGTTGGCATCGATCATCTGGATCACCACCAGCACCACGAGCACGAGCACCGGGTACTCCGGCGACACCGTGAAGCCGAGCAGGGCCGCCGGCACCACGCCGAGGAAGGCGCCGATCATCGGGATCGCCGCGGCGATGCCGGCGAAGAGGCCGAGCAGGACCGGGCTGGGAAGGCGCAGCACAAAGCACGCGACACCGGTCGCGACACCGACCACCACCATGTTGATCGCGACCGCTCGGAGGTAGCCGCCCATCCGGTAGCCGGTGTCCTGGATGACCTCGATCACCAGCCCCTGAGCGCGGGGCGGGAAGAGGTCGACCACGAAGGACTTGAGCCGATCGCTGGTGGTGAGCCAGAGGAAGCTCATCACCAGAACGAGGATGAGGTCGGCCACGGCCCCGGCGATGGTCCCGCCGATGGTGACCAGGTCCTGGCCGGCCTGCCCCAGCGCACTCTCCACCTGGCCGGTCAGCTGGGCGTTGCTGATGCCGACGTGCCTCTCGACGGTGGTGATGAAGTGCACCGCGGACTTCTGGTAGTCGGGGAAGTGCCTGGCCAGGCTCTCCGCCTCGCTCACCACCGGCTGGACCAGGAGGGCGACGATGATCACGAGAACGGCGAGCACCACCAGGTAGACGACCGCGATGGCGGCGGCGCGCGGGAGGTGGAGCTCCTGCACCCGGTAGACGAGCGGCCGCACCCCCTCGGCGATCACCACGGCGATCAGGAAGAGGAGCACCAGGCTGGCGACCTGGGCGATCACAAAGACCAGGCCGAGGACCGCGAGGACGATGAGCGCCGAGGCGACGAGGGTGCGCACCCTCACCACCTGGCGCGCGTCGCGCCTGCGCTCCTGGAGGTGCGCGGCGACCGGCGCCGGCTCGGTGGGCGGTGCGCCAGCGTTCCGGCCTCGCCGCGGCGCCGGCTTGATGGTCTCGGACACGGCGCCAACCGTAGCAGGGATCGGCGGCCTTCACGGCGCCGCCAGTTACGCGAGCCGGGCTCAGGTGCGGTGCCGGCGTAGACCGATCCAGGTCAGAGGTCGGTCAGGCGGACTCCCACCGAACGGCGGGACAGACGATTGATGCTGAGCAGGAGAACGGTCAGCTGCTCGAGGTGGTGGGCGTTGCCGAGACGGCCCGCGTCCACGACCCGGATTCCGGGAATGACGCCGGCGATCCGGCCGACATCCGCCTTGGCGTCGTCGTCGTCGCCGCAGAGGAGGACATCCTCGTCGAGGTCCCGGTCGAGGCGGCTCAGATGCACGCTGCTCACGGTGTGGAAACCGCCGACGATTCGGCTGGTGGGGAGCAGCGCCGCGACCTGCTCGGCGGCCGAGCCCTCGGCGACCCTCACCGCCACCGGGCCGAGCGCCGGGTCGAACTGGACCGGGACCGAGGTGCTCACCACCACCTTGCCGGCGAGCGCTCGGGCGAGCTCGGGGAGCAGCCCCGCCTGCGCGTCATAGGGCACCGTGAGGATGGCCAGGTCCCCGCCGGCCGCGGCGTCGGCGTTGGTGGTGCCCCGTATCCTCGCCACTCCGCCCAGCGCCGTGACCCGCTCGGCGACATCGAGGGCGTGCTTCACGTCGCGGGAGCCGATGATGACGGGCAGGCCTCCGCGGGACAGGCGGAGCGCAAGCCCGGGGCCGAGCCGGCCCGTACCACCGATCAGGGCCACGGTCTGAGCCATCTGCCAAGTCTATGGGGCGCAGGCCCCTGACGCCGGATGCGACGCCCGCTCGGTCAGAATGGGTGATCCGAACGGGCCGCTGGCCCAGGTCGAGGGAGTGGAGCAGATGGAGTTCCGTCGCGTCGGCGAGTCTGGGCTTGAGGTTTCGGTCGTCGGGGTGGGGTGCAACCAGTTTGGCCGCCGGGTGGACGCCGCCGGGGTGGTGCGCATCGTGCACGCGGCCCTCGACGCCGGCGTCACCTTCTTCGACACCGCCGACGTCTACGGAGGCGGCGAGTCGGAGCGGCTGCTGGGTGCGGCGCTCCGGGGCCGGCGTGATGCCGCCATCGTGGCGACCAAGGTTGGCAGCCACATGGGGGAGGGGCCCTACAACGCCGGTGCCTCGCGCCGCCACATCCGCAACGGAGTCGAAGCCAGCCTGCGCCGGCTCGGGACCGACTGGATCGACCTTTATCAGATCCACGTCCCCGACGCCGACACCCCCATCGAGGAAACTCTCTCCGCGCTCGACGACCTGGTGCGCGAGGGCAAGGTCCGGTACATCGGCTGCTCAAACTTCAGCGGCTGGCAGATCGCCGACGCCGATTGGACCTCCTACATCCACCACTTCAGCCGCTTCATCAGCGCCCAGAACGAGTACAGCCTGCTCAATCGCGGCGCAGAGGCCGAGGTGGCCCCGGCCTGTGAGCACTTCGGCCTCGGCCTGATCCCGTACTTCCCGCTCATGCGGGGCCTGCTCACCGGCCGGTACCGGCGTGGGGAGACCCCACCCGAGGGGGCCCGCCTCTCCGGCGAGGCGGGCGACGAGTTCCTCACCGACGAGAACTTCGATATCGTCGAGGGCCTCTCCGCCTACGCCCGGCACAAGGGCACCGACCTCCTCGGCGTCGCCATAGGGGGCCTGCTGGCCCAGCCGGCGGTGGTATCGGTCATCGCGGGGGCGAGCCAGCCCGAGCAGGTGCTGGCCAACATCGAGGCGGCGGAGTGGGTGCCGAGCCCGGAGGACCTCGAGGAGTTGGACGCCATCGCGCCCTCCGAGCGACCGGCGGAGGGGTAGCGCCCAGCTCAGGGTCACCTCAGGGCCGCGGCCGGCCTCGGCGCCGCCAGGTCGCTTGGTCATCTGCGCCGAGAAAGCCGGTCGCGTCGAGCCTCCTCGGGCCGGCTCCCTCCTCGCACAGGGGGGTTTGGGACACGCACGTCCCAAACGGCCTTCATGGAGGGGGGACACCCTGCCCCCGCTGTCGCACGAGCCAGACCCTCCTGCGGTGGCTTCCGGTCTGTCGCGCGCATACAGCCGGGCGACGATGGGCATGCCGCCGAGCAGCCGGACCCCAGAGCGTCTCACCACGCTGCGCGGGGTGCTCGACGCTCCTCGTCGCGTGGCTGCCCGTGGGGAGGCTGGTGGCTAGCCCCGACGCCGGCGTGCTCATCTGGATCGCGGCGCTCGTGGCCGTCACGTCGGTCGGCTATCTGCTCGGCGTCGGAGGCCGCTGGACGGCGCTCACCGGGATGGGCCTCGCCCTTGCTGCCCTCGCCCTGGCCGTCTTCGAGGGGGTGGCGGCGTTCCCCCGGGTGCTCTCCGTCGCGACGCTGCCGTTGGGGATGACCTCGCTCCCGGTCTCGTACGGGCTGGAGCCCGGCTACTGTCTCTTCCTCGGCGGCGCTGTGCTGGCGGTGGTGGCGGGGACCCTGATGATGGTGGCGCGGCCTGGGATCGCCTCAGCGGCGGCGAGACCCCTCGCGTGGGCAGCCCGGCCGTCCACCCCGCCTGACCGGCATCCGCCCACGGCGACACAGGAGTGGCGGAGGCCGCCCCGCCCGCGACCTGATCCGCTCCCGCATCCGTACACTCGGTGACCGTGAAGCTCCTCGAGTACCAGGCCAAGCGGCAATTCGCCCGGGTCGGCATCGAGGTGCCCGCGGGCCGGCTGGCCCGCACCCCCGACGAGGCCGCCACTGCCGCCCGCGAGCTGGGCCGGGTAGCGGTCAAGGCCCAGGTGCCGATCGGCGGGCGGGGCAAGGCCGGCGGCATCGCCGTCGTCTCCTCGCCCGAGGAGGCGCACCGGGAAGCGGCTCGCATCCTGGCCATGGAGATCCGCGGCTACCCGGTGCGCTCGGTGTGGTGCGAGGCCGGGCTTGAGATCGATCATGAGCTGTACCTGGGCATCACCCTCGATCGCGATCGCCGCCGGCTCGCACTGATCCTCTCCGCCGCCGGCGGGATGGAGATCGAGGAGGTGGCGGCCACCTCCCCGGAGCGCATCGCCAAGCTCTGGCCCGACCCCTTCGCCGGGCCGCAGCCGTATGAGGTGCGCCAGCTGGCCTTCGCGGCGCTGGCCCACGCGCCCGCGCTGACCGAGGCGCGGGGCCGCCTCGCCTCCGCCCTGGTGCCCCTGGCCCAGACGCTCTACCGGCTGGCCGTGGATCTCGACGCCGTCACCTGCGAGATCAACCCCCTGGCGCTCACCGCCGATGGCCGTCTGGTCGCCGCCGACGGCAAGCTGGAGGTGGACGAGAACGCCGAGTACCGTCACCGGGAGCTGGCAGCCGAGCTTGCCCTCGACCTCGAGGGCGAGGACGGCCGCACTGGTGAGGACCCCTTCGAGGCGGAGGCCAAGCGGCGCGGGCTCACCTACGTCCACCTCCCCGGCGGCAGCATCGGCTGCATCGGCAACGGAGCCGGGCTCGTCATGAACACGCTGGACCTCGTCCAGCAGGAGGGAGGGAGGCCCAACAACTTCCTGGACATCGGCGGCGGCGCCAGCGCGGAGAAGGTGCGGAGCTCGCTGGCCATGATCTTGAGCGATCCCGACGTCCGCGGCGTCTTCATCAACATCTTCGGCGGCATCACCCGCGGCGACGAGGTGGCTCGGGGCATCGTCCAGGCCCGCGACGAGCTGGGCATCACCCTGCCCCTGGTGGTCCGGATGACCGGCACCAACGAGGAGGAGGGCCGCCGCATCCTCGCCGAGGCGGGAATCGTGCCAGGAACCAGCGCCCCCGAGGCAGCCCGCAAGATCGTCGAGCTGGTGGGGGGCGCGAGGTGAGCCCTGCCCCGACCGCCGCGGCGGCCAGGAGCGCGCGCTGATGGCCATCCTCATCGACGGCTCCACACGGGTGCTGGTCCAGGGCATCACCGGCCGCGAGGGGAGCTTCCACACCCAGCAGATGCAGGCGTATGGCACCCGCGTGGTCGCCGGTGTGGTACCCGGGCGGGGCGGCGGCGAGACCCTCGGCGTTCCCATCTTCGACACCGTCGCCGAGGCGGTGGCCGCGACGGGAGCGGATACCGCCTTCACCATCGTGCCGCCACCGTTTGCCGCCGACGCGGTCATGGAGGCGGCAGCGTCCGGGCTCCGGCTCGGGGTCTGCGTCACCGAGGGCATCCCGGTGCTCGACATGGTCCGGGCCACCGCATTCGTCGCCGGTACCCCGATGCGTCTGATCGGGCCCAACTGCCCCGGCGTGATGACACCGGGACAGGCCAAGATCGGCTTCATCCCCAACCACGTCGGCCGTCCCGGGCGGGTCGGGGTGGTGGCGCGCAGCGGCACCCTCACCTACGAGGTGATCCAGGGCCTCTCCGAAGCCGGGTATGGCGAGACGACGGCGGTGGGCATCGGCGGCGACCCGGTCCTCGGCTCCACCTTCATCGACATCCTCCCCCTCTTCGCGGACGACCCCGCGACCGAGGCGGTGGTGCTGGTCGGAGAGATCGGGGGGTCCGACGAGGAGAGGGCCGCGGAATGGATCCGCTCGTCCGGGTTTGACCGGCCCGTGATCGCCTTCATCAGCGGGCGGACAGCTCCCCCGGGGAAACGGATGGGCCATGCCGGGGCGATCATCAGCGGGACCACCGGGTCCGCCCAGGGCAAGATCGACGCGCTCTCCGCGGCGGGAGCCGATGTCGCCGACACCATCGAGGACGTGGTGCGGCTGGTCGGCGAGAGGCTGACGGCCTAGGACGTACCCGGGACGGCCTCGGGCTCGTGATCGGGTGCCGCTGCAGTCTCGGCCTCGGCGCGTGGGCGACCCTTCAGCTTGGCCTGGTACATGGCCGAGTCGGCGCTGCGGAGGATGTCGTCGGGGCGCTCCCGGCCGGTGGCACTCAGGGCCGCTCCGACGGCCGCGCTGATGACCACCTCCTCGCCGTCGATGTTGTACGGGGCGCAGAGGCGGCGGGAGATGTCGTCCGCGATCGCGTCCACCGCCTCGGGCGCGCGGACGTCCTCCAGCAGCACAGCGAACTCGTCGCCGCCCAGGCGTGCCGCCGTGTCGCTCTGGCGGAGGCGCTGACCGATCCGCTCCGCGACCTTGACCAGCAGCTGATCCCCGGCCAGGTGCCCGAAGTTGTCGTTCACCTGTTTGAAGCCGTCGAGGTCCAGGAAGAGCAGCGCGACCCGCGCCTCGGGGTTGCGCCGGGCCCGCGCCAGGGCCTGGGTCAGGCGGTCGAGGAAGAGGGTGCGATTGGGCAGCCCGGTCAGAGCGTCGTGGTGGGCGCCGTACCTCAGCTTCTCCTCCAGCTCGCGCTGGGCCGTGACATCGGTCAGCGAGCCCACCAGGCGGGTGGCGGAGCTGTCCGGTGCGGTGCGAATGGCAAGTGCCTGGCAGCGCATCCACCGGTAGGTGCCATCGGCGGCGCGGAGGCGGTGCTCGCACTCCATCACCTCCCGTTTGCCGTCGACGCAATCGCTCACCGCCTTGCGCAGCCGGGGCAGGTCGCTGGGGTGCACCCGCCGGAACCACTCATCGGGAGAGGTCCCGATCTCAGATCCCTGGTGGCCGAGCATCCTCTTCCACCGGTCCGAGTAGTAGACGCTCGCGCTACCCAGCTCCCAATCCCAGAGGCCGTCGTTGGCGGCCCGGGCGGCCAGGGCGTAACGCTCCTCGCTGCGCTGGATCTCCTCGACCAGGTCGCGCTCGCGCTTGTAGGCCCGGGCCAGGTCCTCGGTCTGGGATCGGAGCCACTCGGTCATCACCTCGCGCTCCACCGCGACGCTGACCAGGGCGTTGTTCTCGAAGAGCAGATCCCGCCCGGTGACCTGGGTGACCTCGACCGGGGCGATCATGGCCATCAGCCCGAGATCCATGCCGTTGGTCCTCACGGGCAGCACCACTCCGATTTCGCCGGCTGCCCATTCCACGTCCTCGAGGAGGCTGGCGGGAGGAAAGTCCTCGACCCGGACCTGCGCTGGGACCTCGGTGAGTGGCGGGCCCTGCCGCGTGTAGGCGCCCCTCATGGTCAGCAGGTGCTGCCGCCCGCCCCCCTCCTCGCGATCCGCCGACCAGAGGCCGAGGCAGCCGGCCCGCGCCGTGGTGTGATCGAGCCAGCCAAGGGCTCGGGGGTCGCCGGTGCTACCGCTCAAGAGGTCCATGCTCAGCTGGTGCTCCCGGCGCATCTGCAGGTTGAGCATGGTGTTGGCCGTCGACTCGCGCTGTGCCAGCGATCGGGACAGCTCCAACAGGATCTCGGTGGTGCTGGCCTGGAGCTGCGCCACGTCCGCGGCGGGGTCCGCGCTCGCCTCCAGCTCCTGCCCGTAGCGGCGCAGGCAGCTCACGCTCGCTGTGATCGTGGTCCAGCGCGGGCTGATCGAGAAGAGCGCCTGGGCCGCCTTGCGATGGGTGCAGCTCGAGATCTGGTCCCCCTCCCTGCGCGGCTCGGCGCAGCGGGCGATGGCCTCGACCGCCACGTCGAGTGCCGCGGACTGCTCGGGGGGTAGCGGTTCCATCCCGTTCAGGAGCCGCTGGAGGCGGAAGCGAAGCCGGCCCTTCGGTGTGGTGAGGAGGGATGGGTCTGACTCACCGAGCATCTCCAGCGCCGTGCTGGTCGCGCAACCACAGGACTCGCGGGCAACAAACGATGTCGGCACCCGATGGACTCCAGGCGCCACCTCGCGACCCGCCACCAGGTCGAGGAGCATGTTGGCGGCGGTGCGCCCTGTGGCGTTGAAGCTCTGGCGCACGGTCGAGAGGGTGGGGCGGACCGATGACGACGCCTCCACATCGTCGAAACCGACGATCGCTTGATCCCTGGGCAGATCCAGTCCAGCCTCGGAGAGCGCCTTCATGAGGCCAAGCGCGTTGTAGTCCGTGGCCGCGAACACGGCGGTCGACGGCATGCCCGCCGCGAGCATCGCCCTCCCCGCCTCCTCGCCCGTTCCCTCCAGGTTGTCCGCGGTCTCGAAGAGGAGGCTGTCATCCGGTTCGATGCCGTGATCGACGAGCGCCTTCCGGTAGGCTTCGTAGCGCTCCCGCGTGTCTGCCTGGAAGAGGCTGCCCACGAAGGCGATGCGCCGGTGACCGTGCTCGACCAGGTGGCCCACGGCCTGGAGCACCCCGATGCGGTTGTCGGCCTGGACCACCGGGCAGGAGAAACCCTCCACCTCCTCGCTGAGCAGGACCACGTGCTTGCCCGCGTCGCGCAGGGCGTCCAGGTACGCCCGATCGACCGCATTCACCACAACGATGAAACCGGCCACCTGGTTCCAGGCAGCCCGAAGGGTGTACTGCGGAACCCGGGTCTCGATGCTCCCCTGGCTCGGATCGAGGGTCTGGATCGCCACCAACCGGCCACCGGCACCGGCGACCGTGTCGGAGATCGCGGAGAGCACCGCGCTCATGTAGCTTCCGGCGATCAGCGGCGACAGGACCCCGATCCTGAGCTGCCCGCCCCGCCTCTCGGCCACCGGCCATACCTCCAGAGCTGCGGCACCCGACCGCCTCAGCGGCAGCCCATTAACGCCAGCTAACGCCAGCGAGTCACACCCGCGTGCCAGCGGCCAGTGGAGGCGCAGTTTCCCGGGGATTCTGGCACCTGGGTGGAGCGATGTCGCGACCGCCGGGGAGTTGTCATCATCTCGCCACAAATTCCTCCCTCGAACTCACGCAACCACCCTGGCCGACCCGTTGCCGCGGACGGCCCTCCGGTGAGGCTGCCGCGCGGCGACGCGAGTGACGCGGTTGCTGAGATGCCACGGGGTCGGCGGCCGCTGCCCGAACCCGCCCTACGCCCCCGCCCATCGCCACCTCCCGGCGGAAGGGGGGCGCGGAGCGCTCGTGGACCATCTCCGCACCCCCACGGCCCGGCGGCCCTGGTTTACGCTTCCCGGCGACCGAACCTCCCCATTCCCCGTCGACGCTCCAGAAGAGGGACCTGATCGGCCGGGTCCACGGTGGGGCGGGCGTCCGCCCACCTCGCGGCTCCCGACCGGAACACATCGAGATGGCACCGAGAACGCGCCTCCGGCGCTCGCGGTATCGCGTTCGCCCCCGCTGGATGACGACCAGACGCACCGTGGTCGCCGCTGTGGTGGTGGTGGCCCTCGTCGGCGGCCTGTTCGGCTACCGGGTCCTGGACGGTCTGGCTCACCTCTTCCACACCAACGTGGTCTCGGTAGTCGGTAGCCTGGTCCGGGGAGCGAATGGCTCCAGCATTGAGAGCAATCAGGTCGCCAACGAGCAGCGCATCAACATCGCGCTCTACGGCTATGGGGGCGCCGGGCACGATGGAGCCTACCTCTCGGACTCGATCATGGTCATCTCCATCCAGCCGCACGCGACCGGCCCTCCCCAGGTCGCTGAGATCTCCATCCCCCGCGACTGGGACGTCCCGATGTACAACGCGGCGGGCAAGAAGGTCGACCAGGGCAAGATCAACCAGGCTTACAGCGACGGCGTGCTCGACGGTGACGGCGGCGTCCCGGCGGGGCAGGAGGACTCCGGCGGGGCGATGGCGGACGCCGCGCTCTCCCACCTTCTCGGCATCCCCATCGAGTACTTCGTCGGCCTCGACTTCACCGCTTTCGACCAGGGCGTCGACGCCGTGGGAGGCATCGACATCGACGTCCCCGTCAGCTTCGTCGACCCCCAGTACCCCTCGTGCGACGCGGACACGTGCCCGTACGAGACGATCAGCTTCAAGGCGGGTGAGCAGCATATGGATGGCGCCACCGCCCTTGAGTACGCGCGTTCCCGGCACGGAGACAATGGTCAGGGCACCGACTTCGCGCGCAGCCAGCGCCAGCAGCAGATCCTGACCGCCATCAAGGCGAAGGTGCTCTCCATCGGTGGCATCGGTGACCTCCCCAGCCTGCTCGACGCACTGGGCGGAAACGTCGACACCAACATGTCGCTCGATGACGTCGAGGCGATCTACAACCTGGTGAAGGGAGTCAACTCCGCCGCCATCCTTCACATCGGCCTGGATGCCACCAACTTCCTCTACGAGTGCAATGTCCCCACCTGCTCGGCCGACTTCCTCTACGCCTACGACGGCAGCTACGCGACCGTCGACCACTTCATCCAGAACGTCTTCGCTCCTCCGGTCTCTCTCGGCGAGGACCCGAACGTCGGCTTCGAGGACGGCGGTGGCACCGGCGATGGGGCCTCCGCCCGATGGGCCGGAATCTTCGGCGAGTTGGGCTGGTCGACCCAGGACCTGGGCCAGGTCCCGACCACTTCTGTGACCGAGGTCATCGATCAGAGCGGCGGTACGGAGACTGCGGCTGCGAAGTGGTTCGCGGCATACTTCGGTGTCTCCGTCACGACGGCCCCGTCGCCCAGCCCGGGAGCGACCGGCTCCGCAGACGGGGTGATCGTCATCCTCGGCCAGGACGAGGAGAGCGCCTTCAACCACGATCCGGGAAATGGGAGCTGACCTTGCGTATCGGCATCCTCACCGGGGGCGGTGACGCTCCCGGGCTCAACGCGGCCATCCGCGGGGTGGGGCGGCGTGCCCTCGCCCACGGTGATAGTGTCATTGGTGTCAAGAATGGCTGGGCCGGCCTGATCGGTGAAGGCGACTTCATGGAACTGGACCGCCGCCTCTTCTCTGGCATTCTCCAGCTCGGCGGTACCGTGCTGGGAAGCTCCCGGACCAACCCGATGAAGCGCGAGGGCGGCCGCGAGGAGGTCCTCCGCAACCTCGGTCGTGCCGAGCTGGATGCCCTGGTCGCCATCGGCGGCGACGACACTCTTTCGGTCGCCGCCTGGCTGGCAGACCACGGTGGGCCGGTGGTCGGCGTCCCCAAGACGATGGACAACGACCTCTCGGTGACCGACTACTGCATCGGCTTCGACACGGCGGTGAGCCGGGTCGCTGAGGCGCTCGACCGCCTCCACACCACCGCCGCCTCACATCACCGGGTGATGGTGGTCGAGGTCATGGGCCGGGACACCGGCTGGGTGGCCCTGATGGGTGGCCTCGCCGGCGGTGCCGACCTGATCCTGATCCCCGAGATCGCCGTCACGCTCGACGAGATCATCGACCGCCTTCAGAAGCGCCTCCAGAGCGGCCACGACTTCAGCATCATCGTGGTCGCCGAGGGCGTGCAGGTGGCCGGGGTCACGGACCGGCAGGAGGGAGACGGCAAGGTCGACGCTTTCGGGCACGCGCAGCTCAGCAAGCGCGGGGTCGCCGAGACCCTCGCCGAGGTCATCGAGGAGCGCCTCGGGCACGAGACCCGGACCACCGTGCTCGGCCACACTCAGCGTGGCGGGACCCCCTCGGCGTACGACCGCATTTGGGCCACCCGGGTAGGCGTCGCCGCCTACGACCTGGTGCTCGCCAAGAGCTGGGGAATGATGCCGGTGGTGCGCAACGGGACCATCGAGACGGCCCCGATCGCCGACGTCGCACGGACGCAGCGCCGCGTCCCTGAGGAGCTGTACGAGCTGGCCAAGATCTTCTACTAGGGGTGACCGAGTGTGGGAGCCACTAGTACCGTGTACGAGGGGCTCCTACGCCCAGTTCGGTACCTGTACTAGTCGTGGCGGTGTGGCGGGAGCCGTCGAGGCTCCCGCTCCCGGCCGGTGGACGCACTGACGAGGGCGACGTCCTCCGACTCCCGCCATCCCACGGCGAGGTCAGCCTGGGGACGTCGGGAAGCCGTAGGCTTTGGCGCCGAGCGGAGGGTGCCTCCGCACTCCATCCGACCGCCACGGGGTGACGACACCATGAAGTTCGAGCACAAGCCGCATGCCCGCACGCTCGCGATCCTCGAGCACCGCGTGCATCCCACCAAGACACGCGACCAGCTGCCCAAGGGCAACCTCTACACCCGCGTCAACAGCTGGCTGGCGGTGAAGATCACCCTCGGGGTGGGCAGCATGACCTGCGCCTGGCTGTTCTGCATCCTGGCGTTCCTCGGCCTGCCGGCGGCGCTTGCCAAGGGGGGAGAGGGCCCGGTGGCCTGGATCGCCCAGACCTTCCTCCAGCTCGTTCTCCTCTCCATCATCATCGTCGGAACCAACATCCAGTCTGCGGCGAGCGACAAGCGAGCCCAGGACACCTATGCGGACGCCGAGGCGGTGCTTCACGAGGCGATGCAGATCCAGGCGCACCTGGAGGTGCAGGACAAGGCGCTCACCGCACTCGTGGCGAAGCTCGGCGCCGCGGTCGACTAGCGCCTCCCCTCTCGGCATCCGGCCCACGGGGCCCGGTGCGTCCGTCGCGCGCTCCGGGCTGGCAGGCTCCCGGCACCGCCCTGTCCGAAACCCGCGAGCGGCCGGCGGGCCACTGCGGGCACCATGGGCACGTGGAGGACTTCGAGAGCCGGTACCGTGCCGTGGCGAGCCGCGACCTCCGCTTCGAGGGGCGATTCCTCGTCGCGGTGACCACCACCGGCGTGTACTGCCGCATCGGCTGCCCATCGCGGACCCCGCGCCGCGATCACGTCCGCTTCCTCACCTCTCCGGCCGCCGCTGAGGCCGCCGGGTTCCGTGCCTGCAAGCGCTGCCGTCCCGACCGGCGGGATGAGCCCGAGGCGGCACTGGTGGGAAGGGCGCTCCGTCTCATAGCCGCCGGCCTGGCGGACGGGGGCGGCATCGAGGGCGTGGCCCGCCGGCTGGGCGTCAGCTCCCGGACGCTGGACCGCCGCTTCACAGCCGCGATCGGCGCCTCCCCGCTCCAGCTCGCTCGGAGCCGCCGAGTCCAGACGGCGCGGGCCCTGATCACGCAGAGCTCGATGCCTCTGGTGGACGTCGCCTTCGCCGCGGGCTTCGGCTCTCTCCGCCAGTTCAACGAGACGATGCGCCTCGAGCTGGGCGTCGCTCCCGGTGCCCTCCGCCGCGCCGGGACGGGAGCGGAGGCTCTCGACACCCCGCGGTCTGTGGAGAGCGGCACCGACAGCTGGCTCACGCTTCGCCTTGCCCGCCGAGACCCGTTCGCGGCGGCCCCTCTGTTCTCGTTCCTGTCGGTTCGGGCCGTCGCCGGAGTCGAGTCCGCGACCGCCGCCGGCTACGTCCGCGCCCTCCGCACCCCCGGGGGCGCAGCGGTCGTCCTGTTGACCCCCGGAGACGGCCACGTCCTCCTCCGCGTCCGCCTGGACGACCTCGCCGACCTGGAGGGAGTGGTCCGCCGCTGTCGCCGCCTGCTCGACCTCGACTCTGACCCGGATGCCGTCGCCTCCGGGCTCGGCCGTGACCCGCTGCTCGGCCGGTTGGTCGCCGCTCTGCCGGGGATGCGGGTCCCGGGCAGCGCTGAGCCGTTCGAGACCGCGGTACGGGCCGTCCTGGGCCAGCAGGTCTCGGTCGCTGCCGCCCGTACCCTGGCCGCCCGGCTGGTCGCGCGCCACGGTGACCCGCTCCCCTTCCCGGTCGGCGGCGTCACCCATCTCTTCCCCTCGCCCGAGCGCCTCGCCGGAGCCGACCTCGACGGGCTCGGGCTGACCGGCCGGCGTATCTCGTCCGTCCGCGCCCTTGGCCGTGCCGTGGCGGCGGGTGACCTGGACCTTGCCGGAGCGGATCCGGACCGGCTCGACGCGATCCTGGGCGGCCTGCCCGGCTTCGGTCCCTGGACTCGCGCCTACATCGCGATGCGCGTCCGCGGTGACCCCGACGCCATCCCGCTTGGCGACCTCGGGCTGCGGCGGGCACTGGAGCGGCTCGGGGAACCAGCAGATGCTGCCAGCCTCGCACGGCGCGCGGAGCTCTGGCGACCCTGGCGCGCCTACGCTGCGCTCCACCTCTGGAACACCCTCGCCCCCGCCGCTGAAGGCGCCGGCGGCGCCTCCGCCCCCGACCCGCTCGACCCACTGGAGACCACGCCATGACCTACGACGCCGTGACCGTCCGCACGCCGTTCGGCGCCTTCACCGCTATCGCGGACGACGGCACCGTCGTCAGCAGCGGGTTCACCGCCGGCGCGGATGAGCTTCGGGACCGCCTCCCCGACCCGCGCGGGGAGATCAGGGTTCGCACCGACCTCGGCCCCATCTCGTCGGCGCTGGGCGCGTACTTCACGGGGGCCGACGTCACCGCCCTGGACGGGCTCCCGGTGCGGATGGAGGGTAGCCCGGCGATGCGCCGCCTCTGGGACGCGCTCCGCCGAATCCCCGCCGGAGAGGTTCGCAGTTACGCGCAGCTGGGGGGCGACCGCCGATATGCGCGGGTCGCCGGCTCCGCGTGTGCCCGCAACCCCGTCCCGCTCATCGTCCCCTGCCATCGGGTGGTGCGCACCGATGGCTCGCTCGGAGGTTTCGGCTGGGGACTTCCGCTCAAACGGTGGCTTCTCGACCACGAGGCGGCCGCACTGGGGCGGCGCCCCGAGGTCATCGAAGCCGGCTGATCTCCGTCACCAGACGCCGGGGATGAGCCGAGCCCGCCCGGCGGCCCACGCGCGCCACTGCGGGAATGACTTGCTCAGGAGACTCTCCTCGTAGTGGATCCGAGTCACCTGGAGGCCGCAGAAGACCGCGATCAGGGCGATCATGGCGAGACGGGCGTCGGAGATCATCATCGCCAGCGCCGACAGGATCTCGCAGACGTAGAGGGGGTGGCGAACCAGGCGGTAGGGGCCTCCGGTCACCAGGCGTCTCGCCGTCGGGAAGATGCCGAAGGAGAGGCGGAGCGTCAGCAGGCCCCAGACGGCGCCGGCCGTGGCGACCACCAGGACCATCGTGCAGACGGTCGCCATCCAGGCGGGAACGGAGAAGACCAGCATGCCGCCGGCGACACTGGTGGCGGAGAGGAGCAGGATCGCGGTTCCGAGGAAGGCGACCACCCGGGGCAGGATCCGGCTGTCCGCGGACTGCGGCTTGGGCCGGATGACGAAGAGGACGACCGGGATCAGGCAGAAGGCGGCGAACAGGGACTCCCGGACCGGTCCGCCCACCACCGTCAGCCAGTTCACCTGGGCGAGGTGGGTCGCCATGATGTGCACGATCACCTCGTACCCGAGGATCGCGTAGAGCACGGCCGGGACGATCCGTCCCATCAGCAGGTAGCGGAGGTCGGAGAAGGCCCCGCCTGGGTGTGCAAGCGTGACTCCCGGGAGGGCCAGTGGGGCAGCTGGGGGGCGGCCCGCGCGAGCGGCGTCGAACGCTCTCACGCCGGCAGTATCTGGCAGGCGCTTCCCCGCCAATCTCCGGCAACCAACCCGTGACGCCCTTCGCCCGGGGACGTTGCAGCGATCACCGGGGATCAGCACCGAGCTGATCCGTGCCGCCACCGGCCCCCTCCAGGCTGCGGAGGGTCAGCCTCCTTCCCCGCCGGGCAGCGACCACGATCGCGGCGATCAGCAGGGCGTTGCCGAGGATCAGGAATACGATGATCTGGGGTCCGTTCCCCATGCGGATGCCGGAGACCAGCGAGATGAGGTCGATCGGTGGCACCGCCGACGTGTCGAACCGCGTGGGATTCACGGCACCCGAGGCGGAGACGCCGCTCGGTCGGTTGGGCGGGGTGGCCGTCACCGGCGCGACGATCACCGCAGCCGGCGCGCGAGAGGTCGCCGTGCTCTTCGGCGACGGGGTGGCGGTTGGCGTGGCCGACGCTGCCGGAGTCGCGCCGGGCTTGGGCGTGGACGTCGGCAGCGGGGTGGAGGTGGGCTGTGCCGTGGGCGTGGGCTGTGCCGTGGCCGTCGGCTTCGGAGTGGCGGTCGGCTTCGGGGTGGAGGTCGGCTTCGGGGTGGCGGTCGGCTGTGGGGTGGGGGTCGGAGTCCCTGAAGCGGTGACGGTCTCCGTGGCGGAGCCCGATGAAGCCGCGAAGTTCCCATCGCCGGAATAGCTGGCGGCGATGGTCTGGGTGCCGGCCGCGAGGGTGGAGAGGGTCACCGAGGCCTGTCCGAGGCTGCCGACGGTCACCGCGTGGGGATTGGCCCCGTTCACGGTGAAGGTGATCGTCCCGGTGGGGGTCAGGGTGGAGGAGGGGTGATTGACCGTCGCCGTGACGATGACGGCCTGGCCTGCCGGGGAGGGATTGAGAGAGGTGGCCACGCCCAGGGTCGTCGCGGCCGCCATCTGCGTGACCGTGACCGCGACCGACGACGAGGAGGTCGCGGACGTGTACCAGGCCGCAGCAGTGCCGTCGGGGACGTACTCGGCGGTGATCGACGGGTAGCTGCCCGCGCTGAGAACGACGGAAAGGCTGGCGAACGCGTAATTGGTGGTGCCGACCTGCGTGGTCGCCGCGCTCCCGAGGAGCGCCGTTCCCTGGAAGAAGTCCACCGTCCCGCTCGGGTACAGAGCACCGCTCAGCCCGTACACGGTCGAGAAGAGGGTCACGCTCTGCCCCTGGTTCACCGAGTTGGGTGCCGCCCCGACGGTCACCGCCCCGGGCGGCATCGGCGCGGCCGTGAAGGCGCCGTCCAGGGCCGGGGATGGGACGCGCGGCGTCGTTGCGGCGTCGAAGCTGTCCAGCGAGATGCCCGCTGCGTTCGGAGGCAGGGCGGCTGTCGTCGCGCAGCCGGAGCTGCAGCCGGTCTCCCCCTTGACGGGGAGCGGGACCGCGGTCGAGGTGGAGGGGCGGAAGTCCGTCGTGCCGGCGTATGCGGCGGACAGCTCCTGCGTCCCCGAATGGGCAAAGCAGGTGACCAGCGTGGCCGTCCCATCACTCAGGCTCGCCGTGCCGATGCTGGAGCCGCCGGCCGAGAAGGTCACCGTTCCGGAGGGCAGCGCCCAGGCCGAGGCCAGCGTGGCGGTGAGGGTGACCTGCTGGCCGGTTGTCGCCGTGGTGGGGGAGACCGTCAGGGTCGTCGCGGTCGAGGCGGCGTCGATCGTTCCCATGACCACCCCGCTCACCGACGGCGAGAAGTTGTCGTCCCCGGCGTAGGCGGCGGTGAGGGTGTGGCTCTCGACGGCCAGCGACGAGACGACGACCGCCGCCGTGCCGGCGGCCAGCGTCGCGGTCCCGACCGTGTAGCCGCCGCTCATCAGGGTGACGGTGCCGGTCGGCACCCCGGTCCCGCCGTCAGGGAGGACCAACACCACGAAGACGAGGGTCTCGCCGTAGGGCGCCGGGTTGATGGTGGGAATCAGGAAGGTCGTCGAACCCTGGACGGTCACCGCCTGCTCCAGCGCCACCGACGACGAGGAGGCGAAGGTCGTCGACCCCGAGTACTCGGCCGCGAGCGCGTGCGTCCCGGCTCTGAGCGCCGAATCGACCAGCGCCGCCTGGCCGGTCGGCCCGAGGGCAACCGTGCCAAGGCTGTCGCCGGAATCCTTGAAGGTCACCGATCCGTCCGGGATCGCCGTCCCGCTCGCCGGGATCACGGTCGCTGTGAGGATCAGCTGATCGCCGTAGGCGGCCGGGTTCTCGGAGGAGGTGAGCGTCACGGTGGTGGCGACCTCGCTGCTGCTTGCGAACCCAGCCAGTGGCACCGCAAGCGCGGCCGCAGCCGCGAGCAGCAGAGCGCCGAGCACCCACGGTCTGCGGCGTCCCGGTATTCCTCTCATCGCACTCCGAGAGTAGGGCCACCTGACGGTTGCCGAACCGTCAGCAACCTCGCGGACTGATGACATTCCTGTGATGTCGGATCAGGAAGCCACAGCTGCGTGACCCGTTGCAACGAAGCGGCCACGCTCCGGTTGCGAAGCTCGGCCTCGGGCTGGATCAGCCGGTCATCAGATCGGCGTCGCTGGCCACCTGCGTCTGCCGCGAGGCGGTCAGGTCGACCTGGCGCTCATCGCGCCCGGCGGGCTCGGCCGGCGGCTGGCACGGCCAGTCCAGCCGCACCTTCGTTCCCTGGCCGGGAGTGGACTCCAGCGTCACGCTGGCCCCGTGCGCCTCGGTGAGGACCTTGACCAGCGACAGTCCTATGCCCATGCCTCCGTAGGCGCGGGTACCCCCGCTGTCCGCCTGGAAGAATCGCTCGAAGACCCGTTCGTGAAGCGCGGGGTCGATCCCGATCCCGGTGTCGCTCACCTCGATGGTGCATCTGCCACTGTGCGGGTTGAGGCGCGCCGAGATGGCCACGCTTCCCCCGGGATCGGTGAACTTGACCGCGTTGTCGAGCAGGCAACGGATCACCTGACGCAGACGGTCACGGTCTGCATCCACCTTGAGACGGGCCGGGATGTCGACCGTCAGGTTCACGGGGAGGCCGTGAGGGAACCGTCGGGCGACCTCGCCCACAGCATCGTCGACGGTCGCGGCCAGGGCGACCCTCTTGCGGTTCATGCGCAGGTTGTCAGCGCTGACCAGGGAGAGGTCGATCATGGTCTCCAGCATCTCCGAGAGCTGGCTCGTTGCCACCTCGACGTTGTCCAGGATTGCGAGCTTCTGGTGGTCGTCCGCCTCAGACCAGACCATGCGGATCAGCTCCAGGTGCCCCACGATGGCGGTCAGCGGGGTGCGCAACTCGTGCTGGGCGGTGGCGAGGAAGTCGGACTTCATCTCATCCAGCTCCCGCAGCCTGCGCACTGTCTCCCGCTCCTGCTCAAAGAGCCGCGTGTTCTCCACGGCGATCGCCGCATTGCTGGCGAGTGCGGAGAGCGCTCGCGCATCGGCGTCGGAGACGCTGTCCGGGCCAGTCACCGCGATCGCTCCGGTGACTCTCTGCCGGTAGAGCATGGGCACGACGAGCGTCATCTGCGATCCCGCCTGGTCGCCCGGCGCGGGGTCGCCGCGGCTGCGGCTGAGCCGCGCGGGGCGCCCCTCCAGCACGTCGGCCATCACCGCTGGAGCCAGATCAAAATCCCCCCTCCCGCCCGTGCTGCCGGCACCGTCGTCGACGGCGGTGGAGTCGCTCGCCGCGTGACTCCTGGCGCTGACCACGAGCTGGTCGCCCACGCGTGCGAGGAGCGCGGCCTCGGCGCGTGGGCCGGCCAGGGAGGCGGCCGCGGCGCATACCGCGCCCTCCAGGCTTGACATGCCGGTGGTGGTGGTGGTGAGTGCCCGGGATACCTCGTCCAGGCGCGACACGGCGGCGTCGACGTGGTGGATGTTGGTCTCGATCTGGCTCCGCATCTGGTTGACCTGCCGCGCCAGCACGCCCAGCTCGTCGCGCGACCGCACCGGGATGTCGGAGCTGTAGTCGCCCCCGGCGATGCGCGCGACGCCGGCGGAGAGCTGCGCCACCGGGCGCCTGACGAAGCGGTTCACGAAGAGCAGCACCAGCAGCCAGGTGGCGAGCAGGGCGGTGAGCGCCAGCCACACCACGGTCAGCTCATCCGTCGTCTGGTCACCGAGGAAGAGTGAGATCGGGGTCTCGACGCCTACGTAGAGGACGGGGGGACCGCTGTTGGGATTCATCCCCTCCAGGGCGAGGGCGTTGTCACCCGAGACCGGGACCGTGGAGAAGCCCGCGAAGCTGCCCGACGACCGGCCGAGATCGGCCGTGATGGAGGACGGCAGAGACTCCGCCGTCAGGGAGGGGGAGGCCGGGTTTCCCGAGAGTGCGTAGAGGGACGCTCCCGGCCGGTTGGCGATGATCACCGGGGTGTACCCCTGCCCCACCGCACCGAGGAGCCGGAGCAGCTGATCGGTGAGCGGCATGCTGTAGACGACGGCGCCGAGCACCTGGGTGGACCCCGAGGCCATCACCGGGGCGGCGAAGTCATACACCGGGATCTGGGAGTTGAGGAAGTCGATGCTCTCGGCGGGACTGCCCCGGAGGGCCCCCGCCACCTCGGGGAGACCAGGGGAGAGCTCGGGCACGCCGGCCAGGTCGGTGGTCGCCAGCAGAGTGCCATCGGCGTCGAACACCGCCACCGTCTCATCGGGGAGGTTGGTGATGACGTTGGTCGAGCCGGTGAGGAGCGCGGTCACCGAGGCCTGCGGGTCCGCGGAGCCGAGGGCTGCCGCCATCCCGGGCAGGCCGGCGACATCCTGGGCGGCGAAGCGTGCCTGGGGGGCGGCGACCTGCTGCACCAGCTCGCGGTAGGCCTCGGCCCTGCTCTCGGCATTGGTCTCGGCCCCGGTCCGGGTCTGCTGATCGCGGCTCACCAGCAGGAACGCGCTGATGGCGACGATGATCGCCAGGGACAGGAGGAACCCACCCAGGAGCAGGCGGGCGGCGAAGGTGATGCGGGGTCGGCGGAAGAGGCGTCGACGCCCGGGCGCGGCGGGGACCATGGCGGAGGAAGCGTAGAACCGCGGCCCCGGAACCGATCAAATCGAGCGGGAATGTCGCGGGATTGTCGCAGCGCCTTGGTGACCGGAGGGCGCCGGAGAGGGTGCCGGGCCTTCCACGTCGCCGTGGTAGAGTGCGTCGCAAAGATCCACTTCAAGCAGGTCCCGTGAGGCCGGCAAGGGGATCGGAGCCGGCTGTGCCGGTGCCCTTCCGCTGCGGTCCCACGGGCAGTCGACGGAGGGCATCGCCGATGACGCCGGTCAGCACGACCCGGAGGTTGGAGCACGTCATCTCCAGCGAGCAGTTCGACCGGGAGAGCCTCGACGACATCTTTGCCCGCGCCGACAGGCTGGCCGGGCACCGCGACACCCGGCTGGCCGGACGGATCATGGCAACCCTCTTCTACGAGCCGTCGACCCGCACCCGACTCAGCTTCGAGTCAGCGATGCTCCGCCTCGGGGGGTCGGTGATGGGCACCGAGGCGGCTCGGGAGTTCTCCAGCGTCATCAAGGGCGAGACCCTGGAGGACACCATCCGGATGGTCTCCTCCTACGCCGATGTCATCGTCCTGCGCCACGACCAGGCCGGGGCCGCCGCCCGGGCGGCGGCGGTGGCGTCCGTTCCGGTCGTCAACGCGGGAGACGGCCCCGGCGAGCACCCGACCCAGGCTCTCCTCGACCTCTACACCATCCGCTGCGAGCGAGGCAGCGCGGATGGGGTTCACATCGCCTTCTGCGGTGACCTGCGCTTCGGGCGCACCGTGCACTCGCTGGTCCAGCTGCTCAGCCTCCACCCCGGAGTGCGCATGAGCTTCGTCGCCCCCGAGGTGGTGCAGGTGGGTGCCGACCTGCAGGCCCGGGTGGCCGCCGCCGGGGTCCCCTACCAGCTCACCGATCGCCTCGACGACGTGATCTCGTCCGTCGACGTCGTCTATCAGACACGCGTCCAGAAGGAGCGCTTCACCGATCTCGCCGAATTCGAGACGGCCCGGCGGGCGATCCGCATCGACGTGGAGGTGATGCGGGCGCTGCCCCAGAACGCGATCGTCATGCATCCGCTCCCCCGGGTCGACGAGATCGCCACCGAGGTGGACTCGGACCCGCGGGCCGCCTACTTCCGCCAGGCGCGCAACGGCGTCGCCGTTCGCATGGCCGTGCTGGACCTCTTGCTCGGATGACCCAGGCACAGCGCGCAGTGCGGGCACACACCGCGGACCCCGAGTGGGCACGGACCCGCGTGCTGGATGGCCACGCGGTCAGCAGGGTCCTGACCCGGCTCGCCCACGAGATCGTCGAGGGCCATCCTGGCGACATGGATCGGGTGGTCCTCGCCGGCATCCGGCAGGGCGGTGTCGGCGTGGCTCGCGAGCTCTGCGCCCATCTCCGGCGGATCTCCGCCCCCGAGGTGACGCTGGTGGCGGTGGATGTCAGCGGCTTCCGGGACGACCGTCCGCGTCAGCCGGGCCTGGACGGTGCCTGGCAGGGGATCCTGCCGCCTGCCGGCGAAACCCGTCCCGCCCCCTCGCCTGAGGGAGCCGTGGTCATCCTCGTTGACGATGTGATCCAGACCGGCAGGACCATGCGTGCCGCTTTCGACGTCGTCTCGTCACGGGGACGGCCAGCCTCCATCGAGATGGCCGTGCTGGTGGATCGGGGTGGCCGCGAGGTCCCGGTGCGACCGACCTACGTCGGGAAGAATCTTCCCGTGACCGCCCGGGAGTGGGTCGAAATCGAGCTCGGCCCGGATCCGGACGCGGGCGGGATCTTCCTGGTGCCCCGCTCATGAACTGCATTCTTCGCGGCGTCCGGGTCATCGATCCGCTCGCCCGCCGGGACGCAGCCGGCCAGGACGTCTGGCTCAGCGAGGGCCGGATCGTCGCCATCTACAAGCACATGGGTGAGGGCACCCTGCCGGTCATCGACCTCACCCCGCCCCCGGGGGGCACCCCGGTCATCCTCTGTCCCGGCTTCATCGACCTCCACACCCACCTCCGGGAACCGGGTGACGAGGGCGCCGAGACCATCCACAGCGGCTCTCAGGCGGCCGCGGCCGGGGGCTTCACCCAGATCATGGCGATGGCCAACACTGCGCCGCCGATCGACAGCCCCGACCGCGTCAAGGAGGCCACGTTTCGGGCGGTGGCAGCCTCGGTCCAGGTGCTGACCGGCTGCGCTCTCACCAAGGGGCTCAAGGGGGAGGAGCTGGTCGAGATGGAGGCCTGCGCCGCCGCCGGGGCCGCGGCTTTCAGCGACGACGGCCACAACGGCTTCTCCCCTCGCCTGCTCAGCGAGGCGATCGGGCGTGCCGCGTCTCTCGGCCGTCCCGTGATGATCCATCCGGAGGATGAGGAGATCCTCGCCCAGGTCAACCGGGTGCAGGGGCCGGTGCAGCGCTGCGCGCTGCGCCCGGTGGAGGCCGAGACCCGCGCCGTCGACTACGCGCTGCGGGCTCTGGCCCACGCCGGCAAGGGACACGTTCACCTCCAGCACGTCTCGTCGGCGGCCGGTGTGGAGATGATCCGGCGGGCCAAGGAGGGGGGAGCCAACGTGACCGCCGAGGCGACCCCTCATCACCTCGGGATGTGGCTCCCCTTCGCGACCGAACCGGAGCCGGCCGGCCTGCTCAAGGTGAATCCCCCGCTCCGCACCGACCGCGACCGGGAAGCGCTGGTCCAGGGTCTCCGGGATGGCGTCATCGACGCGGTGGCGACCGACCACGCGCCCCAGCGGGTCGAGGAGAAGGCCCTGCCGTACGACCGGGCGGCGCCGGGGATGATCGGACTGGAGCTGGCGCTCGCGGTCTGCATCACCCTCGGAGGCATGGGCGGGGATTGGATTCCCACCCTGGTGGACCGGCTCACCATCGGACCCTACCGGGTGCTCGGCAAGGCGTCCGGGATCCGGGAGCCCCGGCTGCGCATCGGCGAGGCGGCGACCTGCGTCCTCTTCGATCCGGCGTCCGAATGGACCGTGGAGCCGGCGCACCTCCGGTCCGGATCCCAGAACACGCCGCTGCTCGGGGCGCGGCTCCATGGGCGGGTGCTGATGACCCTGGTCGACGGCGCCCTCGTTCATCACGACCGGCAGCGCCTCCCCTGGCCCGCGCCCACGGCGGCCACGGAGACCACCCGTGCTTAGGGGACGGCTGGCACTCGAGTCCGGTGCCGTCCACGAGGGGTGGCTCTTCGGTGCCCCGCTCAGCCCTGCCACGTCAGGTGAGGTCGTCTTCAACACCTGCATGACCGGGTACCAGGAGATTTGCACCGACCCCTCCTACGCGGGCCAGATGGTGGTCATGACCTACCCCTTGATCGGGAACTACGGGGTCAGGGACGACCACGCGGAGTCCGGCCGGATGCACTGCCGGGCGCTGATCGTCCGGGAGCTGTCCGAGCGGGTCGGTCACGCCGCCGCGGATCGTTCCCTCGATGAGGAGCTGCGCCGCCAGGGCGTTCCCGGGCTGCGCGGCGTCGACACCCGGGCGCTGACCCGGCACCTCCGCGATCGCGGCACCCTCCGCGGGGTGCTCGCCGTCGCCACGGCACTGGCCCCGGAGGCGCAGGTGGACCTGGCCCGCAAGGCCCCGTGGGTCAGCGACCGCGACCTGGTGGCCGAGGTTTCGCAGACCGAGCCCTGGGCGCGCTGGGGGGAGCCGCTCCCCGCCGAGCTGGAGCTCGGGGTGCTCAGAAACGGCGGGGTCGGGCGCTTTCGCGGGGTGCGGATCGTCACCGTCGACCTCGGCCTGAAGCGCAACCAGCTCCGGGCGCTGACCAGCCGCGGCGCCGAGGTGATCACCGTCCGCCACGACGCCGACCTCGCCTCCGTCATGAGCCACCGTCCCCACGGGGTGGTGCTGAGCAATGGCCCCGGCGACCCCTCGCGGCTGCCCGGACAGGTCCAGCTCGCCCGCCAGCTGCTCGAGCGTGGCGTCCCGCTCCTCGGCATCTGCCTCGGGCACCAGGTGCTCGGCCAGGCCGCCGGGGCCACGACCTCGCGGCTCGGCTTTGGCCACCATGGCGGCAACCACCCGGTCCGCGACGAGGTGAGCGGTGCCGTCTACGTCACCTCCCAGAACCACGAGTTCCAGGTCGACGCCCAGGCCCTGTCTTCCGACACCGGCTGGTACGTGAGCGAGCGCAATCTCAATGACGGCAGTGTCGAAGGGCTCCGCCACCGGAGTCTTCCAGTCATCTCTGTCCAATACCATCCGGAGGGCGCCCCCGGTCCCCAGGACCGAGCCGGGCTCTTTGACGAATTCCTCACCCTGGCCTCCCAGTACGGCGATGCCCCTGTCGAGCTTCGAACCGATGGCGGTTCGGTTGAAGGGGGAGCGGGGATGCGTGCGCAGCGCAGGCTCTCCGCAGGTGCCAGTTGCAATGGCACCGAGGAGAGGCCGCGGGACGGCAGTCAGGCCGTCCCGACGGCCGGGCCGGAGCGAAGCACCATCCCCACTCCCCCGACCACACCTGACCGACCGAAGTCTGTCCTCGTCATCGGCTCCGGCCCGGTGATCATCGGCCAGGCCGCGGAGTTCGACTACGCCGGCACCCAAGCCTGCAAGGCCCTGCGCGAAGAGGGTATCCGGGTGGTGCTGGTCAACAGCAACCCGGCCACGATCATGACCGACGACCAATCGGCGGACGCCGTCTACGTCGAACCTCTGACAGTCCCGGTTCTGGAGCGGATCATCGCCGCGGAGCGCCCCGAGGGACTGCTCGCGACCCTGGGCGGCCAGACCGGTCTCAACCTCGCCATCGCGCTCGAGGATGCCGGCGTTCTCGAGAAGTACGGGGTCCGACCCCTGGGCACATCCCTGGAGGCGATCCGGACCGCCGAGGACCGGGAGAAGTTCAAGGTGCTGCTCCAGCGGATCGGCGAACCGGTGCCCGAGTCGCGCACCGTCGATTCGCTCGCGGACGCGCGCCGGTTCCTCGCCGAGATCGGGTTGCCGCTCGTGGTGAGGCCTGCATTCACCCTGGGCGGGACGGGCGGCGGGCTCTGCGCCACCGAGGAGCAGTTCGTCGAGGTGGTCAGCAATGGCCTCGCCGTCTCACCGATCGGGCAGGTGCTGGTGGAGCGGTCGCTCGCCGGATGGCGCGAGATCGAGTACGAGGTGATGCGGGACGCCTCCGGGACCTGCATCACGATCTGCAACATGGAGAACCTCGACCCCATGGGGGTGCACACGGGCGACTCCATCGTGGTGGCGCCGGCGCAGACCCTCACCGACCGGGAGCACCAGCAGCTGCGCAGCGCAGCACTGCGGATCATCAGCGCGCTCGGCATCGCCGGCGGGTGCAACGTCCAGTTTGCCCTCGCCCCCGACGCCTCCGATTACCACGTGATCGAGGTGAATCCCCGGGTGTCGCGCTCCTCCGCGCTCGCCAGCAAGGCGACCGGCTACCCCATCGCCCGGCTGGCCGCGAAGATCGCGGCGGGTCGCCGCCTCGACGAGGTTCCCAACGCGGTGACCGGCAAGACCTGCGCCGCCTTTGAGCCCGCCCTCGACTACTGCGTGGTCAAGATCCCGCGCTGGCCCTTCGACAAGTTCCCTGAGGCCGACCGCCGCCTGGGGACCCAGATGAAGTCGACCGGCGAGGTGATGGCCATCGAGCGCAGCTTCGAGGCCGCGTTCAGCAAGGCCCTGCGCTCGCTGGAGCAGCGGCCCCCCGCCGAGGCCGAGGTTCGCGATCCGGTGCTGCTCGAGAATCCCAACGACCGCCGCATCTTCGCGGTCATGGAGGCGCTGCGCCAGGGGGGCTCGGTCGAGGAGGTCAGCCGCCGCAGCACGATTGCTCCGTGGTTCGTCGACCGCATCCGGGCTCTGGTCGAGGTGGAGGAGGCGCTCCGGCGCGGCCTCGACGACGAAACCCTGATCTCCGCCAAACGGATGGCACTCTCCGACCGGCGGATCGCCGAGCTGGCCGGCGTCTCGCCGGTGGCGCTCGCGGAAGCACGGAAGCGGCTCGGCCTCGCCCCCACCTTCAAGTGCGTCGACACCTGCGCCGCCGAGTTCGCCGCGACCACTCCCTACTACTACTCCACCGTCGAGGCCGAGGACGAGAGGCCGGTGCCCGACCGCGACGCGGTGGTTGTGCTCGGCAGCGGGCCCATCCGGATCGGTCAGGGCATCGAGTTCGACTACTGCAGCGTCCAGGCCGCCCAGGCGCTGCGCCGCCAGGGTGTGGCGGCGATCATGGTCAACAGCAACCCCGAGACGGTGAGCACCGACTTCGACTGCAGCACCCGCCTCTACTTCGAGCCCCTCGACCAGGAGGCGGTCCTCGCGGTCATCGAGGCCGAGCATGCGAGTGGCGTCGTCGTCCAGTTCGGGGGGCAGACGGCCATCAACCTGGCCGAACCGCTCGACCGCCACGGAGTCTCCATCCTCGGCACCACGGTGGACGCCATCGACCTGGCCGAGGACCGTCGCCGCTTCGAGGCCCTGATGCGCCGGCTGCAGATCCCGCAGCCCCACGGGGCGGCCACCGTCGACCCCCTGGAGGCGGCGGCAATTGCCGACCGGATCGGCTACCCGGTGCTCGTCCGCCCCTCCTTCGTGCTCGGCGGGAGAGCAATGGAGATCGTTCACTCCCGCGACCAGCTCCAGCGTTTCGTCGCTGCCGCCATGGCGGCGCTGCCCGACGACGGCGACCGGGTGGGTGGCTCGCGGGGGACGGTGCTGGTCGACAAGTACCTCTTCGGCACCGAGGTCGACGTCGACGCCGTCTCTGATGGGGAGACCGTGGTCATCCCCGGTCTCATGGAGCATGTGGAGCGCGCTGGCGTTCACAGCGGCGATTCGATAGCCGCCTATCCCGCCCCGGGTCTCGACGCCGAGGTCACGCGGCGGATCGTGGCCAACACCATCGACATCGCCCGGGCGCTGCCGGTTCGCGGTCTCTGCAACATCCAATTCGTGATCTGGCGCGGCCTGCCGCACGTCCTCGAGGTGAACCCACGGGCATCGAGAACCGTCCCCTTCATCAGCAAGGTCACCGGGGTGCCGATGGTCGAGCTGGCCACCCGCGTGATGCGGGGTGAGAAGCTCCGCGACCTCGGTTTCGAGACCGGGCTCCGCCCGTCGGGGCCGCTTGTCGCGGTCAAGGCCCCGGTCTTCTCCACCGTCAAGCTCGCGCTGGTGGACTCCGCGCTGGGCCCGGAGATGAAGTCGACCGGCGAGGTGATGGGCATCGACATCACCCTCGGTGCCGCCCTGGAGAAGGCCTTCGTGGCCGCGCTCGGTGCGGTCCCGATCAAGGGCGCCGTCCTCTGCAGCATCGCCGACTCCGACAAGGCGGAGGCGCTGCCGATCGTCGCCCAGCTCTCGGCGCTCGGCTTCGGCGTCTACGCCACGGCGGGCACCGCGGCGGCACTCAGCGCGGCCGGCATCAGCGCCACCGCCGTGGGCAGGATCGGCCAGAGCCGGCCCAACGTCCTCGACATCATCGAGGAGGGCCGGGTCTCCCTGATCGTCAACACCGTCTCCAACCTGGAGAGCGACGAGCTCGCTCTGGCACCGGACGGACGCGGTGGGCTCGCCGCCGCCGGCCGCACCGTCAAGGACGGCTATCGCATCCGGCTGGCCGCCGAGCATCGACGGATCCCGTGCTGCACCTCGATCGACACCGCCCAGGCCCTGGTGGACGCCATCACCCGTCAGCGCCGGGGAGGCGACATCACGGTGGCCACGGTGCGCGCCTATCGCGAGGGCATCGTCGCGGCGGTACCGGGGTGAGCAACCCGCTCTCCGACCTCGCTCGCGCCCGGGACGAGACCGGGGAGGTGGTCGCGGTCGAGGCCCTGGAGGGCGGGATGGTGGAGATCACGGTCCGGCTGCCGCACCTGGCGGCCACCGCCCGACCCGGAGAGTTCGCTCAGCTCCGCGCCTGGAGCGGCATCGACCCCCTGCTCCGACGTCCATTCAGCGTCGCCTGGACGTCCGCGGAGCTCTGCTCCTTCGTCCTGGAGGCGGTTGGCGCAGGCACCCGTCTCCTGGTGGCATTGCGCTCCGGTGACCGCCTCCAGGCGCTCGGCCCGCTCGGCAACGGTTTCCATCTCGCCCCCGCCCCCGCCCGCGCCGTGATCGTGAGCGGAGGCCTCGGCTGCGCCCCCTTTCCCCTCCTGGTGCGCGAGCTGCGCCGGGGTGGGTGCGCCGATGTGACCGTGCTGAGCGGTGCCGCCACCGCTTCCCGCCTCTACCCCGCGGAGCGCTTCCGGCGGGGCGATGAGGCGGTCCGGGTGGTCGAGGCGACCGACGACGGCAGCCGGGGCCGGCGCGGCCTGGTCACCGAGCTGCTCGCCGGGACCTGCGACGAGGCGACAGCCGTCTACGCCTGTGGTCCCAACCCGATGCTCGCCGCCCTGGCGGCAACCCTGCGAGATCTCGCCCCACCCCCGCGGCGCGCCGAGGTCTCGCTGGAGGCGCCGATGGGCTGCGGCTTCGGCACCTGCCTCGGCTGCGCCCTTCCGGCGTCCGGAGGCGAATGGTTCCTCTGCTGCCGCCAGGGCCCGGTCAGAGAGGTCTCGGACGTGGACTGGCCGGGGCTGCTCGCCCTGCCTCCGGCGCACGTCGCATGAGCGCGCCCGACCTGACCGTCGACCTCGGACGCGGCCTCGTACTGCCCAACCCCGTCGGGCTGGCGAGTGGCACCGCCGGGTACGGCTTCGAGCTCCGCCAGCTCATCGACCTCGACCGTCTCGGCGCCCTCTTCACCAAGGGGACGACGCTTCGCCCCCGGGATGGCAACCCGCCTCCCCGGGTGGCCGAGGTCCGGGGCGGGATGCTCAACGCCATCGGCCTTCACAACCCCGGCGTCGAGCACGTCGCCTCCGCCTACGCGCCCGAATTCTCCCGCTGGAGCATCCCGGTCGTCGTCAACGTCGCCGGCGGCAGCGTCGAGGACTACCTCGCGTGCCTGGATCGGCTCGAGCGGGCTGAGGGGCTTGCCGGCTACGAGCTCAACATCTCCTGCCCGAACATCGCCAACGGGTTGGACTTCGGCCGTGATGCCGCCGCGGCGGGACGGCTGGTCGCCGCCGCGCGCGCCCGGACCGGACGGCACCTGATGGTCAAGCTCAGCCCCAATGTGACCGACATCGGCGCGGTGGCGCGGGCGGTGGAGGAGGCGGGCGCCGACGCCGTCTCCGCCGTCAACACCTACGTGGGCATGAAGATCCACCGGGGTATCCGCGCCCCGGTGCTGCCGGGGCGGGGCACCGGTGGCCTGAGCGGCCCGGTGATCAAGGCGCTGGCTCTCGCCGCGGTGGCCGCGGTGCGTCAGGCGGTGCGCATCCCCGTGGTCGGGGTGGGGGGCATCATGGATGCTGGCGACGCGCTGGAGTTCCTGATCGCCGGCGCCGACGCGGTCCAGGTGGGCACCGCGACCTTCGTCAACCCCGCCGCCGCGCTCGATGTTCTCGACGGTCTGATCAGCGCGGGGGAACGCGCCGGGGCGAGCAGGCTGGAGGAGCTTCGCCACCGACCCCCCACTCGTCCGGCGGCAGCGCGGCCCTCAGCCGCTGATCGTGATCTGCCCTGACTCCAGCTGGCCAGTCCCCGGCGATCCGGGGACGAGCGGCTCCATCAACTTGACGTAGGCGACGTCGGTGGCGGTGTCGACCGTGGCCACGAAGTCGATGCCAGGTCTGAGCGGCACGCCGCCTAACGTCACCGTGGGGAGCTGGTCCGCGGTGTACCCGTTCACCTCGTAGATGGCCAGCCACCGCTCCTGGACTGCAGCCGAGAAGGTCGGGGTGAACGTGACCTGGTTGTCGGCGGCGGCAAACTGGTACAGGCCCTGGGCGAGGTTGAATCCCTGGAACACACCCGTCGTCATCGAGGGGGTATCGGGGTTGAGGAAGTCTGCTGCGATCGCAGCCGCCTCTTGTGCACTGAGATTGCGGTCGATCGCCTGCAGCATGTAGAAAGAGATCGTCGTGTTGGCGGGGAAGCTTCCCTTGCTCCCGTACACCTTCACCTTGAGGCGGTGAAGGTTGGTCTCACTGAGGATCTCGGGATTGCTGAGGCCGAGCGAGGTGAGCTTGGTGGCGAGCACGGCCATCATGCCATCCTGGGTTCCCGACCCGGAGGTCGGGAGCACGTAGAAGTAGTCGGGATCACCTGGCACAGCCGCTGTCGGCCAGCCCTGCACCGGCGTCCCCCCCACATTGCCGTAGCCACCGTCGGCGGCGGCCCAGGTGTTGCTGGGTACCTCCAGACCGCTGATCACGTCGAATTCGATGGAGTCCGTTGACGCCAGGGTGATGGGCGCACTCCCTGGATTGGTGATCTGGAACCGGTCGACCATGAAGCCGGGATCACCCGGATAGACGTACGTGGTCACCGTTTGCACAAAGCCGTTGGCGTCGACCCCGCCGGAGGGGACCGTCGCCTGATAGCCGGCGCGAAACGGTGTCAGGGAGGGAGCCAGCACTGCCTGCTGGTAGGGCGTCGATTCCGAGCCGACGTAGCTGCCGTTGGGGAGCTGAGTGAAATCATGGGCAAGGTCTCCGGGGTTGGAGGTGTTGAGCGCGCTCTCCTGCGCCCCGACGACCCCGGAGTCCACCTCGTACCAGGTGGCGAGGTTGGCGCCCCCGTAACCCGGGATCGTTCCCACGCGCCATCCATTGTCGGTGGTGGGATCGGTCCAGGTCAGATCCGTCTCCAGCTGGTTGCCGTTCGGGTTGTTGGTGATGGCGGACTGGACCTGCGCGCTCACGGAGAGCCCTCCGGCCGTCGAGATGGTCGTGAGGGAGGTGAGGGCCAGGTTGCCGATCGTCGTGATCCCCGTGGCTGGTGTCACTGCCACTGAGCTCGGCGAGTACCCGGGCGCCGACGCGCTGATCGTGTAGCTCGTCCCTCCGGTGAGGCCGCTGAAGTCGTATGCGCCGGCCGCGTTGGTCGGTGTCGGCTGGGTGTTGTTGATGGTGACGCTGGCGCCGGTGATCGGGGCGCCGCTCGACGAGTCGGTGACCGCGCCGCTGATCTGGGTCACCGGCGTCTGTGCGAAGTTGGCGTAATCGACGTAGGAGCCGGTGGTCCGCGTCCCCGCCTCCCCCGCCCCCTGCAGCAGGGTCTGGTTGGCGCTGATCTCCCAACCGGTGGGGGCGGTGCTGCCGGTCCAGACGTTGCCCTCCACCAGGGTGCCGACCACGCTCAGCTCGGCGTGGTAGGTCGTGCCGATGGATATCGTCTGGCACACCATCGCCAGCTCGGTCCAGGTGCTGCTGGGAAGGGTCACCCAGAGCGAGACGTCACCGCCCGTGCACGCCTGCGTGGAGCCGGGTGGGATGGGGTTGGAACCGTCGGGCGGGTCGATGGTCATGACCACCGCGTTCCAGCTGGTGCTGCTGCCCTGGACACGAGCCAGCAACCGAGGCCCGTGCTGGAAGCTGGCGTCCGGTAGCACCGAGGTGATGTCGACGTCGGCGGTGACCTGCTGGTTGGCGTATGGGTAGCCCATCCAGGTGTCGAAGTCCTGGAACGTCGATCCAGAGGTGTCGACCCATGCCTGCTCAGAGGTGATGCCGGCACCATTGATGGGATGCCCGGAGTTCGGTGGGCTGGCGATATCGCTCGTCCACGCCTGGCCGTCGGTGGAGGGGCTCCAGCCACCCGTTTGGTTGGGCTCGGTGAACGTGTCCATCCCCACCTGGGGCGGGACGGCGACCAGCGCCTGGTTGGCGGTGACGCTGCCGCCGGCGGGCGCCAGCACGCTGGTCACCACGTTCTCGTTGTATCCCGAGCTCGTTCCCGTGAACACCACCGTGTACGTGCCGGCCGGGACCGGAAGCGTGTAGGCCCCCTGGTTGTTGGTGGTCGTCGTGGTGGTGGCGGGAAGAGTCGAGACCTGGATGCCGGCCAGGGGGGCGGAGGTGATGCTGTCCGAGACCGAGCCCGTGATGGTCGCGTTCGCTGGCGGCGGAGGCGAGGTGCTCGGTGCGGTCACCGAGAAGGAGTCGAACTCGACCGGGGCACCGGAGGCCGCGTAGCCGTACAGGCCCATCTCGCCCGCGGCGCTGATGGCGGTGCTGGTCCCCGACCAGGTCCAGGCCGAAGGTTCGGTGCTGCCGGCGGGCCACGCCTTGAACATGACGTTGCTCCCCTGCACCTCGAAGCGCAGCCAGTAGAACTGCTTCAGGGTGATCGGGAAGGCCACCTTGGCCACGGTGGTCCAGGTGCCCGAGATCCGGTACATGAAGGCGATGTTCCCGGCCCCGTCGTATCTGGCGACGTCCATGTTGCCGTTGCTCTGATCGCGCAGGATGATGCCCGCCGTGTCGTTGCTCGCCTGGATGGAGAATCGCACCAGGCCGACGCCGTCAGCGGCGGTCGTGCTCCCGAGGGTCAGGTACTGGCTCGTGCCGGAGTAGCTGATCGTCCCTTCGTTGGACGCGACCGAGAGAGCCGAGCCGGTCGACCACGTCCCTCCTCCGGAGGCGGTGCCCCACCCCGTCTGGTTGGCCCGGGTGAAGGTGTCCGCCGCCAGCGTCGATGAGGAGGTGCTGACGCTGCTCGTGGCCGAGGATCCGACCCCACCGGAGTCCTGAACCGTCAGGGTCACCGTGTAGGTGCCGATGGTCGTGTACGTGTGACTCGCGATCGGAGTGCTCTGCGGCCCGAGCACCGTTCCATCTCCGAAGTTGAAGGTGTAGCTCGCGATCGGACGCGATCCCGGCTGTGAACCGGCACCGCTTGCGAGGACGGCGAGAGGTGCCAGTCCGCTTCCCGGGGTCACCGACAGGCTAGCCGCCGGCGGCGTGATCGCGCTGACGGTTGCCGATGCCGTCGATGTCTGGTTGACGCCGTCGGCCACCGTCACCGTCATGACGAACGTGCCCGCACTCGCATACGTGTGAGTGGCGGTGGGAGCGGCCTGCGGCCCGACCAGGGTGCCGTCTCCGAAGTTGAAGGTGTAGCTGCTGATTCCGATCGGATCCGTCGATGCCGCGGCGTTGGCGGTCACCGCCAGCGGTGGCTGTCCGCTCTGCGTGCTCAGGCTGAGCACGGCCTCCGGGCTGCCGATGGTCACCGCCTGGATCGCGGTCGCGCTGGCCCCGGCAATGTCGCTGACCGTCACCGAGACCGTGTAGCTTCCCCCAGCCGTGAACGTGTGGGTCGCGGTTGCCTGAGATTGGGGCCCGACCACGGTGCCATCTCCGAAGTTGAAGGTGTACGTGCTGATCCCGAGGGGATCAGTCGAAGCTGACGCGTCGGCGGTCACCGGGAGCGGCGCCCCTCCGGAGCTGGCGCTGAGGCTCAGCTCCGCGACCGGTCCGCCCACGGTCACCCCCTCGGTCGCCGTGGCGGTGGCCCCGGAGCTGTCGGTCACGGTGACGGTCACCGCGTAGACACCGCCGGCGGTGAAGGTGTGGGTCGCCGTCGCTGAGAGCTGGGGCCCGACCACCGTGCCGTCCCCGAAGGTGAAGGTGTAGCCGCTGATCCCAATCGGATCCGCGGACGCCGAGGCGTTGGCGGTGACCAGCAGAGGCGCCACTCCCGAGGTCGGGCTCACACTCAGCGCCGCCACCGGCGCACCCACGGTGACTGCCTGGAGCGCCGTCGAGCTGGACCCGGAGCTGTCGGTCACGGTCAACGAGACGGTGTAGATTCCCGCCGCGGCGAAGGTGTGGCTCGTCGTCGCCCCCGACTGCGGGCCGACTATGGTGCCGTCCCCGAAGTTGAAGGTGTAGCCGCTAATCCCGATCGGATCGGTGGACGCCGACGCGCTGGCGGTCACCAGGACGGGTGCCTCACCCGCGCTCGGGCTCACGCTGAGCGCTGCGACCGGTGCGCCCACGGTCACCCCCTGGGCGGTGGTCGCGGTGGCCCCGGAACTGTCCGTCACCGTCACCGTCACCGTGTAGGTGCCACCGGCGGTGTAGGTGTGGGTCGCCGTCGCTGAGAGCTGGGGACCGACCACCGTGCCGTCCCCGAAGCTGAAGGTGTAGCCGCTGATTCCAATAGGATCCGTGGACGCCGAGGCATTTGCGGTGACCAGCAGGGGCGCCGCGCCCGACGTCGGACTGACGCTCAGGGCCGCCACCGGTGCACCCACGGTGACCGCCTGGATCGCGGTCGAGCTGGCCCCGGTGCTGTCGGTCACGGTCAACGAGACGGTGTAGATTCCCGCCGCGGTGAAGCTGTGGCTCGCGGTCGCCCCGGGCTGTGGGCCGACCACCGTGCCGTCACCGAAGTTGAAGGTGTAGCCGCTGATCCCGATCGGATCGCTCGACGCCGACGCGTTGGCGGTCACCAGGACGGGCGCCGCGCCCGCGCTCGGGCTCACGCTGAGCGCTGCGACCGGCGCGCCCACGGTCACGCCCCGGGTGGCGGTCGAGCTGGCTCCGGCGCTGTCGGTCACGGTCACCGTCACCGTGAAGGTGCCACCGGCGGTGTAGGTGTGGTTCGCGGCCGCCCCCGGCTGGGGGCCGACGATGGTGCCGTCCCCGAAGTTGAAGGTGTAGGTGTTGATCGGATTCGACCCTGGCGTCGACCCCGATGCGTTGGCGATGACCGCCAGCGGTACCTGTCCCGAGCTCCAGTTCAAGCTCAGTGCTGCCGTTGGCGGGGTGCTCACCACCACCACCTGGCTCGCCGTCGAGCTGGCCCCGGTGCTGTCGGTCACCGTCACCATCACTGTGTAGGTGCCGCTGCCCGTGTACGTGTGGGCCGCCGTCGATCCTGGCTGAGGCCCGACGAGGGTGCCGTCCCCGAAGTTGAAGGTGTAGACGCTGATCCCGATCGGATCAGTGGACGCCGACGCATTGGCGGTCACCGCCAGCGGTGGCTGACCGCTGAGCGGGCTCACGCTGAGCGCTGCCCTCGGGGCGCCCACGGTCACGCCGTGGGTGGCCGTCGCGGTCGCCCCGACGCTGTCGGTCACCGTCACCGTCACCGTGAAGGTGCCGCCGGCGGTGTAGGTGTGGCTTGCCGTCGCCCCCGGCTGAGGCCCGATGACGGTGCCGTCCCCGAAGTTGAAGGTGTACGTGCTGATCGGGCTCGATCCGGGCGTCGACCCTGACGCGTTGGCCGTCACCGGCAACGGTGCCTGTCCCGAGCTCGAGTTCAAGCTCAGCGCTGCCGTCGGTGGGGTGCTCACCACCACCACCTGGGTCGCCGTCGAGCTGGCCCCGGTGCTGTCGGTCACCGTCACCGCCGCCGTGTAGGTCCCGGTGCTCGTGTACGTGTGGGTGGTGGTCGACCCTGACTGAGGCCCGATGATGGTCCCGTCCCCGAAATTGAAGGTGTAATTGCTGATCCCGATCGGATCAGTGGACGCCGACGCATTGGCGGTCACGGCCAGCGGTGGCTGACCGCTGAGCGGGCTCACGCTGAGCGCCGCCATCGGCGCGCCCACGGTCACGCCCTGGGTGGTGGTCGCGGTCGCCCCGACGCTGTCCGTCACCGTCACTGTCACGGTGAAGGTCCCCCCGGCGGTGTAGGTGTGGTTCGCAGTCGCCCCCGGCTGGGGGCCGACCACGGTGCCGTCCCCGAAGTTGAAGGTGTAGGTGCTGATGGGGTTTGACCCGGGCGTCGATCCTGACGCGTTGGCGGTCACCGCCAGCGGCGCCGCCCCCGAGCTGGGGCTCACCGTCAGAGCCGCTGTGGGCGGGGTGCCCCCCACCACCACCGTCTGAGTCGCCGTCGAGCTGGCCCCGGAGCTGTCCGTCACCGTCGCTGTCACGGTGAAGGTCCCGCTGGCGGCGTAGGTGTGGTTCGCGGTCGCCCCCGATTGGGGGCCGACCACGCTCGTGCCGTCCCCGAAGTTGAAGGCGTAGGTGCTGATCGGACTCGATCCCGGCGCGGATCCCGAGGCGTTGGCGGTGACCGCCAGCGGCGCCGCTCCCGAGCTCGGGCTCACCGTCAGAGCCGCTGTGGGCGGGGTGGGTGCGACCACCGAGAAGGAGTCGAACTCGACCGGGGCGCCGGAGGCGGCGTAGCCGTACAGGCCCATCTCGCCCGCGGCGTTGATGGCGGTGCTGGTCCCCGACCAGGTCCAGGCCGACGGTTCGCTGGTGCCGGCGGGCCACGCCTTGAACATGACGTTGCTCCCCTGCACCTCGAAGCGCAGCCAGTAGAACTGCTTCAGGGTGATCGGGAAGGCGACCTTGGCCACCGTGGTCCAGGAGCCCGAGATCCGGTACATGAAGGCGATGTCCCCGGCCCCGTCGTACCTGGCGACGTCCATGTTGCCGTTGCTCTGATCGCGCAGGATGATGCCGGCCGTGTCGTTGCTCGCCTGGATGGAGAACCGCACCAGGCCGACGCCGTCAGCGGCGGTCGTGCTCCCGAGGGTCAGGTACTGGCTCGTGCCGGAGTAGCTGATCGTCCCTTCGTTGGACGCGACCGAGAGAGCCGAGCCGGTCGACCACGTCCCTCCTCCGGAGCCGGTGCCCCACCCCGTCTGGTTGGCCCGGGTGAAGGTGTCGAGGACGAGAGGCGACGAGGACGTGAGAGTGGCGGTTGCCGGGGAGGTGGTCGCAGTCCCGTGAATGAAGCTGGGGATGGCCTCGGCGGCGGAGCTGGCGCCCGGCGTCAACGCCGCCGGAAGGCTCAGGAAGCCAGCGGCCAGCAGCGCGGCCCCGGTCCGCATGGCGATGCCAGCCGGTCGCCTTCTCATCGGCGCTTTCCCACTCTCTCCATCCTTCCCATGCCGTGCCCCTCATTGAGGGCACAGCGCTGCCCCCCTGCCACCCGACTCTCGGGCCGCGCGTCCCCCGGAGCCATGGGCAACGCAAGGCCCGCCGGGATCGCCGCCTACGCCGCTGGGCACCCGCCCATGCCCTCGGCGGCTCGGATCGCGCTCGCAGCGTGTGCCCCCTGCAGGGATCGAACCCGCATCAACCGGTTAAAAGCCGGCTGCTCTGCCGTTGAGCTAAGGGGGCGGCTGGAACGGCATTATGCCCACCACCTCGCCGGGCGCCGGGGATGGCGCGCGGTCGCTGATGCCTCCGGCACCGTCCCGAGGGTCGCTCTCTTAGCTTCCGCACCACCCGAGGGGTCGGGCCGATGTCGCACCATCTTGGCTGTGCCCGCCACCGTTCGGGGCTTCCCCGCCGAGTTCCCGGTCCGGAGAGATGGCCGCCGCCCCTGGCGCTACCGGCTCACCGCCGGCTTCTGCCGCACCTGCCTGCGGGTGCTCTTCTTCCGGCGTCTGCGGTTCGAGGGGAGCGCGGGTGTGCCCCTCGACGGGCCGCTACTGGTCGCATCCAACCACATCAGCAACTGGGACGGGCTGATCCTCGGCTCCTTCTTCTCGGGCACCCTCTTCGCCATGGTCAAGCGGGAGGTGTTCCGGCCGGCGCCGCTCGCCTGGCTGCTCGCCGGATGCAACTGCTTCCCCGTGGACCGAGGCACCGCCGACCGGCGCGCCCTCCGGATCAGCCTCGACATCCTCCGCGGCCGCGGGCGGCTGCTCATCTTCGTGGAGGGCCACCGCTCGAGGGGTGGCGGGATGGGCCCTGCGGAGGCGGGGGCGGGGTTCCTGGTCCGCCGCACCCAGGCGGCGGTGCTGCCGGTGGCGATCTGGGGAACCGAGCACGCCCTCGTCCGCAGCCGCCGGCTGCTGCCCCGCCGGGGGCATCTCCACGTCCGCTACGGTCGCCCCTTGACCGTCCCGAAAGGCAGCGACCAGGAGATCGCCGACGCCATCGCCGCCGGGGTGGCGGCGCTGCTGCCGCCGAGGTACGCCGGCATCCACGGGCGAGCGGCCGCTCCGGCAGCGGAACCGCCGGACGCAGCCGCTTCCGCGCCCCCACCGGCCGGCCGCTGGCGAGACGCCCCTGACTCCCCGGCTACTCCGGAGGCTTCCCGTCCGCCGGCTTCTCGGCGCTCTCCAGGCAGGTGAAGGCGACCACCTCCTTGGTCTCGGGTGCTGAGTCGAAGCGGACGATCGCCGTCTGGCTCAGCACCGTCTCGACCCTGCCGGTGGCGCCGACGGGGTAGTTTCCGATCAGCGTGCCCGTCCGGGGGCGGGTGTTCTGGATGAGCACCACCCGCTCGCCGACGGCGAAGGGTGGGGGCGGCTCCTCCCGGGCGCTCGGTGGGCGACCCGGCTGAGGACGCACCGGCGGCGGGAGCACGGGGCCGACCACGGGGTCCGGCTCCTCCTCCTCCTCCTCCTCTTCGTCAACCTGCACCACGACGTCGTCGACCAGGTCGACGTCGACGACGTCAGGGATCTCGACATCGGGAACGTCGTGGACCTCGCCGACGACCAGCTCGAGGTCATCGGGGTCGCTCGCATCGGCGTCCAGGTCAGCGGGCTCGTCGTCTAGATCGTCGCCAGGCATGTTCCCCTTCTCGTCTTTGGGATGAGGTGGTGAGAGAGCGAGGATACCGCCTCATGAGCCAGGTGCCGCCACGGATGTGGCGGCGACAGTCGCCGAAGGCCCACGCCGGCGTCAGCCTAGAATCGGGCACGATGGCGGTTCGCACCTGGACGGCACTCTCCCCCCGAGCTCAGCAGCGCGCCCTCGAGATCGCTCCGGGCGCGCTGACCTGGGCCGTGCTGCTCACCCCGCTGATCGTCGGCTTCGCCATCCGGTTCAATGACCCGGCCGATCTCTGGGTGCTCGGATTGGGGGCGGTGCTCCTCGACGCCTACTGGTTTCTCCGCACCGCGGTGACCGTCTACTTCGTGTGGCGCTCACTCCACGAGCTGCGGCGTGTCCAGGCCATCGACTGGTGGGCCGAATGCGAGGCTCTCCAGCCGCCCGACGGCGCTCCCGGACCGAACGACATCACCCACTGCGTGCTCATCCCCACCTACACAGAGCGCTACGAGGTGCTGCGCGCCACGGTCGACGCACTCGTCGCCCAGCGCTACCCGGACCAGCTCAAAGTCTGCGCCATCATCACCCGGGAGACCGACCTCGCCGGCTGTGAGAATGTCGCCCGGCTGCGCCGCGAGCTGGGTGACCGGTTCCGCGCCTTCATCCACATCAAGGATCCGCTGCTGCCCGGCATCGTGGTCGGCAAGTCGGCGGCGATGGCCTACGGGGGACCGGTGCTGCGCCGCCATTGCGATGAGCTCGGGCTGGACCCCACCCGGACACTGGTCACCGATCTCGACTCCGACTTCCGCCTCCATCCGGAGTACTTCGCCTACATCACGTGGAACTTCCTGCACGTCGACCGCGCGCTGACCTCGATCTGGCAGCCCGTCCCCGTCTTCCTCAACAACCTCTGGCGGGTGCCGGCAGCGGTCCGGGTGATGGCGACGGCGGCGACCCAATGGCAGATGTTCCTTCACCAGCATCCCGAGCGTCTGGTGATGTTCTCCTCCTACACGATGTCGATGAAGCTGCTCACCGAGGCCGGCTACTGGGACGACGACGTCATCCCCGAGGACTCACGCTTCTTCTGGAAGGCGTTCTTCCGCTATGGCGAGCAGCTTCAGGTGCGGCCCGCATTCCTGCCGGTCTTCGGCGACGCTCCCCGGGCACGTGACTACGCCGCCACCCACGTCAGTCAGTACAACCAGATCAAGCGCTGGGCCTGGGGCGCGACCGATGTGCCCTACGTCTGCGTGCGCCTGCTCAATCATCCGGAGATTCCCTGGAAGTTGCGGGCACGCCGCTTCCGCTACCTGATGTTCAACCACCTCACCTGGGCAACGCTCCCCCTCCTCCTGCCCATTGGCGGCTCGCTGCCCGCGCTCATCGACCTCGACTACAGCCTCTCGCCGACCGCCACCGCGCTCGGCCTGCTGACCACTGTCATCCTCACCATGACACTGCTCAACACACTGGTCCTCATCGTCGTCGACCGCGCGATGTGCCCCAAGCCCGGCGAGTGGGGAAGGTGGCGACGCCTGTACGCCGACTTCCAGCTCTTCCTCTACCCGGTGGTTGGGCTGGCGCTCTCGGTCATCCCCGCGCTGGAGGCGCAGACCCGCCTCATGTTCGGTGCCTACCTGGAGTACCGGGTCACCGACAAGGAGTGATGGCGACCCGATGCGGTGCACTTGAGCGGACCGCGTCGGGATCGAGAACCCCCTTCAGAGGCTGACGGGCCGGCCGCTCACCACCTCGGCCGCCAGGAGGTAGGCGCCCGCGCTCCAGCTCTGGCCAGGCGCTCCCTCGGGCTCCCCGCTCCCCGCGTCGATCCATTCGTGAAAGCCCCAGCCGGCTCCGGAGGTTCGGTTGAGCCGGTTCGCCGCGGTCAGCCGGGCGAACTCGGCGCGAGCCTCGGCCACCATCCCCACCCGCTGCAGGGCGACCACGTAGAGCGCGCCGATGAATGGCCAGACGCCGCCGTTGTGGTAGCGGCCGGGCGGGTTGCGCCAGCGTTCGTCCTGGAAGCGCTCCAGATCGTGCCTGTACATCCCCCAGCGGTCGCCGGGCTGGAAGCTGCGGGTGTAGGTGGGCATCGGATAGGGGGCGGCGGCCGCACTCCGGTGCAGGAACTCCATGATCAACCGTGCTCGCTCAGGGGAGGCGATCCCGTACAGGACTGCGAGGACGTTGCCGAGGACGTCACATTCGTCCACGTAGCGGCCGCCGTCGACGTGGGAGACGTAGTGGTGCCGATCCTCGCGCATCGCGTCGTGGCGGGCGGCCGGGCCCACCGGGTGAGGGAAGCTCGCGTCGGAGCGTGGCGGGTGGCCGACCCCCTCGAGGAGCTCGCCGTGGTCGGTGCCGGGTTCCGGCCACAGCAGGAGGTCGATCTTGCGGCGGAGCAGCGCGGCCCGCGTCCGGTACGTCTCGGAGTCGCCCGCGGAGATCTCGGCGATGCCGAGCAGCGCGCGATGGTAGAGGGTGTTGACGTAGAGCAGCTTCCCGGAGCGCTGTAGGGTGGAGTCCATCCAGTCGCCGCCCGATGGGGAGTCGATGAGGGTGAACTGGTTGGCGTCCTGATCCGCGAGCCAGCGGATCGCCCGCTTCAGGTGCGGCCACAAGCGGCGCTGGAGCCGCTGATCCGGATGCGCATGGAGGTGCTGGGCAGCGGCCACCACGAAGAGGCAGGTTGCGTCGGTGCAGCCCGCCTCATGGAAGTCCCAGTAGCCGCGACGGGGCCACCATGCATTGGGCACCTGCCCGGACTCCGCCTGGATCTGGGCGAGGCCCACCAGGCTGCGGGCCACGGCCTCGATCAGTTCCGGGTCACCGGAGACGTTGGCCCCGAGTGAGGCGAAGGCCACATCGCGGGTCCAGATCGCCGCGTAGTGGGGGAGCTCCGCGGAGGCGAGCAGCCCCTCCGTGGCGACGGCGGCCCGGAGCACGGAGAGTGCCTGGCCGACGCCCTCGACGAGGTCGGGGGAAGGCTCCGGTCGGGAGCCGGCGCTGTCAGTCGGGATGCCCGGCCTCGGCGTGGTAGTGGTCGGAGATCTGCTGCCAGGACGCGGCATTGGCCTTGCCCGGTAGCGGGCTGTTGCCGTCGAAGTAGCGGACCTCACCGGTGTCGTCGTTGCGGTACTCTCCCGGGCTCACCATGGTTCCGGCCGCGAAACGGACCCCATGGGTGGTGACCTGGTCCGGCATGTGGTGGCGGCCCGGGGCGCCAGCCTCCCCGGCGTGGAAATGGTCGGAGATCTGCTGCCAGGAGGCGGCGTTGACCTTGCCCGGCAGCGGTGAGTTGCCGTCGAAGTAGCGCACCTGCCCGGTCTCGACGTTGCGGTACTCGCCGGGGCTGACCACGGTTCCGGCGGCGAAACGGACACCTTGCTTGGACATCGTCGAAGCCCTCGATCTCTCAGAGGTGGAGGCGTGCCCCCAGTCTAGACCCCGGTGCTGGTGACGGCCAGCCCGCAGGCCTCGCGGGCCAGGGTCATGGTCTCGTGAGCTGCCACCCGGGCCCGGCGAGCGCCGTCCGCGAGCACCTCGTCGACCAGGCCGGGCTGGGCGGCAAGCTCTGCGCGACGCTCGCGCATGGGGGCGAAGTGGTTGGCGATCGCGTCCGCGAGCCACCGCTTGACCTCCACGCAGCCGGTGCGCGCCTCCCGCTCACCCTGCCAGATCTCCTCGTAGCGGTCGGGGCTGAAGAAACGGTGCAGGCTGCAGACGTTGCAGCGCTCGGGATGGCCGGGGTCGCTGCGGCGGGGCCGCTCGATGTCGGTGACCATGGTCATCACCGTGGTGCGGATCTGCTCGGGGCTGTCCAGCATCCCGATGGTGTTGCCCCGGCTCTTGCTCATCTTGCTGACCCCGTCGGTGCCCATCACCCGGGGGATCTCGGTGAACAGCCCCTGAGGTTCTGGAAAGACCTGGCCAAAAAGATGGTTGAAGCGGCGCGCGATCTCCCGGGTCAGCTCGATGTGGGGTGCCTGGTCCTCGCCGACCGGGACCCGGTCGGCACGGGGCAGGAGGATGTCGGCTGCCTGGAGCACCGGGTAGCCGAGCAGCCCGTAATTCTGGTTGTCGGGGAACTGCGCCACCTTCTCCTTGTACGTTGGCACCCGCTCCAGCCAGCCGAGCGGAGTGGACATGGAGAGGAGGAGGTGCAGCTCCGCGACCTCGGGAAGGTCGGACTGGAGGAAGACGGTGGAGCGCTCCGGGTCGATGCCGGCGGCGAGCCAGTCGAGCACCATATCGATGATCGCCGGCCGGATCGACGCCGGCTCGGTCGCCTCGGTCAGGGAGTGGTAATCGGCGACGAAGTAGACGCACTCGTACTCGTCCTGGAGCCGCACCCAGTTGCGGAGCGCGCCCAGGTAGTTGCCGAGGTGCATCCTCCCCGTGGGCTGCATGCCGCTCAGCACCCGGAGTCGCTTCCCGGAGGGCGCTGCGTCCGGGCGGGGACTCTCGACGTTGGCGACCGGCATGGGCCTGCGATTCTACCGGGTGCCCGGCACCTCACCGCCGGACGTTGTTCCGCCCCCCGGGGCCGTGGCGGGAGGAGCGCTGCTTCGAGGTCGCGCGAACCGGCCCCGCTCCGCATACCGATCCCGGGGGGGGCGGGTCGCCGGGGCCGGTTGCTAGGCTTGGTGCAGCCCCGCGCCCGCCTCCGCGCCGGGCCGACCTGAGGAGGATCGCGCCATGGAACTGCCTCGTCGACAGCTCGGCCGCGGCGGACCGGCGATCACCCACGTGGGTTTCGGCGCCTGGGCCATCGGCGGAGGGGGATATGCCTTCGGTTGGGGGAGCCAGGACGACACGGCGTCGATCTCCGCCATCCACCACGCCATCGAGCTCGGAGTCAACTGGGTCGACACCGCGGCGATCTACGGGCTCGGCCGCTCCGAGGAGGTGGTGGGTCAGGCGGTGGCAGCGCTCCCCGCGTCGGAGCGTCCGCTGGTCTTCACCAAGTGCGGCATGGTCTGGGCTCCGGAACAGCCGACGGCCTTCCCTCGGCGGCTGCTCGCGCCGGAGTCGATCCGCCGCGAGTGCGAGGCATCGCTGGCGCGACTCGGGGTGGAGGTCATCGACCTCTACCAGTTCCACTGGCCGGATGACACGGGGGTGCCGGTCGAGGAGAGCTGGGGGGCCATGCTCCGGCTCCGCGAGGAGGGCAAGGTCCGTTGGTGTGGCGTCTCCAACTTCGACGCGGCGCTGCTGGAGCGCTGCGAGCGCGTCGGTCACGTCGACTCGCTGCAGCCGCGCTTCTCCCTGATCGACCGAGGCGCCGCCGCCGAACTCCTCCCCTGGTGCAAGGTTCATGGCACCGGCGTCATCGCGTACAGCCCGATGCAGTCGGGACTGCTCACCGACAGCTTCTCGGCAGAACGGGTGGCGGCCATGGACGCCGACGACTGGCGCCTGGAGAGCTCCGACTTCACCTCGCCGCGGCTGGAGCGCAACCTGGCGCTCCGGGACGCTCTCCGGCCCGTGGCCGCTCGCCACGGGGTCCCGGTTGCGGCGGTGGTCGTGGCCTGGGTGCTGAGCTTCGATGGCCTGACCGGGGCCATCGTGGGGGCCCGCTCTCCCGCCCAGGTCGATGGCTGGTTCCCGGCGGCTCGGCTCACCCTGACCGCGGCCGACCTCGAGGAGATCGCGGCCGCGGTGGGGAGGACCGGTGCCGGCTCGGGCCCGAGCCGGCCGGCGGAACCGCAGAGCTAGGAAGCGGCTACAGCAGCGCCTCCCCCAGGGCCGCCTCATAGACGGCCACGGTGGACCGGGCTGCCGTCTCCCAGGTGAAGCTCGCCGCGTGCTCCAGCCCGAGACGCCGCCGCCTGGCAGTCTCGTCCGGTTCGGAGAGCAGATGTTCCAGCGCGGTGAGGAGCGCCGCCTCGTCCCCGTCCGGAACGAGCACCGCAGCCTCGCCGGCGACCTCGGGGAGGGAGCTGTTCTGGAAGCCCACCGCGACCGCGCCGCAGCCCATCGCCTCCAGGAGGGGTAGCCCGAATCCCTCGTAGGCGCTCGGGAAGACGAAGGCCGCGGCTCCGCCGTAGAGGGCGACGAGGTCAGCGGTCTCCACGAATCCGAGCTCCCGGCCGTGCTCGCCGAGGGTGGCGAGCTGGGCTCGCACCGCGGGCTCGAACATGCCCTGCTGGCCGGCGACGACCAGGTCGATGTCGTGGTCGCGGCGCAGCCGTCGAGTGACCTCCACCAGGTGGGGAAGGCCCTTGCGCGGCTCGAACGTCCCCACCCCGAGGAGATAGGGTCTCCGCAATCCGAAGCGGGCCCTCGCGCCCTCCACCTCGTCTGTGGGCGCCGGCCGGTACCGGGGCGAGAGCCCGTGGGGCACGACGTGGATCCGCTCGGGGGCCACGCCGCCGATCCGGATGCAATCCCGGGCGGTCGCGCTGCTCGGGGTGATGACCGCGTCGGCGCGGTGGAGCAGCCGCAGGCCGGGGCGGCGCAGCAGCCTCGATCTCCACGAGTACCCGGGGAGCAGGAAGGGGATGAGGTCGTGGACGGTCACGACCACCGGGAGCGTGGCCCGCCGGGGCTGTCCGTACTCCACGGCGTGGTACAGCCGAGCGGGATGCCCGCGCAGCGCCTTCGCGGTCAGGAAGGGGTCGGCGAGGACCTGGGCTCGGCGCTCCAGCCGGCGCGTTCGCGCCCCCACCTCGAGACCGCGTCCGGCGAGATCGCCCGGCTCCGGGGCGCCCCGGCTGAGGAGCACCGCCACCTGGGTGGCGAAGCCGATCCCTGCCATCCCGTCGAGGAGGCCGCGGAGGTAGGTTCCGATGCCGCGGCTGGCCGAGTCACCCTGGAGCGGGCGGGCGTCGATGAGGATCGGCCTCACCGCCCGTCCGCCGGATGATCCACCCACCCCGGCCCGGCCACGGCCGTGATCAGCCCCTCCAGGCGGCGCACCACGGCGTTCCAGCGGTAGTGGAGGGCGACGAAGCGGCGCCCCGCCTCTCCCAGGCTGCCGGCCTCAGCCGGATCGGCGAGCAGCCGCGCGGCACCCTCGCAGAGTCCCGCAGGATCGCGGAAGAGCAGGGCTCCTCCGCCGCGCTCCGCCTGGCCGGCGAGGACGGGGGAGTCGCCATTGAGCAGGCACGGGCGGCCGGCCGCCCACGCCTCGAGCGCGACCAGCGAGAGACTCTCGAGCTGGCTGGGGACGACCACGGCCTCCGCCCCCGCGAGCGCGGCCCAGCGCTCATCGTCGTCGAGCCACCCCAGGCTCACGGCACCCTCGGGTAAGGTCACCGGCCCCGCGGCGTCCCCGATCAGCACCAGGGAGATCTCCGGGTGCCGGCTGCGCAGCAGCGCGTACCCGTCGAGGAGGAGCCCCACTCCCTTGCCCGGGGTCGCTCGTCCCGCGTAGAGCAGGTAGCGGTCCAGGCCGTGTTCGCGCCGGAAGGCGTCGCGGTCCAGCGCGGCCGGCGGGTCGATCGCCACCGCGCCGACGGCATGGGGGCGCTCGGCGGCCACCGGATGGACCGCCTCCAGGAGGCTGCGCTCCTCCTCGGTCAGATACCAGAGGGCGTCGGCCGCCGCCACCGCCCGCCCGACGGCGCGGAGGCGCAGCGCCGGCTCGTCATGGGCGGCGGGGATGAGCAGTCGGGGATGAGGGGCCGCGGGGAGGCCCCAGATTGTCGGGTGGTAGAGGTATGGCATGAAGAGGGTCGGCCGGTCCGTCCCGGTGGCGAGGGCGCGGACGAGGGCGGGGGCGAACGGCCCCTGGCTGACGAGCCACGCCGTCTCCGCCCGGAGCGCGGGAGGAAGCCGGAAGAGCGCCCGGCTCAGCTGATGGAAGAGGCGGGGTTGCCGCCTTCCCACCACCTCGAACCGTCGAACTCTCACCGCGCCGTCCAGGTCGTCCCCGGGGGGAAAGGCCGGCGACCAGGTCGTCTCCTCGCCCGCCGTCGTGGTCCAGACCTCGACGTCCCATCTCCGGGACTGGAGGGTCTGGGCCAGTCTCCGGATGAGCTGCTCGCTGCCGCCGCTGACGTCCCGGCCATATCGCGGCACCACCAGGCGGAGCCGGCGGCGTCGCGGGGCCCGCCCCGGTGGCCCGAACCCCGCCTCGCTGCCGTCGCCCGTGGGGTCGGTCACACCCCGACCGCGGACCGCCGCTCCGCGAGGTACCAGTCGGCCCGGGTCAGCGGGATCCCGGATGCCCCCTGGCCTCCCTGCCGCACCGCGAGCATCTGGTGGACGGCGATGCTGCCCTGCTCGAACCCGACCCGGCTCCCGGTCATGTACAGCTTCCACACGCGCGCCCGCTGCAGTCCAACCAGGGCGACCGCCTCGTCCCAACCCGCCTCGAGCCGCTCCACCCAGTTGCGCAGCGTCAGGGCGTAATGCTCGCGGAGGCTTTCGACGTCGCGGACCTCGAGCCCGCGCGTCTGCAGGGCGGTGACCATCGCCCCGGCCTCCTGCAACTCGCCGTCGGGGAAGACGAAGCTGTTGAGGAAAGCCCCGATCCCGCTCTTCCCAGGCCGGTTGGTGATGCCATGGATGAGCGCCCTGCCCTCGGGCCGGAGAAGTCCGCCGACGGCGTCGCAGTAGCCCGCCATCGCCTGGCGGCCGACGTGCTCGACCATCCCCACGCTGGCGATGGCGTCGAACTCGCGACCGAGGCCGTCCCGGTAGTCGGCAAGGCGCACCTCAGCCTTCCCCTCCAGCCCCAGCGCGCGCACCTGCTCGGCCGCCCACTCCGCCTGGCGCGGGCTGGCGGTGATCCCGAGCGCCTGCACCCCCCACTGCTGGGCGGCGTGGAGGACCAGGCTTCCCCACCCGCACCCGATGTCGAGGAACCGCTCCCCGGGGCGCAGCCGCAACTTGCGGCAGACGAGTTCCAGCTTGGCCTCCTGGGCGGTGTCGAGATCGGTCTCCGGGGTCTCGAAGTAGGCGCAGGAGTAGGTCAGGGTCCGGCCCAGAAAGAGCCGGTAGAACTCGGGAGGCTGGTCGTAGTGGTGGCGGATGGCCTCGCCGTCGCGGACTCGGCTGTGCAGCCGTCCGCGCAGGTGTGCCTCCACCCGGGTCCGGCGGGGGTCGGGCCGAGCTCCCAGGGCCAGAGCGGCGGCGAGGATGCGGGGGAGCAGGCGAGCCATCCTGCTCATCGAGAGGTCGTTGACCCGCTTGAGAAAAGCGTAGAGACCCTCGACCTCGAGGCTGCCCTCGACGTAGGCCCGGCCGAAGCCTCGATCCGGTAGGTCGCCGACGAGGCGGTCGAGGGCCCTCCGGCTCCGGAAACGGAGGACGAACTCCGGGGTCTCGGACTCCCCCGCGCTGCTCCCATCCCACAGCTCCAGGCGCCAGCGATCGGTGTCCCAGATGGAGGTGAGGACAGTGAAGAGACGGCGGGCGGCACCGCGGTCAACGCTTGCACTCGGCTTCATGGTCACCGCTCCCAACGTGCTCGGATGCTCGGGATGGTGGCACATGAAGGGCGTGGCCTACCCGCCAGGTGCCGCCCTCGGGTTGCCCTGGCCGGAGAGGTCCAGCCGATCCAGGAGCTCCGACATCCGGTCTATCAGAGCCGCTTCGGAAAAATCGCCGAGCCGTCGGCGTCCCCGCTCGATGAGGAGGCGACGAAGCTGCATGTCCCGGATGACCCGGTCAACCACCGCCCCCCACACCAGGGGGTCGGCGCTGTCGAGCAGGATGCCCGCATCTCCCACCGTCTCCGGGACGGCGGCGGCGGCGCGCGCGACCAGGGGGAGGTCAAACGCCCACGCCTCGAGGAGGTGCATCCCGAAGCCCTCGTGCTCGCTGGCGCAGACGGCCGCGGTCGCGCCGGCATAGAGATCGCCGAGCTCCCGGTCGCTGCGCCGACCCGGCAGCTCCACGGCGCTGGCCACCCCGAGGTCCGTGGCCAGCCGGCGGAGCCCGGCCACGTAGGTCTCGGTGTCGTCCCAGCCGCCCGGCAGCACCAGCGTCGCCTCCGGCTGCCAGCAGGCGCGGAGCGCGGCCAGCACCCGGATCAGCTCCTCCTGCCGTTTGTTGGGAGCGAGCCGGGAGACGAAGATGAGGCGCGGGGCGCCGGTCGGGTGCGCCGGGCGCGGCGAGAGGCGCGCCAGGTCGACGGGGGGAGGGATCACCATCGTCGCCGGGCAGCCCGCGGCCTGCAGCTCGGCGGCGTTGTAGGCGGAGTCGCCGATCCCCAGCTCGACCGAGGGAGCCAGCCGCGCGAGGTCTCGCCGTCCCCGATCGAGCCAGTACGCGACACGCGGGCTCGTGGTCCGGTAGAAGGCGGCCGGGGTGATGTTGTGGTAGACGATCGCTCTCCGGCATCCGAGCCCGGCAAAGAGGCGCGCCGACGTGGCCCCGATGCTCAGGTGGTAGAGCACCACATCGCCGGCTCCGACGCTTGCCTCCAGCGCAATGGCCGGGCGCGCCTCGCCGAGGAGGCTCTGGTGGATCTCCTCGGCGAAGATCTCCGAGGTGAAGCCTGCCTCCAGGAACGACGCGCGCATCCGCCGCACCGCCTGGCCGATGGCGTCGCCGGGGGAGAGGACGGGGAGGAGCTGATGGATCGCCGTCACGGCTTCACCGGATGACTCCCGTCCGGCCAGGGCACCGTTGGGGAGGGTCGGCGGGCGGCATCATGCGCCTCCTTGTCGCCGCGTCTCCGTGTCGGGCTCATCCGCTGGCGCTGCCGGCGACCCCTCCAGTCGCGCCAGCCGCTGCTCGAGGGCGCGCAGCTCGCGCAGGATGGCTAGATTGAAGCGAGTCTGGTCCTGGGCGATCGGAGCGACGTACCAGGAGAGCAGCCGGCGCTGGACGCGCTTGAAGAAGACGGTCACGCCCCCGACGACGGGCCGCGGGGAGCGCAGGGGACGCGCGCTCTCCACCACCACGTGGGCCTCGGGCGGCTCCAGCCCTTCGTCCGGGTGGAAGGGAGTGCCGAGCTTCTCGAGCAGCGATGGGGGGTACGTTCCGGCCGCTCGGTTGCGCGCGACCTCGCCCGTCAGCGCGGCGACCACCGCGTCCACGTCGGTCCCGGCCGGCTCTCCGGCGTCGACCGCCGGCTCACCGCTGGCGACCATGGGCGCCCCGTCAGCGAGGAAGGGAGCCTGGTCGCTCATCTCGATCAGCCTACCCGAGTGGGTCCTGCCAGGTGTCGGGAGGCTGCTCCCCTGCCACCACCGACCAGACCCCACCGGGCTCCACGACGCCGCGGCGGGCACGCTTGTCGATCACGCGGAAATGGATCGCATGCTTGAGGTGGTCATAGATGGCTCCATCCCGCCTTCCCTGGATCTCGAGGTCGACGCTGTAGGCGCCGTCGAGCAGCGGAAGCTGGGGAATGTCGAAGCGGATCGTCCCGCCCGACCCCCGCTGGCTCTCGCCGACCTGGGCGTACTGGCTGACCGGGAGGCTGGCCTCCGAGACCATCAGCCCGTCGTCCCGTATCAGCCAGATCAGGCAGACGAAGTCGGCGATGGCGTCGTGCTGGATCCCGTATCCGATCTCGACGCGGACGAAGCTGGCGGTCGCGGGGTTGAGGTCCACGACACCTCGGCTGTCCAGCATCCTGACGCCGGTGACAACCACATCCCGAGAACCCCAGCGCTCGACCTCGGTGGTGGTGAGCGAGCCGTCGGCCGCGAGACCGATGGCTCGCCGGTACTGGGCCGTCACGTCCGCGGTGGCGCCGTCGGCGACCAGCCTGCCGTGGTCGAGCAGCAACGCCCGGTCACAGTAGGTCGTGACCGCACCCAGCTCGTGGGTCACCAACACGACGGTGCGACCCTCACGCTTGTAGCGGGCGAAGATGTCGAAGCACTTCTGCTGGAACGAGGCATCGCCGACGGCGAGCACCTCGTCCATCATGAGGATCTCGGCGTGGGCTTGGATGGCGAGGGAGAAGGCGAGTCGCACCTCCATCCCCGACGAGAAGTTCTTGAGCTTGTGGTCGACGAACTGCTCCAGCTCGGCGAATCCGATGATCTCGTCGAAGAGGCGGTGCAGCTCGGCCCTGCCCAGCCCCAGGATGGCTCCGCTCAGGAAGATGTTCTCGCGTGCGGTCAGCTCGGGGTTGAAGCCGACGCCCAGCTCGAGGAAGGGCGACACCTTGCCCTCGATCGCCACCACCCCCCCGTCGGGCCGGTAGATCCGCGACAGGATCTTGAGCAGGGTGCTCTTGCCCGAGCCGTTGTGTCCGATGATGCCGATGAACTCGCCCGCGGAGACGTCGAAACTGATGTCGCGCAGCGCTTCCATGATGCGAAACCGCGTGGCATTGCGCCAGTGGGTGACCCGGTGCTTCAGGGTCGCGCTGCGGTCGAGGGGGATGCGGAAGCGCTTGGAGAGGTGCTCCACGTGGATGGCGCGGTGGGGATCGGCGCTCACAGCGTCTCCGCGAAGTTGCGCGCCCGGGCTCGGAAGGTGAAGGCGCCCGCGGCCAGGATCAGGACGACGACCAGGAAGGGCATTGGGAGGAGCCAGGGAACGTCCAGGGCGGCGTACTGGTGGACGGCTGCCAGGTGGCCGGTCACGATGGTCTCGGTCCACGGCGCCTGCGGTGTCACCAGGGCGTGCCGGAGGTCCTCGACGATCTGCATGATGGGATTGCACACGACCAGCCACGCTATCCAGACGTCGCGCGGCGAGAGGTTCTTCGTGACTCCCACTCCCCGGGCCAGATGCAGCCGCTGCAGGACGTAGCTGAGGCTGAACATGACCCCCGACCCGTAGAAGAGGAGTTGCATCAGCACCTCCCAGAGGTGACCGACGTCCCGGTACTGGACGAAGAGTGATCCCAGGAAGAAGGAGATGCCCAGGGCCAGCAGGTAGAGCTCGAGGAGCAGGGGTATCACCGCCACGATCCGCACCCCGATGTCGATCTGATGGAGGGCGATCGCGATCACGATGACCAGGCAGAGGTTGATGACGAAGGTGAAAAGGGAGGTCAGGGAGGCGGCGATCACCAGGATCGAGCGGGGGAAGTATGCCTTGCGGATGAGTCCGCCGTTGGCGGCGATCGCCTGCATCGACAGGGCCGTGCACTCGGCGAAGAAGGTCCAGGTCACGATGCCGAGCAGCAGCTGGATGCCGTAGAACTGCGTCCCATCCTTCACGTCGAAGAGGACGACGAAGATCACGTAGATGATCCCGAAGATCATCGCCGGCTTGAGCAGCGACCACAGATAACCCAGCACCGACTGCGTGTAGCGCAGCTTGAACTGGCTGATCGCCAGTTCCAGGGTGAGGTGCCGGTAGTGGCGGAAGCTGTTGAGCTGTGCCGCATTGGCGGTGGCGCCGGCGGGCACTTCGGTGTCAGCGCTGGCGGACATGGATCATCGGGAGGTGAGCAAGCAAATCATGATGTCGGCCGCAGCCGACGGGGCAGTGTAGCAATCGCGCCACCACCGCCGGTGGCACGTGGGGCGGCCCCTGCCGTACTCCCTGGTAGCATCCCGCGGCGATGTCCGATGAACCGGTCGCTCCCGATCCCCTCGCCGAGCGCCTGCGCGGCCTGATCCGGGACGTCCCCGACTTCCCCCGGAAAGGGGTTCTCTTCCGGGACATCACCACGCTGCTGGGCGACGCAGAGGCCTTCCGGACGGCCATCGACGACCTTGTCGACGCCTATCGCGACGCCAGCGTGGAGGTGGTGGTCGGCGTGGAGTCGCGAGGATTCGTCCTCGGAGGAGCGCTGGCCTACCTTCTCGGCGTCGGATTCGTACCGGTGCGCAAGCAGGGCAAGCTGCCCGCTCGCACCATATCGGTCGCCTATGCGCTGGAGTACGGCGAGGCCGTGCTGGAGGTCCATGCCGACGCGATCCGGCCGGGCCAGCGGGTCCTCATCGTCGACGATCTGCTGGCCACAGGGGGGACCGCTCGGGCGTCCGCCGAGCTGGTCGAGAGACTCGGCGGCCAGGTGGTGGGGATCGCCTTCCTCATCGAGCTGGCCGAGTTCGGCGGGGCCGAGGCTCTCGGTGACCGGAGCCACGTCTCCCTGATCCGCTTCTGACCGGGATCAGTGGGCAGCCACTCGCGTCTGAGCGCAGGGCGCGCCGCGCCCTCGGGTACCATGGCCGATCGACCGAGTTGCGGCACCTCTTTGCCAGGAGACGGCATGACCAGCACCCCAGGCACCTCCAAACACGACGTCGCCGACCTCTCTCTTGCCGACGAGGGCGACCGGCTGATCGCCTGGGCGGCCCGGGAGATGCCGGTGCTCGGCCTGATCCGCGAGCGGTTCGAGAAGGAGCGACCGCTGGCCGGCCTCCGGCTCGGCGCATGCCTCCATGTCACCAGCGAGACGGCAAACCTCGCCATCACCCTCCGGGCCGGCGGCGCCGACGTCCGGCTCTGCGCCAGCAACCCGCTCTCGACCCAGGACCCGGTCGCCGCCGCCCTCACCGCCCACCACGGTGTCCCCACCTTCGCCGTCAAGGGGGAGGACAACGCCCGCTACTTCGAGCACATCAACGCGGTCCTCGACCATCGCCCCAATCTGACCATGGACGACGGTGCCGATCTCGTCGCCGAGTTGCACAAGACACGAACCGACCTGATCCCGGATGTCCTGGCGGGGACGGAGGAGACCACCACCGGAGTGATCCGCCTCCGGGCCATGGCAGCGGACGGCGCCCTGCGCTTCCCGATCGTCGCGGTCAACGAGGCGCTGACCAAGCACATGTTCGACAACCGGTACGGCACCGGCCAGAGCACTCTGGACGGGCTGATCCGCGCCACCAACGTCCTCCTCGCCGGCAAGACCCTGGTGGTCTGCGGTTACGGCTGGTGCGGGCGCGGCCTCGCGAGCCGGGCTGCTGGCCATGGCGCCCATGTCGTCGTCACCGAGGTCGACCCGGTCCGGGCCCTCGAGGCCGCCATGGACGGCTACCGGGTGATGACACTCGCCGAGGCGGCCCCTCAGGCGGACTTCATCGTCACCGTGACCGGGGACATCAACGTGATCGACCGCCACCACTTCGAGCTCATGAAGGACGGGTGCATCGTCGCCAACAGCGGCCACTTCAACGACGAGATCAACCTGGCCGCGCTGGACGACATGGCCTCCGGAGTCTCCCGGCCGCGGCCCTACGTCGAGGCGTACCGGCTGCGCGACGGCCGCACCGTCAACGTGCTCGCCCAGGGGCGGCTGGTGAACCTCGCCGCCGCCGAGGGGCACCCCGCGGCGGTCATGGACATGTCCTTCGCCAACCAGGCGCTCTGCGCCGAATACGTCGCTCGCCATCACGCGGAGCTGGAGCCTCGCGTCTACGACGTGCCGGCCGACATCGACGCGGCCATCGCCGCCCTCAAACTGGCCAGCATGGGCATCGCCATCGACGTGCTCACCGAGGAGCAGCGCCACTACCTGGCGTCCTGGGAATCGGGCACTTCCTGAGCCGGCGAGGTACCTTTCGCTCGATACACCTGACCAGGAGGCCATCAGAGTTGGCTCGCGTCTCCCGCCTCGCAATCTCGCAGCAGCCCAAGCTGACCACGCTCTCCAACGGCGCGACCCTTCTCAACGCGCCATCAGCCAGCCGCAACGTCGGGGTCTTCCTGATCGTTCGAGCCGGGTCGCGCGACGAGACCGCCGAGACCGCGGGCCTCGCCCACTACCTGGAGCACATGTTCTACAAGGGGACGGAGCGCCGTCCCACCACCCAGCAGATCACCCGCGAGATCGACCGGCTGGGTGCGTCCACCAACGCCTACACCGACACCGAAGAGGTCGGCTATTACGCCGAGGGCCCGGCCACGGCGATGTACCACCTCGCCGACATCGTCACCGACATGCTGAGCCGGCCGCTCTTCGCCGTCGAGGAGGTCGAGCGGGAGCGCAACGTCGTGCTCCAGGAGCTGTCCGCCCGGTTGGCCGACCCTGACGGCTGGATCTGGGACCGGCTGGGCACGGTCACCTTCGGGGCCGACCAGCCCGTGTCGTGGTCGGCGGCCGGTTTCCCGTGGGTGGTGGAGAAGGCGACTCGCGACCAGCTCCTCGAGTACCACCGCTCTTTCTACGCGCCCGCGTCGATGTGTCTCACCATCGCCGGCGGCGCGGTGCTCGAGCCGGAACGTGCGGAGACGCTGCTCGCCGACGTCCCTACCGCCAAGCCCCGGCCGCGAGCACAGGCACGCTGGGGCCTCGGGGAGCGTTACGCCGCCAATGTCCGCCCGTTCACTCCGTCCGAGGAGCCCCAGATCAAGATGGCCCTCGCGGTCCCCGGCATACCCGCGCTCGACGAGGATCGGACCGCGCTCTCGGTGATGACCTACATCCTGGGGGGCGGGATGTCTTCGCGACTGTTCCACACCGTGCGCGAGCGCAACGGCCTCGCCTATTCGATCTTCGCCCACCACGAGTCGCTGGAGGACACCGGGGTGTTCGCGATCGCGACCGGCACGCGTCCGAAGGACGCGGCGAAGGCCGTCCGGCTCTCGTTTCGCGAGCTGCGCAGACTGGCGGCGCGTCCGGTCCCGGGGACCGAGCTGGCCGCGGCCAAGTCGGCGATGGTCGGGCGGATGCTCCGGTCGACCGAGACCGCGATGGCGAGCGCTCGCTTCTACGGTGCTCGCTGGCGGGCGCGGCTTCCGCTGGAGACCCCCGACGACCGGGCGGCTGCGGTACGGCGGGTCACCGCCGCCGAGGTCCAGGCGGTCGCCGAGCGGATCGTGGCCGGCATCGACGACGTCCGGCTCGCGTTCGTCGGGCCCAAGGACCAGGGCGACGCGCTCCTGGATGCAGCCCTCGACCGTCGTTCGGGCTGACCCGGGACGGAGCGCGGGTCGTTGCCCGCCGCCGCAACCCTCGCTGGCGGGCCGGTCCCTCAGTGAGTGCAGACGTAGTGGATCGTCTGGCTCGCGGTCCGCGCCTGCGGTGAGAGGACCTGGAAGGTCACGGTCGCGTCCAGGGTCGCCGGACCGGTCAGCTGGAACGGTGTCGTGAAGCGGAACGTCGTGTCGGTCGAGGGGATCGTCACGGAGAACCGGCTGTACAGGGGGCTCGCCCCGGCGGTGCTCCTGACCCACTGATAGGTGAGCGTCCCCGATCCGCTCAGCGACCCGGTCGCGGTGAAGGTGAAGGTGGTGCCGCACCCGCCCGTACTTCCCGGCTGCACGGCGAGCCGGACGTCATCACCCACTGTGAGCGGCGTGCCCCCGGGCGTGGCGGCCGGCGGCTGGAGCAGGACCACGGCTCCGGCGGCCGCCGCCGCCGCGACCACGACCAGCCCCGCCAGAAGCCAGATCCAGAGGCGTCGCCGGCGTCGCCGAGGCGGCCGGCCGCCGCCGCTCCGCGGGCCGGCATCGGGCTCCGAGCCCTGCGGGCCGTTCACGGCGGCGAACGGGTCGGGACCGAACTGTGCGGCCGGGCCGGGGAACGCCGCCGCCTCCTCGCCTGAGGGCTCGGAGTCGAGAGATGGAGGTTCGGCGCCATGGGCGGTCGCCGTCGCCTGGTCGACGATGGTGGCGGCCGGCCGGTCGCCTGAAGGTCGAGCCGGTGGGGTTGCGGAGTGGCCGGGCGGTGACGGCGGCTCAACGGCGAGGCTCACCGTGACGGTGTGGCCACGGCGGCTCCTCGGGGGCTGAGGACCCAGTGAGCGGGTGGCGCGCGCAGCGAGGTCACTCTGGACCCTCCATCCCCCTCCGAGCAGCCCGGTGGCAACCGCCTCCAGCTCCTGCCGGAATTCGGTGGCGGTCGCGAACCGTGCCTCCGGCACGCCGGCGAGCGACCGGTTGATCAGGCGCACCAGGGATGGGGGCCCGTGGACCTCGCCACTCGCCTCCGGGCGCATGCCGCTGACCAGCTCGCGGAGGAGGGCTCCGGCGGCGTAGAGGTCGGCGGCGGCGCTGGGAGCGCCCCCCTCGGGCGGTTCCACTGCGGGCGATGCGGGCATGGCCGGGTCAGCGGCCAGCACGGCGGCCACGCCGAGCTCGGTGATGCGGACGGCGCCTGCCGGGCCGATCACGATGACGTCGGGCGAGACGTCCCCGTGGGCCATGCCCGCGCGGTGGATGCCCTCGAGACCGGCAAGCACCGTGTCGACGACATGCAGCGCCGCCGCGAAGGGAAGGGAGCTCTCTGCCCCGAGGAGCACGGGGAGGCTCCGGCCGCGGACCAGCTCGGTGACGACGTAGAGATGCTGTCCGACGCGGACGAGGTCGTAGACGCTCGCCACATGGGGGTCGGCCACGGTGGCGGCCTGCCTGCCGGCGAGGGCCAGCCGCTCCACGAAGTCCGGGCGCTCGAGGAGAGGGGCGGGCACCGCCTCTAGGGAGACCGGGTGACCGCTGGGGCGGTAGCGGCCGGCGCTCCGCGGACCCATCAGGCCGTCGCCGATGAACGCGCCGACGACGTAATCCGCACTCACCTGCGGGTCGCTCCCGTCGCGTCCCGGTGGCTCGGGGTTGCGGCTGAGGAGGGCGGGTCGATCACGGCCGCCCAATGTAACAGCCGCCTCTCGGAGCCCGTCCCGCCGGTGACGGCGGGTGGCGGTCCGAAACAGAGGGCAGCATATACTCCGGCGACGATGGACCTTCCGATCGAGGTGAGCCCCCAGGAGGCCCACGTCGCCCTTGCTGGTGGGGCCTTCCTGCTCGACGTCCGGGAGCCCTGGGAGTCGCGGGAGCGCCGGATCTCGGGGGCCGTGCTGATCCCCCTGGTCGAGCTTCCGAGCCGCGTCGGCGAGCTCCCGGAAGACCGCGACCTCTACGTCCACTGCCGGGTCGGGGTGCGCAGCCGCCGCGCCGTCGAGTACCTCCGGCAGGGTGGCCGCCCGCGGGCGGTCAACGTGGCGGGTGGGATCGACGCCTGGGAGGCTGCCGGACTTCCGGTGATCCGCTAGCAGGGTCCTTGCGCACCCGGCCAGGACCTCGGGCGCCGCGGGCTCGTCGCCTCAGCGGCCGCCGATGTCCAGGATGATCAGGACGATGATCGCCACCAGGACCACCACGAGCGTCGTGACCACGGCGGAGTACGGCAGGCGGATCCCGGCCGACCGGCTGCGCGAGACCACCGGCCCCGCCGGCTCGGGGAGGGCCACACCCGCGGCCCGGATCGCCGGCGGGGCTGAGGGTGCGATGGGCTGCATGGCCAAGGCGAGGGTCCACGACCTCGTCGAAACCGGTGCCGCCTGTCCGCCGGGAAGAAGCGGCAACCCCGGTCGCGCCGAAGCGGCTCCCGGTCCGGAGGTGGTGGATGCGGGCGGAATCGGGCTGGGCGGTGCCTGTGAGGTTCGCTCTTCGCTGCCCGCCGGCCCGGGCTCCGGGCGCCCCGACGCCTCAGGGGCCACCCCCGGTAGGCTCGGGGATGCGTGATCGACCGCCGCCGCTCCGAGTTCATCGCTCGCGACCGGATCGGATGGGGGGGCGGCGCGGAACCGCTGGGTGCGGTCCATCCCGGTACCGCCCGTGAGCCCCGGCGTGGAGATGGGCCGGCGGGCAGGTCCATCCAGCCTCCAACCGGGCAGCTCCGCCAGGGTCGGGAATCGCGAGGGTGGCGAGGAGGGAGCCCTGTTCCACGACGGCGCGCTCCGATCCCCGGCCGCGAGCTCCGAGGCCGTGATGTCGCCGCTGGGCAGTTTGGTGTCGGTGATCTCGGTCGCGTCGCGGCTGGGGGTCTCGGGGTCGGAAGGCAGTGGCGGCGCGGGCGGAGCTGCCACCCCGAGGAGATCGTCGTCCCACCCCACGTGTGGCGGCTCCGGAGGCGCCGGCCACATCGGCGGCAGGGGCGCCGCGTGATGCGGGGGGACGGGTGGCACGACCGGCCCTAGCGCCGACTCCTCGGGGGCCCCGGCAATCATCGACGGCCATTCCAAAGCTGGGGGCGGGCCAGGCGGCTCGCCCCACCCGCTTGCGGGCGCCGGCTCCGCGTTCGGGTCCCCCGGCGCCGGGGGCCACCCCTGCCCCGTGGCAGGGGGTTCATACCCGGGTGGAGAGACCCATTGCTCGGAGGCGTCCGGGGGCTCGGGCGCGGCGGGCAGCTCAGGCCAGGTGTCCCAGCCCCCGGCTGCCGTCGCCAGATCAGACATGAAGGGCCAGAGGCCGGGGGTCACCGCCGGCTCGCGCGGGGCGGCCCGCTCTGCGGGTGCCGCTGGGGGCTCAGGCGGGGAGACCCAGCCTCCGGGCGTTGCGTTCGGATCAGGGGGCGGAACCCATTCTCCGGGAGCCGATGGCGGCTCAGGCGGGGAGCCCCAGCCTCCCGGCGTCGCCGGCGGCTCAGGCGGGGAGGGCCATGAAGGGGGAGGCGCCGCCGGCTCCGGCTGGACGTCGGGCGGCGCCTCCGGTTCCGGTGCGGCGGCCCAGGGCCCCGGCGGCGGAGCCAGCTCGGGAACGGAGAACCCCTGGCGGGACGGCATCGCCGGTTCCGGGGCGGCGGTCAGTGGCGAGAGCACGGGGGGGAGCGGAGGGAGGTAGCTCGGCGACAAGGAGATCAGCTCCTCGACCTCGGCGACGCCGTCCCCCTCTCGCGGGGCCTCTGTCACCGGTGGCGGCGAGGGGGACCGCTCCGGCGCGGTGGATGCAGCCGGCGAGGTTCCCTCAGCCTCTGCATCCGGTGGTCCTGCGGGCGCCTCCGCGGCATCGGCGTCGGGGACCTGCGCGACCGGCTCGCGAGCCTCCCCCGCCGGCTCAGCCGCGCTCGGGGGAGTGGGGCTGGGAACCGGATGCGGCCCCGTCTCCCCGGCCAGCTCGCCGAGGTCGGCGAGGAGGGAGCTGACCTCGGTGCGGAAGAGGTCCCGGCCTCGCGAGCTCGCTGTCGAGCGCTTGTTCGCCATGACAGCTCAACTTACCCCCAAAGGGGTGTGATCTGAAGGCCTGTTTTCGACGTGTGACGAGATGGCAGCCGTGGAGATCCGATGCCGAGCCGGTCCGGAAGCGCTGCGCACCGCGGCTCCGGGGAGGTTACCCGGCCGATTCCGGAACCTCGACCACGTGGATGTCGCGCAAGTTGCGCAGGCGCTGGGCCAGGTCGAGGCCGTAGCCGACGACGAACCGGTCGGGGATGTCGAAACCCCGGAAGTTGATCTCGACGTCGCGGATGCGGCGGCTGCGCTTGTCGAGCAGGGAGACGAGCCGGAGCGAGCGGGGGTGATGGGTGGCCAGATGCTTGCGAAGGAACGCGGTCGTCATCCCGGTGTCGATGATGTCCTCGACCATCAGGACATCGCGATCCTGGAGGGTCATGCTCACGTCCTTGACCAGCTCCACCGACCCCGAGCTCGTCGTGGCGTCGCCGTACGAGCGGCAGGCGACGAACTCGAGCTCGACGGGCACGCTCAGCGCCCGGGCCAGGTCGGCGGTGAAGAGGATCGACCCCTTGAGCACGCAGATCAGGACGAGCGGCTGCTCCAAAGAGGGATAGGCGGCGTCGATCTCGGTGGCCAGCTCCTCCACCCGCCGCTGGATCGCGTCGCACTCGATGAGCACGCCACCGACGGTGAGGTCGCCGACCTGGGTCACGCGCAGAGTGTAGCGGCGCGGTCGAGGGGTCCCGAGCTACGGGAGCGCGGGGCCGTCCGGCTGGCCGGGGCCTACTCGGCGGCAGTCCCGGCCCAGCGCTCGTAGAGCTCGGCGAGCGCCCCGGTGAGGCGATCGTGCTCGCGCCCGACCTCGGCGCCGACCGCCGGGTCGGAGAAGGTGGCGGGGTCGAGCAGGCGCCGCCGGGTCTCCGCGAGCGCCGCCTCGACCTCGGCGATCTCATTCTCGAGGAGGCGGCCGGCGGCGGACTGGGAGCGGGCGGCAGCTCGCACCTTGCGCCCGAGGGCCGGCATGTGGGCGGGGGCCGGCGGTGGCTCGGAGCGGTCGTGTCCGCCGCCGTCCCGACTCGCTCCCGCCCCACGACCGCTCGTGGCCGGCGCGGCGGCCGCCCCGGCCGCGCTCCCACCGCCTGGCCGGCGCTCGCGCTGACGATCACCGAGGAGTGCCGTGTAGCCGCCCACGACCTTGCGGATGCTCCCTCCCTCCTCGATGGCCCAGGTCTCGGTTGCCAGGGCGTCGATCAGCGCTCTGTCATGCGACACCAGGACCAATGCGCCCGGGTACTTGGTGAGCGCCCCCTCCAGGACCTCCTGGGCGGGCAGGTCCAGGTGGTTGGTGGGCTCGTCCAGGAAGAGGAGGTTGGTCGGCTCGAGCGCGAGCTTGCCCATCAGCAGGCGGGCGCGCTCTCCGCCCGAGAGGTCGCCCACCCGCCGGTGGACCTCGTCTCCCGAGAAGAGCAGCGCTCCCAGCATGTTGCGGCCCCGTTCGGGGCCGATCGGGTGGTCGGCCAGCAGATCCTCCATCACCGTGCTGTCCTGGTTGCTCGCGAAGCTCTGGGAGTCGGTCACCTGGCCGCGGCCCAGATCCTGGCGGTAGAGGCGGAACACCGTGCGCGGGCCCAGCTCCACGCGCCCCTCCAGCGCCGGCAGCTCGCCGGCGAGGGTGTGGAGGAGCGTCGACTTCCCGCTCCCGTTGGCCCCCACCACGGCGATTCGATCACCGGGGGCGAGGGTCAAAGGCGGCAGCTCCAGCAGTGGCACCTCCCGCCCCACCACGAGCCCCGACGCCTTCAGAGTGACCCGTGAGGAGGGGGCGGTGGCGAAGCGAAGCCGCGGTCGCCGGTCGTCGGGGGGTGCGGCTACCCGGGGGAGGCGGTCCAGCTTGGTCTGCCGTCCCCGGGCCTCGCGGGCACGCTGGCCGGCGCGGTAGCGGCGGATGAATTCCTCCTGATGCCGGATGTGGTCCTGCTGCTCCTCGTACTCCTTGAGCCGGCGGGCCCGGCGCTCCACCCGCAGCCGGACGTAGGCGCTGTAGTTGCCCGGGTACTCCTCGGCGGTGCCGTGGTTGAGCTCCAGCACCCCGGTGCAGACGTGGTCGAGGAAGCGGCGGTCGTGGGAGACCAGCACAAAGGCGGTGCCCACCCCGGCCATGAAGTCCTCCAGCCACTCGATGCCCTCCAGGTCGAGATGATTGGTCGGCTCATCAATCAACAGGAGGTCGGCATCCGCCACCAGGAGCTTGGCCAGCTCCACCCGCCGCTGCTGGCCCCCGGAGAGCTCGGCGGGGTCCCGGCTTCGCTGCTCCTCGTCGATTCCGAGGCCGCCCAGCGCCTCACGTGCCCGCGCCTCCAGCTCATACCCGCCGGCGTCCTCGTAGAGATGCTGGAGGTCTCCGAAACGGCTCAATTGGCCCTCCAGCCCCGGCCCCTCCCGGCTCATCGCCACCTCGAGAAGGGAGAGCTCGTGCCGCATTGCGGCCAGGTCGGTCCGCGACGCCATCACCTCCTCGAGGACCGTCTTCGCCACCGGGACCGGCGCGTCCTGGGGAAGGTAGGCACTGCGGAGGCCGCGCTGGCGGTCGATCTGGCCGTCGCTCGGCTCCAGCTCGCCGGCCAGGACGCGCAGCAGTGACGACTTTCCGGCCCCGTTGGCGCCCACCACGGCCAGCCGGGCCCTGCGTTCCAGGCGCAGATCGAGGCCGGAGAAGACGGTGTCGGCGCCATATGCCACGCTGAGCTGGGAGACGGTGACGAGGGGCATGGTCGGGCGACATGCTGGCACACGCCACGCATCCCCCTCGTCGCCTCGCGAGGGTTCGACGTGACAGAGGCTCGAGCCGACTGGAACTCCAATCGCATCACAGGTTGGCGACCTGCGCCACGGGAGGGGGGCGGCGGCGGCTACCCTGCCACCTCATCGTGAGTGAAGCTCCTCCGGCGACGGCCTCCCGGCGCTCCCTCGGCTCCCCCCTCAGCGGCGGCTGGGCGGAGGTGCCCGCCTCCACGCAGACGCGGGGGATGCTGGTAACCGAGATCATCGTCGTGGTCCTGGGGGTGATGGGACCGAGCATCGGGGTCGCGCTGATGGACCTCGCCTCCAGGACGGTCACCGGGCGGCAGCTCTCCGACCCCTTCATCCTCTTCATGCCCGGACACGACCAGCTGGCTGTCGCTCTCGCCTGCGTCTATCTCGCCATCTGGCTGGCTGCGGGGCTGGTCGTGGTCGTCTACGTCCTGCTCCGCTCCGGCGAGACGCTGCGCACTCTCGGTTTGTCACTCACGGAGAAGCGCCGTGACCTGCTACTCCTCCTCCCCGTAGGGGTCCTCGCGCTCGGGCTGCAGTCACTGGGCAGCCACCTGCCCCAGGCGGGTGTCCCGGCCGGCACCAGCTACGTCCCGATCCCGGTTCCGGCGGTGTACGCGGTCACGATGGTGGCGCGATCCCTGCAGGCGGGCATCCTCGAAGAGGTGGTCGTGCTGGGCTTCCTCATCACCCGCCTTCGCCAGCTCGGGGTCCACCCGCTGCTCTGCGTCGTCATCTCCTCGCTGGTCAGGGGCAGCTACCACATCGAGTACGGGTGGGCGACCTTCGGCCCTGTCCTCTTCGGGGTGGGGATGGCCCTCGTGTACCTCAGGAGCCGGCGGCTGCTCCCGGCCATCGCCGTCCACGCGGGCTACGACATCTGGGTGACCTTCCAGAACTACAGGTTCTGACCGCTCCGGCAGTGCGGCAGTGCCTCGGGCCGGACCAGCCCTGCGTGCTCACCGCGGGGGCGCAGCCGCACGCCGCTACCATCGGCCCGACCATTCTCGGAGGCGACGGTGACCGGTCCCGACTACGTCCACGGCTACTCGGGGAGGGAGGCGGAGCGCCTCGCCGACCAGGCGGACACCCTTGCCGCCCTGCTTCACGATGGTGTCGCCTTCCCGGCCGGAGACAGCGTGCTCGAACCGGGCTGCGGCGTCGGATCGCAGACGGTCCACCTCGCCGCGCGCAGCCCCGGTGCCCGCATCGTCTCGGTGGACATCTCGGAGACCTCTCTCGCCGAGGCGCGCCGCCGGGTGGCGGACGCCGGTCTCGCCAACGTGACCTTCCGGCAGGCGGACATCCATCGCCTGCCCTTCGACGACGCCTCCTTCGACCACGTCTTCGTCTGCTTCCTGCTCGAGCACCTGGCCGAGCCGGCGCTCGGCCTGGCGGAGTTTCGACGGGTGTTGAGACCGGGCGGCAGCATCACCGTCGTGGAGGGCGACCACGGGTCGGCGTACTTCCACCCCGACAGCGAGTCGGCGCGCCATGCCATCGGCTGCCTGGTGGAGCTGCAGGCCCGCGCCGGGGGCGACAGCCTGATCGGGCGCCGGCTCTACCCGCTGCTCACCGCGGCGGGCTTCCGGGAGGTGCGGGTCGAGCCCCGCATCGTCTACGTGGACAGCTCCCTTCCCCACCTCGTGGAGGGGTTCACGCTCAAGACGTTCACGGCCATGGTCGAGGGCGTTCGAGCCGAAGCCCTGGGGCAGGGCCTGATCTCCGAGCCGGAGTGGGACCGGGGGGTCGCCGCGCTCCACCGCACGGCCGAGCGGGATGGCGTCTTCTGCTACACCTTCTTCAGGGCGGTGGCATCCCGGTAGCCGAGAGCCGCCTCGCGTCCTCGGCCCGCGCGGTCGCCGTCGCGTCGCCGCTCTCTGCCCCGTTTCGCACGGGGGCACCCGCGAGCGCACCCTCCCTCACCAGGATGCGGCGGAGGATCGCCACCGAGGCGGCGTAGGTCGAGTCCATGCCGAAGTAGGAGAGCCCTCGCGCACCCAGCGTTCGCGCCTGGGTGAAGGGCGTGTCCGATGCGTAGTGGATGATCCCGAAGTCGAGAGGCAGCTTCGAGAAGTTGACCGGCTCCCCGGTCGGGTAGCGCCCCGCCTCGCTCATCTCGTAGATGGCGTTGCAGTAGGGTCCGGCCTCCATCTCCACGACCGTGAAGGCCTCGCGGTAATAGAAGTCGAGGTAGCCGCGGTTCTGGAGGAAGGTGCTCTTGACCGACACCGCCCGCTGGTTGTCCAGGCCGCTGCCGAAGCGGAGGTAGGGCGCGATGTCGGCGACCGTGAACGCGTTGTCGAGCCAGTAGGTGCAGCCGCTGTGCTCGTCGTGGACGACGCTCGAGATCATCACGTCGCCGACGTCGGCGTTGAGGGTGGCCGCCTTGCCCAGGATGTAGACGCCCCGCAGCTCGGCCGCGGTCTCGCCCACCTCGCGCAGGATGTTGTAGGCGGCGAGTCCCAGCGGGTAGTCGATGTTGACGATCACCGCCTGGCTGCTCCGCAACCGCGCGGCGTCCACCGGGCCCAGCCGCGGATCGAAGTTGGCCGGGTTCAGGCGGTCGAGCGGTATGACCTGGGCGGCGACGTCCAGGGCGGTGCGGCTGGCCACCCCGTGGACCCCCTGCTCGCGCTCCTCGTGACGGAGGCGGCCGCGCTCGTCGGTGGCGATGCTCCCGGTGTGGAGCCGGGCGGCGTAGTAGAGGAAGTTGTTCCAGTCCCCCTCGGCGAGCCCGGCTCGGAAGCGCACCAGCTCCCGGCCGAGGTCGGCGGGTCCGCGGGCCTCGACCATCTCCACCAGCGCGGCCTCGTGGTGGCGGGCCACCCCGGTGACCAGGTTCGCCAGGCTGTGGGAGTTGCTGCTCACGAAGTAGAGGGGGCGGTCGAGCAGGGATTGACTGCGCATCGTCCCCGTCACCTGCTGCCACCAGCGGCGGGTCACCCGGGCGTAGCCGACCTGGGTGCCGCCGAGCATCCGCACCCGGATCGACTTCTTCCGAGCCGCGATCAGGCGGAGGCGCTCGGCGAACGCCGAGCCCCAGATCTCCTGCAGCTGCGCCCAGTCGTCCTCGCGCCCCCCGCAGACACCCGCCAGCCACACAGGCTCGGGCTCGTCGGGGACGGCGGCGGGGCTGAGGGAGCCGCGGAGCTTGTTCCACTCGATCTGGAAGGCGACCAGGGTGGGGATGAGGTCGTCGACGTCGGTCTCCGACGCGATCAGCACGGCGAGCGTCCCCTTGCCGTCCTCGTACCACCGCCGGCGCCGCCCCGGCGCCGATGCCTCGGTCCACTCGGCGAGGCTGAAGCCGTTGCGGCCGAAGACCTCCATGGCCTGCCCCATGACCACCCGCTCCGCCCGCATCACCGAGGCCGGCAGCCGCCGCACCGCGTAGAGGAAGGCGCCGAGGTCGGGCTCGGAAGAGGCCGCCAGGCTGTGCAGGCTCGACCCCATGGCCCGATGCGAGGCCTCGAGCACCCGCAGCGGGGTCTCACCGGTGGACCGCAGCAGCGTCGTGTAGGTGCGGTGGTACACCTCGACGGCCTCGGCCATCGTCGCCTCGCTGCCGGTGGGGGTCGGCTGGGCCGGATCGTCCGGGCCGGACGAGGGGCCCTGCGGAGTGCGGAGCGGCATCGGTCCATTCTGGCGCACCCCGGCAGGGGTCTCGGGCCGGAGGCGGCCCTGCAGTCCCTATCCTTGGGCCATGGGACGCATTGCCGTGACCGGTTCGGTCGCCTTCGACACGATCATGGTCTTCCCCGGGCGCTTCGGGGATCACATCCTCCCCGAGAAAACCCATCTCATCAACGTCTCCTTCCTGGTCAACCGGCTGGAGCGACGCAGGGGTGGGACCGCGGCCAACATCGCCTACACCCTGGCCCTCCTCGGCGAGCGGCCGATGCTCTGCGCCGCGGTCGGCAGCGACTTCACGGAGTACGGCGCCTCCCTGAGCCGGACCGGGGTGGACACCTCGGCGGCGCTCGGCTGCGATGACGTCCCCACCGCCTCCTGCTTCATCACCACCGACCTTGCCGACAACCAGATCACCGCGTTCTTTCCCGGTGCCATGGCGCGCGCCGCCGACATCGACCTGCGCGCCCTGGAGGACGTCGAGCACGTGGTCGTCGCCCCCGACTCCCCCGATGGCATGACCGCCCACATCGCTCAGGCACGCCAGATGGGGGCCCGCCTCGTCTTTGCTCCCGCCCAGCAGATCCCCTCGATCAGCGACGAGACCCTGGTGGCGGGGCTCGATGCGGCCTGGCTCGTGGTCGGCAACGACTACGAGCTGGAGCTCGTGCGCAACCGCACCGGGCGGAGTGTCGCCGAGCTGGCGAAGACCTCGATCGTGGCCCTCACCCAGGGCGCTCGGGGAAGCGAGCTCCACGTCGGAGGCGAGGTCGTGACGGTGCCGGCGATCGCCCCACGGCGGGTCGTGGACCCCACCGGTGCGGGCGACGCCTACATCGCCGGCCTGCTCGCCGGGCTGCGCCGCGGGCTGGATGCGGCTCAGGCAGGCCGTATGGGGGCGCTCGCCGCCACGTACGCGGTGGAGCAGCAGGGGCCGCAGGCCCATCGCTTCACCCCGGCGGAGTTCGTCGCCCGCTTTGGAGAGGTCTTCGGGGCGGAGCCGGCTGTCGTCGCCTCCAACTCGGCGGCGCGCCGGAGCCCGGCCTGAGCCGCCTCCCTGTCCCGAGCGGTCCCCCCGAGATCCCGGTGCTCCGACCCAGCCGTCTTGCCCGGGAAGGGCTGCTGGCCGGTTGCGGCCCTCAGGCGGGCGTGAGGCCGGCGAAGACGTCGGTCTCGGGCAGGGTGGTGGGGACCCGCGAGAACACCAGCTGGTAGAACTCGTCGGAGAAGTGCTCCCGGAGGATCTCCTCGGGGACGGAGAGCAGGGCGAATTCCTCGGTGAGCTGGCTGCGGTGGGCCATCAGCGCCTCGCGCTTGCGGCCCAGCTGATCGCGGCAGTTCACCCGGGTGGTCACCAGCTCGTCCGGGGTGACGAACTCCAGGCTGTCGGGATCCGCCTCCCCGAAGGGCGGCTTGATCCCCGCCGACCTGGCCATCTCCGCGATCCGCCTCACCTCGGAACGGGGGAAGGCGGTGTAGTAGAGCTTGCTCACCCGCCAGCGAGGGCCGGCCTCCGGGTAGACGGCGTGGTTGGCAGCCTCGACCGCGACCAGGGTGACCCGGTGGGCCTGGATGTGGTCGGGATGCCCGTAGCCGCCGTTGCCGTCATAGGTGACGACAACGTGGGGGCGGAAGCGGCGGATGTGCGCCACGACCCGGCCCACGGCCTCATCGAAGTCGGCCCGCCAGAACGCCCCCGGCGCGTGGTTGGTCTCGGTCCCGGCCATCCCGGAGTCGCCGAACTCCAGGAAGTTGATCTCGGACACCCCCAGGATCGCGCCGGCCCGGCGCAGCTCGGCTTCGCGGATCTCCTTGAGTCGGGGCCGGATCTCGTCCTCGTTGGCGGCGTACTCGGGATCGAAGATGGTCGCCACCTTGCCGTCGGTGCAGCAGATCACCGAGGTGGAGATCCCGCGATCCGCGCAGAGGGCGAGCAACCCGCCCATGGTGATGGTCTCGTCATCCGGATGGGCGTGGACGGCCAGCAGTCGGAGCCCGGAGACGTCGCTCACGGCGTCTGTCACGGCGTGGCGGGGCGGACCTTCACCGAGCGCATCACGTCACCGACCCGGATCGCGTTCAGCACCTCCATCCCCTTCACCACCTGGCCGAAGAGGTTGTACGACTTGGTCAGGCTGCGCCGGTTGTCCACGGTGGAGATGAAGAACTGAGAGCCGTTGGTGTTGGGCCCCGAGTTGGCCATCGCCACCGAGCCCGCGATGTAGTCACCCTGGACCGGCTCGTCCTCGAAACGGTAGCCGGGGCCACCGCGACCGCTGCCCTCCGGGCAGCCTCCCTGAATGACGAAACCATCCACCACGCGGTGGAAGGTCAGGCCGTCGTAGAACCCCTCACCGGCGAGGAAGACGAAGTTGTTGACCGTCTTTGGCGCTCGTGAGGCCTCCATCGCAAATTCGATGTCGCCCCGGTCCGTGGATACGGTGGCCAGGTAGCGGCCGGCGGGATCGATGACCTGCTCGGATCGTGCGTACTGCTTGGGCATCGTTGCAGTCTAGCCGAGGACGGCGCGCGGGCAGGCCACCGGAGCGGGCCTCCGACCGGCTGGTAAGCTCGGCGGCGGCTGCCCGTGCCGGGGTCGCGCGGGCCGAGGAGGATGACGGTGAACGTGGTGGTGTGCGTCAAGCTGGTTCCCGATCCGGACAGCGCGGGACAGCTGGATGCGACCACGCACCGGCTCCGCCGTGACCTCGCGGAGCCGGTCCTCGATCCGGGCGACGAGTTTGGTGTCGAGGCCGCGCTGCGGCTCGTCGAGGCCCACGGTGGAGAGGTTCGGGTCGTCTCGATGGGGCCGGAGCGGGCCCTCGAAGCCGTTCGCAAGGCCCTGGCGATGGGAGCCGCGCGGGGAGTGCTCGTGACCGACGACGGGCTGGGTGGCTCGGACGCGCTGACCACCGCCAAGGTGCTCGCCGCCGCCATCGGCCGCGAGCCGTTCGACGTGGTCATCACCGCCACCGAATCCACTGACGGTTACACGGGGATCGTCCCCCAGGCGCTCGCCGAGCTGCTCGGCGTCCCGGCGGTCACCTTTGCCACCGGTGTCGCCTCGGATGGGACGGCGCTGACCGTGAGCCGCCAGACCGAGGGTGGGTCGGAGACGATCCTCGCCGGCCTTCCCTGCGTGGTCTCTGTCACCGCCGGGGTCAACGAGCCGCGCTATCCCTCGCTGCGGGGCATCATGGGCGCCAAGTCCAAGCCGCTGGATCGCTGGACTCCCGCCGACCTCGGGCTCGTGGAGGTGGTCGGCGCCGCCGCCGGCCAGACGGTGGTGTCGGTGACCACGGCGGAGGAGCGCAAGGCTGGCGAGGTCGTCACCGATGAGGGGGACGGCGCCCACCGCATCGTCCTGCTCCTGGCCAGCATGCGGGTGATCTGAGATGGCTCTCGGGAGCGTCTGGGTCTTCGCCGACCTGAGCCAGGGTCGGGTGACGACGGGTACGCTCGAGCTCCTGACCAAGGCACGCTCCCTGGGGGCGAGGACGGTCGAGGCGGTCTGCTTCGGCCCGGAGGCGGTCGATGCCGTTGCCGAGCTCGGGCGGTACGGGGCCACGACCCTCCACCTCTCCCAGGACCCTGCCTTCGCCGAGCTCCTGTTCGGCGGGCCGGCCGCGGACACGCTCGCCGCCCTCGTCGTCGAGCACCGGCCCGACCTCATCCTCTTCGCCGCGACCCACGCCGGCCGGGATGTTGCCGGGCGGCTGGCGGCCAGGCTGGACGTGCCGGTCATCGCCAACGGCCTCGACGTCGAGGCCGGCGACGCGATCACCGTGACCACCGCCATCTTCGGAGCCACCCAGGTCGTCCGCACCGAGTTCGGCGCCCGGCGACCCGCTCTCGCCCTCTTCCGGCCGAAGTCATTCCCTGCGGCTGCCGCCCCCGGCGCGGTCATCCCCGTGGTCGTCGAGGTCCCGGCGGTGATCCGGGAGTGCCACCGGCGGGCCAGGGTGGTCGACCGCTCCAACGAGGTTGCCGCCGGGCCCAAGCTCGAGGATGCCGAGGTGGTGGTGAGCGGGGGTCGCGGCATCCAGGAGGCGGGCAACTTCGAGCTCCTGCGCGAGGTGGCCGAGCTGCTTCACGGTGCCGTCGGCGCGAGCCGCGCCGTCGTCGACGCCGGCTGGGTGCCCTACTCCCTGCAGGTGGGCCAGACCGGCAAGACCGTCAAGCCCACGGTCTATGTCGCCTGCGGCATCAGCGGGGCGATGCAGCACACCGTCGGCATGCGGGGAGCCCAGAAGATCGTGGCCATCAACAAGGACCCCCAGGCGCCGATCTTCAAGCTCGCCGACCTGGGCATCGTGGGCGACGCCCTGACGGTCCTGCGGCAGCTCCGCGACGAGCTGAGGTCCAGGCCGGGCTGACCACGCCGCGGCCCGCGCCCCCCCCGTCTGGTCCGCAGAGGGTCGCGCGCGGGTCGCGCAGAACCCTCAGCCGCACCGGCGCACCGATCTCGGATGTCATCGGAGAGTGACCGGATTGCAACAAAGGATCATTGCAGATGGCAGGACTGGCATATACTCGCCGCGGATGGACGATAAGGTCATCGTCGACCTCCTCGGCCAGGTGGGCAATCTTTTTACGTCCAGCCTTGAGCTGAAGGAGACCATCGATTTCATGCTCAAGGCGGCCAGCGACCTGGCTGTCTGTGACGCGGCCACCGTTTTCCTCCTCGACGAGGACGACCGCACCCTCTCTGCGATCGCGACCTTCCCATTCGCCGAGGCTGTCAACAAGGTGGCTCGTTTCAGGCTGGGCGAGGGGATCGTTGGCTGGGCGGCCAAGCAACGAAAGATCGTCTCGGTGAACGACGCCACCCAGGACAGCCGGTTCAAGAACCTCGAGATGGGCTACTCGCCGAGATCGGTCCTGATCATGCCCCTGGAGTCGCCTCGCCGCCTCGTGGGCGCGCTGACGATCGCCCGGAAAGAGGTCAAACCCTTCACGTCGGTCGAGCAGGCGCTGGTCCAGATCATCGCCAACCAGGCGGCCATCTCCATCGACAACGCACGCCTGTACACCACCCAGAAGAGGCAGATCAAGGAGATCGCCGACCGGACCCGCGAGCTGGAGATCGCCAACGCCCACATCGCCGAGATCTCCCGGCTGAAGAGTGAGTTCCTGGCCAACATGAGCCACGAGCTGCGCACCCCCCTCAACGCCATCCTGGGGTTCAGCGAGATTCTCAAGGACAACCTCGTCGAGCTCTCCGAGGAGCAGCGCCACGAATGCCTGGAGAACATCCATGCGAGTGGCAAGCACCTTCTCGAGCTGGTCAACGATGTCCTCGATCTCTCCAAGATCGAGGCCGGACGGATGGAGCTGGCCTACGATCGCTTCCGGGTGGGGAACGCCGTGCGGGAGGTCCACAACGTCATCCGCTCTCTGAGCGAGCGGCGGGACATCGAGCTGGCGATCACCGTCGAGCCCGAGGACCTGGAGACCAGGGCCGACAAGAGCAAGTTCAAGCAGATTCTCTACAACCTCCTCTCCAATGCGATCAAGTTCACCGCCCAGGGCGGCAGGGTCTGGGTGGCGGCCCGGGCCGAGAACGGCTGGCTGGTGGTGGACGTGGGCGACACCGGGGTGGGAATCCCCAAGGAGTACCACGAGCGGATCTTCGACGAGTTCTACCAGCTGGACACCGCGACCACCCGGCAGGTGGAGGGCACCGGCCTCGGCCTCTCCCTGACCCGCCGGCTGGTCGAGCTCCACGGCGGTGACATCCGGGTCGAGTCGGAGGTGGGCAAGGGTTCGGTCTTCACCTTCCAGCTCCCCCTCCTTGGCATGGAGCCCCAGAACGGGCGGGCTCACAACCGCATCCTCCTGGTGGAGGACAACGCGAGCAGCCGTCAGCTGGCCAGGATGGTCCTGAACGGCAGCGGTTTCGACGTGGATGTGGCCTCCGACGGGGCCGAAGGGCTCAAGAAGGCCCGGGCGACGCTCTACGACCTGGTCCTGATGGACGTCGAACTGCCGGGAATGGACGGACTCACCGTCACGCGAATGCTAAAGTCCGATCCCAAGACCGCCGACGTCCCCGTCATCGCTCTCACCGCCAATGCCATGAAAGGTGACGAGCAGGAAGCGCTCGCCGCAGGTTGTTCTGGGTACATCAGCAAGCCCATCGAGGTCGCGAGCTTCGTGCAACGCATCGCCACATACCTGGAGCCGGCCGCATCATGACCGCCGGCGGCAAGACCATCCTGATCGTCGAGGACGACCCGCCCAGCCGGGAGGTGGTCCGCCTCGCCGTGAGCGCTCAGAACCACACCCTCCTCGAGGCCGCCACCGGCCTGGAGGGCCTGCAGGCAGCCCGGGAGCAGAACCCCGACCTGATCATCCTCGACGTGAACCTACCTGGGATGAGCGGTCTCGACGTCTGCCGCCGGCTCCGCTCCGAGGGCTCCCGGGTGCCCATCCTCATGCTCACCGCCAAGGCCGACACCATCGATGTGGTGGTGGGATTGGAGCTCGGGGCCGACGACTACGTCACCAAGCCCTTCGAGGTGCGGGAGCTCATGGCGCGGATCGGCGCCCACCTCCGCCGCAGCGAGATCTCGTCCCAGGAGCAGCCCCGCGACCGCTTCGAGTTCCCGGGTCTGACCATCGACCTGGGACGCCGCCAGGTGTTCCGGGACGGCGAGGAGGTCAACCTGACCCTCACCGAGTTCAACCTGCTCGCCCTGCTGGCATCGCGTCCGGGCCAGGTGATGAGCCGCGGAGAGCTGCTCCGCCGGGTGTGGGGCTACGAGGTCGAGATCGAGACCCGCACCGTGGACGCCCACGTCTACCGGCTGCGCCGCAAGATCGAGCCCGACGCCGAGAAGCCCACCTACATCCACTCGGTGCCGGGGATCGGATACCGCTTCAGCGGGTAGCCTCGGAGCCTCCGCGCGAGGGGCCACGCGGGTGGGGGTCGCTCAGGGACCGCCGTCTCGCGCCCTGACTGGCGCTCGCGGCTCGTGCTCGGCGGCGTTGCATCCGCCGCCTGCGCAAGCCCGTCGCGTCCCCCACCCGCATGGCCCCTTCTCACGGTGTCCAACCCAAGGGAGAGGGGGTGTGCGCCCTGCGGGCGCACGGTTCAATACGCGGTACTAGCCGGTCCTCCGATCGGGAGGCGAGCCTGCGGCTCTCCCCCCTCACTCCGTCGCGGCTAGTAGATGAAGCCGACGATGGTGGGGTCGTTCGCCTGGATCGTCCGCTGGTCGACCACCCCCCAGCCGTCGTAGTTCATCTCCGAGATCGCGAAGCTGCCGTCCGCGTTGACGCTGTCCACGAAGGCGACGTGACCGTCGTAGGAGTAGCCGGGGCCCTCGAAGACGGCGACGGCACCGGCGACCGGCACCTCGCCCTCGGGCCGCGACCAGCGGCCGTCCTGCCACCACTCGCCGGCGTTGCCGCCCCAGGTGATGGCGCGCCGTGTCGCCACGTAATACGTGCACTCGCCGTACGGGAAGCTGTCCCCTCCATGGCTCGGCGGTACCTCGGGGACGCCGGCGGCCGCGGGAACGAAGGCTGCGGGATTCAGCGATCCCTGGGGGGCGTCGGCGAGCGGAACCTGCAGGTAGGTGCCGCCGGCGAGGGGGGCGTCCTCCTGGAGCACGTTGTAGGCGAGGAGGACCGAGGGGTCGATGCCGAGCCCCGCGGCGAACTGGCTGGGCGACTCGCCGCCCTGCACCGGGACGAGGGCTCCCGGTCCCGGCGGGAGCAGGACCGGTGAGCCGGCCTGCGGCTCGACACCCGGGCCGAAGTCATTTGCCCAGATGATCGATGCCGGGTTGCGGGCATAGCCCGCCGCCAGGGAGTCGACGGTTGCACCCGCCGGGGCCATCACGGTGAGCGCCGGCCCGGCCGGAGCGGTCTGATCCGCCGGGGCACCTTCGATGACGGCGTTGAGGACGTCGGCACTCGGGGCCGCCGCCGTCAGCGACGCTCCGACCGGCAGCCGCGGCGCGATGACGGGGAGCAGAAGGGCGATCAGGAGCACCCATGCATGCCGCAGCAACCGATGGCGAAGACCGCGGATGTCCTTCCTCCCCGGATATCCCCTTACGGCTGGTGTGGTGCATCCGAGCACCGAGACAGCGGGCGGACGCTAGCAGAGTCGCCGCGGAGTCGTCAAAGGAATGTGATAGTACCGCTATCACGTCCGGCCGATGGGGTCCTGGTATATTCGGTGACCGAAGTTGACCCGGATGTCAGCTGTGGAGCGGGAGGAGCCCTGAGTCGTGCCCGACCTATCCCATGTGGGTCGACGCTACCTGGCACCTGGCCAGGCGGTGAGCGCCGAGCGGGTGGCGGAGTACGCGTCAGCGGTGAGCGGAGCCGACGCGGTGTACTCCCCCGGGTCGGTGCCGCCGGCGTTCGCGGCCGTCTACTGCCTGCTCCCGTCCCTCGCCAAGGTGCTCGCGGACGCGGAGCTCGGCATCGAGCTGGCCGGTTTGATCCATGCCGAGCAGAGCTTCGAGTGGCCGGTGCCGGTGCGGCCGGGTGATGTCGTCGAGGCGTCAGCCCAGGTCGCCTCGGTGGAGAGCAAGCGAGGGATGACGTTCGTGACCCTGGACCTCGCGGCGACCAACCAGTCCGGCCACACCGTCTGCCGGGGGCGCTCCCTGCTTCTCCTCCGTGGTGCCGGGCGATGACCGCTTCCGCTGCGGGGCAGGAGGTGCGGCCCGGCGACGAGATGGCGCCCCTGTCCCGCACCGTGAGCCAGGCGCAGATCGACGCCTATGCCGACGCGTCGGGAGATCACAACCCCATCCACGTCGACCCGGAGTTTGCCCGCTCGGTCGGGCTGCCGGGGACGATAGCCCACGGGATGCTCGAGATGGCCATCCTCGGCGAGGCCGTCGGCCGCTGGGCGGGCGGCCACGACCGGCTCATCGAGCTGGCCTGCCGGTTTTCCAAACCCCTCCTGCCGGGCGACACCGTCACCTGCACCGGGCGGGTCGCGTCGGTGGACCACGCCGCAGGCAGCGCCACCCTGCAGCTCGAGGCCACCTCCAGCCGGGGTGATCGAGTCCTGACCAACGGCCGGGCGGTGGTTCGCCTGGCCGGCTGAGGGAGGCCCCGGCCGTGCCCCTGGATTTCAGCCTGACCACTGAGCAGGAGGAGGTTCGCCGTCTCGCCCACCAGTTCGCGGTGAAAGAGATGCGTCCCCGCGCGGCCGACTACGACGAGCACGAGGAGACCCCCTGGGAGGTCATGCACAAAGCCCACGAGGTGGGCCTCGACGCCTCCGCCGCCTTCCCGAGCGAATACGGCGGCGGCGGTGTCGACTTCATCACCGAGCTGATCCTCACCGAGGAGCTGTCCTGGGGTGACGCGGGGATCGCCGTCTCGATTCAGGGGACCGGGCTCTGCGGAGCGGCCATCCTCGCCATGGGCACCGAGGCTCAGAAGAGGAGGTACATCGGTCTGCTCGCCGACCCCGAGACGTTGAGGATCGGGGCGATGGGTCTGACCGAGCCCAACTCCGGGTCGGATGCCCTGGCTCTGGAGACGACCGCTCGCAAGGTTGACGGCGGTTGGGTCCTCGACGGGACCAAGCAGTTCTGCACCAACGGCGGCATCGCTGATCTGCAGGTGGTCTTCGCGACCACCGATCGCTCCCTCGGCCCAGCGGGGATCGCCGGCTTCGTCATTGAGAAGGGCAATCCTGGGATGCGCCAGGGGCGCAAGGAGAAGAAGATGGGGGTCCGGGCCTCCCACACCGCCCAGGTGATCCTCGAGAACTGCTTCGTCGCCGAGGAGGCTCACCTCGGCACCGAGGCGGACGGCACGGAGACGGGGCCGGGTGCCCTCGGGGCCCTGCGGACGCTCGAGGCCACCCGCCCCCAGGTCGCCGCCGGCGCTCTCGGGATCGCCAGGGCGGCGTTCGAGTTCGCCCGCGACTACTCGCTCGAGCGCCACGCCTTCGGAAGGCCGATCGCCCGCCACGAGGCGATCGCCTTCAAGCTCGCCGACATGGCCACCGAGATCGACGCCGCCCGGATGCTGATCTGGCGGGCGGGCTGGATGATCGCCGAGGGCATTCCGCTTGCCCGCGGCGAGGGGTCCATGGCCAAGCTCTACGCCGGCGACATGGCGATGCGCGTCACCACCGAGGCCGTCCAGGTGCTCGGCGGGTACGGCTATGTCAAGGAATACCCGGTGGAGCGTTTCATGCGCGACGCCAAGATCTATCAGATCTGGGAGGGGACGGCCGAGATCCAGCGGCTGGTGATCTCCCGCTGCATCCTCGGCGAGCGGCCGCCGATCTCGCCCCCCGCGCCCGCGCGCTAGCTTCGCTGCCCAGCTGCCCACGAGGCGGGCTCTCATCACCATAATCGGAGCGAGTCGACCCGACCTGGAGGCAGCGATGTTCGATCTGAGCGGCAAGGTGGCGGTGGTGACCGGTGGCTCTCGCGGGCTGGGGCGCGCCGACTCGCTGGCGCTCGCCCGGGCCGGCGCCGACGTGGTGGTCACCGACATCCTCCTCGAATCCGACCCCGAGCTCCAGCGGGTCGCCGAGGCATCGCAGTCGGCGCTGGCCCAGCTGTTCACGTCCCACAACGTGGTCTACGCGGAGCGCACCAGTGCCGAGATCCGGGCGATGGGCCGCCGCTCGATGGCGCTCAAGATGGACGTCACCGATCGCGACCAGGTGGCGGCCGTGTTCGCCCAGGTCAAGCGCGAATTCGGCTCCATCGACATCCTGGTCAACAACGCCGGCACCCTCGATCACCTGGGTCAGATCGAGGACCAGAGCGACGACCTGTGGGAGCGCGACCTGCGGGTCAACCTCACCGGCGCCTACAACTGCACCAAGGCGGCGTGGCCTCACATGCGGGAGCGGAACTGGGGACGCGTCATTTTCATGTCATCTGTGGCCGGAACTCTCGGAGGCTTCGGTCAGGCGTCGTATTCCGCGACCAAGGCCGGGCTCAACGGGCTGGGCAAGTCGATGGCGCTGGAGGGGGCCCGTTTCGGCATCACCAGCAACATGATCGCCCCCGGGATCATCGCCACCGAGGCTTTCACCGCCGGCAATCCGCGGATGAACGAGCGCATGGTGCTGCGCACGGCGATGCGCAGCATGGGCGAGCCGGAGGATGTGGCCGCTCTGGTCGTCTTCCTGGCCTCCCCGGAGGCCCGCTACATCACCGGTCAGGTCATCCACGTCGGGGGCGGGATCGACCTCTTCGTCTATTGACCGCAGCACTGACCGTCAGCCTCGACTACCAGCCCGCCACCACCGGTCCCTTCCTCTGGCAGGCGTTCGACACCGCGGCGCTGACCACGGACCTGGCGGCCATCGCGCGAGCGGGGTTCCAGGAGGTCCGCGTCGGGCTCGCCTGGGACAGCTTCATGCCCGATGCGCGCGGGGTCGACCCCCGGCGGATGGGCGAGTTCGACTCGCTGCTCCGCGTCGCCGCCGCTCACGGCATGCGGATCGTCCCGGTGCTCTTCATCCAGGCTCACGGCGACTGCGTCTTCCTGCCCCGCCGGGCGGTGCGGCGGGATGCCCGCCGGCGCGGGGTGCGCGTGCTGAGCGATGGGATGCAGGAACCAGGCGGGCCCCGTGACGCCTGGACGGACCCGCTCATGCTCGAGCTCGCCGACGGCTGGGCGAGGGCCATGGCGGCGGGCTTCGCCGGCCATCCGGCGCTCGCCGCCTGGGACCTCGGCGACGATCCTGCGAGCGTCCTCCGACCGCGGCGGATCCCCGACCTCGCGGGCTGGGTGGCACTGGTCGGAGAGCCGCTCCGGCGGCGGGGCGACCGGATCCAGATCACGCTCGGTGCCGACGACCTGCTCCGCGCCCGCGGGGTGAGGCTCGGGTCCCTCTCCGGTCTCCTCGATAGGATCGACATCGCCGTCCGTCCGGCTCAGCTGCGCCGCCTCCAGCTGCCCGAGCCGGAGGCGCTCCTCTTCGTCGCCCAGCTGGCCCAGGCGCTCGCCGGCGAACAGCCTGGCCAGATCGGCATGGCACTGGCGATGCCGTCGCCGGGCGACGACGACGAGGGGACCGACGAGCCGGTCGCGGCGGCCGCGGTCGATCAGCTGGTCGAGCGCCGCACCGAAGCCGGAGTCAGCGCCCTGCGAGCGACCGTGTGGCGCGACCTCCATCCGCGGCTCCGTGAGCGGGCTCCCTACGACCGCCACGACTGGCTGCGGCGTTGCGGCGTGGTGCGGCTGGACGGCGCCGAGAAGGCGGCTCTCGGTCCCTGGTCCCGGCTCGCGCGAGCCGACCTGGCGGTGCCCTCACCCAATCCCTGGCCTCCGCATCTGGACGTCGAGGCGTTCTACGCAGACCTCCCCGACAGCGTGCTCGACCTGGCCGTCGCGTGGCACCGCGAGCAGGCGGATCGGCCTGCTATCCTCGGCGCCAGCGGGGCGTGAGAACGCTTCCAACCCCCGCCTCGCTCGACACTGCGGCCGCAGCCCTGGCGCTGACCCGGGGAATGTTCTGAGGCTGTCAGCGTTTTCATATGTGATCACACGTCAGCGTCTGTCCTTGGAGGGACCCGCGAAGTGACCGCTGGCCGAATCAAGAAGATCATCCCTGACCGCGGTTTTGGCTTTGTTCGCGCCGACGACGGCGCCGAGGCCTTCTTCCACCGCACCGAGGTGACCCTGGTCGATTTCGACTCGCTCGAGGAGGGAGAGGCGGTCACCTTCGACCTCGTGGACAGCCCCAAGGGGCCGCGCGTGCGCAACCTCCAGAAGAGCTCCTGAACCGGGGGTCGGGCCGAGCCCGCCAGCGCGTCTCCCGCCGCGGCAGGCTCCCCGAGCGCACCTCTGCCATCTCCGGGCGGCTGCGGGTGAGACAGGACTGCGACACGATCGTGCGCAACGCATCGCATCCGCACCTAAGATCGGACATTAGCGATGCCCTTCTGGAAGAAGGAGGCCGGGCCACCTTCGCCTGCTGACCCTGCTGTGCCCGCCGGACCTCGGCCCGTGCGCGGGATCCTCGCCTGCTCGGAGTACGCCTGCGGCCGTCACGACGCGGCCACCTGCAGCTACGTCGACCGGCGGGGCCGGCCCTGCCCGACCGCCTGGTGTCCTGACCATCAGGTGGCGTTGGAGGGCCGTGCCTTCTGCCGTCGCCATGCCCGCCTCTTCACCTCCGCCGGCGCCGGCGAGTTCCAGATGGGGCAGGCGCTTCCCGATCTCGACAACCGCTCACCGTCCCTGGCGGACTTCGTCGGCGATGCCCTCGAACCGCGCGTGCTCCAGTTCCTCTGGAGCCTCTGCCGCCCGGGGACCAATGACCAGGTGGGGGCGGAGCCGCTCAGGGTGGTCCATCCGACAGGTGGCGGTGCCCGGCGATGGGACCGGACCTGGAAGATCTACGACCACACCGGGGTCATCGTCCAGGTCACGGTCGAGGCGGACGAGGGCCGTGATCCGGAGGTCGACTTGAAGGTCGGACGGAACACGGTCGGCAAGGGGGTCCCTCCCTGGATCGCACGCCGGCGCCAGGGCCTGCCCGCCCTCGGGGCGGCCGCGGACGCAGAGGACCGCGAGCACTTCTACGCCTCCCTCTGGCAGGCGGCGCCAGCGCAGATCGTCCTCGAGGTGGAGCAGAGCCGGAACGCGATCGGCTACCTCGGCCGCTGAACCGCGCCGGAGGATGCCGGTCGGTCGGGCGCCGACCTCAGCTCTCCGAGCCGCCGCTCGGCGGCGCGCACCCTTTCCGGGTCCTCTCCGCGGAGGCGGATGATCAGGTCACGACCCCGCTGTGGGGGGTAGGAGCCGACCGCCACATCGGGGAACTCCATCTCCAGCCGGCGCATCGGTTCGGCGAAATCGGCCTCGATGGCGCTCGGGTGCCGTGACTCGACGACCGTCAGGGCGCGGCTGCTGGAGAAGTACCCGGGGATCAGCACCTCCTCGAGCACCGCCTCGAACTCGCGCGGCACCCCGGGGAGGACGAACAGCCACCGATCCCGGGCCGCCTCCAGCTCGATGGCGAGCGGTGGCGCCATGCCGCGGCGGTTGTCCAGGATCCGGCCGCCGGCCGCCATCCGGGCCATCCTCCGGTTGGCAGGGGTGAGAGTCGGGCTCGCGACCCAGCCCGCGGCGTACATCCGGGCCACCATCGCCTCGATCCGGCGGAGAGCTGCCGGATCCTCAACCAGCTCGCGTCCCAGGGCCTTGGCCACCGCCTGGTGAGTGCGGTCGTCGGGGGTCGGACCGATGCCTCCGGAGACGATCACCCTGGCTGCGCCCGGGTCGTCGATCGCCCTCCGCACCGCGGCGGCGATGTCGTCGACCGCGTCGCCGACCACCTCGATGCGGCGTACGGGATAGCCGGCCTCGAAGAGGCGCCGTGCCGCCCGAGCTCCGTTCAGGTCGGTCGTGAAGCCGCCCAAGAGCTCGTCGCCAACGATGATCAGAAGGGTCTGGGGGAGGGGCATCATCTCCGATGGTGCCAGACCTGCCACAGGCGTGGGACTCGCCGGCGCAAGGTGTTCGCGGCCGCCAGAGGACCATTGTTCCCCTGCGGTCGGGACCGACGTCCCGAGCTGGAGTGGCCATTGGTCCGAACCGGCGGGTTCCGCCGACGGTCTGGCTACAATCCCAGCGACCACGCCAATTCCGGACGGGCCGATCAGTCGTCCTGCCCGGGTTCACAGGACGGATCGATGCTTGGAATGGTGACGGAAAACGTGCTCTGGCCGGTGGCGGCCGCCGGTGTGATCGCCCTGCTCTGGGCGGTCGCGCTCATCGTCTGGGTGCTGCGCCAGCCGCAGGGCAACGAGAAGATGCGCGAGATCTCCAAGGCGATCCAGGAAGGCGCTCAGGCCTACCTGCTGCGCCAGTACAGCGTCGTCGCCGCCATCGGGGTGGTGATCGCCGTCGCCCTCGTCTTCGTCGTCTCCTTCAAGGCGGCGATCCTCTTCGTGATCGGGGCCCTGCTCTCCGGCGCCGCCGGCTACATCGGCATGAACATCTCGGTGCGCGCCAACCTGCGCACCGCCGAGGCGGCGCGCGGCGGCGTCAACCCGGCCCTCAAGATGGCCTTCCGCGCCGGCTCCATCACCGGCCTGTTCGTGGTCGGCTTTGGCCTCATCGGGGTGACCATCGCCTACGCCTCCTTCGGTGACTTCACCGCGATCATCGGCTTCGCCTTCGGCGCCTCGCTGATCTCGGTCTTCGCCCGGCTGGGCGGCGGCATCTACACCAAGGCCGCCGATGTCGGCGCCGACCTGGTCGGCAAGATCGAGGCGGGCATCCCCGAGGACGACCCCCGCAACCCGGCGGTGATCGCCGACAACGTCGGCGACAACGTCGGCGACTGCGCGGGCATGGCCGCCGACCTCTTCGAGACCTACGCGGTCACAGCGGTCGCGACCATGCTGCTCGGCAGCCTGCTCTACCGAAGCCATGGCACGCCGATCTTCGCCTTCGTCTCCTACCCGCTGATGCTCGGGGGGGCGAGCATCATCGCCACCCTGATCGGCTCGCTCTTCGTCCGGATGGGCAAGGGCAAGTGGATCATGGGCGCGCTCTACCGCGGGCTCGGCGTGTCGGTGATCGTCGCGCTGCCGCTCTTCTTCCTGGTCACCCATCTGATCTATGGCGATCTCCAGACCGCCTTCGCACACCCCAACAACCTCTTCTGGTGCGCCGTCGTCGGGATCGGCATCACCGTGATCCTGGTCGTGGCCACCGAGTTCTTCACCGGCGCCCAGTTCTGGCCGGTCCGAGCGATCGCCAAGGCATCCCAGACCGGGCACGCCACCAACATCATCGCGGGCCAGGCGATCGGGATGCAGGGGACGGCGATCCCGGTGCTGACCATCGCCCTCGGCATCCTCATCTCCTACAGCCTGGGTGGCCTGTATGGCATCGGCATCGCCGCCATGGCGATGCTGTCGATGACCGGGATCATCGTGGCCATCGACTCCTACGGGCCGATCACCGACAACGCCGGCGGCATCGCCGAGATGGCCGACCTCCCCGAGTCTGTCCGGGCCGTGACCGACCCCCTCGACGCCGTCGGCAACACCACCAAGGCGGTCACCAAGGGGTACGCCATCGGCTCGGCCGGGCTCGCCGCGCTGGTCCTCTTCGCCTCCTACACCAACGTGGTCAACAGCCATCTCAGCTCCGCTCACGTCGGCCTGCTCAGCTTCAACCTGACCGACGCCAAGGTCATCGCCGGCCTCTTCCTCGGCGGCATCATGCCGTTCCTCTTCGGCTCGCTGGCGATGCTCGCCGTGGGGCGGGCGGCCGGGGGCGTCGTCGTGGAGGTTCGCCGCCAGTTCAAGGAGATCCCCGGGATCATGGAGGGGACCGCGCGGCCGGAGTACGCGAAGTGCGTCGCCCTGGTGACCACCGCCGCCCAGAAGGAGATGATCGTCCCCGCCCTCCTGCCCGTCGCAGCCCCGATCGTGGTCGGTTTCGTCTTCGGCCCCGAGGTGCTCGGCGCGATGCTCCTCGGCGTCATCGTCGTCGGCATCTTCCTGGCCATCCAGATGACCACCGGCGGTGGAGCTTGGGATAATGCGAAGAAGTACATCGAGGACGGCCATTACGGCGGCAAGGGCAGCCCCACGCACGCCGCCGCGGTCACCGGAGACACCGTCGGCGACCCCAACAAGGACACCGCCGGACCGGCGATCAACCCGATGATCAAGGTGATGAACATCGTGGCCATCCTGCTGGCCCCGATCATCGCCACTCATCACCTCTTCTTCTAGCCACCACCCCGTGCGCTCGCCCGCCGGGCCATCCGCCGTTCGCGGCAGGTGGCGCCGGCGGGCGTTTGCGTCTGCAGAGCCCGTCCGGGCGCGGTATCTTCCGACCTGATGGGTGGGCCATGGTTCCGCAGGCTCGGCCGTGGCGTGGTCCGCGCCGTCGACGCCAACCCATGGGATTGGGTACCGACTCTGGCGGGGGTCCTCCTGATCGCCGGCCTCGCCCTCCGCCTGCACGGCTACGTGTCCTATCCGCGCTTCGGGGCCAACGAGGACGAGGTCGCATGGGCCTGGCTGGGTCAGAGCCTCTGGCTCTATCACTGGCCGGCGTCCTGGTCCTACCTTCCCGAGCACCTGCCCGTCACCGCCGTGGCGACGTCGCAGGGGGTGTACCTGCCCTGGGTGAGCCCCTGGCTGGACCATCCCCCTCTCTTTGGCCTGCTGGTCGGTGGGGTCGCCCTCCTTGCCGGTGAGCACACCCCGGCGGAGGTCGGACCCTCCGCCATCCGGTTGGTCCCCATCCTGCTCAGCATCCTCAGCGGGTGGCTTCTTTACGTGCTCGCCGTCCGGCACGTCGGACGCGCCACCGCCCTGGTGGGGCTGGCCGTCTTCTGCCTCTCCCCCTGGATGATCTCCGCCAGCCGGCTTGTCGAGAGCGAATGGCTCCTCGCCCCGATGCTGCTCGGCGTTCTGGTGCTCGCGAGCCATCGTGGCCGCCTTCCCACCGCTCTGCTGCTCGTCCTCTGCGTCCTCGCGCCGCTGGTGAAGGTGCCCGGCATCATCGTGGGGGCCGCCGGCGCTGTGGCCCTGCTCACCGAGCGGCGCTGGGTCGTGGCACCGCTGGCCCTGCTCGGGGCTCCGATCGGCATCGGTCTGTTCGCGGCCTACGGTGCGGCCGTGGACTGGCACCAGTTCCTGCTGGTGTGGCAGGCGCAGGCCGCTCGCCATACGACGCTCGTCGCCGGGCGGCTGTTCCTCTTCTCCAGCGACGCGGGGCTCTGGAATTTCGTGCCTGTCGACGATCCCTTCTGGACGGTGGGGATGGTCGGGCTGGCCCTGATGCTGCTGCGACGTCCCCTGGGCACAGAGTCGCGGATACCGCTCGCCTTCTCCGGGTATGCACTGCTGATGGCCCTGACCGCCGGGACCGAGGGCGCCCAGTATTACGACTGGTACCGGTTCACGGTGGACCCCCTCGTCTGCATCGGGGTGGGGGATCTGGTCGCGCGCAACCTGCCCCAACTGGGGCCGCCGGCTCTGAGACGGCTCCGGGCGCGGATCCACCAGCTGCGCGCGCCTGTTGCAGCGAGTGTCGACGCGTCCACCTGAGGCCACCCGGAGGCGGTCGGCGGGCGCCACTAGACTGGTGGCGTGGACGAGTACGAGCTCGAGATCGCAGAGCTGCGGCGGAGCCTCGCACGGCTTCGTGTCGAGCAGGCTGCACAGCCGCTCATCGACGAGTACGAGGTCGAGCTGCGCATCCTCGTCGCGCTCTACGAGGCGGCGACCCGGACGATGGACATCGGCGCCGGCGATGGCCGTATGGCCGGCGCTCTGGCGGGTCTCGGGTTCGGCGAGTGGGAGCTCGACAACGTCTACGCATTCGTTTACGAGGCGGCGATGGAGGCCGACACCGAGGGTCGGGACCTGGGGGCCGCCATCGGCGAAACGGATTTCCCCGCCCTGCTGCTGGCCGCGCCGGAGCGACAGCCCGGCTGACCTGAGCGATGAGCCGGTCCGCCGCTCAGGCGATGACGGCCGCGGAGGGGCTGGGCTCAGGCAGTTTGATGCCGGGATTGAGCATGCCGCTCGGGTCGTATCGCCGCTTCACCCGGCGCATCAACCCCATCCCCGCGGCCCCCAGCTGCCGCTCCGCGTAGGCCAGCTTGGTGGTGCCCACCCCGTGTTCGCCGGAGAGCGAGCCCTCCATTCCGAGGACCGTTTCGAAGAGGTCCGCGCCCGCCGCGTCGCCCCGCGCCCGTTCTCCCGGGCGCCGGGGGTCGATGAGGAAGGTGACATGGAGGTTGCCGTCCCCGAGGTGGCCGAAGTTGACCACCGGGAGCCGGTGACGGCTGCCGATCTCCTCGGTCCGTGCGACCAGCTCGGCGATGCGATCGCGGGGCACGACGACGTCCTCGTTGATCTTGCCGATCATCACCATGGCGACCGCGGCGCTGACCGCCCTGCGGACCTCCCAGAGCCGGGTGGCCTCTGCTGGGTCGGCGGCTCGCTCCAGGTGAACGGCGCCGGCTGAGCTGAGCGCGGAGCCGGCGGCTTCGACCTCCGCTCTCACCGTCGCCTCCTCTCCCTCCAGCTCCACCAGGACCAGGGCCGCGCCGCCGGGTACCTCCACGATGCCTGTCGCGGCCACGGCTTCGAGCGCGCTCCGGTCGAGGAACTCCAGCGCCGCGGGCACCACTCCCTGCCGGGTGATCGCTGCGACAGCCCCGAAGGCGGCCTCCAGACCGGCGAACCGGGCGGCCAGGGTCGCCCGGGCAGCCGGCGCCGGGAGGAGGCGGAGCGCGACCTCGGTGATCACCGCGAGCGTACCCTCGGAACCTGCCAGCAGGCCGAGCAGGGGAGGGGCATCCGATCTCCCGGCCGCCTCGCCGAGCCGGACGATCCGGCCGTCGCTCAGCACCGCCGTGGCGCCCACCAGGAAGTCGGCGGTGGTGCCGTAGCGGAAGGCGTGAGGCCCGGCGGCGTTGCAGGCCACGTTGCCGCCAATGGTGCTGGTGGTCGCCGAGCCGGGATCGGGTGGGTAGTGGAGGCCGGCGGCGGCGGCGCGCCGGTGGATCGCGGCCGTCACCACCCCGGCCTCGGCGCGCAGCCGCTGACCGTCCGCGTCCAGACCGATGATCCGGTTCATCCGGCAGAGGTTGATGATGACCCCGCCGTGGCGGGCGACCGCTGCGGCCGCATAGCCGGTGCCTGCTCCCCGGGGCACGACCGGGAGCCCATGGCGGGCGCAGACCCGCACCACCCCGCTCACCTCATGCGTGGTCGCCGGGAGGACGACCGCGTCCGGCAGGCGCCGCTCTCCCGACGCGCCGAAAGCGTCGAAGGCGTAGGCGGCGAGGTCGGCCGGCCGGGTGTGGAGATGGGCAGCGCCGACCTCCTTCTCGAGGTCACGCCGAGCCCCGGTCGAGAGCATGTCAGGGATTCTGACCTGGATCGGTGAGTAGCGCGACGCAGACCGCCGGCCAGGCGAGATCAGCCCAAGGCGCCGGCGAGCACCGCGCCGGGCAGCACCCGGTCCGAACGGAGCCGCGAAGCACCGCGGCTATACTCGGTGACCGATGGCTCTATCCCCGACGGCCGCCGCCATCGAGCAGGCGCTCAGCACGGTGATGGAACCGGAGCTCCATCGCGACATCGTCAGCCTGCACATGGTCAAGGACATCCGCTGTGAGGGCGGAGCGGTGTCCCTCAAGGTCGTCCTGACCACTCCGGCCTGCCCGCTCACGGGCCGGATCGAGAGCGACATCCGGTCCACCCTGGTCGACCAGGTGCCCGGCGTGGAGTCCGTCTCGGTCGCCTGGGAGAGCGACGTCACCTCGGGCTCCCGCGGGCTGCCCGGCCGGCAGGAGATTCCCGGGGTCAAGAACATCGTGGCCGTCAGTGCCGGTAAGGGAGGGGTGGGCAAGACCACGGTGAGCGTCAACGTGGCCATCGCCCTGGCCCAGGCCGGCGCCCGGGTCGGCCTCCTTGATGCGGACATCTATGGCCCGAACGTGCCGATCATGATGGGCCTCCACGACCAGCCCCAGGCCGGCGAGTCGGGGAAGATGGTGCCCCTCTCCGCCTTCGGTATCGAGGTGGTGAGCTTCGGCACCATCCTCAAGCCAGGCCAGCCGGTGATGTGGCGCGGCCCGATGCTCGCCAAGGCGATGCGGGAATTCCTCTACGAGGTGGAGTGGGGCCCGCTCGACTACCTGGTCATCGACCTCCCGCCCGGCACTGGCGACATCCAGATCAGCCTGGCCCAATCCATTCCGCTGACCGGAGCCGTCATCGTGACCACCCCCCAGGACGTTTCGATCGCCGACGTGAGCCGCGGCATCCAGATGTTTGCCCAGCTCCGCCTCCCGGTGCTCGGGGTCATCGAGAACATGAGCGGCTTCGTCTGCCCCCATTGTGGGGAGCGCACCGACATCTTCGGCTCCGGCGGAGGGCGCGAATTGGCTGAGCGCAACGGGCTGCGCTTCCTGGGCGCGATCCCGCTCGACCCGGGGGTCCGGGTCGGGGGAGGCGATGGTCAGCCGGTGATGGCGGCGGCTCCCACGTCGCTGACGGGCCGCATCTTTCGAGGGGTCGCCGAGCTGATCGCGGCCGAGGTCAGCAAGGAGAACTACGCGGCCACCGGCGGTCCCCAGATGCCCAGCGCGCCGAGGATCCCGATCCGCGGCTGAGGTTGCCCCCGGCCGCGCCGATCCCCGGCTGCCAGCTACTTGTCCTCTTCCTCTTCCTCGTCGTCCAGGTGCGTGGCGCTCACGGTGGACCTCCTTCTGTGGCGGGTGGGGCTGACTCCCTGTATAGCCGATCGGGGGGCGCCCGTGCTCTCGAGGCTGGGCGGACGCGTCGAGCGCGCGGCGACGGTAACCGTTCCAGCGCGGCCGCGTTGTATGGCTGGGCCAGGCGTCCATCCGGACCCGCCCCAGGAGGCGCGTACCGTGTGGCGGATCTGGCGGGCAAGGGTCTCGGGGGCGGCGGGCTCGCTTCTGCTCCTGGCGGCTGCCGTGGGCGTCGGGGGGGCGGCCTCCCTCGTTCCGATTCCGGTGGGCGCAGCGGGACCGGCGTTGCCGATGGCCGGCTTGCACGCCGTGGCGCCGATCTCCCCGACGCCGGCGCCGCCGAGCGGGACCACCTCCACTGCAACCCCCACGGCCGTGCCCACCGTCGGCCCGACCGCTCAGATCAGCTCGCCGAACGCTTCTGTCCCCACAGCTTCGGCGACACCCATCGTGACCATCACGACGACTCCTGCAACTGCAACCTTGGGCGGAGTCGACGACTCCCTGTGGCTGGCCGTCATCGCCGTGGTGGTCATCGCGATGCTGGCGACAGGGGCCGGCTGGTGGGCGTCGCGCCGGCGGCAGCAGAACCGGAGACGGCACCGATGATGCCCAGAGACAGGTCCGGTTCTAGCCCCTGCTGAACCCGGCAAAGAGGTCCTCGGTGTCCATGGCGGGGTCGCCGATCTGGGAGAAGACCCGAAAGCGGGCGCGCAGCGCCGCGTACTGCTGAGCCAGGCCCGGGTCGTGGTACGCCTCCACCGGGTCCCACGGGTGGAGGAAGCGCACCTCCTCGATGCCGGCCTGGAGCAGCTCCTTGAGGCACCCGAAGCAGGGCTGCATGGTCGAGGTGATCGAGGCTCCGAGGGTCTGCTGGCCGAAGCGGGCGGCGGTGAGCAGTGCGTTCTGCTCGGCGTGGACGCAGATGCAGACGTCGTAGGCGCCGCCGCGGAGGCTGGTGTCGAGGTCGCGCTGTGCGCAGCGCCGGCAGCCGCCCTCGGTGCAGTTGGGCATGCCGAAGGGCGTCCCGTTGTACCCGGTGCTGAGGACGCGGTCCTCGCGCGTGATGACGGCCCCCACCCGGCGGCCCAGGCAGTCGGCGCGGCTCCGGGCCGCGATCGCCAGGATCAGGAAGTAGAGCTGCTTGTCGGGGCGGCGCGGACGGGCTGGCGTGGGCGTGTCAGTCATCGCTGGGCAGCGTAGCCTCTCGTGGGGCCGTCCGTCTGGTCAAATGGGACGGGGGCGAGTAGCTCAGCCGGTTAGAGCAGGGGGCTCATAACCCTCGGGTCGCAGGTTCGAATCCTGCCTCGCCCACCCACCGCCCGGCGAAGCCTAGCGAAGCCGGTAGCGGATCGGCCGGTCGCCGCTCGCGACCACCTTGGATCCGGCGCGCTCCAGGATGCGGCGGACCTGCTGCCCGCTGACCCCGGGGCCGAGGCGATCACGGATGCCCACAACCGGGAGCGGGTGCTCGGCACCACGCAGAGCGGCCAGCACCTGCTCCTCGAGGGAGATCCCGTCGTCGTCCCCCACGGCATTGCGGGTGGGGCTGGCCGAGACGGGCACATCCGGCGCAACCGGTGGTGCCTCAGGCTCGGGAGCCCGGACCTCTGGCGCGGTGGAGCGGACCTCTGGTGCGGACCGATGAGTCGCGGGCGGTTGGGGGACGGAGGGAGCGGGCATGCGGATCGCGGCCGGGGTCGGAGGCGTCTCCCCGCGAAGGCGGGCAAGCAGCGTCGGCAGGTCGTCCAGCACCTGACGGACGAAGATGGGGGTCCCACTCACCTCGATCTCGCGCTCCCCATCCTTGAGCCGGACGCTGCTGGAGGTCGGGGCCGGTTCCGAATTGGGACGTGGGGTCGGAACCGGGGGACGGTAGGGGGGTCGCGGGTAGGACCGATCGTCCGGGGGGCGACGGGGCAGGAATGGGCGATCGGTCACTGACGCTCCTTCAGGATGGGCGATGGCGCGTGCCGGGACGTCCCATTACTCCGCGGCACCATCGTCCTTGGGTGCCCGGGTCGAGGTGTGTCCCCTGGCCTTTGGGGCCTTCTTCGTGCTGTCCGCTGCGTCCGGTGCTTCCGATGCCTCACCGTCATCCGCCGTCTGCGAACCGCTGACCGGCAGCGTGATCGGCTCGAGGTCCTCCTCGTCGAGGGGGGGACCGAAGACCAGTTCCGAGAGCTTGGCCTTCAACGGCGTCTTGGCGACAACCAGGTACACCGCCCCGGCGACACCGGTGACCACAAGGGTCCGGCGGAACCGGCGGCGCCACCGCTTTGGACGCGCAGCCTTGATCTCGGCCTTCGCCGCAGCTTTCGCGGCGCGCTTGCCCTTTGCGGAGCTCGGCATCTCGGCAACCTCCTGTGAGAGACGGTCAGCGGCCTCGGCGAGGACCACTGCTGCCCGCTCGGCGGCGTGGCTCAGGGTCTCCGCCGAGCTGTGGGCGGCATTGCGCAGCGCCGGACTGGCGGCGCGCTGGGCTTCACGAGCCACCACGACCGCACGTTCGGCGAGGTCGGTCACGGTTTCGGCCGCCTTCTCGACGGCTTTGCTGCCCGTCTCTGTCAACTCTTTGTCGATCCTGTCGATCACGGCGGACCCGGAGCGTCGACCCAGCATGGTCCTTCTCCTCGATGGGCGGGTCATGGACGGGGCGGAAGCCGATCCCAACCAGGGATCGCGACGGCCGGCGTCGCCATCGCCCCGTCAGCGACGCTGCCGTCATGCGACTTCCCGCTTGGTCCAATGCTGACACAGCCGGCACCCTCCCGGGAGACCGCCGCCGCTCTCCGGTCACTCGTGTCGCTGGGCGGGAAACCGGGCCGATACACACAGCGCCGCGGCCCGTCAGGCCGCTTCGGCGAGCGCCCTCAGATGCCGGGGAGCAAGGCTCGTCGCGAGAGGAGCGTCCAGGAACCAGCGTATCCGGGCCGCCGCGACCGGGCCGACCACGCGGCCCAGTTCCTCCTCGGACGCCGCATACATCGCAGCCAGATTGGGGAAGGCCGCAGCCAGGCGCACCAGCGCGTCGCCATCATCGCCAACGATCTGACGGACGTGGCCCAACCGGCGGCTCGCCAGCTCTCCCGTCGGGCCGTCGCCGAGGGGAAGCTCCAACTCGATCGTCCCGGGTGCGACCATGCCCGCATTGTATCGAACTTATGTTCGTATGTCAAACGTGCCGGCTCGGGTACCCTGAGCGAATGCCCCTCTACGAATACCGGTGCAACGACTGTGCCGCCGTCTATGAGGTGATGCGCTCGATGGCGGAGCGCGAGCTGGCCGCGGTATGTCCCAGATGCGAGAGCCGCGCGAGCATGCCCCTGATCAGCCGTGTCGGGATGCTCGTGGGGGGGCAGCCAGGCGTCTCGGCTCGCACCGGCCCCTCCGCCGGGGGTGGATGCTGCGGCGGCGCGTGCGGGTGCGGCGCGGGCTGACCGGCTCACCTCCTGGCGGGCCGGGCGCCGCGCAGTCGGTGGCGGCGGTTTCCCCCTCAGATGAGCGGGCTGGCAGACCCGGCGAGCGACGCCCCGGCCACCACATCCAACCCCAGGTCCAGCTGGAGCTGCAGTAGATTCTCGATGAAGACGCGCCGATGCTCTGGGTGCACACCGTGGGCGAGGATGGCGGCGCGGTGGACGGGGGCGCCATAGCCCTTGTTGCTGGCCCAGCCGTACTCCGGGGCATCCAGGTCGAGGCGGCGCATCAGGGCGTCGCGATGGACCTTGGCGACGATCGAGGCAGCCGAGATCTGCGGCACCAGGTCGTCGCCGCCCACCAGGCAATGGACGGGATGGGCAGCATCGATCCGAAGGCGGCCATCACAGCAGTAGCCGTCCGCCGCGACCTCCATGACCAGGCGGCGGAATACCTCCACATTGGCCCAGCCGAGGCCACGGCGGTTGATGTCGTCGGTGCTGATCTCCGCGATCGCGCAGGCGACGGCCCGGCGGTGGACCTCCTCGGCCACCACCTCCCGCTGACGTGCCGTCAGTTTCTTGGAGTCCCGCAACCACGGGTGGCGAAAGCCTCGGGGCAGAACCACGGCCGCGGCCACCAGCGGCCCGGCGAAGGCCCCCCTGCCCACCTCGTCCATGCCGCAGAGCCGGAAACTTCGCCAGTCCTCGACCCCGAAGGTGGATGTGATGTAGGCGGACAGCCGGAAGCGAGGCACGCCGCCAGTCTACGTGCGCCCGGCACCCCCGAGAGCGGGGGTGCCGCGTCGCGCGGGTGCGATCTGCTGCCTACCTGCGGCGGGGGTTGCGCGGCCGCTTGCGGCCGTAGGCGGCCCCCTCGGCCACCGCGTCGAATGCGGGCAGGGGCCCGGCGCTGGCCCGCGTCACTCCGTCGCCCTGGACAAACACCTTGCGGTTGCCCACGTCGATGAGGTAGGAGACGCTCAGCCCACCGCCCCCGTCAGGAAGCATCGAGACGTCCGACACCGTACCGACGCGCCGGCTCCCCCCATAGGGGAAGCTGACCCTCGCGCCGATCGCGATGGCGTCGCTCGGGACCCCTGTCACCGTGCCGACGTACGGAAGCAGTCGCTGCAGTAGACGGGCTTGTCACCGCGAGGCTGGAAGGGAACCCGAGCGATCCCGCCGCAGCCGGCGCAGGTCACCTCGAACATCTGGCGTGGCCCGCCGCCGGAGCGTCCGCCGCCCCCGCCACCTCCGCCGTAGCCGCCCCCGCCCATCCCGGCCGCCTTACGGGCGGCGCGGCACGAAGGGCAGCGCGAGGGGGGGTTGGTGAGTCCCTTGGACGAGAAGAACTGCTGCTCCCCCTCGGTCCAGATGAAGTCGACACCGCATTCGCGGCAGCGCAGAGTCTGATCGACGGCCAACGCCTGTGCTCCTAAAGTCCGGCGCTGAAACCGTCGCCGGGTTGGTTATACGTGTTGGATACAGTACACGTCTGACCGGCTCCCGGCTAGTGACGGCGCGGTTTCGAGCCGGAGCCTGGTAGGATCGATCGCATCTCGGACAGGAGTGGGCCGGCGCCGCGACAGGCGGGTCGGTGGCCGCCGGTGAGATTGGAGGGCTCTCTGATGACCCCGCACCATCCCCATGGGCCGCAGAAGCGGCTCTTCACCTCGGAATCGGTGACGGACGGCCATCCCGACAAGATGGCCGATCAGATCAGTGACGCCGTGCTGGACGCCGTCCTGGCCAAGGACCCCCTGGGCCGGGTCGCCTGCGAGACGGCCCTCTGCACGGGCACCGTCCTGGTCTTCGGAGAGATCAGCACCCAGGCTTACGTCGACATCCCGGGCATCGTCCGCCAGACCATCCGCGAGATCGGCTACACCCGCGCCAAATTCGGCTTCGACTTCGAGACCTGCGGCGTCCTGGTCTCCCTCGACGAGCAGTCCCCGGACATCGCCCAGGGGGTCAACACGGGTGGGGCCGGCGACCAGGGGATGATGGTCGGCTTCGCCTGTGACGAGACCCCTGAGCTGATGCCGGCGCCCATCCAGCTCGCCCACCGGCTCGCCCGGCAGCTCTCCACCGCACGGCGCGAGGGGACCCTGCGCTGGGCGCGTCCCGACGGCAAGACCCAGGTGACCGTGGAGTACGACACCGAGGGACGCCCGCGCCGGGTGGACACGGTGCTGGTCAGCGTTCAGCACTCCGACGAGGTTTCCAACGACCAGATCTTCGCCGACGTCCAGGAGATGGTGGTCAACCCCATCATCCCCGCCGAATGGCTGGACGCCGAGACCAAGCGCTATGTGAACCCCACGGGACGGTTCGTCGTCGGGGGGCCGCAGGGGGATGCCGGTCTCACCGGTCGCAAGATCATCGTCGACACCTATGGCGGATACGCCCGGCATGGCGGGGGCGCCTTCAGCGGCAAGGATCCGACCAAGGTTGACCGCAGCGCCGCCTACGCCGCCCGCTGGGTGGCCAAGAACATCGTGGCCGCCGGGCTCGCCACCAAGTGCGAGATACAGGTCGCTTACGCGATCGGGGTGGCCAAGCCGGTCTCAGTGATGATCGAGGCGTTCGGAACGGAGCGGGTGCCGCTCTCCCAGATCGAGGCGCTGGTCGACGAGTACTTCGACCTCTCCCCGGTCGGGATCATCAGCGCCCTCCAGCTCCGCCGGCCGATCTACCGCCAGGTCGCGGCCTTCGGCCACTTCGGACGGAGCGACCTCAACCTTCCGTGGGAGCAGACCGGCCTGGCCGCCGAGCTCGCCTCGGAGGCTGGGGTCGAACCCCTGAGTGTTGCGGGGCAGACTGGCTGATGCCGTCCATTCCGAGCGCCCCCCGGGCCTGCTCGCCGTAGAGCTGCCGTGGGCTACCACGTCCTGGTCCTGGCGGGAGGCAGCGGTACCCGGCTCTGGCCGCTGTCGCGAGCCGGCGTTCCCAAGCACCTGCTGCCCCTGGATACCACCGGGGTCACGCTGCTCCGGGCGACCGTCGATCGGATGCTTCCCCTGGCGGACTCCGTTCGTGTCGTCACCACGGCGTCCCAAGCCGAGGCCTGCCGCCGGGCACTCGCCGACCTGGGCCTTCCACCGGACGCGGTGATCGCAGAACCGGAGGCGAAGGGCACCGGCCCCGCTCTGGGGCTCGCCACGGCGTGGATCGCCCAGGAGGATCGCGAAGCTCTGATCTCATCGGTGCACGCCGACAGTCACATCGAGGATGGGAAGGGCTACCGTGCCGCCGTCCTGGCCGCGGCGGGGTGGGCGGCGGTCACCGAGGGGCTGGCGACCGTTGGCGTCAGCCCCAGCTACCCGTCCACCGGTCTCGGCTACGTGGCGGTCGGCGGGTCGCCGCTTGACCCTGAGCGGTGGCTCCCCCCGAGCGGCGCAAAGGCCGGGCCAGCCCAGCGGGAGGCGGCGGCCGCTGTTCCCGCCTACCGGGCCGCCGGCTTCGTCGAGAAACCCTCTCTGGAGGTGGCGCAGGGCTACGTCGCGGGCGGTCGCTACCTCTGGAACAGCGGGCTCTTCGCCTGGCCCGCCCCGATCTTCCAGGAGGAGCTGGCGGCCGCCAACCCGCACCTGGCCGCCAGGGTCACCGAGGTGGCGGCGGCGCGACGCCGCGGCGATGAGGACCACGCCGTCTCCCTCTACGGCGAGATCCAGCCGGTGGCCGTCGACACCCTGATCTTCGAGCGGACCCGCCGGCTGACCGTCGTGCGGGGTTCCTTCTCCTGGTCTGACCTCGGCACCTTCGCGGATCTCCATGAGACGAGCCGGCACACCGGCGACGGGGACACCGCCGGGAACGTCCTCGAGGGGGAGGTCGTCGCAATCGACGTCGCCAACAGCTTCGTGATCGGACGTGGCGGTCGCCTCGTGGCAGTGGTGGGCGTCGAGGGGCTGGCGGTCGTGGACAGCGGCGACGCACTACTGGTGATCCCGCTCGACCAGACCCAGCGAGTCAAGGAGGTGGTCGATCGGCTGCGCGAGGAGGGACGCACCGATCTCCTCTGAAACGCGGCCACCTTCGAGGCCTCGAGGGCCCCGCCCCGTTTGGCCGGCCAGATGATCCGCCTCGCGCTGATCACCTGGATCGGGGCGACCGATCTGGGTGCGGACGGTGAGCTCCTGCTGCCGGCGCTCGACCGGCTCGGCGTCGCCGGCATCCCCGTGGGCTGGGCCGCGGAGCTCGAGGCGGGCTCCTTTGACGGCGCCGTCATCCGTTCCGCCTCGGACTACATCGACGACCCCCGGCGTTTCCTCGACTGGTGCCGGCAGACCTCGAGCCGGATGCCCCTCGCCAACCCGGTGGACGTGCTGGTCTGGAACAGTGACAAGCGCTACCTCCAGGACCTGCAGCGAGCCGGGGTCGCGATCGTCCCCACCCTCTGGATCGGGCCCGGGGAGAGCCTCGAGACCGTTCCCTGGGAGCGTTTCGTGGTCAAGCCCGTGATCTCGGCCGGCGCCCGCTCCTCCGCCAGCTACGACCGGTCCGGCCGGCTGGCGGCCCGCCGCCACGTCGACGCCATCACCGCGGCGGGCGTCACGGCCATGGTCCAGCCGCACCTCAGCGCCATCGACCGCGAGGGCGAGGTCGGGACCTACGTCATCGGCGGCGAGGTCAGCCACGCGATCCGCAAGGCCGGCGTGTTGCGGGTCGGGAAGCCACCCGCGGCGGATCTCTCGCGGGGCCGGCACCAGCAGGTCGTGCCCACCCCGGTCCTGGACGAGCACGCCCGCTTCGCGCAGACCGTCCTCGACAGCGTTCCGGGTGGTCCCGACCGGCTCCTCTACGCCCGGGTGGACATGGCCCGCGGGGAGGATGGCGAGCTGCTCCTCATCGAGCTGGAGTGCATCGAGCCCCGACTCTTCCTGGAGCACGCTCCGGACCGCGCCGGTGCGGTGGCCGCTGCCTTCGCAGCCTGGCTGGGCCGGGCCGCACTGTGATGGCGGGGTGAGGCGAGCCCGGCTGGGCCGGGCCGCCCTGTGATGGCGGGGTGAGCCGAGCGCGGCTCTGCCGCGCCGGCGAGGGGCGGCGAGCCCCTGTGAGAAGGCGTGGGGCGCGCAACCCCGCGCCGCCCGCCGCTCGGGGCACAATGGCTGCCCATGACCTTGCCCATCAACTTCGGCACCGACGGGTGGCGCGCCGTCGTCGCCGACGACTTCACCTACGAGAGAGTCCGCGCCGTCGCCCAGGGGGTGGCCTGGTATCTGGAGGGGGACACCCGGGGTGTGGTGGTCGGCCACGACACCCGTTTCTCGGCGGAGCTCTTTGCCCGCGAGGTGGCTCGGGTGCTCGCCGCCAACGGAAAGAACGTTCTCCTGCTCGACCATCCGGTGCCCACGCCCACCATCACCTGGACGGTCGTCGAGCGCCATCAGGCGGGCGCCGTGGCCGTCACCGCCAGTCACAACCCAGCCGAGTTCAACGGACTCAAGTACAAGCCCGACTACGGGGGTTCCGCCGCCCCCGAGGTGGTGGAGCAGCTGGAGATGCACACCCGCCGAGCCCTCGAGGAGGGGGTGCTCGCCGTCCCGTTCGAGGAGGCGCAGGCGAGCGGCAGGGTGCAGGTGGTGGATCCGATCCCGGACTACCTCCGGCAGGTGGGCCGTCTCGTCGATCTACAGCGGCTGCGCGACGCCGGGCTGCGCATCCTCCATGAGCCAATGTACGGCGCTGGGATGGGTCTGATCCGGGCTGCGGTCGCGGGCGGCAAGACCTCGGTGACCGAGCTGCACTCCGATCGGAACCCCGGCTTCGGGGGCATGCACCCCGAGCCCATCGGCAAGTACATGCCCGAGGCCATGGCCAAGATGGCGGCCGGGGGATTCGACCTCTGCATCGCCAACGACGGCGACTCGGACCGGGTGGGGATCATCGACGAGACCGGCCGCTTCGTCACCCAGCTCGAGGTGATGGCGCTGCTCGCCATGTATCTTCTGGAGAAACGGGGATTGCGCGGGCATCTGATCCGGTCGCTGACCAGCGGCGTGATGCTGGACAGGCTCGGCGAGCGCTTCGGCGTCCCGGTCATCGAGACCCCTGTCGGCTTCAAGTACATCGGACCCAAGATGATCGAGACCGACGCCCTCCTCGCCGGCGAGGAGTCGGGTGGTTTCGCCTTCCGGGGCCACATCCCCGAGCGCGATGGGATCGTTGCCGGTCTCACTATCGCCGAGATGGTGGTCGCCTACGGCATGCCGCTCTCCGGCGTGCTCCGGCACCTCTTTGACCTGGTCGGTCCCCACAGCTACGCCCGGCACGACATCCGCTTCGAGCGGGAGGACTACGAGGAGCGCAAGCACCAGGTGGAGGAGCGGATGCGCGGGCAGCGACCCGAGGAGATTGCCGGTGCCACCGTGGTCGGGACCCGCAGCGACGACGGCTTCAAGTTCATCCTCGCTGACACCAGCTGGGTGCTGGTTCGGATGAGCGGAACCGAGCCGCTGATGAGGGTGTACGCGGAAGCGGCATCGCCGGAGCGGGTCGAGGAGCTCCTCACCGCCATGGAGCAGTTGGTCGGGATCGGGTCACCACGGCCGGGCGGGGGCGCCCGATGAACGAGGCGGCGCTTCCCGCCAGCATCCACGGCGCCGGTCACGGGCGCGTCGACAAGCCCTGGGGGTACGAGCTGCGCTGGGCGGTCACCGACCGCTACCTGGGCAAGCTCATTCATATCGAGGGTGGCCAGGCGCTCTCCCTCCAGTACCACGTCCAGAAGGACGAATCAATCTTTGTCCTCTCGGGCCTTCTGGACCTGGTGCTCGAGAGCGCCGATGGCACCCTCGAGACCCACCGTCTCGCCCCCGGCATGAGCGCGCGCGTCCGTCCGGGCCGCCGCCATCGCTTCGTCGCCGTGGACGAGACCGATCTCTTCGAGGCCTCCTCACCGGAGATCGACGACATCGTAAGACTCGAGGATCGATATGGCCGCGAGGGCTCCTCTGCCCCCTGAGCGTCCGGGGCGGGATGGCGGGCACACGGCTCGGCGAGCGGCGGGCGACGCTCCGCCTCGGAGCCGAGGTGTGGCGAGACCGCCTCAGAACGAGCTGCCCACGCGTGCCGCCGTGCGCGGTCATGCGTACTACGCCGATCAGGCGCGGCGGGCTCTGGGGATCTCCCTTGAGCCGCGGCTGGCCGAGGTGCCCTTCCCGATCATCCACGCCGCGCTCGGGGTGGCGGCCTGTGCGGTCGCTGTCGCACTCCGGCCCGGAGCTGTCGGGCTCCTCGGCTCGGTGGTCGGCGTCACCGCACTCTGTTTCGTGACCGGCCTGGCCCTCGCCGCCTACGACCGGTTCGTCTACCCGGCGGAGCACCGGCCGGCGGTGGAGGCGATCGCCCTCCCGGTGGCGGCCCTCGGCGCCTTCGCCCTGGTTCTCGCCGGCACTGTGGACATCCGTACCCGGCTGGTCGCCGCGGCCGTCACCGTCGCCGTCTGCGGAGGGCTGCCCCACCTCGGCGGGCTCCGGGCCAGCGGCAGGGACAGCTGGGGAGGCCGCTTCCTCCGCGACGCCGCCGCCATCGCGGTGCTGGTCCCCGTGCTCCTCGCTTCGGCCAGCCCGAACCTGCCGCTCGGTCTCCGGGTCGCCGTCGCCCTGGTGGGGGTGGGCTTGGTCACCCTGGATGGGCTCCGGACCGAGGAGACGCGCCTCCGTCACACGGTCGCGCTGGCGGCGCTCACCGCCGTGCTCGTGACCGGGGCGATGGTCGCGGTCGACGGGGCGGTGGTCACCCCGGGCGCTGCCGCCGCTGTGACCCTCGTGATCTGGTACGGGGTGCGCGGCATGGTGGCCGGCGCCGTGATCCCCCCGCGGCGCCTCTCCAGCGTCGCCGAGCACCTCGCGGTTGTCGCGATCGCGCTTTTTGGCCTGTACTGGGTGACCCGTTGAGATCTTGTGGCTTGGCGGCGAGGCAAAAGGGGTCTAAATTTTTATCACAGTGCCTAGCCTTCTGCCTAGACGCAAACGTCCCGACGAGACGGGACATCGGGGAGTTCCCGGCGAGCCCCCTGGTAGGGCAGGCTCTCCCTATGTCGGGAGAAGCCCTGGCGCGGAGGTGAACCAGGTGACCAGTGGGACCATCCCGCGTCCTCGGCTGGGCCGAGCACCGCGTGTTCTGGTCGTCGAGGACCATCGCTACCTGGGCGGGCTTCTCCGCGACGTCCTCCCCCAGGGGGGCTTCGAGGTGAGCCTGGTCACCGACACCAACGGCCTCGAGGCGGCGCTCGAGACATTCGAGCCCGACGTGATCCTCGCCGATTTCCGGCTGCGCGGCGAGGACGGGCTGGACCTCTGCCGCAAGGTGCGCAGCCACCCGCTCTGCGGGGACGTGCCCGTGATCCTCCACACGGCCATCGACCCCCGCAACCTGCGGCTCCAGGAGGCGCTGACCCTCCCCAGGGTGACCCTCCTCCTCAAGCCCGCCGACTTCCAGACGATGGTATCGCTGCTCCGGGAACAGATCGCCCGCGAGCCTGGCCCCGCCGAGGCCCGCATCACCATCTAGATCGGCTCGTCCCGGTTGATCACCCCGGGCGGCGGTGACCATCCGGGTCCTCGCCCGGATGGCTGAGCCTCAGACCTTGGCGCGGAGCACCTCGCGCCGGGCATAGAGGGCTTGGTCGGCGCGGTCGACCAGGGCGGCGGCGGTGTCACCGCTCTCCAGCGAAGCCAGGCCACTGCTCACCGAGCGGCCCGAGGTGCGGTCGCGAACGTGCTGCTCGATGTCTGCGAGGGTTCGCTCCGCCTCTTCGCGGGTGGCATCGGGGAGGACGCAGACGAACTCGTCCCCGCCCCAGCGGATCACCAGGTCGTAGGCGCGCAACCGCTCGCGGATGGCAGCCACCACGTCAGCGAGCAGGGTGTCTCCGGCAGCGTGACCTTCAGAGTCATTGATGCGCTTGAGGCCATCGACGTCGATGAAGATCACGGCAACACCCTTGCCCCCGAAGCGGAGGAAGCGCGCGATCTCGCGGGTCAGCGCCTGGAGGCCGGCACCCCGGCGCAGCGCTCCGGTGAGATCGTCGACCGCTGCCGCCGCGGAGAGCCGCTGGATCTGGCGCACCAGGGCGCGCAGCCGCTCCAGCCCGGCCGCGATGTCGGTGTCGCTCAGTCCGGCGAGCTGAGCCGGCCGGATGCCGAGTGCCGTCGACAGAAGCTCCCGGGCCAGCTCCGGGCTGACCGGTTCCTCCGCCGTGAGGCGATGGCCTGTCGCCCATCCGACCAGGTCGATCGGCAGGTCTCCGGACTCGTCGGGTGCGCGCTTGGGGTCGACCGGGTCGGGCATGGGGGGCACGCGTGGTGAGTTGAATTCAGGAATTGACGTTCCCAGGATACGCCGACGCACTCGGTTGCTAGGCATCCGCCCCCGAAACCCCTCTCAGCCCGTCGAAGACGCGACTCATGATGCCACAGCTTCCGGGGTTTGACACGTTCCAGCCAGCCCCAATGAGCCCCCTCCGCGCCCTCGTCGCGGCGAGGAAGTAGCGATCGCCGCCACCAGTGTGCTATCGACACGGCCCGTGGACGACCTTGCCGGTCTCGCCGCCTTCCTGAGCTTCGCGTTTGCCCTTGTGGTGGCCGCTCGGTGGCTCAGGGGCCGCCGCCCCGAGTTCGCTTTCTGGACCTTGGGCCTGCTCATCTTCGCCACTGCGGCGACCGCCCAATCGCTGGGGGAGACGCAGGGATTCGAGGATCACGTCCTCCTCTTCCGGCTCTTCTACCTCCTGGGCGGAGACCTCGGCGTGATCTATCTCGCACTCGGCACCCTTTGCCTGCTCGTCCCGCGCCGAGTGGCAGAGGTGAGCACCCTGGTCCTCGGCGTCCTCACCGCGGTGGTTGCGGTGGACGCCTTCATCGCCCCCGTCAACCCAGCCAGCCTGGCCACGCCCTGCGGCGCCTTCAGTGGAGCCTTCGGTTCGCTGGCGCCGGTCGCTCTCGCCGCGGTCATCTTCAACATCATCGGGACCGTGGTCTTCGCCGGCGGTGCCGCCTGGTCGGGGTGGCGCTTCGTCCGCCGGCGTACCCACCTCGACCGGATCGTCTGCAACGTCCTGCTCACCGCCGGCGCGCTGGTGATCGCCGCCGGCTTCAGCGCCGCCAAGATCAGCACCGCCACCGGCCACTGCACGCTCAGCTCCCTCGACTACCTCGGTGGCTATGAGGCCATCGGGATGGCGGTGATGTTCGCCGGATTCCTCTCCCTGGGCGGGCTCCGCCTGCGCTCCCCAGGGAGGAGTAACCTCCCCCGGGAAGGCGTCAGCGCGTCCTGACCCCCCGCCGTGGTCCTGTCACCTGGAGCTGGTCCGTTGAATCGACCCATCGTCGACAGCCGCCTGTCCATCGCCACCCTCCTCGAGAAGGACCGCGAGCTGATATCGCCGGCCTTCGGCCGGTCCAGCGACCTCGTCGTGGACACGGCCGAGGGAGCCTGGCTGCACACCCTCGATGGGCGCTCGGTGCTCGACTTCACGTGCGGCATCGGGGTGACCAACCTCGGGCACCGCCACCCCGCGGTGATGCGCGCGGTGCATGAGCAGGTCGACCGGCTCTGGCACGTCTCGGGCACCGCCCACCATCCCCAGCTCGTCGCGGCCGCCGAGGCGCTGGTGAGCGTCACACCCCCCGGGCTCAACTCCGTCTTCTTCGGCAACAGCGGCGCGGAGGCGGTCGAGGCTGCGCTGAAGCTGGCCCGCCGCGCCACCGGCCGCAGCGAGATCATCGCCTTCCTGGGCGCCTTCCACGGCAGGACGTACGGTGCCGTGACCCTCACCGCCAGCCGGGCCAAGTACCGCGTGCAGATGGGCCCCTTCCTCCCCGGGGTCCACCACGTCCGCTATCCGTACTGCTTCCGCATGTGCAGCCACGGCCCCGGGGAGCCCTGCCCGATCGCGGCCGGGAAGGACCTCGACCTCCTCTTCCAGACCGTCGTGCCGCCCGAGTCCGTGGCTGCCATCGTGGTCGAGCCGATCCAGGGCGAGGGTGGCTACGTGGTGCCCCCCAGCGGCTTCTTGCGCAAGCTGCGGGAGACCTGCGACGCCCACGGCATCCTGCTGGTCGCCGACGAGGTGCAGACCGGCTTCGGCCGCACCGGCCGCATGTTTGCCGTCGAGCACGACGGCGTGGTGCCCGACATCATGTGCGTCGCCAAGGGGCTGGGCAACGGGCTGCCGATCGGAGCGATGGTCGCCAAGGCCTCGGTGATGTCCCAGTGGCACTCGGGCGAGCACGGGTCCACCTATGGCGGCAACCCGGTCGCCTGTGCCGCCGCGGTGGCGGTCATCGAAACACTCCGCAGCGAGCGGCTCCCGGAGCGGGCGGCAGCACTCGGCGAGCGGATCCTGGAGCGGGCTCGCGGCTGGCGAGCCGATCATCCGCGGCTCGGCGACGTGCGCGGCCGCGGATTCATGATCGGCCTCGAATTCATGGAGGACGGCCGTCCCGCTCCGGAGCTGACCCAGCGGATCATCCAGGCCGCCGTCGATCGGAACCTGCTCGTGCTCAGCTGCGGGCTCGACGAGAACGTGATCCGGCTGATCCCGCCGCTCACCCTCACCGAGGAGGAGCTGACCCAGGGCCTCGACACCCTGGAAGCGTCGCTGGAGGCGGCGGGAGCGTGAACGCACCCTCCGAGCGGGGCGCCTGATCCCGTGGAGGAGCGCTTTCTCGACTCGCCCCGACGGCTCCGCTACCTGATCGGCGGAGACGGCCCGCCGCTTCTCCTCTGCCACGGGTGGCTGGGCTCCGCGGAGAACTTCCAGGCCTGGTTCGAAGATGTGGGCCGGCGCCGAACGCTGATCGTCCCTGACCTTCCCGGGTGCGGGGAGAGCCCCCCGCTGCCCGGCCGCCACACCTGCGCGGCGCTCGCCCGATCGCTCGAGCCGCTCGTCGAGGCTCTGGGGCTGGACCGGTTTGATCTCGGAGGTCTCTGCCTCGGCGCGGGGGTCGCTTTCGAGTACCTGGCCCGATGGCCACAGCGGGTGGACCATCTGATCCTCCACACCCCGCTGGTGGATCCGTCGGTGGTCCGGGCCAGCTTCCACGTCCAGGCCACGGTGATGACCTCGGGGCCGGTCTTCCCGGCGATCAGCTGGCTCTCCCAGCGCCGCGTGGTGAGCGACCTCTACAAGCGCCTGATGGTGGAGGGTGCCGATGTCGACTCGGGCCAGGCCGAGATGAACTTCCGCAACCAGCAGCGGGCATCCCACCGCGCTCAGAAGGAGTGGCTGCGGAGCGGCCTCCGCCGCCATGACGCCCCCATCCTCGCCCGGCATCTGGGACAGAGCCTGGTCATCGTCGCCGGCGACGATCGTCTCCTCCGCCGCGCCGCTCTCCAGCACCTGGTGGAGGGGATGCCGCGGGTCCGCTACGCATGCATCGACGATGCGGGGCATGGCTGGAACGAGGGATTCATCCGCGGCCAGCTCGAAGCCATCGCCACCTTCCTGGATGGCGCACCCTCCGCCGGAGTGACGGCGGCGGCCTGACCAGCAAGCTTCCACCCGGCCTGGCACCGCCGAGGTCGGGCGCAGCTCAGGGGAGCGTCACCGGGTTCGGCGGCGCGGTGAAGGTGGCGACGCTGTTCCAGTTGGACAGGTCGTAGGTTCCGGCCGTGGAGCCGCCGGTCTCCTTCACCTGCAGGGGGTAGGCGGGGCCCGAGGTGGCGATCGCGACGACGTCTCCGTTCGTGGCGTCCTTCAGGAAGACGACCGACTGGCCGTCGACGTTTCCGGTGCCGTCCGACGTGAAAGTGTCCGTGGTCGACGACAGCTTCGATGTGAGGTCGGTGATGCTCGAGAGGCTGGAGAAGTCACTGGCATACGAGGAGCTGGCTGGGATTTCCACCCAGGCGCTCCCGAGCAGCCCGGCACCGGCGGCGGAAGCACCCGCAGCGGTGTAGAACGACGCCGGAGCTTTGATGTAGATGTTGCTGGCCACCTCCACCATGGCGATGGTGGCGCCGTTCAGCACGAACGAGCCGCTGATGTCCGCGTTCACCACCTTGAGGTCGAAACTCGTGACACCGGTGCTGGTGGTGCCGGAACCGCTGATCTCGTAGCTGGTCGCGCCCTTGATGGCCGACTCCGCGGCCGCCACGATCTGGGAAGGCGTCTTCGAAGCGAGACTGTTGCTGCCGCTGCCGCTGCTGCTGCCGTTGCCGCAGCCGGCAGCCATGACCGCGATCGTGGCGGCAGCAGCAGCCACGCCCGCCCACCTGGTGTGCTCAGACATCGGTCCTTGCCTCCGCCGCCGACGGTCCGGCCGTGCCCAGGACGATCACCGCCGACGCTGGCAGTCTACGCTGGGCCGGCGACCGATTTGGGGGCTGCCTGGGCAGCTCCCCCCGCGCCGGACTGACGGCAGTGGCCTGAGCGATGCGGCCTGTAGCACGCCGGCCGCCGGTCAGGATGATCCGGGGAGGATGATCGGGTTCGGTGGAGCGGTGACTGCCGCGATGACGTTCCAGTGCGAGAAGTCGGCATGGCCCGCGCCCGATCCCGTGGCGGTGATCCGGACCGGGTAGGCGGGACCAGAGGTCGCCACCGCCAGCACGCTGTCGCTGCCGTCGTGGACCAGCACGACCTGCTGTCCGTCGGTGACCGCGGTCCCCCCGGCGGTCAGGGAGCCGTGGTGGGCGAGCTGCGCCGCGATGTCGGTCACCGAGGTCAGGTCCGTGAAGTCGGCGGACTCCGACTTGGGCACCTCCACCCACCGGCCGGCGAGCAGCGCCGCCTCCACGCTGGAGATGCCGAAATCGGTGGCCAGGGCGGCCTCCGGTGCGTCGATGTAGAAGGTGCCCCTGACCGCCAGCACCTGGATGCTGTTCCCGTCCAGGACAAAGGACCCGGCGAAGTCGCTCCCGTGCACCTTGAAGTCGAAGGTGACGTCGGCGCCTGCGACCGCGACCTCGCCCGTCGCCTCGTACCCGCTCACCTGGGCGGTGGCCGACGCGGCCGCCTGGTAGATCTGAGCCGGTGTCTCGGATGCCAGGCCCACACTGCCGCAGGCGGCGGTGAGCGCGGCCGCGGCGATCGCGGCGGACCTCACCCTGGCGATGCCCTGGCGCATGGAGATGATCCCCTCGCGGATCCGGCTCGGTGATGGGGAGCCGCCTCCCCTCTGGCCACCGTTTGGGGCCGGACGTGTACAGGGTGCGCTCCGGCGGGGGGTGGGCGCTCTCCGAGCCGCCGCAGCCGCCGGTACACTGAAATGAATGCGTGTCTCCCGCTCCCCGGCTCGCCTCCCCTGAGAGCGTTTCTCGCCGTCCCCGTCGGACGGCCCGCGAGCGGGCTGCTCGCCGCGCACGTCGAGAAGCTCCGCCCGCGGGTGGCCGGCGTGCGCTGGGTCGACACCGCCACCACCCACATCACGCTGCATTTCTTCGCTGAGCTGGCTCTCGATCGGATGGACGGGCTCGTCGAGGCGGTCGGCGACGCTGCCGCGCGGGAGCAGCCGTTCCCACTCCGGCTTGGCGGCCTCGGCAGCTTCCCCGGAGGGACGCGGGCGCGGGTGCTCTGGGTCGGGTTGGTCGAGGAGTCCACCGCCCTCGCCGGGCTTGCGGCGCGTGTGCGCGCTGCGGTGGCCCGGTGCGGGTACGAGGTTGACTCCCGTCCCTTCCGTGCGCACGTGACCCTCGGCCGGCCGACACCGCGCTTCGACCTGGCAGGCTGGCGCAGCGAGGTGACGGTGCCCGTCGCCTTCCCGGCATTCACCGCCGACCAGATCGTCCTCTACGAGTCCCGCAACGGGTATCACGTTCGAGCGCGGCTCCCGTTCGGGATCGGGGCCGCCCGTCGCGGCGCCGAGGCGGCGGTGACGCCGTGAGCGACGATCAGCCGCGGTGGCTCCCCCTCTCCGAGTTGCAACGACGGCGGAGCTACAAGTGGCGCGCCTATCCCGCCGAGGTCATCCCCACGTTCGTCGCCGAGATGGACGTCACCCTGGCCGCCCCGGTGACCCGCGCGCTCCAGGACGCCATCGCCGCCGGTGACACCGGCTACGCACTTCCAGACCCCGACCTGTCCGAGGCCGTCTCGAGCTTCCACCTCGCGCGCTTCGGCTGGCAGCCGGACCCTGCCGACGTCCGGCTGATCCCCGACGTGATGGCGGGGGTCAGCGAGCTCCTGCGCCGGTCCGTGCCCCCGAGGAGTGGCGTGGTCATCAACACTCCCGCCTACCCGCCCTTCTTTCACCACATCGGCGAGACGAGGTGCCGGGTGGTCGAGGCACCGCTCGCGCGCGCCGGCGCCGGATGGGTGCTCGACCTCGATGCGGTCGAGGCGGCTTTCACGACGGGCGCCGCCGTCTACCTCCTCTGCAACCCCCACAACCCGACGGGACTGGTGATGACGGAGGAGGAGCTCCGGAAGATTGCCGAGCTCGCCGAGCGCTTCCGGGTCCTGGTCCTCGCTGACGAGATCCATGCGCCGCTCACCCTGGAGGGCGCCCGTCACGTCCCCTTCCTCTCCATCCCCGAGGCGCGGGCACGCGGCATCGCCCTGGTCTCCGCCAGCAAGGGGTGGAATCTTCCCGGTCTCAAATGTGCGCAGCTGGTCACCGCCGCCCCGGCGCTCCGCGCGCTGGTGCACCGCCTGCCCGAGGAGCTCGTCTACGGTGCTGGCAACCTCGGCGTCATTGCCTCGATCGCCGCCTATCGCGATGGTGGTCCCTGGCTCGATCAGCTCCTGGTCCTCGTCGACCGCAACCGCCGGTTGCTCGGCGACCTCCTGGCGGATCGACTCCCGGAGGTCGGCTACGTCCCGCCCCAGGGCACCTACCTGGCGTGGCTCGACTGCACCCGGCTGGAGCTGTCCGGAGAGCCTGCCAAGGTCTTCCTCACGAAGGGCCGTGTCGCCCTGCGGCGCGGCCCCGACTTCGGCTCCATCGGCACGGGATGGGTCCGGGCCACGATCGCCACCGCTCCCGCGATCCTCGTCGAGATCGTGGAGAGGATGCGGGCGGCCCTGGCCTAGGCATGGCACAGGTTGCGGCACGGCCGACCGGTCCGGTCGTGTCCGTCGGCGTCGACGTCGCTTCGCAGCCGGCCGGAACGGCCTCGTGCCGGGTCCGCTGGAACGGGGTCGGCGCCGTCATCGAGAGCGTCGAGCACGAGCTGGACGACCGGCGCCTGGCCGCGATCCTCGCGGAACCGGTGGCCAAGATCGGTTTGGACGTGCCGCTCGGCTGGCCCGATGGTTTCGTCGAGGCGGTGGCCCGGTATCACGCGGGCGGCCCATTCGGAGAGGCGGGCATCGGGCGGCTGGCGCGACGCCAGACCGACGAGTGGGTGAGAGAGAACATCCACCAGACGCCCCTCAGCGTCAGCACCGATCGCATCGCATATCCGGCGATGCGGGTCGCGCGGCTGGTCGGCGAGGTCCTGCCCGAAGGGATCGATCGGACCGGAGCCGGCAAGCTCGTGGAGGTGTATCCGGCCGCCGCGCTGCGGGTGTGGGGGCTGCCCCACCGCGGCTACAAGGGATCCGCGAACCGGGCCGTGCTCCTCGTCATCGCCCAGCAGCTGCGCGACCGCTGCCAGTGGCTGTCCGCCGACCACTCCACGTGGGACACGGCTTCCCGGAGCGACCACGCATTCGACGCCCTCATCTGTGCGCTGGTCGCGCGCGCGCACCAGCTGGGCCTCTGCCATCCGATCCCCTTCGATCTGCGCGACTCCGCTGCGCGCGAGGGCTGGATCGCCGTGCCTCGCCCGGCCAGCTTGCAGGCCCTGATCGGAGGTGACCCGGCGGTGACGGCCGCCTGACGTAGGCTGGACCGGCCATGGAGAGCGAGGTGAGGGAGCAGCGCTTCGTCTTCGGTGAGGCGGCCGAGCTGTACGACCGGGCTCGCGCCGGCTACCCGGAGGAGCTCGTCGAGGAGGTCCTCCGCTTCACCGGCGTCGAGGTGGGGAGGCTCCGAGCCCTGGAGGTCGGTGCGGGCACCGGGAAGGCCACGGTGGCGTTCGCCGCGCGCGGCCTGGAGATCCTCGCCCTCGAGCCAAGCCCGGGGATGGCGGCGGTGGCGATGCGCCACTGCGGCCGGTTTCCCGGGGTCAGGATCGTGGGGGCCACGTTCGAGGATTGGCCGGTCGATGCGCGCGGATTCGACCTGCTCTTCTCGGCTCAGGCATGGCACTGGGTGGATCCATCGGTGCGCTACGTGAAGGCGGCGGAGGCGCTCCGTGCGGGCGGGACCCTGGCGCTCTTCTGGCACGAGACCAACTGGCACGGCGAGCCCCTTCGGGACGAGCTCGACGACCTCTACCGCCGGCTGGCGCCGGAGCTTCACGCGCGCAACCCGGGCTTCCCCGGCCTGCGCCCGCGCCGGGAGGACGACGACGGCGATGAGCTGGCCGCCGAAATCACCGCTGCTGGCCGCTTCGCCGACGTGACCGCGCGGACCTACCCCTGGCTGGCCAGCCACACCGGGGACGGGCTGGTCGAGGTCCTGGCGAGCCAGTCGGACCACCGCCTCCTCCCCGAGGCGACGCGCGCTCGGCTCTTCGAAGCGTTGCGCGAGCTCGTCGCACTGCGTGGGGGCGAGGTCGTCGTTCCGCACCGCACCTTCCTGGCCCTGGCCCGGCGGCGCTCGCCCTGATCCCGGGGTAGGGGCTATTCGCCGCTGAAACCCTGGGCGGCGCCCATCTGCGGCCAGACGTACGCCTGCACGTTGCCGAGGAGCTGCTTGAGGTGGTTGCGGTCGTGATGGACCCACTCGCTGACGACGTCTTCGACGCTCAGCTCGCCCACCTTGGGGTGACGCCCACTGCGGCGCAGCTCGCTGACGGTGAGGCGGGCCAGGAGCTGGAGCCCCGCCTCGCGCCCGGCGGTGAACTCGAGGAGAAGCTCCGCGGCGTCGCGATCGCAGTCGTGGCGCGCGGCCGCCACCGCGCCCTGGTCCCAGCCCGCCAGCTCCGGGTGATCCTGGTCGATGAGCACCTGGACCCGTCCGGCGAAGCCGCGCCGGTCGGCCTCTATCAGGTGACCCAGCACCTCCTTGGCGCACCATTCGCCGGGCGCCGGATGCCAAACCAGCAGCTCGGGGGAAGCGGCCCCGACCTCGTCCTGGATGGCCGTCGTGCTCGACCGGAGCAGCCGGCCGATCTGTGCAATCGTCAGTGGGATGGTGACGTCCATGGGTGGCTCCTCCTGGCGGCGGCTGGTTCTGCATTATCGCGGTCGGGATCGATGCGGCCAGACCCGCAGAGCGTCGGGAACCTCCCCCCGGGCTGCGGCGTTGAGCTAGCGTGCGGGGGATGTTTGGGCGCCGCATCGCCGTGGCGGTGGCAGCCCTGGCGGCCACCGGCAGTTGCGGCTGCGCCGCATCTTCCGGGTCGAGCTCCCCCACCGAGCCAACCGGTCCGGTGCTTGCCACCGAGCCGGCCGCCACGCCGCCCTTGCCCGCCGCGACCAGCGCGCAGCTCATGGCCGGCCAGTGGTCGACGTTGCCGGCGGCGCCGATCCCAGCCCGCGATGGTGCCTCCGTGGTATGGGGCGGCACCGAGCTGCTGGTCTGGGGCGGTGTCGCGGATGTGAACGCGGAGCCGCGCGCGGACGGGGCTGCGTTTGACCCGGGGACCGGAACCTGGCGGACGCTGCCGGCTTCACCCCTCTCGCCCCGTGTTGGACAGGCGGCGGTCTGGACCGGCGCGGAGATGGTCATCTGGGGTGGCGACCAGCGCGGAGGGGTCAACCCGTCGGACGCGACCGCCGACGGCGCCGCCTACGATCCGGCCACCAATCGGTGGTCGCTCCTGCCCGCAGCACCGCTCTCCCCGCGCGCGGACGCCAACGCGATCTGGACGGGGGCGGAGGTCGTCATCCTCGGCGGTGAGTCCACCCAGGCGGACGGCTCGAGCCGGAACTACGGTGACGGGGCCGCCTACGACCCCTCTACCAACCGCTGGCAGCACATACCAGCTCCCGTTCCGCCCTCGGGACACCCGTTGACCCTGGGCCTGGCCGCCCAGGTGGACGGTGAGCTGCTCGCCTGGTCGGAGTGGTCCATGTACGGGTCGGGGGATGCCGGCGGCTTCACGATAACCGGAGGGGCGGACCTCTTCGCCTACGCGGAGGTGACGGGCAGATGGAGTCTGATCCCCGACGCGGCAGGTGCCCTGCCCGATGTGGAGGAGGTGCTGTCGACGGGACAGCAGGCCATCGTTCGCGGCATCACCTACTTCTGCGGTGGGTGCCCGGGCCCGGCCCTCCCGGAGGCGTCCGATCTGTACGACCCCGCCCAGAACCGCTGGACGGCCCTTCCCGCGGATCCGGTGGCGTTGACCGGTGCGACCTCTGCGTGGACCGGGGCGGCCCTCTTCTCCTTCAATCCCGCGGGGGAGACCGGCAGCCCTTCCACCCCGTCCGAGGATCTCGTTCCCGGCGATGCCAGCGTGTACGACCCCGTGAACAACGCCTGGCAGCCGCTGGCCGCAGCGCCATCGGGCTGCAACGACGGGTGGCCGTGGTCACCGGTGTGGACCGGGACGGAGATCGTCATCTACTGCCCCGACTCCGCGAGCGGCGGGGGAGCGGGCCTCGTCTTCACCGCGGGCGCCTGATGACCACCCTCACACGGCGGTTGCCTCCGCTGATCGCGCCACTCCTCCTGATCGCGGTGGCCGGCTGCTCGGCGGCAAACACCGGCGCCGTCATCGGCGGGATCATCCCCTGCGCTGGCATTCCGTACGCGGGTGAGCCCCACTACGCCGCCGGCACCGTATCGGTCCTCGCGGGGCAGATCCGCTGGCGCAGTACCGGCCCGGGCACGTCGACGATCGTCTTCCCGACAGCGGCGGTCGTCACCGAGCAGGTCGGGGTCGACGCGAGCTACGACTTCGCCCTCCTGCCCGGCGATTACGTCCTGCGCGCCAACTTCCCGCCACCCGCGAACATCGAGCCATGGGTGTCGGTCACGATCCACGCCGGACAGACGCAGTACGTCGACATCCCCAACGCCTGCATGTGACGCGAGCAGGCCGGCAGGCGCACCACCCGTACACTCGGATTGCATGACCGGCATCACCGTGGTCCGCCTCCAACCCGCCGACTGGGCCATCTGCCGCGAGATCCGCCTGGCGGCGCTCGCCGACGCTCCGAACGCCTTCGGCACGACGGTCGCCGACGAGGAGGCGATGACACCCGCGGATTGGCAGACTCGGCTCACCCGGAGGTCCACCTTCGCCGCCAGAGCCGCGGTCGGCCTGGTCGGTACCTCGGCCGGGATCCCCGGCGACGTGGCGGGCCACGCCGAGCTGGTCGGGATGTGGGTGCATCCCGACTGGCGGCGCCGGGGGATCGGCGGCCTGCTGGTGGGAGCGGTCATCGACTGGGCCGCGTCCGGGCCCTACCGGGCCATCGATCTCTGGGTCGCGGTTGGTAACGACGCCGCCGAAGCGCTCTACGCCCGCCTGGGCTTCTTCCGTACCGGCGCCACCCAGCCGGTGCGCGAGGACGATCCCAACGTGCTCGAGCTGGAGATGACGCGGCCGCTCTGAGATGGCGGCTCGCCGGCCGGCAGGAGCAGTGTGTGACGGCTCTCCGTCTGGTGGCATGATGCCCGCCGTGATCCGGCGTCTCCCGCTGACGGTATGGCTCCTGGGCGCAGCGGCATTGGCCTCCGGTTGCGGGACGTCCAGCCTCCCCGCCGTCACCTACGCGCAGTACACCGTGACGTGCTGCCAGAGCGGCGACATCAACCGGCTCTACCATCCGGGCGACGCGCTGGTCGTGCACTGGATCGTCAGCCCGAGCACTCGCACCGCCTCGGATGTAGTCACCACCCTCACGCTCAGCGTGACCCTCGAGGGAGCTTACGCCAGCGTACCCGCCCTCAAGAGCGGTCCGCCCGCGCCCTTGGGGAACGGTGCGCCGCCGGCCTACACGCTGCGCGCCGTGACGGTGACGACCACCGATCGCTCCATCACCGCCCCGACCAGCGTCATCCAGCTTCCCGCGGATCTGCCCACCGGCTACTACGACCTGGTCACCACGGTGACCGCTCCCGACTCCATCACGTCGGGAGGGAGCGTCATCCAGGTGACCGGCTAGTCGCGCACCCCCGGGCCTCCCAGGTGGTTTGGGACAATAAAGTCCTTAACCAGGTTGAGGACAGAGGGGGCTCCCGCTGGTCCGGCGTCAGCCCCTATCGCACTCGCGGCTCGGGCAGCTCGGTGTCGATCTCGTACTGCTCCAGGGCGGCGGCCACCTCGTGGCGGGGGATCTCCCCGGCGCGGGCCAATCCATCCAGCACCGCGACCGTGACGTGCTCCGCGTCGGTCTCGAAGTGGCGCCGCAGCGCCTGCCGCGTGTCGCTCCGGCCGAAGCCGTCGGTCCCCAGCGGGATGAACTCCTGATGAACGAATCGGGCCACCTGGTCGGATACGGCCTTGACATAGTCGGTGACCGCGACGATCGGTCCCGGGCGCTCGCCGAGCTGCTCCGCGATGTGCGAGATGCGCGGCTCCCGCTCCGGGTGCAGCCGGTTCCACCGCTCCACCTCGAGCGCGTCATTGCGAAGCTGCTGGTAACTCGTGACGCTCCAGACATCCACCGCGACGTCGTGGGTCTCGGCGAGGCGCTCCTGGGCGGTCAGCGCTGCCGCCACCGCCGGTCCGCTGGCGAGGATGGTCGCCCGGTGCTTCGTCTCGACCGGCGCCGGCCGCAGCAGGTAGAGGCCGCGCAGGATGGCCTCGTCCACGCCCTCGGGCTTGGGCGGCTGGATGATGTTCTCGTTGTAGAGGGTGAGGTAGTACATGGCGTCGCCGTCGTCACGGCAGATCCGCTCGATGCCGTCGCGGAGGATCACCGCCAGCTCGTAGGCGTAGGCCGGGTCGTAGATGCGCACGTGGGGGAGGGCCGAGAAGAGGAGCGGCGAATGGCCGTCCTGGTGCTGCAGGCCCTCGCCGTTAAGGGTGGTGCGCCCCGCCGTCCCGCCCAGCATGAAGCCGCGCCCGCGCGAGTCGGAGAACGCCCAGATCAGGTCGCCGACCCGCTGGTAGCCGAACATCGAGTAGTAGATGTAGAAGGGGATCATGGTTTCGCCGAAGGTCGAGTAGGCGGTGCCCGCGGCGGTGAAGGAGCCCATCGAGCCCGACTCGGTGATGCCCTCCTCGAGGATCTGGCCGTCCTTGGCCTCGCTGTAGCTGAGCACCATCTCGGCGTCGACCGGCTCGTACTGCTGGCCGTGGGCCGCGTAGATGTTCACCTCGCGGAAGAGCCCGTCCATGCCGAAGGTGCGCGCCTCGTCGGGGATGATGGGGACGATCCGCCGGCCGATGCTCTTGTCGCGGAGGAGGTTGCGGAGGATGGCGGTGAAGGCGGCCGTGGTCGACGCCGCCCGGCCGCCCGAACCCTTGAACGAGTCTTCCCAGGCGCTCTCCTCGGGAGCGTCCAGCTTCTTGGAGATCACGTTGCGCCGTGGCACCGGCCCGCCCAGGGCGCGTCGCCGGCTCATCAGGTACTCGACCTCGGGTGACTTGGGCCCGGGGTGGTAGTAGGGGGGCAGACCCTCGGAGAGCTGCTTGTCGGTGATGGGCAGCTGGATGCGGTCGCGGAAAGCCCGCAGCTCGGTCTCGGTGAACTTCTTGAGCTGGTGGGTGGCGTTGCGTCCCTCGAACTGCTGTCCCAGGGTCCAGCCCTTGATGGTGTGGGCCAGGATGACCGTGGGGATCTCCTTCTGCTCCACCGCCAGCTTGTAGGCGGAGTAGAGCTTGCGGTAGTCGTGGCCGCCGCGCCGGAGCCGGGGCAGGTCCTCGTCGGAGAGATGAGCCACCAGCTTGCGCAGGCGAGGATCGGGCCCGAAGAAGTGCTCCCGGATGTACGCGCCGGTCTCGACGGCGTACTTCTGGAACTGACCGTCGTTGGTGGTGTTCATCTGATTGACCAGGACGCCGTCCACGTCCTGGGCGAGCAGCGGGTCCCACTCTCGGCCCCAGATGACCTTGATGACATTCCAGCCGGCGCCCCGGAAGATCGACTCCAGCTCCTGGATCACCTTGCTGTTGCCCCGGACCGGACCGTCCAGGCGCTGCAGGTTGCAGGAGACGACGAAGGTGAGGTTGTCCAGCCCCTCACGGGCGGCGAGGGAGAGGGCGCCGATCGCCTCCGGCTCGTCGCACTCGCCGTCGCCGAGGAACGCCCACACCCGCGACTCCGAGGTGTCGACCAGCTGCCGGTTGTAGAGGTAGCGATTGAATCGTGCTTGGTAGATCGCGTTGAGGGGCCCGATGCCCATGGAGACCGTCGGGAACTCCCAGAACTCGGGGAGCAGCCGCGGGTGCGGATACGAGCTGAGGCCGCGCCCCGCGGTCTCGCGGCGGAAGTGGTCCAGCTGGTCCTTGGTCAGCCGGCCCTCGAGGAAGGCGCGGGAGTAGATGCCCGGGGCGGCGTGTCCCTGGTAGTAGACCTGGTCACCCGGCCTGCCGTCGTCCTTGCCCCGGAAGAAGTGGTTGAACCCGACCTCGTAGAGCGACGCCGACGACGCGTAGGTGGAGAGGTGACCCCCGATGCCGTCGAACTTCTTGTTGGCCCGGGCCACCATGACCGCCGCGTTCCAGCGGACGATCCGGCGGATGCGGCGCTCCATCTCCTCGTCACCGGGGAACCAGGGCTCCTCCTCGGGGGGGATGGTGTTGATGAAGGCGCTCTGGACCATCGCCGGGATGCCGACCTGAAGGCGCTTGGCACGGGCCAGCAGCTTGCCGATGACGTACCGAGCGCGGCTCGCGCCCTCGGTGGCGACCAGGTTGTCGAGTGATTCCAGCCACTCCGCGGTCTCGTCGGGATCGACGTCGGGGAGTTGTTGGAGAAAGGCGTCGAAGGTCATGAGTCCTCGCATGCGAGGGGCTTCTCGATCACCCCCTCCCGAGAGACTACTCGACTTGGCGTCGAGCGGGACGGCGCCCAGCCCGGGTCCGGCACCCTGCTAAGAGCGGGCGGACCGCGCCTTCACGTGGACCCGGGGCCGGCCCGGGTTGGCCTCGAAGCCGATCCCGCGGGACCGCGCGGCCTGTGCCGTCTTCTCCGCCTTGTGGAGCAGCTCGACCGCGGACTCCGCGGCGCCAGAGTTGACCGCGATGCCAATGTGGGCCTGCAGGGAGATGGGGAGATCGCTCTCCAGAACAAAGGGTGTGGACAGCGCTCCGAGCAGCCGCTCGGCGACGAGGCCGGCGTCGGCGGCGCTGTCGAGGTCGTCGAGGAGGGCGCCCAGCTGGTCGTCGCGGAGACGGGCGAGGGTGTCGGCCGAACGGACCAGGCGCTGGAGCCGCTTGGCGACCTGGACCATCAACCGGTCGCCCGCCTCGTCCCCCATCCCCTCCTTGACGGCCGTGATGGAGCCAGCCAGGTCGATGACCATCACCGCGACTGGGTGGACGTGCCTGGTCCGGCGGTGGAGGGCGTGCTCCACGCGATCGTGGAAGAGCATCCGGCTCGGGAGGTTGGTGAGGGGATCGCGGAAGGAGGTGGCCGCGAAGATGTCCGGATCGTTCTGGTCCGGGGTGACGCCGCTGATCAGCTGGCCGTATTCCAGTCGGGCGAGGGCCAGGGCGGCGTGGGAGGCGAGCTCGGCGATGACGCTCGCCTGGCTCGCCGGGAGGGGCACCGGGCCGAGTACGGTCAGCTCGCCGAGGAGGGTGCAGCCGGCCCGGAGCGGGATGCGCAGGACCGCCTCGGCCTCGCTCTCCTCGGTGAGGATCAGGTGCCAGCCGCCGGGACCGGAGGAGGCGACCCGGACGGGGCTGCCCGGTGCCAGCGCGGCTGCCGCGGTGCGGATCGCGGCCGCCACCTCCCCCTCGCTGGCCGATCGCACCAGCTGGAGCGCCGCCTCCGCGAGAGTGTCGGCCCACTTCGCCCCCCCCTCGGGGATGAAGTCCACGTCGGCGGCGTCGACCACGGAGAGCGGGACGCGCCGGTTCAGGGAAGCGATCTCAGGTTGCACGCTCCTAGGCTAAACGCACTACACCGGTCAGACGCATCGGCATCATTCCCCTGTCATGGGTCGTGGTGGCTCTTCGAACAACCCGTGAAGAGGACGCGGTAATCCGCACCGAAGCGTCACGGGCTGCGGGGGGGATGGGGCTCGTCCACCCTGCTGATACCATCGCCACACCGATGCAACAGGCTTCGCCGGCGGTGCCCCCGCCCCTCGACGGCCGCGCCGACGTCGCGTCCGCTGCCGACGCGCTTGCGGAGCGTCTCCCGGTGCGGCTCGCCCCCTTTGCCCGGATCGCCTACAACTACCTGTGGTCCTGGGACCCCGATGCCGAGGACCTCTTCCAAGTCATCGACCCCCAGCGCTGGGAGCTCTGCAACGGCAATCCGATCCGCCTCCTCACCGAGACCTCCTCGAAGGCGCTGCAGCGGGCGGTCGACGATGACGGGCTGATCGCCCGCGCCGAGGCGATGCTCGGACGGCTCACCGCCGAGCTGGCCCGTCCGCCGATGGCCAGCCGGGCATCCGAACGGCATCCCGTCGCCTTCCTCTGCGCCGAGTTCGGGATCCATCGGTCGCTGCCCATCTACGCCGGGGGGCTCGGGGTACTGGCCGGGGACATCCTCAAGGAGGCGTCCGACCTGGCCCTGCCGATGGTCGGGGTCGGTCTCCTCTACCGTGAGGGGTACTTCCTGCAGCGCACCGATGCGAGTGGGTATCAGGTCGAGTACTGGCGGCCGGTCGACCCCGAGCGTCTCCCCGGCGCCCTGGTGCTCGGGCCGGACGGCGTCCCGCTCACCGTCCCGATCCCCCTCCGCGGTCGCGAGGTGGTGGTCCAGGTCTGGCGCGTGGAGGTTGGCCGCACACCGCTCTACCTCCTCGACGCCGAAAGGCCGGAGAACGGCCGCGTCGACCGCTGGATCACCGGCCGTCTCTACGTCGCCGACCGCGCGATCCGGCTCGCCCAGTACGCGCTGCTCGGGATCGGGTCGGTGCGAGCCCTGCGGGCGATGGGGATCGACCCCTGCATCGTCCACCTCAACGAGGGACACGGCGGGCTGGCCCCGCTGGAGCTGGCCCGCACCGAGATGCTCGCCGGACACGATCGCTCGACCGCCTTCGCGCTGGCTCGAGAGCGGACGGTCTTCACCACCCACACCCCGGTGGCCGCGGGCAACGAGGGGTACGACGTCTCAGAGGTCCAATCAGTCCTCGGTGACTTCCCCTCCCAGGTTGGCCTCGACGAAGCCGGTTTCCTCCAGCTGGGGCGGACCCAACCGGACAACCCCCACGAGCCGTTCGTGATGACCCCGCTCGGGATCAAGATGAGCCGGTTCGCCAACGGGGTCAGCCGGCGCCACGGCGAGGTGGCGCGCCAGATGTGGCGGCCCCTCTTCCCCGAGCGGCCCGCCGACACCGTCCCCATCAGCCACGTCACCAACGGTGTGCACGTCTCCACCTGGATGGGCACTCCGATGCGCCGCCTGCTGGACCGGTACCTCGGCGAGGGGTGGGTTGCGCGGGCCTCCGATCCCAAGACATGGAAGCCGGTCGAGCGGATCCCCGACGAGGAGCTGTGGGAGGTGCGCAACGCCCAGCGCGCCGCGCTCGTCGAGATGGCCCGTGACCGCACCATCGCCAACCGCCTCGACCGCAGCGACGCTCGTGAGTACGTGGAGGCGGCGGAGCGCGGTCTCACCGAGCACGCGCTCACCATCGGCTTCGCCCGGCGCCTCGCCACCTACAAACGGCTCTACCTGCTCTACATGGACCCCCAGCGGATCCGCGATGTGCTCGACGGCTCGATCCATCCGGTCCAGTTCCTGGTGGCTGGCAAGGCGCATCCCAGCGACGAGGAGGGCAAGCGCTCCCCCCAGGGCCTCTTTGCCCTCAAGAGCGATCCCCGGTCGGCCGAGCGGATCTCCTTCCTGGACAACTACGACCTCGCCATCGCCCTGCAGATGGTGGGGGGCTGCGACCTCTGGATCAATCTGCCCCGTCCGCCGCTGGAGGCGAGTGGCACGAGCGGCATGAAGGCGGCCATGAACGGCGGGCTCAACCTCTCCACCCTGGACGGCTGGTGGGCGGAGGGGTTTGACCTCACCAACGGCTGGGGGCTGCCCGGGGACGTCGCCTTCGACGATAGCGTGCAGGATCAGCGCGACGCCGCGGTCTTCTTCGACGTCCTCAACAACGAGGTCGTGCCGCTCTTCTACGACCGCGGCGCGGACGGGATCCCCCATGGCTGGATCGCCATCGTCAAGCGGTCGCTGATGAGCATCGGCCCACAGTTCTCGGCGACACGGATGGTCCTCGACTACGTCGAGGAGGCGTACGACCTTCGCTAGCGGGTCGGGCAGTCACTGCTAGGATCGCCGCCCATGGAGGCGCCGCCGCCCACCCCGTCGCCGTCCCCGACCCCGCGGTCGGAGCGACTCGTCACGGTGGCCCTCGGGGCGCTGGCACTGGGCGTCTTCACCGCGCTGACGGTCGCGCTCTTCTGGAAGGGTCTCTTCACCGGGGGCGGGACGATCGTGGGCGCTCACGGCGATCCCCCCCTCTTCATCTGGTACCTGCAGTGGCTCCCCTTTGCGCTCGGGCACCACCTCAACCCGCTGCTGACCACCTACCTCCACTACCCGCAGGGCGCCAACCTGATGTGGAACACCTCCATCGTCTTCCCCGCCCTGGTGCTGGCGCCGGTCACCATCGCCTTCGGTCCGATCACCGCCTACAACGTCCTCTGTGTGATGGCGCTCGCCATCTCGGCGTGGTGCGGATATCTCGCGGCACGCCGCTTCACGCGGTCGTGGTGGGCCGCGGGCGCCGGCGGCCTCCTGTACGGCTTCAGCCCCTACATGGTGTCGCAGAGCCTCGGGCACCCCTTTCTCATCGTGGCCTTCTACCCGGCGCTGATGGTGGTCTTTGCCGATGAGATCCTGGTGCGGCAGCGTTGCCGGTCGTGGCTCCTCGGACTGCTGCTCGGCGCCGCCACCGCGGCGCAGCTGATGACCTCCGAGGAGATCCTGGGGATGACCGTCATCATGGCCGTGCCCGCCCTGATCGCCCTCGGCGTGATCCACCGCGTCGAGATCCGCCGGCGCCTCGGCTACGTCCTGCGGGTGGCCGGACCTGCCCTCCTCAGCTTTCTCACGCTCGCCGGATATCCCCTCTACGTGCAGCTCCTCGGGCCCCAGCGGGTCCGCGGACCGGTCTGGTACCTCAACTACTACGTGGCCACGCTGGAGCGTTTCATCGTCCCCACCAGCGTCCAGCTGCTCGGCGTCGGGCACCGCTCGCTGCTCGGAGACTCCAGCGTCTACATCGGTCTTCCGCTGCTCCTGCTCACCGTGGCGGCCATCGTCTGGCTGTGGCGCCGGACCGTGGTGGTGGTGGCGGCGGTGACGCTGACCTGCGCCGTCGTCTTCTCCCTCGGAGGATTCCTCCACCTGACCGACGGTCACACCACCTCTGTATGGCTGCCCTGGCGGGTGATCGACGGCATCCCCGCCCTCAACAACATCCTCCCGATCCGGGTGATGCTCTTCGGCTACCTCGCGCTCGCCCTTCTTCTGGCGGTGTTCCTCGACCGCGTGCTGCTCTCTCCCCGCACCCGCTGGCGGGTGGCGGGCATCCTCGCGACGGTGGTCGCCCTGCTCCCCCTGCTGCCGTCACTCCCCTTCCCGTCCGAGCGCTGGAGCGTTCCCCCGTTCTTCTCGGGCGCGGACGTGCACCGCCTCTCGACGACGGGCTCGGTGCTGCTGACCTCATCCCCCGGCTACCAGTCGAGCCTCTGGCAGGCGGTGTCGGCGATGTCGTTCCGGAGCGCCACCGGGCCGGTGTTCACACCGGGCCCCGGCGGCTGGCAATGGGGCACCAACCTGGGCGCCCTGGGCACGGAGATCCACCAGGTCGGCGACGACGGGCGACCCGTCCCGGCTGCGCTGACCGCAGCGGAGCGCAGCGCGTACGTGGCCGAGCTTCAGACCCTCGACGTGGGGAGCGTCGTGGTGGGCCCGGAGGGCGATCAGGCGGGGGTGGCGCGCCTCTTCACGGAGCTGCTGGGCAGCCCCGGCCAGTCGGTGGGCGGTGTGGTCGTCTGGTACGACGTCGATCCCGGCGCCCTCCCGGACGCCTGAGAGCCTGCCGGCCGGCCCGCGCCCCACGTTTCGGTCAGACGCGCGGTGCCGTGACCTCGAGCAGCCGGCGAACCCCGCGCGCGGGGCCCGTGGGGTGGTGGAAGACCGACGTGCCGGCGACCAGGACGGTGGCACCGGCCCTGGCGCAGAGGGCGGCGTTGGCGGCGTCGACGCCACCGTCGACCTCGAGCTCCACCGCCACCCCCTGGGCGTCGATCTCGCGGCGGAGCTCGCTGACCTTGGCCAGGGCGCGGGGGATCAGGGACTGGCCGCCGAAGCCGGGGTCAACGGTCATCACCAGGGCCAGATCCATCACGTCCAGCACGTCGTAGAGGTTCTGCGCCGGGGTGCTCACGTTGATCGCCCCGCCGGCGCGGCAGCCGAGGTCGCGGATGTTGACCAGCGTCCGGTGGAGGTGTGGGCAGGCCTCCCAATGCACCGTCATGGCGTCGGCGCCGGCCTCGGCGAAGGTGCGCAGGTGCCGATCGGGCTCGCGGACCATCAGGTGGACCTCGAACGGGAGATCCGTCACTCCCCGCAGCGCCCGGAGGGTGTCGGTCCCGAAGGTGAAATTGGGCACGAAGGCGCCGTCCATGACGTCGATGTGGAGGCGGTCGGCGCCGCCCCCCTCCAGGGCGTGCACCGCCTCGGCGAGCCGGCCAAAGTCGGCGGCGAGCAGCGAGGGGGCGATCACCACACCGTTGATGCATCGCGGCCACGTGCGGGGCATGGCCGCAGAGTACGCGAACCGGCGTGCGAGGTGGTGCTGGTGCGGTGCCCTGGCCGGCGGCGGCCGGCGCTCCCCGCGGGTGCTTGACAGCGCAGCCGCCGCCCGCCTATTGTCGCATTCACTATGGAGCTAGTGAATTGATCCACCTGCGGCTCGACACCGGCTCGGCCATGCCCGCCTACGCGCAGCTGGTGCGCCAGGTGCGGCGGGCCGTGCTGCGCGGGGTGCTCACGCCCGGGGACCGGCTCCCGGCCGCCCGCGAGGTGGTGGCGGCGCTCGCCATCAACCCCAACACCGTCCTCAAGGCGTACGGGGAGCTGGAGCGCGAGGGCGTGGTCCGCAGCCGGGCCGGGCTCGGCACCTTCATCGCGGACTCGGCGCCCGCGCCGGTGCCGCCCGGGGTGCAGCGCAGCCTGCGCCCCGGGTTGGACGCGTGGCTGGAGCGGGCCCGGGCGGCGGGTCTCAGCGAGGAGGCCGTCTGGTCGCTCATCGACTCGGCTGTCCTCGACGCCTACGGGGCGGACGTCGCATGACCGCCGCCCTCGAGGCCACCGCGCTCAGCAAGCGCTTCCACCGGGTGTGGGCGCTCCGCGACTGCTCCGTCCAGGTGCCCGCCGGCCACATCACCGCCCTGGTCGGTCCCAACGGTGCCGGCAAGACCACCCTGCTCAACCTCGCCATCGGCCTGCTGGCTCCAAGCGCCGGCGCGATCGAGACCCTGGGGTGGGATCCCCAACGCCAGCCCGAACGGGTCCTGGAGCGAGTCGGCTACGTGCCCCAGGAACGCCCCCTCTACCCGGACTTCACGGTCGGCGAGACGCTTCACATGGGCAGGGCGCTCAACCCGAGGTGGGACGAGGCCGCGACCCGCTCCCGGCTGCTCCGCCGCGGCATCCCCGTCGACCGCCGGGTCCGCGACCTCTCGGGCGGGCAGCGGGCGCAGGTCAGCCTGGCCCTCGCCCTGGGGAAGCGACCCGAGCTGCTCCTGCTCGATGAGCCGGCCGCGGCGCTCGACCCCCTGGCCCGGCGCGAGCTGCTCACCGAGCTGGTCGAAACGGTGGCCGCCGACGGCACCACCGTCCTGCTCTCCTCCCACCTGATCGCCGACGTCGAGCGCGTCTGCGACCACCTGGTCATCCTCTCCCAGGGCCGGGTGCAGCTGGCCGGCGACATCGACGCCCTGCGTGAGCAGCACCGGCTGCTGGTGGGTCCACGGATGGACCCGGCGGTCGCGGCCGCGGACCCGGCGGTCGTCTCGGCCCGCCACGCCGGCCGCGAGACGGCACTCCTGGTCCGGCGCGACGGGGCGACGCCACCCGCCGGCTGGCGCTCGGAGCCGGTGTCGCTGGAGGAGCTGGTGCTCGCCTACCTTGCGAACCCCGCCGCCGGGGCGCCGCCGCCGCCCACGCTCGTCGAGGCGGCCTCCTGATGGCCTGGCTCACCTGGCGGCAGCACCGCGGGCACGCGGTGACCGCCGGCGCGCTCCTCGTCGCGCTGGGCGTTGGCGTGATCCTCTGTCTCGTTCTCCTGCCGCACCTCTACCCGGATGGCGCGCAGCGCTGCACGACGTCCGGCGCAGACCAATCGTGCGTGGCACTCCTCCCGCAGCTCAGCACCTCGGCCTGGTCCTGGATCGTCCTGGGGGGCCTTCTGTTTCCGACCCTGCTCGGCACCGTGGGTGCGACGACGATCAGCCGCGAGTTTGAGGGGAACGGCTATCTCCTCGCCTGGACCCAGGGCGTGCCGCGTCGCCAGTGGTTCCTGCGCCGCGCCCTGTTTCTGAGCTGCGGGGCCTTGGCCGGCGCCGCCGTGCTCGCCGCGGTGATGCAGGGATGGTTCGCCGCGCAGCGGGGGGCCGGAGATGCGATCTGGGGCGGGTTCGACATCAGCCCGATCGTCCTCTTCGGCTACACGCTCTTCGCGCTCGCCCTGGGGACGGCGGCCGGGGCTCTCTTCCAGCGCACGTCGCCCGCGGTGGCGCTGACCCTCGTCTCGTACATCGCCGTTCGCGTCACCATCGCCGTCGGCCTGCGCACGAGGTACCTGGCCCCGCTCCAGGCGTCCACCGTGATGGGCACCAACCCCGCCGGAATGACCGGCAGCCCGCTTCCCGTTGTCCCAGCCGGTGGGTGGAGCACGGGATCGCCGGTGGACGTCGACGCCGCCGGGCACACGATCACCGCCGCGGTCTGGTGCGCCTCGCCGCCACCTGTGACCGGAGGATGCTACCCCGCGCCGATCACCGTGCTCCAGCCCTACCAGCCGGCCTCCCGCTTCTGGCTGTTCCAGGGGATCGAGGTGGCGATCTTCGTGGGCCTCGCGCTCGCTCTCTTCGCTCTCGCCCACCGCCTGGTCATGAGAGCCCGGTAGCGCGATGGCCTGGCTCACCTGGCGGCAGCACCGCTCGAACGCCGCTTTCCTGGGTGCGATGCTGCTGGTCCTGGGCGTGGCCGTGATCTACCTGAGCATCGCCGGCGCCGGCCTCCTCGCCGAGGTCCGCTCGTGCAACGCTGCGCTGGGCGCGTGTGGCGCCATGCAGACGTGGTTCAACAGCGACATGCAGGAGTGGTGGCAGCTGCTCCTCATGGCGGTAGTGGTCACCCCCGTCCTGATCGGCATGTCCGTCGGCGCCCCGCTCATCCCGCGAGAGCTGGAGGGCGGCACCCACCTCCTGGCCTGGTCCCAGGGGGTGCCCCGCCGCCGCTGGTTCCTCATCCGCGCGGCCCTGCTGGTGGTGGGCGCGGCGCTCGCCGCGGCGGTGCTCGCCGCCATCGCCCAGGGCTGGTTCGCGATGCAGCGCGACCTCGTCGGCGGAGGCGCCGTGCTGACCATCTGGAGTGGGTTCGACATCGCCCCGCCGGTGGTCATCGCCTACACCGTCTTCGCGGTCGCACTGGGGATCGCCGCCGGCGCCGCCTTGCGCCGGACCCAGGCGGCGATGGCCGTGACCCTGGGCGGCTACATCGTGGTCCGGGTGTCGATCGCCGTGCTGGCCCGCTGGCGGTACCTCTCGCCCGTCGTCTTTCACCAGCTGGCGGGTGGCCAGCTGACCGCCAGCCCCCCGGCGCCGGGCCCCGGCGACTGGTGGCTCAGCACCAGCGTCTGGTTCGATGCAGCCGGCCACCCGCTCAATGCGGTGAGCGTCAGCAAGCTGATCTCCCCGTGCACGGGGAACACCCAGGCCACCTGCCCTCGCGCGCTGCAGGGCGTCTACGCGCTCGTCCAGTACCAGCCGGGGTCGCGGTTCTGGCTCTTCCAGGGGATCGAGGCGGCCATCTTCGTGCTGCTCGCCGCGGGGCTTCTCGCCCTCGCGCACCGCCTGGTGCTGCGGATCAGGTGACGCGAGTCGCTGACCTGGCTCTGGCAGCCTGGCAACTAGACTTTGTGGGTGCAGGTGATCGTGGACCGGTCTAGAAAGCACCTTGCGGACGCCGCCCGCATCTGGGCGGAGGCCACGGCTGCCCGGGACGGAGATGCTGAGGTCGCTCCAGCCGGACCTGCCCGCGCGCGCATCCAGCAGGCCCTCGACGCCTCCCCGAGCTCGCTGCTGCTGATCGCGGTTGACGAGGGCGGCGCCGTGGTCGGCTTTGCAACCGCCGCCCCGCGGTCACCGGGGGACGAGACGACCGCCGAGCTCCGGTACATCGGGGTCCTGCCCGATGCATGGGGCCGCGGGGCCGGCACCAGCCTGCTGCTCTCGGCCGCCGCCCTCCTCCGCGAGGCCGGCTTCGCGAGGGCCGTCCTCGAGGTGTATGCGGACAATGCGCGGGCGGTCCGGCTGTACGAGAAGCTGGGGTGGCGCCGCATCGGGGCGGCGCCCCCGCCGGGCGTCACCGGGCGATGGCTGGAGGACTACGGCCTCGATCTCTGACCGCCGGCGCGTTCGCCGGTGGCGGGGCTCCGTGTCGCGGCCGCGCCTGGCGGTCCACGGACCGGCCGAACGAGGGCGGCGGTAACATCCCGCGAAGACGTCCCGGTTCCGTGCCCGCGGTCGCACATGCCGGCTGCCGAGACGCCATCTGGAGAAAGCCGAGCATGGGCAACCAGCCCTTTGACCCCTCGCAGCCGGGCGGCGTCCCGCCCCAGCCGGGTGGCGGTCCGCCCCCGCCCGGAGAGTTCCCGGGATCGTCCGACCCGGGCGCGGGACGGGCCCCTCCCGGCTGGGGATCACAGGGCGCGCCGGGCGCCACGCCTCCCGGCTGGGGGTTGCCGGGCGCTCCCGGAGCCATGCCTCCGGGCTGGGGTGCGCCGCCGTCGCCGTCGCCCTCCCCCTGGGGTGGGGCCGGCTCCTCGGGATGGTCCGGCCAGTACCCACCCCCCGGCGTGCGGTCGGGCAACCCGGTGGGGAAGGTCATCGCGGTGGTCCTGGGCGTCATCCTGATCGCTGCCGCGGTCGGCATCCCCGTCGTGCTCCTCACCAGGCAGAGCCCGGAGGCCCAGGCGTCCAGCCTCTACACGACGTCGATGAAGATGGCCGGGGATTCCGCCGGGTTTCACTACGTGTCGACCTGGACCGGTGGCGGAGAGCCCGAGACCACGTACGCCGGCGACGCCGGGCAGAACGACGGCACCCAGGTGATCACCGAGCCGAGCGCATTCGGGAACGAGAAGTACGACGTGCTGCTGGCTCCGGACCAGACCGTGTATTTCGAGGGCAACGCCCCGGCGCTCGAGGACGAGCTGGGCGTCTCGGCGAGCACGGCGCCTGGACTTGCCGGGCAGTGGGTCTCGGTCCAGCCCGCCGACGGGCCGTACGAGGCCGAACAGGCCGGCCTGACGGTGGCGTCCGAAGTGGGCATCAGCGGGTTCGTCGCCGCCTCGACCGAGCAGGTAACCGGCGCCGGCGGAGCCAAGCTGACCCGGATCACCGGCACCGTACCCGCCTCCGAGTACTCCTCGAGCGCGACGGCCCGGGTGGACATCTCGCCCAGCTCCGACCTCCCCGCCTCCTTCGTCATCTCCTTCAGCGACGGCACCGTGAACACCGTGACCTTCACGGGGTGGGGGACGGCGCCCTCGGTACCAGTCCCCGCCGGCGCGGTGGCCTGGTCCACCCTGACCACCTCCTCCCCGCCCGACGGGTACGGCAGCGGCGAGACCCCCACACCGGCACCCACGGCGACGCCCACCCCGGTCGGCGTCGGCCCAGCCGCCTGACCGATCCAGGTCAGCTGCTGCCTGCCGCCGCGGTATCCATGAACCAGCGCAGCTCCCCATTCGGCGGCCGCACATTCGCGGCGGGGACGCTCCCCTCCACCACACCCCGAAGCGCCTCCCCCTTGGCGGGACCCGTCACCAGGAAGGCGACGTGGGCGGCGGCGTTGAGCACCGGGTAGGTGAGGGTGATGCGGTCAAAGGGGGCGTAGTCCGCCCGGCTCCGGACCGCCCAGCGGTCGCGGACCTGAAGCGCCGGGTCACCGGGGAAGAGCGAGGCCGTGTGCCCATTCTCCCCCAGCCCGAGGAGGACGCAGTCCAGCCGGGGGGCCGATCCGGGAGTGGCGGACCGGCAAGTTGATGCCAGGATGGACGAATACTCACCAGCCGCGGCGTCCAGGTCGGACCGCTCCGCCTCCATCCGGTGGATGAGCTCCGGTTCGATCGGCACCAGGTCGAGCAGCGCCTCCCGCGCCATCCTGCAGTTGTTGGCGGGGTCGTCGGGTGGGCAGGCCCGCTCGTCGCCGAAGTACACCTCCCATCGCCGCCAGTCGGTCCTCTCCCGATGGGGGGTCGCGGCCAGCACCTGGTAGAGGGTCCGCGGGGTGCCGCCTCCCGCGAGCGCGATCCCGAAGCGCCCACTCTCCGCGATCGCCGCTCCGGCGACCTCCACGATCCAGTCGGCGGCGGCGGCGGCCACCCCCGCCCCGTCGTCCCGCACAGTCACGGTACCGGGAAGCCGCGATGTCACGGGCGGCGCCACTCCCGGCGGTCCCAGCGCATGAAGGCGTCGGCCTCGGCAGGGCCCCAGGTCCCGGCCTCGTAGTTGGGGCAGTGGAGGCGATCCGGGGGGTGGGTGCGCCAGCCGTCGAGGATGGCGGTGCATACCCGCCAGGCCTCCTCCACCTCGTCCTCGCGGGCAAAGAGGGTGGCGTCGCCGAGCATGCAGTCGAGGAGCAGCCGCTCGTAGGCGTCGGGGGAGGCGCGCTGGAAGCTGGAGCCGTAGAAGAAGTCCATGTTGACGCTCTCGATCCGCATCGACTGGCCGGGGACCTTGGCCCCGAACCGGAGGCTGATCCCCTCGTCCGGCTGGATGCGCAGGAGCAGCAGGTTGGGGGCGATGCCGTCGGGTGGCGGTGTGCCTCCCGGCATGGCCCGGTGGCCCGCGAAGGGGGAGTGGGGCACACGCCGGAATTGGATCGCGATCTCCGTCGCCCGGCTGGGCATGCGTTTCCCGGTGCGCAGGTAGAAGGGGGTACCCGCCCACCGCCAGTTGTCGATGTCCAGCTTCATGGCGACAAAGGTCTCGCGCAACGATTCCGGGTCAACCCCCGGCTCCTCGCGATATCCGGGGACCGGCGTGCCGTCCACGGACCCTGCCGCGTACTGGCCGCGGATCGTGTGCAGCAGCGCGTCGTCGGGGTGGATCGGCCGGATCGCGCGCAGCAGCTTGACCTTCTCGTCGCGCACCGTCTCCGCCTCGAAGTTGCTGGGCGGCTCCATGCCGATGATGGCGGCCAGCTGCATCACGTGGTTCTGGATGATGTCGCGGAGTGCGCCGGTCTCCTCGTAGTAGGAGCCGCGTCCCTCCACCCCGAGGGTCTCGGCCACCGTGATCTGGATGTGGTCGATGTAGCGCCGGTTCCAGATCGGCTCGAAGATGCCGTTGGCGAAGCGGAAGACCAGGATGTTCTGGACCGTCTCCTTGCCCAGGTAGTGGTCGATCCGGAAGATCTGGGGCTCCTCGAAGGCGGTGTGCAGCGCGGCGTTGAGCTCGCGGGCGGTGGCGAAGTTGTGCCCGAACGGTTTCTCCACCACCATCCGCCGGAAGCCGCGGCCCTCCTCCTCACGGCTCATCCCCTCATGCTGCAGCCGCTCCGCGAGCGGGGCAAACCCGCTCGGCGGGATGGCGAAGTAGTAGATGCGGTTGCCCGCCGTCCCCCGCTCACGGTCGGCGAGGTCGAGCGCCCGCTTGACCCCGTCGAGGCCGCCGTCCCGATCCGAGAACGAGGCGTAATGGAGCCCTTCCGCGAACCGGCCCCAGACCTCCTCGTCCAGCCGCAACCGGGCGAATCGGGTGACCGCGTCCCGCATGGCGGCCCGGAACTGATCGTCGGTCAGCTCGCTGCGAGCCGCGCCGATGACCGTGAAATGCTCGGGGAGGAGACCGTCCACGGCCAGCGCGTAGAGGGCGGGCACCAGCTTGCGCTTGGTGAGGTCGCCGGTCGCGCCGAAGATGACCACCGCTGCGGGGGGTGGCGCCGGCAGGCGCGCCGGCTCCGCGGCCGGCTCCGCGGTCACCGCCGCGTCCACCGTCCGGGCCGTCTCCGTTGCTTTCATCGCCATCAGGGGCGCTCCATCATCCGGGGCGCTCAGGTGGCCGACGACCCCGTGGTCTGGCGCAGCGACCGGGCCAGCTGCTCCAGCCGGCTGTCCAGGTTCCCGTCGAGGTGGAGGCGGATCACCCGGCGGCCGTGGTCCCGCAGCGATTGCAGATCGCCCGCCGCCTGGGCTCGCTTGAGCACCGAGAAGGTGAACGGCTTGCCCGGGATCGAGGCGTCGACGGTGTCGGCGCACGTCACCTGGATGAAGACGCCCGTGTTGGGCCCGCCCTTGTGAAGCTGCCCGGTGGAGTGCAGGAACCGTGGGCCGAAACCCATGGTGGTGGCCACCCGGTAGCGGTCACGGATCGCCGTGCGGAACTCCTCCAGCGCCCCCTGGTTGGCGTTGTCCGGCTCCACGTACGCCATGATCGCGACGTAGTCGCCGGGACGCGCCTCAGCGAGGTGGTCGAGGAGCGCCTGCTCCACCGAGGCCGCTGGGCCCCCCCCGTAGATGAACGCTCCGTCGCCGGACGCCGCGGGCGCCTCCTCGGGGAGGCTCCCGCTCTTCTCGTAGGCCGCCAGCACGGCGCCGGTGTTGTCCTTCGACTCCTTGACGTTGGGTTCGTCGAAGGGGTCGATCTGGAGGGAGACCGCCGCCACCGCGGTGGCGAACTCCCAGCGGAAGAACTCGGCGCCCAGGTCGTAGGCGTCCCGCATCTCCAGGATCAGCAGCGGAAGCCCCGCCGCGACCAGGGTCTCGTCCTGCATGTCCACCTGGGAGGGTGCGTCACCGGGCCGGAGCAGGACGAAGAGGCGGTCGTCGCCGTAGACGCCGGGCTTGCCCACCGGCTCCTCTCCGATGGGGATGTAACCCTTGCCCTCCTTGCCGGTGGACTCGGCGATCAACTGCTCCGCCCAGAGGGAGAAGCCGGTGATCTGGGGCGGCGCGAGGATCGTGACCTTGTCGTGGCCAGCGGCGTGGGCAAGGCTCAACGCGCTGCCGAGCTGCAGCCCCCAGTTCCGCTCGGGCGGTGTCGTGGCGGCACAGGCCGCCCGCATGGCGATGGCGCGATCGAGGAGGAGTCCGACATCCAGGCCCATCACCGCCGCCGGCACCAGGCCAAACAGGGAGAGCGCGGAGTAGCGGCCCCCGATGTCGGCGGGGTTCTCGAAGAGACGGCGGAAGCGCCGCTCGGTGGCGATCTGCGCAAGCGGGGTCCCCGGGTCGGTGATGGCGATGAAGTGCTTTCCCGGCTCCGCTGCGCCGGAGGCAGTCACCGCCTCCCAGAAATGGGCGAGGTGCGAGGACGTCTCCAGGGTGGTCCCCGACTTGCTGGCGACCAGGAAGAGGGTCCGCCCGATGTCGAGGTGCCGCTCCAGGTTGACGATCGCCTCCGGGTCGGTGGTGTCCAGGACGTGGAGGACGGGGTAGCCGGTGGCGCTGCCGAACGAGCCGCGCAGCACCTCCGGGCAGAGGCTGGATCCACCCATGCCGAGCAGGACGGCGTCGGTGTAGCCGGCGTGGTGCACCTCACCGGCCAGCTCGACCAGCTCCGCCACCCGTCCCCGCATCGCGAGCGGGACGTCGAGCCAGCCCAGCCGGTTGCCGATCACCGCCGCGTGGGCCACGTCGCCGGGCTTCCAGAGGTCGGGGTCACGGGCCCAGATCCGCTCGGCGACCCGCGCGCGGGCCGTCTCTGCGACCACCTCGGCGAGGCTGGGCCCCGCGAACTTCAGGTGCGAGCTCGTCTGCTTGCCCACTCCGGCCTCGAGGATCTCCAGCTTCTCCCCGATCCGGGCGATCAGCTGGTCGTACGACGCCGCGAAGGACGCGACCCCGGCGACGAGGAGATCCTGGGTGACCTTCTCCACGCTGATCCCGGCGGCCTCCAGCCCGTTGATCACGCGCCGGGCGCCGTCGAGGTCATCGCGCACCGTGTCGCCGCCGACGCCCCCGTGGTCCCGGAAGGCCTCGATGGTCGCCGGGGGCATGGTGTCGACGGTGTCCGGGCCGATCAGCGCCTCGGCGTAGATGACGTCCCGGTACTTGGGGTTCTTGGCGCTCGTGCTAGCCCACAGCGGTCGCTGCAGTGGGGCGCCGGCCTCGCGCAGCGCGGCGAACTCCTGGCCGCGGAAGTGCCTCTCGAAGGTGGCGTAGGCCAGGCGAGCGTTCGCGATCGCCGCTTTGCCGAGCAGGCCCTCCAGCTTCGCGGAATCGCCGCCGGCCTGGAGCCGTGCGTCGATGAGGGGGTCCACAGCGGTGTCCACCCGGCTCACGAAGAAGGAGGCCACCGAATGGACCTCCAGCGATTGGCCCGCGGTGTGGCGCCGCTGCAGGCCACCGATGTAGGCCGCGATCACCTTCTCGTAGGCGGAGAGGGCAAAGATCAGGGTCACGTTGATGTTGACCCCGGCGGCGATCAGCTCCTCCACCGCGGGGATGCCCTCGGGTGTCGCTGGGACCTTCACCATGAGGTTTGGCCGGTCGACCCGGTGCCAGTACTCCTTGGCGGTCCGGACGCTCCCGGCGGTGTCGTGGGAGAGGGAAGGCGGCAACTCCAGGCTGACGTAGCCGTCGGCGCCCCTCGTGCGCTCGTACACCGGGCGCAGCGTGTCGGCAGCGTGCTGGATGTCGCGTATCGCCAGCCGCAGGAACACCTCGTTGGGGTCGTTGACGCCATGCCCCAGCAGCTCGTGGATCTGCTCGTCGTAGTGGGTGCCGTCCGCGATCGCCTTCTCGAAGATGGTCGGGTTACTGGTCATGCCGGTGACGTTGTCCTCGGCGATCAGCCGGGTCAGCTCGGGGCCGGTGACCAGCTCGCGGCTGATGTAATCGAGCCACACCGACTGGCCGCGCTCGGCCAGACGCAGGAGCGGGTTGACAGTGGGCATGCGGGTCACTGGCCTCCTGCGGGGTGGGTGGCGGCGTGGCGGGCCGCCTGGACGATCGCATCGGCGTCGATCCCCTCGGCGGCCAGCAGGTCGGCGGTCTTGCCGCTGCCGGGGACGTCCCGGACCGCCAGGTGGAGGATCCGGGGTGGATGATCGCCGGCGAGCGCCTCCATGACAGCGGCTCCCAGTCCGCCCTCCGGATAGTGGTCCTCGACCACCACCAGGGTCCCGCCGCAGTCGCGGGCGGCCTCGGCCAGCACGCCCGCGGCGATTGGCTTGACCGAGTAGCAGTCGATGACCCGGATGTGGATGCCCTCCGCCGCCAGCCGGTCGGCGGCGGCCAGAGCGCTGTGCAAAGTGACCCCGGCCGCGACCACCGCGGCGCGGTCCTCGTCGCTTCGGCGCACAACCTTGGCGCCGCCGATCGGAAACGCCTCGGCGTTGTCGTAGATCACGGGATAGGCGTTGCGGGTGGTACGCAGGTAGACGATCCCGGTGCGGTCGGCCATCTGCGCCACCAGCTTGGCGGCGCTCACCGCGTCGGCGGGGTAGAGGATGGTCGATCCCTGGACGGCGCGCAGCGACGCGAGATCCTCGAGCGCCATCTGGGAGGGGCCGTCGGCGCCGATCTCGCTTCCGGCATGGGACCCGGCCAGCCGTATGTTGGCTCGCGAGATCGCCGCCATCCGGATGAAGTCGTAGGCGCGTGAGAAGAAGGCGGCGAAGGTCGACGCGAACGGTACGTATCCGCGGACCTGGAGGCCGACCGCCGCCGAGACCAGCTGCTGCTCGGCGATGTACATCTCGAAGAAGCGCTCCGGGAACGCCTTCTTGAACTCGTCGGCGTGGGTTGAGTTGCTCACCTCGCCGTCGAGCACGACCACCTCGGGGCGGGCGCCGAGGGCGACCAGCGCGTCCCCGTACGCCTTGCGGGTCGCAACCTTCTCCCCCAGGGCGTAGGTGGGGAGGGTGACCTCGGCCGCCTGTGGCCGGATCGCCGGGGTGCCACGATCGGGCTTGCGCACCTCGATGCGGAGATCATGCTCCTCGCCGAGCTGGTCGATGGCGCGCAGCGCCATGTCCGGGGCCAGCGCCACCCCGTGCCACCCCTCCTTGTTCTCGATCTCCGAGAACCCCTTGCCCTTGATCGTCTTGGCCAGGATCACCGTCGGCCGGCCGATCGTCTCCCGGGCGTCGACGTAGGCTCCGTCGATCTCCTCCAGGTTGTGGCCGTCGATGACCAGGGCCCGGCAGCCGAAAGCCTCGACCCGGCGGCGGTAGACCTCCATGTCCCACCCGAACTCGGTCTCGCCGCGCTGGCCGAGCCGGTTCACGTCCACGATCACGGTCAGGTTGTCCAGCTCGTAGTGACCCGCCTTGTCGAGCGCCTCCCAGATCGACCCCTCGGCCATCTCGCTGTCACCGCAGAGCACCCACACTCGGTAGGGGAGGCGGTCCAGGTACTTGCCGGCGAGCGCCACCCCCACTCCGATGGGCAGCCCCTGCCCGAGCGAGCCGGTGGCGACGTCCACCCAGGGGATGACCGGGGTGGGATGGCCCTGCAGTCGGGAGCCCAGCGTCCGGTAGGTCATCAGCTCGGCGTCGTCCACCACGCCGCAGGCCATGTAGAGGGCATAGAGGAGGGGCGAGGCGTGGCCCTTGGAGAAGATCAGATGGTCGTTGGTCGGGAGCTTCGGGTGGGCGAAGTCGTAGCGCAGGTGACGGCCGGCCAGGACCGCGATCAGGTCGGCGGCGGACATGCTGGACGTCGGATGACCTGAACCGGCGCGGGTGCTGGCGCGGATGCCGTCGACCCGGAGCTGCTGAGCCACCTGGTGCAGGGTCTCCAAGTCCACGGGAGCCGCTGGCTGTCCGGTCGCCGCCATCTGTGGTCCTCCTGGGAAAGGGCCCGGTCGAGGGCTCGACAGACGGGCCGCCGCTTCGCCATCCATGATGAACGGACGGGAGGTCCGGCCGCCCGAGCAGGAGGGGCGCCGGGCCGGGTTCGCGGCCACCGGGCCACGACGGTTGCCCGGGCCGCGGGGGTTCGACCGGGGCGGCCTCGCCACGCCCAGGGGTCGACCCGGTTGGCGCGGCCGCGCCGCTGGTACCATCGAGGGAGCGTGCGCCCATAGCTCAGTCTGGATAGAGCGTCTGACTACGGATCAGAAGGCCGGGGGTTCAAATCCTCCTGGGCGTACCACTGTCGTGTCTCGGGACATCCTGGACACCTGTCTCAGGACATCGTGGACTCTAAGCGGGCGACGGGGCCCCCGCGAGGCTGGTAGTCGCGGGAGGGGTCGAGGGTCAGCTGGCGGATCAGGGATCCGT
>JBEKOU010000005.1:0-175157 GCA_049521435.1 Candidatus Dormibacteria bacterium | reverse complement strand
GCATCCATGCTGGGTGTGGCCACCGTCATCTCCTCGAGGTTGGTGATGCTTCCTCAAAGGATGGCGGTGGTCTCTCTCTTTGTGGGAACCCTCAGGCTCCTCGTACACCACGTCTCTGGACGCTAACGACTTCGCCGTCGGTCCCGAAGGAATCGCGCCTAGCGCTCCCTAGAGGCCATCACCCGGAGCAGTCGGGCGAATTGGGCGAAGTCCTCGTTCGAGATCCCGAAGGCGGAGCTGAGGTGAGGGAGGGGAAGCACGATTATGCTCCCCCAGTCAGTGGTCAGCGACAAGTCCTTCCCCACGACGTCACGTAACCGAAACGGCGCCGGGCGCTTGCCCTCAACTTGAGGAAACAGATCAAAGAGGCACCACAGTGCCCACGCCCCGCAGGTGACGATGATCCGGGGCGAGCAATCTACCAGTACAGCCCGGGTGTATCGGTCCCTCACGTGCTTCCACACGTCATCGGACCAAGCCTCGCCTTGCTTTGCACTACGATACGGGATGGCGTCGACGACGAGTGCATCCACGCCCAGCGCGAAGTTGGATCCCAGGGCCGAGCGACCCAAGTCCAAATACCGACCATACAGCCGTGCGCGGCCTTCGACCGAAGAGCCGTCGAAGACGCTGGCCCAGTAGTTGTAGTACGCGTCGAATTCGGTCCCTCCCCGGGGTGAGTCGATCTCAGGCTTTCCGCCGTAGCTGGGGTTGAAACCCAGGAACACGAGACCGCGACGCATCTCTCGACCAAGGAATGGGACTGGCAGCTGCCACTCGTCCCATGGAATTGCACCCTGCGTCTTGCTCAACCCGTGACACGGATGGTCCAGTTGGTGGAATGCCGCGTTTGCGTCATCGAAGAGCCAGCGAACCGTCCCGGCCGACACAGCGTTCAAGTCACTCATTCTAGCTCCACGTCGCTACTTGCTTGTCTCGCGAGGTACGCCGGCAGGATCCCTTCAAGGTCGACGACCTTGACATCGCGTCCGCATGCCGCGCTGTACTCGGCCACGGTCTGAAAGGCATCACCATGCTTCGACCGGATCCGGGAAAGGACGTCTGGCCTCCGCTCGCACACGCTGGTCAAGGCGCGGTGGCTGGTGGCGAGGAAGTGCCGCGGCAGTTGGGCGCCAGCTACATACAGTTCGCGCCGGAGCTCCCCTTGCGCCTCAGCCAGGTTGACGAAGTCGGCGAAGAGCTCCTGCTGTCGGACGGCATCGTGACCGCGCCATTTGATGAACTTGAACTCGGCGATCCTGTAGGTGGTGACGAGATCGTGAGGTCGCCCCCCGGTCCCTGCGCCGAGTGAGGTCGATCGGATCTGCTCGCCCGGTTCGAGGATTCGTGGAAGGGTCAGTAGAATTCCCACGGCGTGGATGACCACGTTCACCTCGCCTGCCAGCCGCTTGATATCCAACGCTGCTCGTAGCAGATGCTCGTCGACCCCCTCGTGCTGGAGCACCTTCAAGGCACCATTCCGGTCCATCCCCTCAACCATCTGCTCCAGCTGGGCGACGCGTAGACGCGGAGGCTCGTCCCGACTGAACGCCTGGAGCGCGGCTATGGCCCCAGGGAGGCTGTCCTTGTGGAGGGGTGGTTCAGGAACTTGTCTCGGCAGCTTCGGGGACCTCACCGCTACCGGCGTGGCCGTAGAGGCAGCGTCAGCCAGCATCGTCGTCCATTTACCGCCTTCCGGCTTCACCCGCCTGACAATGCCTGCTTGTTCCAGCCTGAGGGCCACACTCCTTGCCGACTGGCGGGTGGCGCCCATGACCGCACCCAGCTGGTCATCATCGAGGGGCCCCCTCGTTCGCAGTGCCTCTCGCAGCAGCTGATCGAGAGGGCGGCGGGCGATCTCAGTCATCGGAGTGCCCCCTATCGTCGCGCCTCTTCCGTCAACGTGCGCATCAGGGCGTCGTGGGCATCCACGACGGTCAGGTGCTGGTAGACCTGATCGACCATGGCGAGGCTGGTGTGGCCGACGATCCGGGCGACCAGGGTCGGTGTCATGCCGCGGCGCAGCTGCTCGGTGACGAATGAGTGCCGGAAGAGGTGGGGGTGGACCCGCCGGCCGAGGACTCGAGCCCGAGCCGCCGGATCATCTGCTGGGTTCCCGTCTCGGTCAGGGGCTCGTACTCGCCCGTCCGCCACTGCCGGCGGTTGCCCAGGAAGAGCCGGTCGCTGAGGGAGTCCTTCCGGGTTTTCCTGGCGTAGCGGTCGAGCCGGGCGGCCAGACTGGGCTGGATCGGGACCAGGCGCTCCCTGTCCCCCTTGCCCAGGACCTTGAGGTACCACTTCCGTCCCGGCTCCTGGCGGATGTCCTCGGCCCGGAGCCCGAGCAGCTCGCTGAGCCTTATGCCGGTATCAGCGAGCACCCGGATGATCTGCTTGTCCCGCTCGTTGGGAGCCGCGTCCTCTAGGTTGCGGATGTCATCGCGGCTGAGCACCTCGACTTTTAAGGGCCGTCGAGTCCAAGCAGACGCGGCTGCTGAACTCAGAAACTGTCATTTGGTCGGGGCGCCCAGACTCGAACTGGGGACCTCTTGCTCCCAAAGCAAGTGGTTTCGACTTTCGTCGTTCGCATAGGCATTCCTGAATTCGCTTGGTCCACTTGCTTCGCCATCCGTGCTTCCAGCCAGCACTTGCTTCAAGGGTCAGGAGCAGTTCCGGAAGTAATGAGGCGCTGGGGCGGCAGTCGCCCTTCACTGAGCGCGAGCGTGCCGCACTGCAGCTGACCGACGCCATCACCCTCATCGGAGATAGCCACGTCCCCCGTGACGTCTTCGAGTCGGCCCGGGGCCACTTCGAGGACAAGGAACTGGCCGAGCTTATCTGGGCTGTGATCGTCATCAACGCCTGGAATCGGATGGCGGTAACCGCCCGATCACTGCCCGGCGAGTACACCCCCGGATGAAACCCCAGGTCACCCGTCCGCGTGACCGCGCGTCCGTCGGTCCCTGATACGCCCTCAGGAGGGAGCCGCGAACCTGGGCAAACGCGCGATAGACGCGTTCGGCAGATCCGCAGTCGTCCCAGAAGGTAACTGGGTCCCCAACGCGCGGATTCGGCCGCCGCGAATCGCCTAATCAGACCTAGTGCATTTGTACTCCCCGTCGAGTGCTCCCTGTGTCGCCAAGTCGGTACGTCGGGGACTTCGCAGGACGAGCGCCTATCAGAGATAGTGTCGGCGCGGCGAACCAACGCGACACATCTGAGGAGGGCGAGGCGATGGGGCGAACGCGGGCTCTGGTAAGGCCTCCGCTGGGGGATTGCGGAAGCGCGAGCGCTGCGGATCCATCCGAGCCGCAGCGTGAGGTGGCAGGGGTGCCTCAAGCGGGCGCCATCGAGCCCGGCGTGGGAGAGGCCGACACATTCTACGGCGGAAGCATGGACGGCTCGGCGGCATGGGCGCCCCTCACCCCCCGGGAGCACGAGGTCCTCCGCCTTCTCACCCAGCGGGCCACCGACCCGGAGATCGCCGCCGCCATGGGCGTCGCGTTGAGCACCGCAAGGAGCTGGTCCGCGAATGTCCGCTGGAAGCTGGGCGTTCGGTCTCGTCGAGCCATCTCCCCGCCTCTCCAACGAAACGTACGACGACAGGCTTGACGTCGTACGTTTCGTAGGTGGCGGCGCGCGTTTCAGCTCGCGTAACCTCCCGGCTCACGGTCCCCTAGAGCGGACCGCCGGCCCCCGATCTTCTGTCCGTGCGAGAAGGAGGACCACGTGCCAGACCCGGCGGCAACCGTGAGAGCGGAGGCGCTTTCCGGAGCATCCCGATCACTTGCCGTGCGACACGGAGGCCAGGCGCCAGAAGTATCCGACTTCCTTCGCGCGACCTCACGCCATCTCACTACGTTGCCTTCCCTGCTTGACCAGACGGTCAAGCGACTCCGTCAGCTCCCCGCCGAGTGTGGCGCCAAGACCAGTATTAGGAGGATGCCTCTGTACCAAGGACCCCAACACGATGAGGCTGGCATGGTTGCAACTCTCAGTTAGGGGCGCTGACCGCCGCGCAGGTGGTAATGCGCCTTAGGTTCGGTGCTACGGAAGGAAACCTGGAAGGGACATAGCAGCTTCACGCTTAGCCCGGAAGGAGGGTAGTCTTGCGGCGATTGTCAACACGAAACATCCGCATGAAGGCCGGACTGGCTGGTCTTCTCCTGACAGCCGCCCTTGTGGGTGGTCTGATCGCCCCGGCAACAGCTCTCGCAAGCTGTGCGCCGGGTCGCAACCATGCAATTGGCGACTGGTTCGACGGCTGGTACAACAGTGAGGGAACGACTAACGTTGGCGGAATCTACTCCGACATCCTCGTGTACTCACCTTATGTATATGACGATTCGTCCTACCAGGGTGTCTCGGCCTGGGTGATGCTCGTCGACTCGAGTGCGTACGCTCAGGTTGGCTGGGTTCAATATCCACAAGGAAGCCGCGGTTTCTTTGACCAGTGGACGACTGCCAATGGGTCATCGGAGACTGGCACCGTCTACTATGGCGTCGGCACGGTCGGACAGTATGCCTGGTTCACGATGCTGTACAACAACCCGAGCGGGTACTTCACGTTCGAGTACAACGACGGCGGAGGGAACGTGGTCATGAACCAGCCGGTGGCCAAATGGACACCGACAGGGGTGCAGAACTACGGGGAGATAGTCGACGCTGCGAGTCAGATGCCCGGAGGGGCTAGCGACCACGAGGACTTCAGCAGCACGTACTGGTATATCAACGGCCAGGGATGGATCCCCATGAATGGGACTCCGCAGACTTACTACAAAGACCCCAACAACGGCATCGGGATCCAGTTCGAAGGTTCGAAATACAGCTCGACCGACGATCAGATCTGGGACAGTTGCCCGTCATGATGGACCAGTTCAGTGAGCAAGAGGTTGATCTCCTATGAGAAACCAAAGGAACCGTCTTCGGAGAGGAGCGGGCCGTCCCGCCAAGGCGGGGTGGCCCGGCTCGATGCGGATGCAAGTGCTGCTCAGCAGTGTCATCGCAGCCGTAGCCGTGGCCGGACTGGGAGTTGGGGTGGGGCTGCATGCGGCCGCCGCCAGCGGTTCGTCGGCTCCCGCGGCGTCTAACCTAGTGCAGCTCCAAACCGTTTCGGGAAGTCGGTTGGCTCAGGACGGGATGTTCCTGGAACAGCCTTCATCGACTCCGGCCGGGACGATCACGTCGGCTCAGGCCGAGGCTGCAGCAGTCGCAGCGTTCCCCGGCACGTCGCCGCGTGAGGCTGCGCTAGTGCAATTGAGTGATTCGTCAATGCCGACGGTCAACGGAAGCATATTCTGGACGGTGTCACTCGGGGGCTTCCAAGCGCCGAGTGGTGGGCCTCCAACAGACAGCGGATCGCGAACTGTGAGCTTCGCACTCGCCTTTGTAAGCCCGCAGTCGGGTCAGGTGGTCTTCGTCAGATACGGCACCTGACGCAAACATAACCGGGCCACTCGATCGCGGGAATATCGCAAGCCTGACGACCTCAGCTCCACGGTGCGGCTGAGGTCGTCTCGGCGCGTGAGATGGGCGACATCTCGTGTCCCGCGCGCGCCCGGCCCCATCGCCACAAGAGTTCCGTCCAAGAATCGATGACTTGGCGAGATTGTGTGCCGGCCATGCTCGGCTCACCACGAACTTGATCGTCACGATCGTCCCGCAGCCCCTGCTGTATGATGAGAACGCCATGGCACACCGGAGGTCAATGCCGCTCAAGGTGCGAGCGTCTACATTGCGGGCTCTTGTGCAAGTGGGAGGGCGAAGTCGATGAGAGGGCCCCGCCCGCTGGGCCCAGCGCGGCGTCCGCGCTTGCAGCAGCAGTCACTCGGCTACTTTGCCATTCTCGGAGTGGTGACGGCCCTGCTCGTCAGTTGCGCCCCCCCGCCGCCGTACCCGCCGCAGTGTACCGGGAACGTGCCCTCCCCTGGGGCTCTCATCGCGCTCAGCGGCCCGCTAACCATGGGTGCGGAGACGTGTGGCGCGCTCACATTCAGCTATCCCAGGGGTTGGTATAAGACGGGTGCCAACGACGTGAGTAACATCACGAACTTGGTGGTTGCGGTGAGCAACCAGCCTCTTCACGATCCTTGCACTCAATCCTCGGGATCCCTTACATGCGGTGACGCGCTTGACGCGCTCGAAGCAGGTGCGGTGGAGGTGGAGTGGTATGAGTCGAACTTCCCCGGGCCCACGTTCGACATCGATGAGCATCCCGGCACCACCGCCACGATCGACGGCCTCCAGGCGCGAGTCCAGGAGGAGTCTGGATCAGCTCTAGGCTGTGATCCCACGGTCAAGGCTGACGTATCGATCAGCGCGGTGATAGCCCCATCCCTTCCATCGAACTCCTACTACACCTTCTACGCCTGCATGCGTGGCCCGCAACTGCAACTTGAGGAGCAGACCGCGATGGTCATGCTCAACTCGGCGAAGTTTGCCCAACCCTGATCGCCGTTGCCTGGCTCACGCCCCGCGTTGGCTGTCGCACGTCGGCTGTGCGGTACGGCGCGTCGCTGGATATGGGGTAGGCGGCGCCGATCGTCGAGGAGGCAGTCCTGAATGTGAGGTCCATGCCCAAACCAAGAATCCATCGCTGTTCAGCTGTGCCAATCACCTCTCCAATCAACCGGCGCAGCGCAAGCACCAGCCCCGGCTGGCGCCCGTTCGGCGGGTCGGCTGACAGGCCCGCGCCATGAGTGGCCGAAACCTCGCCTCCACCGCAAACATCCCTCGACGGTCCGTTCGCAGCGGGTGTGCTCCCGGTGCTCTTACCGCCAGTACACTGGTTCGGCAGGACTGGAGCCACTTCGCTGTGGGCCTTCGGTTGATGGTTGACGGATCAACTCCGGGTGATGCTTGACACTCCCAGGCTCTTGCTGTGCCGCCTCGGGGCCGTCCCCAAGGCGTTCTGGTTGCGGATTTCACCATGCGAGGTCCGGGCGACGGTCTTGAGGAGCTCGTTGCCGTTGCCCACCCAGAACTGAAGCAGGGCGTCGGTGACCAGCACGTTGCAGGGGCTGCCGCCGTAGTGCTTGCCGACGCTGACCTGCTGGTAGCCGACACAGACGATGCCGTTGGCGGCCACCCGACGGGTCACCCACTGCTCGCCGGTGGGGTCGGGACCTGGTCGGGGTGCCCGTGGACCCGCGCCGCCCGCGCTGAACCGGCTGGCCGGGGTGGCGTCGCCGAGTGACTGGTGGGGCCGTTCGTTGTTGTAGTGGGTGACCCACTCGTCCAGCGCCTGCTGGGCGACCTTGAGGCTGGAGAAGACCCGGCGGGTGTCGAACTCGAGCCGCAGGGTGCGGTGGAAGCGCTCGATCTTCCCCGTGGTCGTCGGCGAGCGGGGCTGGGTGAGCAGGTGCTCCACCCCGTTCTCGCGGCAGATCCGGTCGAACAGCACCTCGACGGGCGGGTGGGCGTACCTCCCGGTGAAGACCTTGCCGTTGTCGGTCAGCACCTGCTCCGGCACCCCGTAGGTCCGCAGCGCCGCCGTGAAGCCGTCACACACCAGCTGGGTGCGCTCTCGCGGCATCAGCCGGGCCGAGACGCAGAAGCGGGAGTGATCGTCGACGCCGGTCAGAGCCTTGGCCGTGGTCCCGCCGGCGATGAGGAAGCCGCCCACCGTGTCCATCTGCCAGAGCTCCATGGCCTGGCCCCGCTCCCAGCGCTTCCAGTGCTCGAGCCGGCGATGCCGGCGGATCGGGTCGATGACCCCCGCCCGCACCAGGCAGCGGTACACCCCCGACTCCGAGGGCAACGGCGCCACCTTCCGCCGGGCCAGCTCCAGCACCAGCCGGTGCGGCCCCCAATACGGCCTCCACCGGCGCAACTCCAGGACCATCGCCTCAAGCTCGCCCGAGATCTGATGCGGGCAGCTCGCCGGCCGGTGCGACCGGTCGCCCAGCTCCTCCAGCCCACCCGCTTCGTACCGGCTCAGCCAGGTGTGCACCGTCTGCCGGCTCACCCGCCACTCGGAGGCCACCTCGGTGACCGTCCTGCCATCCCTGATCACCGCCAGGATCGCCTGATACCGCTGCTCGGTCACGCTCAGTTCCCTCATGTGAGGGAGTGTCAAGTCTCAACCGAAGTAGCTGTCAGCCATCACCCGAAGGCCTGTCAAGGATCAGCCGGAGCCCTTTTGTCAAGGGTCAGCCGAACTTCCACAAGCCACTTCGCGGAAACGCTGCTTATGAACTCATAATCGCCATCTTGAGGACGGCTGATCGGGGCGCCCAGACTCGAACTGGGGACCTCTTGCTCCCAAAGCAAGTGCTTTCGACTTTCGTCGTTCGCATAGGCCTTCTTGAATTCACTTGGACCGCTTGCTTCGCCGTCCGTGCAGATGGCCAGCACTTGCTTGGAGGGTCAGGAACAGTTCAGGAAGCAATATGGCGCTGGGCCGTCAGCCATCCAAGGTCGACCCGGCGGTCTGAACCGCGGCCTGGCGGTAGCGTCCCCGGCCTCGCTAGAATATGACCCTTGACTAATATGAGGCAAGGGTCATAATGACCTTGTGGAACATCGAGTTCACAGACCAGTTCGAGGAGTGGTGGGAGACCCTCAGCGGGGACGAGCAACGAGCTCTCACTGCCGCCGTCCAGCTCCTGGAGCGCGATGGCCCGGCCTTGGGGCGGCCTCTGGCGGATACGATCAAGGGCTCTCGCCATCGGAACATGAAGGAGCTTCGGCCCCCGGCAACCGCGCTGCGGGTGCTCTTCGCCTTCGACCCTCGGCGGACCGCCATCCTCCTGATCGGGGGCAACAAGCAGCACCGCTGGCGGGAGTGGTACGTGGAGTTCATCCCAGTGGCCGACAGTCTGTATGACGAGCATCTCGCCGAGCTGCAACGGGAGGGAGAGCTGAGATGAGTGGGCACAAGCCGTTCCAGACTCTGGCCGACCGGGTGACCGCCACCCCGGAGGGGCGAGAGCGAGTCGAGACCTACCGCCGCCTCATGGACGCGGTGATGACCCTGCACCGACTCCGCGAGGAACGAGGCCTGACTCAGGTGGAGGTGGCCGCGGCGCTCGAGGTCACCCAGGGCAACGTCTCCCGCCTCGAGCGCTCAGAGGACCTTTACCTCTCGACACTCTCCCGATATGTTGAGGCGCTCGGCGGGCGCCTGGAGCTCACGGCTGTGTTCCCTGACCAGGTGGTACCCATCGACCTGCCAGGTGGCGGCCGCGCCGCGTAACGATTCGGGCCTCATCGAAGCTCTGATGCCCCGCCTTTCGTGGAGCAGAGAGGCAGCCGCGGAATGCAAGACTGGACGTGCGAGAGCAGGCCAGCGTCCAGCACCAGCCGGACCACCCGGTCACGAAGGTCTTGGGGATACCTGCTTGTCCTTGCCATCGCTCCATCCTCTCAAGGAATGGAGCCTCCAGGATTCCCGGGGCGGTTCAGCCAATCGCTTCACCCCCTGCGTTGGGGGCGTATTTCGTCGAGTCCCAACTCTCAGATCAGAACACGAAACCGTCGCGCTTAGCGCGCGCTAGAAGACCCCAACGGTGGCCTTCTCCAGCCAACCCGAGGGTCATGAGATCGACAAACTTCCGCCAGATGCCACAGCCAGCGATGGAATGGTCCAGGTAACCTTCGCCGGCCCTGATGGCGCGTCGGCCGGAACCAGAATCTCCATCTCGAACGTTCTGCTCGACCCGATGGCCAGGGCTCCACCCGTGCAGTTCAGCTGGAGCCATTGGTCCACCAGAGACTGGGGGGGTGAACTCAGTGTTTGCTCGTAGCTCGGGCAGTTCGATGACGCCAGCTGCGATGCAGTGCCACTGTTGGTCACGGTGACGTAATACGTCACGGTATCGCCGGGCTGTACAGGTTGCACAGGAAGCTCCATTTGCGCGAGCAACGGTGGGTTCGGGGTTGGCGTCACGGGCGCCGCGGACGTGAGTCCCCAGGACGTTATGGCGCAGGTGTTGAAACCAGGTGGCACGGGAACTGTTAGAATCTCACCTGCGGCCATTGTCAAATTCATCGACGTGGCCGCGCCCGAACTGGCCGAACTGCTGGCGCTGGCTTGGGGACACGTGTCTGGAGATACGAGAACCAATTGGAGAGGTGCACCCTCCCTGATGGGCATCGCTGAGGATCCTACCGTCGAGGGGATTACCGACACGGGCGCGCTAACGCTGGCCCCACTGGCCGACTGGAAACCAATGTCAGCCGGCTGCGTGGGCGTGTCACAGCCCGCGGCGGCCGTGGTGGATACAGTTACCACCAGCGCTTCCGAGCCGGCCTCACCTTTGATCTGGACGCCACTCACTTGCAAATCGCCAGGCGCGCAGGCCGTACCTACCAGCGCCGCGGATGCCGGCGCCGGCAGCGCGGTACTGGGGTGGCCGGAAGTCGCGACCCAGGGGACATAGTCGCTGGGCGCCGACGTCGGGGACTCGTTCGAGGCCGCGAACAAACCACTCTGCGAGTACGTGCCACAGCCCGCGAGTACGGCGGCGGCCACGGTCAGGAAGGCCACCGCAGGCCTCCTTCCCAACGCTGTCAACGTGGTTCTACTGCTCATTTGTCTAGTTCCCTTCCAGAGACCATCAGGGTCCGAAGTAAGGGTTGCACGAGGGCGGCAAGCCTTCCGAACCCCCTGGCCCCTCCCCCTCCGAATCCGATGCATCCGCGGGGGCGACGCTGCTGTCCGCACAACTGATGTCAATGTCGAGCGGTCCCACGCCGTTTCGTGTGTCCTCAAACCCTTGCACGTACTGGTGGTACCGCTGATTGTAGACCCACGCTCCGTTCGATACGTCAGCTATGTTCCACACCGAGTCGGCCGCCCCAAAGCCAGCCCGATCGCCGGCAGATTGGAGGCGCACTCGCCCTCCTCCTGGTCGTCGTGATGGTTGCCTTGTTGGTCTATGAGGTCACCGGGTGCAGCATCGTCGTGGATATCGTCGTCCCGCCCGCGCTGCTCACCGCCGTTGCCTACGCCGCCCAACTCCTCGGGGCCGTCCCCACGCTGGCCATGCTCCTGAGCGAAGCGCGGAGCTTCCTTCCGGACCGCGTCCCCTCGAAAGGTCTGGCGGGTCATCGCAGTGCCGGATATGCCGCTCAATCAATCGGGGTCCGCGTCACGCGGTCGGGGCGGAGCCCGCGAACCGACCCCAACTGATCCCGTTACTCTGGGGGACCGTGCATCTCCGTCGCCTTCTCTTTCCCGTCACAGCGCCGACACCTGGGGCCGTCGTCTCCGAAACCGCGGCTGTCAGCTCGATGATTCTCGAAATTGCACGTCTCCAGATGCAGGAACAGTTCGAGTCGAGCGATTCGATTGACACCAAGGCAGCCGGCATACTCGGGTTCACGGGGGTGGCGCTGGGCGCGCTCCTCGCCGCCGGATCGTCTCTCGGCAAGGGCTGGTGGCTCCCCACCATCGGTCTTGCGCTGTCGGCGCTCAGCCTTTGGTGCCGTCGCCGTCATAGCGTCTGGCGACGCCTCGGTTCACGACTTCGCGAATGGCAACTACGTCGGGGGCGTGATTTCGGCACTGGGCGCCATCCCTGGCGTTGGGGCCGAGGCAGATACCCTCGATGGCATGGCGGCGTCGAGCACGGCTGAGTTTTGGAGCGACGAGGCGGGAACTACGTTCGGGGCCGGACAGACGACTGCGTGGCAGTACGCGTTAAGTGCTTCCACGGAGGCTCGGGAAGCGTCGGCGTGGGCGGGCTTGCTGGGTGTGTCGAGCGAAGCGTTTAGCCTTGGGGCGTATCTGTGGGACTCCTACGGGGCTACCGCGGGCGGTCAGGGTGGATGCGGCGGCTAGTTGGCTTCGATCGCGAACAGCCAGCGGTGAATTGATGGCGGCAGGCTCGGCGGCGCTGAGTTGACGGAGATCGTCTGCGCCCGTCCATCCGTGAAGAAGTGGTTGCATGAATACGGACAGCGAATGACCGCCTCCCTCGGGGTGGTAGCAGGGTGGACCGTCTTCGTCATTGTGAGGATCGCAGCCGCACCCGGTGCAGCCGCCGTGGCCCTGGGCGCTACCGCGGTCGTCATATTCGTCGCCTTGGCGGGCATTCTTACTTTCACGTGGTTGGTGCGAGTATGCGTAACGGGCGAGGCGATTACGTGGCGCTCACCCTTCCGCAGCCAGCGCTGGAACAAGACCGGCGTAGCCCGGTTTGTCCATGTAAGAATGACCTCGCCAAGCGTTCGACATGGTCTTGACTACTACATTGCGGTTGCGGTGGAGTCACGGTGTCTCTTTCGCATGGAAACGGCGTGGTGGTGGAGTCGGAGCGACGTTGAGCGCATTGCTGCAGCCCTTGCAGTCCCGATTGAGTCAGCCGGTGTGCTGACCGCTTACCAGGCCGCCGTTCGATATCCGGGAAGTGCCGCCTGGTGGCTTCGGCATCCGTGGGGCTTCGCAATCCCCACCGTCGCGCAGCGCAGTATTGACGTATAGACGTCAAGCCGTCAGAATGGTGGCATGGCGATGACCCGGCGCAAGACCACCGTGTATCTCGATGAGGACGTCGTGCGCGCCTCGAGGGTGTTCGCCGCCCGCACCGGTCAGCACGAGTACGAGATCGTCAACGCCGCCCTGCGCAGCTTCCTTGGGCTGGCCGCGGTCGAACGAGTCTGGGCGAGAAGCCAGCTCGCGGACGAGGAGGCGGGAGCGCTCGCCTACGGTGAGCTGCAGGCGATGCGTCGGGAGGCCGGTGGCGGCACCGCCGGGTAGGGCTCTCCGGGTCGTCCTCGACCCCGGCGTGCTCATCTCCGCCCCCCTCTCCCCCCGCGGCGCTCCGGCCCGCCTCTACCTCCTCTGGCTCGGCGGCGACTTCGAACTGGTGGTCTGCCCCCACCTGCTCGAGGAGTTGGAAGGTGTTCTTCGCCGCCCGAAGTTCCGTGATCTGGTGACACCTGAGGAGGTCGACGAGTTTGTCAACGTCATCCGCCGGGGTGGCATCACGGTGGAGAACCCGGTGATCGCCGAGGCGATCACCCGTGATCCCGACGACGACTACCTGGTCGTCCTGGCCCAGGCTGCCAAGGTCGACTATCTGGTGTCCGGTGACAAGGACCTCACCAGCCTCGCGACGGTGTCGCCGCCGGTGCTGTCGCCCGCGACGTTCCTCGACCTTCTCTGAAACCTGACAACCGTAAACTGCAATTCAGCGCGGTTGAGGATGCCAGCCGGCCAGAGCGCCTCGTGCGTTCCTCCCTGTGCCCTGCCTGCGAGTCCTCGCCCATGAACCAGGCTGATCTCGGATCGGGGTCCCTGCTCAGCTCGGCGGCGAGCTCGCGGATGACTCCGTGCAAGCCGTCAATGGCTTCCCGGTCCCGTCGGCCCAGACGCTCGGGTTTGGATTCATTCCCGATGGCACATGCACAGAGGCACTGACCGATCCCCGTGGTGACGTCACTGTCACGGTGACCCTGTAGGTTCCCGGGGGGACGGCCTGGAACAGGGTGGTGGGGAGGTCAGGGCCAACGGAATCCGATAGCTCCAAGTGCTCCATGCTGCCAGGATGGGCCCGATGCGGGATGGCCGTAGAAGAGGGCAGAGCAATTCCAGGAGACCGGCCCCGCGACGCTCAGTGTGGCGGGTGTCCCGCCCGGCACCTCGGCGAAGGCCAGCACCTTGAACCCCGTGTACGGAAGGTAGAGTGTGACTTCCAGGTAAAGCGTCTGTCCGTTGGCGAGCGCGGCCTGCGCCGTCGGCTGCTGATCCGTGCAGCCCGCGACGCTCAAGCCGGCCAAGCCGACGGCCACAAGCGCCACCCAGCGGGGCAGCCCCACAACCTGGCCGCGCCCTCGGCCTCCGCTCGCCCACATGCTCGATGCCAATTCCTTCAGCGTTCTGCCCGCCGAGCTCTTTCGTTTGGTATCTCGAGGATCCCCTGATCGCGAGTCCGATTCACGCTTCACGGCCTCAGCAGGTCCATTCGCCGCTGATTGCTGATCCTTGCACCGTCGCCCTGAACGTGCCAGTCGAGCCGCCGTCGTGCATGGTAATGCTGCCGGTTGCCTGGGGATCGCTGTCGAGGCCTCCGCCTTCAAAGCGGACCCTATTGACTGTCCAGGAGACGTAGGACGGGGTTTGTGGACCGACGGATTGCGTCTCAGCACTGGGCGTCACGCCCTCCACAAGAGGGCCGTTATCCTCGATGGCTATGTCCAACGCGACGTCCCCGCCCTTCAGCGGCCAACTTCCTGTCATCTCCCATACGGGGTACGCACTCTCCCCAACTCCCGGGATGGAATTCCCGTTGCAACCGATCCCGATCGTTCCAGAGACGTTCACGGATCCCGTGATGTCAAATGTCGCCGTGTAGCGCTGGCCCTTGGTTGCGCACCCGGCCATCGTCAGAGCGATCGCCAGTAGGCACGCAACGGCCAGCCCGGCCGATCGGAAGCGGCGGCGCCGAATTGCGGAGCGGTGGAGTAGTCGGAAAGGGCGGATCCGCGTCATCGGCACCATAATGCGGAGATACTGGGTGACCGGCCCACGCGCTACTGTCTTGCGACATCTCCGGCTCACGCCAGGGTCTGCGACACCTGCAGGTTGACAATGTAGATTGGGCCCCAAATCCCGCTCTGCTCCGGGTCCTGATCGTCGAACTGGCCACGGCCCGCTCCGCCGCCGACGGCGGTGGCGTGCCCTTCGTACGGGGTCGGCTCTTCCCAGGTCAGCTCCAACCTACCCGTCGCCGGTCGGTGCTTCCGGGTCGGTGACATGTCTCACGACCGCCCCCGGCAGCACACGTTTCCGTCCTGAAGGGCCCACGCCCTTACGTCGGCGGCTGCGGCCAAATCTCCCGCCCAGGTCAGAAGCCGGATGCGATGCACTGGCCGGAGCGCGCACCAGTCACGGTGTTGGGGACGCTGTCATCCGTGGGGGCCGGCGCGTTGGAGCTGCACGACAGCGCCCCGGTGATGTGGTTGCCCTCGATGACCGTGGGCCCCCCGACGTTCCCGTTCACCGAGACCGCCCCGGTCACGGTGCTGCCTCCCAGGGCCACCGGCCCCGTGTTGTTGCTCAGCGACACCGCGCCGGTCTGGGTGTTCCCGGCGCAGACGGCGCCGTCATAGAGGACGTCGCCGACGATCACCGGCCCCGTCACACCCGTGACCGAGAGTGCTCCGGTGATGGTCGCGCCGCAGGCCATGAACGCGGTTGCTCCCGAGACCTGGACTGCCCCCGTCACATGGCCGCCGACGATGGCCAGCGCCCCGCCCGCCTGGACGCTGACGGCTCCGGTCTGTGTTCCCGTGATGCAGATGACCTCACCGGACGTCACCGTCAGCGCGCCGGTGTGGGTTGTGGTGATGCAGCTCGTGTAGGCGACCACCACCTGAACCGCCGCGCTCGTCGACGCCAGGTAGTTGGGGCTCCCCGCATAGACCGCGGTGAGGGCTGCGTGGGTCCCCGCCAAGAGCCCCTGGGTGGTCAGGATCGCCTGCCCGGAGCCGTTCAGGGTCGCCGTCCCCAACAAGGCGGTCCCGTCGAGGAAGCTGACCGTGCCCGTGGGCACGCCGGAGCCGGGGGCCTTGGCCGCGACCATGGCCGTCAGCGTCAGCTTCTGGCCGAACACCACCGAGGTCGACGACACCCCCAGGCTGGTCGTGGTCGCATCCTGCCCGACCACCTCCGTCAGCGCCGCCGACGTGCTGGCGGCGAAGTCGGATCCGCCCGAGTACGACGCCGTGATCGGGTAGCTGCCTGCGGCCGGGTAGGTCACCGCGCAGGTTGCCCGGTCTCCGGAGAGCGTGACGGCGCCACTGCAGAGCTTGGTGGTGCCGTTCAGGAAGGTCACCGACCCCTCACCGCTCGGGTTGAGGCTGCCACCGGTCGAGGTCACGGTGGCCGTGTAGGTGACGGTCTGGTTGAGAGCCGCGGGATTGGCGCTGCTGGTCAGGCTGGTCGCCGTCGCGGCGGGGGTCACCGTCAGCGGCCCGTAGCTGTACCCGATGGAGTAGTTGGCGGCGCTCAGGCCGGAGCAGCCGGAGATGGCGTAGGGACTGCCCACCACTAGGCTGGAGACGGTCGCCGTGGTCGAGCACTTGAGCGTGCCGGTCACCACCGACGGGCCGTCGGTGCCCACCCAGGCGACGCCGGTGTAGCTGGGCGTGAAGATGGGTGTGCTCCCGTACACCTGGGTTCCCGTCACCGTCACGACGATGGGGCGGGGCTGGACGGTGATCGTCGCCGTGTTGGTGTAGGTGATGGTGTAGTCGGGGTCACTCGCCCCCGAGCAGCTGGTGGCATACGGGCTCCCCGCCACCGGCGAGGTCGCGGTTGCCTTGGTGTTGCAGGTGGGCGCTGTGGCCGGCGCCTTGTTGCCGTTGACCAGACCGGTGTAGGTGGGGGTCACCGCCGGCACCGGTCCCCCATAGGTCATGGTCGTGCTGGAGGGGGTGGCCGTGATGGTGAGTGGCGCCGGGGTCACCGTCAGCGCTCCATAGCTGTAGCTGATGGAGTAGTTGGCAGCGCTCAGCCCGGAGCAGCCGGAGATGGTGTACGGGTTGCCCGCCACCGGGCTGGAGGCGGTCGCGGTGGTCGAGCAGACCAGCTTCCCGGTCACCACCGAGGGGCTGTCCGTGCCCACCCAGGAGACCCCGCTGTAGCTCGGCGTGTAGACCGGCGTGCCGCCGTACAGCTGGGTCCCGGTCACCGTCACCGCGATCGGACGGGGCACCACCGTGATCGTCGCACCGTTGCTGTAACTGATGGCGTAGTTGGGATCCTTGGCTCCCGAGCAGCCCGTGGCATACGGGCTCCCTGACACCGGCGAGGTCGCCGTCAGCGTCGTGGTGCACGTGGCCGGCGTTGCCGGCGCGCTGCTGCCATTGACCAGGCCGGTGTAGGTCGGGGTCACCGCCGGCACGGGGCCCCCGTAGGTCATGGTGGTGCTGGCCGGCGTCGCCGTGATGGTCAAGGGCTCCGCCGTCACCGTCAGCTCACCGTAGCTGTAGCCGATCTGGTAGTTGGCCGCGCTCAAACCCGAGCAGTTGGAGATCGTGTAGGGACTGCCTGCCACCGGGCTGGAGGCGGTCGCGTTGGTCGAGCAAACCAGTTTCCCGGTCACCACCGACGGGCCGTCGCTCCCCACCCAGGAGATGCCGACGTAGCTCGGGGTGTAGACGGGCGTGCCCCCGTACACCTGAGTTCCCGTCACCCCCACCACCAGCGGGTCGGGCACGACGGCGATCGTGGCGGTGTTGTTGTACGTGATCGTGTAGTTGGGGTCACTCGCCCCCGAGCAGCGCGTCGCGTACGGGCTCCCCGCCAGCGGTGAGGTCGCCGTCGCCGCCGTGGTGCAGATCGGAGGTGTCGCCGAGGCGCTCGCACCATTGACCAGCCCGGTGTAGGTGGGCGTCACCCCCGGCACCGGCCCGCCGTACGGCATGACGGTACTCAACGGGGTGGCAGTGATCAGGAGGGACGCCGGCGCCACCGCCACGGTCGCCGCGTTGTCGTAGCTGATGGCGTAGTCGGGATCGCTCGCCCCGGAGCAGCTGGTCGAGTAGGGGCCGCCCGCCACCGTCGACGAGGAGGTGGCGGCCGTGGTGCAGATGGCCGGCGTGCTCGGGGCGGTGTCCCCCGCCTCCAGGCCCACGTAGGCAGGTGCGACGGAAGGCACAGCTCCGCCATAGGTCATGGTTGGGCTGGCTGGGGTGGCGACCACGGTGAGCGGCGCCGGCGTCACCGTCAGCGACCCGTACGTGTACGTGATAGGCCCGAGCGTCGACGAGAGCCCTGAGCAGCCGGAGATCGTGTAGGGCCCCCCCGTCACGGTGCTCGTCGACGTCGCGCTGGTCGAGCAGCTCAGGGTGCCGCTGACGGTCGCCGCGGTCCCGGCGGCGTCGGCGCTGTAGTCAGGGGTGAAGGCGGGGATCCCGCCGAATACCTGGGTCCCGGTCACGTTGACCGCGATTCCCTGCGGGTTCAGATTGGTTGTGGTGCCGTCGATGGTCTCGTCGATCGGGCTGGAGGTCAGATCGGACCAATCGCCCACTGTGATCGTGGCCTGCTGGCCCCCGCCCGGGACCAGTGCAGTGACAGTCTCACTCGACGCATTCTCACCCGTCTGAGAGATGGCGAGCTGCACGGACTGGGACGCACCCGCAGCGCTGAGGGTCAAGCTGTCCTCACCCGCGTCCGTGCCCACCGTCACCGTATCGGAGGGCGCGAGGCTGAGGCCCGAGACAGTCATGTCCCGCCCATAGGTGGACGCCGGCTGCGCCCCGAGGTCGACCTCGTATTCCTCGGCAGACGAGGCGTCCGCCAGGGTCACAACGCTGCCGGTCGGGTCTACGGACACCGTGTGGCCGACACCGGCCGGGTCACTGTCCGTCTCTGTGACGGTCACTACGTGAGTACCGGTGGCCACCCCGGTATAAGACCCCTGGTCCGTCGTCGTCACCTCCCCGCTCACGCCCTGCGTGTCCGGCTGCATCCACGTACCCATGCTCGAGCCACCGGCACCCCCGTTCAGCTGCAGAATCGGCTGGACAATTCCCCCCGTCTGCTGGTCGAGCACCAGCCCCTCACCGTCTTCAACGCCGATAGTGAGTCCCTCGTCGATCAGGTCCATCACCCACTGCTGCTGATCGAAACTCGCAGTGGTTGTGAAATCGAACCCAAATACCGAGACGCCGGACGTGATCGACAGGCTCTCCGGACTCTCCCAGGCAGAGTCCGGCAGTGGCACGATCTGCCAGTTGCTCGGGATGTTGGCGCCCGTCGGCGAGTCACCGATGTAGTCGCCCCCGTTCAGTCCATCATTCACCAGGTGAACCCCGCCCGAGCGATCAATGATCAGCTCCGCGGTGTCATCGTCCGGCGAATTAGGGTCGTAGATGCTGATGATCTCGTCACCGGCCGCGTCTATGCCAGTGCCATAGGCGACCACGGTGTGCGCCACGTTAACGAGGTTCCCGAAGGTGCTGCTCCCGATCGCCACCTTCGCGCTCGGGAAGAGCCCGAGCACGACAGCTCCCTGGCTCCGGAGCATGTTCTGCACCTCAGCGAAGGCGGCCTGATTACCGTCGTTCCGTGCCGAGAGGTACTGGAGACCATCGGTAATCGACCCATAAGCGCTCATCAGTGTGGACTCGTAGTGGCCGATCATTTCGTCGATGGTGGCACTCGAATCTCCCTCGAAACTGAAGGGTAACGGTGACGACCACTCGGGCAGTTCAGTGTAAACGCCCCTCGCCTGGCCCCACGGTTCGTTCTCGTAGAGGTAGGTACTCGCTGCGGACATTCCAAAGCACACTTCCCCCTCATAGAGCATCTTCGAGTACACGTCGGCGTAGAACCACAAGGCTGGGATGGTGGGGATGGTGGTCGAAGTGCAGTCGAGGAGCCCGTCAGCGCAGATGTCCGAGTACATGTCCCCCAGCTGGCTGGCCGACTGCGAGTAGTCAGCCGCCATGTCGGCGAACGAAGGATCCTCTGACCGGTTGTCGAACTTGAAGCCGTCAACCGTCGGCGTATAACCGCCGTCGCCGAGCGAGTAGTCCACTTCCGCCGTCAGCGTCTCCGGACCATAGGAGGAGGACGCGGTCACCCAGAGCGGATAGACGGAATGGTCCTGTGGCTTCACTGTGCAGTACAACTCGACCGCGGTCCCTGTCACGACGTAGAGATCACTGCCGAAGGCGCCGGGAGGCTGCGCACCCTCGTCGATCGTGCAGCTCAGCTCATTGGGTGGGACGCCGTCCGGCGCCGTCATCGTCAGTGTCACAGGCCCACCGTATGCATCGTACGCTTCTATGTCAAAGGAGTCGTTCGGCGGACTGAAGCTCGAGCCGGAAGGCGGCGTGGCCGGACCGAACACCGGCCCCGCGGCAATTCCATTCGTACCTGCCGTCAACAGAAGATTGATGCTGCTTCCCTCAGAGGTCGCTGTGAACACCATCCAGAACGGACCCGCTGCCGCGAGGGGATTAACGATGCACTCGAGTTCCGAACTTCCCGCAGGGTCCGACGCCGAGGCCCCCGAGCTGCATGTGAGCGCGGCTGCGAGGGTTCCCCCTTCGGCCGTCTCCGTGAGTGTCGTGACGGCTCCGGCCGGGTTGTCAGCGACGACTTGGAAGCCGGTGGACGAGGAGAAGTTGGTGCCATAGGCCGGTGTCGGCGGTGACAGGAAGGCTACCTGCGTCGGTCCACCTAGCTCGTAATCGACAGTTGTCGCTCGGCCGTGCTCGTCGGACGCGGTAAAGAGCAGGTCGTAGGAGGAACTGGAGCCCAACCCACCGGCGACCGAACATGAAATCGTCGCAGGCTCGCCGGTCTGTGGCGAGACAGTGGGGGCGGTGCTGCAGGTGAGAGCCCCCGGCGGAGGGGTAGGAGTCACAGCGTATTGGAGCGCGGTGATCTGGTTCGCCTCTTGGGCCGCAACGGTGAAACTGCCTCCCGCCGAGAACTGGGTTGCGGCCGCTGGGGTCGGCGGTATGAAGGCGGGCGACGTGCTCCATTGTTCGGTCAAGGTTTGGCCGTTGAACGGTCCGTTCACGTTGTTGTAGGAATCGCCCACTGCCATGCAGAAGGTCGCACTCGCGCAGTCGGCCGCGCCGAGTGCACTGACGTAATCGAAATAGTCGTTTGCAGCGCTTGGGGTGGAGGGAAGAGTTGAAACGGTCAGCGCAGCCCCATCCCACTGTTCCATCAGTGGCTCGGGGGTCCAGTACGTGTCACCAGTCTGAACTCCGAGGTGGCCAATGCCTATGCAGAAGGTAGAGTCGGTGCAGCTCACAGCGTTGAGGGCCGAACCCATGTACGTGGGATACGTGCCAACGGCGGGGGGACTCACCATCGTCCAGGTGCTTCCATCCCACTCCGTGGCGAGGACAGGGCCGGAGAAGATTTGGCTCTGCCCCACCGCCATGCAGAAGGTGGTGCTGGGACAGCTGACCCCCTGGAGGCTGTCCCAGGGCTGGGTGGAGCTATCCGGAGAGGGCACGATTGTCCAGGCGCTGCCGTCCCACTTCTCGGTTAGGGTCGCCTGCCCTCCCGTCGCAAGACTTTGGTAATCGCCCACCGCCATGCAGAAGCTTGTTGCCGCGCAGCTGACCCCATTGAGAGAGTCATCGTCGGCGCTCGACGTGTCCGGGGAGGTGACGATTCCCCAACCGGCGCCGTCCCACCGCTCGATCAGTGTCTGGGTTACGCCTGACGCTCCGAAGTCAGTGCCTACCGCCACGCAGAAGCTGGCGCTGACGCAGCTGACGCCGGTGAGGATGTCGCCATCGGTGCTCGAGATGTCCGGCGAGCTGATAATCGTCCAGCTGCTGCCGTCCCATTCCTCGATGAGCGTTTGCCCGCTATAGCGTAGATCCCCGGCCCATTGCACCGGGGCCGCGGCGCCGACGGCCATGCAGAACGTGGCGCTGACGCAACTGACGCCGTCTAGAACATCGCTGTCCGTGCTCGACGTGTCCGGCGAGGGGACGATTGTCCAGCCGCTCCCGCTCCATTCCTCGACCAGCGTCTGGCTGTACCCCGACGATCCGGAATAGGGGCCGACGGCCATGCAGAAGTTACTACTTACACAACTGACACCGTCGAGCACATCGCTGTCGGTGCTTGAGGTGTTCGGGGAGGGGACGACGCCCCACGACAGCGGCCCAGCGATGTCCGCCATCACACGAGTCGAACCGAGGCTGGCGGAGCTCAGGCCGACCAGCGTCGCCACCACGGCGAAAGCCGAAAGACTCCTACGCGCCTTAGTCGGCATCCGGGACCGCACCTTCGGTGCCGTTCCCTGATCCTGCTGAACCGCCCGTCCCTCAGGAAGGCCGTCAATCTCTCGGGACTTCGGGGATCGGACCATCCACGTCATGGCGCCACCTCGCTGAAGCGCTGTCCGCCTAGCCGAAGCGGCTCCCAGCGGCGAGGGCATCCCCTCCCTCTCAACGTCTCGGCATGTAACGGGAATCGGGATGGGCCGCTCAAGGGCCATCGGGCCGCATTCCCCTACGTCCTTTGACCCTGATTCGCGATACCGCTCTCTATAGCAGAACCACACGGTTGAGTATGTATCCCTTGACTGTAGAGGACGGATGTGCGAGAATACGAGGTATGGGAAACCGCAATAACCCCACCCGGGGGACAGCCTCCGAATCCCGGTACTCCCTCATGGAATTCATGGCCGAGTTCCCCGACGACGATGCCTGCCTGACCTACCTGTGGCGATCCCGCCACTCCCCCGACGGGGAACACGCCCTCTGTCCCCGCTGCCAGATCGAGCGGACGTTCCATCGCTACCACACCGCCCAGCAGCGGCAGTCTTGGACATGCTCGGCCTGCGGGCTCCACGTCCACCCGACGGCCGGGACGATCTTCCACAAGTCGTCCACGTCCCTTCACCTCTGGTTCTACGCCCTCTACCTGATCACGAGCACCCGATGCGGTATCTCCGCAAAGCAGCTCGAACGCGAACTCGGGGTGACCTACAAGACCGCCTGGCGGATGTTCAACGTCATCCGCAACTCGCTCATGGCCGAGAACGGGATCACCCTCTCGGGGACCGTCGAGATGGACGAGACCTACCTGACCCCCCGCCGCCGCCGGGACGAGCCCACGTGGCACTCGGGGCACAACCCCCGGGAGCGGGTCGTCATGGGGGCCGTCCAGCGTCAGGGGAAGGTCGTGGCGCGCTACGTGCCGTCGGCCAATGGGCTCGCGGTCGAGTACATGACCGAGGCTCACGTCCTCCCCGCCTCGATGATCTACACCGACACGGCCAGGATCTACCGTCGCCTTCCTGGACGCGGCTACGGCCACGAGCGGGTCAACCACTCGGCCGGAATCTACGTGAGCGGAGATGTCCACACCCAGACCATCGAGGGGTTCTGGGCGCTCCTCAAGAGCGGGATTCGTGGGACCTACCACTCGGTGTCCACCAAGTGGCTCCAGTCCTACTTGGACGAGTACGCGTGGCGCTACAACCATCGCGAGTTCACCCGTCGCCAGTCCGGCGTCCGCCGGGTCCCTGTCGGTGAGGCGAAGTTCCGCCTACTCCTTGGGCTTGCCTGCCGTCCGACGGCCTGACACCTTCCGGGGCGGCTTTGGCGCCTTGAGAAGCTTGGCGAGATTGGCGTCGAACTCCCCCCGCGTCGGCGTGGGGATCGGCGTACCCTTCGGGGTGGTCTGCATCTCCGGCTCCTTTTCGGGCATGGATAGAGGGTAGCGCTGAGCGCCGATGCTTACAACGCAAGAGTGTATCTTCTGCGGTGATCGCCCCACGAACAAGGAGGACATCTGGCCGAAGTGGATCGGCAGATACCTCGGGCATCGCCCGACTAACAGCTACCTGCGGGCGGCTTCGGGACTGGAGCGGACATTCAAGGGCATGTCCTACAGCGCCCGCGCCAAAGTTGTCTGCAAGGACAGATGCAACGGCGGATGGATGAAGGGCCTTGAGGACGAAAACAGCCCCCTCATGAAGAGGATGTTTGACGAGAAGTTCTCCGTTCGCATCCTCGCGGGGCCAACGCAACTGAGCCTCGCACGCTGGATACTCAAGACGGCCATGATGATTCAGTACATCGAGGGGCCGTCCGTCATCCCTTCGGCAATCTATCGCGAATTCCTCGCGAGCGATCTGACGATACCCGATCATTGCTGGATCTACCTAGCCCGCCACACGATGGAACAGATGCCTAACGGCTCGCACAGCATCGCCTGGGATGTGGGGGCGACGCCGCATCCGCGCCCTGGAGTCCCATATCACGGTGAGCTGTACGGGGTTACCTTTTTCATCCAGAACTTGGTAATGCAGGTCGTCGGCTATCGGCTCGATAGCCCTTCCAGACTCGGCCTGGACTTGCGCTTCCCCCAGCGATTCCGCCCTTACATCCAGGAAATCTGGCCGATGGGTTGGGGCTTCAACTGGCCCCCCGACAAGCCCAGTTTCAATGACGCCGGCCTCCGGGACTTCGCTGCGGGCTTGGCCGAAATGCGTGGCTCGGCTGACTGACGTCATGACGACGCCCCCGGCAAAGGAAGGGATCGTAGAACATGGCTGACGAACTGTTTCGCAGCGCCTGGCTCAAGTGTGTTTGGGCGATAGCCCAGAGCTACCAATTCGAGGGAGAGTTGGAGGCCGCGCTCAAAGAGGCCGAAACTAACCCACCCTTCACGACCCGACAGGAGTACCACCCGGAATTCCACGGCTTCTCGGTCAAGGTCGCCGCCGTCTGTGAAGTACCGCCACGCTGGGGCTTGATGCTGGGCGATCTCGCAAGCGGCTTCCATGACGCCCTGGACCACTTGGCTTGGGCGCTCGTGTCTCGTGGTAGAACGCCGCCCCCTCGACTGACCGAGCGGCAGCGGCGCGGTATCTACTTCCCTATCTGCTCTACTAACGCTATCTTCAACAGGAAGCTCGGCGGCTATCTCCCCGGCGCCAGGCGCGCAGATATCGCGATGGTCCGAAAGGCTCAGCCGTACTTCAGTGGGAAGATAACGGTATCGAGGCATTGCCTTACGACCTTGCAAGAGCTGTCCGACGCGGACAAACACCGGACGGTCCAGCTCGTTCTGCTTCGCCCCGACCGCTCCATCGATGAGTTCCAAGAGGCTCGGGACTGCGTCATCCGTCGCATTCGCGAGATGCGGCCGCGCGCGCTGAAGGTCGATGCGGAGATTTCGCGTGTGTACGCCAAGAAGACGGGACCCAACCCGGATATCGCACTCAAGGGCTATCTGGCCACAAGCGTAGCCTTTGGCAACGGAGCGTGGGTCGCCAACTTCCTGAAGACCATCAGGGAGTTTGTGCCCGTACTTCTCGCGCAATTCGCGGAGCCAGACATCGATATCAAGGCCCTGTTGGCCCCAGGCAAGCTTTTGCTCTAGGGCCATCACGACCGGCCCCCGCGCGGCCTACCCGGTCGCCTATGTTGAGGGTCATCCCCTCCGTCTGAGGAACCCTCTGAGCCCTCCGCCTGGTTGTCATCGGCGGAAGGTGAGGCCTCCCTGAGCCGCACTCCGGGGACGGGCTCGGGAGATCGCTTATCCAGTGAGGGGATACATGCGCACGGTTGTGTATCATGGGCGCATGTGCCCTGGTACAAATCCGGAGGGGCCTCCGGGTGCCGGCATCCTCGCCTAGTTCGGAGCGGATTGGCGCGGTTGGGCCTCAGTGGCACATTCGGGGCACAGTGAAATCCCATTTGCGGGTCATCCGCGCCAATCGCTTGCGACTGCGGGAAGGGATATGCGAGACTGCCGCGCATCGGAGCCTACTGGTTCCGATTGCCACGCAGCCTTCAGAGAGGGAGTCTCCCGTGGATGGGGAAGGGACAGGGCGGCCGCGGCGATCCCGCTGCGGTGTGCTCACGGCTTGGCTACTGATTGCCATGGGCGCCGTCCTCGCCGCCTGTGGGACCACCACCGCCATCTCCCCCCGGCTCACCCCCACCGTCCACCCGACCCCCACCGCGACCGCGACCACCACCACGTCGGCGTCGCCCATCGCGACCGCCACGCCGTCCTCGGACCCCGTCGACGCCGCGATCATCAACGCGTACGAGCAGGGGCAGGAAGCCGTTGAGGCGGCCGCCGCAGTCCCCAACCCCAACTACCCGGCGCTCGCGACCTGGCTGACGGGCTCGGCGCTGGCGCAGGCCCGATCTACCCTCCAGACCCTGGCAGAGCAGGGTGAGATCTACACCGGCAGCCAGCAGTTTCACCCGATGGTCATCAGCGTCAGCGCCACCACCGCCACAGTGAGCGACTGCCTGTACTCGACCATCGTTGTGGTTTACCAGACAAACCACCAGCCCGTGCCCGGCCAGCCGGGGGGCACCCAGCCGGAGTGGGACCAGGTGACGATGACCATGACCCTCGCCAACCCGCCTGGGACGTGGCAGCAATCGTTCGGAACGGAGGACTTCGGATCGTCATGCAGACCCGCGTCGTAGTCGCTTTCCTGGCCGCCGTCGGCCTCGTGGGCGGGCTCAGCGGTTCTGTCCGCGCCGACGGCGGTGGCAGTACGTGCAACAGCAGCGGCTGCGTCACGACGACCACCGGCTCCACCCCGGGGTGGGACGAGAGCGGCGGGGCCACGTGGACGTGCATCTGGGCCCCCATCACCTGGCAGGCCGCCATGAGCGAGGTCGAGAGCCACAGCGTGGAGGTCGACCCCAGCCTTTTCCAGCAGAACCCCCAGTGGTACGACGTGAGCTGCTCCATGGGCTCGGTGCAGACCGGATGGGAGCTGGCCTGGTATGCGCCCAACACCGTCTCGGCCCAGGCGGTGGCCGAACAGGCGCAGGGTCAGTTCTACTTCCCGATCCCGCAGCCGCAGACGTCGCCGCCCGCGGCGACGGTGATCGTCAACCTCCCCACCTACCTCTACCTGCCGTCCGACGAGTCGGAGACCTTCACCGCCACCGCGTCGATCCCCGGGCTGACGGCCACGGTGACCGCCGCCCCCGACCACGTGGTCTGGACCACCGGTGATGGGGGAGCGGTCACCTGTCCCGGCATCGGGGTCCCGTACAGCGCCGGTGACGGCACCACCCCGCCTGCCGACGCCTGCACGTACAAGTACGCGACCACGTCGGCGGGTGCGCCCGGGGGCACCTACTCAGTCACCGCCACCATCTATTACCACGAGTACTGGTCGGCGAGTGATGGCGAGCACGGCGACTTCGGCATCGAGGCCGGCCCCACCGCGACCGAGCAGATCACCGTCGATCAGATCGCCAGCGTCATCACAGCGGGATAGACACGCATGCTGCCCACCCCCCTCACCGACACAGCGCGCGGGCGGACGGCCACCCGCATCGCCCCGCGCCCATGGCGGCCGCGCCCCTCACTGCTGGTCGTCGGCCTGGTGCTAGTGCTCGCCTCGGTGGTGGGCGTGGGCGCCCTCATCCACTCGGTGAGCGGTGAGCACGGCATCCTGGTGATGTCCCAGACCGTGCAGGCGGGCCAGGTCATCAGCGCCGGGGACCTCGAGGTGGTGAACGTCTCGCAGGACATGGGCGGCCTCACCGTCATCGACTCCGCCTACCAGTCCAGTGTGGATGAGATTTCAAGGACGGCGAAACACCTAGACTTCGGGTTGGCTCAGGCTGCCGGGATAGCTCAGATTCTCTACCGACCTGAATGTGTTCTCTGCCCGCCACACTAGCACGCGATCGCTGGTGGCGCACGAGTCCTCGGGGGGGCACTGTCACGGCCGTGCGGGGAGCCCGCCTCGGGCTAATCCTTCCGCCGCCAGGGCGCCGATCACCTCCCGTGCTTTCGCAGTTGCGTAGCGCGTGGGCCGAGGCAGAGAACCAATCAGGCGTTGCTCCGGAAGCCAAGGCCGAACCAGCGGGTGCGCCCCTAGAAAGAACCTCGGTCTGCCGGGTTCACCGCTATCTAGGGTTGCGCAGACCCGACGGTAAGGCTCGATCACGACGGGAGGCGTGGCGTCCGGGCTTCACGAACGAATCCAACGACCAGACCGACGATCATGAGTAGGTACGCAGCGCCGACAGCGGATGCTAAGGCCACCACCGCCTTGCCTTGCCCGTTGACCGGCCCGGGGTTGCCTTGTTGGAGGAAGATCAGGAGTGCGTAGTAGAACGAATTGCCTATGCCCGACGGCAGGAAGGGTCCAGCTGCATGGGGATACTGAATTCCTCTGAGCCCCCCAAAGGCGTGAGCCGTAACGAGCAGGCCAGTCGCGACTGCTATATACGACATGCCGACAGCCCCTAGGAAGGCCATCGACTCTGCGAACGCGCGCCTCTCTGCGGACGCGGTAAAGGGCACGAGGTTGTGCACGGAGACGCCATAAGAGCCGAGCATCAGGTATGAGAGCGCAAGCTCTGCGCCAATCGCCAAAGCTTCGCCCATCAGCAGAAGGATGGTGACGAGTGCGATCCATCGCTGAAGCTGGGATCCTCCACTGACCAATAGCGGTAGGGTGATCGCGGAGAGCAGAACCAGGAAAGGCCAATTGAAGCTAATGGGAGTGAGACGCCGCAGGGAGGCTCTGCTCGTCGCGCCATCCGCTGCCCATGCCCTGAGACGGTAGTCTCGCACCCCGAAGGGGAAGAACAACCCTCCCGTCCCGCTCAGCATGCGGATGCGCACATCCATCTCGCCACGTTCTTCAGGGCGCTGAGTTTCCATGGAGACCCGGTATTTGGGGCCGCGTGTGGGTAGCCACACTACCGCTCGGCTTGTCGCATAGATCTTCAGCGCAGAGGCCGCGAGCAAGTAGGTCTGAAGAAACCAAGAGAGGACGCTAAGCGCCACCGGATGATTCTTCCATTTCCCGACGGCGATCGGCCTGATCGTCGAAGCCTTGTCGCGATCCTCGACCTTCGACGCGATTGACTAGATCCTAGTGGGGGTGTCGTGTGCTCCCCCCTATCTGGCTTAGGCGATCAGATGGTCTTCTTCAGGTAGGGTCGAGGAGATCGTCGTGGCTGCTCCGGCTAGCGTCGGCTTGGGTCACGATGGCGAGGGAAAGTTGCCCCAGTCGGACTTCCGTCGTGAGGACGCGGAGTATTGCGACTACCACCAGTGCGAAGGTAAGGCGCTCTGTTTGGGCTGCAACTAGCGGCAGCCAGTCACGCCTACGTTCGAGCGGGGACGGTAAATCTGCGTGACTTTTCGGCCACACGACCGGGAAGCCCCGTCAAGCTGACCCACTACCAGTAATCGGCGGCGCTCGACGGCCTGGGACGCGGCGCAAGCCTGGGAGAGCGCGGTGGAGGGATCTCGGCCTGCGCAGGTCGCTCATCGTTTCGGGGAAGCCCGTCTTCCCGGTAGCGTGAGGCAGCCCCTTTCGATACGCCTGTAGAGAGAATCTCGGGCTACCCAGGTCGCCGATCGCCTCGCCAGCGCTGGCCACCCCGGCCTACGGTGCGGGTCCGCTTTGCTGGCCGGAAGGCTGGGGCCGCCGTGGGGCAGTCGTCCAGCGCCCCGATCGGCGATGCAGGCGTTCGGGCAGCTGACCCGGGATGCGTTCGACCCCAAGGTACTTCAGGGGAGCGAACCGTCCGCGAAGATCGTGGCGAAGATGCGATCGGGCGGAGTGAAGCTGCCGTCAGGATGAATGGCCTGGACGACTCGGCCGGCGTAGAAGTCATCGAAGAGGGCTTGATGCGCCTCGATGTGCCCCATTTGCCGGTCGAGGGCCTCGACCTGGACCGTAGCGCGCCGGATGAAGACAGCCCGAGCCGCCTGTCGATCCCCGTCGAACCACCACGCAGTCACGCCTGCGTCATGGAGAGCGCGTACGAGAGGGAGCCAGCGGGGAGGGAATCCCCAGTCAAGAGCGACCGGACGCCGCAGCACTCGGAGCGCCCTGGATGAAAGATGACACCGGGGGCGGGGGAAGCTGGCAGATCGCGTTCCATGCGAACGAAAGACCTAGGCGATCGAAGCCGCCGTTCTCGACATCCACGTGAGCAAAGCCCCGATCGGACTGGTCGGGGCGCCCAGACTCGAACTGGGGACCTCTTGCTCCCAAAGCAAACTCCTTAGACTTTCGTCGCTCGCATAGGCCTTCGTGAATTCGCTTGGACCACTTGCTTCGCTATCCATGCTCCCAGTCAGGACTTGCTTCAAAGGTCAGGCGAAGATCCGGAAGTAATAGGGTGACCCCCCGGTACCGTCGGGGGTGCCAGTCCAGCCGGGCCATCTCCGAGGCAGGTCCGATCCCGGGCGCCGCCGAGCGAAGCGAGCGTCGGTGCCGCGTAGACTATGAAGTCCTGGCGATGAGGCCCGCCTGACTGCCGCGTCCCGGCTGATGGCTTCTACGAACGCGTAGCGAGTCATGACCCGAGCACTGAACCCCCCACCCACTCAAGCGGCGGCGGCGCCTCCCCTCCCAGAGCTGGCCTCGTTCAGCATCCTCTTCCCCGACGCCGAGACGGCTGTGGAGCCGCGCGGCCAAGCGGTGCCGGACCCCCTCGCGGACCTGAATCTCGACCAAGTGCTCGCGGCCATCGGCACCAACCGGCGCGATTACGAGCTGAGCCCGTTCTTCACGACTCTCCTGCGCGACGAGCGGGCGGTGGCCTATCGCCAGGCAGTCTTCGTGGACCTCGAGGCCGGGCTCTCCGGAGCAGTCGAGGCGTTCGCGGCTCAGATGCGCCATGTGCGGAGCTATCTCACAGCGTCGTCCCAACGCAGTCACCGATACGGGAAGGCCGCGTGGTTCCTGGATTCCGCCCAGATCTACTGCGATGCCCTCACCTCGCTGCGCGACGAGCTGGCTCACGCCCATCCGGCGTCCGAGAGCCTGCGCCGCTTCAGCCGGCTCTTGGACGGCTATCTGCGGTCGGAAGGGTTCGGGGTTCTCGGTGCCGAGACTCGGCGGCTCCGGGATGAGCTCGGGGCGCTTCGCTTCTGCATGCGGGTCCACGACGGGCGGGTGACCGTGAGCGACTTCCACGGTGAGCCCGACTACAGCACTGAGGTGCTGGCGACCTTCGAGAAGTTCCGGACCGGCGACGCGAAGAGCCGCCTCGTGGAGTTCCGCCACGACTTCGCCAACCACGTCCAGGAGATGATCGTCGACCGCGTTGCCATCCTCAATCCCGACCTGTTCCACTCCCTGATCGCATACCACGAGCGCTACGCGGACCTGGTCGATCCGGTGATCGCCCGCTTCGAGCGCGAGGCCCAGGTCTACCTGGGCTATCTCGGCTTCATCCAGCCGCTCAAAGAGGCCGGGCTGAGCTTCTGCCTACCTGAAGTCAGCCTGAGCGTCAAGGAGCACCGGGCTTCCGACACCTTCGACCTTGCTCTCGCTGGCAAGCTGGTTGCCGAGAGACGCCCGGTGGTGGTGAACGACCTCGAGCTGCGGGGCGCCGAGCGCATCCTGGTGGTGTCGGGGCCCAACCAGGGAGGCAAGACCACCGTCGCCCGCGCCTTCGGGCAGCTTCACCATCTGGCCGCACTCGGCTTCCCGGTGCCGGGGACGAGCGCCCGCCTCCTCCTCTGCGACCGCGTCCTGACTCACTTCGCGAAGCAGGAGCAGATCGAGGACCTCCATAGCGGACTGGAGGACGAGCTCCTCCGGGTCCGGGACATGATCGAGCAGGCGACCGGGCGGAGCATCGTGGTGATGAACGAGAGCTTCGCCTCCACCACCGCCGAGGACCAGCTCCTTCTGGGTCGCAGGATCCTGGAACGGCTCATCGGGATGGACCTGCTTGCAGTGTATGTCACGTTCATCGACGAGCTGTCCCGGCTCGGCCCGAGTGTTGTCAGCATGATGAGCACGGTTGCGCCCGACAACCCGGCACAGCGCACCTTCAAGGTGGTCCGCCGCCCTGCGGACGGCCACGCCTACGCCATGGTGCTGGCTGAGGCCCACGGTCTCAGCTATGCAGCGGTCACGGAACGGCTCCAAGGATGACCCCTCACGTCAGCGCTGTGTCGCCATGAAGGTTCGCCTCCTGCACCCGGACCGCGACTTCGACCGGAGCTCGGCGCCTCCGGCCCAGGCTCCCGACCTGGCCGAGGACCTTGGCCTCGCCGTCCTCCTGGGGACGATGGCGGCTGGCGACGCTGTCATCCGCACCGTCGCCGAGCAGGCGCTGCTCGCAAGTCTCCACGACTGCGACGTCATCCTCTACCGGCAGCAGGCGCTCGACGACGCCGTCAAGCATCCCGATGCCGTGCGTGCCCTGTACGACCTGGCGGTCGAGACACTGCAAGAGGAGAAGAAGATCTGGAGCTGGCATGGGTACACCCCGGAGATGAACCTCCACCACGCCCTCAACGTCCTGCAACTCCTCACCCGCAAGCTCCGGATCCTGCGTCAGAGGGCGTCGGAGAATGCCGAACGCTTCAGCTCGCCGGCCTTCCGGCGCCTGTTCGCCATGCTCCTCGAGGAACTCGACGACAGGTATTTCGGGGAGATCGAGGAGCAGCTCGAGCGGCTGCGCTTCCGGCGGGGCGTGCTGGTGAGCGAGGGTCTGGGCAGGGGGAGCTCGGGGGTCGGGGTCGTCCTGCGCCGCCCGCTCGGCGCGCGGCGGGGCTGGCTCCGGCATGTCCGGGAGCGCGGCGATCCGCGTCTCAAGTTCGAGATCTCTCCCCAGGACGACGGTGGGCACGCGGCCCTCGACGAGCTTCGCGCCCGCGGCATCAACCTGGTGGCCAACGCGCTCTCCCAGTCGAGCGATCACGTTCTGAGTTTCTTCACCCAGCTACGGGCCGAGCTTGCCTTCTACGTCGGCTGCCTCAACCTGCACGCCGAGCTCGAGCGGCGCCGGTATCCGACCTCGCTTCCCGCCCCACACCAAGCCTCAGCCCGGATCCTCGCCGTGGCGGGGCTGTACGACGTGGTCCTGGCGCTGACCATGCCAACCAGGGTCGTAGCCAACGACCTGACGGCCGATGGGAAGGGGCTGCTGCTGATCACCGGTGCCAACCGGGGGGGCAAGTCGACCTTCCTGCGCAGCCTGGGACTGGCTCAGCTGATGATGCAGGCGGGGATGTTCGTTCCCGCCACCTCGTTCTCGGGCGACATCGCCAGCGGTGTCTTCACCCACTTCATGCGTGAGGAGGACGAGACGATGACACGGGGCAAGCTCGACGAGGAACTCGATCGCATGAGCCGGGTCGTCGATCTCATCGGGCCGCGGGCGTTGCTGCTCTGCAATGAGTCCTTCGGCTCGACGAATGAGTGGGAGGGAGCGGACATCGGCGAGCAGGTCGTCCGTGCCCTGACCGACGCCGGTGTCAGGGTGGTCCTGGTGACCCACGTCTACGAGCTGGCGCGGCGGCTCAGCGGCGACTCAACGGACGGCGTCCTCTCCCTGCGGGCCGAGCGGCTGCCCGACGGCACTCGCACCTTCAAAGTGCGCGAGGCGACGCCGCTGCCGACCAGTTTCGGCAACGACATCTACGAGGCTGTCTTCGGCTGCGTCAACCCTCCAGCTGAGGCAGAGGGGACGCCGGTCTGAGCCTCGGCACGAGGGAAGGTCTCCCTGCCGGCGACCGCAACGAGGATCAGGGTTACCACGACCGGCAGGGCGACCTCCTCGGGAGGCGCGCGCCGACGTTCCGTCCTCCGCCCACCGGAGGCGGACGACCCGAATGTGCGCGGCGCCGCCCGTTTCGGGCGGGCGGCCGCCGCGACGATCGACCATGACCCGAGGTCCAGATCAGAAGCGCACCGGACGGCAGAAGGCCGTCTTCCCCGCGTAGCGGGCGCTGGCGCCCAACTGCTCCTCGATGCGCATGAGCTGGTTGTACTTCTCCACCCGCTCGCCACGACAGGGCGCTCCCGTCTTGAGGTGACCCGTGTCCAGCGCCACGGTCATGTCGGCGATGAAGCTGTCCACGGTCTCCCCGGAGCGGTGGGAGACGAAGGCGCCCCAGCCGTGGAACTGCGCGAGCCGTGTGGCGGCGATGGTCTCGGTCAGGGTGCCGATCTGGTTGAGCTTGATCAGGGTTGAGTTGGCGATGTCCTCCTCGATGGCACGGGCGATGATGGCCGGATTGGTGCAGAAGATGTCGTCGCCGACCAGCTCGATGGTGGCGCCCAGCGTGCGGTTGAGGACCTTCCAACCCTCCCAGTCGCCCTCGGCCAGACCGTCCTCCAGGAGGCAGATCGGGTAGTCCGCCACCATCGACTCGTAATAGGCCACCATCTCCTCGCTGCTGAGCTTCCGGCCCTCCGTCTTCAAGTCGTACTTCCCGTCGTGGAAGAACTCACTGGAAGCCGGGTCCATGGCGATCCCCACGTCCTCACCGGGTCGGAGCCCGGCCTTCTCGATGGCCGCGACGATCAGGTCCAGGGGCTCGCGATTGGACTTCACATGGGGTGCAAAGCCACCCTCGTCCCCGACCCCCACGGTCAGAGCCTTCTCGATCAGGATTCCCTGCAGGGCTCGATAGATCTCGCTGCTCCAGCGGACCGCTTCGTGGAAGTCGGCAGCGCCGTATGGAGCGATCATGTACTCCTGGATATCCGCCCCCTGGCCGTGAGCGTGCACCCCGCCGTTGAGGATGTTCATCATCGGCACCGGCAGCCGGGTCGCCCCCGGGCCACCGAGATACTGGTACAGCGGATGCCCGCTGGCCTCGGCCGCAGCGCGGGCGCAGGCCATCGAAACGCCGAGGATGGCGTTGGCGCCGAGGCGGCTCTTGTTGGGTGTCCCGTCCAGGGCGATCATCCCGGCGTCGACCTCGGCCTGGAAGCTGGCGTCCATCCCGGTCAGGCCGGGAGCGATCGTCTCCTCGACCGCGGCAACGGCGCGCAGGACCCCTTTCCCGCCGTAGCGGTGCGGATCGCCATCGCGCAGCTCCACCGCCTCGCGACTGCCCGTGGATGCCCCGGACGGTACACCGGCGCGGGCCCTGATCCCGCAGGCCAGATCCACCTCCACCTCCACGGTGGGGTTTCCGCGCGAATCGAGGATCTCGCGCCCATGGATTCGAGTGATGGTGCTGTCCACTTCGTTCCTCCCGTACCGTCAGGTACGTTCACACTGAAATCGTTCACTCCCAGACGTGCTGCCGGGAGCGTCAACCAACATCGTTTTCGCGGGCATGCTCGGAACTCCGCTGTGAAGCCGGGCGGGACGGACGCGCGCGCTCATCGCCACGTGCTCGCCACCACGGGTCGGGTGCGGGCCAGACCGGCTGACCAGGGTCGCTGGCACCCAACCACCAGACGGGTCTGAAATTCGGGGCCCGGGCCTCCAGAGCGTGTCCACAATCTTCCACCGTTCAAGCGTCGGTAGAAGCCATCAGCCACACGGCACTGCGGAGGCGGGCCTCATCGCCCCTACGGGCAAGTCTACCTCCGCTGGCACCCGAGGCCGGCTCGAAGGGATCCGGTCGCCCCCTGGCAACTCAGAGATCAGCAGGCGGGCTGGTATCCTGTCGCCATCCCAGCGTCGAGGAGCGGGTGACGAGGTGTCCCCCGCCGTCGACGCGCCGGCGATGGGTCTCGCCGCCACCGGCCGTCCAGCCTGATGGGCCCTGCCAGAACAACCTGATGGGAACCCACCCGATGACGCGTGACGGTCTCCTGAGCGGCCTGAGGAGCCTGGCCGAGTTCGATCTCCTCCCGCTGGAGGAGCGCCGCCTCGCCGCCGAGGCCGCCGGCAAGCTCGCCGACTCGGTCGTCTACGTCGCCGTCATCGGCGAGTTCAAGCGGGGCAAGAGCAGCCTGATCAACGCCCTTCTCGGTGATGAGGTCCTCCCCACCGGCGTAACCCCGGTCACCGCGGCGCCCACCCTGGTGCGGTCCGGTGACGTTGCCCGGGCGATGGTCCGACTGGTGGACGAGGCCGAGTTCCCGATAGCGCTGGTGGAGCTGCCCGACTACATCACCGAGGCGGGCAACCCGCGCAACAGCCGCGGTGTCCGCGAGGTGGTGGTCGAGCATCCCTCACCGCTGCTCGGGCCCGGGATCGTGCTGGCGGACACCCCGGGGACCGGCAGCCTCCATGCACACAACACCCAATCCACAGTGGCCTTCCTGCCCCGGGTGGATGTCGCCCTGCTGGTGCTGAGCGTCTCCGCGCCACTCTCCGAAGCGGAGGGTCGTCTGCTCACCGCGGTCGGGGAGACCGCCGCCCGCGCCGCCATCTGTCTCAACAAGGTCGACCTCCTGAGCGCGGAGGAGCTGACCGAGTCGCTCGACTTCGTCGCCGCTCAGATCGAAGCCCTGACCGGCGGCCTCAGGATGCCGGTCTTCCCCGTCTCGGCGCGAGAGGCCGCCCGAGGCGACGACGGTGGCCTCGGCGCCCTGCGCAGATTCCTCTCCGATGTCGTCATCGGCGAGCGCGAGCAGGTCGTCAACGCCCGAGCCCGGAAGGTCGCCGACGGCCTCATCAATCTGGCAGACGCGGCCATCCGGCTCGAGCGCGCTGCGTCGTCCCGGCCGGCGGGAGAGGCGAAAGCCGCGCGCGCCGCTTTTGCCAGAGCCCAGGCGGCGCTGACGACCGACGCCGGTGAGGCGGTGACCCTTCTCCTCGCCGCCTGCCGCCGCACCGAGACCGAGGTCATCGAGCCCCGCGCCCAAGAGCTCCGGGACAGCCTGGCACCCGCGCTACTCGCGGCATCGGACGAGGCGTGGCTGCCAGCCCTGGACCGGGCAGCTCCGAGATGGGCCCGAGCGGTCGAGAGTGAGCTCTCCGCCTCTCTGGCCGATCCCCTCACTCGTCACGCCGACCGGCTTCAGGAGCGAGTGGAGCGCTTCGTTCAGAGCGCGGGAGCGGCCTTCGGGGTCGACCTGCCGCCTCCGCCCGACTTCCGCCAGGATCTGAGCATCCCGCCCATCCGGATCGAGACCGTGGATGAGCCGGGGGCGGTTGCGATGGGGATCCGCCAGCTGCGGCAACACCTGCCTGGCGCCCTCGGGCACCGCTGGCGAGAGCGCGACCGGAAGAAGCGCGCTGGGGAGGATGCTGATCGGCTCGCCGGGCGGCTGCGCTACGCGTCGGTCCAGGCTGTCGACACAGCGGCGCGGGCATGGGCGCGTGACATCGACAGCGGTTGGCGTGCGCTCAGCGACTCTTTAGGAAGCGCAGTGATCCGAGCTGAGCAGGCCGCCGGCTCCAGCACCGAGAACGCGTATCTCATGGACATGACCGCGCAGATCGCCGCCATCCGGGAGGCGATGAGCGAGACGGCCGATCGGGCGGAGCCCAGTCCAGCACGAGCACCCGCATCCGGTCAGGCACCGATCGCTTGAAGCGTTAGCAGTCTTGACGCATAGGCGCCAAGTCGCTCGGGACCACCCACAATCACACCCAGTCTTAGTTGGTGTCGGCGTGGACATGGCACCAAGGGTGCTGTACTCGGTCGAACGTGGGGCGATGATGCGCACCATGAGGCTGATACGCCTCGTTCACCTTGGTCACGGGGCGTCTAGGTTCGTCCACCTCCCGGGCCCGGGCAGAACGGGCACCCGATGGTGGGGTAGCCGCAGGGTCGCGTCCTGGCTTGGGGCCGCCCGAACGGAGGAGTTCTTGGATGGTCGACCCGGTGACCGATACCAGATCCGAGATGCAAACCATGTGGACGCGGGCCCTGCTCGGGGTTCAGCCCAGGTGGGGTCGGGACTTCGACGACCTCTCGAATGAATGGCGCCGCCTCTTCGCGGAGGTCTTGGGGACATTCCTCCTGGTGCTGGCAGCAGCAGGGGGGCCGGCGGTGGCGGCCTTTAGTCACGGCGCCATCAGCCGCGTCGCGTACGTATCCGCGCCCGGCCTGATGGTGATGGCGGTCATTCTCTCCATAGGCCTGATCTCAGGCGCCCACCTGAACGCGGCTGTCACCCTTGCGTTCGCGCTCCGCCATGAGTTTCCGTGGAAACGCGTTCCCGGCTATTTGATGGCCCAGGTCGTGGGATCGGTGCTGGCCTGCCTACTGCTGTGGGTCCTTGTCGGGAAGGTCGGCCTGCTGGGAGCAACCGAGCCGGGACGCGGGGTAGGCGATCTCCAGGCGATGGTGATGGAGGCGGTCCTGACCTTTGGCCTGGTGACCGTGATCCTGGGGACAGCCTCTGGGGCCCAGAATGTTGGACCGCTCTCAGCCTTGGCAGTGGGGGGCTATGTCGCGCTGGGCGGCCTCTGGTCCAGCCCCATCAGCGGAGCATCAATGAACCCCGGGCGGTCCTTCGGTCCCGATCTCGTGATGGAGGACTTCTCTCACTTCTGGCTATACGTAGTCGGACCCATGCTGGGCGCTCTGCTGGCCGTGGGGGCAGCCCGCGCGCTGCGGGGCAGAGGGGGAGGCGCGATCGCGGAGCGCGCCGCCCAGGGAACCCTGAGCACACCCTCGCGTGGAGGGGTGGCCAAGTCCCCTCGGCTGGACAGCCAGGAGTGACTCTTGCAGGGCAATATGGGCCCCACGCGGTCGCGGGAGCGAACGAGTCTCCTCAAGGGTTCTACCTCCGCTACCGCGCGGTGCACTGCCGCCAGCCGTCCGGAGCCGCACTGATGAGCCTCTGGCCGAGCAGGCGTCAGCTGCCGGATAGCCCGCCCCAACCCGCCCGATCCGGACACCTTCGCTCGAAGTCGTGAATGTCGCTGGGGACTCAGCTGCCGGGCGTGACCGCATCCAATCGGCGCCGAACCTCCGACGTGTTCACGCCGAGAGCGCCCAGCAGCACCGCCGCAGGATCTGGTGGTTGGAGGGTGAGGATCTGGGCCAGCACCTGCTGGGCCGTGACCGGGAGCCTCCGACGGTTGCGATTAGACGCTTCCTCAAGCACTTTCTTCGCCGCGGGCGCCATGCGGAGGCGATCTCTTTGCGCGATGTCTCTGATCCTCGGCTTCTTCGGCACCGCGCGCATCGGCAGTGGAGGAGCGTCGGCGCCGGACCCCAGACCCAGGGCGACCAGGGCCTCGTGATCGAGTGACTCAAGGGCCTGTCGAGCTTGCTCCAGGCTCACGCCCAACACGGCTTCGATCGAGGCCAGGTTCGGGACAAAGGACTGAGGGATCATTGGACCTCCATGGGCTTTGTGCGGGACCGTGCGTCCTCGCCGTCACCCATGTTCCGGATCCACGTCACCCTCAACGTCACCCTGACCAGTACTGGCCCGTGCCCTGGGGAACTCGGGACGAGAGGACGTCACCCTCACCCTGGCCAAATTGACAGAGATCGAAATGCGTAAGGACCGTGACCGCGACGGGGAGCCCCTAGGTGGTCTGTTGAGCCTTCAGGGCTGGGAAGCGGATGTTGTCACTAGGAGCTAAACAGACGCAAGCGAAACTGCATCACTTATGGCTCCTTAGCTTCGTCCAGCTTTAGCAGCGCCGTCCGAGCGTCTCGGTCCAGTCAACCGCTCGGGTTGTCCGCAACTGGAAGGAGGATCGGAACGGGTGAGGCTGCGGCAGCACTCTGGCGAATCACTTCCCCCTTCACCATGCCTGGGTCAGGAGGCACCTGCTTCGAAAGGAGCTGACGACAAGCAGTTGTGGGTGCTTTAGGGCAGGCCGCTGGTGGACAGGCTGAATGCCGTCACGAGGTAACCGACCGCAAGCGCGAACGTGACGATTGCCCCCACCATCTCGGGCGGCGGATCGCCGGCACGTCGATGGTAGATCAGGGCACCGATCATCAATAGGCCGGCTCCGATGCCGGCGGCCAGGCCGAGCGGTCTCCAGCCGAGTCCGACCAGGATGCCTGCTGCTGCGGCCGTCTCGAGGAGGCCGATGAGTCGATACCGGGGCCACGGAATTCCGAATCGTTCGGCCCCTTGACGCATTCGTTCCATGCCGGCGAGCTTGGCGGCGCCCGCAGCGACCAGCACGACCACAAGCAACCCGGTCAAAATGTAGAAGGCCAGCGCCATTACCGGGTCCCCTGATCTAGGTCTTCCGCGCTAAACGATCGGTGAGAGGCGAGCGCGCGCCCATGCGATCGGGCGGTCGCCTCCGCCTCCCCCCGCATCTGCGCGGCCAGATCCCGGAACTCGTCCAGAGCTGGGTTGACCCCCACCAGGGTGAACTCCGCCTCGACGGTGCGAACATCGAGTTGCCACACGTCCTCGAGGATGCGCCTCATCCATGGGGTGGCGTGGTCCCACCCCTCACGAGGTGTTCCGGCCCTGTAGGCGCCACCTCGGACAGTCACAAGTACTGCCGGCTTGCCGATGAGGGCCGGGGCCCCACCCGCGGCCATCCGGGGGTCGGTGGTAACCAGATCCACGTAGGTCTTGAAGTGCTGCGAGACGCCGAAGTTGTAGAGCGGCACAGCGAACAACAGCGCGTCCGCCTCCACCAGTTCGTCCACCAGGGCGGCGGCCATCCCAATGGCATCGATCTGGGCCTGCGCGCGTTTGTCCTCTGGGGTAAAGCCGGCATAGGCGGCAGAGGCCCAGGCATCAGAGGGCAACGGCTCGGTGCCGATAGAGCGGCGGACAATTCGACTCTCAGGATGCACGTCGGTCCACTCGTACTCGACGAGATCGGCGAGCTGGCGGCTGTGGGATCCGTGCGTGCGGATGCTGGCATCGAGGCGGAAGAGGTTCATGGACGGCTCCTTGGGATCGGATATCGGTGCTGAGGGGCTGCTACCAGCGCGGCAACCATTTGGCGAGAGGCAAGCAGAGGTCGTTGGTACTGAGAAAGAGGAGCGTTTGCGGTGATGGCCCAACCAACGTCCGTCGGTGGTGCGACCCACCCTGCTCCATCACCTGGCTGGACTCCTACGCGCACTTCGGGTCTGTACTCTTCGGAAGGCGCCAGAGTTCGTCCGTTCCAAGCCGGATGTCTCTCCGACGACAGTTGCGATGTCGATGTCGTGTGTAGTCCGCCCCATGATCTTGGGGTAGGGCCGCGGGTTGGGGACGACATGGCCGCCTCCCTCCACCGAGAAGAGGACGACAGGTGGGTGCCCGTCTTGGCGAAAGTCAGTGCGGTGAACCGACGTCTTGTGCGACTTCGGGACGTGGTGAAGAGTCGTCGTCACGGGCTGAGCGGTGATGCCGTTCCGGTTCGAGAAATAGGCTGCCGTCTCGGGAGCAGACAGGCCGAGGCCACGAGGACGGAAGCCCCACAGGCTCGCCATTCCTCCGCCGAACGGAACCAGGCGATCGCGGGTGCCATGAATCAGAACCACCGGGATCGGGACAGGCACCTCCTCGGACGCGACGAAATTGTCCGAGACCGGCTGAGTTGCCGAGACGATAACGGCTCCGGCGAGCAGTTCCGGTGCATGATGTATCAGGCGAATCACCATTTGGCCTCCGGCGGAGTACCCGAGACCGATCACTCGATTGCGGTCGACCTTGCTCGGTCCGACGAGTTGGTCGACGACGGCGCGGGAAAATGAGACGTCGTCAATGCCATCTCGCCGCGACGGAAAGTCGGAGTCGCGGCGGGCATCGTTCCAGTTCCCCCGATAGCCGTCGAGATAGACGACGACCGCATCGCCGCCAGCCACAAGTCCATCGAGCGAACCGCCGATGGCCTTGTGGAACCCGGCCGCGGTCTGGTTGGAGCCGTGGAAGGCGAGGACCACGGCGGCCCCATCACGGATGTTGCTGGGCTCGACTACGAGGGCCTTCCGCGGCTGACCTCCGACATCCAAGTTCAGCTCATGGGCCTGCATATCTGTGAACACTTCACACATTGTACAGGAACGCGTGAAGAGTTCAAGCGTATATCATTCGACCATGGCCCCTCGAGCTCCTCAGTCAGATGGAAATGAGGCTGCGTTCGCGGTGGTCGAAGCGATCTTCTCGCTTCATCAGCAGTTGCTCGCCGAGGTTTCCTCCCTGCTCGCTGACCTCGGGCTCTCGCCTGCGCTCGCCGATACGCTTCGGAAGCTCGAGCCGGATCACTCTGTCTCTCGTCGGGAGCTAGCAGACCGACTCCACTGCGACCCTTCAAACGTCACGTTCCTCGCTGACCGACTGCGAGAACGGGGATTCGTTGCCTCAAGAACGGACGCCCATGATCGCCGTGTTCGAGCGCTCACCCTGACGGCAGCGGGTATGAAAGCCCGAAGCACCCTTGCCGATGGGCTGTCGATGGCCCTGCAGCGCAGTGGGCTCAAAGGGGAGCAGCTCCGTCAGCTTTCCGCACTGTTATCCTCCGCCACGGAAGCCAACCAGTGTGAGGAGGCACTCGAACGCTGAATGTTCGTGAAGCGCGCTCCATTATCCGCAACAGCTCATCGAGCTGGCTGGACAACGTTCGCATGGGCCTTCTTGAACTCGCTTGGTCCACTTGCTTCGCCACCCGTGCTTCAGGTCAGCACTTGCTTCAAGGATCAGTAGCAGCTCCGGAAGCAATAGGGCGGGTAGTAGGACCGATGAGGTGCTCGCGTGTCGCTGTCGGTACGGAACAACCTCTACGTGTCTTCGCGAGCGAGCTGGTCGCGCGGGCGTCGCTACGGGCGGATCGTCACGCCGCCGAGGCACTCAGGATAGCCAGGCTCTCGGCGCCGACCAAAGGCAGTGATGACCAGCCGAGGATCGTTGGCGAGCGGCCGGAAAGGTGACTGACCTCGCTGATCCAGCGTTGTTCCGGGCCAGCCCTGGCCTGCAGTATCGGGTCGGTGGTGGCTCAGCGCGGCGGGGTCAGACGCTCGGCCTGGCCGCCATGGTCGGGCCCGCGCCGGTGACGTTGGGGGCTCGGTTATCCCGCATGGTGAGCTTGCCCTTGGTGATGACCGCGGTGCGCGGAGCCCGGCGCGCCACCTTGGTGTCGTGGGTGACCAAGACGAGGGTCATGCCGCGCTGCTTCCAGAGTTTCTCCATCAGCCCGACGATCTCCAGGCTGGTCACCTCGTCGAGATTGCCGGTCGGCTCGTCGGCGAGGATCACCTTTGGTTCCTTGACGAGCGCTCGGGCGATGGCGACCCGCTGCTGCTCGCCACCCGACATCTCCGACGGGAAGTGGCCGACGCGGTCGCCCAGCCCCACCTCGGTGAGGGCGGCCACCGAGCGGGAGCGCCGCTCCGCGGTCGGGATGCCGAGCGGTACCAGGGCCGCCTCGACGTTCTCCTCGGCGGTGAGGGTGGGCAGCAGGTTGTAGTTCTGGAAGATGAATCCGAAGTTCTGGGCGCGCACATCGACGAGCTGGGACTCGGGCATCGCCCCCAGGTCCTTGCCGTCGAAGATGATCTTCCCGGAGGTCGGCTTGTCCAGGGCGCCGAGCATGAGCAGGAAGGTGGTCTTGCCATGCCCAGTCAGCCCCTGGACGGTCATGAACTCGCCGTCCGGGATGTCGAGGTCCACACCGTTCAGGGCGGCGACCTTGCCTCTTCCCTTGGGGTAAACCCGAGAGAGCTTCTTGAGTTCATACATGACGGGTCTCCACGTAGGGGGCATCCTGGGCTCCGGTTGGAGCCGGAGGCATGGCGGGGGCCGGCGCTGCGGCCAGGGCCGAAGGTGTCACGGGTGTGATCAGGGTCAGCGGACTACTCGGCACGTCGCCGCCCACCCTATTCGGTGCGCCGGAGGGCGACGGCGGGCTGCAGGCGGGCGGCTCGCCAGCCGCCGATGGCTCCGGCGATGATCGCCCCCACGATGGCCAGACCAACCGCCACGACGATCACCTCGAGGCTGAGCGGAGCGGTCGGATGCAGGGTCACGGTGTGGTTGCCCGTGGCGAAGGTGCGCGCGAATCCGGCAGGAGCGCTCGAGAATGCCCCGGGAGAGGAGCCTCCGAAGAAGCCGCCGCCGCCACCGCCTGGGAAACCGCCCCCGCCGCTGACGCCCGAGGGAGCCGAGCTGCCCAGCCCGGTCGCCCCGACCGTGGCCGTCAGTGGCCCCGAGATCTTGGTGACCACGAAGGCCCCGAGCACGCCGAGCCCGATGCCGACCGCCCCGCCCACGATGCCCTGGACCAGCGTCTCACCCATCACCTGGCCGACGATCCGGCGGCTGTGCCAGCCGATCGCCTTGAGGGTCCCGAACTCCCGCACCCGGCGGGTGACTGAGGCGATGGTGAGCAGCACCGCCAGGACGAAGGCGGCCAGCAGCACGGCGATGGAGAGCCCGAGCCCCAACGAGTTGGCCAGGTTGGAGGCGGTGCTGAGCGAGCCCGAGATGTTGCTGGCCTCATTCGAGGCGCTCGTCACAGTGACCGACGGAAGCGCCTTCTGGATCTCGGTCTGCACCGCCGAGATGTCGTTGGCTGTGTCGGCGGTGACGTAGATGGTGTTGACGTCATTGCTGTCGCCGGTCAGCGACTGGGCCTCGCTCAGGGGAATGTAGATGTCCGCCCCGTCGGTTTCGGTGACCGAGATCACCCCGAGCACCGTGAAGGTGGTGCTGGAGATGCTGATGGTGGAACCGGCCTTGAGCGAGTTCTGCTTGGCGTACGCGCTGCTCACCAGGGCGAGGGTCTGGTCCGAGCTACCCCCCGACTGGACGTCGGTGAACCATTGGCTGACCACCGACGCCCCCGAGGAGATGTTGGGCCCGCTGAGCAGGCCCAGGCCCGGCTCGCTGGGGTCGATCCCATCCACGCTGAAGGTGGAGATTCCGAACCCGCTGCCGGAGGAGCTGGGGCTGGCCGAGGCTGTCGCCGTGGGCGTGGGCGTGGGCGTCGGGGTGGCGCTGGCTCCCGGGCCGAAGCCGCTGAAGGTCCCGGTGATGTGGACGGAGTTGAGCGCCAGCGCGCCGGTCGCGCCGGCGACGCCCTTGAGGTTCGAGATCGAGCTCACGTCGCTGGCGGCGATGGTGGTCAGGCCACCAGCAGAGGTCAGGTTGTCCTGGGCGAAGCTCTGTCCCGCCTGGGCGCTGCTCGGCGGAGTGCCGCTGAAGCGGAACCCGCCCCCAGTTCCGGCGGTCGCCGGCTTGGTGACGGTGAGGTCGGTGCCCACTCCATAGAGAGAGGAGAGCACCTGGCCCTGGGCGTCCTTGATGCCAGAGGCGTACGACGTGACGGTGACGACGAGGCCCACCCCGAGGGCGAGGCCGATGGCCACCAGGGCGGCGGAGCGCGCGCGGCGCCGGAGTTCGCGTCCGAGATAACGAAAGTACAAGCCTGTGCTCCTGTCGTCCAGTCTGCTGTCGGATCGCGATATCGTCCGCCGCCAACCTTTCGCCCACGTTACCGGGCGGGCGGGTCGGCTCCCGGCCTGCATATGAATCGCGCCGGCGCGGGCCCGCTCGATGGACGGGCAGAGTGGTCAGAGCCTCCTTCGTCGTCAGGTCCTGGTGTTAACGTTCATGAAGCTTTCATTGCTCAACGAGCACGGGAACTGGCGGTGCTCGGCGCATCATCGGTGCGTGCTCCGTGGTGGCCGCGTGGAGCCGGAAGGCGAGCCGCCACCGCCCTGATGGCAGATGATCTTTGAGCGATCACCGAGGGACTTATGGACACGGCTGGCTCGGCCACCGGTCGGGTTGGGATCTCATCCTGGATAGCCACCAGTCCGGATAGCGCTTCGGGGTCGGCCTCGGGGCGCGAGGCTCGCGCAAGACAGTCAGCCGATTCCGGAGGGGTCCATCACAGAGGCGACCATGTCATCGCGCAGCCAGACGATCTCCGAGCCCGACTCGCCGACCTCCTGATAGGCGTCGTTCAGAACCGAGTTGATCTCCGGGTCGGCCCGCCTGGCCGAGCCCTCGGTGATGACAATCTCCGGATCGAGGTCGGCGACCTTCTGAGCCACCGGCCCGTCGTTGCCGAGGAGGACCTCGTCGTTGTAGATGGGTGGCGTCGGTAGGAGCAGCTGGAGATCGTTTAGCTCATAGAGCCAGGCGTCCGCCGACCAGACCACCGCCGAGCTGCCGTCCAGCCCGTGAGCCTTGACCCACACCGCCACCGCACGGTCCTCGGAGACCCGGTAGTCGAACTGATCCTGATAGGACGTGAGTGACTGCCCGCGGGTCAGCGTCGCGAAGGCACCGGCGTAGTAGGTGGCGAGGTTGTGATTGCCAACCGCCAAGACCGGGGACCAGTCCAGGCCGGTCGGGGCGGCTCCCACCAGGGCGAGGCCGGCGGCGGCGATGAGACCGGCGTCGGCGAGGCGCCGCGAGCTCGGGGCTCCGGCCGGCAGCCGCAGGCTCACGCCAAGGCTGCTGACGGCCAGTGCGGTCGGGACCAGCGAGGGCAGCAGGTAATGGGGATAGGGCTCCCCGGCCACTGCCGGCACGAGGAGGGCCACTGCGGCCCAGACCCAGAGAGCCCAGCAGATCTCGCGGTCCCGGCGGCGCAGCCAGGCCCCGGACACGACCACGGCCAGCACGACGAGCGCAAAGACGGCGCTGATCGGGATCGGGATCGGCAGGCTCCAATGACCGGCACCCAGTACCTGCGCCTGGATGCACGGGACCCAGTATCCGACCAGGGCGTAGGCGACCTTCCCCCCTCCCGCGCTGACGATGGCGAGGATCAGCCAGGCCACGGTGAGGCAGGCAACGGTGGCGACGTACAACGCGACCCGGCGCCAGCTGGCCCGACCCGCAGTCGCCAGGATCAGGCCGAAGGCGCAGGCATCGGCAAGCGCCGTCTGCTGGTAGGCAATCCCCACCGCCGCCAGCGCGCCGACCGCGACCGGCCAGAGCGGCCATCGGCGGGTGTCCGGGGCGGCGACCCGGGTGAGTAAGAGCGCCCCCGCCCAAGCCATGGGGGCGATGAGCAGGCTCTCGGGGAGGATCAGCTCGGCGTCGAGCAGGGGGGTGCCGAGCATGACCGCGGCGAGGACCAGGGCGACCACGGCGCGCCGGCGGCCGAGGAGGCGGTCCCCGGCGTAGGCGATGGCCAGCAGGGTGAGCACGCCGGTCAGGAAGGTGAGGGTGTGGAGGGCCGCTTCGCTGGTTCCGAGGAAGCGGATGACGGCGGCGACCGTCCAGATCTGAAGGGGCGGCTTGTTGGTCCAGATCTGGGAGTAGAGGACCTTGCCCTCGAGGAGCGCACGAGCCGTCGTGACGTAGCCGGCCTCGTCCGTGTACCAGTGGGGCTCGAGGAACGAGGGGATGCGGAGAACGGAGTACAGGGCGAGGGGCCCGATCAGCCAGACACGGCCGCGGAGCGGGAAGGGGGGGAGACGGCTCGCCGCCGCGCGACATCGTCCCTTCGGAGCCGCCGCCACTGCCGTCCTCCGTCCTGGCGGCCGCCTCCGCGACCCTGCTCTGTCCAGCGTCCGAGGACGCGTGGTGTATCGTCCGCCGCCAACCTGTCGCTCGCGTTACTGGGCGGGCGGGTCGGCTCCGCGCCTGCATATGAATCAGCGCCGGCTCTGCCGCTCGATGGGTGGGCAGAGCTGTCAGAGCCTCCTTCGCCGTAAGGCCCTGGTGTGAACGTTCATGAAACTGGCTCAGAGTTTCGCTCCCAGGAGTTCCGCCGGGCAGTCCAGGCCACCAGCGCGCAGCAGCGCTTTATCCGCGCCGGTCGGCCCCAGACCAACGGCTGCGCGGAGCGAATCCAGCGGACCATCCTCGAGGAGCACTGGCGACCCAGCTTCGTCCGCTACCGCCTCTGGGGGCAGAAGACTCCCGACGATCACGGTAAACATGACGCCGAAGAACAGAAGCAACCAATCTTTCCGGCCGATGCGACCAGCGGCTGTTTTGGCGGCGTCGAACTTCGCCTCAAACTCCACCACCTGCGCACTGGACAGCGCGCAGGTGTCTTCGCGAACTCGATAATCTCTCGGAGCCGCACGGCTATCTCAGCTTGCTCATCCAATGTGAATGGCGTGTTGTCGACATCAACGAAGCGAGCCCCGGTGAGGATCTCCCCGTCACGTTCAAGGTCGGCCCAGAGGTCGGGCGTGTCGACGTCGCGCTTGACTTCGTCGGCCCACCGCCGAACAAGCTCCTCGACCTTCGCCCAGCTGAAGGCTTCGGACTCTCTCGCGGGATTGTCACCGACGATCACCTTCGCCGTTGTGAAGGGGCGGGGCGCATTGCTGGCACGACACTCCTCGACATCATCGCGGGGCATGGGCCCGCGACCGGCCTCCACCTGGTGCCCACGCGGTTTGCGATCCGCGAGTACTGCGGCTGCAATGCCGGAGCGGCGCTCATCAGCGTGAACTCCCGCAGCGGGATGAGAACCCATCAGCTAGTCTGGTGAGATGGAGAGTGATCAGGCGCCTCGCCCTGATGACGCGCTGCATCCGGTCCGGCGGCTGAGGCGAGAGCGGAGCGGCCGGACGGGCTTCCCGAGCGGGGGCTGGAGCCCGCCCGGCGCGGCACCGTCGGCAGCCGTCTCCTCGGGCGTCGAAACCCCGGTCAAACGCAGATCGCGGCTGCCCCTGGCCATCGGTCTGGCACTCGTGCTGGCGGTGTCCGGAGCCTGGAGTGCCCTCGCCCTCCACGGGCAGCCGCCGGCTGCACCCACACCCGTGACGAGGGCATCCGCCCCCATCCCGGCCCAAACCCCCGCCGACGCCATCGGAAATCTGCGCATGTTCAGCCGCACCACCGGGTGGGCTCAGCGCATCGACGACGCGGCGGTCCTCCATACCACCCAGGGGGTGCTGCGCTGGAGCGTTGCCTCACCGCTCACGCCGGAGACGGTCATCGCCGTTTCGTACGTCGACGCCGAGACGGCGCAGGCGCTGACCGTCCCTGTCAACGCCAACGGGCAGACCACGATCCAGTCGTGGTCGACCAGCGACGGGGGCGCCACCTGGAGCGCCGCGGGAAGCTTCGCGGTGCTCGGCTTCTCCCCCGGGCTCGTCGGGGCGCTCGACTTCGTGGATCCTCTCCATGGCTGGTTCTCCCAGCTCCAGGACGACCCCGGGGTCACCGGCACCGCGCTCTACGACACCGTGGATGGCGGCGCCCGCTGGAGCCAGATCGCCGTCGTCGGCACGACGGGCCCGGCGGACGCTCGGCAGAAGGGACCGCCCCCGGTCGGCTGCGTCCAGCTCACCGCAGCCTTCATCAGCGCCACCACCGGCTGGCTGACCGGGACCTGCTCGAGCGGCCCGCCACCCCTTTACGTCAGCCACGACGGAGGGCTCAGCTGGACGTACCAGCCGCTCGCGCCCATCCCGGGAAGCCCCTGGGGGGAGAAGTCCTCCCCTCCCACCTTCACCTCGGCGGAGGACGGCACCTTGCTCACCGAGGATCCGGGGGAGTCGCCCGTCAGCGTGGGACTTTTCGCCACCACCGACGGCGGGCAGACGTGGTCGCTCCGCTACTCCGGTTCGGGCCGGCGTTCAGCTGCGACTTCGTGGACTCGCACCACGGCTGGCTGTCCATGTTCTCTTCCCACGGCACCACCGCCGCCGCTCCCGACCTCTATGTCACCGGCGACGGGGGAAGCACCTGGTCGATGCTGTCCGCCTTCCCCTACGTCGGGGTGGACCTCGACTTCCTCACCGTTGGGACGGGGTGGGCTTCCACCGCTCCCAACCAGTTCGGCGAAGGCGCCAGCTACCTTGTGGAGACAGACGACGGGGGCCGCAGCTGGAAAGCGCTGAGTCCCCGCCTCTCGCCCCCCTCCCCGCCGTCCTGACCGCGGCCTTTGCTCGCTCGACGGGGCCCAGCCGTATTGACGTATAGCCGTGAAGCCGTCAGAATGGGCTCATGGCGATGGCTCGACGCAAGACCACCGTTTATCTCGATGAGGACGTCTTGCGCGCCTCGAGGGTGTTCGCAGCCCGCACGGGTCAGCACGAGTACGAGATCGTGAACGCTGCGCTGCGCAGTTTCCTTGGTCTAGCCGCGGTCGAACGGGTCTGGGAGCGAAGCCAGCTCACGGACGAAGGAGCGGCAGCGCTCGCCTACGGTGAGCTCCGAGCGATGCGTCGGGAGGCCGGTGGCGGCACCGCCGGCTAGGGCTCTCCGGGTCGTCCTCGACCCCGGCGTGCTCATTTCCGCCCTCCTCTCCCCCCGCGGCACGCCGGCTCGCCTCTACCTCCTCTGGCTCAGCGGCGAGTTCGAGTTGGTGGCCTGCCCCCACCTGATCGAGGAGCTGGAAGGCGTCCTTCGCCGCCCGAAGTTTCGTGATCTGGTGACACGGGACGAGGTCGACGAGTTCGTCGACGTCATCCGCCGGGGTGCCATCACCGCGGAGAACCCGGTGGTCGCCGAGGGGGTCACCCGTGATCCCGGCGACGACTACCTGGTCGCCGTGGCCCAGGCCGCCAACGTCGACCACCTCGTTTCCGGCGACAAGGACCTCACCAGCCTGCGGACGGTGGTGCCGCCTGTGCTCTCGCCGGCCGCGTTCCTGGACCTTCTCAGACCGCTACCGCGCGCCTGAGAGCTGCTCCAGATCACCGATGCGACCCCTGGCCGGCGAGTGGCGCGATGATAGAGCGCTTGCTTCGCACATCGTGCTCTAGAGCAGCACTTGCTTCTGCACCCGTGATCCCTGGTCGGACCCGGCCATAACCAAAGCAAGTCCTGCAGGCGAATTCAAAACCGACCGTCAGCTGACCCGCTGGTCGGGGCGCCCAGACTCGAACTGGGGACCTCTTGCTCCCAAAGCAAGCGCGCTACCGGCTGCGCCACGCCCCGATGCCCTAGAGGATAGGGCACCCGTCAGGGCAGGGCGGGTCCGACCCGGCCGGGGTCAGCTGGAGAGCGCCGTTTGCCGGCCGGATCGCCCGAGCTGGGAGGCGTCAAAGGGGCTCAGCTCGCCGGTGGGAGCCGCGCCCTCGGGCACGCGCTCCGCCCAATCGAACTTGCCGTGGTCAAAGACGGCCACGACCTCGTCGCCCGGCTGCCCGTCGGTGCGCGGCCGGGTGATGGTCAGACCGTGGGAGCTGAGGCTGAAGGCGGTCGCCGCGTAGTCGCGGTTGAGACCGGTGTGCAGGTGAACTCGGACGATGTCAGCCATGGAGCTCCTCGGTGCGACGTTTGCCAGGCCCCGGCCGCACGGCCGTACACCCCAGCATGGGCCACCTGTCCTCCGCCGTGTGGCCTGGAGCGTACGCACGGCGGCCAGCCCGGGCCGGCGCGGGGGGGCGGGGCGGTCCCCCGGTTGCGAGCTGACCACCCCAGCAGCGGGTCCCACCCGTCAAACTCCCGACCGGATGGACATCCTCGACGCCATCATCCTGATCCTGCTCGTCGGCTTCGGCATCTCCGGGTACCGGCGTGGCTTCACCTGGGGAGGCTCGGCGCTGGCCGGCCTGGTGGTCGGAAGCGTGGTCGGCGCGGTGATCGCGCCTCCGCTCACCCGCTGGATCTCGCCCGGGCCGCAGAGCAGCGGGCAGCCCCTGGTCGCCGCGGGCATCTTCGTCGTGACCCTCCTCGTCATCGAAGGCATCGGCAGCGCGCTCGGGTTCCAGGCCCGCGTCCTCGCCCTCAAGACCCGGCTCGCCACCTGGGATTCAGTGGCCGGCAGCTTCACCGGCTGCCTCGGGGTGCTCTTCATCGCCTGGTTCCTCGGCTTCACCTTCGCCAACAGCTCACTGAGTCTGATCGGCAGCCAGATCGACGGCTCGGCGATCGAGCGGGGCCTGCTCGACATCGCCCCCCAGCCCCCCGCCTTCCTGGCCAAGGTCCAGGAGTTTCTCCAGAACAACGAGCTGCCCAACCCCTTCACCGGCCTCGCCCCCACCCTCCCGCTCGAGCCCCTCCCGGCGAGCACCGAGACCGCCGGGGTCCGCACGGCCGAGACCGACGTCGCCCGGGTCATCGCATACGGGTGCGGGGGCCCGGGCGGCGCGGTGGCGGGCTCGGCCTGGCCAGTGGGCGACGACCTGATGCTGACCAACGCCCACGTCGTCGCCGGCTCGTCCCGCGAGACGGTGCAGCCTCCCGGCCGGGAGCCGCTCAACGCCACGGTCGTGCTCTTTGACCCCAATCGGGACGTCGCCATCCTCTACGTTCCCGGTCTGGCGATGTCCCCGCTGCCGATCGCGAGTGGCAATCCCCCGGTCGGCGCGCAGGGCGCCGTGATCGGCTACCCCGACGGGGGCGTCGAGACCACCGTTGCGGCGGCGGTCCGGGGCACCGAGGAGGCGACCACCTGGAACATCTACTACACCGCCTCGGTCACCCGGGAGACGGTGGTCGTCTCCGCCGATGTGATCCCCGGCGATTCGGGTGGACCGCTGGTCGACCTCTCCGGCCAGGTGATCGGGGTCACCTTCGCGATGAGCACCACCTCCTCGGACGAGGGGTACGCCCTGGCGACCTCGGTCATCAGCGGGGAGATCCAGGCGGCGCAGGGCCATACCAGGGCGGTGAGCGACGGCACCTGCGTGACCGGCTGACCCGGGGCGGTTCCCCACCCCCAAAGGGCCGGTGCGTGACCGGCAGACTGGTCGTGGGCCCGCCCGCTCCGGGAGATCAGGCCCGGCGGCCCACCACCCACGCCGTCACCGCGCAGCCGGCGACGGCCCAGGCGCCGAGCACCAGGAACGACAGCCCGACGCCGGTCGCCAGGCCGCTGGTGAGCCCGGCGCGCATGACCGTGGCCATCGCCTCGAAGGGCAGCACCCGGTGGACGTCGGCCAGCCAGAGGGGGAGCTGTGAGGCCGGGTAGACGATCGGCGAGAAGAGCAGCACCACGAAGATCAGGGCGTTGACGATGACGTTGGTCACCAGCGGATTCTTGATGGCGAGGGCCAGGCCGTACCCGACGGTGACCGACATCAGGGCGCACAGGAGCACGGCGGGGATGAGGACCGGCGAGAGCGAGAGGTGGATGCCGTACCGCCAGATGGCCACCAGCAGCGCCAGGACCATGCCCGGCACCGCCAGCACCGAGAAGAGGCTGAATGTCGACACCGCATGGGCGCTCCGCGGCACCGGCATCGACCAGACGTAGTCGAACGTCCCGTGCAGCTTGTCCATCATCACGGCGTTGGGGACCATCACGAAGCCGAGCGGGATCAGCGCCAGGGTGGGGGCGCCGGTGGCGATGTAGAGGGCCGTCGTGGTGGTGATCTGCGGGTAGAAGAACCCGTACATCAGGACCATGCCCGCACCCATCATGGTCTGGATCACGACCATCATGCCCACCCACGGGCGCATCCCGCCCCAGTCGTAGCGGAGCATGGAGCGGAAGCTGGCCAGCCAGTACGGGAAGCCCGAGCGCAGCTCGGGACCGGACGGGAGCGGGGCAGCCCGGGTTCGGTGACGGCGATCACTGCGCTCACGGCCGCCGCCCCAGCGTCCAGCCCGCCAGCGCAGCGCAGACCACCGTCCACACCCCGATCACCGCGTAGGCCGTGGGCACCGGCGGTCCCCCCGAGGAGGTCAGCGCCGCACGCATCACCACCGCCATGTGGCGGAAGGGAAACCACCAGTTGACATCCGCGAGCCAGGCGGGCATCCGCTGGAGCGGGAAGAGGATCGGCGCGAAGCCGAAGATGATGAAGATCAGCATCTGGGTGATCAGGAGGGTGACCATCGGCTTGGTGATCGCGTGGGCGAGGGCGTAGCCGAGCATGGTGCCCGCGAACGAGGTGAGCAGCACGGCGGGGACGATCATCAGGGAGATGTGCAGCGGCAGGTCGTAGACGAGCTGGCCGACCACCAGGGACACGACCATTGCCGGCAGCCCACAGAGCAGGCACACCGTGTACCAGGCGGCGGCGCTGACCGACCGGCTGATGGGCAGGGTCTGCATGTACTCGTAGCTCCCCGCGGTCCGCTGGTTGGCCACCAGCTGGGGCCCGAGGAGCAGCCCGACATCGAGCAGGTTGATGACCGGGACCCCGGTCACCACGAAGAGCGCGACGCTCTCCGGGATGTGCCGGAAGAACAGCGAGATGCCAAGCACGAAGCCGACCCCGGAGAGCACCTGGACGACCAGGATCGTCATCAGCCACATGCGCAGGCTGGCGAGGTGCCAGCGCACCATGGAGACGTAATCGCGCCCCCACCGACCGATGCCCCGCTCGACACCGCCGGGGGGCAGGATCAGGGCGCCGGCGTCAAGGCTCGCCATGGAGCCCGTCCGACGGCAGGTCGGAGGTCAGTCGGATGTACGCGTCCTCCAGGGTGCTGGCCCCGAGCGCGTACTCCTCGGCCACTCCGCCGTCAATCAGGCCGGCCGCCCAGGTGATGCCGGAGGGCGCGTCGGCCTCGGCGATGGTGGTGACCAGGTTGTTTCCCACGCGGACCGGTGAACCGCCCCAGGCGGGCAGCGCGGGGGTCTCCACCCCGGGCACCAGCATCACCTGGAGGCGCATCTCGGCGCGGTCGGCGGCCTTGAGCGAGGACGGCGTCCCCTCGGCGACCAGCTTGCCGTTGGCGATGAGGGCTAGCCGGTCGACGGCCTTCTCCGCCTCCAGCACGTTGTGGGTCACGAGCAGCACCGAGCAGCCCTGCGCTCCCAGGGCCCGGATCTGGTCCCAGAGCAGGCGCCGGCGCAGCGGATCGACGTCGTTGGTCGGCTCGTCGAGGATGACCAGGTGGCCTGGGGAGATGGTCGCCATGCAGAAGCCGACCAGCCGCTTGACCCCGCCGGAGAGGCGGGCGCCCAGGGTCCTGCTCCACTCGCCGAGCTCGAGGGCGTCGATCAGCTCGGCGGTCCGGCGCCGGACCTGGGCCATCTCGGCTCCCCGGATCCGCCCCGACAGCTCGATGGCCTCCCGGAGGCGGAAGGAGTCGATCGGCATCTGCGCCTGGGGCAGGTACGAGCAGAGCTGCCGGGCCGCGTCGGGGTCGGCCACCAGGTCGTGGCTGCCGAGGGTTATCCGGCCGGAGGTGGGCTTGAGCAACCCGATGGTCTGCTTGACGAGCGTCGACTTGCCGGCACCGTTGGGACCGAGCAGCCCGTACACCTCGCCCGGCTCGACCGAGAGCGTGATGCCGTCATTGGCGGCGACGCTGCCGAAATGCTTGACCAGGTCGTCGACGCGAAAGGTCCACTGCTCGGCGGCGGGGGCGTTCACGGCCGGGCGATTATGCCGTGGCGGGTCGGGGGTGCGCACCGGAGTGTCCGAGCCTCGAACACGCCTCGGCCTCGCGGGGAGCGGCGGCGGGGCGCGTCGTCGAAGCGGGGGCTTGCGCAGGCGCGAGTTGCAATCGCGCCGAGCACGAGGCGCGGACAGCGCAGCTGTCCGACGCCGGTCCCCCCGAGACGATGTGCCCCGCCGCCGCTGCCGCAGCCGCCCTCCTCACGAGGTGCGGCGAAGCGCGTCGGTCAGCCGGATGCGGGCGCCGAACCGGAGGATGGAGTTGGCGTAGATGCGCGCCCCCAGCCAGGTCATCCCGGCGATGCTGGCGAGCACCAGCAGGATGGCGAGCAGCCCCTCCCAGAGCGGCACCCCGCCCGCGGCCATCCGGATCGACATGAGAACCGGGGTGAAGGGCGGGATCAGCGAGAACACTGTGGTCGCCGTCTCCAGTCCCGGCGACACCGCGCCGCCACCGGTCACCGCATCGATGGCCGGGATGGCCACCACATAGGCGAGCAGCCAGGTGACGACCAGCAGCATCGTGACCGGCACGGTCGCGCTGCTCACCTCCTCGACTCGCGAGACCAGCGAGGCCGTGGCGGCGAGCATCAGCGCATAGAGGATGAATCCGAGCACGAACCACATCACCCCGATGGCGACGGCGCCGATCGCCGCGTCGGGCAGGGCGAGCACCCCGGTGGGCACGGTGAAGAGCAACCCGCAGACCGCGATGATGCCGAGCTGGAGCAGGCCGACCAGGCCGATGCCGACCACCTTGCCGAGCAGGAGCTGGCCGGGTCGCACCGTGGAGAGCAGGATCTCCACCACGCGGCTCGACTTCTCGGCAACCACCCCCTGGCTGATGACGTTCCCGTAGATGCCGATGAAGAGGTAGAGGGCAAAGGCCATGACGAAGCCGATGATCGGCCCCTGCAGCTGGCTGGCCGTGGGCGCGTGCAGGGTGTCGACATGCAGCGAGACGGCGTCGACCTCGCTCTCGACGGTCGCCGGGTTGAGCCCCGCCGCGCTCAGGTCGGTGGAGAGCACCTCCTGCTTGGCAAGCGAGACGAGTGCGGCCTGCAGAGTCGGATCGATTCCGCTCTCCACCACCGCCTCGGGAGCCCCGGGCGTTCCCACGACCAGGGCGTCGAGGCTGCCCTTGCGCACCTCCGATTGGCCCTGCGCCTGCGTCGCGACGTCACTCACATGCACCTTGAACCCGAGCGAGGGGGCCGCCGCCTCGAGCGGCTTGGCAAGCGCCGTGGCCGACCCCGAGAAGCCGACCTTGAACGTGCTCGTCGTATTGATATTGTCGATGACTGCCAGCTGCAGCACGGCGTACAGGGCGAGCAGGGCGACGGCGACGATCGTCCCGATGCTGAAGACCTTGCCGCGGATCCGGGTGGCGAACTCGCGGCGGGCGACCAGGTAGACGGCGCGTCGGGCGCTCAGCGCTGTGTGCTCGGGGGCTGGGCTGCTCATGCTGCCGGCACCTCGCTGATGACGCTGCGGAAGAGCTCGCTGAGCGTCGGTATGTCGCGGCGGAACTCCCGGACCGGACCGGTGGCGAGCGCCGCTTGGAGCAGAGCCTGGTCGCCGCCCACGGTCGGGAGCTCGACCAGCGTGCGCGAGCTCTCCACCCGCACCACGGTCGCCCCGGGCACCTGCTTCGCCCACCCGGTCGCCGCCCCCGGGGCATCGACCCAGTAGCGGGGTGCGGAGCCGGTGCGCAGCTCGTCGACCGACCCGGCGGCCAGCATCCGGCCACCGCGGATGATCCCGACCCGGTCGCAGAGCTGCTCGACCAGCTCCAGCTGGTGGCTGGAGAAGAGGACCGAGATGCCCGCGTCGGCCTGCTCGCGGAGCACCGCGCTCATCACGTCGACGGCGACCGGGTCGAGCCCCGAGAAGGGCTCGTCGAGGACCAGCACGTCGGGCGAGAAGAGCAGGGCCGCGGCGAGTTGGACCCGCTGCTGGTTGCCCTGGCTGAGCTTTTGGAGCTGCTCGCCTCCGCGATCGGCGAGGCCCAGCCGCTCCAGCCAGCCGGCGGCGGCGGTGCGCGCGGCACGCGTGCGCATCCCGTGCAGCTCGGCGAGGTAGACGAGCTGCTCGGTCACCCCCATGCTCGGGTAGAGGCCGCGCTCCTCGGGCATGTAGCCGATCCGGCGCCGGGTGGCGAAGGTGATCGGCGCCCCTCCCCAGCGCACCTCGCCCGAGTCGGCGGCGAGCACGCCGAGGACGATGCGCATGGTGGTGGTCTTGCCGGCGCCATTGGGCCCGACGAAGCCGAAGAGCTCCCCCGTGCGGACCTCGAAGCTCAGCTCCTGGAGCGCGGCCACGTTCCCGTACCGCTTGGACACCCCGTCGATCTCGAGCACCCGGTCGGCCACTGTGACGCCTCCTGTTGAAATCTGATATCACTATGATAGTATCAACACCAGCGGCCGGGAGTCCATCCCGGCGGCGGCGATCGAGGAGATGGCGAGATGACCACCGACACCAGCCCGACCAAGGTGACCCCCGCGGGGCGGGCGGTCCTGAGAGAGCGAATCCGGACCACCGCCAACGGGAGGCTTGCGGTTGCGTGGCTCGCCGTGGTGTTCCTGATCAACGTCGCGATGTACGTGGTCAGCATCATCCTGATCAACCGGCACGGCGACGGCCTGTTCGGCGGGATCCTGATGGGGGTGGCGATCCTCGTCTCCATCTGCTGGGGCATCGCGCTGCACGGGCTCACCCCGGTGCAGCCGGGCGAGGCGCGGGTGGTCCAGCTGTTTGGCCGCTACAACGGGACGGTCCGCACCCCCGGCCTGACCTGGCTGAACCCCTTCACCGAGCGGCGCAAGGTCTCCACCCGGATACGCAACTACGAGACCCAGGTGGCCAAGGTCAACGACGCCGACGGCAACCCGATCGAGATCGCCGCGGTGGTGGTCTGGCAGGTCGAGGACACCGCCCAGGCGCTGTACGAGGTGGACGACTTCGCCCGCTTCGTGGACATCCAGACCGAGACCGCGGTCCGGCACGTGGCCAGCACCCACCCCTACGACGCCCACGAGGACGGGCAGCTCTCCCTGCGTGTCAACGCCACCGAGATCACATCGCAGCTGACCGCCGAGATCGCGGAGAGGGTGGCCTCGGCCGGGGTCAAGATCATCGAGTCGCGGCTCACCCGTCTCTCCTTCGCCCCCGAGATCGCCCAGGCGATGCTGCGCCGGCAGCAGGCGAGCGCCGTGGTCGCAGCCCGCAAGACGATCGTGGAAGGCGCGGTCGGCATGGTCGAGATGGCATTGGCCCGCATCGAGGAGCGCGGGATCGTGGACCTGGACGCCGAGCGCAAGGCGGCCATGGTGTCCAACCTGCTGGTCGTCCTCTGCAGCGAGCAGAACACGCAGCCGATCGTCAACGCCGGCACCCTGTACAACTGATGGGGGTGCACGGAAGGTAGCCGGGGAATCGACCCTGTGGGCGAACGCAAAAGCCTGCTGCTGAGGCTCGACCCCGCGGTGCACGACGCCCTCGTGCGCTGGGCGGGTGACGAGCTGCGCAGCAGCAACGCGCAGATCGAATTCCTGCTGAGGCGGGCGCTGGCGGCAGCCGGACGGCTGCCGTCCGGCGCCGGGCCGCTCCCCCGACGGGGCCGGCCACCACGGGACGTGAACACAGACGGCGATTAGGGCTCGCGGCGGCGGTCTGAACAGGGCACGAGCGCCGGCAGAGGGGCGCGGCAGGACGTCCCAGCGATTGGGGGATGGAGGCTCGCGGACCCCCGTAGTAGGCTGAATGTCATGGTGGTGCTCAAGTTCCCGCGACGCCAGCGGAACTGGGTCGCCGTGGCCGGCCTCGGCGTGGGGGCCATCACCGTCGTGGACCTGGGCCTCTACGCGCTCCTCCTCATCGGGCAGGGGAATCCGCCCGGCAGCCGGATCTTCTTCGTGGGCACCTTCCTCGCCCTGATGGCGGTCCTCGGGTTCGCTGGGGCGATCGCGCGCCGCGCGGTGGCCAGGATGGTGATCTACGGCTTCACGGCGGGCGGCGGGCTCGGGCTCGGGCTCCTCGGCATCGACTCGATCGGCCTGCCGCTGCTCGGGGTCTGCGCGTTGTCGATCTTTGCCCTCTCACGGGTGGCGGACCATGTGTCGGCTCCGATCGTCGCCGGCTTTGCCGCCGCCTTCGTCATCATCCTCATGGGCATCGCGAGCACCAGCTGACGCGTGTACCCTGCGGGGTCATGCCGAGCTTTCACCTCGTCGCCGACGTCAGCAGCGACAACCCTGATCGCGTCCGGCCGGTCGTCGCCCGGCTCTTCCCGGCGAGCGTCACCGAGACGCCCGAGGGCTTCCACATCGAGGCCGGGCTCGAGGGCGACAGCGCCCGCGACCTCAACCGCGCAGTGCTCTCCGCGCTCCGCAAGGAGGAGAAGCGGACCCGGCTCCGCGCCGCCTGGACGTCCGAGGGGACGACCGAGCGCTTCTTCGACTACGTGTCCAAGGGCAGCCGCCCGGGCGGCTGAAGCCACCTGCCGCCGGAGCCCACCGAGAGCGCGACGGGGTGTCCGCCCCGAACGCGGCATATCACCAATTGGTACCATACCTCTTGGTGACACACTTAACCCCGTACCACTTCGGTTCCCCCGTCGGCGCGGAGCACTTCACCGACCGGCGTGAGGAGCTCGCGCTGATCGCCGACCGCCTCACCGGCGGGCAGAACGTGATCCTCCACGGACCTCGCCGGTACGGCAAGACCTCGCTCCTCCACCGCGCCATCGAGGCGGCGAGGAAGCGGGGGGGTCGGGCCGGCTACGTCAACCTCCTCCGCTGCTCCAGCCGGAGGGAGGTGGCCCAGGCCGTCACCCAGGGGATCCTCTCCGGGCCCCTGCACGGCGGCACCACCCGCCGGATGGGACGGCTGGTCGAGCGCATCCGGGTGCGCCCGCGACTGGACCTCTCCCCCACCGGCGGGGTGACCGTCTTCTTCGAGCCGGGGATGCGCGACACCGACTGGCCGGGTGCCATGGAGGACGCCTGCCGGCTGCTCGCCGAGGCCTCGACCTCCCACGCCGTCGGGCTGGTCCTCGATGAGTTTCAGCAGATCGTGGAGGTCGACCCCGCCCTGGCGGGCACCTTCAAGGCCATCCTCGACGAGAGCCCGAACGTCTCCTACGTGATCGCCGGCAGCCACGTCCACCTCATGGAACGGCTGACCACCGCGCCCGGAGCACCGCTGCTCGCCATGGGCGAGCTGCTCCGGCTGGGGCCGATCCCCGATGGCGAGATGGCCCCGTACCTGGTGGCCCGGGCGCAGGCGCGTCGCAAGCAGCTCACTCCCGAGGTGGCGCTGCGCATCTGCGCCCTCGGCGGGCCCGCGCCCAACGACATCCAGCGCCTCGCCCAGCACGCCTTCGACGTCGCCGGCGGCAGCATCGGCCTCGAAGAGGTGGAGGCCGGCATGACCCTGGCGGTGAGCCGGCAGTCCACGACCTTTGCGGAGCGCTACGAGCGCCTGGCCCCGGTGGCCCGGCGCGTGCTCCGCCTCGTCGCCGCCCCGGGCGGCCTCGTCCAGCCGTACGGGCTGGCCGCCCTCCGCAAGGTGGAGATGGCCAACGCCAACGCGGTCCGCAAGGCGCTCGCCTCGCTCGAGGAGAGCGAGCTGATCGTGCGGGGTCCGGAGAGGTGGGAGGTGGCGGATCCTTTCTTCCGGCGCTGGCTGCAGAGCGACCCCTGACGGTGCCCCGACCAGGCGGCTGAGGAGGATCCGCTCGGGGCTCGACGGGGCCTGTGCCCGTCGTCCCCTCAGCCCGCAGGTGCGGGGTCGCTCTTGTCCTCGATCTCCCAGGCGTGATCGAGCACGTGCCAGGCCAACCGCCGGATCGTGTAGCGGGGCGGCCAGGCCTTGGACCCCTCCGGAGGGGGCGCGGAACCGGCGGTGGCCCGCAGCGCCCCGGCGAGGGCAGCCCGTGTCGCGGCGCGGCCGGCAAGGTCGTCCAGCGCCGGTACGGGGAGGCGGAGCCCCACCTTCGCGGCCGCCTGGTGCTCCGCGCCGAGGACGTGCTCGACGACGGCGTCCCGGTCGCGGCCGCCGCCACGGGGCCCCTTGCGCAGGCTGAGCGGCGCACCGGCGGCCACTCTGTCGAAGAGCTCCCAGCAGGCCTCCAGGAGGCGAACCAGGCGATCGACCTCGTCCTCGGCGAGTAGTGCTCGTTCGGCCGCCGCGATGACATCGGGCGCGCCGAAGTCGGTGGTCGCCGTGCCACGGAGCTGTTCGACGACCTCGATCCTCGAAGCATCGGGCGGTGTCAGCCCGGCCGCGCGAGCCACCGGCGCGTAGCGGAGCGCGGATGCACGAAGGGCCTCGAGCGAGGCCTCGTCGCCGCGTCCCGAGCGCGACCACCCCGGCCAGTCGAGCGCCGCGGCGAAGGTGAGCCTGCCGCCCGCCTCCAGGACGACGCGAACCGCGCCTTCAGCTGCGGGCATGGCTGGCTGCGCCACCCTGCGGGGCCGCGAGGAGGGCGGCGATCGCATCCCGCCATTCGTTCAGAAACGCGGGGTAGTGGTGGGCGAACTCCCGCAGGGCGTGGTCCGCCTCGGAGGCGAGTGCCGTCAGGTCGTAGCCAACCGTGACCGTGCTCCCGCCGGCGGAGGGCTGGAGGGCGACGGTGACCAGGCCGGCGCGGTCGCCGGGCGTGGTGCGGCTGTAGGTTATGGCGCTGCCGGCCTCCCGCCGGACCACGGTCCAGATCGTGCGCTGGTCACCATGGTCGGTGGTGAAGACGGTCCCGGGCTCGGTCTCGTCCTCGGTCGGGGCGGGGAATTGGGGATCCCAGCCCTCGCTCCACGCCCGCTCCCCGCTCGGCGTGAAGAGGCTGAAGGCCTGCTCGGGCGGAAGGCCCACCTCTATGGTTCCGGTCAGACGCACATGCTCGCGTGGAGCCACCCGGTTCCTCCTCTTCTGGCCACTCTGTCGTCACGGGCCGCTCGGACAGACCTGATCATCGCCCACCGGGCAGCGAGGGCCGGCGACCGCCGTTGGCCCCCCGGTAAGGCCATGATTCTGCCTATGTCCACCTCTCCCGCTCCGCCCGATCATCCCAGCCACCACTCCGGCCCCGGCTATGCCAGCGCCCCGCCGCCTCCAGAGCTCGCCTTCGACGACGGCCTGTCGGAGCACTTCGTCCATTGGCTCAATTACGTTCCCGAGGCCCACCGGGCCCTCGACGCCGCGGCGGAAGAGAGGGCCGAGGCTGTCATCGCACGGCACGTCACGAGCTGCCGCGAGCACCCCTTCGAGGCGCTCTTCGTCGCCCACCGCCACCTGGGCGACGCGTCGCCCGAGGTGCAGCTGCAGGCGCTGCTGCTCGCCTCCGAGGCGCTCTGGTGGCTTCACCATTACGCGGATGCGCAGCTGGCCGCCGAGACGGCACTCCGGGCTCACCCCGGGTCCACCCAGGCGCTCTGGCGGCTGATCGTCGCCCACTACAAGGAGGGTCACTTCGAGGAGGCCCAGCGCAACCTCGACTCCCTGCTCGCCGCGGTGAACACGTTCGCCCCGGCGTGGAGCCTGCGCGGCCAGACCAAGGTGTGGCAGGCGCCCGACAAGCCCGCCGCCGGCGGCTCGGATTTCGAGGCGGCCCACGAGCTCGACAGCACCTGGCCGGTACCGGTCCGGCTCAGCAGGCCCGACTTCCAGAAGCTGGTCGACGAGGCAGTGCTCGAGTCCATGGCCGACATGCGCGGTGCCTTCCAGCAGCCGGTCGTGGAGATCGAGATGCTGCCCGGGATACCAGCGGTGGCCAGGGGCAGCGACCCCGACATCCGCTGCACATTCTTCAATCCGTCGTATGCCGGCACCAGCGGCCCGCTGAGCATGCTCGGCGGAGACTTCGCCTCCGGGGCGCGTCGCGACATCGCTCCGGGCGCGGGGATCGTCCTCTACCAGCGCAACATCGAGAACCTCTGCGGTGACCCGGGCCAGCTCCGCCGGGAGGTCACCAAGTCGTTCGCGGAGGCACTCGCCGGCTCTCTCCGCATCGATGCCACCGCGATCCGCGGGGCCGCTGAGGTGCATGCCGAGGATTCGGACATGCCGGGAGCGGACCAGACATAGCGGCGACGGTGGTCGGGCGTTAGGCGGCCAGGGCCGTGACGGACCTTCGCGGTGAGCCGAGATGATCGCGGTGGCCGGCGCAACCGTCGCTGTGCTGGCGGGCATCTGGACAGGGGCTCTGTGCCTGATGCTGATCCTCACCGGCGTCCAGATCCGACGGCTCCGGGGTCGGATCGGCGATCTCCCCCGGGTCCGGCGCGGCGCTCGCCTCGCCTATCTCGCAGTGGTCTGGACGTACCTTCTCTTTCTCATCTTCGGGTTGCTCTGGATAACCGGCCACGCCCTGATCGCCGTAGCGGTGCTCGTCGGATACGCCTTCCTCTCACTGGTGTTTTCGATGGTGATGGTCGCGGTCATCGCCAGGAGGGAGAAACCGCGTGACCTCTCTCCGCAGCCCGCGGACTCAGAGGACGACTGAAGTCAAGGGCAGCGGCGTCACAGCGCGGTCCGGCACACGTGGCTACCCACCACCCGCGAGCGCGCGCAGCACCAGGGCCAGATTGGCCGGCCGCTCCGCCATCCGGCGCATCAGGTACGGGTACCAGCGCTCGCCGTAGGGGACGTAGACGCGCACCTGCTCCCCGCGGGCGACGAGCCGCGCCTGCTCGTCGGGGCGGACGCCGAACAGCATCTGGTGTTCGTGGACGAGGCCGCCGCCACGCGCGGCGATGAGCCGGTGGCAGGCGTCGATCAGCTCCGGGTCGTGGGTGGCGATGAGAGGCGTCGCGCCCCCCTCGAGCAGGATCCGCAAGCAGCGGAGGTAGGCGGCACGGACGTCGTTGCGCCGCTGCCAGGCCAGAGTCAGCGTCTCCTGGTAGGCGCCCTTGCAGAGCCGGATGCGGGAGCCGGGATGGGCGAGGACGCGGCAATCTGCCTCAGAACGGCGGAGCGACGCCTGGATGACCAGACCGATCGAGGGTTGCTCGAGGCGCAGGCGGGTACCGATGGCGATCGTCGAGTCGGTGGTGCTGTGGTCCTCCATGTCGAGGGTCACCGCGATCCCGGCCACGGCCGCCGCCCGGCAGACCTCCAGCGCATTCTCGAAGGCCAGCTCGCCGTCGAGGATCTGTCCGAGCGCGGACAATTTGAGCGACATCTCCGCCCGCGGCTCCAGCCCCTCGGATGCGAGTTGGGCGATCAGCGCCCGGTGCGCCGCGACGGCCGCTCGGGCGCCGGCCGCGTCCAGCGTGTCCTCGCCGAGGTGGTCGATGCTGACGAAGAGGCCGCGGCCGGCCAGCCGCCGGGCCACCGTGACCACCTCGCCCAGGCCTTCGCCGGCCACGAAGCGGCGGACCAGGCGTCGGGTGAGGGGCGAGCGGGACACGACCCGCTGCACGCCGCGCCGCCGCGATGCCCAGAGCAGTGAGTGCCGGAGCACGGAGGCTGCGCCCAACCCCCAGCGGAGCCGCCCACCGGCGGCGCCCCACCCGGAACGATCGGACGCCATGAGCCGATTATCGGCCCCGGTTCCCGATCCGGCTGTCACGACCGCCGGCGGCTATTCCCTGAGGATGGCGTCGACGCGGTCGAGGCGGATCAGGCACCGCCCGCTGGGCGAGCCCATCTCGACGACCTCATGGTCCAGCCGCGAGACGACACCCTCGTGCTTGGCGTTGCGCACGTACACGAGCACCTGCGCCTGCTCGCGGAGGCTGTACTCCAGGACCTCCCGCAGCGCGGCGGGGATCGACGTCTCGCTCATGTACGCCTCCTGTGGCCGCTGGACCGGCGGAGTATACGCTCGACCGGGTTGGAGCAGATGACGTGGCGAGGCTAGCCCGTCAGCGGGTCATCACCCACCGCGGAAGGGCGTCCCGACACCTCGGGCGGGGGCTCGCTCGCGTAGACGGCGGGCCGGCGGTCGCGGAGGAGGTGGTTGCGGGGAGTGCGCCAGCGCGACCGCTCCACCGCGGCGAGGTCCACGTCGGCGACCAGCAGCTCCTCCCGATCGGGGCTTGCCGGCCCGGCGAGGGGCCAGCCGTCGGGGCCCACGATGATCGAGGCGCCGAGGAAGGTGACGCCCCGCTCCTCCCCCACCCGGTCGGCGCACGCGACCGCGGTGCCGTTGGCGGCGGCGGCGGCCATGGCCATGATGTCCCCCTGGCAGTACCCGTGCTCGTCGTGGAGACGGGGCCGGAAGGACGCAACCCAATTGGTCGGGACGGCGATCACCTCGGCGCCGCGGAGGGCGAGGGCGCGCGCGACCTCGGGGAACCAGAGGTCGTAGCAGATGGCGATCCCCACCCGGGCGAAGGGAAGGTCGACCACCACCAGCTCATTGCCCGGCCGGAACCAGGACTGCTCGTCGTAGAAGAGGTGAAGCTTGCGGTAGGTCGCCAGCCGGCCCTCCGGACCGAGGACGACGGCGCTGTTGTGGCGGCAGCCGGCGCCCGCCTCGGCCAGGCCTCCGACCACGTACACGCCCAGCCGGCGGCAGACGTCGACCAGGGCCGCGACGCTCTCCCCGGCGTCGGCGTCCTCAGCCAGCCGGCCGGCCTCCTCCTCACCGGAGAAGACGTAGCCGGAAGAGGCCAGCTCGGGGAGGACGACGAGCTGGGCGCCCCGCTCCGCCGCCGCCATGACCTGAGCGACCGCGGCAGCGCGGTTACCGTTCAGGTCACCGATGTGCGGTTCGTACTGGGCGACCGCGATGCGCACGGTCCGGCTCGGGGCGTCGGTCACTTGGCGAAGATGGTGGAGCGGTAGTAGGCCAGCTCCGCGATCGACTCCCGGATGTCGTCGAGCGCGCGGTGCGCCTCGACCTTGGCCGGAGCCGCGGCGAGGACGTCCGGGTACCAGCGCCGGCAGAGCTCCTTGACGCTGGAGACGTCGATCGACCGGTAATGGAGGAAGCCCTCGATCTCGGGGAGGTACGCAAGCAGGAATCGCCGGTCCGTCCCGATGGAGTTGCCGCAGAGGGGCACGGTCCGGGCCTCGGATATGTGCTCCCGCAGAAACTCGAGCGTCAGCCGGCCGGCCTCCTGGAGGGAGATCGGCGAGGCCTTGATCTCGGCGAGCAGTCCCGACCTGGTGTGCATGGTCCGGACGAGGTGGTCCATCTCGCGCAGCTGATCGCGGTTCGCGTGCACCACCAGGTCCGGGCCCTCCGCCACCACCGCGAGGTCGTCGTCGGTGATGAGCGTGGCGATCTCGACGATCCTGTGGCGTGCGGGGTCGAGCCCGGTCATCTCGAGGTCCATCCAGGCGAGCACGACGACGATCCTAGCCGCGAGGAGATGCGGCGCGGCGTGAAGGCGGATTGGACGCGGTGGCCTGGCTCGATTCGCCGGAGTCGCGCGCTCCGGGGTAGCGCGGTTGGGGGCGTGGCGAGCACCTCTCAGCTAGTGTGGTGAGATGGAGCGCGATCCACCGGCCGGCCCTGACGACGCGCTGCACCCGGTCCGGCGCCTGAGGCGGGAGTCGATCGGCCACCAGTTCGGACCCCCGGCCGCCGGCTGGATCCCGCTGCAGGCGGCCGGAGGGCAGGCGGCCTCGCCGAGCGTCGAAGCGCCGGTCAAGCGGCGATCCCGCCTGCGCCTGGCCATCGGCGTGGCGGTCGCGGTGGCGGTTTCGGGAGCCTGGAGTGCCGCGGCTCTCCACGGGCAGCCGGCTGCCGCGCCAACCACGGTCGCCAGGGCGTCCGCCTTCCCGGCCCAGACCCCCGCCGACGCCATCTGGGACCTGCGCATGTACAGCCGGAGCACCGGATGGGCTCAGCGCATCAGCGACGGAGCGGTCCTCCACACCACCCTGGGTGTGCTGCGCTGGACCATCGCCTCACCGCCAACGGCGCAGGCGGTCATCGGCGTCTCCTACCTCGGTGCCCAGACGGCGCGGGCACTGACCGTCCCCGACGACGCCGATGGGCAGACCACGGTCCAGTCGTGGGCGACCAGCGACGGGGGAACCACCTGGAGCGCCGGGGGCGGCTTCGTGGTGCTCGGCTTCTCCCCCGGCCTCATCGGGTCACTCGACTTTGTGGACCCTGGTCACGGCTGGTTCTCCGAGCTCCAAGATGACCCCGGGGTCACCGGCACCGCGCTCTACCGCACCGTGGACGGTGGCACCGGCTGGACCAAGGTCGCCGTCGTGGGCACGACCGGCCCGACCGGCACGGGGCACAGCAGGCCGACTGCCAGCGGCTGCGTCCAGCTCACCGCGACCTTCACCAGCACCACCACCGGCTGGCTGACCGGGACCTGCTCGACGGGCCCGCCGCCGCTGTACGTCACCCACGACGGAGGGCTCACCTGGGCGGACCAGCCGCTCACCCCCCTCGTCGGCAGCCTCTACGGTGAAACCTCAACCCCTCCGAGCTTCACCTCGGCGGAGGGCGGCACCCTGGTCACCGAGGACGTGGGAGCGGCGCCTCTCAGCGTCGGGCTGTTCGCCACCACCAACGGTGGGCGGACCTGGTCGCTCCGCTACGCCACCGCCGCGACGCCGGTCGGATCCGACTTCGTGGGCGCCGACGACGGTTGGCTGGTGATGTCCTCTGCCTCGAGCGGCGATCCCGCTGCTCCCGACCTCTACTTCACCGGTGACGGAGGCCGAAGCTGGTCGATTCTGTATGCCTTCCCGTCCATCGGGTATGTCGGGTTGGACCTCGACTTCCTCACCGCAGGTACGGGCTGGGCGTCCACCGACCCGGGCCAGACCGCTGGAAGCGCCAGCTACCTGCTGGAGACGGACGACGGTGGCCACAGCTGGACCGCGCTCCGCCCCCAGCTCTCGCCCCAAACCCCGCCGACGTGATCCCGGCCCATCGGCGGTGAATGCCGTCCGCCACGAGAGGAGCCATGCATGAACCTCCCGCCCTTCCGCATCGAGCAGTACTACGAGAGGCACGAGTTCACGACCCGCTACATGGTCTCGAGCAGCGACTGCGAGTCGTGGACGCTCCAGGAGCTGTTGAGCCTCGAGCCGGACGCCCTGGACCGCCTCCTGGCCATGCGGTGCGGCTACACCGAGTCGCGCGGGGCACCCGAGCTGCGCCGCGCGATCGCGGCCACCTACCAGACCATCGACGCCGATGAGGTCGTCGTCACGACCTGCGCCGAGGAGGCGATCTTCCTCGTCTATCACGCTCTCCTCAGCCCGGACGACCATGCCGTGATCGAGACGCCCTGCTACGAGTCGGCCCTGCAACTGGCGCGGAGCACCGGTGCCGCGGTGAGCGAGTGGCATCGCGTTCATGCGGATGGTTGGGCGCACGACCTCGACGCCCTCGGCCACCTGCTCCAGCCCAGCACGCGCGTCCTCTACATCAACCAGCCCCACAACCCCACCGGGACGCTGATGTCCGGGGCGACCTTCGACCGGGTCGCCGAGCTCGCCCAGGAGCTGCGGCTCACGCTCTTCTCCGACGAGGTGTACCGGGGCCTGGAGCACGACCCGGCCGACCGGCTGCCCGCCGCTTGCGACCGCGACCAGCGCGCCGTCTCGCTCGGGAGCGTGTCGAAGAGCTACGGGCTCCCGGGACTGCGGATCGGTTGGATCGCGTCCCACGACGAGACGCTGCGACGGAAGGTGATCGACCTCAAGCACTACACGACGATCTGTGCCAGCGCCCCGAGCGAAGAGCTCTCCGCCCTCGCCCTGCGACACGGGCCGGAGCTGCTCGCTCGCAATGTCGGGATCGTCCGCCGCAACCTCGGCCTGCTCGACGAGTTCCTGGGCCGGCATGCGGAGACGTTCGACTGGGTGCGCCCGACGGCAGGCCCGATCGGATTCCCGCGGGCCACCGGCGTCGGGGCCGTCGACGGGTTCTGCGAGCGCCTCGCCGCGGCCGGGGTCCTGCTCCTTCCGGGATCGGTGTACGACGAACCCGATCACGTCCGGGTCGGTTTCGGCCGGGCCAACCTCCCAGAGGCGCTCGCCGTCCTGGAGGAGGCTCTCACCGGTTGACCTCGTCCCGAAACGTCGCGAGCGTGGAGTTCGCGACTCCGATCTCGTTGGTACCGATGTAGCCGTCGATCTCGGTCAGCATGGTCCCGTCGCTGCCGGTGACCGTCTCCGACGAGTCCGCGCTGAGGTCGCTGAGCATCACGCGCCGGGGACGGTGAGCCCCGACTCCAACGAGGGGTACGGCGACTCCCCGGGCACGAGGAAGATCCACCGCCCGGCGAGCCCGGGCGCGGCACTCGCCGGCACGCCCAATTGGTCCTCCAGGGCGGGGGCATTGCCCTCGAAGTACAGGGTCCGGTTGGGGGCGAGGAGCACGTCGAACTGCTCGGTGCCGAAGGCGGTGGGCTCAGTGTCGGTCTGGGTGCCGTCGTTCTGCCCGGCGCCGCCGGTGGTGGGCGCCGTCTTCCCCCCGCGCAGCGTCGTGGTGGAGACGTAGTCGACGCCGGCCGAGCTGTCCACTGCCGTCGTCGCCTTGTTGAGGAGGCTGGTGGCCTGAGACGCCCCGATGGCCCAATTCACGAGGATGAAGGTGACGATCCCGATGACGGCGAACATGGCCACCCCCACTGCGACGCGGAACCCCTGCCCCGGCCGGTGCCTGTGGCTGGCCCGGAGTCCGTTACCGGAGGCGTTCGGGCCGGATGGAGCCGACCAGCCGACCTTGAGGTGGGGAAGACCGTCGATTCAAGCCTCAAGCCCGCCCCGTTGTGTCTCACTGAAGGGCAACGCCAGATTGCGCTCGTCTTGGGAGCGCCTGCGGACAACGCCCGCCATTTCCGTCTCACTAGCTCCATGCAGCAACAACTCATCGATGTCTCGTCTTTGCCGCACCAACTCTGCCTGTAGTAGCGGATGCTCCCCGCGAGCAACTCGCTTTCCGTACGGGGTGTTCACATCGATGCATTCATTTCGTATCACGAAGGCGAACACTGCCTCGTACGCCCGGCAGCCCGCCCACCCCGCGTCCTCTGCTCTGCCGTTCAGGCCACAAGCGAGTGCGTACGCCACGGCCGCAGCGGCGTCCTCAGCCGCAACTTGATCGGCCACGTGATCCTCAGCGTCAGCTGAGAGCCGCCGACACATGCTAACGCCACTTTCGGATTCGATCTTGCTCATTCGATCACCTGCCAGGTCAGCCCACAGCCTAGCCAGCACACCTTGGAGTGCTACGTCATCACCTAGCCCAGTGCGCCGTGAGAACCGCTCATACGCAGGCAGGATCCGCTCGGCGCAACCCGCCGCAAAGATGGTTCGCATTCTTGCCGGTAACTGTTCCAGCTCCCCGACCAACTGCGCTTGGCTAAAGGTCAGCACTACTTGCTCACCCCCCTCCCCATACCGCGGTCGTCGGACTGGTGATTTCCCCACCGCTTGCTTCAATAACGGACTGGCAATCGGGACAAATCGGTCGCGACACCCCCATTGCTTGAGGTGTCAGGCCGTTCTCTTCCGCGTAATTCAGCGCCGTAACCTCCGCATGTGCTCCCGGTTCGAGTGCCGCGACCTCGTCGTCACTCAGAAGCTGCTGCTGTGCTGCAGTCAGATCTCGCTTACCACCCGCCACCACTGTCACTCCGTCGGAGTCCCCTCGCTTCGTACGTATCTCCGCAAGTGAGACTTCAGCCATACCCGACGTCCCATTGAGCGTTGGGCGTTCGTCGATCAAGCGTCTGTAATACCTTTCCGCCTCCCACGGGTCGTCGGAGCTCAGAGCAATATCGCCGAGGAGCTCCAGCGCGCCGGCGTAGTCGGAGGTGTCCGGATACCCCTCCACCACGCGGAAGAGAAGCATGCGAGATGCTTGAATCAGCCCCGCCCCGTGCAGGGCAATCGCCTTGATCCTGAAGTACTGGGCCCGACTTCGCGGTCGCGCCCTCTCAAGCCGAGCCTCGAACTGAGCCTGTTCGCTGTCGGTCCAGTCCGGCGACCGGAACCACTCTGTGCTCATCGGGCTACCGCGGCCTTGGCTCGAACCCCTCGGGGCGCGCCCGGAGGTAGAGCTCTCGGTCAATGGGGTCTAGCTCCGATACATGTCGGAGGCCGTGCCAGTCAACGATCGCGACCCAGCCAAGCTCGGGATCCTCCTCCACAACGCCTAGGCCAGTCAAGTCGTCCGGGTATCCGGCGTCTGTCGCGTCATCCGCGTAAAGGGTGAGCTGCGCCCCAGTCGCCAGGTCGATTCCGTGCCGCCGGAGGTCCTCACCGGTTTGGCCTTGAGCACGGAGCGGTAGCTTCGTTCCCCGCAGATCCATGAAGTCGGCATGCACGGGGGGGCTCCACAACTCAGTGTCGTTCTTGCGCATCACAGCTCAGACCTTGGTCCCGCGAGGCGTGGCTCGGTTTGCTCGCCCATCACCGCGAAAGCCCAAACCCAGGGAAGTGGTGTCGTAAGGATTGATCATGTTGCTGACGACGCTCTTGACATGCCTCAGGGAAGCTACGTAGGCGGTTCCCCCCGGGGCAGGGCCCTGGTTCCCGTTGAGCAGCTCCGAAAGGCAACGATCACGGTTCACGGAAGATCCGGTGGCTACCGAGCCGCCGCCAGCGGACAGCCGGCTGAGTGCGTCCATGCGCGTCGGAGGCCGTCGTCCATTCCCAGGTGGCTCGCCCGTCGGGCCCGCTGAAGCTCCAGGTCATCTCGAAGATGCCCGGCGCGTTCACAACCGCCTTGATTCGCAGGTTGGCCGGCCACTCCGAGGAGTCCCTGCTCTCGATGAAACGGTCGCAGGCGCAGTTGAAGGAGCGCACCGCGCTGCGGAACATCTCCCGCTCCTCCTCGGAGAGCCGCCGATAGTCGGCCTTGAACGGCTCGGTGAGCTCGAACCTCACGCGTCGAGGTCAGCGAGCATGGCGTCGGCTCCGTCGACGACAGTCACGCGCCCGGCGGAAACCGCCTCGTCGGCCTCACGCTCCATGCGCTGCCAGCGCTCGGTCCAGAACCACGCCTGGTCGGCGGGTACGGGCAGGTAGGGGCGCAGAACGACCTCTCCCTCGCGCTCGATGACCTCCACCTGCGCGCCCGGCTGATCCAGGCCGAGGTGCCGCCTGACAGCCGGAGGCAGAGCGATAAGGCCACGGCTCTGCACCGAGATGTACTGGGGATGCTCTGCCATGGGTCCAGCTTAGCAGAATTACAGATTGGCTGTAATTCGGCCACCTGCATCCGGTGGTGGAATCGTGACACCTCCAACCGCCTGAGCCCCCCAAACTGGTCCAACGCCATGCCGGATCCACTCTCGCGCACCCACCCAGGACGGACGGTGAGTGGCCGAAAGTACGCGCCACGCGGCGCCGGGAGCGTCCGCCACGACGGTTCCTCCTGGCAGCTGCGGATCGTGATTGATGGCGTCCAGCGGTCCTTCCGTGCCCCGACGCTCGGCCAGGCCCGGGCTAGGGCCGACGTCGCCCGTGACGCTGTCGAGGGACGAGCGCGCCCCCGCTCGCCAATCCTTCGCGATTGGCTTGCGACCTGGCTGGAGGCGAGGCGACCGGACCTCCGGCCGCAGGCCTGGCGCCAGTATGAGATCCACGCGCGGGTGTGGCTGGCGCCCGTCCTCGGCGACGTGCGCCTCGATGAGCTCCGGCGCGAGCACTGGGACCGGCTGGTCTCAGCGATGACCCAGGCAGCTGGGCACGGCGCCGGACCACCCCGTCCGCTCAGCCGCACCACGGTTCGGCATGTGAGCCTAACCCTCCGCACCGCCCTTCGCCACGCCGTCCGGCACGGCGTCCTGACCGCGGACCCCCTGGCGATGATGCCGGCTCCGAGACGCGCCGAGACCCGCATCCCGATCCTGACCCGCCAGGAGGCGAGCAGGCTGGTCGAGGCCGCCGTCGACGAGCCCTTCGGGGCCGCCTACGTCCTCGCGGTCACGGTGGGACTTCGCGAGGGTGAGCTCCTCGGGCTGCGCTGGGACGACGTCGACCTGGACCGGCGGACGCTCCGCGTCCGAGGGAATGCGACGAGCGGCCTCGACGGCGCCCGGCATGTGACCGCGCCGAAGACTCCCGCGAGCCGGCGCGACCTCACCCTGCCCGCGGTCGCTATCGAGGCGCTGGCCCGCACGCCGCGCACCAGCGACCTGGTCTGGCCCGGTCCCGACGGCGGACCGGTGCGGGCGCCGACCTTCGTCTCCGCCTGGAAGGCGGCGCGGGAACGCGCCGGGATCCCGCCCGTCACCTTCCATGCTCTCCGCCACACGGCGGCGACACTCGCCCTCGAGGACGGCTCACCCGCTCATGACGTGGCGAGGATGCTCGGGCACTCGACCGTAGCCACCACGCTCCGCGTGTATGCGCATGCGACGGATGCCTCGACGCGAGCCCTGGTCGACCGCATCGACGCTCGCTTCGGCCGGGTGCCTCTGCGCGTGGTCACCGGCTCCAGCGAAAAGGCCTTTGAAAAGGCCAGATGAGGCCGGTCCAATTCGCGAACTGGTGCCGGGAAAGGGAATCGAACCCTTACGAGCTGACGCTCACAGCGCCCTGAACGCTGCGTGTCTACCAGTTCCACCACCCCGGCACGGTTGGGGAGATCGATCGTAGCAGGCGCGGCGCCGCCCGGCAGGCCCCGGTGCCCACCCGGCGCAGGGGCGCGAGCCCGGCCGCCTGGCGCCTCAGCCGCCCTCAATGTTCCCAGACGGCCGCCTGGCTGAAGGGGTCGCCGGCCGTGGGGACCACAACCTTCGAGAGCGACCTGCTGTCGACCACCAGGCTCTGGGCGGGTGCGTAGAGGAAGACGGCGGGCGCGTCCTGCTCCATCTCCTGCGCCACGCGGCCGGCGGCGGCGACGCTCTGGTCCTGGTCGGTCACCGTGGCGAGCGTGGCCAGGTCCGTGTCCAGGAAGGGGTCGGCGGCCCCGCGAGAGACGTTGTAGCCGAGCGGCGGGGTCGACGTGGAAGCCCAGAAAGAGGTCAGGTCCGGGTCGGCGCCGGCGTCCCAGGAGGCGATGGCGAGCTGGAAGTTCGAGGGGTCCAGCACGTCGCTCAGGAAGGTCGCGCTCGGCTGCACCGAGACGGTCACCCCGATCCCCACCGCCCCGAGCTGGGCCGCGACCATGCTGGCCACCTGAGGGAGGGGAGCGGCGTCGGGGACGCTCAGGGTGAAATTGAGGACCACGGTGCCCTGGGCGCGGAAGCCCTGCGGAGTGACCACCCATCCGGCGTCGTCGAGGCCGGCGATGGCCCCATTGGGGTCAGCCGCCACAGCCGGCTCCTCGCCCTGCAGCCAGCCGATGCCCGCCGGGATCGCGCCGTACTGGCCCGCGCCGAGCCCGTCGAGGGGCCCGCTGACGATGGCGTCGCGGTCGATGGTGGCGGCGACGGCCTGGCGGATCGCGGGGTCGCTCAGCCCGGGCACCGTCTCGTTGAAGAGGAGGTCGACGAACCCGAAGGTGAGGACGTCGTGGGCGGTCGCCCCCTGCCGCTTCATCAGCTCGGCCTGCTGGGCCGGCGTGGTGGCCAGGACGGCCTGCACCGAGCCCGCCGCAAAGGACTGCGCAGCCGCGGCGAAGGTGGTCATCGCCTGGATCTGGACGCGCGCGAGGCGGGGCGCGACCGCCGCGTGGGGATTGGCGCTCAGGGTGAGGATGCCGGACCGCTCCGAGTCCACCTCATATGGGCCGGACGTCGCCAGGGGCGACGTCATATGCAGGGCGAGGGCGGCGAGCACGGGGGGCGACATCCCTCCGAGGGGGAGGATCGGGAGCTCGGTCAGGGACACGGCGAGCGACGCACGGGGGGTGCCGAGGCTGAGCACCACCGCCTGGCCGGAGGTGGCGGCGGTCACACCTCTCCAGGCGCTCGCGAAGATCGGGTCGGGGAAGGCCGTGGATTGGACCCATTGGATGGTGGCCACGGCGTCCTGGGCGGTGATCGGGCTCCCGTTCGACCAGTGGAGCCCCGAGCGCAGGGGCAGGGTGTAGGTGAGCCCGGTCGGGCTGATGGTGAGCTGGGAGGCCAGGTCGGGCACCGGGTAGGCGGTCGCGTTGAGCTGGAGCAGGCAGCGGTAGAGGAGCGGGGTGATGGCCACCACCGCCGGGTCCTCGGAGTCGATCAGGGGGTTGAGCGACAGGGGGAGGTGGTCGGTGAGCACCGCGGCCCGGTAATCCGCGGAGGGGATGGCCTCCGACGCGGTGGCCTGGAGGTGCCCGATCAGGGCCACCCCGGCGACCGCGATGGCGACCACCAGCAGGCCGAGGGCCGCGCCGATCTCCAGCCGGCGAACCGGCCGGCGCCGGATCAGCTGTTGTTGATCCAGACGTTGATCGCGGCGACGATCACGAAAAGGCCGATGAAGACGGCGCTCATGCGGAGAAGTCCAGCTTCCAGCCCCCTCCGCCGGCGGTACCCGCCGCCGGAGTCGCCACCACCGCCGATGACGCCGCCCAGGCCCGTCGCCTTCGGGGTCTGGAGCAAGATGCCAAGGATCACGAGGATCGCCAGCACCACCTGTGCGCCGATGAGAACGTTCTGTAGCACGCAAACGCGCCTCCGAGATTGATCGGCCGCCAGTATACGGCTTGGTCGGGATCGGAGCCGGGACGCGAAACCCGACCAACTCAATATACTTTCAGACCATGGCCCTGAGTGACGTCTTCAGCTTCCCGAACCCCGTCAACGAGGTGTCCGCCCGGACGGTCGCCGGTGGCGTCGCGGTAGCCGCCCTGGTCACCCTGGGTACGCGGTGGCCGTGGCTCCTGCCCTTCATGGCATACGGCTTCATCGCCCGCGTGGCTTCCGGCCCCACCCTGAGCCCCTGGGGGCAGATCGTGACCCGGGTCATCGTCCCGCGGCTGCCCTTCAAGGCCAATCTCATCCCCGGGCCGCCCAAGCGCTTCGCCCAAGGCATGGGGGTCGCGTTCACCGTGCCGGCGGCAATCCTCTGGCTTGGCTTCGGCCTCGAGCTCCCCGCCCTGATCCTGGTCGCTCTCCTCGCGGTGGCGGCGATACTCGAATCGGTCTTCGCCATCTGCCTTGGCTGCCGGGTCTTCGACGTTCTGATGCGCATCGGGATCATCCCGACCAGCGTCTGCGAGGCCTGCGCAAACTTCACGGTGGCCCGCTCGCACAGCTGAGCCGCCGTCGCCTGGCTGAGCAGCGCCGGACTCCGAGCCTCAGGCGCTGATCAGGCTGTGACCGGTCATCTCCAAAGGTTGGGGAAAGCCGAGCACCTGGAGCACGGTCGGGGCAATGTCGCAGAGCCCGCCCCCGTCGCGGAGGGCGGTCGCCGACGATCCGATGAGCACGACCGGCACCGGATTGATGGTGTGGGCGGTCAGCGGATCGTTGGTGACGGGGTCGATCTTGTGCTCGGCATTGCCGTGGTCGGCGGTGATCAGCACCGCCCCGCCCACCGCCAGCGCCGCGGTGACCACCCGGTGGAGGCAGGTGTCGACCGTCTCGCAGGCCTGCACCGTGGCCACGAAGTCACCGGTGTGCCCGACCATGTCGGGGTTGGCGTAGTTGACGACGATGAGCGTCTCCTGCCCCGCCTCGATCCGCTCGACCACCTCGTCGGTCACCGCGACCGCGCTCATGGCGGGCACGCTGTCATAGGTGGCGGTCTTGGGCGACTGGATCAGCTTCCGATCCTCGCCCTCGAAGGGGCGCTCCTGACCGCCGTTGATGAAGTAGGTCACGTGCGCGTACTTCTCGGTCTCGGCGACGTGGAACTGGTGCCCGCCGCTCCTGCTCACCACCTCCGCGAGGCAGTTGCGGACCTCCTCGGGCGGGTAGGCGATCCGCACCGGCAGCCCCTTCTCGTACTCGGTCATGGTCACGTAGGTCAGACCCTGGGGGACACGGCTCCGCTCGAACTGCGGGAACTCCACATCGAGGAGGGCGTGGGTGAGCTGGCGTGCCCGGTCGGGCCGGAAGTTGAAGAAGATCACGGCGTCCCGATCGGCGATCCGCACCGGTTTCTCACCCTCGGCGCAGATGCTGACCGGCGGCAGGAACTCGTCGGTGACCCCGGCCTCGTACTGCGAGCGGATGTAGGCGACGGGGTCGGCGGCACGAGCCTCGCCGGTGCCGGCCACGATCTCGTAGGCGCGCTGGATGCGGTCCCATCGCTTGTCGCGGTCCATGGCGTAGTAGCGGCCGGCGACCGAGACCACCCGGCCCACCCCGACCCGCTGCAGATCGGCCACGAACTTCTCCATGAAGGCGGCGCCGCTGTCGGGCAGCTCGTCGCGGCCGTCGGTGAAGGCATGGACGTAGACGCGGTCGAGACCCCGGCGCTTGGCCAGCTCGCAGATGGCGACGGCGTGGTCCTGGTGGCTGTGGACGCCGCCCGGCGAGACCAGGCCGAGCAGGTGGAGGCTGGTACCCCGGATGCGCGCGGCATCGACCGCCTCGACGAGGGCCGGGTTCTCCAGGATGGTGCGATCGGACACCGCGCGATGGATCCTGGTGAGCGGCTGGTAGACCACCCTGCCGGCGCCGATGGTCAGGTGGCCGACCTCGGAGTTTCCCTGCTGGCCGGGAGGCAGGCCGACCGCCTCGCCACTGGCGGCGACCGTGGTGTGCGGCGAGGTCTCCCACATCTCGTCCCAGTACGGGGTCTGGGCAGCCGCGATCGCGTTGCCGAACTCGTCCGGGCTGTATCCCCAGCCGTCGATGACGACCAGGACGAGGGGACGGGGACCGGAGGTCACCGCTGCTCCGCGGCGGCGGCGGCCGCCTCGGCAGCGCGAACGATGGCGGTGAAGGCGTCAACCTTGAGGCTGGCGCCGCCCACCAGGGCACCGTGGATGTGCGGCTGGCCGAAGAGCTCGGCGGCGTTGTCGGCGGTCACGCTCCCCCCGTAGAGGACGGGGACGCTGCTGGCCACCTCACCGAGGAGCTGGTCGAGGCGGGTGACGATGTGGACGCAGACCTCCTCGGCCTGGGCCGGGGAGGCGGTCCTGCCGGTGCCGATGGCCCAGACCGGCTCGTAGGCGAGGACCAGCTCGCCATCGGCGACGTCGTCCAGGTTCTCGAGGGCGCTCCGCAACTGGCGGTCGATGACCGCCATGGTGGTGTCCTCGAGACGCTCCGACTCGGTCTCCCCGACCGCGAGGATGACCCGCAGCCCGTGGCGCCGGGCGGCGACCAGCTTGCGGGCGATCAGCTCGTCGCTCTCCCCCAGCACGTGGCGGCGCTCGGAGTGCCCGAGGAGCACGTCGTCGCAGAGACCGGCGAGCATCGCCGGCGAGATCTCGCCGGTGAAGGCGCCCTTGTCCTCGGCGTAGCAGTTCTGGGCACCGAGGCGGAGCGAGCTCCCCCGGAGCACCTCCCGAACGCCGACCAGGTGGGTGAAGGGCGGTAGCACCTCCACCTCCACCCCGCTGCCGTCCAGCGCGGCCCGCATCGCCCGGGCCAGCTCCAGCCCGTCGGCGACGGTGGTGTTCATCTTCCAGTTGCCGGCCACCAGCCGGGTCGGACGTCGGGTGCTCACAGTGCGACCTTCTCCTGGAGTGCGGCGACCCCGGGCAGCTCCTTCCCCTCGAGGTACTCGAGGGTGGCGCCACCGCCGGTCGAGACGTGGCTGATCCTGTCGGCGACCCCGGCCTGGTCGAGTGCCGCGGCGAGGTCGCCTCCCCCCACCACGCTGGTGGCGGACGATGCGCCGAGGGCTTCGGCGACGCGGCGGGTGCCACGGGCGAAGTCCTGGATCTCGTAGATCCCGAGCGGGCCGTTCCAGACCACGGTGCCCGCCGTCCGGCAGTCCTCGGCGATCTGCTCGCAGGTCTCCGGGCCCGCGTCCACCACCATCTGGTCAGCGGGGATCGCGGTCCAGGCGACGACCGTGGTCGGCGAACCGGCGACGGCCTCCGAGGTGACCACGACGTCGATGGGGAGCTTGATCTTCCCCTTCCCCTCTCCCTGGGCCGCGAGCAGCGTGGAGGCAGTCTCGACCCACTCCTCCTCCACCAGCGATCTCCCGACCTCCTTGCCGAGGGCCCGGTAGAAGGTGCACGCCATGGCGCCGCCGATCCAGAGGGTGTCGACCTTGGTGAGGAGGTTCTCGACCACCGCGATCTTGGTCGAGATCTTGGCACCGCCGATGATCGCCACCAGCGGCCGCCGCGGGTTCTCCAGCACGCTGCCCAGGGCATCGAGTTCGCGCGCCATCAGGTAGCCGGCCACCGCGGAGAGGTGGTGGGCGATGCCCTCGGTGGAGGCGTGGGCACGGTGGGCGGTGCCGAAGGCGTCGTTGACGTAGAGGTCGGCGAGGGCGGCGAGGCGCTCGACGAAGGCCTCGTCGTTGGCCTCCTCGCCCGGCTCGAACCGGACGTTTTCCAGCATCGCCACCTCGCCGTCGGCGAGACGGTTGACGGCGGCCAGGACGTCGGGGCCGACCACCGCCGGCAGCTGCTCCACCGCCGTCCCCAGCAGCTCGCCGAGACGGGCCGCCAGGGGCGCGGTGGTCAGGTCGGGATTGACCCTTCCCTTGGGACGGCCGAGGTGGGTGGCGACGATGACCCGGGCACCCCTCTCACGGAGCGCACGGAGGGTGGGCAGGGCCGCTCGAATGCGCCGGTCGTCGACGATCCGGCCCTCCTTCATGGGGACGTTGAAGTCGACCCGCACCAGCACCCGCTTGCCCTGGACGTCGACGTCGTCGATGGTCGCCTTCATGCGTGATCCCCCGAACTGACCCTTGACCCCAGCAGCACGCGTCGCGCGCTAGAGGGACTTCTTGATGTAGTCGACCAGGTCGACGACGCGGCAGCTGTAGCCCCACTCGTTGTCGTACCAGGCGAGCACCTTGAAGAACTTCTCACCCACGCCCATGGTCGACAGCGCGTCGAAGATGGAGGAGCGCGAGTCATGCAGGTAGTCGGCAGAGACGAGAGGCTCGTCGCTCACCCCGAGGATGCCCTTGAGCGGGCCCGCGGCGGCAGCGTGCATGGCGGCGTTGATGGCCTCCACCGTCGTCGCCTTGGAGAGGATGACGGTGAGGTCGACCAGCGACACGTCGGGCACCGGTACGCGCAGGGCCATGCCGTGGAACTTGCCCTTGAGCTCGGGCAGAACCAGGGCCACCGCCTTGGCGGCGCCGGTGGTGGTGGGGATGATCGCCTGGGACGCGGCGCGCGCCCGGCGCAGATCCTTGTGAGGGCCGTCCAGGACCACCTGGTCGTTGGTGAAGGCATGCACCGTGGTCATCAGTCCCGACTCGATGCCGAACGAGTCATTGAGAACCTTGGCCACCGGGGCCAGGCAGTTGGTGGTGCAGGAGGCGTTGGAGAGGATGTGGTGCTTGGCCGGGTCGTACGACTTCTCGTTGACCCCCATCACGACGGTGAGGTCCTCGTTCTTGGCGGGCGCGGAGATGATGACCTTGCGAGCGCCGGCGGCGATGTGGGCCTTGGACTTCTCGGCGTCGGTGAACAGGCCCGTCGACTCGATGACGATGTCGACACCCAGGTCGCCCCACGGGAGTTTCCCGGGGTCGCGCTCGGCGAGCACCTTGATGGCCTTGCCGTCGACGGTCAGCACGTCACCGTCCACCGACACGGTGCCCGGAAAAGGACCGAGAATGGTGTCGTACTTGAGCAGATGAGCGAGTGTCGCCGGGGTCGTGATGTCGTTGACAGCAACGATCTCGATGTCAGCTCCCTGCTGACGAGCGGCGCGCAGGATGTTGCGTCCGATGCGGCCGAAGCCGTTGATTCCGACCTTGACAGCCATGAACTCTCCTCAGGGTTTGGGGGCGCTGGAGATCCGTGCGGAGAGTAGCAAGCGGGCTGCTCACCGCGCCTTCGGACGCACTCCATGATGACCCAGGGAGAGCTGGCATCGCCAGGGCCGACGGTCCCGACGCCTCACTCCGGTGGCCCCGGACATAGACGGGGAATTCAGCCTTCCCGGGGCAGATGGAGAGGGATCCCGGCCGGACCGAGACCACGGATTCAGTCTTCCTCGAGGACCCCACCGATGGCCACCAGGCGGTGCAGGCGCCCGGCCATCGCCGGCCGGCTGCAGCCCGCGACGGCGGCGAGCGCCTCCAGGCTGTCCCGGGGACGGCGGCGACGCAGCACGGCCGCCTCGCGCAGGGCCGGCGGCAGCCGCTCCCACCGGCTCCGGTCCCGCTCCAGGCGGTCGATCGCCTCGAGCTGGGAGAGGGCGGCGGAGACGGTGCGGCGAAGGTTGGCGGTCTCGGCATTGAGCCGCCGGTTTACCCCGGAGCGCACCTCGCGGACCACCCGGCCCGACTCGAACTCCAACCGTCCCCGGTGGGCACCGATGGAGCTGAGCAGGGTGGCCACCCCCGCCGCCGAGCGCACCGCCACCACCGGCCGTCCCCGGCGCCCCAGGGTCGAGGAGGCGATGTCCAGCCGCTCGAGGTCGGCGACCACCCGCACGGCCGCCGCCTCCGATCCCACCAGCAGCTCGAGCTGGGGCGGCCCGTCGCCACGGCTGAGGGAGCCGCAGGCGAGGAAGACTCCGCGCAACAGGGAGCGGCAGCAGCAGAGGTTGGCCGAGGGGAGCGGTGGCGCGGGGGGTGTGACCGGGACCGGGTCGCCAGCGGCCGCCCCGACCGGTGCGGGAATGCCCGAGGCGCGAACCGTGACTCGGTAGCGATGCCGGCGCGGCGTGGCGAGCCGCTGCACCGAGGCGGGGATCGCATCGGCATGCAGCACGGCGAGGGCCGCGCGGGCCGCCACCAGGCGGGTGGTGACCGGCGACGCGCCATCGCCGGCGAGCGCCATCCCCCCGATCAGCGCGGCACGGCAGCAGGCGAGCGGCGGGATGTGGGGGGCCAGCTCGGCGACGATCCGCTCGGTGAAGGAGGCCCCGCGCAGCGAGGCCGGGTGATCCCGCACCGGCCGGCCGGCGAGCGGCGGCCGCACCGTCCCGGGCCCGGCGCGCCGATCCGCCACCGGCCGCTCCCGCTCAGCGCGGGTCGGGCTTGGCGACATCGCGGTGGCGGACGGTCACCTCGAGGCTCTCCGCCCGCAGCCTCCGGGCCAGCTCCTCGGCGACGACCACCGAGCGGTGGCGGCCACCCGTGCAGCCCACGGCGACGGCGAGGTGGCGGCGCCCCTTGGCGGCGTAGTGGGTCGACGCCCAGGAGAGCAGCTCGCTCAGCCGGTCGGAGAGCTCGTCGGTGTGCGGATCGGCCAGGACGTAGTCGCGCACCGCCGGATCCAGCCCCGTCCGGGGCCGCAGCTCGGGATCCCAGAAGGGGTTGCGAAGCAAGCGGACGTCGACCACCCAGTCGGCCTCCACCTGGGCACCGAACTTGTACCCGAAGGAGGAGACCACGATCCTGAGCGACGCCTCCCCGCCGGTCGGGGACACCAGCTCCACCACGCGGCGGCCCAGCTCCTCAGGGCTCAGCTCACCGGTGTCGATCACGACGTCAGCGGCGGCGCGGAGGCCGGCGAGCAGCTCCTGTTCGCGCCGGACCGCCGCCGCCGGACCGCCGGCATCGGCGCAGGGATGGGGGCGTGTGCTCTCGGCAAGGCGCTTCAGGAGCACCGGGTCAGGCGCTGTGAGGTACAGCACGCGCACCCCCGCCGGTGGGATGAGACCGGCGATCGTCTCGCCCTGGCGGGCGTCGACCACGGCCGCCGCCGGACGCACGCGGGCCGTGGTGGCCCACGCGGAGAGGAGATCGAGGCTCAGGTTGTCGACGACATCCACCCCGGCGGCCTCCAGGGCGCGGACCGCGGTCGCCTTCCCGGCCCCGCTCTGGCCGGTCAGGATCCAGGCCTCGGGCGGCGTCGCCTCAGCAGTCATCTGGCCGCGATTGTAGGGGCGACTGCACCTGTGCGCCTCGGGATCGGGACGCACGAGGACCGCCCGTGCGAACCGGTCGTGCGGGTCAGACCAGCTCCTTGATCCGCTGGGCGACCACCTCGGGCACCACCTCGGCGAGCTCCTCGACGCTCGCCAGGCCGATGGCCTCGACGCTGCCGAAGCGGCGGAGCAGGGCGCGCTTGCGCACCGGGCCGAGACCGGGGACGACGTCCAGCCGGGAGCGCAGCGCCGACTTGGCCCGGCGGGCGCGGTGCTGGGTGATGGCGAAGCGGTGGGCCTCGTCGCGGACCCTCTGGACCAGGAAGAGGGTGGGCGAATCGCGGGGCAGGACGATCGGCTCGGGGTCGTCGGGCCGGAAGAGCTCCTCGTTGCGCTTGGCCAGGCCAAAGACGGCCACGTCGCCCAGCCCCAGCTCGAGGAGGACGCCCCGGGCCGCGCCCAGCTGACCCTTGCCCCCGTCGATGAGAAGGAGGTCGGGGAGCGCGGCAAAGCTCTCCTCGGAACTGGCCCTGCCCCGCCGCGTCTGGCCGGCCGCCGCGACGTGCTGATCGCCGGCATCCGGCTCGGACCGGGCCTCGGCGCCATTGCTGCCGTCGGGATCGGCGACCGGGATGTCGCCGTCCGCCTCCTCCTCGAGGGCACGGAGATGGCGCGCGAAGCGGCGCCGGAGCGTCTCCGCCATGGAGGCGAAGTCGTCGGCGCCCTCCACCGTCCTTATCCCGAAGTGCCGGTAGTGGCCGGGACGGGGCCGGCCATCCTCGAAGACGACCATCGAGCCCACCGAGTTGGTGCCCATGGTGTTGCTGATGTCGTAGCACTCGATGCGGCGCGGCGGGCCCTCCAGGTCGAGGCGGGTGGCGAGGTCGGCGAGGAGTGCCTCGGTCCGCTCGGCGTCGAAGTCCTCGACGACGCGACGCTGGCGCAGCGTGGCGAGGGCCGTCTCGCGTGCCCGCTCCACCAACCGGCGCAGCTCGCCGCGCTGCGGGGCGCGGACGTCGACCGGGCCGCCGCGCTCACCGGAGAGGTAATCGGCGATGTCGATCAGGTCCTCGGGGGCGTCCGAGACGACGATGGTCCGGGGCAGCTGGGGTGACCCGCCGTAGAACTGGGGGAGGAAGGCGCTCAGGCACTCGGCCGGAGAGCGATCCGCGACACCCTCGACCTCATGGGTCTCCGAACCGATGACCCGGCCGCCACGAACCGTGAGCACCGCGGCCATCCCGCGCCCCGCCTCGACCACGATGGCGACGGCGTCGCGATCCCCGCGCCGCCCGCTCAGGACGTCCTGCCGCTCGCTGATCCGGTCGATGGCCCGGAGCCGATCGCGGAAGCGTGCCGCCAGCTCGTAGTCGAGGGACGTCGCCGCGTCCTCCATCTGCTGGCGCAGCTCGCCGGCGAGAGCTGAGCTCCGACCCTCCATGAAGATCTCGACCTGCTCCAGCAGATGGGCGTACCCGGCTTCGTCGATCCGCCCCTCGCAGGGCCCGCTGCAACGTCTGATGTGGTAGTCGAGGCAGACCCGGCCCCTCCGGAAGACCTCGTCACCGCAGGTGCGGAAGGGGAAGATGGTGCGCAGCGACCGGACCGTGGTGCGGAGCGACTGGGCGCTCGTGTACGGACCGTAGTAGCGCGCCCCGTCGCGCTGAACCTTGCGCGTGTAGTAGGGGCGCGGGAAGAGCGTCGCCCGCTGGCCGGCCTCGCCCCGGGGCGCTCTCAGCTGCTCGCGGGCGGTGCCCGGAGCGTGGGTGTCGGGGCTGCCCGGTGCCGGGATCTTCAGGTACAGATAGTTTTTGTCATCTTTGAGTCGAACATTGAAACGCGGTCGATGGCGCTTGATCAGGGTGTTCTCGAGGATCAGGGCCTCGCGCGGGCTGGCGCAGGCGATCACCTCGAAGTCGAAGACCCCCTCGACCAGCCGGCGGGTCCGGTCGGGGAGGCTCGGCATCCCGGTGAAGTAGGAGCGGAGCCGGTTCTGCAGGACCGCCGCCTTGCCGACGTAGGCCACCCGGCCGGAGAGGTCCCGCATGACGTAGACCCCCGGGCCCTGCGGGGCGGCTCGGAGCCGCTCGCGCAGGAGATCGGGATTGTCGATCAGCCGGGCCGGGCGCTCCGTGGTGGCCACCCGGTCACTGTATCGCCGGAAGCCTGGCCGGGGACTAGGGCTCCGCTCCGCTCTTGAGCTGGGCCAGAAAGTCCTTGTACTCGAAGTAGCGGACGTAGCGGGGCTTCGCACCGGCAGGCGCCAGGAACTCCAGCCTCTGGATGGAGGCCTCGGCCTCCGAATCCTGCCTGCTCGCCAGGGCGTCGAGCCGGTGCTTCCGGCCGCTCCGGAGCACCATCGTGGGGTAATACGTGTAGCTGGCGCCGCTCCTGCTGCGGGTGGTCACCTCCTCGACCGCCAACGCGGCGATCTCGGACCACGACGCCCGCCAGACCCGTGTGTAGTCGTGAACGTCCAGGCCTCCGGACCCGACCTGGACACGTACGAACAGAGCGCGGATCGCGGTCGCCGCGCACAGCACCCCAATCACCGTCAGGGCGACCCAGGTGTTGCTGTAGGTGGAGGACTGGCTGTTGCCCAGGGCCCACAGGCCGAAGATCAGGGCGACGACGCCCATCCCACCCAACATCGACCACCTGTGCCGGTTCTTCAGGACCACGATGGCACCTGGTTGGCCTTGGCTGCTGGGTTGGCGGCTGTCAGTCTGCATGAGTCGACCGCGGATGATGTCACACCCCAGAGCGGGCACCGGCCGGCGGGAGACGGCCGGCCCAACCCGCGACGCAGCGGCCAGCCGCGGGCTGCTTAGATTGCCAGTCACCATGCAGTGGGACGGCACCACCAGGAGGCCATCACGCCGGCGCCACGGCGCCGGCTGGACGCTTTCGGCCGCCCTCTGGACGCTGACCGCGCTCGCGGCCAGCGCCTGCGGGGGCATGGGCACGACCTCGGGAGACAGCCCCACCACCCCGACCGGGCCGGCCGTCACGGCTGGGGCCGGCTCGCCCGCATCCGTCGCGCCCGCGTCCCCGACCCCGGCTCCCACGCCCACCCCGCCGGCCACCGACCTGATCGCCTACGCCGCCACGATGGACGGCAACGTCGTCCCCGTCGATGTGACCACGGGAAGGGCGGAGGCGCCGATCCCGGTCGATCTCCGGCCGGAGGCGATCGCGATCACCCCCAACGGACGCACCGCCTACGTGGCCGACGCATTCGCCGCGACGGTCACGCCCATCGACCTGACCACCGGCGTCGCCGGGGCGGCCATCTCGATCGCGAGCAACAGCGGGATCTCCTCGATCGCCATCAGCCCGAACGGTGCCACGGCCTATGTGGCCGTCGTCCCCGCCGCCCAGGCCAACGGGGTGGTGGTGCCGATCGATCTCGCCACGGGCACGCCGGAGCCGGGGATCCCGGTGGGCCCCGACCCCATCGCCATCGCCATCACCCCCGACGGCTCCACCGCCTACGTGGTCGACAGCGGCGACGGCACCATCACGCCGATCGCGCTCCCGAGCGGCACCCCTGATCCGAGGGTCGCGGTGGGTGGCAACCCCGTCGACATCGCGATCACCCCGGACGGGAGCTCGGCCTACGTGATGGACGGCCTGAACGCCGGAGCGGTCATCCCGATCAGGCTGTCGGCGAACCCGACGCACGACGTGGTCGACCGCGCGATCTCGGAGGTGAGCGGCGAGGCCGAGGCGATCGCCATCGCCCCCGACGGTGACCGCGCCGTGGTGGTCGGTGGGACCGGGGCCAGCCTGATCTCGCTTCCGAGCGGTGCCCAGCTCGGAGCGACGATCTCGGGCAGCTTCACCGCCGTCGCCATCACCCCGGACGGCACCGCCGCGCTGCTCGGCTTCGCCGGCGGGACCGGGAGCTCACCGGGCGTCCTCCCTGAGAAGCTGAGCACGGGCACGGCCGGTGCGCCGATCGTCCTCGCCGGCGAGCCGGTGGCGGTCGCATTCCGACCCTCCTGAGGGAGCGCCTGACGGGGGTGGCACCGGGCGCGTAAGATGCCGGCGCCCGAGAGAGTTGGAGCAGGAATGACGGTGACCATCGGCACTGGCGCGACCGCGGCGGTGTCCCGACTCGGGACCGCTCGACGGACGGCTATGGCCGTGCTCGCCGCCGCAACGGCGCTGGCGGCGGGCGCGTGTGGAGGCCCGACCGCAACGGACCCGGGCAGCGGCTCCCCGAGCGCCGCATCGCAATCCAGTGAGACGCTCGCCCCGACGAGCATCGGCGTCTCCGCGACGGGCCCGGCCACCCCGGTCGCGGCGACCCCAACCCCGGCTCCGTCCACGACCGCCACCCCGTCGTCCTCGAACCTCATCGCCTACGTGGCCCTGAGCGACGGCACCCTCGAGCCACTCGATCTGCAGCCCTTCGGCCTCGGCTCTCCGATCCCGCTGGGTCACGTGCCGGCTGCCCTGGCCGTCGCCCCGAGCGGGACCACCGCCTACGTGGCGGACCAGGACGTGAGCGCGGTGACGGTGGTGGACCTCAGCAATGGGACCGTGGAAGGACAGATCGCGCTACCGGCGGGGAATGGACCCCCGAGCGCGATCGCGATCACCCCCAACGGTTCCACGGTCTACGTGGTCGCCGGGCAGACCTTCGGGTCCACCGGCGTGCTCATCCCGATCACCGCTGCCACCGGCAGCATCGGTTCCCCGGTCAGCGTCGGCCCCGACCCCACCGCCATCGCCATCACCCCGGACGGGCGGACGGCCTACGTGGTCGACAACGGCTCCACGGCCATCACGCCTGTCGACCTCGCCAACGGCATCGCCGGCTCCCCCATCCAGATCGGGATCGGACCGGTGGCGATGGCCATCTCCCCGACCGGTGACGCCGCCTACGTGCTCGGAGCCGGGGTCGACGACACCCTGACCCCCGTCAAGCTGTCCGCCGACCCGGCGCAGGACCATGTGGGAAGCCCGGTCCCCGCGGGAAGCGGGGTCCCGCAGGCCGTCGCCGTCGCTGCGGACGGCACCTCCGCCTTCGTCGCCGATATTGACGACGCGCTGCGGATCGGTCTGCCGGCCGGCCCCACGCTCTGGTCGAGCGGCAGCGCCGCGTACAACGCCATCGCCGTGAGCCCCGGCGGGACCCTGGCTGTGTTCACCTACGCCACCAGCGACTTCGGCGAGGCCGGATTGACCGCGGTCGACGTCAGCACCGCTGCGTCGGCCGGCTCGGTACCCCTCGACGCCGACCCGGTCGCGATCGCCTTCGCCACCTCACCCGGACCCTCCTGATGCCCGGAGGCTGGCGGGACGTAACCCGCCGGCGTCCGCGACCGTTGGAGCAGGCATGACAGCTCCGATCGACACGAGCACCGCAGCGTCGACGTTTCCCCAGCGCCGTCAGCACCGGATTGCTCTGGCCGCGCTCGGCATCGCCACCACCCTGCTGGCGAGCGCCTGCGGGACCCCCGCCACGACCTCGCATCGGCCGGCAACCACCACGTCCACGCCGGCCTCGTCGGGGACGGCGACAGCTTCGGCGACGTCCGTGGCAACGGTGTCGCCATCCGCGACGATGACGTCCGCCGCCACGGCGCGCCCCACCCTCGCACCGGTTTCCGACTCGCCCGCGCCCACCATTTTGCCGGCGGCTTCCGACCTCACCGCCTACGTTGCTGAGACCGACGGGTACGTCGTCCCCGTCGACGTGACCACGGCCACCGCGGAGACGCCGATCAAGGTCGACCAGGACCCGAGCGGCATCGCCGTCACCCCCAATGGCCAAGCCGCTTTCGTGGCCGACGCCGGAGCCGGCACGGTGACGCCGATCGACCTTGCCACTGGGACTGCCGAGGCCCCCATCCAGGTCGCGAGCAACGGCGGGATCGGTGCCGTGGCCATCACACCCAACGGCGCCATCGCCGTCGCCGCCGTCGACCCCACCGACAATGCGAACGGCTCGGTCGTGTTCATCAAGGTCGCCACCGGTGCCATGGGGTCGCCGATCCCCGTGGGGGACGACCCCGTTGCCATCGCCATCACCCCTGACGGGAGCACCGCCTACGTGGCCAACCACGGCGACGGCACAATCACTCCCGTCTCACTCGACACCAATACGGCCGGCGCGCCGATCCCGGTCGGCGTCGACCCGATCGCCATCGCCATCACCCCGGACGGTGGCGTCGCTTACGTGCTGTGGGGCAATGGCCACGGCTTCATCACACCGGTCACCCTGGCGGCGAATCCCGCCGACGACCTGGTGGGGACGGCCTTCGGATCGATAGGCGGCGCTCCCCAGGGCATCGCCATCGTGCCCGGTGGCAGCTTCGCCTACGCGTTGGGCGGCACGGCGGCCGGCCGGATGTCACTGCCGAGCGGAGCGATGGACCCGGCATTGGACGAGGTCGCGGACTTCATGGGCGCGGCGATCAGCCCGGATGGCACCACTGCGCTGCTCGGCTACACGTATGGAGACTGGGTTGACTTGATAGGCGCGGTACCGATCCCGTCGGAGGGCGTGATGGTGGTGGACGTCAGCAGCGACGCCATGACCGCAGTGATCGCGCAGACGAGCGCCCCGGTCTCGATCGCCATCCGACCCTCCTGAGGAAGCACCGACCCCGCCTCAGTAGTAGTAGCGACGGCCTCCGACCGGGCGTCCGGCCATGCCCAGGATCGAGAGCACGAGCCCCACGATGACCAGGATCACGCCAATCGTCCACAGCGGCGCTATGCCCGCGACGAAGCCGATGATCATCAGGATGATGCCGAATACGATCATTCCAGGTCTCCCAAATGGCCACATCAGGCCCACTTCACTCGACCCGCAGCCCTCTGAACAGGGGGCACCGGGTGAATCTCAATCTGGGGGAGGGGCCGCAACAACCGCAGCAAAAGTGGGCTCGGCCCGCCCCTCCCCCGGCGCAGGGAGCTCCAGGTCCCAGACCAGGGCAAAGGGCAGCCCCTCCAGGTGGCGGATGGCGGGGGAGGCTCCCTCGCGGACGAAGGAGCTCACGATCTCCGGCGTGTAGCTGGGCTCCAGGCAGCGTCTGATCCGGAGCCCGCTGGCGGCGAAGGCGTCCAGATACTCGGCGTGCCAGTGAACGTGGTTGCGGATCACGCAGCGGGAGCCATCCTCTCTGCGAAAGAAGGCGTGGCCCCCGAGCACCACCGCCACCGGGTGGATGTCGGAGACGACCAGCCGGCCCCCGGGGCGCAGCGTACGGGCCAGCTCGCCGATGGCCGGCCCGAGGGCGGTGAGGTGGGTCAGGGCCAGCCCGCAGGTGACGAGGTCGAATGCGGAGGCGGCGACGGGGAGCGAGGTGAGAGACCCGACCCGGAAGTCGGCGGTGGGCAGCTCCCGTCGCGCGCGGGCCAGCATCGCCTCGGAGGCGTCCACTCCGATGACCCGGTGGCCGCGCGCGAGGAGCAGCCCGGTGAGCCGGCCCGTGCCGCAGGCGGCGTCGAGCGCCGTGCCGGGAAGGACACCGTCCAGGATCTCGCTCACCGCAGGCTGCTCCGCCAGCAGCAGCTGGTTGACGCGGGTGTCGTACGTGGCCGACCAGCCGGCGTAGCCATCGTCGACGTCCAGAATCTCCAGGGTCCGGCTCTCCGCCCCCCGGACGTCACGCCGCAGCTCGCCGAACCTGGCCTGGAGCTCGACCGGGTCCGCGCCCGGCCAGGAGCGGAGCAGCCCGAGCCCATCCAGGCCGGCGTCGAACTGAGCCGGCAGCACCTCGTGCTTCATCTCAGTCGGCTCCGGAGCCCGACCCCTCCGCGGCCTCCAGCTCCTCGAGGAACGCCGCCTCGTCGATCACCCGGACCCCCAGCCGCTGCGCCTTCTCCAGCTTGCCGCCGGCGCCGGGACCGGCGACCACGGTGTGGGTCTTGCGGCTGACGCTCGAGCCCGGGTTGCCGCCCAGCCGACGGATGCGCTCCTCGGCGTCGGGGCGGGGCATCGCCTCCAGGGAGCCGGTGAGGACCCAGCTCTGGCCGGTCCACGGCCCCTCCCCCACGACCGGCGCGGGCTCAGCCTCCGCCCCGACCTCGGCGAGCCTCGCCAGCAGCCTCCTGCCGTCCTCGCCGTGGAACCAGCGGGCGACGGCCTCGGCCATGGTGGGCCCGAAGCCCTCCACCTCCAGCAGCTCATCCCGGGTGGCCTCCGCCAGCCGCTCCAGGGTGCGGAAGTGGGTGGCGAGCACGAGCGCGGTGTGCTCACCCACGTGAGGCACCCCGAGAGCGTTGAGCAGCCGGTGGAGCGGCACCCGCCGGCGGGCGGCGATGCTCGCGATCAGGTTGTCCGCGGAGCGGTCAGCGAAGCGATCGAGCGTCAGCACCTGCTCCCTGGTGAGCCGGAAGAAGTCGGCGGCGTCCTCGACGTACCCCGCCTCGATCAATGCGGCGATGACCATGGGGCCCATGCCCTCGATGTCCAGGGACGAACGTCCGGCGAAGTGGATGAGCCGCTCCCAGCGCTGCGCGGGGCAGAGGGGATTGACGCAGCGGCGGGCCACCTCGCCCTCCTCGCGGACGAGCTCGGAGCCGCAGACCGGGCAGGTGGTCGGGGGCACCCACCGCACCGCGTCGGCCGGGCGCTGCTCCAGCACCACCCGGACGATCTCGGGGATGACGTCGCCGGCCTTGTGGACGACCACGGTGTCGCCGGCCCGGACATCCTTGCGTGCCACCTCGTCCTCGTTGTGCAGGGTGCAGCGCTGCACCGTCGAGCCGGCGATCAGCACCGGCTCGAGAAACGCGACCGGGGTGCAGGTCCCGGTGCGGCCGACGTTGACCAGGATGTCCTGCACCCGGGTCTCCTGCTCCTCGGGCGGGAACTTGTACGCGATGGCCCAGCGCGGGGCTCGCGACACCGCCCCCAGCTCGGCCTGGATCTCCCGCTCCGCGACCTTGATGACGACCCCGTCGGTCCCGTAGTCGAGGTCGTGGCGGGCGTCCTTCCAGCGCTCCAGATAGGCGGCGATCCCCTCGCCGTCCACCTCCCGGCAATTGGGATTGACGCGGAAGCCCATCTCCCCGAGCAGGGCCAGGACCTCAGTCTGGGAGCGGGCGGGCCCGGGCGGGTCCAATTGGTACATGAAGGTCTGCAGGCCCCTGCTCGCGGTGACCGTGGGGTTGAGCTGGCGCACCGCCCCCGCCGCGGCGTTGCGCGGGTTGGCGTAGGTCTGCCTGCCGTCCTCCTCCAGCTGCTGGTTGAGAGCCGCGAAGCTGGGCTTGGGCATGTACACCTCGCCGCGCACCTCGAACTCGCGCGGCAGACCCGTGGGCACGCTGCGGAGGCGGACCGGGATGGAGCGGATGGTGCGCACGTTGGCGGTGACGTCTTCGCCCTCGACGCCGTCACCCCTCGTCGCCCCGGTGACCAGCTCGCCGTCGCGGTAGGTGAGCGACATCGCCAGCCCGTCGATCTTCAGCTCGCAGACGAAGCGGTCCGCGCCGGGCACCTCGCGCTGAATGCGCCGCCGGAAGGCCTCGACCTCCTCCAGGGAGAAGGCGTTGCCGAGCGAGAGCATGGGGGTGCGGTGCCGGTACTTGGAGAAGGCCTCCGCGGGGGCGCCCCCCACCCGCTGGGTGGGCGAATCCGCCGTCTGCAGCTCCGGGTAGCGTGCCTCCAGGTCGACGAGCTCGCGGAAGAGCTGGTCGTACTCGGCGTCGGTGATCTCGGGAGAGTCGGCGACGTAGTAGAGGTGGGCGTGGTGGTCCAGCTGCCGGCGGAGCTCGGCCGCGCGGTGGCGGGCGTCCTCGGGGGCCGGCCCGGGTGGGGTCTCGGTCATCGGTCCAGCGATTGTGCCCCAACGGTGGTGACGGGTACCCAACCTTCTCGTCCGCTCATCGACCGGCACCACAGCCAGCCACTGGCACGGTCCTCGACAAGGACGTCCAGGGTCTCGCCGCCCACGGTGGGAAGCTCCAACGTGTCGTAGGCCGCCAGCACGCGAGCGGGCCCTGACGGCCGAGACAGGTGCCTGGCCGGCACCCACCCCGACCCGTGCGTCGTCGTGACGAAGACGAACGCAGGCCACGTCGTATCGCGAGCCCCCACTTCCACGGGCTCGCCCACCGCGAGGTGGAGCGGAGGCCGCTCAGGGATCTGGTGTGCGACGCGAGCCTTGACCTGACCCATGGCGTGATCCTCGCATGGGTGGCGGCCGTTGATGAGCCGGAGCCGCGGCCCGGGCCGCTAGGATTCTCCTGACATGGCTCACGCGTCGGCGTTCCTCGACTCGCGGATCAGCGCCTACCTCGCCGCCCATGCCAAGCTCTCGGACCCGCTGCTCGCGGAGCTGGTCGAGGAGACCCATCAGACGTATCCGGAGCTCGACATGCAGATCAGCCCGGATGAGGGGGCGCTGCTCCGGTTGCTGGTCCGGCTCTGCGGGGCAGGACGGGCCATCGAGGTGGGGACGTTCACCGGCTACTCGTCCCTCTGCATCGCCCGGGGGCTGCCACCCAAGGGACGGCTGCTCTGCTGCGACGTCAACGAGGAGTGGACGTCGATGGCGCGCCGCTACTGGGAGCGCGCGGGGCTGGCTGACCGCATCGAGCTGCGCCTCGCCCCAGCCCTGGAGACCATCGCGCAGCTGCCACTCGGGCAGCTCTTCGACTTCGCCTTCATCGACGCCGAGAAGAGCGAGTACATCGCCTACTACGAGGCCCTGGTGCCGCGGATGGCACCCGGCGGACTGATCGCCGTCGACAACGTGCTGCGCCACGGCTGGGTGGCCGGGATAGCCGAGCCGGACGAGCGGACCCATGTGATCCGCGAGTTCAACGAGCACGTGCTGGTGGATACGCGCACGGAGTCGGTGATCGTGCCCATCGCGGATGGATTGACCCTGATCACGGCGGCCGACCCCGAGGGACGGTCGCGGGACTGATCTGCCGCCCGCCGGGGAGCCCGGTTCGGCGCCCCGCGCCCCCCGGCGACGGCCCCCCACCTCTCAAGGAGCCTTTAGGACAGAAGTGTCCTTAAGGGGTCCAGGAGTCAAACGGGTCCAGGAGTCGGGCCGCACCCCCCGGGCGCCTGACGCGATTGGGACTTCCCTTGCCGGAACCGGATGCCTCAGCCGCCTCAGCCGCCGGCAGGGAAGAGCTTGGCGTCGGCGACCGCGAAGATCTTCATCCCCGCCTCGTCGAAGCGGATCACCACCTCCTCCCCTGCCCGGGTCATGGTGCTCTTCAGGATGGTGCCGCTCCCGTACTTGGGATGCTCGACGCGCATCCCCGCCGAGTAGCGCTGGGGCGCGATCTCCACCGGGTTGGCCCGCACCGCCTGGGCATGGACCGCCTCGCGGACGGCGCCGGGCTGGCGGGGCGCCGTCACCGGCGGCCCTCCCGGCCGGCGCACCACGGTGAGCATCTCGGGGGGGATGTCGGCCAGGAAACGCGATGCCTGGGCGCTCTGGGCGCTCCCGTAGAGGTGGCGGCGGAAGGCGTGGAGGAGGTAGAGGCGCTGCTGGGCTCGGGTGACCCCGACGTAGGTGAGGCGGCGCTCCTCGGCGATGCCCTCGTCCCCCTCCTCGAGCGCACGCACGTGGGGCAGCAGCCCCTCCTCCATCCCGGCCAGGAAGACGACGGGGAACTCCAGCCCCTTGACCTGGTGGAGGGTGATCAGGGTGACCCCGCTCGTGGTGTCGTCCAGGCTGTCCACGTCACTGACCAGGGCGACGTTCTCCAGGAATTGGTGGAGGCCGTCCGGGGGCGGCACGTCCTCGTACTCCTCCGAGTAGCCGACCAGCTCGGTCACATTGGCCCAGCGCTCCTCCCCCTCGGGGGTGCCGTCCCGGAGCATCGACTGGTAGCCGGTCTCCTCGACGACCCGCTCCAGGAGGCGGGGGACGGGGAGGCGGAGGCTCTGCTCACCGAGGCCGGCGATCAGCCTGGCGAAACCGGAGAGCGCCTGGAGCGCGGCCGGACCCAGCTCGGCCTCCTCCCCCACGTGCAGGACGGCCTCGAACGGCGAGATCCTGCGCTTGCGCGCGATCCGCTCCAGCTCGGCGACGCTGCGATCCCCGATCTTGCGCCGGGGGACGTTGACGATCCGGCCGAAGGCCACCGGGTCGCGGGGGTTGGCGACCAGGCGGAGGTAGGCGAGGACGTCCTTCACCTCCTTGCGCTCGTAGAAGCGAAGGCCGCCCACCAGGCGGTAGGGGATGCCGCGGCGGAGGAGCACGTCCTCGAAGGCGCGTGACTGGGCGTTGGTCCGGTAGAGGACGGCGAAGTCGGAGAGCGAGTAGGACTCGGTGCCGATCAGCCTCTCGATCTCGCCGCAGACCGCGAGCGCCTCCTCCTGCTCGTCGTAGACGGGGATGAGCCGCACCGGCTCGCCGCCGCCGCGCTCGGTCCAGAGTCGCTTGGCGGCACGATCCTGATTGACCCTGATCACGGCGTGGGCGGTGTCGAGGATGGGCTGGCTGGAGCGGTAGTTCTGCTCCAGGGTGACCACGTGGGCGTCGGGGAAGTCCTTCTGGAATTCGAGAATATTGCGAATATCGGCGCCCCTGAAGCGATAGACGGAGTTGTGGGTGATCAGGCCGTTGGCGATGAAGTTGTGGGTGTGCTCGACATCGATGTCGAACACCCGGCGGCGCTCGCCGAGGCGTTCGGCACTCACGACGATGTCGTAGCCGCAGCTCTCATCGAACATCGCCATGCCGGGGTGCACCGAGTCGCCCCGCGTCGCGGGCAGCGAGTTGGACTCCCGGTCGGCACCGGCGTTGAGACCGAATCGGGCCTTCATGACGATGACCCCATCCAGGGCGTCCCGGAGTCGGGTGGCGTTCTCCATCAGGGCCGCCATGTCCTTGAAGACGGTCTCGTACCGCCAGCTCAGCGACGAGCCGCTGTGAGCAGGGCGCACGTGGAGGCCCAGGCTGCGGATGATCTCCGCACCCGCCTCGTCGTTCCCCCCGACCGCGATCAGGTGCATGGGGGTGGCCCCCCGTTGGTCGGCGCAGAGCGTGACCACGATGTTGCGACGGCTGCTGTTCCGGGATCGCGGGTGATGGTGGGGATGCTCTGGTGACAGGCCACGGTCGTGAAGCAGCCGCAGGGCACCGGCTTCGGTGTCGAAGGCCGCGAAGACAGCTCGCAGCCGGGCCGGGTCGTGGACCAGCCCGTCTCTGGGCCCCTTCCGGGGCACGAACGGCAGGGTGGGGATCTGGTAGCGGAGCGACGTGACGTACTCGTCCTCCCGCGCATCGTTCTCCGACTGGTGCACCGCGAGGACCCAGAGGGCATCGGCGTGCTCCTGCACCGCCCGCTGCCGGAAGCCGACCACCGGCTTGACCCGGCCCCTCGTGTGGACCTGGCTGGTGCCGACCCGATACCCGAAGCCATCCTTCTGCATCAGATACGTGAAGTAGTAGTTGGGGGAGATCCCGAGCCTGTACCCCGCGAAGTGGACGTGCTCCGGCGTGCTCACGAGCTCGCGCCCCGCGGCCGTGCGGACGCGCACGGTCTCCTCCGCCTCCCGTGCGGAGACACGGAGCACCCGGGCGGGCGTGAGGGTGCCACTCCCACCGGCTGAGCAGACCATGTCCCCCGGCCGGATCTCTTCGATCGACCTGCGCGAGCCGTCAGCCATGCTCACCAGGGTTCCTGCCGCCAGGCACTGATCATCATCTCCGACCACCGTGAGGTTGCGATGGGTTGCGGACAGAAGTGACACCATCAGGTACTGCGCGTGGTTGGTGTCCTGGTACTCGTCGACGAAGAGGTGGCGCCAGCGCTGGCGATAGTGCTCCAGCACCGGGGGGACGTCCTGGAGCAGAAAGACGGTGCGCATCAGCAGATCGTCGAAGTCGAGCGCCCCGGCGGCGGCCAGCTCGGCCTCGTAGGCACGGTAGATGCGGGCGGCCTCGACCTCCAGGTAGCCGCTCGCGCGGGCGGCGAACGCCGCTGCGTTGAGCAGCTCGTTCTTGGCGGCGCTCACCACGTGCACGACCTTGGAGGGCGCCAGGCGCTTGTCGTCCACGCCAGCCGTCTGCATCGCCCGGCGCATCGCCGCCAGCCGGTCGGCCTCGTCGTAGATCACGAAGTTGGCAGGGATGCCGATGGCGTCGCCGTCACGGCGGAGGATGCGGGCCCCCACGGAGTGGAAGGTCCCCAGCCACATCCCGCTGATGTCGGAGCCGAGCAGCTTCTCCACCCGGCCGCGCATCTCCTTGGCCGCCTTGTTGGTGAAGGTGACGGCCAGGATCTCCTGGGGGCGCACGCCGCGGGCGGCGATGACGTAGGCGATGCGATGGGTGAGCACCCGCGTCTTGCCGCTGCCGGCCCCCGCGAAGATCAGGAGCGGCCCGTCCGGCGCCTCCACCGCCTCGCGCTGGGCCGGGTTGAGGGCGGCGAGCAGCGCATCGGTGCCGGAAACCACGTTGGGGATTCTACGGGTCAGCGCCCCCCGCCTTGATTGGTGCGTCTCGAGCGATCAGTGGCGCCGGATCAGCGGGACGCCGGCGCGTGTCGCTCGATGAGCGTCTCGGGCCGACAGATGGACGCCATTGCGCCCTGCAGGTGCGACACGAGATAGGGATCTGCACGAAGCACCCTGCGCAACGCCCTCCAACCGAGTGCGACCGCGACCGCCCCAATGAGCACCGAGGCGCCGAGCCAGATCCAGCCGTAGGTGCTGAGGAGCGCGAGCACGGCCGCGAGCACGGCTGCCGCTCCGGCGAGATAGGCGAGGAGAAAGGCGACGAACGCCCGGCGCGCCTGCGGTCGCCACCTCAAGGTCGCCCCACCCCCGTGCGAATCGACGCGTCCGCTGAGGTATGTCGTGTGGCGTGAGAACCATCCAAACGTCGTCAGCGGGTTCCGCCGCAGCTCGAACTTGTTGTCGTCGAATGAGCTGACAATCTCCGCGCTCGGGTTGGAGCCGAAGTACTCGCGAAGCTGGTGCATCGCAAGCTCCGGGCTCGCTGTGAGCTCCCACGTCCGAGCCACGGTCCCGCGCGCCACCGCAGGGGGCACCCGGCGTCAGGTGGGGCGGCGGACCGGGACGAGCGCGGGCATGACCCGCTCCGGGCCGTCGGCGCCGTGAGCACCGTGCTCGGCCCCCTCCTCTCCGTGCCCCGCGGCCAGCACGTCGTGAAGCCGCTTGGGGGTGCCCAGCGCCCACCCCTGGCCCAGGGCGGCGCCCAGTCCGAGCATGCGGGCGCAATCCTCTCGGGTCTCCAGCCCCTCGGCGATGATCTCGCCGCCCAGGCTGCGAGCGACCTCCACCAGCCCGCGAATGACCGCCGCCGAGCCGGCGTCGTCGGCGGTGACGACCAGGCTCTTGGCGGCCTTGATGAACTCGGGACGGACGACGGCGATGGCCTCGATGGTCGACAGCCCCTCGCCGACGTCGTCCATCGCAAAGCGGAAGCCGGCACGCCGGTAGCGGGCGCACGCCTCCGCGAAGCGGCCAAAGCGGGTGATCTGCTCGTTGACCTCGAGGACGATCTGGGTGGGCCTCAGGGAGGCGTCCCGGAGGTGCCCCAGGATCACGTCGAGGTCACGGTCGGGGTCGGTGAACGCCCCGACGCTGATGTTGATGAAGAGCGAGCCGCCTCGGGCGAGCAGGCGGTGGGCGCCTCTCATCGCCGAGACCTGGCTGAGGGTCTCCAGCTCGCGGGACACACCCAGGCGGCGTGCCGCGAGAAACATCCCCTCGACCTCGGTCTCGTTGGGGGCTCCGGTGGGGCGGGCGAGCGCCTCGTACCCGATCAGGCGGCCGGTGCTGAGGTCGCGGATGGGTTGGTAGACGGATTCGATCTCCTTGCGGGCCACGATGGCCGGGACCGATTCCAGCCAGCTGCCGGCTCGAGATCCGGCGCCCTCGTCGACGACCACGCGGCCCCCGCCCATGGCCTTGCCGGCGGCGGCGAGAGCGCGGAGGGAGCGGTTCATGAGGTCGTCCGCGGTCTCATTGCGATCCCAGAAGGCAATCCCCACGCTGACCGTGCAGCCGGCTGGGAGGTCGCTCTCCACGTCGCGGATGACGTCGGCGACAGCGCTCGTGGTGAGGCGCTCCAGGACCACGGCGAACTCGTCGTTGCCGATCCGGGCGAGGTAGGAGAGGCCGGGGAGGTCGGGGTCGCTCCGCTGGGTGAAGCGCAGGACCGTGGCCACGTCGGTGAGCAGCCTGTCCCCGGCGGCGTGACCCCAGTCCTCGTTGAAGGAGCCGAACCTGTCGAGGTCGATGACGGCGACGGCCAGCGAGGTGTCCCGGTGCCGTGCCGCCTCCAACCGGTGGGGCAGCTCGGCGTGGAGAGCCCGGCGATTGGGACAGTTGGTGAGGAAATCCGTGTACGCGACCGAGTCGAATCGTGCCCGGTCGGCGCCGTGCCCGCTCAGTGCCTTGACGGTGACGGCGGCGACGATGGCGGCGAGCGTGGCCACCACGACGTAGGGGTCGCGGACGACCGCCAGCGAGATGAGGCCCACCACCAGGGCCAGGCCGATCCCGACGCCCAGATCCCGGCCACCGTGACGGAGGGCCAGGACGGCGAGCGGGAGGGTGACCAGGGCGACGACGTCGACCGCCCGGATCCGGAAGGTCAGCTCGAGGCCGAGTACCAGGACGATGGCGCACCACGCGCCCACCGCCTGCCACCGGTGGGCGACACGTTCCAGGGGCAGCACCAGCGCCAGGGCGGCGGCTGCCAGGAAGACGAGGGGGACGATAGAGGCGAGCTCGAGCCGGGAGTGTTGGAGCCACATCCCGACGACGATCAGGACGGCCGCCCCGCCTGTCCACGCGGCCGTCACGCCCCGGACGGCCAAGCGATCTGGGCGCTGCGAAGTGGGGGTGTACGGCGTGGCGATGTGGAGCGCCCCAGATTCGAACATCGGCGCGAACAGAGTAACCGTGACCCTCGTGTCACAGAGAACGGACGGGTCGCGTCCTGGTCACGCTTCCGGAGCGGACATCAGAGCCCGCCGGTGTGAATCCGACAGTCTGTCACGACAGCCGGCGGACAATGCAGAAGGGGGTCTGTTCTGCGGTCTGCCCCATCGGGTTGTCGGCGAGCACGTGGCTCACCGTGACCCGGTCGACGCCGGCGCTCGCCCCCAGCACGTCTGCGGCCAGATCGTTGGTGTCGACGACGGCGACGGCGATCGCGACCCCGGCGCTCTCGCTCAGGCTGCGGCTCATGCGCTCGGCGACCCCGTCCGGGTCGCTCGGCGCCTTGCTGGCGTGGGTGTTGTACGGAGGGAGGGTGTACGCGGTCGGACCGTCGATGGCCGACACGCGGGATCCGGCCACCCTGTAAAAGACGCCGCGGACCCCGAAGGGACGCGTGACCGCGGCGCAGGCGGCGGCGAGCAGGATGCGCGGTGCCCCCGCCTCCTCCAGTGCCAGTTGCATGGTCTGAGGCCTCCCCAGGCCGATGCCGATGGGAACCCGGCTGACGAAGCGGGAGAGCAGCCGAGCGAGCGGGGTGACTCGGATCTCGTCCATGGGGAAGGAACGCCCCTGCGTGATCGCCACCACCTTCTCGCTCATGGCGACGACGTCTCCGGGCAGGAGAGCGATGCCGGAGGCCCGCGCCCTGCCCAGGGCCGCTCCCACCGCGGCGCCCAGGTCGTCCCGGTTGCGCACCAGCTCGGCGCGGAGCGGGATGCGCGCCCAGGGGTGGCCGTCACGCCGGATGATGAGATGCCGGCCGGGGTTGGGATGGGCGGCGGCGACCAGCTCCTCGGCGCCCAGCGCCGCCCCCGCCGCCCGGTCGCCCTGGGTGGTGAAGGCGTACGAGCTGGCCGGGGTGGCACCGGACGCGGAGCCGTGGGCCCCGCCCTCGAAGTACACCCTCAGCCAGAGCTCGACGTTGACGGTGCGCCAGAAGAAGAGCGACTCCTCGCTGCCGCCCACACAGGCGACCCGGAATGCGTCGGCGACGGCATCCGCGTTCCAGTACGGCCGCGACTGGTAAGACGGTGATCGCATCAGCGACTGGATCGCCGCACGCTGCTGGCGGAACCAGCGGAACTCGGGCGTGGTGAAGCCGACCTTGCGACGCCGCTGCCGGATGGTCTCGGGCAGGATGCCGCGCATCGCCTCGCGCATGATGCGTCGCGACCACCCCCCGGAGACGATGGCGGAGGCGGGCAGCCGGAGGATCCACTCCACCAGCTCCTGGTCGAGGAAGGGCAGGCGCGACTCCACGGAGTGGGCCATCGAGTTGCGGTCCTCGTAGCGGAGCAGCGAGGGGAGCGAGAAGGTGGTGAGGTCCTGGAGCAGCCGCTTCTTGAGGTCGTCCTGAATGCGGGGGTCGTGAGGCCGCTGCTTGCCCCTCGTCCATGCGGGGCGGAGCAGGGCGCCGACATCCACCTGGTGGCGGCCCTCCCAGAGCCGGCGGCGGGCCAGCCGGCCGACCGTGTCCCGGGCCTTCGCGGACTCCACCGCGAACTCGCGGTAGCGGCGTTCCCGGAGCAGCTGGCGGAGGTAGACGTACTGGTAGGGGACGTAGCCGCCGAGCAGCTCGTCACCGGCCTGGCCGTCGAGGAGGACGGTGACCTTCTGGCTGGCGGCGCGCATCACCGACCACATCGCGTACGGCGCGGTGGTGATCATCGGCTCCTCGGCGTGCCAGACCCAGGTCTCCAGCTCGGCGAGCCACTGCTCGGAGGTCGGCTGCACCCAGGTGGGGTCGGCGGAGGTGACCGCCAGCACCGCCTCGACGTAGCGCCGCTCGTCGATGGGGTCGCCGGGGAAGACCGCCGAGAAGGTCTTGAGACGGTCGCCCAGCGACACCGAGTCGGGCACGTGCTGGGCGAGCAGCCGGTCCATCACGCAGACGATGGAGGAGGAATCGAGGCCGCCCGAGAGGCACGTGCCCACCGGCACGTCGGCGACCAGGCGGCGCTCGACCGCGCGGGTGAAGAGGCGGAGGAACTCCTTCGGGTCCGGGTCCGCGTCCTCACTGATGACCGGCGTCCAGTACCGGATCTCTCGGGTGGCACCGGTGGGCTCGACGGTGACGTAGGCGCCGGCCGCGACCTGACGGATGCCGGAGAAGAAGGTGAGGTCGTTGTGGTCGTAGAGGCCGAACCGGAGGTACTCGTAGAGCTGCTGCTCGTCGACCCGGCGGGGGAAGGTCGGGTCCTCGAGGATGGCCTTGATCTCCGAGGCGAAGACCACCCGCTCATCGTGCGCGGCGTAGAAGAGCGGCTTGATCCCGAAGTGGTCGCGGCAGAGGACCAGCTCGGGCTGCGCGCCGCGCCGGTCGAGGAGGGCGATCGCCCACATGCCGTTGAACCGCGCGAAGGCTGCCGGACCCCACTGCGCATAGGCCTGCAGGGCGACCTCGCTGTCGCTCCTCGTGGTGAAGCGCCTGCCTTCCGCCTCCAGCTCGGCGCGCAGCTCGCGGTAGTTGTAGACCTCGCCGTTGAAGACGAGGTGGAGCAGACCGCCATCGGTCGACATCGGCTGCGCACCGGTGTCGAGGTCGATGATCGCCAGCCGCCGAAAGCCGAGCGAGGCGCCGTCGGTCTCGAAGAAGCCGTCGTCGTCGGGACCGCGGTGGCGGATCGACGCGGCCATCGCCCGGAGCAGCGCGGGGTCGCGGCGGCCGGTGAAGCCGCAGATGCCGCACATCGGGTTACGCCTGCCCGGCGGGCCGGCCGCCGAGATCGGTCGCGCTCGCTCCGGCGACCGGAGCCCGGCTTGCCGCCGGCGTCCGGCATTCCCAGAGCAGCAGCTCGCCCGCCACGCTCATGCGCCGGCCCACCTGCTGGAAGCCGCTCTTCTCCAGCACCCGTGCCGATGCGGGGTTGCTCTCCAGACATTCGGCGGTCACCTGGCGCACCCCGGGCTGGCTCAGCGCCCAGGCCACGATGGCCTGCACCGTCTCGGTGGCGTAGCCGCGACCCCAGAGGGAGCGGTTCACCGCATAGCCGATCTCGACCGTACCGGTCGGGCCCGGCGCCGATTTGAACCCCATGCTACCGACCGCCAGGCGATCCTCACGGCGGACGACCACCCCGTCGCACCACGGCCCGGGATCGGGGGACCGGTCGCGGCGGGCGATCCAGATGGGGAACATCTGGAGGGCGTCCTCTCCCGGCCACTCCTCGGGGAAGTGGACGGTGAGGCGGCCGTCGCGGCCCGCGGTCTCGCAGGGGCCGACCGCGATCTCGGCGTGGAAGTCCGAGAGGGTGAGCCGCGTGCGCATCACCGAGGCGGGAGTCGAGATGAAGAGGAGCCGGGGGGTCTCCAGGGTCAGCACGCGGGCAACTCTACCCGGCGGGGAGCGCGGCGCACAGCCTCCGGCACCCGGCCGGCGCGGGGGTGGGAGCTAAACTCGGTGGATGCCCCTGCGCTGGCAATGCGTGGTCGTCGACTGCCGGGATCGTGAGCGGGTTGCCCGGTTCTGGAGCGCGGCCCTGGGCCTTCCAGTGCAGGAGGATGAGGACGGTGACTGGTGGCTGGAGCCGGGCGAGGGCTCGCCCGACATCCTCTTCGAGCAGGTGCCCGAGGCCAAGGTGGTGAAGAACCGGCTCCACCTCGACCTCCGGCCGGACGACCAGCGGGCAGAGGTGGCGCGTCTCATCGGGTTGGGTGCGCGCGAGAAGGACATCGGTCAAGGGCAGGTGACCTGGGTGGTCATGGCAGATCCCGAGGACAACGAGTTCTGCGTGCTGCGCGCCACCCCGCAAGGCTGATCGATCGACGTCGAGTGGGTACAGAACGCGCCGAGCGCCAACTCCTGATGATCGCCGACACCGTCCGGATGTCCGAACGGCTCGGGGTCCAGATCTGGCTGCGCGGCGGCTGGGCGATGGACTTCTTCCTCGGGCAAGTCACTCGGGAGCATGTCGACATCGACTTTATGGCGTGGATTGACGACGCGCCCGCCATCACCGCCGCCCTAGATGCTGACGGATACCAAACGATCACAGGGCCGCCGCCGGACCAGCAGCTCGACGTGGCCAAAGACGGCGAGGAAATGAGCTTCGGCTGGCTGACCCACGGGGATGATGGGAAGGTCACGGTGGCCGGCGGTGCCTACACGGGCGAGCCCTGGCCCGACGGCATGCTGGACTGGCCGCCGGGGTGCATCGGCGCGGTGCAGTGCCCGATCATCAACCCGCGCGTCCAGATCGAGTGCAAGGAGATGACGCCCGTCTGGGTCCCCGGCCGGCTCCGGCGGCCGAAAGACGCTGACGACATCACGCGCTTGCGCCGGGCGTTGGAGTCGCTACAGCCTCAGCCGCACCTGTTCGTGGTGGCGCTGCCGTGCTCTCCAGTAGGTCACACCGGGGAGTTGTTAGGTCGAAGTAGCTAGAAGTCCATGTCGTCGTCGCCGCCGAACCCCCCGCCCATGCCACCACCTCCGAATCCGCCTCCGCCGCCGCCGTGAGAGTGGCCGTGGCCGTTCTCGTCGTCATCCTCTGGCTCGGGGGCGTCGGCGACCAGGGCCTCGGTGGTCATGATCATGGTGGCGATGGACACGGCTGACGTGAGGGCCGTGATCACAACCTTCGTGGGGTCGATGATCCCGCGTTCGACGAGGTTGCCGTACTCCTCGGTGACCACGTCGAAGCCGTCATCCCCGCTCAGCTCGGCGACCGCGTTGACCACCACCGCGCCCTCCAGCCCGGCATTGGCCGCGATCTGCTTGAGTGGTGCGGAGAGTGCCTGGCGGACGACGCGCGCTCCGGCGAGAGCGTCTCCATCCAACTTGAGCGCGTCGATGGCATCGCGGGCCCGGATCAGGGCGACACCCCCACCCGCGACGCAGCCCTCCTCGAGGGCGGCGCGGGTCGCGTGGAGAGCGTCGTCGACACGCGCCTTGCGCTCCTTCATCTCCACCTCGGTGGCCGCCCCGACCTTTATCTGGGCAACCCCTCCGACCAGCCGGGCCAGCCGCTCCTGCAGCTTCTCCCGGTCCCAATCGGAGTCGGTCTCCTCGATCTGCTGGCGGATCTCCTCACAGCGCGCGTCGATGGCCTTGCGATCGCCGCCGCCGCCCACCACGGTGGTGTCGTCCTTGGTCACGGTCACCCGGTCGGCCGAGCCGAGCTGACGCGCGGTGACCGCGTCCAGGCGGATGCCGACCTCCTCGCTGACCACGGTGGCCCCGGTGAGGGCCGCCAGATCCTGGAGCATCGCCTTGCGGCGGTCGCCGAAGCCGGGGGCCTTGATCGCCACCGCGGTGAGGGTGCCGCGCATCCGGTTGACCACCAGGGTGGCCAGGGCCTCGGCGGTGACGTCCTCGGCCACGATGAGCAGGGGCCGCTTGGCTCCGGCCACCAGCTCGAGCACCGGCAGCAGGTCGCGGACGGCGCTGATCTTGGCGTCGCTGATGAGGATGGCGGGGTGCTCCAGCTCGGCGACCATCTCCTTCTGGTCGGTGACCAGATAGGCGGAGACGTAGCCGCGGTCGAGCTGCATCCCCTCGACCACCTCGACAGTGGTCTCGATCCCGTCGGCGGATTCGACGGTGACCACGCCCTCCTTGCCCACCTTGGCGAACGCGTCAGCGAGCATCTCGCCGATCTCCGCGTCGTCCGCGCTGATGGTGGCGACGCGGCGGATGTCCTCATTGGTGTCGACGGGATGGGAGCGCGCCCGCACCGCACCGGCGGCGGCGGCGGCGGCGGCCAGCATCCCCTGGCGCAACTCGACAGGGAAGGCGCCGGCGCTGAGCAGGCGCAGTCCCTCGTCGATCATCGCTCGGCTCAACACCGTAGCGGTGGTGGTGCCGTCCCCGGCGATGTCGTTGGTCTTGACCGCGACCTCGCGGAGGAGCTGGGCCCCCATGTTCTCGAAGTGGTCCTTGAAGTCGAGGTCACGGGCGATCGTGACCCCGTCCGTGGTGATCAGCGGCGCTCCGAACTTCTTGTCCAGGACCACCGAGCGCCCGCGCGGACCGAGGGTCACCGCCACGGCGTCGGCCACCGCATCCACGCCGTGGCGGAGCAGCTGCCTCGCCTCTGTGTCGAATCGAAGTTGCTTAGCAGGCATGCTCTCTCAGCTCCTTTGAGGGGCGACGGCGCACCCGTGGACGGGCGGCACGGCCATCACACGGGGGACGGGCCGCTGGCTCAGGCCTTGACCTGGACGACAGCGAGGATGTCCTTCTCGGACAGGATCAGGTAGTCGACCTCGTCGATCTTGACCTCGCTGCCCGCGTACTTCGCGTACATCACCCGGTCACCGACGGCGACGTCGAGCTTGATCCGCTCACCGGTGCGCTCGTTGTACTTGCCGCTGCCGACCGCCTCGATGATCCCCTCCTGGGGCTTCTCCTTGGCGGTGTCGGGGAGGACGATGCCGCTCTTGGTCACTTCCTCACGCTCGACGGGTTTGATGACGACGCGATCAGCCAGGGGGCGGAGCTTCAAGGCCACGGTGCGACCTCCACTTTTAGCACTCGGGACGGGTGACTGCTAACACTCTAGCGAATCGAGTGCCAGGACCGCAACTGGCGGGCACCGGGCGGGGAAGCGTGAGCCGGGCCGGACGATCCCGATCCGGCGACGAACGGTCCGTCCGACTTCCCCGGACGACCCATGGCTCAGCCCGGCTCACCCTCCGGCTCGGCCGCGGGCGCCCCCGGCGCGGCTTCGCCAGCCGGCGGCCGTGGCCAGCAATGGACCTTTCCAGCGACCTTGATGGTGACCTGCGCACCGGCCTCGAGGCGCATGCCGCCCACCACCCTGGCGACCATCGGAGAGGCGGCCGCATCCTCTGTGACCAGGCTGACCAGGGAGTCGTGGCCATGGAAGCCGGTCTCGACCACCCGGGCGGCGACGCCGGGGCCTCCCCCCTCGGAAGGGGTGACCCGGAGCTGCTCGGGTCGCACCAGCACGACGACCTGCTGGCGGGCGGGCCGATGCCCGTCGCGGAGCTCCAGCCAGCCGAGGGGTGTCTCCGCGGTCGAGCCGTACGAGGTGCCCTCGACGAGGTTGGCCTCACCCACGAAGCGGGCCAGATCGGGGTCGACGGGGGACTCGTAAAGGTCGCGGGGGCTGGCGACCTGGGCGATGGCGCCGTCCCGGATCACCGCCACCACGTCGGCGAGCGAGAGCGCCTCCTCCTGGTCGTGGGTGACCAGCACGGCGGTGGCGCCGGAGCGCTGCACGGCGGCGCGGACGTCGGCCCGCACCGACGCCCGCAGCCCGGCGTCCAGGGAAGCGAAGGGCTCGTCGAGCAGCACGATCCGGGGCCGGACGGCGAGCGCGCGAGCCAGCGCCACCCGCTGCTGCTGGCCGCCGGAGAGCTCGTGCGGGTAGCGGCGCTCGAGGCCGGAGAGCCCCACGCGCTCGAGCAGCTCGGTGACCGCCGCCTCCCGGCCCTCGCGAACCCGAAGTCCAAAACCGACATTGCCCTCGACCGTCAGGTGGGGGAAGAGGCTCCCCTCCTGGGAGACGTAGCCGATGCGGCGACGCTCGGCGCGGAGGTGGTGGTGGTCGTCGTCCAGGATCGCGCCACCCACCGCCACCACCCCTCGGTCGGGCCGTTCGAAGCCGGCGAGGATGCGAAGGAGCGTCGTCTTACCACTGCCGGAGGCCCCGAGCACCGCGGCGAAGGCGCCGTCCGGGACGGTGAGGTCGACACCCCGGAGGACGGCGTGATCTCCGAAGGCCTTGTGAAGGTCGATGGTCGTCAGGCCCTGGGTGGCGACGAGGGGTGCCGGCTCCGCCGTGGACGCGCCGCCAGTGGACGCCTCGGAGAACGCCAAGCGGTCGGTGCCCGTGGGGGCGTCGGGCTCGGGCATCACGAGGCGATGCCGGCCCGGCTGGGCAGGCGGTCGAAGAAGCGGGCGAGGACGTAGCTGGGCACGGCTGCGATGGCGATGATGACCAGCGCGAAGGGCGCGGCCTGGCCGTAGGAGAGGTTCTGCTGGTAGGCCCAGAACTGGGTGGCAAGGGTCTGGACGCCGGTCGGCACCAGGACGAGGGTGGCGGTCAGCTCGGTGGCGCAGGCGAGGAAGACGAGGCAGAAGGCCGCGGCGAGCCCCGGGCCGATGAGGGGAAGGGTCACCCGCAGGAAGACCTCGTCGGGACGCCGGCCAAGGGAGCGGGCGGCCTCCTCGAGGGCCACCGGAGCATGTGACACGGATGCCCGGACCCCGACCAGGGCCAGCGGGAAGAAGAGGATCGCGTAGGCGGCGATCAGCAGCATCGCGCTCTGGTATCCGAAGCCTCCGGCGTAGCGCTCAGCGAAGTAGCTGATGGCGAGGGCGATGACGATGCCGGGCATGGCCAGCACAAGGTACGTGCTCCGCTCGAGCAACCGCCCGCCGCGACCGGAGTGGCGGACCGCCAGCAGGGCCACGGGCAGGGCCAGCACGGTGGCGAGAGCCGCGGCCAGACCGCTGTAGAGGGCGGTGTGCCAGCCGGCTTCGAGGAGGGAGACCCCGGTGAGGAAGGGGACCCCGCCGGCGAACATCCAGTACGCGCTGGCGCCGACCGGCACGCCGAGGGCGAGGACGACCAGGACGCCGAGCGCGGCGTGGACCGGGAGCGTGGCCCGTCCCAGCCGGTGCCGGCGGAGGGCTCGCTGGGCCTGCGCGCCGGTGCGCACCGCCCGGCCCCTGCCCCGGCCGACCGGCTCAGCACCGAGGATCACGCATCCGAGCACCACCAGCACCAGCGAGAGGGCGCAGGCGGTGGACACGTTGAAGGAGATCTGGAACTCGGTGAAGATCTCGGTGGTGAAGGTCTGGTAGCCGAGGATCTCGAAGGCGCCGTACTCGGCCAGGATGACCAGCGCGACCAGGACGCAGCCGCCGAGGATGGCGCCCCGCGCCTGCCCGATGGTCACCCGCAGGAAGGTGCGGACCCGGCCCAGCCCGAGGCTGCGGGCGGCGTCCTCCAGCCCCGGGTCCGCGCCGCGCAGGCTGGCGGCCACCGGGAGGTAGACCAGCGGATAGACCGCCAGGGTCATGACCAGAACCGCACCCTGGAACCCCTGCACCCAGGTCGAGATCGACGCCCACCCGAAGCTGACCACGAAGTCGGGGATGGCGAAGGGGATGACCAGGAGCACCGCCCAGATGCGGCGCCCGGGGAGATCGGTGCACTCCACCAGCCAGGCGGTGAGGGTACCGATCACGGCGCAGAGCGCGGTCACCACCACCGTGAGCCGGACGGTGTTCCACAGCAGGGTGGCGGTCAGCGGGCGCCAGATCAGGTGCGCGATGGTGCCGACCCCGGAACCGCTCGCCTCGATGAGCAGGAAGACGAGCGGGATGAGCAGCGCGATGGCGACCGCGCCGCTCGCCCCGAGCAGAAAGAGGGGAGGCAGACGCCGGCGTGCCCGGACCATGGGGTCGACGGCGGCGGCAGGCTCGACGGCGACCCCCGTCGCGGTCACGGGAGGCGCCGTCCGGGACCGGAGCGCTGAGCCAGCGACCGGGCCGTGGAGCTCACAGCAGGCCGGCCTGCTGCATCAGCGAGATGGCGGTCGAGCCGTCGCCCAGCTCGGAGATGGTGATGGAGGTCGGCTGGAGCTCATCGAAGGGTGTCTCCGGCTGCGCGGTCGTGACCCCCGAGGCGATGGGGTATTCGTAGCTCGTGGACCGAGCGATGATCTCCTGTCCCTGCTCCGAGACCAGGAAGGCGAGGAACCTCTGGGCCGCAGGCTGGTGAGTGCTCGATCGCAGCACGGCGGCGCCGGAGACATCGAGCACGTACCCCGGGTCGTGCGGGGCTAGGTAGGCGATCTCGGAGTGCACGTTGGAGGCCCCGAGCTCCGACCCCATCCGGTACCAGTAGTACTGGTTGACGATCCCGAAGGCGACCGCGCCCCGGTTCACCTCGTCGGCGATGGTCTCGTTGTCCGGGTAGATGTGGCTCCCGGCGTTGACCTTGAGCCCCTGGAGCCAGGTGAGCGCAGCCGCCGACCCATAGGTGCGCGCGACCGAGGTGACGATCGGCTGGAAGTCGGTCTCGCCCGGGGCGAGTGCCAGCTCTCCCTGGTAGCGGGAATCGGCGAGTTGGAGGATGGAGGTGGGCAGCTGACTCTCCGAGATCAGCGACGGATTGTAGATGAGGACGCTGACCCTAGCCGAGACCCCCACCCAGTCGCCCGCTGCCGAGTTGTACCGGCTCGGAGTGTCGGCGAGGGTGGAGGGCTCGACGGCCGCCAGCAGGCCCCGGCCCTGGAGGTACTCGAGGGCCGGAGAGTTCTCCGTGTAGATGACGTCGGCGGGTGAGCGCGATCCCTCGGAGACGAGCTCGTCGGCCAGGGTGTCCTCGTCATCGTTGCGGACGTTGACGGTGATCCCGGTCGCCTTCTCGAAGGCGCTGACCAGCGCCTGGGTGGTCTGCGGGTGCTGCCCGTCGTAGAGGGTGATCTGGTCCCCGGATGCCGATGACCCGGCGCAGCCGGCGAGCAGCCACACCGCCGCGAGCGCCACCCCGAGCGCGCTCCACCCGGAGCGGAGCACGCGAGGCTGCTGGGCTGTCATGCGGGGGGCTCGTCTCCCTCGGGCCGGTGTCGAAGCGCGCCGCCGGCCGGGGCCCGTCCTCCTCCACCGAAGGCGGCAGTTAGCTTAGTCTAAGCTAACCGGCCGGCGCCACCCAGACCGCCCGCGCCGCACCGCGGTCCAATTCGACCGCCGCCCCCTCCACCTCCAGTCCGAGCGACGGCCCGAGGGTGCGAACCGTCACCTTGCGGCCGGGCGTCACATCCAGCTCGTGGAGCAGCAGGAGCAGCTGCGGAGCCTCGTGCTCGGCGACCTCGGAGATCCTCACCACCTCCGCCGGCTCCCCGGGCGGTAGCAGGTCGAGCCGGACCAGGCCGGCGGGGACGGTGCCGCGGCCGGGGACGGGGTTGCCGTGGGGGCAGAAGCGGGGGTACTCGAGGTGCTGGTCGAGGCGGTCCACCACCTCGTCCGAAACCCCGTGGACGAGCAGTGACGCCTCGCGATCGCCGGCGGCCCAATCCAGGCCGAGGACGTCGACCAGCCAGCGCTCGAGAATGCGGTGACGGCGGACCAGGTCGGAGGCGGCCGCCTCGCCCGCCGGCGTCAGGCTGATGCTCCGGTCCTCGGCCAGCTCGACCCAGCCGTCGCGGGCTAACCGCTGGAGGGTGACGGTCACCGTCGGCCGGCTCACTCCAAGCCAATCGGCAAGTCCGGCGGGCCGGGCCACGTCGCCCTCGTGCGCGATGTAGTAGATCGCCTCCAGGTAGCGTCCGGCGGTCTCGCTGAGGTACCCGGCCTCGCGAGCGGGGATCTGTGCCATCGCTGAAGCCGATGGTGACATCCCGGGGGCGCTGGCCGGCGCACCTGCGCCACCAGTTCTGGGGCGAGCCCTCAGGCGAACTCGGCGAGGGACGGATCGACATCGAAGCCCTGCGTGTCGGGCCCGTGCACGGCCAGCCGGTGCCAGCCGGCGGCACCGATCATGGCGGCGTTGTCAGTGCAGAGCTGGAGCGGGGGGACCGAGACGTGGAGCCCGGCGAAGCGGCGGGCCACCCGCGCGGAGAGGGCTCGATTGGCGGCGACCCCGCCGACCACGGCGACGGAGGTCGCCCCGGTCTCCTCCACCGCCGCCTCCAGCCCGTCCACCAGCTGGGTGACGGCGGCCTCCTGAAAGGCGGCGGCCAGGGCGTCCCGAACCTCGGCACGGCGCGGGACGCCGTGCTCGTCCAGCTCCTCCGCCGCGAGGTCGCGGATGGCGTAGCGCACCGCCGTCTTCAGTCCGCTGAAGGAGAAGGCCCCCTCCAGCCGGGTGCGCGGGAGGGGGAAGGCGTGGGGGTCCCCGGTGAGGGCGGCCCGCTCCACCACCGGGCCCCCCGGGTAGGGGAGGCCGAGCATCCTCGCCACCTTGTCGAAGGCCTCGCCGACGGCATCGTCGCGCGTGCTCGCCAGCCGGCGTGCCTCGCCGTGCCGGGAGAGCTCGATGGTGTCGGTGTGCCCGCCGCTCACCACCAGCGCAACGAAGGGCGGCTCCAGCTCCGCGTCCGCCAGCCAGGCCGAATAGACATGGCCGGCCAGGTGTGAGACGCCCGTGATGGGGAGGCCGAGGGCCCGGGCGGCGGCCTGCGCGTAGGCGGCGCCGACCACGAGGCAGCCGGCGAGCCCCGGCCCGCGGGTGACCGCGATCGCGTCGACCGCCTCCCAGCCGCCGTCCACCCCGGCGAGCGCGGCGTCGACCACCGGCGCGAGCGTCTCCAGGTGGGCGCGCGCCGCCAGCTCGGGCACGACGCCCCCATGGGGGGCGTGCAGGGCGATCTGCGACGACACGTGGCTGGAGAGGATCTCCCGACCGTCGCGCACCACCGCGGCAGCCGTCTCGTCGCACGAGGTCTCGATGGCGAGGATGTTCATGCGCGCGAGCCGCCCGGGCCACCGGTCCCGCGCCAGCTCACCGGCGCGGGTATTCGGAGGGAGGCGGAGGCCCCATGCCCACGATGTCGATGCCCTGGAGAATGTCGACGAACCGGCGCTTGAAGGAGGGCGCGTGCAGCGAGTCGCTCCACATCACGACCGCGTCCTCGCCGTTGTCGGTGTAGTAGCCGCGCCGGCGCCCGATCGCCTTGAAGCCGAAGCGCTCGTAGAGGTCGATGGCGTGCCCGTTGGTCACCCTCACCTCCAGGGTGATCCAGCGCGCGCCGAGCTCGTAGCTGCGCTGGACCAGCGCCGCGAACATCCCGGTGCCGAAACCCTGGTGCTGGCTCTCGGCGCGCACGCCGATGGTGGTGATGTGGGCTTCGTCGGAGACCTTCCAGAGACCCCCGTAGCCGATGATGTCGCCCCGGCCGCTGTCGCGGAGCACGAAGTAGTGGGCCTGGCGGTTCTGGGAGAGCTCGGACGCGTACGCATTCCGGGGCCACGGCGAGAGGAAGATCTCACGCTCTATCGCCTGGACTGCGGGGATGTCACCACTGCGCATCCGCTCGATGAGGAGGTGCGGCGCGACCTTCATCGCCGTCGATGATACGCGGCGACCCCGGATAACACTTGCGACAGTCCTCCCGCCCAGTCCGGCACCGCCCTGGCCGTCTCAGTCCAGGTAGGTCGCGGCCAGTCCGGCGAGGCTGAGCTCCGTCCGGCCCAGGGCCGCGGGGATCGCGGCGGCGAGCGCCCGCACCGGGTCGCCCGGCACGACGCCGAAGAGGTCCAGGGAGTCGAGCGTCACCGGCGGGGGCTCGCCGACGGCCACCGACGCGAGGCTGACGCGGCGCGCCTCTCCGATCATCTCCAGGATGCCCTCACGCCGGTGGAATCGGCCGGAATAGACCCCGCCCCGGCCTGCCTCGACGAGGGCGACTGTCTCGGTCTCGCCCTCCGGCGCCGATCTCGCCACCACCTCGAGGCTGCTGACCCCGTGGAGGGGAAGGCCGAGGGTGTGGGCCACGCCCAGGCCGATCGCGATCCCGGCCCGCAGGCCGGTGTACGAGCCGGGACCGGTGACCACCACCACCGCCTGCAGACCGGAGACCCCGAGCTCGACCAGCGAGCGATCCAGCCACGGCAGCGCAGCGCCGCCGGCTGCGGTCCGGGCGGCGACCAGGTCACCGTCGCGACCGGCGCGCAGCACCACCAGGCGGTGACGGGAGGCGGTATCGATGGCGAGAACGGTCATCGCGGCGAGTCTGCGGCGCGGGTCACCTGCCGGCCACCGCGGCGCCCCAGGCCGCCACCAGCCGAGCCGGGGCGTCGTCCGGGTCGCGCGCCTCGATGTGGCGGAGCTGGTCACCCGCGATGTCCAGGAGAAGGCGCAGCGGCCACCACGGCAGGAGGTCGGCATAGCCGGCCCACTCCACCGCGACCGGGGCGCTCTCCAAGAGGCTGTCCAGGTCGAGGAGGCGGATGCCTGCGCCCGGGCCGAGCCGGTAGAGATCGAGGTGGTGGAGCCGGGGCGGTGCCCCGTAGACGTGGTGGAGGACGAAGGTCGGGCTCTTGACCACGAGGGGATCCACCCCCAAGCCGGTGGCCAGCCCGCGGACAAAGGCCGTCTTGCCGGCTCCCAGCGGCCCATCCAGGGCGATCAGGTCGCCGGGGCGCAGCCCGGACCCCAGCCGTGCCGCCAGTGCCTCGGTGGCGAGCACCCCATCCGTGGTGAGGGCGAGACCGGCGCTGCTCATGGCTGCCGGAAGTGCCGGGAGGCGACCCGCGGGAGCGGGACCTCCTCCCCGTCCCGGTGGTCGAGGAGGCGAAGCCCGGTTCCGGGGGTGAGCCGGCCGACGACCTGCAGCGGCTCCAGGCCGGCGGGCCAGCGGGCGAGCAGTCCGTCCCACCGCTCGGCGGCGACGGCCGCCACCAGCTCGAAGTCCTCTCCCCCGCCGAGGGCCGCGGCCACCCAGCCGTCGCCGAGCAGGGTGCGGATATCCGGGTCGGCGGGGACGCTCTCCAGCCAGATCTCGGCGCCGCAGCCCGACGCGTCGGTGATCCGGCCCACGTCGACGATCAGCCCGTCGCTCAGGTCGCCGGCGCAGGCGACGCCGAGCCGGAGCAGGGCCTGGCCCTCCCCGAGCCGGGCTCGCGGCCTGAGCTGGCGCGCCAGCCAGCGCTCCTCCGCCGTGGCACCGGCACCGGCCCCCGCCGGCGCGGGGACGGACCTTCGCCGGCCGTCGAGGAGCAGGCGCAGACCGGCAGCCGCGCCGCCCAGGCACCCGGTGACCACCAGCAGATCCCCGGGCCGGCCGCGGTCGCGACGGAGAGCCCGGCCGGGATCCACCGTCCCGACCACCACGACATCGATGACGAGGGGCCCGGCGATGGCGCTGACGTCGCCCCCGGCCACGCGGCATCCGGCCTCGGAGGCGGCTGCGCAGATGCCCTCCTGGATGGCGAGCAGGTCGTCGACCCGGCTGGCTCCCGGGGCGCAGAGCGTCACCAGGCAGAGGGCGGGCCGGGCTCCCATCGCCGCGAGATCGGAGACGGCGCCCGCCAGAGCCCGCCTGCCCACCGCCTCGGGGTCGATCCAGCTCCGCCGGAAGTCCTCGCCCTCGACGATGGCGTCCTGACTGAGGACGATCCCGGCCCCGCCGGGCGGCCGCCATACCGCGGCGTCGTCGCCGCTGCCGACCACCAGCCGCCGATCGTCCCCGTGCCGCCTGGCGATCGCGGTGAGCCGCCGGAGCAGCTCCGCCTCGCCGACCTCCTGAAGGGTGGGGCCCCCGGCGTCGAAGCCGTGACCGGTCGGCGGGGATGCGACATCCATCTGCCCGACTCTAGCCAGCCGGCCCTCCCAGCCCCGTCCGGCGGGGCACCGCGCGGATCCGGAGAAGGGCGACGGTGCCATTCGGGGAACCGTCACGCGCCCGGCCGCAAACCGTCACGCTCCCCTCGTGGAGAACCGCGTCGAACGCATCCGGAGAGCCGCAGCGCGCCCCGCCAGACGACCGGAATGCCCTTCCAGGGGGCCCGCCGGACGCCAAATATCACGTTTCTTGATAACGGCACTGTCATGTAGGGTTGACCTCGGCCGCCCCCGCCCCCTAGAGTCCCGCGAAGTTTGGTCCTCGTGATCCGGCTCTGGTAACGGGTCGCGGGACCGGGGAGACGACAGGGGAGATCGTATTGCGGGCTAGCCGGTGGGTGATCCCTGCGCTGATGACGGTCATGGTGGTCGGCCTCGGCGTACCCACTGGAGCCACCCCGGTCCGTGCCGACACCCCCTCCCAGCTTGAGGCGGAGCGCGCTCAGCTCCTCCAGGAGCTCGCCGCCGCCAGCTCCGAGCAGAGCGCCGCCACTGCGGCCCTCAACAACGCCGAGGACTCCTTCAACCAGGCCACGTCGGCCCTGAACACGGCTCGGGCCCAGCTCGCCACCCTCAACTCCGAGCTGGCCACCCTCAACGGCGACATCACCGCCGATCAGACCCAGGAGGCGGCCGCGCGCAACGCCCTATCGACCCTCACCCGGGCGACCTACGAGAGCGTCTCGGGCGACACGGTGATGACCGCGGTGCTCAACGCCACGGACTTCACCGCGGCGATGGACAGCCTCTCCGGAGCATCCAGCATCACCGCCCAGATCCGGGGGCTCGAGACCACCCTCGGCCACGACCAGGCCGACCTGCTCACCAAGCAGGGCCAGCTCCAGAACGACTTTGCCCAGGCAACGGCGCTCGAGGGCCAGCTGTCGACGCAGTCCAGCCAGCTGCTGAGCATCGTCTATGCACGTGACCAGGTCCTGGAACAGTTCACCGGACCGGCGCAACAGCTCGCCGAGCAGATCGACGAGATCGACAACGAGCTGGGCGGGACGGCGGCCGTGCCCAGCAGCACGAGCTGCTCCGACAGCTTCGCCTACGGCGACTGCACCTGGTACGTGGCGACGCGACGCTGCATCCCGTGGGGCGGCAACGCCAACGCCTGGTACTACAACGCCTCCAAGATGGGGTACCAGGAGGGTTCGGTCCCCGAGGTCGGCGCCGTCGCCGTCTGGGACCAGGGCCAGGGCGGGGCCAACGCCTGGTACGGGCACGTCGCCTACGTCGAGGTGGTCGGACCTGACCTCGGGGTGGGCAGCATCCCCGTCGTCCCGGCCGGGGACTTCGAGATCTCGGAGATGAACTGGGGGGACTGGGACCAGGTCGACTACCGTTTGCTCCCCGACACCGCGACCTACTTCCAGGGCTTCATCTACGGGCCCGGCTGAGCCTCGGCGCAGCCGACCTGGAGGCGCGGCACCCGGGCTGACACGGCGCAGAGCACCTCGTAGCTGATGGTGCCGGCCGCGGCGGCCACGTCGTCGGCGCCGAGCCATCCGCCCCCCTGGCCGCCGAAGAGCACCGCCTCGTCGCCCGCCCTCACCCCCTCGACGAGCGAGACGTCGGCGGTCAACTGATCCATGCTGACGCGCCCGATGATCGGGCAGCGGCTTCCGCCGACCAGCACCGATCCACGGTTCGACTGCGCCCGCTGGACCCCGTCGGCGTAGCCAGCCGCGATGACCGCCACGCGGGCATCCCGGTGCGCCACCCAGGTGCGCCCGTAGCCGACGCTCTGGCCGCTCCGCACCGTCTTGACCTGGGTGATCCGGGCGTGGAGGGACATCGCCGGCCGGAGCCGTGCCGCACCCTCGACAGCGGCTGGCGCGTAGCCGTATATGGCGATGCCGCAGCGGACGAGGTTGTGGCGGGTCGCGGGGAGTCCGAGAGCGGCCGCGCTGTTGGCGGCATGGAGGAGCAGGCCCGGCCAGCGACGGCGCAGCGCCGCGGCCGCCTCGAGGAACACCCGGTCCTGGGCGAGGGTGTACTCGGGGTCGGCCTCGGCGTCCGCGAAGTGGGTGAATGCTGCCACCGGCCGGACCCTGGTGCCGGCGCTTTCGACCGCCGCCATCAGCTCTGGGAGCTGGTCGGGAAGGGCGCCGAGCCGGCCCATGCCGCTATCCACCTTGAGGTGAAGGCGCGCCGGCGTGCCGGCGCCGGCCGCGGCGGCGGCGGCGACCTGGTCGGGGTCCCAGACGGCCAGGTCGACGCCGGCAGTGACCAGGGCGGCGAGGTGCACGGGATTGGCCGCCCCGACGATGAGGAGGGGGCAGGCGAAGCCCTCGGCCCGGAGGCGGAGGGCCTCCTCGGCCGAGGAGACGCCGAGCCAGGAGGCGCCCCCCTCCAGGGCGGCCGCCGCGGCGAGGGTGTCCCCGTGACCGTAGCCGTCGGCCTTGACCATGGCCATGACCGCGACGCCCTCGCCCACCACCTCACGGATCACCCCGAGGTTGTGCCGGATCGCGACGGCGTCGACATCCGCCCACCGGGTGTACTGCTGCCGGTCCCCACGCCGCAGGCGGCGCGGGGGCCCCTCTGCTCTCACAGGGGCTCGCCGCCCCTCGGCGGCCGGCGAAGCCGGACCTGCTGGTCGCCGGGCCGTGGGCCCGCCGTCCCGCCACTCATCTGCGCTCGCGCCGTTCCAGGGCGCGCCGGAGCCGCTCCTGGGCGGCGGGGAGCATCTCGACGACATCGCCGGCCAGGGCTCCCGCCCGGCCCCGCTCCGCCTCGACCAGGCAACCCGCCTCTGCATGGATGGTGACCGCCGCCACCGCAGCGTCGAAGCCGTCCAGGCCGGCCGCGAGCATCGCCCCGCAGACACCGCTCAGGACGTCGCCGGTCCCGCCGGTGGCAAGGGCGACGGTCTGGTGCCGGTCGACGTGAAGGCGGCCGTCCGGGGCGGCGACCACCGTCTCAGCCCCCTTCAGCACGAGGGTCACGCCGTGCTCCGCGGCAAACGTGGCGGCCAGCCCGGCCCGGTCGGCCTGGACCTGGGCCGTGCTGAGCCCGGCCAGGCGTGCCATCTCCGCCGGGTGCGGGGTGAGCACCAGCGGCGCCGGGCAGCTCCGCCAGTCGAACCCTGCGGCCGCGGCGATGTTGAGCCCGTCGGCGTCGACGACGGCGGGGACGGTGAGGGTTCCCAGCAGGTCCAGGAGGGCCGCCTCGGTGGCGGGAGCGCGGCCCAGGCCGGGGCCGATCACCGCGGCGCCGGCCACCGGGAGGTGGGTCTGGCGGAGCGCCGCCACCCCGGCGGCGTCGAGCCCGGCGGCGCCGGGCTCCCCGAGGGGATGGGCCATCAGCTCCAGGCAGAGGGCCGCGACCGCCGGGTGGACCCCGGCCGGGACGCAGACCCGGACCAGGCCGGCCCCGGCTCGGGCGGCGCCCCGGCCGGCCAGCACGGCGGCGCCCGCCGTGCCCACCGCGCCGGCGATCACCACAACGGTGCCGAACGTGCCCTTGTGGGCGCCGGCGGGACGGGCGGGCAGGCGCAGTCCCTCGGGCGGGGGCAGCGCCGGCGGACCGGCGGGGCCGTCGAGCGGCGCCGCCACCACCGCGATCGCCATCCCAGCGTCGTGGGTCATGCTGATCGCGATCCCGGTGGGCTGGCCGCGCACCCAGACCTCCGGAGCGCCGCCCCGCCGGTTGACGACCTCGATGGCACGGTAGGGGGGGATGCGCAGGCCGGCTCCGCCGTACCACTTCATCACCGCCTCCTTGGCCGCCCAGCGGCTGGCGAAACGCTCCGGCCTTGACCCCGCACGGCGGCGCTCCAGCTCGGTGAAGATCTTCGCCGCGAAGCCGGGATGGCGGCGCATGGCGGCCGCTATGCGATCGATCGAGGTGACGTCCACGCCCACCACCAAACGGTGCATCTACTCGACCGTCACGGACTTGGCAAGGTTCCGAGGCTGATCCACGTCGCAGCCGCGCTCGACGGCCACGTGATAGGCGAAGAGCTGCAGGGGCACGACGTTGATGAGCGGCGACAGGAGCTCGCTGCACGCCGGCACGCGCACCATGTCACGAGCCAGCTCCTGGTCCACGGCGGTGTCGCCCGCGGTCACCAGAGCGATCACCGGCGCGTCGCGGGAGCGCACCTCGGCGATGCTGCTGAGCGTCTTGGTCAGGGTGGCGGAGCGGGTGGCCACCGCCACCACCGGCATCTCGGAGTCGAGGAGCGCGATCGGTCCGTGCTTGAGCTCACCGGCGGCGTAGCCCTCGGCGTGGATGTACGAGACCTCCTTGAGCTTCAGAGCACCCTCGAGGGCGGTGGCGACGTTGATCCCGCGGGCGATGTAGATGGCGTTGCGAACGTGGGCGTAACGCTGGGCCATCTCGGCGAGCTGTGGCTCGAGCTCCAAGCAGGTGCGGATCCGCTGGGGCACCTCGCGGAGCTCGGCAACGATCTCGCGGTGCCGCTCCGCGGAGAGCGCTCCGCGCCCCCTGGCCAGCGCCAGCGCGATGAGCAGGCCGCAGACCATCTGGGCGATCAGCGTCTTGGTGGCGAGCACGCAGATCTCCGGCCCCGACTGCATGAAGAGCACAGCATCGGCCTCCAGGGAGAGGGCGCTGCCCACGACGTTGGTGACGGCCACCACCCGGGCACCCCGACGCTTGGCCTCGCGGACCGCGGCCAGGGTGTCCGCCGTCTCCCCGGATTGGGAGATGGCGATGACCAGGCTGCGCTCGTCGACGATCGGGTCCTCGTAGCGGAACTCGCTGGCGTTTTCCACGCCGGCGCGGAGCCGCGCCAGCTGCTGGATGGCGGACGCGGTGTAGAGCCCGGCGATCCATGCGGAGCCCATCCCGATGACGCGGACCTCGTCCAGGTCCGGGATCGACACGGCGTCGAGCAGGCCCTCGAGGCTCACCTCGCCGGCGGCACCCACCCGGCCGCGGAGCGCGTTCTCGACCGCCTCGGGCTGCTCGCTCATCTCCTTGAGCATGAAGTGCGGGTAGCCGCCCTTCTGGGCCTGCTCCACGTTCCAGTCGACGTCGATCATTCGCGGGGTGACGACGCTGCCGTCCAGTGACGTGACCACCAGTCCCTCGCGAGTGCCGGCGACCACCTCGTCCTCCCCGATCAGGGTGACCCGCCGGATGTAGGGGATGAGCGCGGTGATGTCGCTGCTCAGGAAGGCCTCGCCGTCGCCGAAGGCCGCAACCAGAGGGGCGTTGCGCCGGGCACCGACGATGGTGCCCGGCTGGTCGGCGGAGATCACCACCAGGGCATAGGAGCCCTCGACGCGGCGGAGCGCCGCCCGGGTCGCCTCGGCGAGATCCCCCGTGAACTGCTCCTCGATCAGGTGGGCCAGCACCTCGGTGTCGGTCTCGCTGCGCAGCTGGTGGCCGCGGGCGACCAGCTCGGCGCGGAGCTCGCGATAGTTCTCGATGATCCCGTTGTGGATGAGCTGGATGCGCCCCGCGCAATCCTGGTGCGGATGGGCGTTCACCACCGTCGGCCGGCCGTGGGTGGCCCAGCGCGTGTGCCCGATCCCGATCGTCCCCTCCGGAACGCCGTCGCGTTCGCAACGGGCGACCAGGTCGGCCACCTTGCGGTCGCTCTTGACCACGGTGTGGCGCCCGCCGTTGGCCCCGTCGAGGACCGCGATCCCCGCCGAGTCGTAGCCGCGGTACTCGAGGCGCAGGAGGCTGTCGAGGAGCACGGGGGTGGCCGGGCGAGCCCCGACGTAGCCGATGATGCCGCACATCAGCGGCGGGCTCCACTCACAGGGGCTCCCTCCTGGTGCATCCCGACGACGCCGGCGGGGTGTCGTTGTTCCGCCTCCCTCCCAGGTCCAACGGACACGACCGCGCCCCGGTTACGGGTCATCCGCTGGGACTCGGGCTGGGCGACGGCGAGGCGGCGACCGGAGTCGGGGTGGGAAGGACCGTCACAGTGATCGTGACCGTCACCGTGGACGGGGTCGCCGTGATCCCGGTCGGGGTCTCCAGCGGCACGCGGTAGGTCACCGTCCCGGTCTGGCCGGCGACGTCGATGCCGCCGGTCGTCACGGTCGCCAGCGAGGCCCCGTTGATGAGGTCCTGGGACCCGGTGAGGGTCACCGTCATGGGGCTGTAGGTGTCCACGAAGGGCTGCGTGCCTGCCGCGGCCCCGGTGATCTCACCGAGCACGACCGAGCTGGTCCGGCTCGTGTCCAGCCCCACCACGGTGATGGCCACGTTGACGGTGGCCGGGTCGAGATTGACGTCGGAGAGGAGGCGGCCCTGGCTGCTGTAGGGGTAGACGGCGACGGTCGCGTCGAAGTTTGCGCGCTGGTTGGAGAGGTCGATCTGCTGGGTCTCGACCCGGATGCCGACCAGCTCATGCTCGGGCCCGGTCGCCGTGACGGCGGCCGGCGTCGCCTGCATGGTGCTGTCCTGGTAGCCGGCCGGCGGGGGGTGGCTCACCTCCACCTGGACCGGCTCGCCGGCGCTGCCGGGGCTGTCCACGTTCGCCTCGAGCGATTGCGGGGGGTCGTCCAGGTCGATGTTGGGATCGCTGCTGGTGATCTTCACGGGCAGCCTGACGGCGGCTGGGACGTGGTTGCCGACCGCCTTGATGGCCTCGTAATCGACCGTGACCTGGAGGCTGCTCCTGCTGAACGAGTTGAGGTGGTCCTCGGTGCCGGTGATCTCCACCGTGAGATTGGGGATCGCCTTGGTCAGCAGGTAGCCGGCGGGCAGGCTGACGTCCGGAGATGGGGGCTGGGGCACCGGGATCGAGACCGACCGGGTACCCGGGGGGTTGGTCGCCAGGACGACCCCCGCCCAGCTGAAGGTCGCCAGCACGAGCGCGAGCAGCTTGAGCCGCCAGTTCCGGGTGACAAAGCCGGGCATCAGCGAGCCCTCACGGGTTGCGCCGGCCCAGCGCCCGCAGGGCCGCGCCGCTCCGGACCAGGGGCCGGATGCCGGCGCCGGTCCGGCGGGCCACCGGCCGGAGCACCAGGGTGGTCAGCATCTCCTGGAGCTTGTCGTGGTCCAGGCCACGGTAGAGCTTGCCGCCGTAGGCCAGGCTGATCAGCCCGGTCTCCTCGCTGACAATCAGGATCACGGCGTCGGACTGCAGGGTGAGCCCGAGTGCGGCGCGGTGCCGGGTCCCCATCCGGCCGACCCCGGGGAGCGCCTCGGCGAGGGGGAGCACGCAGCCGGCGGCGATCAGCCGGGTGTCGCGGATGATGACCGCCCCGTCGTGGAGCGGCGAGCCCACGTAGAAGATGGTGGTCAGGATCTCGGCGGTCACGTCGCCATTGACCCGCACTCCGCTCACCGCGACATTCTCGAGGCCGGTCTCGCGCTCGAAGACGATCAGAGCCCCGGTCCGCCCCTCACTCAGGGTGGCCGCCGCCCGGACGACCTCTTCCACGGTCCGCGCCACCGGCTGGGTGGTGTGCCGTCCCAGGATGAAGCGGACCGTGCCCAGCCGCCCGACCTGGTCCAGGGCCCGGCGCAGCTCGGGTTGGAAGAGGACGATCACGCCGATCAGGATCGCCGTTCCGGCGTTGGCGAAGATGAACTGGAGGAGCCGGAGCTGGAAGGCCTGGGCGAGAAGCCCGATGACGAGCAGCACCGCCAGCCCGACCAGCAGCTGCACCGCCTGCGTCCCCCGGATCAGCTTGAAGAGCTGGTACAGCAGGAAGGCGACGATGAGGATGTCGACGATGTCGCGGATGCCGACCGCGCCGAGGAAGACCAGGGCGCTGTGGATGAATTCAGTCATGAGCGACCAACGCCGCCCTGGCCGGCGTCGCGGCCATTCTGCAGCTCACCGCTGAAGATCAGGCTGAGCAGCGCCTCCTGCGCCCAGAGCCGGTTCTCAGCCTGGTCGAAGACCACCGACTGGGGGCCGTCGAGGACCGAGTCAGTGATCTCCTCGCCGCGGTGGGCGGGCAGGCAGTGCATGACCCTCGCGGTGGCCGGCGCCTGGGCGAGCAGGGCGTCGTTGACCTGCAGGTGAGCGAAGTCGTCGCGGCGCTGCTGCTGTTCCGCCTCCTGCCCCATGCTCGTCCACACGTCGGTGTAGATGATCTCGGCGTCCTCGAGGCCCCCAGCGGCCTCGTGGAAGTGGCGAACCGGCGAGCGGCCCCCGGCGAGCAGATCGGCGCGCTCCAGCACCGCCGGGTGCGGCTCGTAGCCCTCCGGTCCGACCACGCGCAGGTCGATCCCGAGCAGCGTGGCCGCGTAGATCCAGGAGGTGCAGACGTTGTTCCCGTCGCCCACATAGCAGACGCGGGCGCCCGCGAGGTGGCCGAGCAGCTCCCGGATGGTCACGCAGTCGGCGAGCACCTGGCAGGGATGCTCGCGGTCGGTCATGGCGTTGACCACCGGCCCGCGGGCCGAGCGCGCCATGGTGACCAGGTCGCGATGGTGGCTGAGCCGGGCCACGATGCCGTCGACGTAGCGGTCGAGGATGCGGCTGATGTCCGCCGTCGACTCCCGCTCGCCGATCTGGATCTCGCTGTTGAAGAGCGGGATGGGGTGCCCGCCGAGATGCCGGACTGCGACCTCGAAGGAGACCCTGGTGCGATTGCTCGGCCGCTGGAAGATCATGGCCAGGTTGCGGCCGGCCAGGGGGCGTCCGGGATTCGCGCCCGCCTTCAGCGCGGAGGCCACGTCCAGGACCTCGGTGATCTCGGCTGCGGAGAGATCGGCGATTGAGATCAGATCGCGTCCCGCCAGGGAACCCATTTGCGCCCTATGTTCGCACCCCACGCCGCCAGCGGCGTGTGGGTCCCGCAATTGCCCCTCGCATCATTGCTACGGTTACGCGCGCAATGAGAGTGCTGGTGCTGATGTGGGGCCGCCAGGTGGAGACCCTGCAGGCCGCGCCGCTGCTGCGGACGCTCGCCGCCGGGTCCCCCACGGCGGAGGTCACCCTCGCGTGCGCTCCGGCGGCGGCCCAGGTCGCGCGGGCGCTGGCCGGGGTGAGCACCGTGATCACCCTGCGAGGCCTGGACCCCTCCGCCTCGCCGCTCCAGGGGCTGGCCGCGTGGGCCCGGCTCCGGCGGATGCGCTTCGACATCGCGGTGGTCTGCGGCACCTCGGCAAGGGCCCGCATCCTCGTCTACCTGGCGGGATTCGCCCGCCGGCTCGGCGTGGGCGGCGGTGCGACCGCCGCCCTGCTCAGCGACCACGTGGCGCCGCGGTCCGGCGAGAACCAGGCGGTCGCCTGGCTTCGGATGGCGCACCTCCTGGGCATCACCGCCGAGCGGCATGCGGCTCACCTGGACCCCGGCCCGGCGGCCACCCAGCAGGCCCTTGTCCAGCTCCACAGCACCTCCGTCGCCGACGGCAGGCTGCTGGTCGCCCTCGCCCCGGGGACCGGTCACGCCGACCTGCGCTGGCCCGTCGCCCACGCCACCGCCTGGGAACCCGAACGCTGGGCTCACCTCGCCAATCAGCTCGCGGCCCGCCATGGGGCCGGGATCATCTTCGTCGGAGCGGCGGAGGACGAGTACGCGGCGGCCATGGCCGCGGTCGACATCGCCGCGCCCCACGCCGACCTGACCGGCCAGCTCGACGTGCTGGGGACGGCGGCGCTCTTCCAGCTCTGCGACCTGGTCATCTCCGGGGACTCTCCCCTCCTCCACCTCGCCGCCGCGGTGGGGACGCCGACCATCGGTCTCTTCGGCCCGACCGACGGACGGCGGCGCGGCCCCTATGGCGCCGAGCACCGGGTGGTGCAGGCGCTCCCGCAGCACCGCGGCCACCAGCTGGCGCGGGGACCGGGCGGGATGATGGGCCAGATCCGGGTGGAGGATGTGCTGGCGGCGATCGAGACGTCGCTCTGACCGGGGAGAGGGCTCAGCGCTATCGGCTGTGGGGCTGTCTCGTGACCGAGGACGCCCGCCCGACTCCGCCTAGCGGATGTACATGAAGGAGCGGCGGAGCACGTCGAGGTTCTCGACGGCCGCCTGGGTGCCCCGGATCACGCAGGTCGGCGCATCGGGCGCCACCCGGACCGTGATGCCGGTCTGGATGCCGAGGTAGCGGTCCAAGCCCTCCAGCCGGGCACCGCCCCCGCAGAGGGCGATCCCCTCCTCGAGGATGCCGCGGCGGAGCGGGATCGGCGTCTCGTCGATGACCTCTTCGATCGCATGGGCGATCTGGCGGGCATGCGCGTCCACCAGGTCGGCGATCTCGACGGAGGCGATGCTGAGGGTGACCGACCCCGCCCCCACCCCGGCCTCCAGCGGCATCCGGCGCTCCTCATGAGGGCCGACGCACGCCAGGGAGGCCACGATGTCCTCGGCCGCCACGGGGTCGATGACGGCGCCGTGGGTCTCCTCGATGCGCCGGGCCACGGCGTCGCGGAGCGTGTCCCCGGCGGTCGTGAGGGTGCGCCCGGCGATGGTCCCCTCGGAGGCCAGGCTGGCCACGTCGACGGTGGCCGCGCCGATGTCGGCGATCAGGTATCCACGGCTCCCGTTCGGCACGTGCCCCGCGCCCATCGCAGCGGCGATCGGTGAGTCGATGAGGTAGGCGGTCCGGGTGCCGATCCGGGCGCAGATCTCCAGGATGGCCAGACGGTCGTCACCTCCCATCGAGGGGCAGATGGCGATGACCACGTCCGGGCGGAAGATGCGCTGCCGCCCGGCGGCACGATTGACGAGCTGGTGGAGCAGAGCGCCGACGGCTTCCAGGTCGGCGATCGCCCCTGCGCCCACCGGCCGGATCAGCTCCAGCTCGGGGTCGCCGGCCAGCTCGGCTGCGGCCATCCCGGCAGCGGAGTAGCCACGGCGCCGGTGCCGCGCCACCACCGACGGTTCGGTGATCGTCAGCCCCTCCCCGCGCACCACGCACCGTACGTTGCCGGCGCCCAGATCGATTCCCAGCCTCTTGCCGAGCATCCGCAGCGGTCCTCCGATCAGTCTCCGATGACGCCCGAGAGGTCGCGGGCCGACGACTCGCCGGGCCCCGGACGGACCCGTTCGAGGGTCACTCCCAGGGACCGCAACTTGGTCTCCAGGCTGTCGTACCCGCGGTCGAGGTGAAAGACGTTCTCCAGCTCGGTGGTGCCCTCGGCGCAGAGCGCGGCGATCACCAGCGCCGCCCCGCTCCGGATGTCGGGGATCGAGACGGCGGTGCCGTGGAGCGCGGTCGGGCCGGTGATGCTCGCGCTCCGCCCCTCGACGGCGATCCGGGCACCCATCTTGGCGAGCTCGGCGACGTGGCGGAAGCGGTTCTCGTAGAGGGCCTCGCTGATGATGCTGGTCCCCTCGGCCTGGGTCATCAGGGCCCCGAACTGCGGCTGGAGGTCGGTGGCAAATCCCGGGTGGGGCCAGGTGGTGACATCGACAGCGCGGAGCTTGCCCCCGGTCACCCGCACGTGGTTGCCTCCCTCGACGACGGTGCAACCGGCGGCGTGCAGCTTGTTGCTGAGAGAACGGAGGTCACTGGGACGCATGCCGTGGACGACGACGTCGCCGCCGGTCGCGGCCGCCGCGGTCATGTAGGTGCCGGCCTCGATGTAGTCGGTCGTCACCCGATGCTGGGTGCCGTGCAGCAGGGTGCTCTGGCCCTCGACGACGATCAGCTCGCTGCCGGCGCCGCTGATCCGGGCTCCCATGCCGACCAGGCAGCGGGCGAGATCGTAGACGTGAGGCTCGCGGGCGGCGTTGCTGATCACCGTGATGCCGTCGGCCAGAACCGCGGCCATCATCAGATTCTCGGTGCCGGTGACGGTCGGCATGTCGAGGTAGATGTGAGCGCCCCGGAGCCGCTTTGCCCGGGCCACGAAGCTGGTGGCGGTCTCGGCCACCTCTGCCCCCATCAACCGCAGCCCCTCCAGGTGCTGCTCGACCCGGCGCATCCCGATGTCGTCCCCGCCCGGCTTGGCGATCTCCGCCTGGCCGGTCCGGCCCACCAGCGCCCCGAGAAGGAGGAACGAACCCCGCAACCGGCGGGTCAGGTCGGCGCCCACCGGGGCCGCCTCGACCCGCCCGGCGTCGAGCCGCCAGCGACCGTCGGCGATCTTCTCCACCGAGACCCCGAGGTGGCCGAGCATGGCCGCCATGGTCCCGATGTCCTCGATGTCCGGGACGTTGGTCAGCTCCAGCGGCTCGTCGGTGAGGAGGGCGGCCGCCATGACCGGCAGGGCCGCGTTCTTGCTGCCGGAGATCGCGACCTCCCCGGTCAGCCGGCCACCCCCGGTGATGCGGAGCAGGTCCATCGCGCCTACGGTACATGACCGCGGGCGGGGAGAATCAGGCCTCCGACAGGTCGCTCCGAACGCGTCAGAGTGGTCGGAAGTCACCGCGCGGGGCGGATGGGGGAGAATTCGCCCGCAGCCCATTCCCGGAGGACACCATGGCAACGGCGACGGCAACCCCCCTGAGCAACGTAGAAGAGATTCTCGGCGACGACGCGCAGGACCTGCTGCAACACCGCTGCCAGACGGTGAGCAGCGACCAGCTCCACCTGCCCGGCCCCGACTTCGTCGACCGGGTCTGGTCGGTGAGCGACCGCAACCCGCGCGTCCTGCGCAGCCTCCAGACACTCTTCGACCACGGCCGCCTGGCGGGCACGGGCTACGTCTCGATCCTCCCCGTGGATCAGGGCATCGAGCACTCCGCGGGCGCGTCGTTCGCGCCCAACCCCATCTACTTCGACGGCGGGAAGATCGTGGAGCTGGCTGTCGAGGGCGGCTGCAACGCGGTGGCCTCCACCTTCGGCGTGCTCGGCTCGGTGTCGAGGAAGTGGGCGCACAAGATCCCCTTCATCGTCAAGCTCAACCACAACGAGCTGCTGACCTACCCCAACAAGTTCGACCAGGTGATGTACGGCACCGTCCAGCAGGCCTGGGACATGGGTGCGGTCGCGGTCGGCGCCACCATCTACTTCGGCTCCGAGGAGTCGACCCGGCAGCTCCAGGAGGTCGCGGTGGCCTTCGCCGAGGCGCATGAGCTGGGTATGGCGACCATCCTCTGGTGCTACCTGCGCAACTCGGCCTTCACCCAGGACGGCACCGACTACGGGCTCGCCGCAGACCTGACCGGGCAGGCCAACCACCTCGGCGTCACCATCCAGGCCGACATCATCAAGCAGAAGCTGCCGGAGAACAACGGCGGCTACACCGCCCTCAAGTACGGCAAGACCAGCAAGCTCGTCTACGAGAAGCTGACCACCCCTCACCCCATCGACCTCACCCGCTACCAGGTGGTGAACTGCTACATGGGCAGGTGCGGGCTGATCAACTCGGGCGGCGCCTCGTCCGGAGCGGGTGACCTCAAGGAGGCGGTCCGCACCGCCGTGATCAACAAGCGGGCCGGTGGCACCGGGCTGATCAGCGGCCGCAAGGCCTTCCAGCGCCCGATGGCCGAGGGGGTCGGCCTGCTCAACGCCATCCAGGACGTCTACTTGAACAAGGCCGTCAACATCGCCTGATCGACGACTGCGGGCCCACCCCACGTCCGTCAGCCGCGGGGTGGGCCACGCCCCATGTGTAACCCGGTGGACAGGCGGGGTACCGTAACCTTGAGACGACCCGATCTCCCCATCTGGAGCCAAGAGATCTGAGATGTTCAACATGAACAGCGGCATGGGCGGCGGCGGTTCCAACCGCAGCCTCTACAACCCGTTCGGCGAGACCCGCGGCTGGGCCGACCCGGCCATGCAGGGGGCGATCAGCCTCCCCGAGAAGGTGATGGGGCTGACCTGCCTGCTGGTGCTCTGCGCCCTCGGCGGGATCCTGCTCGGAGGCGCCGGGCTCAACACAGCCACCTCAGGCGGCGACATCCTCTGGTTCATCGCTATGATCGTCCTGGTCATGGCCACCCAGGCGCTGGCCGCGCGCCCCGGGATCGGTATGGTCCTGTTCCTCGCCTTTGGTGTCGTCACCGGGATCGCCGTCGCTCCGCTGATCCTGGGCCTGCAGGCGGGGGGCTACCAGTACATCGTCTACGAGGCCGTGGCGGCGACCGTGGCCACCACCGGCGGGATCACCCTCTACGCGAGGACCACGAGCCGCGACTTCAGCAGGATCGGGGGCTGGCTCTTCGCCGCCCTGATCGGGGTCGTGGTGGCGATGGTCATCGGCCTCTTCGTCCAGTCGACGGCCTTTCAGATCTTCATCTCCGCCGCCGCGTGCGTGCTCTTCTCGCTCTTCCTGCTGTACGACATCCAGCGGGTGACCCACACCGCCAACGCCCCGGGGAGCGCCATCCGGATGGCGCTCAAGATCTACCTGGACGTCTTCAACCTCTTCCTCAACCTGCTGATGATCTTGATGATGACCCAGGGCGGCGGGAATTCCCGGCGCTGACGGCGCCCCAGCCGCCCGGTGCCGGCTGGGACCTTGTGCCTGCCCAGTTGATGGCCGGCGCCTGTAGGTTCCAGCGGCCCGAGCCGGTCAGGATGGGGACATGAAACCATCCACTCAGGATCGCTCCCTCCCCGCCGAGGCGCGCGCCATAGCCGACGTCGCCGCGGAGGTGGGGATCGGGTCGGAGCTACTCGAACCGTACGGACAGGGTGTCGCCAAGATCCGCCTGGAGGCGCTCGATTCCCTTCCCGCAGAGCGGCGTGCGCGCTATGTGGTGGTCACCGCGATCACCCCCACGCCCCTCGGCGAGGGCAAGACGGTGACCACCATCGGCCTGGGCGACGGCCTGCGCCGGATCGGCCGGCGGGCGGTGATCTCCCTCCGGCAGGGGTCGATGGGTCCGACCTTCGGTGTCAAGGGTGGTGCGGCGGGTGGCGGGCTGAGCACGCTGGTCCCCTTCGACAGGGTCGCCCTCCACCTGACCGGCGACATGCACGCGGTGACCGCCGCCCACAACCAGCTCTCCGCCATGGTGGACAACCATCTCTTCCAGGGCAACGCACTTGACCTCGAGCCGGCCACCATCTCCTGGCGGCGGGTGCTCGACGTCAATGACCGGGCGCTACGCAACGTGGTCATCGGCCTGGGCGCCGCCCAGGACGGCGTGCCGCGCCAGAGCGGCTTCGACATCACCGCGGCCTCCGAGGTGATGGCCGTGCTCGCGCTCTCCAGCTCACTGCGCGACCTGCGGAGCCGGCTCGGCCGCATCGTCGTCGGCCACGCGCGAGATGGTAAGCCGGTCACCGCCGATGACCTGCGCTCCGCCGGTGCGATGGCGGTGCTGCTGCTCGAGGCGATCAAGCCCAACCTGGTGCAGACGCTGGAGGGCACCCCGACCATCGTGCACGCCGGGCCCTTCGGCAACATCGCCCACGGCAACTCGTCGGTGATCGGCGACCTCATCGGCAGCCGGACCGGCGACTTCCTGGTCACCGAGGCCGGCTTTGGCGCCGACATGGGAGCGGAGCGTTTCTTCGACATCAAGTGCCGGGTGAGTGGGCTGCGCCCCGATGCCGCCGTCGTGGTCGCCACCGTCCGCGCCCTCAAGGCCCACTCCGGGAAGCACCGGGTCGTCGCCGGCCGCGCGCTCCCGCCGCAGCTCTTCGAGGAGAACCCGGACGAGGTGGAGGTCGGCGGGGTCAATCTGCGCAAGCAGATCGAGAACTGCCAGCTCTTCGGCGTCCCCGTGGTGGTGGCCATCAACGCCCATCCCGAGGACCACCCGTCGGAGCACGCCGCCATCCGCCGGATCGCCGAGGAGATGGCCGTCCGCTGCGCCGTCCACACCAGCTACGCGGACGGCGGTGAGGGGGCGGTGGAGCTGGCCGAGGCGGTGGCCGCCGCGTGCGAGGAGAAGAGCTGCTTCCGGATGCTCTACGCGGACGACGCCAGCCTGGAGGAGAAGGTGACCGCGGTGGCGACCCGGATCTACGGGGCCGACGGCGTCGCCTATGACAGCGCGGCCGCCCAGCAGCTCCGCCAGTGCGAGCGAGACGGATTCGGCGGTCTCCCGGTCTGCATCGCCAAGACCCAGCTGAGCCTCTCGTCCGATCCCCGACTCAAGGGGGCGCCCACCGGCTGGACGCTCCCCATCCGGGAGGTCAGAGCCGCAGCGGGCGCGGGCTTCGTCTACCTCCGCAGCGGCGAGATACGCACCATGCCCGGCCTGCCGAGCGCCCCGGTCGCAGAACGCATCGACATCGACGAGGCGGGAAACATCGTCGGGCTCTTCTGAGCCGCGCGGCCGTGCAACCGGCCCCCGAGCCCGGCCGGCCGGTGCCGGTCCCCTATGGCCCCGTCTGCCTGGAACGGCGGTGCTCGGTCATCGCCTACCATCCCGGTCTTACCGTGCATCGGACCCGTTGATGGGCAGGGGCATCGCATGAACGCTGGCATCCGAGGCTTCGATCCTCAGGGGGACGTTCGCCGAGCCCTGGCGGCGGTCGTGAGGGACCACGGGCCCGACATCCTGGCTGACCCCCGGCACCTCGGCGGCGCCCTCAACATCCTGCTCCCCACCGCGCCCGAAGAGACCGAGATGCTGGTGGCCGCGGCGCGAGCGGGCGTCGCCGTCCAGCTCGCCCAGCAGGCGGCGGCGGTCGGCCCGGGCGCGGCCGTCCAGACGGTCTCCGGCAACCTGGCCCAGAGCGGCGTCCTCGACCCCCGGGCAAGCAGCTGGGCCGTCTCGGAGATCGCCCGGGCCATGGGGTTCCCCATCATCGACCCGGCACCGGCGGCACCGCCTCCCGGCGCCACGGCCGCCTGGCCGGGCTCCGCGTCGGTCCCGCCACCGCCCCCGGTGGTCCCGCCACCGCCCCCGGTGATCCCGCTCGACTTCCCCGCGGCGCCCGCCGCGGACACCCCGCCCCCGGCGGCCTGGCCTTCCCCGCCGGCCCCCGCAACGCCCCCGCCGCCGGCTCCGTGGCAGTTCGTGCCACCCCTGGCCCCTGCGGCGTACACGCCGCCCGGAGGGTGGCCCGCCCCACCGGCAGCCACGGGCCCTCCGCCGCTGGCGGGTTCCGGCCCTCCCGGACCGTTGGGGCAGGGCGCCACCGGCGGCCCGCCCCTGGGACCGCAGTGGGTGAGTGCCGGGGTTCCCGTCCCGCCGCCCCCTCCCAGCCCACCGCCTGGATCGGGCGCGCCGGGGGGACCGCCCCCGTGGACCGCTCCGGCCCGCCCGACCCGCAGGCGTGGCCACCCGCGAGCCCTGATCGCGGCCGCGGTCGTGATCGTGCTGATCATCGGCTACTTCGGGGTCGCCGCCACCGCCGGCTTCTTCCCGTTCAAGGCGACCACCCCTGTCGCCACCCCCACTCCGACGCCAGCGCCCACCTTCACCCTCACCCCCACCTCCTCCCCCTCCCCGTCCGCCTCCCCCACTGCCAAGGCCTCCTCGTCCGCCGGCCCCTCGGCGACGGGCTCCCCGTCCCTCAGCCAGCTGGGCAACCTCCTGCCCACCTACATCACCGGCAACACGGCCGACAGCTGCCAGGAGGAGCCGAGCGACGCCTACGTCGCGACCGGCGAGAGCGACGAGGAACTCTGTGACCTCACCCAGAACTCGGATGTCTCCGAAGACTACGTGCTCTATGCGGGCTTCCCGACCGAAACGCCGGCCGCCGCCTACTTCACCTCCCTGCTCACCGCCAACGGGATGAAGGTGACCCAGGGCAACTGCCAGAACCTCACCCTCGTGGACAACGCCGACGGCAGCTCGCAATACTGCGAGAACACCTACACCACCACCAACACCAAGAGCACCAGCGGCTCCGACTTCGTCTTCACGGGCAACCCGAGTTTCGAGCTGGGCGACAGCAACCCGGTCTCCAGCCTGGACGTCTGCTCGGATGTCAACAGCGTCGACGTGCTCGGCTTCACCGACCCGACCTACGCGGCGGTGGGGATCGCCATCAGCTGCCTCGGCACCGAGCAGGACACGCAGATCAACACGGACTTCCTGGCGGGCAACTTCTTCCTGGGAAGCTGACCCCTCTACGACGCGCCGGGGAGGCTCCCGCGATCCCGCCGGCGACGGCGGACCTCGGCGACCTTGAGCCGGTAGAGGGCGCGCTCCAGCTTGGCGGCGGCCATGGCGTCGCCAGCATGCTCGGCGAGCGCCTCCTCGGCAGCACGGCGCGCCGCCTCGGCCCGGGTCTGGTCGATGTCCTCCGCACGCTCGGCCGCATCCGCGAGGATGACGACGCGGTCGGGGAGGATCTCCAGGAAGCCGCCCGAGACGAAGAGGTACTCCTCCACCCCGTCGTTGCGCACCATGACCTCGCCGGTGCGGAGCGGGGTGAGCAGGGGGATGTGGTGGGGCAGCACCCCCAGATCACCGGCCGCTCCCGGCGCGAGCACGAAGTCGGCCTCCTGGGAGAGCACACGGCCCTCCGCGGTGACCAGCTCGACGTTCAGCTTCGCCATCAGCTGCCCTTGTCCGACTTCGCCTTTCTCGCGCGGCTCGATGCCGGAGCCGCCCTCTTGGCGGGCACCGCCGCCTTCTTGGGCGAGGGTTTGGCGTCGACCTTCTGCGCCGGGAGCGCCGCCGCCTTCTCGGTGGCAGGCTCTTCATCCGGAGACTTCGCCGCCTCCTCGGGCGGCTCCTCCTCGCCGGCGGCCGGCGCGGCGGCGGCAGCCTTCGTGTCCCCGCCGGCGGCGCCTCCCTCGGCACCCGTCCCCTCCAGCTCCTGCCCCTTGGCGACCGCCTGGTCGATGGTCCCGACCATGTAGAAGGCGTCCTCGGGAAGGTCGTCGTGCTTCCCGTCCAGGATCTCGGCGAAGCCGCGGATGGTCTCCTCGAGCTTGACGTAGATGCCAGGACGGCCGGTGAAGACCTCGGCCACCTTGAAGGGCTGGGAGAGGAATCGCTGCACCCGGCGGGCTCGCTGGACCGTCAGCTTCTGATCGTCGGTCAGCTCCTCCTGGCCGAGGATGGCGATGATGTCCTGGAGGTCCTTGTACTCCTGCAGGAGCCGCTTGACCCCGGTGGCGACGCGGTAGTGCTCCTCCCCGACGATGCGGGGATCGAGGGCGCGGCTGGTCGAGTCGAGCGGGTCCACGGCGGGATAGATGCCGATCTCGGTGAGGGCGCGGGAGAGCGACACGGTCGCCCCCAGGTGGGCAAAGGTGGTCGCGACCGCCGGGTCGGTGAAGTCGTCCGCAGGGACGTAGACGGCCTGGACCGAGGTGATCGAACCCTTCCGTGTGGAGGTGATGCGCTCTTCGAGATCGCCCATCTCGGTCGCCAGGGTGGGCTGGTAGCCGACCGCGCTCGGCATCCGTCCGAGCAGGGCCGAGACCTCGGCCCCGGCGAGCACGTAGCGGAAGATGTTGTCGATGAAGAGGAGGACGTCGGCGCCCTTCTCGTCGCGGAAGTACTCGGCCATGGTGAGGCCGGTGAGAGCGACCCGGGCGCGAGCCCCGGGGGGCTCGTTCATCTGGCCAAAGACCAGCGCGGTCCGGTCGAGGACCCCGGACTCCTTCATGTCGCCGTAGAGGTCGCGGCCCTCGCGGGTGCGCTCTCCGACCCCGGCGAAGACCGAGTAGCCGCTGTGCTCCTCGGCGATGTTGCGGATCATCTCGTTGACGATCACCGTCTTGCCCACCCCAGCACCGCCGAAGAGGCCGATCTTGGACCCCTTGGAGAAGGGGCAGATCAGGTCGATGACCTTGAGCCCGGTCTCCAAGATCTGCTGGCTCACGTCCTGCTCGCTGACCGGGGGCGGTTTGCGGTGGATGGGGTGGCGCTCCGCATCGGGCGCCGGCATGGCGTCGATGGGATCTCCGATGACGTTGAACATCCGGCCCAGGGTTGCCTCGCCCACCGGGACAGTGATCGGCGAACCCGTGTTCACCACCTCGTCGCCGCGGCGCAGGCCGTCGGTCGAGTCCATGGCGATGGTCCGGACCACGCCGTTGCCCAGATCCTGCTCGACCTCCAGCACCAGCCGGCCGCCCTCGCGGGCGAGCTCCAGGGCATCGTAGGTGTGGGGGAGCCGGCCGCCGGCGAAGGACACGTCGACGACGGGCCCCATGATCTGGACGATCCGGCCCTTGCCGGTGACTGTCTTCGGAGCTGCCATTTGTCCCATGACTCCTTGAATCGCTCGCTCAGGCCTCGTCGAGGGCGGTGGAACCACTCACCACCTCCATCAGCTCGGTGGTGATGCTGCTCTGCCGCTCCTTGTTGGCCGTGAGGGTCAGGCTCTCGATCACCTCGCCGGCATTCTCCGCGGCATTGTGCATGGCCATGACCCGGGCCGCCTGCTCGCTGGCGAGATTCTCGAGCACGGCCCGGTAGACCTGGGCCTCGACATAGCGGGGCAGGAGGGCGTCGAGCACCTCGGCGGAGTCGGGCTCGTACTCGAAATCGGCAGCCGTGGGGGCGGCATCAGCGGGCGGTTCGACGGGGAGCAGCCGCTGCAGCGTCGCCTCCTGCCGGCCGTTGCTGATGAAACGCGCGTAGATCAGATCGACCTGGTCGCACTCACCCTTCTCGTACCGCTCCATGGCGACACTGATCGCGGGCAGGATGGTGCTGAGCGTGGGCCGGTCCCCGTAGTTGCTCACGTCGGCGATCAGGTTCCGGCCCATCCGGCGCATCGTGTCGCGGCCCCTGCGGCCGATGGTCACCACCTCGGTCGGGACACCTCCGGTCACGCTCTCGCGCAGCGCCACCCGGACGCTGTTGCTGTTGAGCCCGCCCACCAGCCCGCGGTCGCTGGTCACCAGGACGAGGCAGCGGCGGGTGACGGGGCGGACCGCCAGGAAGGGATGATCGCGACCGGAGGAGCGGCTCATGAGCTGGGCCATCACGCCCGTCAGCTCGTCCGCGTAGGGACGGGCATTCTGCATCCGCTCCTGGGCACGGCGCAGCTTGGAGGCCGCGACCAGCTCCATCGCCTTGGTGATCTTCTGGGTGTTGGCGACGGTGCGGATACGCCGGCGGAGGTCGCGCAGGCTGGGCATCAGTGAGCCACCACTAGTGTCCTGGACACTAGGCGTAGTCCTTCTTGAAGTCCTCGATCGCCGCCCGCAGCTCGGCCTCCAGCTCCGCGGAGACCGCGCCATCTTTGACGATGGAGGTCTCGAGGTCGGGGTGGCTCTGCTCCAGGAAGCGGAGCAGCGAGCGCTCAAAGTCGGAGATGCGGTTGACCGGCACGTCGTCGAGGTAGCCGCGGGTGCCGGCGAAGATGGCCATCACCTGGCGCGCGAACGGCACCGGCTCGTATTGCGGCTGGTTGAGCAGCTCGGTCATCCGCTGACCGCGCTCCAGGGTCGCCTTGGTCCGCTTGTCGAGATCGGCCGCAAACTGGGAGAAGGCCTTGAGCTCGCCGTACTGGGCCAGGTCGAGCTTGAGCTGGCCGGCCACCTGCTTCATCGCCTTGGTCTGGGCCGCAGATCCCACCCGGGAGACGGAGAGGCCGACGTTGATCGCCGGTCGGGTGCCGGCGTTGAAGAGGTCGGTCTCCAGGTAGATCTGGCCGTCGGTGATGGAGATGACGTTGGTCGGAATGTAGGCGGAGACGTCGTTGGCCTTGGTCTCGATGATGGGGAGGGCCGTGAAGGTGCCCCCGCCCTGCTCATCGGACATCCGGGCGGAGCGCTCGAGCAGCCGGCTGTGCAGGTAGAACACGTCACCGGGGTACGCCTCGCGCGACGGCGGCCGGCGCAGCAGGAGTGAGAGCTGACGGTAGGCGTCGGCGTGCTTGCTGAGGTCGTCGTAGACGATGAGGGCGTGCCGGCCCTTCTGCATGAACCACTCGCCCATGGCGCACCCCGCGTAGGGGGCGATGTACTGCAGAGGGGCGGGGTCGGCCGCGGTGGCGGCGACGATGGTCGTGTACTCCATGGCGCCGAACTGCTGGAGGGTCGCGGCGACCTGGGCAACGGTGGCGGCGCGCTGGCCGACGGCGACGTAGATGCAGGTGACGTCGCCGCCCTTCTGGTTGATGATGGTGTCGAGGGCGATCGCGGTCTTGCCGGTCTGGCGGTCGCCGATGATCAGCTCGCGCTGCCCCCGGCCGATCGCGAACATCGAGTCGATCGCCTTGATGCCGGTCTGCATGGGTGCGGTGACACCCTGGCGGAGGAGCACGCCGGGGGCGATGCGCTCCAGCGGCATGGTGTCAGCGGTCTCGATGGGGCCCTTGCCGTCGATCGGCTGCCCGAGGGGGTCGAGGATGCGGCCGATCACCGCCTCGCCCGCGGGCACCTGGGCGATCCGCCCCGTGGTGCGCACGGTGTCCCCCTCCTGGAGGTGATCGGAGGGGCCCAGGATGACGGCGCCCACGCCGTCCTCGCGAAGGTCGAGTGCCAACCCGAGGACCGCGCCCTGGCCCTCGGGGCCGGGGAAGGAGAGGAGCTCACCGGACATCGCCTCTTCCAGGCCATAGATCCGGGCGATGCCGTCGCTGACCGACGTGATCACTCCCTCGCTCGCCTCCACCACAGCGGTGTCGAAGCTCGCGATGCGTCGCTTCAGGATGTCGCCGATCTCGTCGCTTCGTATTGCCATCGCTCGGTGTGTCCCTGACCTCCGATCAGGCCATCGCGGCCTGAAGCTGCTGAAGATGACTGCGAACGCTGTCGTCGATGACGCGATCGCCCATCCGGATCACAAGTCCGCCGATGAGGGAGGGATCGTGGACGGTCTCGAGGCGGACGGGATGCTCCAGGCGGACGGCGAGCACCCCCTCGATCCGCCGTTCGCTGGCGCGGCTCAGAGGAACCGCGGACCTGACCACGACGCGGAGCACGCCCGATGCCGCCTCGACCAGCGCGCCGTATTCGGTGACCACCTCGGAGAGGAGCCCGAAGCGCCCGTGAGCCACCAGCAGCCGGATCAGATTGCGGGCGGGCGACGACATCCCCTCGAGGAGCCCATCCAGGACCGCGCTGCGCTCCTCCAGGGTCACCCGCGGGTTGGCCATGACCGCCCGGACCCGGACATCGCCGAGGATGTCGCGAGCCCGTTGCAGCTCGACGCCGACGGGATCGACGCTGACCCGCTCGCGAGCGACCTCGTAGCAGGCCTCCGCGTAGCGCCTGACGAGGGTGGAGGCCATCAGCGGATCTCCGGTGGGGACGTCATCTCGGCAGGGTCTCCAGAGACTGGAGGGAGTGCTCGATGAGCTTGAGCTGGGACTGTGCGTCCATCGCGTCCCCGAGCACGCGGGCTGCGGCGGCGACCACCAGGGCACCGACCTGGGTGCGCAGCTCGCGGAGCGCTCGATCCTGCTCGGCGATGATGTCGATCCGGGCCTGGTCGCTGAGTATCTTGGCCTCCCGCCGGGCCTTGGACCGGAGCTCGTCCGCTTCGGCGGCGGCCTCACGGTGAGCGCGGTCAGCGATCTCCCGGGCCTGGACACGAGCTTCGTCGAGGAGCTTCTCGACCTCGACGCGCACGTCCGCCAGCCGCTTCTCGGCCTCCTGGGCCTGCTGCAGCCCGGCCTCGATCGCCTGCTCCCGCCTCTCGGCAATGCGCATCACCGGCGGGTAGACCCAGCGCCAGAGGACGCCGACCATGAGGACGAAGACGATCGCCTCGGCGATCAGGGTGCCGTTGACGGACAGCAGCGAGGCGCTGGCAAACATCACGGGAACGCTAGCTGGTCTTGGCGCCGTAGCTGACGATGAAGAAGAAGCCGAGCACCAGGTTGATGAAGTACATCGCCTCGACCAGTCCGACGATCAGGAACATGATGACGGTCAGACGCCCCTGAGCCTCCGGCTGCCGGGCGGTGCCCTGGATGGTGGCGTTGCCGGCCAGGCCGTCACCGATGGCGGCGCCGATGGCACCCCCGCCGAGGGCGAGACCGGCGGCGATCAGGGCTCCGGCCAGGATGATCGAGTGAGCGTCTATGGCGGTGGCTAGCAGTGGCATCGGGTCCATCTCTCCTGTGGTGATCTAGGCGGGGCTTCGGGCCTCATGGCCCTCGTCGGAGACCCCCTCGCGGGCCTGGCCGAAATAGATGATGGTGAGCAGCATGAAGATGAAGGCCTGGATGGTGCCGATGAAGAGGACGTCAAAGAGCTTCCAGATGGTCATCCCGGCGATCGGCAGCACCGACAGCGCGGAGGTGACCAGGGACTGCCCGGCCCAGGCCTCGAAGAGCGATCCGAGCAGGTAGATCATCACCACCCCGGCGAAGACGTTGCCGAAAAGTCGGAGGGCCAGGGTGATGGGCTTGACCAGCTCCTCGATGATGGTCAGCGGGGGGAAGGGGGGGCGCATGTAGTGGTGGAAGTAGCCGCCCAGGCCCCGCACCCGAATCGCGTACCCCTGGCTCATCAGGAAGACGATCAATCCCATGGCGAGGGGCAGGTTGAGGTCGGCGTTGGCCGGCTCGACCGGCTGCTGGAGCGGGAAGAAGTCGAGCCAGTTGGCGACCAGGATGAAGAAGCCGATGGTTGCCGCGAGCGGGAGCAGGAAGGCCGGGACATCCTCCCCGACGGTGTCGCGGATCAGGTTGCGGACATAGCTGAGGAAGAGCTCGAACACCATCTGCAGCCGGCCCGGCTTGCCGCTTCGGAGGGTGCGCACGAGGAGGAACCCGATGCCGAGGGTCACCGCGACGGCAATCGCCGAGGAGATCACCGTGTCCTCGTCGTAGCTGCAGAGGAAGCCGCCCCCGCCGCAGATGGTGACAATGGGATGGGTTCCAGGAACAGAGTCGGCGAGGAGCTGGCCGATCATCGGCTTCGCAGCACCTCACGCAACGAGGCGGCGGAGAGCACCAATTGGGCCACCGCCATGCCCAGAGCGACGAGGATCGCCCGCTCCCAACCGAGCACGAATCCGCTCAGGATCGCGAGCATGGTCAGGATCATCAGCCTCAGCAGGCTGGTGGCCGCGAAGGCGACCCCGAAGGCGAGCATGCGCACCGCCAGGTAGCCATTGCCGGCGCCGAGGACGAGGCCGAGGGCAAGGGCCACGCCGCCGATGGGCTGGCCGAGCACGGCGGCCACCACCAGCGCCACCACGGCTGCGCCGCCGCAGGTCGCGGCGGTGATGTTGAGAGCGTGGCGGGGAGCCGCCGCCGTGTCCCGCAGCGGTCCCGGGACTGAGCCCGGAAGCGGCGAGACCGCCTCGGGCGCCATCAGAGGTACCTCCGCATCTGGGCCCGCAGCCCAAACCCGGCGGCGGCGATGCCGACCACCAGGCCGACCAGGAGGCCGGCGGGAGTCGTGTGGGCCAGCTGGTCGATCACCAGGCCCGCGATCAAGGGGACCACAAAGGCGGCGGCCAGGAAGACGCCGAGACCGATGAGCTCAGTCCCGGAGAGGCCGCGGGCACGGTCAGACGGCATGGCGGCAGGCAGGCAAGCGCCTTGTGGAAGGCACCCTGAGGGCGTCACGGCGAGGCCGAATTCCAGCCCGGCCTCGCTGGGCCTGGCGAGCACGGCGGCAACTTAGCACAGGGGTACTCCGCGCCGCCCCGCACCCCCGTCGACCCGTCCCATGAGGCCAGCCTACAGGCCGGTCCGGCTCTCCAGCCAGAGCCGGATGTCATCAAACGCAACAGGGGTCACCGCTGCAGCCCCCGGGACCGGCCGGCGGCAGCTCACTTGAGGTCGCCCGGGTGGCGGAGGCTGTCCAGCAGAGCCGCGCGGGCCGCGACCTTCACGCCCTCATCCGGCACGGCCGGCTGCACCGGCGCCTCCCGCCGCAGACGCTGGAGACGGCGGTGGTTGCGCCAGAAGACGACGGCCACCCCCAGGGCACAGAGGACGAAGCCGACGTCCAGGATCTTGCGGTGGCCGAAGAGGGCGAGCCCGATGCAGCCGAGCACTCCCGTCGTGAAGTAGAAGGTGAGGGCCGTCTCCATCGGGGTCATGCCGCGGGCCTGGAGCCGGTGGTGGAGGTGACGGGCGTCGGGTGTGGTCGGGCTGACGCCGGCTCGACCCCGTCGCACGATCGCCCAGGCGGTGTCACTGATGGGCAGGCCGAGGGCGATCAGTGGGACCAGGATCGAGAGGCCGACCGAGACCTTGGCGATCCCCACGATGGTGATGGCGGCGAGGACCACCCCCAGGAAGTGGCTGCCGGTGTCACCCATGAAGGTCCTCGCCGGGGGGAGGTTGAAGACGAGGAAGCCCAGACACACCCCCATCAGCGCCGCGCTCAGGACGACCACTCCCGACTGGAGGTCGCCCGGGACGACGATCCGGTTGATCGCGGCCAGCATCGCCACCAGGGCCACGATCGCGACCACCCCGGCGGCGACACCGTCGGCGCCGTCCATGAAGTTGACCGACACCTGCATCCCCGACACCCAGAGGACGGTCACGGGCAGGGCGAGGAGGCCGAGCTGGACAAGGTGGCCTCCGGGCAGGTCGACGGAGGTGATGCTGATCCCGAGGACGTAGAAGGCGACCCCGGCGCCCACCACCACGATGAGCTTCTGCCACCAGATGAGGTCGACGATGTCGTCGACCGCCATCACCAGGGTGACCACCCCGGCGACGGCGAGGATGGGCCAGCGGGACTGGATCTGGCCACCGAAGACGACCACCGCCACGACGTAGCCGAGGAGCATCGCCAGCCCGCCCAGCCGAGGGGTGGGGGCGGCATGCAGGTGGCGCTCGTCGTCGGGCTGGGCCACGGCTCCGATCCGAGGAGCCAGCCACATGGAGAGGGGGACCGCGACCAGGCAGACGGCCGCGGCGAGCAGGAAGGGCGGGAGCGCGCTGAGCCAGGCTGACTCGCCGATCACGGCAGGCGATACGGGAGCGGGAAGCGGCCGCAGAGCTCCAGGCTCCGGCGGCGGACCTCGGCCCGCACCCCTGTGTCCTCGAACTGGCTGAGCATGAGGTGGATCAGCCCGGCGATCTCGTCCATCTCCGCCTCGCGCATCCCCCGGCTGGTCACCGCGGGCGTTCCGAGCCGGACACCGTTGGGGTTGTACGCCGTCCCGCCGTGGCCGGGGAAACCGTTGGCGTTGAGGGTGATCCCGACCTCGTCGAAGGCGGACTGCACCGCCCTTCCCCGGACCCCGAAGGGCCGCAGGTCGATGACCATCAGGTGGTTGTCGGTGCCGCCGGTGGTGAGCACGCAGCCCCTCTCCATGAGCCCCTTCGCCAGAGCGGCGGCGTTGGCCACCACCTGGGCGGCATAGACCCGGAATTCGGGCTGGGCGCACTGGTGGAACATCACCGCCTTGGCGGCGATGGCGTGGAGCAGCGGGCCTCCCTGGGTGCCCGGACAGACGGCCTTGTCGATGGCGTCCGCGTACTCGGCCCGGCTCAGGATCAGCCCGCCCCAGGGCCCGCGGAGCGTCTTGTGGGTGGTGAAGGTCACGTAGTCGCAGTAGGGCACCGGCGAGGGATGGACGCCTCCCGCCACCAGTCCGGCGAAGTGGGCCATGTCGACCATCAGCCGTGCGCCCACCTGGTCGGCGATCTCCCGGAAGGCGGCGAAGTCGAGGAAGCGCGGGTAGGAGCTGTAGCCGGCGACGATCAGCTTGGGCCGCACCTCCTCGGCCCGCCGGCGGACCTCGTCCATGTCGAGGCGGCCGGTCTTCTCGGAGACGAAGTACGGCTCGAAGTGGTAGAGGCGGCCGCTGAAATTGACCGGGGAGCCATGGGTGAGGTGGCCTCCCTGGTCAAGGGCCATGCCGAGGACGGTGTCCCCCGGCTGGAGGAAGGACGCGTAGACCGCCATGTTCGCCTGCGAGCCCGAATGCGGCTGGACGTTGGCGTGCTCGGCGCCGAAGAGCTGCTTTGCCCGTTCGCGGCAGAGGTTCTCGACCTGGTCGACCACCTGGCAGCCACCGTAGTAGCGCTTGCCCGGGGTCCCCTCCGCGTACTTGTTGTTGAGCCAGGAACCGAGCGCCTCCAGGACCGCGGTCGAGGCGAGGTTCTCGGAGGGGATCAGCTCGAGCGTCTGCTCCTGGCGGCGGAGCTCGTCGTCGAGGAGACCGGCCACCAGCGGGTCGGTGGCGCGAAGCCGCGGCTTGTCGGCGAAGGAGCCGCGGGCCGTCCCCCGGGGGAGGGCGACGAGACCGGCCGGCTCATCGGCGATGTTCTGGGTCACGTCCATGCCTCCCTCCTGCGCGCGGGGGTTCAGCCTTCTGGGGGGGTTGAGCCTTCAGACGTACGGGCGAAGAGCGATCGGCGGGATCGGCCCCTCCCGCAACACGCGTGGAGGCCTCGACGACAGGTCGATGATAGTCGAGGCCATCCCGGTGCTGGGACCGCCATCGAGCGCACCGGCCACGCCGCCGCCCAGCTCCGCCTCGGCCGCTGCCGCGGTGGTGGCGGGGGGCAGGCCGTGCCGGTTGGCGCTGGTCGAGGCGACCGGCCCAGTCTCCTCGAGAAGGCTCCAGAGCAGGGGGTGGTCGGGGACCCGCACCATCAGGGTCGTGCCGGAGCGGGGGATGGCGAGGTGCCGGGTGCCCACCGGGCAGACCAGCGAGAGCGGCCCGGGCCAGAAGGCGGCCGCCAGCGAGCGCGCCGCGCCGTCCATCTCCACCAGGCCGTCGAGCTGGGAGATGTCGGAGGCCAGCAGGTTCAATTCGAGGTGGGGCGGCCGCCCCTTGATGGCGTAGATGCGCTCGACAGCCTCGGGGTTGGCTGGATCACCGGCCAGGCCGTACACGGTGTCGGTGGGGATGACCACGACCTCCCCCGAACGGATCGCCGCGACCGCAGCCAGGACGGTGATCACCGAATCTCGCTGCGGATCTCGACGACCCGGGGGCGGCGGGTGAGGTCGTCGACGATGACGATCGCCGCCTCGGGCCAGACCCGGCGGGAGATCTCGGCGACGGCGTCCGCACGGCGGCTGTCCACCTCCAGTCCCACCCAGGACACCCGGGGAGCGCGCAGAGCGACCGCGGGAAGCAGGTCCCGGTACGCGTCCAGGCCGTCTGGCCCGCCGTCCAGTGCCAGCCGCGGCTCAAAGGTCACATCACGGGGCAGCTCCTCTATCTCCGCCGAGGTGACGTACGGAGGGTTGCTGACGACCAGGTCGAGATCGGCCACCAGCCCCTCCGTCCAGCCGCCCTCGACGAAGAGGACCCGACCGGCGACGCCCAGTGCCTCCGCGTTCTCCGCGGCCACCGTCAGCGCCGCGGCACTCAGGTCGGAGGCGATCACCGTGGCGCCGGGAAGCTCCGCGGCGAGGGTGCAGGCGAGGCAGCCACTGCCGGTGCCGAGGTCGGCGATGCGCAGCTCTCCCCCCTGCTCCCGCGCCACCTTGAGAGCGCGCTCCACCAGGGTCTCGGTCTCGGGCCGGGGGATGAGCACCGCCGGACTCACCCGGAAGCTCCGGCCGTAGAACTCGCGCCGCCCGGTCAGGTGGGCGATCGGCTCGCCCCTCCCCCGCCGCCGGAGCAGGGTACGGACCGTGTCCAGCTCGTCGTCCGCGAGGGGGCGGTCGTACTGGAGGTAGACGCCGAGACGCTCGATCTCCAGGGCGTGGGCCATCAGGAGCTCGGAGTCGAGTCGCGCCGAGTCACTGCCGTGCTCGGAGAGGTAGGTGGTGGAGAGACGCACCACGTCGAGGACGGTGCGAGCGCCTTCCGGACCGCCCGGGCTGGTCGAGGCCATCCCCGGACTGTATCGGGGTCGCGGGGCGCGTGGGCATGTCTCCGCCGTTGCGGGCAGGCAGGTGGTCGGAGCCGGCGGAGCCCACCGGGAGATCGCAGCCGGGCGTGCGGCACTTGGGGGTTTTCCCCCTCCCCGGCCTCCGTACCCGCCCGGTAGAGTCGCGCCATGGTGAGCGCCGACGCCATGGCCCCGGCTCGCACGCGAGCGGCGTGGACCAGCGTCGGGTTCCGCCGGCTCACCCTGCTCAGCATCTATTGGGTGGCGATCGGCTGGCTCTGGAACGCGCTCGGAGCCCAGGTGCTGCCCCCGATCATCACCAAGATGGTGGGCCAGGCCCACCAGGGGACGGCCCTCTCGGTGCTGGAGGGCTTCGGCACCCTGGTCGCGGTGGTCTGGCAGCCGGTTGTCGGCGCCGTCTCCGACCGGACCCGGCTGCGCTGGGGGCGCCGGCGCCCCTACATCACCGGCGGCGCGCTGGGCTCGTCGCTCTTCCTGGTGATCATGGCCTTCGTCGGCGCCTACTTCTGGCTGCTGCTCGTCTACTTCCTGCTGCAGGTCGCCTCCAACACCGCGCAGGCGCCCTACCAGGGTTTGGGCCCCGAGGCCATCCCCGAGAAGGACTTCGGCAGATTCGGCGCCTTCTACGGCATGGGCAACCTGATCGGGACGCTGATCGGCTTCGTCGTCACCGGCATCTTCACGAGCCATGGCCGGTATGACCTGGCCCTCTACGCCATGGCGGCGATGCTGGTGGTGAGCATGGCGCTCACCGTCACCCTGGTGCCGGACCGAGGCAAGCCGGACGCGGGCCTCATCAAGGGTCTCGGCGCGATCACCGTCGGCACCTTCCGGATCAGCCCCCGAAAGTACGGGAGCTTCCTCTGGCTGATGGGTTCACGGCTGCTCATCCTCATGGGTGTCGTCGGCCTGGAGACCTACGCCCAATTCTTCTTCAAAGACGTCTTCTACCCGGGCAGCGGGACGGCGCTCACCAATCACGCCAACGGTGCCACCACCTACCTGCTCGCCATCATCGCGCTGCTCGCGATCGCGGTCTGCTACCCGGCGGGGCGCATCTCCGACCGCTGGGGCCGCAAACCGATGGTCGTCGTGTGCGCCCTCCTCGGTGCCATCGGGGCCCTCGGCCTGGTCTTTGCCCACTACCCGATCCTGCCCGGCGCGATGACCGCTCCGGTCGCCTCGCTGCTCGGCATTCCGCGCGGACTGGCCCAGGTGCTCTGGTTCGGCGTGCCGATCGGGGTCGGGGTCGGCTGCTTCCTCACGGTCGACTGGGCTTTCATGATCGACCTGATCCCGCCCGCGGAGTTTGGCCGCTTCCTCGGCTTCTCCAACATCGCGACGGCGGGAGCCGGGATCATCGCCCGCTTCATCGCCGGACCGATCCTCGACCATTTCAACGCCGGCGGCCACATTCTCGGCGAGCTGGGCGGCTACCCGGTGGTGTTCGGGATGTTTGTCGTCTACTTCGTGGCCGGCCTGTTCCTGGTGCTGCCGGTGGTGGAGCGGCGACGGCCGAGGGGCTCGCTCGCCGACACCGCCCGGTAGAGGGCGCGACCGCGTGAGCGCTCGGGACGAGGCCTAGGAGCGGAGCGCGAGGAAGCGGCCGAGAATCGCGAAGCCGGCAAAGCAGGCTGCAGCTTCGACGATCCCGCGCACAGCACCGTCGTACGCGTCGGACGCGGCGATGCCGGCGGCCCACACCAGCAGGCCGGCAGCGCAGGAGACGGTGGCGGCGAAGGCCCACGGACGGCCGCGCAGCGCTGCGGGAACGACCGGCCCGAGGTCGTCGAAGATGTCACCGGCCGCGCCGGCGGTCGCAACGCGGACGGTGGCAGTCCGAAGCCCGGCCGCACCGCACGCGATCAGCAGCACTCCCGAGGCTGTGGCGCCGGCCACACCCCAGCCGAGCACGCCCGCCGACCACGAGGGCAGCTGCGCCCCCAACTGCTGGGCAAAGAGCGCGACGGCTCCCATGCTGGCCAGCCCGAATCCCACCGCCGTCGTGGTGCGGCGGCGCAGCGCGCGCACCTCGGCTGCCGGAACGGACCGCCGCCCCCGCAACCGCAGCGCCCGCACCAGCGCCAGGGCGCCGGTGACGAAGGCTAGCTGGGGGGCCAGCACCAGCAGACCCGCGGCGACGAGCCCGAGCCACGGCGCCCTGCCGGCCGCGACCGTCTGGAACGCCCCGGCGGCGCTCCGGGCGACCCCGCCGCTGGTGGCCGCGCTGAATCCGGACCACGCCACGAACATGGCGCCGTAGAAGATCCCCGCGACGGCGAGCGCCGCGAAGGCCCAGAGCGGGGCGCGCAGCGCCCCGCGCGTCCCGAGATCGTTGGCGAAGGCCCGGGCGATCTCGGCGGGATCGCCGAAGCGCGCGGTGGCCTCGGCGTCGGAGCGCAGGTGGTCCTCGGTCTCGGCGAGGATGCGCCGCCGGCGCGCGCCGCGCACACCGAGCCTGGCCAGCTGGGTGCTCATCTCGGCGAGGTACTCCTCGATCACGATAGCACCGCCTCGACAGCGCGGGCGAACCCGCGCCACTCCCGGCGCTCGGCGGCGAGGGCGGCCCGGCCGCCGTCGGTGAGCTGGTACACACGCCGGCGTCGCGGAGCCTCGCGTGACCACTGGCTGCTCAGCAGGCCGCCCGCCTCGAGACGGTGCAGCGCGGGGTAGACGGTGCCCTCGGCGAGATCGAACTCGCCCTGGCTGCGTTCGCGAAGGCGCTCGACCAGCCGGTAGCCGTGAGCCGGCTCCGCGGCCACGGTGGCCAGCAGGAGCATCTCCAGATGGCCCTTCAATACCTCGGATTGCATACTACGCAATCCTAGGCTATAGACCCGCCGGACGCAACTCCCTCTGACCCTCGTCCGACGGGAAGGGCAGAGGAGACGTGGTCAGTGTGCCGCGGCTCCCGCCGTTGACGGCGAGCGACGGGCGGTGCCCAGCAGGTGGTCGAGCGTCGTCAGCGCCCACATCGCCGCGATGGCGATCATGAAACCCGCCAGCGCCGCCCAGCCCACGGTCACCACGGTGACGATGCCGAGCGCCCCCGTGACCACGCCCAGCGCGCTCATCCCCCACGACCAGAGCCCGGAGGCCGCGGCGCCGTTGCCGAGAGGGCAGAGCACGGCGGCGCTGATCAGGCCGACCGAGCCCATCGCCCGCGGGTCGATGATGAATCCGACGCTGCCGCGGGCCAGCAGCTCCGCGTAGACCACCCACAGGGCGGCGACGATGAGCGCCGCCGCGCCGTCCCTCCAGGACACCCGCACCGTCGACATGACGTCCCTCCTCGATCGCAACCCCTGCCGATCGACACGAGTGTGAGGCGGGCCCGTGGGCGCGGACCAGGGCCGGCGGTCATCGCCACACCAACATCGAGGGGCCCCTGTCGCTCAGGCGGTGGCATCGGCGGCCCGCCCTCCGGGCGCTTCCCACCGGCGCTGATGGGCCGTGCCCCCACCCCGCCCCCGGTGCGCGCCGGCCCTCACCTACCAGCGCTGATGCACGCGGGGGGCGATCTCGGTCCGGTAGAGGTCGGCGACCGCCGCCATGACCTCCGGCTCGAGGGCTGCCAGGTCGGAGGCGCGGGCGTTGGCCACGGCCTGCTGGTCGGTCTTGGCCCCGGGGATGACGGTGCTGACAGCCGCTTCCATGAGGATCCAGCGGAGAGCCCAGGCGCTCATCGGAGCGCCGCCGGGCAGGAGGCCCCGGAGCCGCTCCACGGCGGCGAGCCCGGTCTCGTAGTCGACCCCGGCGAAGGTCTCCCCGGCGTCGAAGGCCTCTCCCTGGCGGTTGTAGCTGCGATGGTCGGAGCTCTCGAAGGCCGTCTCCGGGCGCAGCTTCCCGGTCAGGAGACCCGACGCCAGGGGAACCCGGGCGATGACCCCGACCTGCCGGGCGCGCGCCCGCGGGAAGAAGAGCTCCGCGGGGCGCTGGCGAAAGATGTTGTAGATGATCTGGACGGTCGCGACACCTGGGTACTCGATCGCCTTGAGCGCCTCCTCGACCCGCTCCACGCTGACCCCGTAGTGAGCCAGTACCCCGTCGGCGCGCAGCTCGTCCAGGTACTCGAAGAGGGCCGGACGGTAGTAGCTGTCGGTGGGCAGGCAGTGAAGCTGGACCAGGTCCAGGGTGGGGACACCCAGGTTCTCGCGGCATCGCTCCGCCCACTCGCGGAAGTGCGCGCGCGTGTATTCGCCCATGTCGAGGGGGGCGCGCCGGCCGATCTTGGTGGCGACGATCAGGCGCTCGCCGGAGCGCTCGCGGAGGAAGCGGCCGATCAGCCGCTCGCTCCGGCCGTCGCCGTAGACGTCGGCGGTGTCGTAGAAGGTGACCCCGGCGTCGGCGGAGGCATGGAGGGCGCGCAGGCTCGCGGCGTCGTCCACGTCGCCCCAATCGCCTCCGATCGCCCAGGCTCCGAAGCCGATCTCGCTGACCGCGAATCCGGTGCGGCCAAGCTGGCGGTGGCGCATCTCACACCTCCCTGTCTGCTCTCACGGCGACTCCCGTCTCGCCATCCCGGGTCAGCCGGCGACCCCGTCGGGGTCGAGCAGGCGCCGGGCCTCGTCCTCCTGCATCAGCGGCTCGACGACCATGTCCAGGTCGCCCTCCATGATCCGGGGCAGTTGGAAGAGGGTGAGGTTGATGCGGTGGTCGGTGACCCGCGACTCGGGGAAGTTGTAGGTCCGGATCTTCTCGCTGCGGTCGCCGGTGCCGACCATCGAGCGACGCGTGCCGCGCAGCTCAGCATCGCGCTCCGCCTGGGCGATGTCGTAGAGGCGGGCACGCAGCTCGCGGAGCGCCTTGGCCCGGTTCTTGATCTGCGACTTCTCGTCCTGGCAGGTGACCACCAGGCCGCTTGGAAGGTGGGTGATCCGGACTGCCGAGTAGGTGGTGTTGACGCTCTGACCGCCGTGACCGGTGCTCATGTAGATGTCAATCTTGAGGTCGTTCTCGTCAATGGTGACCTCAACTTCGTCGGCCTCGGGGAGCACCACCACACTCGCCGCGGAGGTGTGGATGCGGCCCTTGGCCTCGGTCTCCGGCACCCGCTGGACTCGGTGCACGCCGGACTCGAACTTGAGCCGGGAGTAGGCGCCGTGACCATGGATCTCGACCACCACCGATTTGAAGCCGCGCGCCCCCGAGGGGCTCTCGCTGATCAGCTCGAGCGACCACCGGCGCCGTTCCGCGTAGCGGCTGTACATCCGGAGCAGGTCGGCCGCGAAGAGCCCCGCCTCGTCTCCACCGGTCCCGGCACGGATCTCGACGATGACGTCGCGGTCGTCGTTGGGATCCCGGGGCACCAGCAGGCGGACGAGCACGGCCTCGGCGACCTCGGCGATGTGGCGCTGGCTGCGCTCCTCGTCCTGGAAGAGGGCGATCATCTCGGGATCGTGCTCGCCCTGCAGGGCCTCGGCGGCCGCGTCCGCGGCGCCGACCGCGGCCCGCCAGCGCCGGGCCGTCTCGACCACCTCGCTGATCCGGGCCCGCTCCTGCGAGAGCCGTTGGACCCGCGGCTGGTCAAGGTAGATCTCGGGATCGGAGAGCTCGGCCTCCAACTCCCGGTGGTGCTCGGTGATGGCGGCGACCCGCTCCTCCAGGCTTTCCATGGCAGAGGGGATTGTGGCCCCCGGCGACCCTTGCGCGGGCGGTCACCCCCGGCCGCTCAGGGGACGGTGGCGTAGTTCTCGCCGACCTCACCGGTGTCGCCGGCACGGGCGGCGGCCAGGGCGGCGATCGCCACCTCGATCTGAGAGTCGTCCGGCTCCCGGGTGGAGAGCCGCTGGGCGGCCAGGACCGGCACCAGGGCGATGCGTCCAAAGCGCGTGTGGCGGACCCGGGCCAGGCCCCGGATGGCCTCGTAGGAGACCCCGGCGACCAGCGGGATGAGGGCGATCTGGCAGGCGATCCGCAACGGCCAGAAGAGCCAGCCGAGGGGGGTGAAGACGATCACGCTCACGAGCGCGACCACCACCAGGAAGCCGGTGCCGCAACGCGGGTGGAGCCGGCTGGTGAGGCGCACGTTCTCGACCTCCACGGGTGCGCCGGACTCCAGGCAGTTGATCGCCTTGTGCTCGGCTCCGTGGTACTCGAAGACGCGCCGGACGTTCTTTCCCAGGCCGATCAGGAACAGGTACCCGAGCAGGATGACGGCGCGGGCCACCCCCTCGATCAGCACTGAGCCGACCGATTGGGGGGCTCCGTGGTGGATGAGCGAAGAGGCGAGGAGGGGCAGGCCGATGAAGAGGCCCAGCCCAAAGACGACCGAGATGCCGATGGTGGTCCGCATCGCAGCCGGGCTGATCTCGGCATCCTCACCGAGCTGGACGTTGGCCGACCATTGGAGCGCCCGCATGCCCAACGCGAGCATCTCCCAGAGGGCGGCCGCACCACGGAAGAAGGGGAGCGACCAGGGCCGGCCGGTGTAGACGCGGGAGCGCAGCCGTTCGGAGAGCACGGTGATGCTGCCGTCTGGGCGGCGCGCCGCCACCGCGTACTGGCGCCGGCCGCGCATCAGGACACCCTCGATGACCGCCTGCCCGCCGTAGAAGAAGGTGGCCGGCGGCGCGGCGGCGGCGTTGAGAGCGGCGGTGCGGAGGATGTCGCCGACGGACGGGCTACGCGCTCTCACGGCGTCCATCGTACTCGTCGATCGGAGCGGGCATTCCAATCGGAGGCGGAGCCGCCCGCCCGTCAGCCGCGCCGGTGTGGCGCCTCGCCCCCTACCGGGCGGCGGTGGTGCGAGCGGCGGCGCGGCGCCGGAAGCGCTCCACCTGGCCGCCGGTGTCCACGATCCGCTGCGTCCCGGTGAAGAACGGGTGGCACACCGAGCAGACCTCGGTCTTGAGCTCCGGGAGGGTCGAGCCCGTCAGGAACGTGTTGCCGCAGACGCAGGTCACGACGGCGTCGGTGTGGAAGGCGGGGTGCAGAGTGGCTTTCATGGACAGGCTCGTATTCTGGGGGGAGGGAACGCAGCGAGGATACCACGGGACCCGTGAATCGAAGCGGGCATGGGGTGGTGCTTCGCTCCGGCCCGATCAGCCGGGATGCACGACCGGACGGGTGAAGTTCCCGTGGGCGACCCCGGGGAGCCGCCGCCGGACCGTCTCCAGGGCGGCGGCCATCCCGATCCCCGGCTCCATCTCCGGCAGCTCCTCGACGAGCCAGTCGTGGTCGACGTTGAGGCTCCGCCACTGGATCTGGTCCACCCCCATCTCCCTGCAGGCGGCGATGGTCGCCTCCAGCTCCAGCGCGGAGTCCGTGACCCCGGGGAAGGCGAGCAGATTGAGACAGACCTGGCCTCCCGCCCGTTTCACGATCCGGCCGCACTCGAGCACCTCCTGGAGCCCATACCCGATGGGGCGGTAGTAGGCTCGGAAGACCGGGTCCGTGAAGGAGATGGCGCTGATCCGGACGCTGTCGCAGCCGGCGGTGACCATCCGCTCCAGCACCCTGGGCCGGCTCCCGTTGGTGTTGACGTGGATGGTCGCGGTGGCGTGACGCTCGCGGATGGCCGCTGTGGCCTCGACCAGGGCTCTCCCCCGGGTCAGCGCCTCGCCCTCGCACCCCTGGCCAAAGGAGACGATCGCCGCCTCCTCACCCCCCAGGAAGTGGTCGGCGAGCCCGGCCAGCTCCCCCGGCGTGGGCGCGAAACCCATCCGTTTCTGCGGCGACGCCACGGCGCCGTCGCTCTGCAAGGAGATGCAGCCGAGGCAGTCGGCGTTGCAGGCCGGCGAGGCGGGGAGGGCGGCCTCATAGCGACGGAGAAAGGTGTTCTGGGCGGTGTAGCAGCGGTACTCGAGGGCACAGCGGGCCAGGTGGTCGACCAGGCGGTTGCCGGGGAGGGCGCTTCGAGCCGCGTCGACCGCCTCGGGGAGACCCGCCGCGGTGTGACGGCTTGGCTGCCACCACTCGAATGAATCGGTCGGGATGGCGGCAACCACCAGGTCGCCGTCCCGCTCCGCGACCGCGGTGTAGCCGAAGAGGGGGAGGCGGCGGCTGCCCGCGACCGGCTGGGACGCCGGCAGCAGGGTCCTCAGATGCCCGACGGGAAGGATCGCGGCGACCGGCACCCACCGGTCGTCCAGAGCGACGGGCTCCCCCTGGCGGTCCACCCCAAAGGCGCGCCGTCCCGGGAGGTGGGCGATGGTGGCGCCCTCCGGTAGCGGGATGACGTCGGAATCTTCCAGGGGCACCAGGGTGTGGCCCGATCTGGCGGCGGGCCGGAGCCCCTCGCGCACGTCGAGGGAGCCGTCGGGATGGGCAACGCAGAGACGCACGCACCCATTGTGTCCGGGTTCGCTCCAGCCGGGCGTCGGGATCCGGTCCTCGCCTGCCGGCCCCGGAAGCCGGTGGGGTCACCCGGCTCTGACGGTGCCTCGTGGAACCCCGACACCGCCGGCGCGGGAGGATCGACAGTTCACAACGTCTCGTTAACCGAACACCGCACCGTGCGCCATCCCTTCGCGTAACGTAACGGCGGCTCTCCTCGCAACGTTCACCTAGGAGGGGCCGGCCGCACGCCGGGCGTCGCTGGATCAAGAGGGATAGGGGCTCAGCCGGTCAATGCGAACCCGTCATCCGTCAGCCGGCGCCACTCGCGCCAGCCGCAGGCACGCCTGGAAAGCGGCTGCCCGCAAGAGCGCCGCCGGGCCCGTGGGTGACCTCACCGCGGAACATGTCGGGGGCGCCGCCGAGAGGAGCTCCGCGGCTGCCCCCCCGAAGGTGACAGCGCCCGCCGCCCCGACCATCCCGCCCGTGGTCGCCGAGGCGGTTGCACCGACGGCAGCTCCGGCAGTCACCCCGCCCGCCGCGCGGCCATATGGCCGGCTCCCGACGACCATCCTCCTCGCACCCTTGCGCTTCGCAGGCCGCCATCTGTGGATCATCGTGGCCGCCGGCTCAGCCGCCCTCTGCGGCCTTCTCGAGTGGCTCCTGGGCAACGGACTGGCGCAGTACTTCGAAGCCCAGGGCATGGACGACGAGCGCGCCTACCTGCTCACCGCCATCGTGCTCGTGATACTCGCGACCGCGGTGCTCGGGGCCGCATCGCGGCGGCCGGCACCGACCCGGGTGGGTGGCCTGATCGGGTTCGTCGGCATCCAGATCGTGCCCTTCCTGGTACGGGCCGCCAACCAACCCCCGCTCGTGGGACTCAAGTACCAGCCGAACCTCCTTGGCTGGATACTGCAGCCCCTCGGCATGCTCCTCCTGGCGGTGATCGCCGTGATCGTGGGGGCCGCGCTTGGGGTGGGTCTCGCCCGGGACGCCACCCACCTGCCTTCCTTCTTTCGGCGGCGCCGGTTCTGGCCGGCGATCCCGGTGGCCATCGCCCTCATCGTCTTCGCGACGGGCGCGGCGGTGACCGCCCTCCAGGACGGCCCGCTCAGCGCGCTGCGCACCATCGACGCCGGCCCTGGACCGGCGGCCGCCCTGGTGGCCACACCCACCCCGGAAAGCTCCGCCGGTATGTCCGTCGTGGGGCCCGCCCCCACGCCCGACATCCCCCTCCTGCGCGAGATCCCGGGGAGGATCCAGTACCTGACCATCGCCAACCGCCAGCTGGACGTGTACGTCCCCGGCGTCTACTTCGCGGACCCGGCGCTCAGCCTCCCCGTCCTCTATCTGCTTCACGGCACGCCGGGGGGGCCGACGGACTGGCTCAACGGCGGCTCGCTGGAGGCCATCCTCGATCAGATGATCGGGAAGGGCACCATCGCTCCCGTCATCGCAGTCCTTCCCAACGGCAACACGGCTCAGAGCACCGACACCGAGTGGGGGGACAGCCCGTCCGGACAGATCGAGTCCTGGATCGTCCAGCAGGTCGTTCCCGGCATCGACGCGCAGTACCGCACCCTCGGGGCGTCGTTCCGCGGCATTGCCGGCCTGAGCAGCGGGGGATTCGGAGCCGTGAACATCGCCTTCCAGAATCCGACCGTGTTCAGCTGGGTGGGCAGCTACTCCGGCTACTTCGTTGGCCGTTCGTCCACCTTCGGCACCGCATGGAGGGCCAACAGCCCCCTCTACACCGCCTCCAACGTTCCGCCAGCGGAGCGGATGCCCATGTACCTGGGTGCGGGGAGCACGGACTACGTCTTCAAACCCGACACCCAGCAGTTCGACTCCACCCTGAGCGAGCTGGGCTGGCCGGATGTCAACTTCCAGACCGTCACCGGAGGGCACGGCTGGGTCGCCTGGCAAGCCGAGATGGTCCAGAGCTTCACCTGGCTCGGACAGCTGTGGGGCCCGGAGCCCTGGTTGGTGCCGACCGGCCAGATGCAGACCCCACCCTCCGTGGCTGCAGCCGGCAACCTCGCCGCGGAGGGGGCCCTATGATGGCCGCGGTGGGATTCCTCGCCGCGCTCGCCCAGAACGCCGTCCGGGGGCAGGGGCCCGACGTATTCGGGCGCACGCTGGGAACGGTGGTCATGGCCCTGGGGCTGCTGGCCGCCTTCGGCGGTGGCGTCCGGCACTCGCGACCGGTGGTGGTAGCCGCGACCTTCGCCGTCTTCGCCGGCGCGTTCAGCTTCACGGTTCCGCGCAGCCCGCTCGCTGACTGGCTGGGCCTGGTGGCTCTCGCGGCGGCGATCGGGTTCGAGGTCGGGTTCGCCCTGGCCACCCGCGGCTCGCTGGGTGAGACCAAGACGCCGGGTGAGATGGAGCGGCTCCGCCTCCTCCACGGCCGGACCCACATCTCCTGCTTTGCCGGCGATCGAGCCAAGAGCGTCCTCCACACCGGTGGCGGGGTCGTCGGGTTCCAGGAGTGCTGGGGAGCCGCCGTGGCGGTGGGTGATCCCCTGGTCGCCCCGGGGCTCCGCCGGATCGCGCTGACCGGGTTCCTCGAGATGTGCGCCAGGAGGCGCTGGGTGCCCTGTTTCTTTCAGACGGACGCCGCTCTCCGCGACGCGTACCGAACGTCGGGCTTCCGCCTCCTCAAGTTCGGCGAGGAAGCCGTGGTGGAGCTAGACCGATTCGACCTGGGCTCGCCGGCGCGAGCGGATGCCCGGCATGAGGTCGCCAGGGCACGGCGCGCGGGCCTGGAGGTCGTGACCGTCTGGGACCCCCAGCCGCCCGGGGGACTGTGGAGCGAGCTGGAGCAGGTGTCACGCGACTGGCTCCGGGTGCGGGGCGGCCGGGAGATGGGATTCTCCCTGGGGCGGCTGCGCGACGTCGACAGCACGACCCGGTACACCGTGGCCCGCGACGGTAACGGGCGCGTCCACGCCTTCTGCTCGTGGATCGAGATGGGCGACGGCGGGATGGCCCTCGACCTCATCCGCCGCCGGCCCGACGCCGCGGCCGGTGCCGTGGACGTCTGCATCGTGACCGCGATCGAGCGGAGCAGGGTCGACTGCCGGGCCCGGGTGTCGTTGGGCTCAGTGCCCTTCCGCGAGACCCTCGGCGACCCACCGGACGGCCGCCTGGCGCGTGACGTCCGAGCCCACCTGTACGAGCACGGCTGCTGGGGCTACAGCTATCGGGGGCTCTCCCATTTCAAGGCCAAGTTCGCCACCCACTGGGAGAGCCGTGACGTCGCGGTGCCGCGGGGCCTGAGCGGGCTCCTCGCCCTCGCCGCGCTCATCCGCCTCCACAGCGGCGCGGCGCCCGCCACACCCGGACCCTCCCCCGCCCCGGTCGGGCTGGAGCCGGCACCCCTACCCTGAGCGGCCGGAGGCCACCGCAGTGGCAAGGTGGGGCAGTCAGAGCTGGAAGGCCGATGTCAGGCGTCCGGTCCTTCGCTGCGCACCTTCTCGACGTGGACCAGGGCCTCGCGGAGGCTGTCGATCCACTCGCCCTGGTGGCGGGCGACCAGGCGCACGCACCAGGCCAGCGCCTCGCTCCGGCTCCGAGCAACGCCCGCGTCGATCAAGGTGTCGAGAACGCGGCGGTCAGCGAGCCGCAGCCGGGTCATCACCGGAACCCCCAGGGTCGTGAAATGCTGGGTGACGTCCCCACAGCGCGCGCCCCAGGAGATCGTGCGGCCGAAGAGGCGCTCGCCGTCCTGGGCGACCGCGATGCGGGCCTGCTTGGTTTCACCCCGGAAGCGCTCGATGCGCGCGGAGCGCGCCGTGGTCCGGGCGGAGTCCCCGGTTTCCGGAGCCAGCTCGACATCGGGGATCTCGCCGACGACGAGGATTTCGTCACGATCCGCGGTGATCGTCGGAGCCCCGCTGAACAGTCCTTCGGGAAGCCGGCCGGCAAACCAGCCTTGGAGTTCCTCGTCGGTGAGCGAGGGGGCGGGAGTGGGCTCGAGATGCTGGTGGGGATGGGTGAGTTTGTGTTCGAATCTCATAAATTACATGATTACATAGCAACGCACAAGAGTCAACATACCGAGGGCGTGCTCCCTCTTGCAGATCCTGACCCGCCCGGCCCCTGCCAGAGGCGGCCAGCTGAGGCAGCACGAGGATCCTCAGCCGAGGATCAGTTGCCGCGACCCTTGCGGCCCTTCTTCTTGGCCTGATCCATCATGTCCTGGAAGGTCTGCTGGCCCGGGGGCACCTGCTGTCCGCTCCCCCAGCCGGGCTGCATCCCGCCGAAGGCGGCCTGCTGGCCCGCACTCTGAGTGGCCCTCGCCACCATCTGGCTGACCCAGGCCTGCGCCTCCTCTCGGGTCCGGAACTTACCGGACCTGACCAGGGCGTCGAGAACCGCGGGATTCTGCAGGGCGGCGAGCTGGGGAGCGCCGCCGATGCCGGGGAAAGCTCCCGGCATGCCAGCGCCGAACCCAGGGAAAGCTCCCGGCATGCCAGCGCCGAACCCAGGGGGGAAGCCCGGAGGCATCGCGCCCGCCGGTGGGAAGCCGGGAGGCATGGCACCCGGGCCCGCCGGGGGGAAGCCCGGGGGCAGGGCGTCCGCCGCCGCGGGCGGGAACCCCGGAGGCATCGCGGCCGGCGCGAAGCCCGGGGGCAGAGCGCCCGCCGCTGCGGGCGGGAACCCCGGAGGCATGGCGGCCGGGGGGAAGCCCGGGGGCATGGCGGCCGCCGCTGCCGGCGGGAACCCCGGAGGCATGGCGGCCGGGGCGAAGCCCGGGGGCGGGGCGTCCGCCGCCGGCGGGGGGACGCTCGCGGACTCGTCGGCAGGGGCGTTCGGAGAGTAGCCGAAGAGGGAGGCGCCGCCCGAGGGTGGCGAGTAGCTGGGCAGTGGAACGGGCACGGGTTCGGGCTCGGGGGACTGGCGGCGACCAAATTTCATGAGAACCATGCTCGCAGGCGGGGATCGACCGAGTCAAACCCCACGGCTCAGCCGGGGTTGTCGCGAGCAGCATCCTCCAGCGCTGTCCGGAGGAGCGGTGCGGCGACCGGGTGGGAAGCGAGCGGCGATCCCTTGCCGAGGATGTCGCGCTGGGTCTTGCGGATGTAGCGGCGGGTGAACTCCGGGTCGCCACGAGCCACGACGTCGCGGATGTTGGAGAGGCGATCCGCCGCCTTGAGCAAGGTGGCGTCGGGATCCTTCCAGATCTCGCGGTAGTGGGCGCGCCTCATCGCGCCGGTCATCGCGGATGCGGGATCGGTGAGGAGGGCGACGAGCCGACGGGTCCGCTCCGGGAAGTCCGCCAGGCCGTCGACGGTGAGCTCGGAGTCCTCGACCGCGTCGTGGAGCAGCCCCGCCGCAAGGATCGCCGGATCCGTGACCCCCAGCTGCTCGAGGAGGATCAACGCCACCTCCACCACGTGATCGATGTACGGGGTCCCCTGGCGCCGGGGCTGCCCGCGGTGGGCGCTCGCGGCCATCGCGTAGGCTCGGGTGAGCAGGGGGGCGTCAGGCTCTGGAACACGAGCCAGCAGGTCTTCCAGGGCCGGGGTATGACGGACATCGGCAGCCATGCACCGACCATACATGGGGGCAGCGGGTGGAACGGCCGCGCCGGCGAGGGCCGCCCCACGCACTCCGGGTCAGAGGGGAGGTCCGCCACTCACCGGCGAGGTCACGCCATCATGGACGGTGACGTCACGCAAGGAGAGCCGATGAGCGCGGGAGCGCTGTTCGTCGCGGTCTTCCTCGCCTGCACCGTGGAGGCGGTGGAGGCAACCACCATCGTCCTGGCGGCCGGCCTCGCCCGCGGCTGGAGGTCGGCGTGGTACGGCGCCCTGGCGGCCGTCGCCGTCCTCGCCATCGGGGTTGCCGCGCTCGGACCGGCGCTCACTGCGATCCCAACGGATGCGCTGCGCCTCGTCATCGGGACGTTCCTGCTGGTGTTCGGCGTGCAGTGGCTGCGCAAAGCGGTGCTGCGCGCAGGCGGCATCACCGCCCTGCATGACGAGGACGCGATCTTCCGGGCCAAGCTGGCGACCGCGGAGCGGGCGGCCTCGCACCCGAGGGGCACGGTGCCGGACTGGTACGGATTCACGCTCGCCTTCCAGGGTGTGCTCCTCGAGGGGACGGAGGTGGCATTCATCGTGCTCACCTTCGGGAGCAACCAGCACGCCATCCCCCTGGCCGCGGCCGCCGCCGGGGCCGCGATCGTGCTGGTGGGTACGGCCGGCTTCGCGGTGCGAGCGCCGCTCGCCCGCGTGCCCGAGAATGCCCTGAAGTTCCTGGTCGGGGTCATGCTGACCGGGTTCGGCGCCTTCTGGGCGGCGGAGGGGGCGGGAACGCGCTGGCCGGGCTCGGACGCGGCGCTTCTCGTCCTGTTACCCGGAATCGCGCTCCTCGGACTTCTGCTCGCCGCCGCTCTGCGCCGGCAGGGGGGCGCCCGGAATCGCCGCACCGCGGCCTCGTCCCCCAGCGGGCAGGCGCTCTGATGTACCGGAGGTTGCGCGCCGGGACCGCGTTCGTGTGCGACCTCGTCGTCGGCGACGACTGGAGGCTGGCATTGGGGCTCGCCGCCGCGGTGGTCGTGACCGTGGCGATCAGCAGGACCACGTTCCCGAGCTGGTGGGTGCTGCCCCTGGCGATCCTCGCCCTGCTCCCGCTCAGCGTGTGGCTGGTGGCGCGCCGCCGCGCCTGAGCCCTCGATGGAGGTCCGGCGGCGCCGAGGGCGTCCAGATCAAGGAAGCGAGCAGCGCAGGGAGGGAGCGCACTGGCGTGCGTGACCGACTGAGCAGCGGAGCTGACGCAGAGCTGGGCGTCCTCGGCGCCGCCGGTCAGACCAGGCGGTGGGCGTCCTTGGGGTCGAGAGCCACGTGATGCTTGGTCCGGATGTCGCGCACCGTGCCGCTCTGCGCCCGCATCACCAGGCTGTGGGTCTCCGCCCACCAGTTGTGATACTGAACGCCGCGCACCAGGCCACCGCCCGTCACCCCGGTGACGGCGACGGCCACGTCCGTGCCCGGAACGAGGTCGGCGATGCCCAGCTTCGCCTCCGGATCGAACCCGGCGGCGCGGAGCGCCGCCGACTCCTCCTGATTGCGCGTCCAGGGCCGGCACTGCATCTCGCCACCGAGGCAGCGCAGGGCGCAGGCGGCGAGAACCGCCTCCGCGGTGCCCCCCGACCCGATGAAAACATCGATGCCGCTGCCCGGCCAGGCCGTCATCAGGGCGGCGGCGATGTCGCCGTCGGTGATCAGCACGAGGCGGCTCCCCAAGCTGCGCACCCGCTCGATGATGCCCTGGTGACGGGGGCGGTCGAGAAGCATCACGGTCAAGTCCTGAACCTGCACGTCCATCGCGAAGGCGATCCGGCGCAGGTTGTTCTCGGGACTGTCGGCGATGTCGATGGCGCCCCGCGCCCGCGGCCCGACCGCCAGCTTGTGCATGTAGGCGCAGGGCGGCGGCTTGACGATCCCGCCCGGCTCGGCGGCCGCGGCGATCGAGATCGCCTGCGAGAGCCCCTTGGCGACGAGGCTGACGCCGTCGACCGAGTCGATCGCCAGGTCCACCTGGTCGCGGCCCACTCCGATGCGCCGTCCCGGGCTCAGGGGGTCGGCCACGCCGCCGGCATCGATGATGACGTGTCCGTCGAAGGGCATGCCGAGGAGGGCCTCCTCCATCGCACGCTCACCGACATCGCGCGTGCTCGACTTGTCGCCGCGACCGAGCCAGCGACCGACGGCCAGCGCGGCGGCCTCGGTGGCGCGCAGGAGCTCGAGGCCGCGGTGCCGTTCGCGGCTCAACCGTGCCGGCGAAACCGTGGCCGCCCGATGCTCTGCTGCGGTCAGGGCTCGCACCAGAACAAGGGGCGCAGATGCGCCGGCCAGACCGCCGAGGCCAAGGAAGGGTCGAGCACCGCAGCGGAGCGTACCCCTAGGTACGCGAGCAGCGGAGCGGAGATGCTGACGCTGGGATCGGCGAGGATGGGTGGATGCAGCTGTGTCACTTGCTCTGGCACGAGCCCTCAGGGTTCAGCGGCCTCCATGGCCGGGTCGATACGCGGCGAGAGGATGCCCCGGACCGATCCCGGGACCTCGTCGGCGGCCGGAGACGGAGCGGCGCCCTCCCGGCCGGACTCCGCGCGCGTGATCTCGGTGTCGACGCCGGCTCGGTGGCAGACCGCGACCATGAACTCGCGGAAGAGCGGATGGGGCCGGCCCGGCCGGGAGCGGAACTCGGGGTGGAACTGCGATCCGACGAAGAAGGGGTGGTCGCGCAGCTCAATAACCTCGACCAGGCGGCCGTTCGGCGAGGTCCCGCTGTAGACGACGCCAAATTCAGCCAGGCGCTCCCGGTATTGATTGTTGAACTCGAAGCGATGGCGGTGACGCTCGTACACGACCGACTCGCCGTAGGCGGCTGCGACGCGGCTCCCCGGCTGCAGCTTGCAGGGGTAGACGCCCAGGCGCATGGTGCCGCCCTTGTTCTCGATGTCACGCTGCTCGGGGAGCAGGTCGATGACGGGGTTGGCGGTGAAGGCGTTGAACTCGGTGGAGTTGGCGTCCTCGGTGCCCAAAGCCTCACGCGCGATGTCGATGGTGGCGCACTGCATGCCCAGACAGAGGCCGAGATAGGGGACCTGGTGGTGACGTGCGAACCGGGATGCGAGCACCTTGCCCTCGATCCCGCGGTGGCCGAAGCCGCCGGGCACCACCACCCCCTCCACGCCCTCCAGCCTCTCCGCGGTCATCTCCTCGGCGTTGACCCACTCCAGGTGCAGGTCGACACCGCAGTGCACCGCAGCGTGGCGGAGCGCCTCGCCGACGCTGAGGTAGGCGTCAGGCATGGCCACGTATTTGCCGACCAGGGCGACGCGCACCGCCGGCTTCGGGGCCGCGATGCGGGCCACCATCCGGCGCCAGTCGTCGAGGTCCGGCGGCCCGGCGGAGATGCCCAGAAGCTCGACGATGTAGTCGCCGAGCCCGGCCGCCTCGAGCATCAGCGGCACCTCGTAGATGGAGCGCGCGTCCGGCACGTTGATGACAGCTCGCAGGGGAACGTCGCCGAACAGCGCGATCTTCTCCTTCTGACCGTCACCGATCGGATGCTCGCTGCGCGTAACGATGACATCCGGCTGGATGCCGATGGAGCGGAGCTCGTTCACCGAATGCTGTGTCGGCTTGCTCTTGAACTCCTCGCTGGCCGCGATGTAGGGGACGAGGGTCAGGTGGACGTAGCAGACGTTGCTGCGGCCGACGTCGTTCTTCAATTGGCGGATCGCTTCCAGGAATGGCAGCGACTCGATGTCGCCAACCGTCCCACCGACCTCGACGATCACGACATCGGGTTCAGGCAACTCGTTTTCCGCGACTCGAAGCACGCGCTGCTTGATCTCGTTGGTGATGTGGGGGATGACCTGGACCGTGCCCCCGAGATAGTCACCTCGCCTTTCTTTGGCGATCACACTCGCGTAGATGCGACCGGTCGTGACATTGCTCGCCTGGGAGAGCGCGACGTCGACGAAGCGCTCGTAATGGCCGAGGTCGAGGTCGGTCTCAGCCCCATCGTCGGTGACGAAGACCTCGCCGTGCTGATACGGCGACATGGTGCCCGGATCGACGTTCAGATACGGGTCGAGCTTCTGCATCCCGACATGAAGCCCCCGAGCCTTGAGGATCGTGCCGATGGAGGCGGCGGTGATGCCCTTGCCGAGGGAGGAGACGACACCGCCGGTCACGAACACGAACTTGGCCATCGTGGAGGACCTCCCGGTGCCGTGGTTTTGCCGATGTTACCAGGTACCTATGCGCGCGACACACTGTCGGGGAGTGGAAGCGCCTCCTCCGCATCCGGACCGGTCGGGTCAGGCCGCCCGTTGCCCGTTCAGCCGGCACCCCGCGGTTCGAGGATCACAACCCGGGTCTCCTCCGCCGCTCCCATCGCCCCGGTGAGGCTGAGCTTGGGTTGGGTCGGCAGGGTCTCCTCGGTGAGCCCCATCTCCTTGGCAAACCTGTCGAGGGGCTCGTAGTCGCCGCTGCCCTCCACACCGCTGCTGCGGTAGCGGACCGGCACGACGATCGACGGTGCGATGGCATTGACGACCTTGGTGGCAGCCACCGCGCCGAGTGCATCCACGCCGCCGACGGGCACGGCGAGCACATCCACCCGGCCCAGCTGATCCACCTCGTCCTCGGTGAGCTGGCGGTCCAGCCTGCCCAGCGCAGCGACGCACACCTCGTCGACCTCGATGCGCATGATCGTCGTCTCGCCGGACGGCAGCCCCCGGATGGTCACGCCTCGGACCTCGAACTCCCCGGGCCCGGCCACCTCCTGCGCTTGGCCCTCCCGGGGACGCAGCCGCTCGGGGACGGTCTCCCCGTCGGTGCGCACGATGATGTCCGGTTGCGAACGGCCGAGGCCCGGCAGCGTCGTCGTGGGTGGGTCGACGAGCACCACGACATCGCGACCGCGCAGGCGGAGGCAGGAAAGGCCGAGATAGGTGATCTCCACGGTCCGAGCGATCTTAGCGGGGATCGCGGTCAGAGCGGCCGTGCCCGGCCAGGGGAGAGCCCGCCGGCCGGCCGAGCGCGGCCGAGCTCAGGACGGTCCGGGTGCGGGCGTGGGAGCCGGCCCCACCAGGACCGCGATGGTCTGGGTGGCCGTCCCCCTGATCACCGTGACCTCGGCGGTGTCTCCAGGGCTCAGACCGAGGGAGGCGGGATCGAAGGGATGGGTGGCGTCCATGGCGATCCCGTTGACCGAGGTGACGATGTCGCCCACCTGCAGGCAGGCGGTGTCTGCAGGGCAGACGGCATCGACGGAGGTGATCAGGGCGCCGGGGGTGAGGCCGGCCGCGGCGGCGCGGGCCGGGTCGAGGTAGCTGGAGACGACCCCGAACGTCCCCCGGGCCTGCCCCGCGACCTCCGAGACGCTCGCGATCAGGGTGACGGCCGCGCTCAGGGAGAGGGCGGTGATCCCGGGTGGAGATGGAGCCTGGGTGATCGTGTCGACGATGCCGATCAGGTCGCCCGCGGCGTTGAGCACCGGCGCCCCGTCGGCCTCGGGTTCGCTGATGGCATCGATGCTGATCGCCCCCTGCAGGGTCGTCGGTCCGTTGACGGTGGCGGTGGCGGTGGTCACGGTCACCCCCACCGCGCTCACGTCGCCCGCTTCCACGTTCAGTCCCCCGGAGGCCGGGCGGCTGAGAACGACGGCCTGGTCGCCGACCGCCGGGGCGGAGGCGGCAAGCGGGAGCTCGTCGAGATTGCTGACGCCGGTGATGCGCAGCACGGCCAGGCCGTGGGTGGCATCGACTCCCCTTTTCGCGATCACGGCATCGTAGCCCTGGCCGTCGGCGAGACCCACTCGGAACTGGGTGCCGCCATTGAGGGCGTGAGCGCTGGTGAGGATCAATCCATCCGAGCTGACCACGACGCCGTCGACCAGGCTGGCACTCCCGTCCGCCAGCTCGGCGGCGGTCACCGGCTGGGTGGCAATGGTGACCACCGACGCCGCGTTCGCCTGGGCGAGCTCACCGATGGTCTGGGTCTGGGTGCCCGGCGATCCGCTGATCTGCTGGTACACGATGCGCTGGACCGGGCCGTAGTGCTGGTAGATCGACCAGGCGGCGGCACCCCCGCCCAGTGCCCCGACGAGGGCGGCGAGAATCACGGCCGCGAGCAGCCGCACCCGAGGGCCGGGACGGATCAGCGGCTGGGCGGGCGGGGACTCCGGCGCGATCTCTTCCATCGACCCCGCAGGGTACGCCACACGAGGGCGGCCATTCGCCGCCCCACTCGGCGGGGATGCGGCCGGCGCGCCGGGTCCGCGCCTCGGGGCGCCCCCTATGCTCGGCCCTGCCGGGAGCGATCCTGGCTGGCTGCGCCTACGGCGAGGGGGTCGGGGTGGCGCCGGCCGGGGTGGCGGTCGGCGTCGGGAGGGGCACCCCACCCGAGGTGAGCAGCTGGTCCAGCTGGGTGATGTCGGCGTTGATCGCCGCCTGCGCCTGGCCCGCCGCGCTCAGGTTGCCGCTCGCGTAGTCGGCCTTGAGGTTGGCCTCCTGGGTGACCAGGTCCGTGATGAGGAGGAGCTCCTGGGAGGTGTAGGCGCCGGACGGCGAGGACGCCGACGGGCTCGCCGTCGGGGTCGGCGAGGCGCCCGGCGACGCCACCGGCGTTGCCTCGGGTGAGGCCGGCGCGGTCGTCGTGGGAGGAGCCAGGCCCACGGGTAACGTGGTGACGTTGTAGAGGGTGGCGATGGCAGCGGACAGACTCGTCCCCATGGCAACGCTGTTCTGCGTGCCCACGATCACGAAGCGGAGCTGGGGGAAGCTCACCCCGCTGGCCTGGTTGGGCAGCACGTAGAAGGGGCGGACGAAGAGGAAGGAGTCGTCGTTGAAGGGCAGCACGATGACGTTGCCCAGGTACACCTGGGAGCCCGACTGCCCGACCAGGGTGCGCTCCTCGCTGATGGTGGGATCGGTGTTGGAGTTGTTGTCGAACTGGTAGGGGCCGCGCACGTTGGTGTTGTTCCCCAGGGGGACGGCCACCAGAGGCGGATGGTCCGTCGTCGTGTAGTCAGACTCCGCCGCCAGCCATGCGGTCATGTTGGTGGCCTGCCCGCCACTCCCACTCTGGTAGGGGCTGAACGTCTGCATCAGGACGAACTCCGGGGCCGAGCTGCCCGGCAGGGTCAGCTCGACGTACTGGGGTGTGGTGGTGACCACGGTGCCATCCGGCTGCAGCCCCTGGGAGGGGCTGTAGAAGTCGTTCTTGGAGAAGAAGTCGGAGGCCACCTGGGGGTTGGAGACGGGAAGGCACACGCCCCCGGGCACCCCGCAGCCCTCCTCGTCCACGTGCACCTGGGCGTAGACCTTGACCTGGTTGCTGAAGAGGTCCTCCGGGTAGCGCAGGTGCTGGACCAGGACGGAGGGCATCTGGCTGATCGGGTGGAGAAGCCCGGGGTAGATGCCGTTCCAGGCGGCGGTCAGCGGCTCGTTCATGTCGACCGCGTAGAGGGTGACCGCGCAGGTGCGGGCGTCGACCACGGCCTTCACGGCGTTGCGCTGGTAGGAGATCCCGCTGACGTTGTCGGACTCGGGGAAGTTGCCGGTCTCGACGTACGCGTCGGCGATCCACATCAGGTCGTCGGTCTGCGGGTCAGCCACGATGTAGGGGTCCGAGTCGACGGTCAGGAAGGGAGCGATGCTCTGGATCCGCTGGTCGACGGTCCGGTTCATCAGGACCTCGCTCTGGCTGTTGGGGATGTTGCTCAGGAAGAGGTTGAGACCCCCGAACTCGGCGATCGAGGTGGCCAGCTTGTCGATCGGGTTGTTGATGGTGAAGCCGGCCATGCCGGCCCCGGCGTGGATGTAGGCATCCGGGGTGGAGGGGTAGTTGAACTCCAGCTGGTTGGTGTTGACCACCACCGGCTGGGTGGTCTGCTCGCCGCAGTAGATCTCCGGGTTGCCGGCGGTGTTGCCGGAACCGGTGGCGCCGAAGCTCAGTGCCGGCGGGGCGGTCGTGTCGACCTGCTGGAGCGGCTCCTTGCCGTCCAGGATGTTCGGCTCGCCCTCGTCTCCGACCTGGTTCACCGAGACCGCGGTGATGCCATAGCCGTGGGTGTAGACGAAGGTGTCGTTGACGAAGTTGGAGTTGGGGATGTCGCCCTCGGCGATCTCGCGAACCCCGATCATCACCTCGGTCTCCTGACCGCTGGCGTTGGGGTAGCGGTCGATGGTGACGTTGTTGTCGAAGGTCTGGTAGCTCCGGGTGCGGTCGAGCTGGTTGAGGACCGCCGGGAGCTGGGTGGGGTCCTGGACCCGGATGTTCTCGAGTGTCGTCGGATCGGCGCCGAGATCAGTGGTGAGTATTGGGCTCTCGACGGTGTTGAAAGGCTTGTCGACGACGGATGGGGAACTGGACGGGGTGGTGGCGGTTGCCTGGGTTGCGGTGGCCTCCAGGCCCCAGGCGTAGCGGCTCGAGGTCAGGTAGTTGTCGATCGACTTGGCCTGGGCCTGCTCGGCGTTGGGGTTGACAGCCGTGGCTGTGTAGACCGCCTCGGGGATGGAGGTGAGCGCGCCCGCCAGCACCAGCCAGCCCCCGAGCACGCCGCCCATCCATGCGACCGTCCCCCAGGTCGGGCGGCGCCGGCTCGTCCTCAGCAGAAGCGCGCCGGTCGCGACCGCGAAGATGAGCGCGATCCACTGGAGGGCGCTGAGCACGGGGATGAGCACGTTCAGGTCGGTGGCGTTGGGACCGACGAAGGAGTACTGGGAGTTGGACTCGGTCGCCAGGTGGTAGACGCCGAAATGCGCTCCCAGCGCGGCCATGATGAAGATGCCGATCAGCGCCACCCCGGCGTGCCGCGTGCCGATCCTGAGCGCGTCGTCGGCGCTCATCCCCTTGGCCGGGTGGAGCTGGACGTCCAGCTCGTTGGGGGCATGGATCACCATCAGGGCGACGCCCACCACCGCGAGCGCACCGAGGAAGCCGACGACCACGCCCCCCCAGAGCATCGCCGCGAAGGCGTCGATCACGGGGAGGGTGAAGACGAAGAAGCCGTAGTCCATGTGGAAGACGGGGTCGGTGGCGCCGAAGGCGTGGCCGTGGAGGAAGAGGAGGACGTCCTGCCAGGAGCCGGCGAGGTGCGCGCCCCCGCCGATGCCGGCGAGGATGGCGATGGCGATGCCGGTCCAGAAGGTGACCCGGCCGGAGAGGGCGTCGATGCCCCGGATGGCGCGCGCCCAGAACGGCACGCTGGCTCCGACCAGGCCGCCGGTGATGATGAGCCCGATCAGGAAGAGGACGACCTGGGCGATCAGCGGGGTCCAGAAGACGTTGGAATGGCCGAGGCTGGAGAGATAGAGGAAGTTGACCCGGAGCTGTGCCAGCGCCAGGGCCACGATCACCAGGACGACGATCACGGCGAGGACGATCAGCGCGATCTTCCGGAACCGGGTGTAGCGGGGGCTCCGGACCACCCGGGGCCGGCGCCGCCGGAACAGCAACTCAGGGTCGAAGTTGAAGGTGCTCACCGATCGGCCGATGGTACTCGTTGTGACCCCGGCGGTCGCGCCAGAACATCCCCTCCCCGGTCGACCCGGGCCTGAGGTGGCGCCTACCGCCGGCGGCTAGCGTCGCTGGAGCAGGAGACGGACGTCGAAGGGGTCGCGACGACGTCGGATCCGCCGCGATACCTCGGGGCGGACCTGGACCATGTAGGGCTCCTGCTCGCGCAGGACCTCCTCGATGGCGTCGGCGACCAGCATGCCGGCGTGGACCGTCGGCACCCGGTCGGCGAGGGCGTCGGCCATCCGCTCGGTGACGACCGTGATCTCCATCTCGTGGGCCTGCTCCAGGAGGGTCAGGCAGTCGTCAAGGCGACGGAGCCGCTGTCGACGGTCCTCGCCACCCTGCAACTCGATCATGCATCCAAAATAGCGCAATTCGACCAAAACAGGGAGTCCCGCAGGGCTAAGGGCCGGCCCCCGGCTCCGCGGACACCTCCGGGCACCTCCGGCCGGTCCGCGCCTCCGGGCTCGGGATCAGCGGAAAGCCGCCCCCGCCCGCCGAGGACGAGCCCGGGAGCCGGGAAGGGTGGCGGCGGGTGGGGCGGCAACCACCGCAGCCGGACGCTCGGGCCGGCGCGGCCTGCTGCCGTTGCCGGCGGCGGCGCCGATGATCGGCCGGAGGTAGATCCCCGTGGCGCTGCGCGGCTCGCCGGCGATCATCTCCGGGGTGCCGGCCGCCACCACCTCGCCCCCTGCATCCCCGCCGTCCGGGCCCAGGTCGATGATCCAGTCGGCGGTCTTCACGACGTCCAGGTTGTGCTCGATGACGATGACGGTGTTGCCCGCGTCCACCAACCGGTGGAGCACGGTGAGGAGCTTCTCCACGTCCGCGAAGTGCAGCCCGGTGGTGGGCTCGTCGAGGATGTAGAGGGTGCGCCCGGTGTCGCGCCGCGAGAGCTCGGTGGAGAGCTTGACCCGCTGCGCCTCGCCTCCGGAGAGCTGGGTGGCGGGCTGGCCCAGCCGGATGTAGCCGAGCCCGACGTCCTGGAGGGTGCGGAGGCGGCGGACGATGCGGGGCTGGTTGGCAAAGAGCGCGGCGGCGTCGTCGACGGTCATCTCCAGCACGTCGGCGATCGACTGGTCGCGAAACTTCACCTCCAGTGCCTCGCGGGTGTAGCGGCGGCCCTTGCAGACGTCGCAGGCGACGTAGATGTCGGGCAGGAAGTGCATCTCGATCTTGATCATCCCGTCCCCGGAGCAGGCCTCACAGCGCCCCCCGGAAACGTTGAAGGAGAAGCGGCCCGGCTTGTAGCCGCGGATCTTGGCCTCGGGCAACTTGGCGAAGAGATCGCGGATGTCGGTGAAGACGCCCACGTAGGTGGCCGGGTTGCTGCGCGGGGTCCGGCCGATGGGCGACTGGTCGACGTCGATGACCTTGTCGATGTGCTGGATGCCCTCGACCTTCTCGTGCTTGCCGGGGCGCTCCTTGGCCCGGTAGAGGGCCTGGGCCAGACGGCGGTAGAGGATGTCGTTGACGAGCGTCGACTTGCCGCTGCCGCTCACCCCGGTGACGCAGATGAAGAGCCCGAGGGGGAACGCTACGGTCACCGACTTGAGGTTGTTCTCGGTGGCACCGCTCACCGTGAGGGCTCGGCCGTCGGTGGAGCGGCGCAGCGGCGGGATCGGGATCTGCAGCTCGCCGCGGAGGTACTGCCCGGTGACGCTGCGCTCCGAGGCGAGCACGTCGGCAAGGGTGCCCGCGACGATCACCTCCCCACCGCGCTCGCCGGCTCCAGGACCAATGTCGACGATGAAGTCAGCGCTGCGGATGGTCTCCTCGTCGTGCTCGACGACGATCAGGGTGTTGCCCAGGTCGCGCAGGGTCGTGAGGGTGGCGAGCAGCTTGTGATTGTCCCGCTGATGGAGACCGATGGACGGCTCATCGAGGATGTAGAGGACGCCCATCAGCTTGCTTCCGATCTGGGTCGCCAGCCTGATGCGCTGACTCTCGCCGCCGGAGAGCGACGCCGACGCCCGGTCGAGGCTCAGGTAATCGAGCCCGACGTCACGGAGGAAACCGAGGCGCTCGCGGATCTCCTTGAAGGCGCGGCCCGCGATCTGCATCTCGCGTTCGGTGAGACGCAGGTTCTCGGTGCGGCCGAGCGCCAGCACCACCGTGAGGGCGGTGAAGTCCATGATGCTCATCCCGTCCACGGTGACGGCGAGAAACTCCGGCTTGAGCCGCTTGCCGCCGCACGCCGGGCACGGCTTCTGCATCATCAGCCGCTCGATCTCCTGCTTGACCCACTCCGACTCGGTCTCGCGGTAGCGGCGCTCGAGGTTGGGGATCACGCCCTCGTAGGCCGCCTCGTAGGTGTGCGATCGGCCGGTGTGGGAGACGTAGCGGATGCGGACCGTCTCGTCCTTGGGAAGCCCGTAGAGGATCACCCGCTGCTCGCGGGCGGAGAGGTCGCGGAAGGGAACGTCGGTGGGGATCTTGTAGTGGCGGCAGACGTTATGGAGGACGTCCAGGAGCCACATCTGGGACGGGCCCTTGGTCCAGCCGGAGAGCGCGCCGTCGTCGATCGAGAGCGAGGGGTCGCGCACCACCGCGTCGCGGTCGACCTCCATGCGCAGGCCCAGCCCGGTGCAGGTCGGGCAGGCGCCGTGCGGGTTGTTGAAGGAGAAGTTGCGGGGAGCGGGCTCCTCCATGGAGATGCCGCAGTAGACGCAGGCGTAGTCCTGGGAGAAGAGCATCTCGCCCACGGCCACGGCGCGGGGCGCGCTGCCCTCGGGGGCTTCCGGGCCGTCGTCACCTCCGGCCGCGGACCCGCTGGGCGCATCGACCCCGGTCTCTGCCGTGACCGCTCCCGAGGCGTTCGCCATCCAGGCTGAGGCGGCGCTCCCCGAGCTGGGAGCCGCTGCCCCAGCGGCACCACCTCCCGCCCCCTCCTCTCCCCCACTCCCGGGCTGGTCGGCCGGGATCAGGAGGATCAGACCGTCGCTCAGCTTGGCCGTCTGCTCCAGCGAGTCGCTGAGCCGGCTGCGCAGCTCGGGGCCGATCACCACGCGGTCGACCACGATCTCGATGTCGTGCTTGAACTTCTTGTCGAGGACGATCGGGTCGCCGAGGTCGCGGACCTCGCCGTCCACTCGCGCCCGGGCATAACCCTTGCGGCGCGCCTCGGCAAAGACCTCGCGGTGCTCACCCTTTCGTCCCTGGACCATGGGCGCGGCCACCATCAGGCGAGTGCCCTCGGGGAGCGCCAGGACCTGGTCGGTGATCTGCTCGATGGTCTGCTTGCTGATCTCCCGACCACACTGAGGGCAGTGGGGGTGGCCGATCCGGGCATACACAAGCCGGAGGTAGTCGTAGATCTCGGTGACCGTGCCGACGGTGGAGCGGGGGTTCTTGCTGGTCCCCTTCTGGTCGATGGAGATGGCCGGGGAGAGGCCGTCGATGTGGTCGACGTCCGGCTTCTCCATCTGGCCGAGGAACTGGCGCGCGTAGGCGGACAGCGACTCGACGTAGCGTCGCTGTCCCTCGGCGTAGATGGTGTCGAAGGCGAGCGACGACTTGCCGCTCCCGGAGAGACCCGTCAGAACGATCAGGCTGTCGCGGGGCAGGCTGAGATCGATGTTCTTGAGGTTGTGCTCTCTCGCCCCTCGGATGTCGATGGTGTCGTGTGGCACTTGCTACCTAGCGTACCCAGAACCGGTCGTCCGGCCACCGACCCGGCTGCGAGCGGGCGGCGGCCGGAGACGAACATGTGTACGTTACTCGCCCGGGAGCAGCTCGTCCAGTCTCGAGCCGCAGGACTGTGGCCGGAGGCGGGGGCGCCCGACGGGCGGCTGGATTGCGGGATCAGCGATAGTCGGGTCGATGCCTGACGCAGTCGACGTGCGAGTGCTGCGAGATCCCCGCCTCTTTGCCCGACTGTCCCGGCGGTGGCTCGACGCCGATCCTTTCAGCACGAATGTCATGGGTGTGCAGCTCGAGGGGGTCCTACGTGGCGTTCGACCGCAGGGAGAGGAAGACATCTGGATCGTGGCGGTGGAGCGCGACCAGGTGGTAGGAGCTGCAATGCACACGCCGCCGTATCACCTCTTCCTTCCCCGGCTGCCGGCGGGAGTGGCTTCCCGGATAGCCACCGCGCTGGCCGCAGCGGATCGCCCCCTGTCCGGGGTCATTGGTGAGACGAACACCGTCGCCGAGTTCGCCGGCGTCTGGGCAGAGCGGACGGGCTCGCCGTCGGCGTCGCTGATGAGAATGCGGATGTACCGTCTCCAGGAGTTGACCCATCCGGTTGCGGTCTCCGGGCTCGCCCGCCAAGGGGGGCCGGATGAACGCCACCTGCTGATCGAGTGGTTCGAGCGCTTCCACGCCGAGACGCATCCGGACCAACCGGCGGAAGCTACCGACGCCATCGTGGAGCGGGGACTGGCGGCGGGGCAGCTCTGGCTGTGGTGGGACAGGGGCAGGCCGGTGTCGGTGGCTGGTCACAGCGCGCCGGCCGCGGGCGTCGCCCGTGTCGGACCGGTCTACACGCCACCCGAGCACCGCCGCCACGGCTACGGCACGGCTGTGACCGCCTCGGCCACCCTCGGCGCGCTCCGGGCGGAGGCGGAGCACGTGGCCCTCTACACCGACCTCGCCAACCCGACATCCAACTCGATCTATCAGACCATCGGGTACGTCCCCGACCACGACGCCGAGGACAGGCGGCTCACCCTGCCGTCGTAGTCAGCCCATCGGCGGGCGCCAGGGTGGCGGCGGGCGAAAGGGTGAGCATGGCCGTGGGGCTTCTCTCCGGCCGTCTCCCGTCCCTCCCTCCGTTTCCTATCCCTGTCCCAGGATGTCGAAAGTCCCCGGAGGGCAGCCGTGGCCGGTGCTGGCGGGGGAGCGGGAGGGGCCGGCCTGCTCAATGTCTAGGCTCACGTTCGAGACGCCCGACGCCCAGGTCTCCGTGGTGCCCCCGGTGACGATCCCAATCACGTCTCCGGAGGTGTCGACCACGGGGCCGCCGGAGTCACCGCCCTCTGCCCCCTGGGTGGCGTACACGAAGTCGGTGATGTGGGAGGCTTCGCCGGGGAAGTCACCCGTCCACCAATAGGGCCCGTCGTTGATGACCGTTGCCATCTGCACGCCGAGCTGCCCGCCGCCGAAGCCGACCACCGCCACCTGCTCGCCGGCCGGGGCGGGCGCCGCCGCCAGCGGCAGGGCTGGGGAGGTGCTGCCGGGCGCCGAGAGGACGGCGATGTCGTTCACGGGGTCGAAGACGACCACGGTGGCGCTCACCGGCCGCTCGCCCTGGGGGCTCACGGTGACCTGCGTCGCCCCCGCCACCGAATGGGCGGCGGTCACGTAGAGGCCGTCTCCCGCCGGCCAGGCGGTCCCCCCCCCGTTTCCACAGACGCCCGTCGATGCCACCTGGGCCACCGCGCGGGCGGCGGTCTGGACGCCCGAGGTGTCGACGAGGCCCGGGATGGAGGGCATCGGGGGCATGCTCGGCGCGGTCGCGCCCAACCCGCCGCGGGAGACCACGAGGGCGCCGGCGACGCCACAGAGGAGGGCGCAGAGCAGGACGGCGAGGACTGAGATGAAGGAGAGGGCTGACCTGTACCGGGGCGGCCTATCAGGCCGAGGTCCGGCGACTCCGGCTTGCGGGGCCCACCTCGGCGGCGCCTCCCAGTCGGGCTGCGGGCCGGGAGGAGGGGGCGGCCACCAGGAGCCGAGGGCCGGCTCCGGCGGTCCTGGTGGCCGGTTCCGAGGGTCAGGCGGACCGCTGGCCGCGGACCATGGGTTGCCGGACGGAGGGACTCCAAGCACGCCTCGAATCGTCGCGACAACGTGTGACGGCACATCCCATTAACCCGTCGCATGAATTTGCCGGGTGGCGGGTCACTTTGCCGCCTAGCCGAGTGACGCTCAACGAGATCCTCGTCCGGCCGACAGCGCAGCTCTTATCCCAGCTGGTCCGCCTCCCCACGCATCGATGGCCACCGGATCCGAGCACGGGCCTTCGTATTCGGGACGACCCTCGGGGTGTCGATGAGGGGAACATGCGATGCTTGGACCAGTGCCCATGCCACCCGAGGCCGCGGCGGCGCGAGCCCCTCTGCGGCCGCACAGGGGTGCCCTCGGCGAGCCGGCAGCCCCGCAACCGGATTCACATCCTGCTCCCGTTTCTCCTCCTGCTCCTGGCGTCCTGCGGCCAGGGCTCACTCCTCGGCACATCCCCGGATGCGCCGTCGGCGACGTCGAACGCGGCGACGGTGACAACCCCGAGGTCCACGCCGGCGCCGACGCCGACGGCGAGCACGACCGTCAAGCTCTCCGTCCAGATCGAGCTGGAACCGAACAACTACGCACACCGGAACTACTGCGCCGAAGGTGCGATCGCGGTCCTTCTCTCGACCTGGACCACCGTTCCTCCCTCGATCGATGCCATCGGCGTGGCGGCGCACGTCGTCGAGTCCACTGGGACCATCGGAGCCAACGCGGTACTGGCGATCAACGCATACCTGGAGCAGATCACGGGAACGGCGGCGTACGCGTACACCGGAACCCACGTCTCGTCACTGCCAGCATTCGAATCCCAGCTGGAGACGGATCTCTCGGGGAACGGACGCTTCACCGCCGCGGGTCACGGGAGCCCGGTCCTCGTGCATGTCATGACCGCCACCCTTCCAGGATGGGGCGGGTATCAAGCGCAGCACATGATCGCGGTCTTCGGGTACGACCTCGCGGCCGGCACGCCCGCTGGCGACACCGTCACCTACGTGGAGAGCGCAGGCTCGATCGCCGGATACAACGGGCCTCAGGTGGAGACCATCTCACTGGCCGCGCTCTGGACCGCGATGCAGAACTACAATACGGACATCACGACCGATCCCGTGACCGTGATCTCCTGAAGGCCGCCTCGGACCACTCCGCGGTTCCGCTGAAATGGATGAGCCAGGCCCGCGAGCCTACCAATCCAGGGGACGGACCTCGGGCAGCTGCAGGGTCGTCCCGTCGGCCCCGACGATGATCGGGGTCGTATTATGACACCACAGCCGTCAGTACCAAAACCCGATGGTGGGGTCGTGAAGCGGGCTCAAGCGGTCTGGGCGAGGACCTCGGACGGTAACACCCGCGAGGCACCCAGGATCTCCAAGCCGACCAAGCGGTCCTCGGGAGATAGCAGAAGGATGACGGCGCCCTGCTCCACATCGAGGTCACACATCACTGACCGGGGAGCCCCCCCTGGGGGGATCTCATCACCAAGGAGTATGAACGCGGAGTCGGCAACGCGATCAAGCTTGATTCTCATGGCGTCAACTTCCACCCATAATTCTTCGCTATTCGCATGACGGACCGATTTAGGTCTGGACGCAGCCGGTCTGCGGATAAGTCGAAGGAGGCTGCGGCCCAGCGTCTGAATCGATGGATGCCTCGACCGAAGCCTTGGGCGATGTCAGCGTAAGCACGAACGTGTAGGTTCCTGCCGGACCGTAGAACCCCTGTTCAGGGTAGCCGCCGACGGTAAACCCCGTCTCCTGCGCGCCTGAATCGTCGCCGGCTGTCTGGGCCGTGAACACACCCGCGCATGTCCAGCTGTCAGGACCGCTGACCTCCAGGGTACCCGCCGTGCCGGTTGGGACAGTCCCGTACCCTTCGGCCACGAGCTGGACGGTACCGTCATCGAAGCTCACTTGGAGGTTGAGGTTGTCCCCGTTGGGCAGCGAGGTCGACGTCACGAGAGTTGAGCCGCAGCCAGCGATGAGCACGGCTGCGACCGCGGACAGAAGACCGCACCACGGGAGCCCTTTCCGGCCGAAGCTGGTCGCCCGTCCCATTCCCTGCGGTTCCCCGGGAACGCACAGCCATCCGAGAACGAGCCCTGTCGGGCATGCCGTGCTCACACCGCCATGGTAGGTTCGCCCTCGCACGTGCGACTGCACTACCACAGTCATGTTACGCGGGGTCTGGTGCCCAGGCACCCACGGATGACAGCACCCCCAACTCTGGCGTGACGATCTTCCGGCGCATCCCCTCTGGTGTGATTACGCGACCGTGGGGTGGGCCCGCCTCACCTCACTGGAAGAATCGAACAGGGCGTGGCCTCTGCGGCGAGAGGTCAGTCACGGGTGGCCTGGGGTGACCCCCTCGCCGTCGCTCGACAGGGGAGGGTCAGCCCGCCGAGGGGGCGTCGGGTGCCCGGGGGCGAGCCCAGCCGCGGTCCGGACCGTAGTCATCGGCCACCGGGGGCAGGGCCACGACCCGCTCGTCGGTGCGGATCAGGCGCCAGCCGCCCTCGTGCACCTTCCAGTGGTGGGCCCGGCAGATCGTGACAAGATTGGCGAGATCAGTCGAGCCGCCCTGGGCCCAGTGGCG